>JBPXJQ010000001.1:0-82161 GCA_051715345.1 Candidatus Blackallbacteria bacterium
TGGGCACACGATCTGCACGGAAGAATCCGTTGGAGCCTCGGCTGAGATGCGCAAGTGTCTCGGATAAAAGGCAAGAGCGGCAGGCGCTGGTAACGGTGGCCGACGGGCAGTGAGGGCAATACCCTGAAGGGGCCAAAGACGAGAGGGAAACGGGCTCAGCCTCGGCTGTAGCAACGGATCCGTTCAAAGGGCAAAACCCTGAAGCCGCGAGAATCGGCAAGAGGGTCAAGTTTGGAAGAAGCCGAAAGGTCTGTTCTGAAACCGCTTGAACGGGGGGAAATCCCTGAGGGTCTGGCAAAAAGCCTGAAGAGGGAGCTGCAATGTGCAAACGATGCAGCTAGTTTCTTCCAGATGGCGTCAGGCGCGTACGACACCCGCAAGGGCAAACGCGAGCAGACGTGAGGGTCCTGAAAAGGAGACAACCCGGCTGGATGGAACGAAGACCTCAGGAGGCCGATGGACGTAGGAATTCGCTTCAACTCCGGAGTTTGTTTCATTTTTTGGCTTTTGCCCACGACTATTTCAGAGGAACAGATGCCTGAACCCGCTGCTGAGAGACAATTATTGGTAACAGGGGCAACTGGCAATGTCGGGACTGAAATCCTCTCCCGCTTTGCAGACGATTCAAAGGGCATCAAGGTCTATGCTGGGGTAAGAGACATTGCCAAGGCCCAATCGCAGCTCGAAGCCTTAAACACCATCGCATGCCGTCACTTTGACTTCGAAGACCCGACCACGTTTGCGACCGCACTGTCGGGTATCGACACTGTCTTTTTACTGCGCCCGCCCCATTTGGCAGATGTGCAGCGGTATTTTTCCCCTTTGGTTGCTGCGTTTGTCGAAAACCAAGTCAGCCAGGTTGTCTTTCTGTCTGTACAAGGGGCCGAGAAGCTGCCGATGATTCCCCATCGAAAGATTGAAGTCTTGTTGCAGAAAAAGCAACTGGCCACGATTTTTTTGCGACCCAGCTATTTTATGCAAAACCTGACCACCACCTTGTGGGACGAAATTCATACCCTGCGCTCAATCAGTCTGCCCGCAGGCAAGGGCCAGTTCAACTGGCTCGATATCGAAGATCTGGCCGATCTCGCACATACCTTGATTCTCAATTTTGAGGCATACAAAAACAGCGCAGTGGTTATTTCTGGACAGGAAAATTTAGATTTTGAAACTGTGGTCAATCGCCTGAATCAGATCTGTGGCACTTCGATAGCGTATCACTCGCTGAGTCCTTGGCGGTATATTCAGCTCAAACGCGCAGAGGGAATGAAACTTGACAAGACTTTGGTCACTTTGATGCTGCATTTTTTGCCGCAGTTTCAAGGCCCTCCGGCAATTGTACCCACGCTTGAAGCGGTTTTGGCCCGAAAACCCAGAAGCATTGGGCAGTTCATCCTCAAACACAAAGCCAAATTTGAATGATTTCATGCCTTGGCCAGTATTGACCAGTATTGACCAGTATTGACCTGTCACTTTTCGCCTGAATCGGCCTCCACGGCAATTTGGTTGTTGAGTAGCTTCAAGCACAACTTTTGGGCTTGGCGTTCTGGTTCTGTCAGTAAAAAATGCGCCAGAGGCACAGCCACGGCTTGCTCTAACACACGATGCAAAGGCCGGGCGCCGTAGTCTTTGTGAAACCCCTGTCGGGCCAGATAATCGACCACAGCGGGCTCCCAACTCAGGTGTAATTGGCGCTGCAAGAGACCTGGGCGTTGGCCCAATTGCAGCAAGGCCTGCTCGGCAATTTCATGGATCGCTTCTGGGCCCAGGGGGTTGAAGCTGATCACCGCATCCAGCCGGTTGTAAAATTCAGGCCGGAAATAGGCGCGCACCGCTTTGTCAAAATCCACCTGATCGGTTGGATGAAAGCCAATGGCAGGGCCACGCACTGCGCCCAAATTGGAGGTCAAGACGATCACTGAATTGCAGAAATAGGTGGTGCGGCCAAAGCGATCGGTCAGCCGCCCTTCATCAAACAGGCTCAAAAACAGGTCAAAGACTTCGGGCGCAGCTTTTTCAATTTCGTCTAACAGAATCACTGCAAAGGGGTATTGCCGGGCCTGCAAGAGCCATTCTGCCGGTTCGCCGTTGGGCTGGGTCAATAATTGTTCCGCCGCACCTGCGCTGTTGTATTCACTCATATCCAGACGGATCAAACGCTCTTTGCTGCCCGAGCCAAATAATTTTTGTGCCAAAACTTTGACCAGTGCGGTTTTTCCGACCCCCGTGGGGCCACAAAACAAGAGCACGCCCAAGGGCTTGGCGGGGTCATTTAAACCCGTTTTGACCATCAGCACGGTTTGGGTCAGGCTTTGACAGGCCTGGGGCTGCCCTTTGATTTGGGCCTCAAAGTCTGCCAAAATCTCTGCAGGAGACCAGAGCACAGCATCATTTAAAAGCGCTTGATCGACCTGTAAAAAAGCCGCAAATGCGCTCAACACATCGGCAAAACCCAAATGGCTTTGGGCTTGGGATTGGCTTTGTTCACAGAGCTTGCGAATAAAATCCCCTGCCTGGCCAGGCAGGCTTTGGTAGGGCAACCAGCGGCGAAACAAATGGTAAATACTGGCAGCCAGATGATGCTCGGTACGGATCTGGCACTGACGGGCACAGTCTTTTAAAATTTGCTCAAGCACCGCAATGGCCTGGGGTTTTTCCAGTGGTTTCAGCAAATAGGGTCTGAGTTTTTGGTTCAGCCCCGGCAAGAGTCGGCGGCAGGCTTCCCACTCTTCGGGGGTACATTCAATGATCAGCTGAAGATCGCCCTGCTCCAATTCATTCAACACATAAGCGCCAATCCCCGATTGGGGACTGCTGCCCCCCAGGTTGATCAGATCCACCAGGCCCTCAATGCAGAGTGTGCCTTGAACCCGGCTCAACTCTTGCAAGACTTCCTGAAGACGCTCTTCCCACTGGCCCAAATAGCGCATACCTGCTATCAGGTAAGATGCACGGGTCGACCAAAACTGAGGCAGCGGTTTTTGCTTTTGCCCCAGCCTGCGAATGACCTCTTTTAAAAGCAGGCTTTTGCCAACGCCACTGGGGCCAATCAGGGCAATCGCCCCGCCCTGCGCCAAAAGCCGCATCAATTCGCCTATTTCCACTTCGCGTTCGAGGGCCCGCCCCGTTCCGGCCCCCCGTTTGTGCAAAGGGGTGGCCACGGTGGGCAAATATCTGAGCGCTCCCTCGGCCTCCCCACTGGGCAGATCTACGGACCCAGAAAAGCGGATAAATTCCAGTCGAAAGCCAGAAGCGGCCAAATAGTCATGTGGGTTTTGGCCTGTTTCTTGTTGGAAAAAATCCTGTACATGGTGCATCACGAGTTGGGGCAACGTCTCGGCAGCATGGAAATAAAAGAGTTTGGCAAAGAGAGGCAAAAAGGCCACGCTATAGCCATACATACGACCATGCACACAGGGTACCGGCAGTGAGATCGGGCTGCTGTCGTAAAAGCTGCGCTCGCCAATTTCATAACGGGGCAATAATTTCACCTGAACCATCAGCAGAGTGGGATCCAGGATTTCTGTGGGCAGATCCCAGGGGTTTTGCTGCTGCTGCCAGTTCAACCCGTTTTTGAGATCGTGTAAGGCCTCTTTTGCCGAGGCCGCAACAGCCACCTGTTGTTCAGACTGAATCAAGACAGCGGTGGTCTGTTGGCTGAGATCTTCCCAGAGCAAAACGGGCAATTTAGTCAGACCCATGGCTGACCTCCACTTGGTCCATTTGTTCCATTTGTTCTACCTGGCGCATATGGTTCAAAAGCATTAGCTGGCGCATGTCCGCCGGGGGCGGAAAGCCGTGTTTAAACAGCACGCCGGAGCGCAAATCGAGCAGTGTGGCACTGGCATAGAGGCGAATCAGGTGGTTGGGGCCGATGGGATCGCGGCGCAAGTCCTTTACAGCCTGTTCCAGCGGTGTTTCCGGAGGCAGGTTTTGGCAAATCACCCGCACAGGCAACCAGGGCTCATAAACGGCATCAAAGAGATGTATCCCGGCTTCCAGCGAGGCCAGCGCCAGGGCATGAAACCCCCGAATCAGGAGCATGCTGCCCGCTGCGGGCTGCGCGTCTGCATCGAGCAGGGTCACTTCCAGGCCTGGCAAAACCTCAAAAACCTGTTGGTATAAGCGCGCCAAAGCGGCGATCTCCCAGTCTGTTTGGACCGGGTAATCGGGAATGGGTTTAATCCACATCAGCACTGTTTGCTCGTCTGCTTGGCTTTGCATGGCCATACTTTCAGCCAGGGCCATCTGCTGACGCAAGTGCAAAAGGCTTTGGGGCTCTTGGCTATAGGGTTCAGCGTGGTCACGCAATTCTTTGAGATAAGCCTGCAGATCTTGGGCAGCCCAGAGTTTATCCAGACGGGTGCGGGGGCGAGATGTGTCGTGTAAGAGGCCTTGCCGGGCTCTTTGCAAATTGCCTGGCCGCACCAAATCCGGGGTTTTGCGCGCCATCTGCATGCGCAGGGTCTCTAAATCGCTTTGCAAGCTTTGGGCCAACTCTTGCAGTGAGTAGAGATGATAGCTGCGGCTGTCCAGTTGGGTCGAAACCTGGCGCTGTTGTGGCAATTGATTGCGCAAACAGGCAAAGATCTCAGCCAAGCGCTGCTCCAGTTCGGCCAGAATCAAAGGGAGGGAAGGGGGCGACGTAATCGCATTGAGCGTCGCCGATTCTGGCCAGGGGGGAATTTCTTTGAGATCTTCGGCTTGCCAGGTTAACAGACCTTCGGGGTCTGCACTCAGACGAAACAGGGTCATATCCTGGGTGGAGCGTCCTGCCAGCAGCGCTGCCAGCGGCATGGCCACCTGTCGCTCCAAATGGCGCTTGAGATAGCGGGCCCCCAAATCTGGGTGATAGCCAGAATGGGCCAAGGCCTGCAGGGCACTCTGTTCCAATTGAAAAATACATTTGCGCCGGCTGAGGCCCTGTCGGCCCAGGATTTGCTGCAGGCCTTTGCGGGCCAGATCCAGCATGAATTCAGGCTTTAAAGGCATAAACGGCAAAACATGGTCCAAGCGGTTGAACAATTCAGGCCTGAAAAAAGCCTGGGCCTTCTGGCGATAATGCTGATTTACGTTTTGGGTTTCTGGGTTGAAACCCAGGCGCGAGTTGAGTTCTCCCGCCCCCAGATTGGAAGTTAAAATGATCAGGGCATTGCTAAAATGGGCCACCCGGCCATGGGCATCGGTCAACCGGCCCTCGCCGAGGATTTGCAACAAGAGATCAAACACACCCGGATGGGCCTTTTCGATTTCGTCCAGCAGAATCACCGCAAAAGGCGATTGGCGAATGGCTTGGGTCAGCAGCCCGTCGGGTGCTTGTGTGGTGCCCGTTAAGCGTGCCACAGCGTGCTCCGATTGGTATTCGTTCATGTCAAAGCGGAGCAGGCGTTCGGAACTGGAAAAAAAGTATTCTGCCAGGGCTTTGGCTGTTTCGGTCTTGCCCACACCGGTGGGGCCCAAAAACAGCAGCGAAGCAATCGGCCGATCGGGGTCGTTGAGCCCGGCACGAAAGGTCAGAATAATATCTGTCAGCACCGTTAAAACTTGCTCCTGCCCAAAGATCCGTTGTTTGAGCCAATCGCCAATCTCGGCACGGGTCAAGGCCACTTCTCGATTGGCGAATAAATGCCGCGACAGCCCTGTAAACTGGGCGTAACTGCTATAAAGTTCTGCTGGTTGAATCGTCGAGCGGGTGTGTTGTTGCACCACATAATCCAAAAGGGACAGCAATTTGCCGGGAAAAACGCCCTCGCGCTCGAAGCGCTCTTGTAATTGTTTGGCCAAAGGCAGAACTTGGGGCGACACGTGACTCTGGTAGGTGGATTCGAGCTGGCGCAGCCGTTGAATCGCGACGCGATAGGTCTGGGTTTGGCTCATTTCTTCAAGCTGTAGACAATGAAAGCGCTCGATAAAGCCCCGATCCAATTCGCGCATACGCAGCAGGGTTTCTGGTGTCATTTCGACCAGCAGGCGCAGTTGACGTTTATCCATCTGCTGGCGCAAACATTCGCCCATGCTTAAATCCGAACTCATGCTGCGACCGGCCTGGTACCAACCGGGCAGGTTGTCGATCACCAAAAGATGCTCACGGGCTTCGATCTCTTGTAAAATCGCCAATAAACGGGTTTCCCACTGCCCGACATACATCATGCCCGCCTGTAAACGCAACGGGCTCAAAAGCCAGGTCTGGCGGTTGCCTTTGGCTTTGCGGTTTTTTTGGAGTCGGTTGCGGATCCATTGGTGCAGCAGAGCTGTTTTGCCCACACCCGGTGGGCCAATCAAAGCAATGGGCTGGGGCGATTTTTGGACCCGCAGCAAATCCTGTAAAAGTGCCAGTTCCCTTTCACGCCCGAGGGTTTCAGACAGGCGCTCGTGGGGCAGATGCTCCAGACAAGTGCCGGTTTTTTCGAGTTCTTCTGCGCCAGATAATTGTTCAAAGCCAAAGAGCATCCGCTCCAAAGCTGGGGCTTGAAATTGCCGCAGGGGCACAGGCAGTTCAAAGCTGAGTACCTCTACCCAGGCTTTGGATTTTTGCGTTTTTAATTCGGCCAATTTTTCGTAATGGAGATAGGCCTTTGCCCCTTGGGCCTTGAGATAGGCGTTCAGCACTTTGTTTAAGCGGGTTTCGAGGTCTTCTCCGCGCTCAAGGACAAACCACCATTCGGGAAATTCCAAAGGAAAGAGAAAGCGTTGTGTCGATTGGCTAAATTTACCCAGTTTCAATTGGCCTTTGATAATTGTTTTATCTGATTTAACCAAAAATTCAGACTCAAGCAAACTCACTTCGGGGCAAAAACACCAACGGGCCAGGTCTTCATGCCGCTCTTCTTTTAACAGGGCCTGAAACTGTTTCCGCACTTCGCGTGTGAAATTGGCAAGCAGGGTATTCAGATCGCGGTGAATCAGGCAGGGTTCTTCAAAAAAGAGCGGACGCACTTGGTAATAGGGGCTTTGCTCGGGCACTGAGATTTTTTGAAATTGAACAGGCAGTTTAATTTCCATCATCGGATTCCAATTGCTTGAGAATGTGGAGATTGAGACTGGCTTCGAGGCAATCTGCCAGTTTGGCCTGCCAGCCGGCAGCCCCCCAATGCAGATGTTTTTTTAACACAGGATCATAAATTTCATGGGCATAAAAGTTGTATTCGCGCCGGGCAACAAAGGCCGAAAATGGAGGTGAATATTGGGGTGAATATTGAGCCTCATGCGGCTGACCCTCTGGTTTATCCTTGGTCTGAAAATCCTGAAAGCTGCAGGCCTTGGCTTCGACTCCCCAGAGCAAACGCTTGCCTTTGGCTGTTTTGCGAAAGCTGTGTAAACCCGCTTCACCTTGCCACCACAGCAAAGCATCGGGCCCGGTTATTTCGAGCAAAAAGATTTGGCACTTTTCGGTCTCAATTGGCAGTGTTTTGAGCGGTCTGTAATTGTATTTTAGCTGGCCCTTCTCATCCCTTAATTCGCCATTTTCATGCCGAGCTGGGTCACAGGCATAGAGCTTGACCGCTTGACTGCGCTGTTTGGCCAGGGCATCATAAGCGGCCAACAAGGCGGTGTCTTGATCCGGCTCTTTGCGATACAAGATCAGGGTCACCTGATCGACTTGGGGGTAAAGCTGCCGGTAGATCTGCAACAAGAGGGTGTGCAATTTTGCCTGCAATTCCTCAGGCTGGATGGCGGTTATGTTCTCATGTACTGGCTCTGTTTCACAACAGGCCAGCCACAGATCACTTTCCCAGGTTTTGACACTGTGCATCAGGGTTTGCAGCACATTTTTGATCTCTTGCAAACTTTCCAGCCGTTTCCATTGGCGAAAACGCATTTTATCGGATTTGCTTTTTTCGCGCTCGAGCCAATAGAGCTCATTGCAGATTTCCCGGTATGACTGACCTGCCTGTAAGCGCTCCAATTGTTGCCGCAACTTGCTGAACTGGCCCAGAGTGGTGGCGATGGCTGGGGCTTGATGCGAGCGGGTGGATGTGGCTGGGCTTAAGTGAAAACACAATTCAGACTTTTGTAGGGAAATTTCAACCACAGCGTCTCTGAGTGTCGCGGGGTTCTCCTGGTTGATTCGCTCTGCCAGAGGCAGCAAAACCTGCCGTTCCAAGAGGCGTTTTAAGGGCCGTGCGCCATAGCGGATATCGTAGGCATGGGTCGCCAGATACGCCAAAGCGTCTGGCCTGACCTGTAATTGCAGGCCCAATTCTCGCAACCCCTGGCGCTGATGCAAGAGCGAGAGTTCGCGCACCGTGATTTTTTCGGCCATCTCCTGGCTCAAGGGCCGAAAGGGAATCGCCCGGTCTATTCGGTTGAACAGCTCAGGGCGAAAAAACTGCTGAATGGCTTTGACAAAATGGCTGTCTAAATCTGGCTCACGTTTTTCCTGGCTAAAACCTGGCTGACGTTGAAACAGCTCACGGGCCCCCAGATTGGAGGTCATTAAAATGACGGTATTGCAGAAATTGGCCAAGCGGCCCTGATGATCGGTCAAGCGGCCCTCACCCAAGATTTGCAGGAGCAGGTCAAAGAACGCTGGGTGGGCTTTTTCCAGTTCATCAAAGAGCAAAATGCCAAAAGGCTGCTCGCGAACCCGGGCCGTGAGCAGCCCTTCTTGGCCCCAGATCCCTGTCAAACGCTGGACGGCCTGTGCCTGTTGGTACTCACTCATGTCCAGACGCAGCAAACGCTTTTCGCTGCCAAACAGGAACTGGGCCAGGGCTTTGGCCAAGGCCGTTTTTCCCACCCCTGTTGGCCCCACCATTAAAAAAGAAGCCATGGGCCGCTGGGTTTGGTTGAGATTGCTTTTGAGCAGGGCCAAGACATCCAGCAGGGCTGAACTGGCCTGTGTTTGGCCAATGATCCGCTGATCAAACCAATTGAGGGTCGATTCTGGGTTTAACCTTTGGTCTGGATCCAGCAGCCAGAGTGGCAGACCGCTTTCTTGGGCAAAGGTCTGGATCACCGCCTTGGCATCAACGGGTTTGTGCTGTGTGAGCTGAGACATGCGCTGCATAAAATGCAACAAGCGACCGGGAAACGCCGAATAAGTGGCAAAACGGCGGTGCAGGTCTTCGACGGCCTGAATCGCCGCTCTGTTCCAACTGCTCTGTTGCGTTTTACTCAGGCTTTCGGCTTTTTTGTGCAAAATCCGCTTCAAGGCGTTTGGCTCGGGTTCCTTGACCTGCACTATCTGAAAAGCCTGAATCAGCTGGGGCATTTGCCGTTCCAGCAGTTTGTACTGTTCTGGGGTGCATTCGGCCACAGCCTGAATTTGCCGCTGTCGCAGCGCCGGTTGCAGCAATTCAGCCAACCCTGTGTTTTGGGATTCCCCTTTGCCCACCTCTGCCAATTCGGTTAAATTGCCCAAAAACAACAGGGCCTGATGAGACATGGCTTCGGCGATTAAACGGCGGGCCTCTTCTTGCCAAGCCCCAAAACCCGAATTGCCAGCGATTAATTCACTGCCCGTGATCGCCCAACAGGGGATCTGGCCCTGCCCCAGCGCTTTGCACTTGCGCACCCACTGGTGAGCCAGAGCCGTTTTGCCCACACCCGAGGGGCCCACCAACAAAACACTTTGGCGCTGCTTCCCGCTTAAAATGGGGGCCAGAGTCTTGAGCTGGGTCTCCATTTCCCAAGCTTGATTCAGCCCCTCGGCTGTCAAAATTCGGCCCTTTTCTTCCACCAATAATTTTGTCTTTTGGCGGGATTGTGCCTGTTGGGCCTGTTGGGCCTGTTCTTTGGGCGGGAGATAAACATAGTTCAGTTCATGGGGTTCGACTTCTAAAGTGTGTTGACGCTGCCAAAAATGGAGCATGGGCAATTGGTAAGCCGAACGCCATTGCACCTGTTGCTGCACATGGGCTTGCAGGGTTTGCACCTGTTTGCTTGGGTCGCGCACCAAAACCAGGGTGCCCAAAGTCGGAAAATGGAAGATGGCGCGCTCACCCACCTGCCAAGATACCCAGGCAAAAGACAGGTTCAAAGGGCTGGTCCACAACGGCAAATGCATTGGGGCCGTGAGCTGGATTTGCATTTGCCCGGATTCAATTGCCAGGGCTGGGTGGTGCTGAAAATGCTGCAGGGGAGACCATGAACGGCTGACATTTTCCAATTCAGCGGCCAAGCGAGTGCAGAGTTCATCCCGATCCGTCCCCAGCGCTGAAACAGCTCTAAAAAAGGGCGAACGGGCCAGTATCAGGCCGTCATCCAAGGGCTGGAGCACAAGCCAGTTTTGCAGGGTATAAGACATCACTTCACCGGCCTTATTTGATACTGACCAGCGGCCAGAGTTCTGCCACGGGACGGGCAATACCCGCATCTGTCAGGGTCTGAATCACGGGGGTAATCTCTTTGTAGGCATACGGGGCCTCTTTTTTGAGCTCCTGCCGCCATTTATCCAGAATATCCCTGCGCAAGCGAATCTCTGGCCGCTCTGGGTCCAAGGCCGTCACTACGCGAAAATCCCGCAAAAAAGCATCCAATTGGGCGTCATCGACCTGTAGTGCTTCCCCCCTGGAAAGTTGACGCCCGGCACCATGGCAAGCAGAACAGAGCGCCCCTGTGTGATTCTGCCCCAGCAGCAGATAAGAGGCAGAACCCATGGAACCCGGAACGATCACCGGTTCTCCCCAATGGGCATAAGCTGTATTCTGGACCGCTTCCCAGCCCCTGGCTGGGGTGGCTCCTTTGCGATGCAGAAATTGGTTTTGATGCTGCCACATCAGGTTGTGGGGCGCGTCCCAGATCATGTCAAAATGGGTCTCACCCAGCACCTGAGCGAGGCTCTGGCGAACCATTTGGGCCAAAAAGAAGCGGTTGCCAAAGGCAAAATTTGCCGCGTTGAACATCGAAGCCTGAAACAGAGCAAAGGCCTCTGCGCCCCGCCCCCTCACAGGTAGGGGGTATAATCCATTGGCCGGGTGAGGCAAATTTGCTGGATACAGGGCCTTCATCTGCTCTTTGGCCAATCTGCCCGTGATATGCCCCAAATCTCGAGAACCAGAGTGGATCATCACCACGACCTGACCGGGTTTTAAGCCCCAGGCATGGGCAACAGCGCCATCCAACAGCTTGCGCACCACCTGAATTTCGGCAAAATGATTGCCCCCTCCCAATGTGCCTATCAGGGCATCATAACTCAGGCCGCAACTGCCAGCGATATAATCATCTAAACCGATCAGACTGTCAGTGGGATAGCCCCCTTGCCCAGACATGCGGCTTAAATTCTGTTGCTCGGCCGCGAGATCAATGCCCGCCCAGAGTCCTTGACCATTGGCCTGAGCGGCTGTGTCCAAGAGGCCCGGAAGTCCTTCCCGTAACAGTGCCACTCTTTGCTTGGCTGTGAGGGGAATCTGACGCCCCCCCTCGAAGAAGTGATAGCGCAAGGCTTTCTCAATGTCTGGCAAACGGCTCTGTACTTGGGCTTCACTTAAATCTGTTTTCATCAGCCGCATGCCACAATTCACATCATTGCCGATCGCTTGTGGCACGGCAAAGTCCTGACTCAGCAGCACGGTGCCAATGGGGATACCCGCCCCTTTGTGAAAATCGGGGGTTAAGACCACTTCAAGCAGGCGGGGGTCGCTGTCTGCACCAAAGAACTGGGGATCGACGGCCTGAATATCTGCGACATTTTGCTGAATTTTCAACACGTCAGAGATTTCATCAATGGCCACCGCTTCGATCGGAATCTCTGGATTGGCAAAGACCCGCACGGGGATCTGCCAGTCATTTTCTAAGCTGAGTTCAGAGGCATTGAGGCGGGTTAAACGGCTGTCCTGATACAGTTTTGACATTTTTGCTAGAAGTTTGCTCGTATATTTCTGCTGAGTTCAGGGACGGATCGTGTGTTCAACCCATTCTTTATACCCAATTTTGGCTGCCTTCAACAGGGGGCGCTCTGCCTTTTTCAAGGCCCCCTGTTCAACTGATAAAAATTGTAACTCTTCTCACAGATGATAATCTCCATTTAACTTTATAATTTAAAGTACTTGATAGATTTTCAGAAATGAGGTTTAATCAAGGATAGGAACACGCAAACACATCTGAGAGGAAGATCCATGACGGAAGAGCCGATTTTATTGCAAGACCGTGCCATGGAAAATCTCAAGTTTATCCGCAATACCATGGAGCGGGCCACGGCCTACACCATGGTTTCGGGAACCGGGCAGATTTTGGTTGGGATCACCGCCTTGATCGCCGCTTGGGCTGCAACAGCCCAGACCCAGATAGATACCTGGATCTTCGTTTGGCTGGCAGAAGCCGTACTTTCACTGCTGATCTCCAGCTTTATGATGATGAAAAAGGCCCAATCGGCCAAGCTGCCGCTGTTTAATGAGACCGGTCGCAAATTTTTGCTCAGCTTTACGCCTGCCATGATGGCTGGGGCCTTGCTGACAGCTATTTTCTACCAGCACCAATTGCTGCAACTCATCCCCGGCACTTGGTTGTTGCTCTACGGCACAGGTGTGATTGCAAGTGGCACCTATTCGGTCAAAATTGTGCCCGTGATGGGTTTCTGTTTTATGCTCCTGGGTGTGCTGGCCATGACCGGTCCTGAACACTGGGGCAATTCCCTGATGGCAGCGGGCTTTGGTGGTCTGCACATCGCCTTCGGGATTCTGATTGCACGAAAGTATGGGGGATAATCCCGTGTTAAAGAAAAAAGAAAAAACTGAAAGATCGCTGTTTACTGTGCCTGATGCCCCCAAGGCTGCCAACCGCACTTTGGAATTGGATCGCCTGATTCATGAACGCATTCGGCTGGGTATTGTCAGCGCCCTGGCAGTCAACGAGGCCCTGGGTTTTAACGAACTCAAGCTGATCCTGGATACCAGCGACGGCAATTTGAGTGTCCATGCCCGCAAACTGGAAGAAGCCGAATACATCTCTTGCCAAAAATTCTTCGAGGGACGGATGCCCAAAACGGAGTACCGTCTCACAGAAACTGGGCGCAAAGCCCTGGAACGCTATTTGAACCATATGGAGGCCCTGATTCAGACCATGCGCAATCCGGGCGAGTCGCAGCAGTAATTTTTTTGGGGAAAACCTTTATGAAGCAAAGCACTTTTAATACCACACCCTCTTTGCATATGGCTCTGGTGCTCGACGGCAATGGCCGTTGGGCCCAACAGCGCGGCTGGCCCCGCGTGGCGGGTCACCGCGAAGGCGCCAAAACCGTCAGCAAAATTGTCGAAGCTGCGCCGGATTATGGGGTGGGCACCCTCACCCTCTATGCCTTTTCTTCCGACAATTGGAAGCGACCCGGTTACGAAGTCAACGCCCTGATGAAACTCTTTGCCGAGTACCTCAAAAACGAAACCCCCCGCTGCTTGGCCAATGGCGTGCGCCTTTCGATTATTGGTCGCCGTGATCGCTTCTCCGATGCCCTGCGGGCTGCGATCGTGCGGGCCGAGCAGGCCACCTTAGGCGGTAAAAAACTCCATCTGCGTGTGGCTCTGGACTATTCTGCCCGCGACATGATCCTCGAAGCGGCCCGCCAATTGAGCGAATTTGGCGGTGACTTTGACCGCGAGACCTTCTCGCGGCTGGTGACCCAGAGTGACCCCGCTGCGGAACGGGTGCCCGATGTGGATATCCTCGTGCGCACCGGTGGCGAGCAACGCCTGAGCGACTTTTTGCTCTGGGAATGTGCCTACGCCGAGTTTTTCTTCTTGCAAAAAATGTGGCCGGATTTTTCTGCCAGCGATTTGCAAGAAGTGGTGTCGGCTTTTTGCTCCCGCGACCGCCGTTTTGGCGGCTTAAATGAGATCAGCCAGCAGGTGGTGGCTGGATAGCGGGCCTGAAACCGCTTGTCTGCTGAAAGTTAAAACCGCTTTCGCTTGTTTTTATTTGCTTTCGCTTAGATGGATTGCGCTGTTCCTGCGTCCCAATTCAAATTGAGTGGAGAGTAGAATTCATGCGCGTAAAAATGATCCTGCCCGCTTTAACCGAGGCCAAAAGCCCCTATTGGCGTCCGATCAAATATTCCCTCTTTCCCCCTTTGGGCTTGGCAACCCTGGCCGCCTACCTTGATCCCGATGACGAAATCTCTTTGCAAGACGAACATGTCGAGCCGCTCAAACTCGATGACAGCCCGGAATTGGTGATCATTCAGGTGTATATCACCAACGCGTATCGGGCTTATGCCTTGGCTGATCATTACCGCGCTCAAGGGGCTTTTGTGGCACTTGGAGGTCTGCATGTGACCTCGCTGCCCCAAGAGGCCGCAGCACACGCTGATGTCCTCTTTCTGGGGCCTGCGGAAGAGGCCTTTCCGCGCTTTTTAGAAGATTTTCGGGCAGGTAAGCCGGAAAAAGTATATATCTCGCAAACGCGCAGCCTGCAAGGCCTGCCTCCGATTCGCCGCGATTTGCTCAAGCGCCATCTTTATTTTGTGCCCAATTCGATTGTGGTCACACGCGGCTGTCCGCACCACTGTGATTTCTGTTATAAAGATGCATTTTTTGAGGGGGGGCGCAGCTTTTACACCCAATCCGTCAACGATGCCCTGGCTGAAATTCAGCGCTTGCCCGGCAAACACGTCTATTTCCTCGATGATCATCTGCTCGGCAACCGGCGCTTTGCACGCGAACTCTTTGACGGCATGAAAGGCATGAAACGGGTTTTTCAAGCGGCTGCCACGGTCGATTCGATCCTGCGCGACGATTTAATTGAGCATGCCGCTGAAGCCGGTTTGCGCAGTTTGTTTGTGGGCTTTGAAACCCTCAGCCCCGCCAATTTGCGCAGCAGCAATAAATACCAAAACCTGAACCAAAACTACGCTAAAGCCATTCAACGCCTGCACGATTTGGGGATTATGATCAACGGCAGTTTTGTCTTTGGCCTCGATCATGACACCCCAGATGTGTTTAAACAGACCGTCGAATGGGGGGTGCAAAACGGGCTGACCACGGCCACCTACCATATTCTCACGCCTTATCCTGGCACCGCCCTCTATGCACGCATGGAAAAAGAGGGCCGCATCTTACACCGCCAATGGGACCGTTACGACACCCGCCAAGTGGTCTACCAGACCCAGGGGCTCAGCGCTGAACAGCTCAAAAAGGGCTATGACTGGGCCTATCGCGAGTTCTACAGCCTCTCCAATATCTGGAAGGCTGCAGCTGTGCATCCCCAGTTCAAACATCAACTCAAACACCTGGCGTATAGCACGGGCTGGAAAAAGTTGGAGCCGGTCTGGAATTTTTTGATCAAAAACCAGTGGTTGGGCGCCACCCGTGGGGCCTTGGAGGCCGTACTGGCTGAGGTCAAACGGGGCCAAAGAGCTTTGCCCGCTCAGGGACTTTCGTCTGAATCCCCTGTCGTTGCACCGTCAGAGCTGGTGTCTTGAATAGCACTTTTGCGCTGGTACATGTTGACCAGCTGGGCCATGCCTGTGTTTAAATCAAAGTGAAAGCGAAAAG
The DNA here is from genome assembly GCA_051715345.1 of Candidatus Blackallbacteria bacterium. Lineage (GTDB taxonomy): Bacteria > Cyanobacteriota > Sericytochromatia > UBA7694 > UBA7694. The sequence continues at coordinate 15,426 of JBPXJQ010000001.1, forward strand.
CACGGGAATAGGCATCGATCACGACCTCCCAATGATCTGAATCCAGGGGTTGGCTCTGGATTTGAAGCCCACCGATCCCCATTTGGAAATAAAAGTTGGACATGGCTTTGGCTGAGGTGTTCAGATCTTGCAGCAAATAGGCGGGCAATTGGCCCATCATTTGCGCGCCAGGATCGAGCAAAAAAACCAGCAAAAAAGGCACAGGGGGGCGGCTCAGCGCTTGATGGGGAACAGCTTGAAACGGGCTCAGATCCACTTCACTTTGATGCAGGGCCTGGAGCTTGAAAACCTGGTACGCCCTGAATTCTTCGGCGTGGGCCAGCACAAATTGGCTCACTTTTTGGCTCAGGGCCTGAAATTGGGGCGACTCCAAGTCAAAGGGGTCCGACATTGCCACCAAATCGGGGTAGAGGCTGTATTTAAAGGCCAGAATCTGCTTTTCGAAGGGGGGGTGTAGGGCTGCGTTATCGAGGCTGGGCTTGGGGGGACTTTCTGGTTCAATACAGCGGTAACAGCTGCTCAGACCCAGTGTCAGAGCGACACCCAAAACCAGAGTGATGGACCGGTTCATCAAATTGTGCATATATTTCATTGTCATGTTTCATTGTACAATGAGCGCAATTCCTGCAGGAGGCCCGATCCCGTGAAAGTTGCAGTCAACGTTTTTAAAACCCTGTTTTCAACCCTTTTGGCGGGCAGTCTCTGTTTGTCTGCGCCGGTTTTGGCTGCCGAAAAAGCAGATTTTTACCACTTTCCCCCCGGTTTTCTCTGGGGCACTGCCACCGCGGCTTATCAGGTGGAGGGCGGCATTCAGAATGATTGGAGTGCCGCTGGATTGGATGCCGGCCAAGCTGCGGATCATGCCAAGCGCTACGAAGAGGACTTCGACACCCTCGAAAAAATGGGCACACCCGCCTACCGCCTGTCGATCGAGTGGGCCAAATTGGAGCCCGAGCCCGGCAAATACAACCGTCAGGCCCTCGAAGAGTACCGCAAAATGCTCAAGAGCCTCAATCGGCGGGGTATTCAGCCGATGGTCACGCTCTTTCACTTTACCCTGCCGACCTGGTTTGCCAAAAAAGGCGGCTGGACCCGGCCCGAAAATATTCAGGACTTTGTGCGCTTTTGCACCTGGGTCAGTGGCGAACTCAAAGACGAGGTCCATTGGTGGTTTACGATCAACGAACCCTTGGTCTACGCTTTTAAATCGTATGATGCGGGCGCATGGCCCCCATTTCAGAAAGACCGCAATATGGCCCTGCGGGTGATCAAACACCTGATTCTGGCCCACGGCGAGGCCTACCGCGCAGTGCATGCCCAAGACCCCATTGCCTGGGTCGGTTTTGCCAAAAATATCACACTCCTGGAGCCCAATGTCGCAGGCAATCCCCTCGACCAGGCCATGACGGGCTTTCAGAGCTATCTCTTTAATGAGGCCTTTTGGGACGCGATCAGCCAGGGTGAACTCAATTTTAGCGTGCCCGGCGTTGAACCCATTCAAATCCCCTACAACAAAAACCTGCACGGCAGCATGGACTTTGTGGCCTTTAACTACTATACCCGCTACATGATAACCGCCAGCGGGGCCCAGGTCACGCGCCCCGGCGTGCCTGTCAACGAACTCAATTGGGAGATCTATCCCGAAGGCTTGTTAAAGGTCCTGCGTCTGGCCCATAAACATGCCAAACGGCTGCAGGTGCCCATTTTTATCTCCGAAAACGGCTTGGCGGATGCCGATGACAGCCAGCGCCGGGCCTTTTTGCTCCAACATTTGCAACAGATCTGGCAGGGCCTGCAAGAGGGCATTCCCGTGGCAGGCTATTTGCACTGGAGCCTGATGGACAATTATGAGTGGGCCGATGGCTTTGAAGCCAAATTTGGGCTTTTGGATATTCAGCGCAAATGGCGGCCTTCGGGCCTGATGTTTCAGGAGATCGTCAAGCAAAACGGCTTTCCTGCCGCTTGGCTTGAGCAGCACCCGCTGCCTGCAAAATAGCGGTTATATCCGCTGTATCCGCTATATCCGTTCTAGGCGCAAATCCAACTGGGCCTGCAATTGGTTAAACGGCATGGCCCCTTTCAGTTCCATCAGGGTTTTGCCTTTGTGAAAGAGCATGAGCGTGGGAATACTCTGAATGCCATAATGGGCGGCCGCTGCGGGGTTCTGATCGACGTTGACTTTGATAATCTTGAGTTTGCCCGCATAGGCTTCGGAGACCTGTTTGAGTACGGGATTCATCATTTTGCAGGGGCCACACCACTCGGCCCAAAAATCAACAAGCACGGGCACGTTGGATTCATTTAAAAGACTTTCAAAACTGGGTTTGGTTTGAGCGGACATGGCGTAAGCCTCCTATAATTGGCGTTCTCTATAAATACTATAGGGGGTATTGCATGTTAGGTCAAGTCAATTCAATTGTTTTTGGGCTGTGCATAATCCACCACTGTGCGTTGTAAATCGCCCCAAAATACGGGATTTTGATTCGCCCCGAGCAGGCGGCGGGCCTGACTGGGTACCTCTGTTTGCAAATACTGCTGCAATTCTGTGGCGCTTAAGACACCGTCTTGATTCAGATTGGCGTCGCCTTGCAGGCCCTTGAGCAGGTAAAAGGTAAACAGCGAGTGTTTTTGGTCTTTCCACCAAATACTCATTTCATGGCTTTGGGAGGCATGCATGAGCAGGGCCTGGTTGAGTTTGGGCAAAGTGTGCTGGTTGCTTTCCAAAACCAAAGGCTTGCGATCCGGCAAAAGCGCTCCCGCGGGTGTCATGCCGCTAAAACAGGCGTCTATAATCACCGTCAATTCTGAATAATTGAGCTTGGCCAGATTTTGGTAGAGGGTTTCCAGGGCGTAGCCACTGCTGGCGAGATAATTGGGATTGGCGTCTACAGGCAGCAAAAAGCTTTTGCCCGCCAAGGTGGCGGCCCCGTGGCCTGAATAATAGATCAGAATCGGGGTTTTGGGTTTGTGCCAATCGGCCATCTGGCCCCGGGGCTCTTCGCGATTGCCAAAGACGGTCTCCAAGTCCGCTTTGCTGGCATTGGCCAAGTTAATTGTGTTTTCGGGAAGAAATCCCAGCATCTGTTGGCTGTAGCGTTTGACCATTTCTGCATCACGCAGGGCAAATTCACTGTTGGGGGCTTGGCGGTAGTCCTGATTGCCAATAATAACCGCCAGACCTGCGTGTGTTTTCGCGGTCCTGGGCACAGGCTCCAGGCTTAAACTGGGGGGCGCAGAAGGTTTCAGCGGGTTCTGTGCAGAGCCTGAAAAAGCCAAGCGCAGTTTTTGCATCTCTGTCTCGTTTATTTTCACAGTCTGAGCGAGTGAGCCATAGATCGGATCGCGCACCTCCAATTCAAATTGCAGGGACGAACGCATTTGCAGCGCCTGTGGCAGCGTGCTTAGGTCAAATTGGGCCTGACCCGAAGCCGCCGTCAGGGTTTCACTTTGCCATCCGCTTTCGCTTTCACTCAGCAGGGCTTTGCGCAAATACAGGGCTTTGCCAGGCGCTGCTGAAATCGCCTTCCAGGGGGATTCATTTAAAACCGTATTTTCGATCTGGGTGTCGGCAATCAAAAGAGCCGCGACCATATCCGCACCGACAAGAATCAGGCTGGCCCAGCCCCAGAGGCCAATTTCGTCTGAAGCAGATTTGGGCAGGGTCTGCTGATCGAGCCAAAATCCCCCCAAAAGCAGACCCAAACTCAGGGTCGTACCCAGCGTGCTGCCCCAGAAAGAGGGCTCACTCTTTTTTTCGATCACCAGCAATTGGCGCTCTTCATACTCTTGGTCGAGATGCAACTGCAGAGATAGGGTCAGGGGCGCCTGTTTCAGCCATTGGAGCTCACTGGCTTTGAGCACAGGGCGTTGGGCTTGGCGGGTTTCTGTTTTTAAACTGGGTGGGCTTTGGCTCTCATCCCGCCAAAGGGCCATACTCAAGGCACAGCCCTGTAAATTGAGCAGGAGCGGGAGAAACAAGAGACAACGTGGAAAGATTTTCAATCGGGCCCCGCTTGACGGATATTTGTTTTCTTACGATGATTGTAACATGTTCAATTTTTTGATTCTTTGCTTTTATCTGTGTTTCTGCTTGGCCCTCTCTCAGCCCCAAGCAGAGGCGAGCCCCTTGATGGCCTCGGTGGAAGTCTGCCCGGGTCCCCATGACAGCTTTGCTGAAACCCGTGCCGCGGCACTGAATGAGGCCCGCCGGGAAATTTTATTCCAAGGCGGAGAAGTCTGGATTTCAGCCCAGACTGCTGTGGCCGCAGGTGTGGTCCAAGACGACTGGCTGCAATTGTTCAGCTCTGGTGTTGTCAGCCAAGAAAAAGTCCTGGCCGAACGCTGGTTACCAGCCAAAGAAATGCAGCCCCCCTGTTATTCCCTGACTTTGCAGGCTGATGTCAGGCTCTTGCAAAAGGCCAGTGAATCTGAATTGGATCTGCGCCTCTGGCTACCAGAAAGTCAACTCACAGAGGGCCAAGCCGTGGAACTGAATTTACTCAGTGCCAGTGGGGGCTATTTGACCCTGGTGAATGTCTCTGCCGATGGCTCCGTCACGCTTTTATTGCCCAATGCCCGCATGCCCATGCCCTATTATCTAGAACCGGGCCAGCTCAGCCACTTTCCAGCCCTGTTGAATCAAGCGGATCTCAAACTGGTGGCACGGGTGTTGCCCGGCCAAGCCAGTAGCCGCGAGGTGCTCAAAGGCATTCTCACCCGCACCCCCCTGCAGCTCCAGACCGGCCCAACAGGCCCGTTTAAACAGGGCCTGTTTCAGGTCTATGACCGCTTTGGCACGGGGCTTTATGGCGACTTCATGCGCCTGCTTTTGGCCTTGCCCGCACAGAGCTGGAACGAAAGCAGTTTTGTCTATCAGATCAGCAGAGACACAGCTTCGAACTAGTCTTCTGCCTAGTCTTCTGCTCCATCGACACGGGACTCGACCTTTTGACCATAGGGGCGTGCCGCAGGTTTGCTCTTGCGCTCTTCGCCACGGGCCTTGCGTTTGGCATCTTCGCGCATAATAAAGCGCACAGGGGTGCCCACAAAACCGAAGCTCTCGCGCATTTTGCGTTCCACATGGCGCAAATAGGGCTCTTCGACAATATCTGGGTGATTGCTAAACAGTACAAAGGTCGGCGGGCAAACACTGACCTGGGTGCCGTAGTTGATCCGGGCCCGGCGGTTTTTGCGTGCCGGAGGCGGGGTCATTGCGACAATTTCGTTGAGCACCTCGTTAAACAGACCTGTGCTGATTCGGCGCTGGTTTTCTTCGCTGGCGGCTTTGGCCACGTCGAGCAGGTTATACAGGCGCTTTTTGGTCACCGTTGAAGTAAAGATCACGGGAGCATACTCCAGGAAATAGAGCTTATCGCGCAGGGCGTCGGCATGTTCGGTCATGGTGCGGTTGTCTTTGTCGGGAATCAGGTCCCATTTATTCACCACAATCACGCAGGCTTTTCCCAAATCCTGGGCCATACCGGCGATGCGCTGGTCTTGATCCGAGACGGGCTCGGTGGCATCCACCACCAAACAGACGACATCAGCGCGGTGAATCGCTTTGATCGCACGCACGACCGAAAAGCGCTCCACACCATACCGCACCTTGGATTTTTTGCGAATCCCGGCGGTGTCAATCAGAACATAACTTTCGCCTTCGCGTTTGCAGACACTGTCGATCGCGTCGCGGGTGGTGCCGGGCATATCGCTGACAGTCATGCGCTTTTCACCGAGCAAGGTATTTACAATTGAAGATTTGCCCACATTCGGCTTGCCGACAATCGCCAGTTTCAGGCCTTCGTCTTCCTCTTCTTCGGAGCTACGCTCCAAATCGAGTTTGGCAACGACTTCGTCGAGCAAATCGCCGACGCGGTTGCTGTGAATCGCTGAAATGGCATGGACGGTATCTCCGAGGCCCAATTCGTAGAATTCAGAAGCGGCAGCAATGTCGCGCATATCGTCGAGTTTGTTGACGGCCACAATCACCTGTTTGCGGCGCTGGCGCAACTCATCGGCAATCACGCGGTCGAGCGGGTGCAGGCCAGTTTGGCCATCCACCAGGAAGATGATCACCTGGGCTTCGTCGACAGCCAACCAGGCCTGTTGTTGCACCGATTCGTGCAAATCGTCGGACTCTTCAAAGAGCAGACCGCCGGTGTCGATCACAATAAACGAATGTCCTGTCCATTCACAGGTCAGGTAGAGACGGTCGCGGGTTACCCCCGGCATATCGTCAACGATTGCCATGCGGGATCCGACAAAGCGGTTTGCCAGGGTCGACTTGCCCACATTTGGACGTCCGACAATTGCCACCAATTGTCCGGTATTTACTGAGGCCATATCATTTCTCCGATCAGCGGAGAGGGCTCAGGGGCAGTCTCCGTAATAGTATACGCCCGGCTCAGGGCCGCACGGGCGTCAGTATCCGTGTAAGGGGGGTTAAAATACAGGCTGGCCAAAGGCTCACCTGCTTCGACGCGGTCACCGCGTTTTTTGTGCAGGATCACGCCTGCGCCCAAATCGAGCACGTCGTCTTTTTTGTCTCGGGCTCCGCCGAGGGCTTTGAGGGCATTGCCCACTTCACGGGCGTAAAGATCATGCACATATCCCGTTTGGGGGGCATCAAAGGTTGTCACGGTGCTGGCTTGGGGCATGAGTTTATAATCTTCAGTTACGGCAGGGTTGCCCCCTTGGGCAGCCACCATTTCACGGAATTTCTCAAGGGCCTTGCCACTTGCAATTTGGTGTTTTAACAGCGTTTTGCCCTCTTCGAGGCTGGTCACCCGGTCGGCGTTGATCAATTGCATCGCGCCGAGGGTCAGAACCACTTCGTTTAAATCAGCCGGGCCTTCGCCTTTGAGGGTGGCAATCGACTCTTCGACTTCGAGGGTGTGGCCAATGGCAAAACCAAGTGGTTGCTCCATGTCGCTGAGCAAAACCGAGACCGAACGCTTGAGGTTTTTGCCCACTTTGACCAGCATCTCGGCCAAGGCTTTGGCGGAGGCATAATCGGGCATAAATGCGCCTGATCCGTATTTGACGTCCAGCACGATCACATCTGCGCCTGCGGCAATTTTTTTGGACAGAATCGAACCGACAATCAGGGGGATATTGTCGACCGTGGCCGTCACATCGCGCAAGGCGTAGAGCACCTTGTCGGCCGGGGCCAGGTTTTGGGTTTGGCCGACCACGGCCACGCCCACCCGCTTGAGTTGATCTAAAAATTGCGGGCCGCTCAAACTGGTTTGAAAGCCAGGAATGGCTTCAAATTTATCTACAGTGCCGCCGGTATGCCCCAGGCCTCGGCCTGAGAGTTTAGCGACCACCAGACCTGTGCTGGCGACCAAAGGCGCCAATACGAGGGTGACTTTATCACCCACGCCGCCGGTGCTGTGTTTATCGACTTTAATGCCTGAGACGGAGCTGAGATCGAGCAGCTCACCCGAATGGGCCATAATATCTGTTAAATCTGTGGTTTCTGCTTCAGTCATGCCTTGAAAATACACGGCCATCAGCCAGGCGCTGAGCTGGTAGTCGGGAACACTGCCCGCGGTCACACCGTTGAGCAGAAGTTCAAGTTCTTGGCGATTCAGGGCTCCGCCATCCCGTTTTTTGCGAATAATATCTACTGTGTTCATAAACGGGCATTTTAGCACCCCGAGACAGCTCAGGACAATGGAATCAAGAATTTGCGTTTGAATCCAGGGGGGAGATTTCGAGTAGTTTTTGGCCTGCACTCACCTGTTGCAGCGGTCTGACAGAGACCGCGTGGACCACTCCAGCAAAGGGGGCATTTAAACGGGTTTCCATTTTCATCGATTCCAGTACCAGGAGCGGATCCCCTTCTGCCACCTGCTGGCCCAGGCTGACTTCAATTTTTAAAACCTTGCCTGGCAGGGCGGCACAGAGATCACCGGCCTGGGTTTGGGCTGCAGGTCGGCGCAGTCGGGGCAGCAGGTCTAAACACAGATTGCCCCAGCTCCGATGGTGCAGCCAGAGTTGATCCCCGTTTTGCCACACCTTGCAGAGATATCTCAGGTTTTGGTATTCAAAACAGATCTTTTCAGCATCGGCTTCAATCAGGTGCAGAGTCATTTCTTCAGCTGCATCTGCTTCACTTGTGAGGCTGACTGCCAGTTTGTTTTTCTCACTTTGGCGGTAGGTCACTGTGAATCTTTGGCCCAAAAAGCCCCAATGCTCCCGCTGGGGGGCTGAGGGATTGTTGCGCCAGCCTCTGGGTAGGCCCGCTGCTTGCAAAGGGTCCTGTGGTCGCATCTGCATTTGCCAGGCGGTGGCGGCAGCCAACAGTGCCAGTGGCGGCTTTGCCTGGGCAGCAGGCGTCTGGGAAAGAGCTGCAAGCTGGGCTTCGAGCCAACCCGTGTGGACACGCCCTGCCACAAGATCTTTTTCAGCACATAAGTCCATTAAAAAAGGGATATTGGTGGGCAGTCCCAGCGCCACACTCTCACTCAGGGCCCTGCGCAATTGACTCAAGGCCTGTTGGCGTGTCGGCGCGTGGATGATCAGTTTGGCCAAAAGTGAGTCGTAATCGATGCCAATCTCTGCGCCAGCGGTGATACCACTGTCACAGCGCAGCCAGTTGGGCAATTGCCACTGAGCCATTTTGCCACTGGCGGGAGCAAAGTTCAAGCTGGGATCTTCGCAACAAATGCGCACTTCAATCGCGTGACCTGAAGCTTGCATTTCGGCCAAAAGCTCAGATTGGCTTAAAGGCAGGGGTTCGCCAGCGGCCAATTTGAGCTGGAGCTGGACCAGATCCACACCTGTGATCGCCTCCGTCACAGGATGTTCGACCTGAATACGGGGATTGACCTCCAAAAAATAATACTGGTCTTGGCTGTCGAGAATAAATTCAACCGTGCCCGCTCCAACATAACCCAGGCTGCTGCCAAGTTTGACGGCATCGGCCCCCATCGCTTGGCGCAATTCAGACGAAAAGTTGACGGCTGGTGCCTCTTCCCAGATTTTTTGGTAGCGGCGCTGCAGCGAACACTCGCGCTCGCCAAGGTGAATCACCTGGCCCTGACGGTCACCCAAAATTTGGAATTCGATGTGGCGCACGGGTTCGAGCAATTTTTCGAGGTAGAGCCGAGGGTCTGAGAAAGCCTTTAAGGCCTCTGCCGCGGCACTGGCCAGAGCCGGCAAGAGTTCAGCTTGGCTGGCAATTCGGCGCATGCCTCGGCCGCCCCCGCCGCCAACAGCTTTGACCAAAAGCGGATAGCCCAGATGATTAGCCAATGCTTGGCAGGCTTCAGGTTGATCCGGGTCAATGGCCTGGCCTGGCACAACGGGAATGCCCAAAGCCAAAGCCCGATCGCGGGCGGTGGTTTTCGCACCGAGTTCCCGCAGGACGTTTGCGCTGGGTCCGACAAAGATCAAGCCAGATCTGGCACAGGCGTCTGCCAATTCGGGGTTTTCGGCCAAGAAGCCATAACCTGGATGCAGGGCCTGTGCCCCTGTGGCGTGGGCCGCTGCCAGCAGAGCGGGAATTTTGAGGTAGGATTCACTGGCGGGGGCCGGGCCAAGATAAACGGCCTGATCTGCCAATTGCACATGCAAACTGTGGCGGTCGGCCTCGGAGTAAACCGCGACGGTGCCCAAACCCAGTTCGCGACAGGCGCGGATAATCCGGCAGGCGATTTCCCCGCGATTGGCAATTAAAACGGTATCAAAGGGAATGATTGCTTGGCTCACATCCGGAAGACCCCGTATCCTTCCGTGCCTTTGACCGGCGCGTTATACGCTGTGGAGAGGGCAATGCCGAGCACGTGTCGGGTGTCGCGGGGATCAATCACGCCATCGTCCCAGATTCGCGAACTGGCGTACCAGGGGCTCGATTCCAGACTGACCTGGCTGTGTAAATGCCCGCGCATTTTGGCCAAGCGCTCTTCATCCACAGCTTTCCCAGCTTTGTGTGCCGCTTCGCGCTGGACCATTTCCAAGACCCCCGCCAATTGGTCAGGGCCCATGACTGCAATCTTTGAATTGGGCCAAGAGAATAAAAAGCGTGGATTGTAGGCCCGGCCACACATGCCATAATTGCCCGCCCCGTAAGAGGCGCCGACGATCACCGTCAAGGCAGGCACGGTGCTGTTGGAAATGGCGTTGATCAATTTGGCGCCGTTTTTAATGATCCCGCCCTCTTCGTATTCGCGGCCCACCATAAAGCCTGTGATATTCTGCAAAAACAGCAATGGTACGTTGCGCTGGTTGCAAAGCTGTATAAATTGCACTCCCTTTTGGGCCGACTGCGAAAAGAGCACGCCATTGTTGGCAATAATCCCAACTGGATAGCCATAAATGCTGGCAAAACCCGTCACCAGTGTGGAGCCGTAATCGGGTTTGAATTCCGCAAAACGCGAACCATCGACAATCCGGGCAATGACCTCGCGGATTTCAAAAGGCAAGCGCGGGTCGGCAGAGGCAATGCCGAGAATCTCTTCGCTGTCATAGAGCGGGGGATCCGCAGGCAAAAGCGGGCGCTGTTGGGGTTTGTGGTAAAAGAGCGTTTCAATGGCCTCGCGGGCCAGCAGCAGGGCTTCTTCTTCGTTTTGGGCCACCGCATCAGCCAAGCCCGAAAGGCGGCCATGCATTTCAGCGCCGCCGAGGCTCTCTTCATCGACCACTTCGCCGGTGGCCATGCGCACCAGTGGCGGGCCAGCCAAAAATGCGCGGGCCTGGTTTTGCACCATGATCACGTAGTCCGACATACCGGGGATATACGCCCCCCCAGCGGTACACGAGCCAAAGACCACCGAAAGGCTGGGAATGCCCTGGCGAGAGCGGCGGGCAATATTGCGAAAGGCTGCGCCACCGGGATTAAAGATCTCGGCCTGCCGGGTCAGATCGGCCCCAGCAGATTCAATCAGATAAACCAAAGGCAGGTGGTTTTCTTCGGCAATGCCATCCAGGCGCAGGCCTTTTTGCAGCGTCATGGTGTTCATGGCGCCGCCGCGAATGGTGGGCACACTGGCATTGATCGCACATTCCACCCCAGAGATCCGGCCTATGCCCGCCACCATCGAGGCCCCAGTGGATATATTTTCTTGGCCCAAACCGGCCAATGGCATCAATTCGAGAAAGTGGGAGTCGGGGTCGAGCAGGGCTTCGACCCGCTCGCGGGCGGTGAGTTTGCCTTGGGCCCTGTGGCGTGCGAGGTATTTTTCTTCCCCTTGGTACAAACTCTGGGCCAAATGGGTCTGCAATTGGGCCACAAGTTCCAACATGGCGTTCAGATTGCTCTGGTAACGCTCACTGAGGGGGTTGACTTGGCTCTCTAAAACACGCACGGAATGCTCCCGATCAGGAAATGCTTGCAGGTTCTGGTTCAGACTTCTGGTTTAGGGTAGCAGGTTTTTGGGTGGGGGGGAAGGAAGGGGGAGGGAGAATTGAGAATTGAGAATTGAGAATGGGGAAAATGAAAAGCGGTTGTGAGTTTGATTCACAACCGCTGGTGGGGTGGGGTTTTTGCCTTGTTAGGGGATTAACCCAGGGGGATTTGGGCCTTGTGCTGGGTGAGCCACTGGGCAAAAGTTTGAATGTTGGGGTTTAATTGGCGGGTTTCTTCTAGATTGCGGGCTGCGCAAAAATCCGTTTCAAAATCGTGTTTGAACTGGAACATATTGCCCAGATCGTCAGCGCCGGGAAAGCCCAGATTTCGGTAGATCTCAAACGGCACGGCGTTGTAGGCAACTTCTTGGCCGAATGTTTGAGAGAGGGCCTGGGCCATTTCTGCGCCAGTCAGGTGTTCGCCAGCGATGCCCACTGTTTTGCCAATGTATTCTTGGCCTGCTTTAAATATGCCGTAGGCGGATTTGCCTATGTCTTCGGCACCAATGCCTGGGAGCTTTTTGTCGCCCATCGGGAGGTTAAAGGCCAGTTTGCCGTCGGCGCCTTTTTGGGGGGCCATGCCTGGGTTGAGCAGGTTGTCCCAGTAGAAGGAGGTGAGCATAAAGGTGACAGGCAATTCTAAATCGCTGAAAAAGTGGTTTGATTCGCCTTTGGCATCAAAATGGGGGACTTTGTATTCATCCATGAGGGTAGGCATGCGATTGTCGCTGAGGGGCACCCAGTTGCGGGTATCTTCGAGGGTGGACCAGACCACATGTTGCACACCGGCTTCTTTTGCGGCTTCTGCGATGTTTTTGGCTTCTTGTTTTTCTGTCGTGGGTGAAAAATGATTCCAGAAAAAGGTCACTCCAAAGACGCCATAGCTGCCTTTAAAAGCGGCTAAGAGGCTCTGGGGATCGTGTAAATCTGCGGCCACAACTTCTGCGCCTTGGGCCGCCAGGGCTTTGGCTTTGTCTGAGTTGATGTCGCGGGTAATGGCGCGCACGCTGAATTCACTGTTGGGATCGGCCAGAATGGCCTGGACCAGACCGCCACCTTGTGCCCCTGTGGCCCCGACCACTGTGATGATTTTTTTTGTTGACATGGTTGTGTCTCCTGTAATTTGTTACTGATTTAGTTACAATATTAAATAGTTTAAACTTAAACTATTTTTTTGTCAAATGGTGAGGTTGGTTTTTGCATCAGACGGGGAATATACAACCATCTTTTAAGGAAACTCAGATGGCTTTTCTCAAATTGTTTTCCCAGTTTTCCAAACGTGCTCCAGTCGTTTGTTTGACGGGGCTCTTACTTTTATTTACCAGCTCAACCCAGCCTGTTGGGGCCTGTGACTGTGCCAGAATTTCAAGTGTAAAAGCCAATATGCACACATTGCAGACCATGCTGGAAACCTTTTATGCCGATCATCATTATTATCCTCCACACATTCACATTTTAGAGACGCATGCACAGCGTTCTCCTCAGCCCTATTGGATAGATTTTAATAATCCGTTTATCTCAAAAACAGGTTATTTCAAATCATTTTGCGATTATCAATATCTTCCATTTGATCAACAGAGTGCAAGGGAAAATTTTGTAAATATTTTGGGAATAAAAATGATCGTGACACAAAAAAAATCGATTATTGCTCTATCTGGCTTGGTGGTGTATGCACCAGTATCACCCCAGCAGTATTTTCTCTATGGATTAGATAAAGAAGGCAAAATGATTTTAGACAAGGGGCAAGTATTTAGCTTGAGTAATTCATAATTGATGACTAAAAAGTTACTCACTGTACAATACCCTTGGTTTTATCTGTTTTATTTGGGTTTTTTTAATGCGCTATTGGTGATTTCTTTCGGTTTGTATGTGATTAACTGGTCTTTGGGAACTTGGCAAATGGTCTTTGATACTTGCTGTCCTCGAAAAATTCCCTTTTTAGTGGGTACCGAACTTTTTCCAGTTTTGCCTTCAATGGGGTATGTCCTTTTGGTGCTGCAGATCTTTGCCGGGATTTGCTGTTTAGAAGTCGCAGTTCTGACCTGGAAGAGCAAACAAGTAGACGGATTCATACAAAAATGGATGCTGGTTTTGGGGTGGTCTATGCGGGTTTTTCTGCGCAATATCTCTGGGTTGTTGTTTTTCTTGAGCCTCTTGGCCACACCCCAGGCCAGTGTCTTTTATGTCAACTTGGGGATGTTGAGTCTTTTTTTTATCTATTGGGGCCAACAGGGGCATTGGAATGGATATTCCCTCAACGCCAGCCCTGAATCAGGGCTACCAAAACAAATAATTTGAGAGATTAATATGCCAAACCCATTTCAATTTGAAACAAACTACCAAAGACTTTTTTGGGTTGGATTATTTTTGCTATTTATCACCTCCAGCCAACCTGTTGCCGCCTGTGACTGTGCCAAAATATCTGGAGTCAAGGCCAATATGCATACAGTTCAGACGATGTTGGAGACATTTTGGGTCGATCACCGTTATTATCCCGCTTCTGTGCGTGAGTTGGAGTTTGATGCGCGAAATTCTTCCAATCCCTATTGGAAAGATTTTCTCAATCCAAGTACCTCTCAAAGTGGTTATTTAAAGTCGTTTGCTGATGACTATCATTGGACCTCCTATGAGCCTCTGTTGAAAGAGCAATATGCTGAAATTTTGGGTTTTCGGTTTTTAATCTTAAACCGGGATTTGTCTGATAATACCAAAGGATTGGTTGTCTACAAACGCATAAATAAGCAAAAATACTTGCTTTATGCTACTGATAAAGCTGGATACCTATTACGAGATAAAGGCAAGCCCTTTGTCTTGAGCAATTCATGAATTTGCAGTCAGACAGACTTATCACTTGGAATGGGATTTTTTATTATCCCTTTTTGCTTGGTTTGTTTCATACTTTTCTGCTGTTCAGCAGCTTGGGACTCGGCTTGATTTGGTATTCAGCCATGTGGTTGGAAACTTTTGAAACATGCCGCTGTCATTTAATCCCTTTTTTATTTTGGCCGCAGTGGATTCCCCCTATCCTCACTTGGTCATATTTACAAAATTGGTTTTTACTTTATTTTGTGCTGTGTGCAACAGAGTTGACAATTCTCATTTGGAAATGCAAAACATCCCATCCTGACTTGTTTCGTATGCGTTTATGGCTCTTATGGGGAGTGCGTGTCTTGCTGAGAAATCTTTCAGGACTCCTGTTCCTATTTTCACTCTTGGTTGAACCCTATGCACGTGGCTATTATCTCTGTTTGGGGGCTTTGTCTTTGTTTTTTCTCTATCAGGGGCAACAGGGACATTGGTCTGGCTTGAACCTCAATACATTCCCTGCCAAAGAGCCCTTACCCTCTTTAGCAGGGCTACAGGCCCTTGGCTTTTGGGGCATACTTACACTTACCCTCTCACTTCTGATTATTTATCCAGCATTTCATTTGTATTCTTTTATGAATGCCTATTTTTTGCCATTCCCTGTGTATACATTGCTATTGTTGGTGTTTACTCTATTTGCTGTCTACCGATTCAAAAAAGCCATCGAATAAAAATGGTGCAACATGTTGAATGGGGGATTGAAATGGGAAAAGGAACTTATACCACTTTGGGAAACACAGAAAGATGGTCGATTTTGGCTTGGATTTACCATTTTGTTTAAGACGATTTTCAGTTTTATTGGCATTGGCCTGTTTTTTCATCACAGCAAGTCAGCCAGTTTCTGCCTTTGACTGTGTCAAAACATCCAGTGTCAAAGCCAATATGCACACTTTGCAGACTATATTAGAAACCTATTATGCTGAGCATCATAGGTATCCAGCATATGGGACTATCTTAGAAAGAGAAGCCCGGATTCATCCCCAACCTTATTGGAAAGAGTTTGTAAATCCCTTTCTTTCAGAAACAGGTTATGGCAAGTCCTGGGGAGATTTACATCAGAAGCCCGTTGACTCCAAAGATCAGGAGTCTATTGCCTTTGTTTTAGGGATTCGTATGAATGTTTCAAGTCAAAATTTACCTCTTTCAGCTCGGGGAATGGTCATTTACGCCCCTGTTTCCAAACAAAAATATTATCTGTATGGCTATGGTAGCAATGGAGAACTGATTAAAGATAAGGGGCAAGTCTTTTGTCTCAGCAACAGTTGAAGACCTCTCCACCAGAGTTGCTGCGCTGGAATGGAGTGCTTTATTACCTATACGCAGCAGGTCTCTATAATAGCTTCATTTTGTGCTCTCTTTTGGCAATTATTTGGCTTAGAGTTTTTGAACTCATTCAGCGTGCTCTACAAATTCATTCATGTAATTATTATCAACCCTTTATTTTGCAAACAGAGTTATTTCCAGCACTACCCAGGCCTGAGTTTATTCAAGCTATTTTCATTCTCTTTTTTCTCTTTTGGTTGATTGAAACACTTACATTGAGTTTAAAGAGTTTGCAAAGGTTTGATTTGAAATTCTTGCCTCTGCTTCTAGGAGGATGGGGCTGTCGGGTGTTGTTGAGAAATTTATCAGGATTGTTTCTTTATTTAACGGCATTTGCAATTGCAGAAGCACAGAGTCTGTATTTCCTCATGAGTTTGAGCACTTTGTTTTTTATCTTCTGGGGCCAAACAGGATCTTTTCAAGGTTATTCACTCAATACTCAGCCTGCACGAGGCAAACCAAATATAAAACGCTTATTTTGGGAGATAGCATTTTGGTCAATATTGCTCTTGTTTATGCTTGTGCTATTGATGAATCCTCTCTTGTTAGTGATGATCTTGTTGTTCCCGATTCATGCCATGGCATGTGTCTTGGTCATTCTTATTTTACTTTTGTTGCATATTCAAAGAACAGAAGCAGCCCAATAAGTTTCTGTCAGTGTGTACGCTATTGCCAATAGACATTAAACACCTAGACCATTTTCAGGCTCCATTGAATATGGCTCAAACATTGTACTGTCAACAGGTAAAGGCGATTCCTCAGCCCCGAACTACAGGGCACGTTTGACCTGGCGTTTGAGGGCTTTGGAGTGTGCCAAGCTGGACATTTGTTTTTCGCTCTGCCAGGTCTTTAAAAAACTTGGGTAACGCTTACCTTGGGTGCTTTCGAGGTCTTGCAACATGATCGGAGCCAGCTGATCGGCGCACATATTTTTGACCTGGGTCAAATAGGTGAAGAGCAGCTCAGCCAAACGCAGCAGCGCAATATTCCCCGTGGCCTGGGTCTGGGCATAGAGCCAGTCGCTAAATTCTCCAAAGTGTTTAAAGACATCTCCGTCTGGCCAGAGCAGACGAATACTGCGTCTAAAATTGCCGCTGTTATACGTCAGATCCCAGAAGCGGGCAAAGCGCTTCATGGCCTGCATTTGCCGAAAAGGGATCAGCTTATTTTGCAAAATGTCGTAAGGGGGCAGATCCGAATAGACCATGCCGAAGGCCGCATCATGGCGAAAGAGATCGGTGCCCGACAGCTTTTTTAAAATGCCAATCTGGATTTCGGCATCGGCCCAACTGGCCAGGGCATTGAGGTTGCGGCCAAAGCTTTCAAGGCTCTCGCCTGGGAGTCCGACTATCAGATCGAGATGCAGATAGGCCTGGGTCTGCTCGGCCAGATAGCGGATATTGGCCTCAACCACCTCGGGCTTGAGCTTGCGTTTGATTCTCCCCGACACCTCTGGATTCAAGCTCTGAATGCCGATTTCGAGCTGAAGCGAGGTGGGCGAGAACTGCCTGAGCTTGTCTTTGAGATGCTCAGGAAAATGATCCGGAATCATCTCAAAATGGGCAAAATAAGGCAATGGCTTGCTCAGAAAAAAGTCCAAGATCCGGTTTGTAACCTGGGGTTGGAGGTTAAACGTGCGGTCAATAAACTTAAAATTACGCGCTCCGCGCTGCCAAAGGCTCTCGAGTTGCTCAATGAAGCGGTCGGTCTCAAATTTTCGCACTTTTTGATCCAACGAAGACAGGCAGAACTCACACGTGAAAGGGCAGCCACGGGAGGCTTCAACATAAGTGATGCGCTGCTGAAGGTCGTGGTCGGTGTAATACTCATAAGGCAGGGCCAGCGTCGCCAGATCGGGGGGGGGTGCGTATATCTGGCGCATTTCGGGCGCAGTGCCAGCCAACAGGGCTTTGCAGAGCGTATAAAAAGCCAAGTCACCTTCGCCGCAGATCGTATAATCCGCTTCAAACGTCACACGCTGGGGCTGATAACTGACTTCGGGGCCGCCCAGCACAATCTGGATCTGGGGTGCGATTTTTTTGATCAGATGAATCACGGCACGGGTTTCGAGGGCATTCCAGATATAGACCCCAAAGCCAATAATCTGGGGATTTTCGCTCAGTATGCGCTCTGCGATTTCGGCGATCGGATCTTTAATTATGAATTCCAAAATGATCGCATGGTCTTGAAGTTCTTGCAGATTGGCATAGAGATATCTGAGGCCAATGGCCGTATGCGCATAGCGGGCATTGAGGGTCGTCAGGACGATCTGTTTGGTCATGCAGCCTCGTTAAATCCAATCATGGTTCCAGTTTAGCAGCTGGTTGCTTATTTCATTCACATTTCCATTCGCTTTCTGGCAAAATACTCTTTGCCCACCGCCCCACCTGATACTTTCTTTAGCGAGTTTTGCATGTTGCAATCTTTTATCCTTACTCCAAAGGCTTAAACCACCATGGCGTGGTACTCCTACACTCTGGCCCTGCCGGTCGATTTAAATACAGCGAAGTCCTTCGATGATGCTTCTGCATTGACGGGATTTTATAGCGAAGACAGCCCATTCGTTCATACCAGTTCCCGCAATGGTGCCATGCTGGGTTTGTTGGCCCAGATTTTCGCGATTTATCAGCCCCAGACCGATTTCTACCTGCTGCAGGACTTTGCCCAGCTGCAAGGCCCAGCGCTTGAAAAGGCAAAACAAGCAATCACCGAGCTGCTGGCGCGTATTCAGCAAGATCCCACTTGGGTCAGTGAGGCCACCAAAACCCCTTATACCCCTTACCTGACTTTGCAGACAGAGGGTTTTGAGCCGCTAGAAGCTGAATTGGTTTACCCCCCGGATGCTTTGATTCGCGAGGGCTTTTTTTATGAATACCCACCGGAAAAGGTCATTCAGGCCCTTCACAATGCCCAGGTCTCTACTTATCCAGACCTGCCTCACGACCCCGATGGCGAAAGCCTGGAGTACCTCTTTTGCCTGCTCAAGTCCCATCTCTGGCTGCTGCAAGCGATAGACCCGAGTACCCATGTTTTGTGTTACGGCGAACTGAATACTTAAGCTGTCCAGAATTGTCCAGACATGTCCAGACATGTCCAGATTTGTCCAGTGCGGCAATCTGCTTTTTTCTGCGCTCACGCTCTGGCAAAATACCCCTATGTTTACCCACACAAATACCATCCTCGCGATCCATGGTGGCGCGGGCACCCTCTTCAAAGGCGTCCTCTCACCTGAGCGCGAAGCCGGAGCCCAGGCGGGTCTCGAAGCCGCTTTAGAAGCCGGTTGGCAGATCTATCAAGCAGGCGGATCGTGTCTGGATATGGCCGAAGCCGCTGTGCGCGTTCTCGAAGACTGTGAATATTTTAATGCCGGACGAGGATCCGTTTTTACCCAGGCGGGCACCCATGAAATGGATGCTGCAATCATGAACGGGGCCGATCTCAGCGCAGGTGCTGTGGCAGGCATCCAGGGCATCAAAAACCCGATTGGCTTGGCCCGCAAAGTCCTGACAGACTCCCCCCATGTGCTGCTGATCGGCGCAGGCGCAGAGGCTTTTGCCGCAGAACACCATTTGCCCACGGCTCCCCCTGCCTATTTTTATACTGAGCACCGCTGGCAACAATTGCAAATCCTGCGCGAGAGCAATACCACCGCTCTCGACCATGCCCTCGGTGTTCCCCCTCCCAACCCCAACTCCCCCAACCCCTCTTCCTTCGGCACCGTTGGCGCAGTCGCCTGCGATGCAGACAAAAACCTTGCCGCCGCAACCTCGACCGGAGGCATGACCCACAAACGCCTGGGCAGAGTGGGGGATTCACCTTTGATTGGCGCTGGCACCTATGCCGATAACCGATCCTGCGCGGTCTCTGGCACCGGCCACGGCGAGTATTTTATGCGCAGTGTTTTGGCCCACGAAGTGGCTGCCCAGATGCGGCTCAGTGGCAAAAGTCTGGCTGAAGCGGCCCAAGCGGCTTTGGCAGAATTGCAACGCCTCGGCGGCGAAGGCGGCTTGATTGCCCTGGATTCCCAAGGCAATTGTGTCCTGCCATTTAATACCGGGCGCATGTACCGGGGCTGGTTGTGTCTGGATGGCACACGGGCCACGCAGATCTATAGCGAAGTCTAAATCCAGTTTAAGTTGCGTTAAAAAAACGGCAAAATGAGACAAGAAAATCCACCTGAGAGCATAAGAGTAAATTATCAGGAATGCGTAAGAGGTTAGACTTATGAAATCGATCCGTTCAATCGCCGCTTTAACACTGGCCGCCGTCACCGTTGGCTGTGCTTCTTCTCTCCCCGGCCCTGCCCCCATGATGGGCATGCCCCCCGCGCAATTGATGCGCCAATCAGCTGCCGTTGCTCCCGGTGCAGCAGCTCAGCCCTTCACCGTTCATTTTGTCCAAGCTTACAAAGGCCCGATTGCCGAAAACGAACCCATTACCCGCCGTGATCCCAACGGCCCCGCAGCTGCGCTGATTCAATTGATCAACACCGCTCGTAAAAGCCTCGACGGCGCATTCTACGACTTCTCCGATGAAAATATTGCCGAGGCTTTCATTCAAGCCAAAAAACGCGGTGTTCAGGTCCGTTTGATCACCGATAACGAAAACATGACTGTGCGTGACAGCGGTCCCCAAGGGCCCGTTCGTCCCCATATTGTCAAAATGCAACAAGCCGGTATCCCTGTGATCGACGACAAACGCTCGGGCCTGATGCACCACAAGTTTTTGGTTCAAGATGGTCAAACTGTCTGGATGGGTTCAACCAATCTGACCCCCACCAGCCTCTACCAACACAATAACAATGCCATGACCCTGCGTGTTCCCCAGGTGGCCGCCAATTATACCTACGAATTCGAACGCATGTTTGTTCAGGGCATCTTTGGTCCCAATCCTCCCCGCCAATTGCCTTTCCCTGTGGTTCAAGTGGGCAATTCCACGATTCGCACTTTCTTCTCTCCCAAAGGCGGAGGCCAAGAGGCTGTTGTAGACACCTTGAAACAGGCCAAAAAAGATGTTGCTTTTATGACCTTTTCGTTTACCGACAAAGAAATCGGCGGGCTCATGGTGGCCAAGCGCCAAGCGGGTTTAAAAGTGGAAGGTGTGTTTGACCAGTGTTTGGGATATGGCCAATATTCCCAGTACCACACCCTCAAGGCGGCCAATATCTACAGCCGCATGGATGGCAACCAGGCCCTGTTGCACCACAAAATTCTCCTGGTCGACGACACGGTGATCACAGGCTCTTACAATTTCTCAAGCAATGCCGACAAGAGCAATAACGAAAACGTCCTGCTGATTCAGAACACTTATGTCAGCAGCATGTATCGCCAGGAATATGCCCGGATTATGCAGGCCGCCAAGACCAATAATCCTCCCCGTGGTGAGTGCCCCGGCCAAAAGCCTGAAGTTCCCGGCACCCCCACCCCCGCTTCTCCCTAAGCGCGTTTAACGACTTTGTGGTTGAGGCTCCTGGGTTTTACCAGGAGCCTTTTGCCTTTTCAAACGCAAGCAATAAATTTGAGCGTGGAATTTCAGCTCAGGTGTGATCTATCCTCTCTGAACTCAAAGCCGCTCTGCAGTAGAATAGTAAAATAGACACCTGTGAGGAAATCCATGGATCAGATCACCCCTTTAAAAGACTGGCAATCAAACCCCCAATACCCCTTTGTGGTTGCCGGACCCTGCAGCGCAGAAACCGAAGAACAGGTTTTGCAAACCGCCCGCGAATTGGCTCAAAACAAGAAGATCAGTGCCTTTCGGGCTGGCATCTGGAAGCCCCGCACCCGTCCCAATGCCTTTGAAGGCGTTGGCTTGCAGGGATTGCCCTGGCTCAAGAAAGTCAAAGAAGAAACCGGATTGCCGATCGCAACCGAAGTGGCCAATGCCAAACACACCGAATTGGCCCTCTTGGCGGGCGTGGATATCCTCTGGGTCGGCGCCCGCACCACCGCCAACCCTTTTTCGGTTCAAGAAATTGCCGATGTGCTCAAAGGTGTCGACATCCCCGTGATGGTCAAAAACCCCGTCAATGCTGATCTGGCACTCTGGATTGGGGCGCTTGAACGCCTTTCCAATTCAGGCATTAAAAAGCTGGTGGCCATTCACCGCGGTTTTTCAAGTCACGAAAAAAGTCTCTGGCGCAACCCACCGATGTGGCGTCTGCCGATTGAACTCAAACGCCTCTATCCCCAATTGCCCATGATCTGCGATCCCAGCCATATTACGGGCAAACGGGATCTGATCTACCGGGTCAGCCAAAAGGCGCTCGATCTGGGCATGAATGGCCTGATGATCGAAACGCATCCCAATCCCGAACAGGCTTGGAGCGACGCCGATCAACAGGTCACTCCCGCCATGTTGGCAGAAATTTTGATTGAATTGGATCTGCGTGTGCCCGAGTTGCACAATCCTGGCTACGAGCAAGAACTGGAGCAATTGCGCTCTCAAATTGACCGCATCGACAATGAATTGCTCGATGTTTTGCATCACCGCATGCAGGTCGTCCACAAAATTGGCGATCTTAAAATTAAAAATGGCGTGACGGCTTTCCAGATTCAGCGCATGAATGAAATCATGGAAAAACGGACGGGCGCAGCGCTCAAACTGGGCTTGCGCCCAGAGTATATCGAAGAAATGTTTCGCACCGTACACGAAGAGTCGATCAAAACCCAAACCGACATGATGCGCGAACACCACGGACTGCCCTGATGGATCTGGGGCTGATTGGTTTTGGCCGTCTGGGCCGCCTGTTGACTGCATATTTGGCCCAGGATTTTCATGTTCATGTCTATGACCTGAATCTCGACCCCGATGCTGTCAAAAAGCTCGGGGCCCGGCCAGCCAGTCTCGCAGAAGCGGCCTCAATGCCACTGGTACTTCCCCTGGTGCCCATGTCGGCTTTTGAGGCCCTGATGATTCAGATTGCGCCCTTGCTGCAAAAAGAGGCCCTGGTCATTGATGCCTGCTCGGTCAAGACCTTGCCTGTACAGTGGATGCTCAAACACCTGCCTGAACAGGTTTCAATTCTCGGCACCCACCCGATGTTTGGTCCAGACTCTGCCTCAGATACCCTCTTTGGGGCCAAATTGGTGCTCTGCCCTGTTCGTGTGCCAGAAAAACGCTACGGAGAAATCAAGGCCTATCTCCACAAACATGGCATGAAGTTGATCGAAAGCACCCCCGAAGCACACGACCAGCAAATCAGCCGCTCCCTGTTTTTGGCCCATTTTTTGGGTCGGACCTTGTTGGAGTTTGGGGCGCAGCCACTGGAAATCGACACGAAAGGCTACCGCCGTCTGATGAAAATTTTGCTCACAGTCGAAAACGACTCAGTGCAGCTCTTCGAAGATATGTACCATTTCAATCCCTATGCGGCTGATACCCGCAGCCAGTTTTTACAGGCCCTGGATACGGTGGTGGGCAGGCTGGACGCATGAAAATTGCCTTTCAAGGTGTGCGGGGGGCCAATAGTGAAGTGGGAATTTGGCAACATTTTGGCGCAGGAGCTGAGCCTGTGGGCTATGCCTACAGCGAACAGGTCTTTGAATCGGTCTTGGCAGGGGAATGCCCACTGGGGTTTGTGCCTGTTGAGAACAGCATCGCTGGCAATGTGGCGATCAATATGGACCTGCTCTACCGGCAGCCTGTCACCATTTTGGCCGAACTCTATGTGCCCATTCGTCACTGTCTGTTGGCGCTGCCCGGTGTCAAACTGGATGAACTGAAAGAGGTTTACTCCCATCCGGTGGCCCTGGCCCAGTGCCGTCCTTTTTTGCAGCAAATGAATCTCGAAGCCATCCCCGATTTTGACACTGCCGGTGCAGCCATGCACGTGGCCAAATGGCAAAAGCCCGAAGTCGCTGCGATTGCCCCTGAACTCTGTGCTGAGATCTATGGGCTGGAAATTCTCAACCGCAATATCCAACAGATGAAAGTCAATATCACGCGATTTTTGGTCTTTGCACCGGCTTCTCAGGTGCCTGCTGATCTGCGCCAAGAAAAAACATCTCTGGCTTTTACAGCCCGCCACCAACCTGGCTCGCTGGTGACCTGTCTCGAACAATTTTCCCGCCACGGTCTCAACTTGACCCGGCTGGAATCGCGTCCTATTCCCGAAAACCCCTTTGCCTACGTCTTCTTTGTCGACTTTTTGGGGGCGCCGATGATGGAGGATGTGCGCGATTGCCTCACCGAGATGAGCCGCAGTGCCCAGTTTATTAAGATTTTGGGCTCTTATCCGCTGGCCGAGCCCCCGCAACTCTAGCTTTTTGCGCTGTGGGGGTTATACTCAAAGCATGAGCAGCAATTTGATCAAAATCTGTCCAGCCTGTCAAACTGAGAATGCCGCCGCGCTGAGTATTTGTTTTCGCTGTGGTGAGTCGATTGTCGAGCAACCGTATATCGACAAAGTCTCACTCAAAATGAAAGATCGCGAATTTGAGAACAATTGGTTTTTGGAAGAACTTCTAACACCCACTTTTTGGGTCTGTGTCCCCGCTTCCATCATCTCTGCCCTGCTGGGCATATTTAGCCTGGGCTCTCCCTTGACCCCGGTTTTGTTTTTGGGGGCCGTTATCCTGGGGGGATTGCCCTTTTTCCCTGGCGATCCTGTCGGCAATTATATCCGGACCAAGGTCTTTGCCGAAGCCGAAAAACAGGCTCAAAAAGAGTTAGAATCCCCCAGCGACAAAAAGCGACTCTGAGTGGAGGATCTCAAATTTAGCCCGGCAGGTCCAAAAAATCACTGAGTTTTTCTTCCAATCTCAGTCCTTCGCCTGTACTCAAGCCCCAGGTCAGAATCCAGGGCCCCGATTGATCTTTGACTTGCATCCAAATCAAACAGATCGGACCATGGCTTTCAACTCGAAAGCGGTCAATTTGCTCAAATTCAAAGCGCTGAAATTGCGGGCCTTGCTTGGACCAAATTCGGGCCTCCGCAATCCCTCGGCTGCGATCCAGCTTAAACGAGCCGGAGACCTGCTTGAAAAAATAAGAGAGCAAAAGCGCGGAAAGTCCCAAAAATCCCCCTCCCATGATCCAAAAGGGCAGGAAATCTGTTTGGCCTTTGTTTTCAAGCGGAGCCGCTTGTGGATTGGCCAAAAAAACGCGCAGAGAGTTTGCCTTTTTTTCGGCTTCCTGCGGGTTGGCATAACTGCTCCAAGTCAAGGTTTGGCTGGGGCTCACCCATTGGACTGAGTAAATGGGACTGCCATCTTTGAGGTTTCGCTTTTCTACACTGACTTTTTGAATGGTTTTCAGGGGAATGACAGTTTTGGCTTGACGCAGAAGATAGATTTGGGTTTCTGAACATTGCCCCCCTTGGCCCTGACTGCAGTTCAAATCGGTGCGAATCGGAATCAGCAAAGCCAAGCTCAAGCCTAAAAAAAGGCCCAAAACAGAGACGGCCCCAATCGGCACCCAGCGCATCAAGGGCGTCGGTACAAATTGAATCTCCAAATAGTCGGGGGTCTCTTTTTTGAATACAGGCATGGAGAGTGAGAGCGACGGAGAAGACATAGGTGATTCCCTCTTAAAATTCATCAAGGCACAATTTTGACTGGGGTTCCGGCTTTGATCCAGGGGTAGAGTTCTTGAATATCTGTGTTTTTCAGCGAAATGCAACCCGCAGTCCAGTTTTTACGCTGATCGATCCAGTCATTCTGGTCGAGTGGCACCCCGTGAATGCCAATTTCTGAGCCAATGCGTGCACCAGATGCCAATTTGCCAGCGGCTTTGGCGGCTTTGTGCTTGCGCCAGGAATCTGCCGTGGGATAGTCCAACCACAGAAAATAGCGCCAGTTGGGGTGGGGGTATTTATTTTGGATCCGAAATACCCCTTCAGGGGTGGCTCCATCCCCTTCTTGCAGTTTATCAGGGCCAGCCCCAAAGCCAAAGACCACCGGATAGGTTTTGATCACCTTTCCGGCACTGATGACGGCCATCAAATAGGCAGATTTGTCCACCAATAATGCCACCTGAGCACCCGCTTTCAAGTGTGTTTTGAGTGCCCCTTGAGATTTGGCTTGAATGGCCTCTAGACTGTCGGGGCCACCACTGTGCCAAACCTGGATTGAACGAGATTCCATCTCTTGAACCGGGGCACAGGCCACAAACCCCCAGAACACGCCCAAGATGGCGAGTAAATTGTGTTTAGGGGTTAATTTCATGCAATAATCCTTTTGAGGCTGGGTCTATTTACATTTTTAGCACATCTTGACCCCCCCGCGTGAAAATACAATTCAAGATCACGTATACTCATTTATCCCCCAAACTGGAGCGGTAGCCATGAGTCATGGAATCATGTTGGGCCCGATTTTTCTGCAAAGCCAAGATCTGTGGTTAACACTATTGACCCTGGCTTTGGTTTTTCCTCTGGGTCGGAAATACGGCCACACCCTCGCCCAAAAAGGCTTAAACCTCGATACAGCTTTTCAGTCAGGCCTGCGCAAATGGGCCTTTTTATTTGGTTTTTTAACGGTCTGTGGTTTGATTGCCGCTGTGTATAAATTTCCCCATTTACTCAATCCCTGGGTCTTGGGTGTTTTAGAGCCTGCGGCTTGGTTGGCAGCCAAAGGGGGCGCACTTTTTCTGGCAGGCATGGCGGGCCCTTTGGGAAAAAATGCCAAAAAAGCCGAAGTGATAGCACTTTACAGTTTGGCCTGTTTTTCGACCTTGGGGGTTCAAGGATTACAGGGCTATTTCTTGCGCCCTATTTCTCAATCCAGTTTGTTTGAGCGCATTTCCAGTGATGGATCCATTTTGCAAAGCACCAATGTGAGTTGTACAGCCGCCGCTTTTGCCAATGCCCTGCGGCTTTTTGAGATAGAAGCCACTGAAAAAGAAGTGGCACGCATTTTGGGCACCCGTGATTCAGGTACCTCTCAAATTCAATTGCTGAATGGCTTGCGCAAATATGGCTTGTTTGGTCATTATGTTTCGGTTTTGCCCGAACATCTGGCGCGGATGCAACGACCAGCCATGGTTTCCGTTGATCTCTTTGTGATTACCCATTCCATTTTGACTTATGGCAGCGATCCAAAAGGCAATATTCTGATCATTGACCCTGTTTCAGGCAAAGGCAAACTTACGGCTGACCAATTTCGCAAAAAGCTGAAAGAGACCCAGGGGGTTGTGTTAACAGATCGCCCTTTGCCCTCTGTGGATGCGGAATCCCCGCGCTTTTTACAGAAACAAGTACAAGAGATTTTGCTGCGCGAAAAATACCTCAATGCTCTCCCCTCAAATTGGGACACCGCCACCCGAGCAGCCCTGAAAACATTTCAAACCCACTGGAAAATTCCAGCGACGGGGCAGGTGGACAATCTCACCTGGTTATTGCTGACAGGTCCCACTCAAAAGAAACTCAGCAAATAAAATGAAAAAAGGGGGCTTCCCCACGTACGTGATTTTATCTCAAGTGAGGACTTTGCTTTCAAACAGAAATTGTCTACACTGGTAGCACCCTAAAATGATTAAATTATGTGTAAACTCAGTGATTTCAATCAACGATGATAATAGCTAAAAATATTTTTAATACGAGGAGTTTCTGATGTTCACCTTCAAACAAAAATCCCTGGCTCTTTTGAGTACGAGTTTATTGGCTTTGAGTGCTCTGCCTTCTCTGGCCGCCGGTCCCAGCATTGTTTTTAGCCACAATGGCAAAGCCGTCACGTCGATTCCCCTCGACAAACTGACCGAATTACAAATCACGGTCAATACGGGGGGGTCGACCTTTAAACAGGTTTTTGCGGGCCAATGGAGTGGTCTGGATCAGGCTCAGACCCTCAAAGCGATGAGTTTTAAAAAGGGGAGCGCCTTCCCCGATCTGGAAAAAGCCCATTCTTGGCCCAATCTGGATTTGGCAGTGACATCGGCTGACAGCACCTGGGGTGGATTAAAAGTTCTCACCGCCAGCATGCGCAAAGGCGCCCCCGAATTGGGTTTGTACGGAGCCACCAGTGAAGATGATCTGGCCTTTACCTCCCTCTTTTACCGCAAAGACTATACAGGTAAAACAGTTTGGCAAAACAATGGCTGGGTGCAGGAAACCCGTTGGCAAGCCCTGGGCCAAAATTTGGGCCAGACCACTTTAAAGTTAGAGCCGCCCACCTTTGCCTCCACTCTCGATCCCAAAGCCCTTTTTGCCCCAGCTCTGGAAAAACTCAATGTGATTCCTGCCAGCCAGTATGACAAGAACAAACCGATGTTTATGACCCAAGTGCTGCTGTATCCGACTTCTTATGGTGGGAGAGAGGTCAATTTTAACGGTTCAAAAATTACCGCTTTTGAACCCGCTCCCAATGTCAAGCCTGTTTTTAAATGGAATTACAGTGAGAAAAGCAACGCGCAGTGGATCGAGGCCCGATTTGAGGCCGTAATGAAGTTACATTCTGTCATGACTACCACCCTTGAGGCTTTGCCTGTGCCCAATAAAACCGAAGTGGATTTTATTTGCCCGATCAAACTCACCGCAAAACGCGATCTGACGGGTGATTCTTGGGAGGTTGATGACCTTGAATTTGGTGATGCCATTCGCAAAACCTGCAAAACTGCAGATGGAAAATTAGCGGACGATATTATCAAGTCCGCAAATCCACTTGAAAATGCAAAATCTCCTCAGGATTTGTTGAAAAATTTCGGATTCTAAATTCGTAATTTAAGTTTTTTAGCCAGCGCCTTATTAACAAGGCGCTGGTTTTTTTGTGGGTCGGGGTGTTGGTTTTGTTTGGTTAAAATAAATTTAAGAAAACATTAATTTATAAGCAAGAATGGGTTTGGAAAATGCGATAACTTAAATGTTGGAGTCTATTTCGAGGTGTCTATGAAACGCAACCGTTTGCCAATTGCTCTCTCTGCTTTAGCGCTGCTCAATGCCTGTGCTGGCAGCAGCTTCAATCCCTCTCTGTTTCGCTCTTCTCCTCTGCAGGCGCAGTCTGCTGGGCGTTCAACTTTGATCGAAAGCCGGGTTGAAAAGGCCCGCATGGAAAAACACCTTTTGGTCTTAACGGGCAAAGCCCCGATTGGCTCCGACGGTATTATTATGGAGCGGGGCACTCCCCAAGGCCGGGCCTTGACCCGAACCTACCTGACCCAGAGTCTCGAAGCCCTGGGGTATAAGCCCGAACTCCACAATTATCGGGCCAATGGCAGCAACATTATGGCCCGGCTGATGGCAGACACCCCCAGCGATGAATTTATTGTGGTCGGTGCGCATTTGGACTCCGTGCGCAATGCGGGCGCCGATGACAATGCCTCGGGATCTGTTTCTGTGCTCGAAGCGGCCGCAGTCTTAAAAGAACTTAAAGGCCGCAAAGTCAATATTCTCTTCGCCTGGTTTGACGAAGAAGAGTTGGGCCTGGTCGGAAGTCGGGCCCTGGCCCGTGATTTAAAAAAGCAGGGCATGAAAATCACCAGCATGCACAATATCGACATGTTGGGCTGGGATGCCGACAAAGACAAAACCATCGAAGTGGCTCAGCCCGATGGCATTTTGTGGGATTATTACCAGATGGTCAACAAAAGCCATGGCCTCAATCTGCCTTTTGATCGCACGAATACAGGCCAATCGGATCACGAATCCTTCCACAAAGAGGGTTTTCCTTCGGTCTGTCTCTCCGAAGAGTACACCAATGGCGACATGACCCCTCATTACCACCGCCGGGGGGATACCTTTGAAACCATTCACCTCGATTACCTCACAGTGGGCACCCGCCTGGTGGTGGCTGTGGTCGGTGATCTCAGCCTCAAAGTGCCGCCCCCTGCAGGCATTCGTCAGATTCCTCACAGCCAATTTCCGGCCCGTCAACGCGAGTTTCACAGTTCATACGACGAACATCTCGATTAAATTTGGTTTTTTACGCATAAAGTGCTAATATATTTTGATACCCAGGCCTGAATGGCCTGCCCGAAAGGACCCTTGAATGCCCCAATTGCTGCGTCGTCTGTCTTTGGTTTCGGTACTTCTTTTGGCTGCTTGCCAGGTCTCAGCTCCCCGTTCACCGCTGGCGTTTCAACCTTCAGGTGTACAGGCTTTAAATTTGGCCCAGAATCAGGCCCGCGCCAAAGCGCCCAACAAGACCTACAGGGCTTATTTCGGCAATTTACACGCACACACCTCTTATTCAGATGGCATTCTCAATCCGCGTGAAGCGTATCGCATGGCGATCGGGAACGGGCTGGATTTTATGGCCGTAACCGAACACAATCACTCTGCCGCCGGGGGCAGTGATGGTATTTATCTGACACCCGAACGTTACGAAGATCTGAAAAAAAATGCCAAAGAATTTTCGCAACCGGGTAAATTTGCAGCTTTGTATGGCCAGGAGTTTTCGACGATCTCCAGTGGCAATCATGTCAATGTCTTTAATGCTGCCACCATTATCGACGTGAAGCACGGGGATTTTAAAACCCTGTATGAAAAATGGCTGCCTGCCCACAACGAAGTGGCATTTGTACAAATGAATCACCCCAATTACAAACGGGACCTGGGTTTGGCTGAGAAAAAAGCCACTCCCCAAATTTTGCTCAGCGACGATGCCGACCACAAACAGTCCGAAGCTCGGCTTTTGCCTTTTGGGGTCATGAATTCAGATCTGTTTAACGATTACGGTTACGACGATTACAACCGCAATTTTCAGGCCCTGGCCGCAGCTGCCAATCCCTGGGTGCGCAGCATCGAAATCCTCAACGGCCCTGGCACGAATCCCAAGCCGATTGCCAAAGCCGAAGCCTACATGGAAGAAGATTATTTCTTCTACCTCAATCAGGGCTTTAAATTGGCCCCAACGGCGGATCAAGACAATCACTTTGCCCATTGGGGCAGTTTACATCCGGGCCGCACAGGTGTTTTGGCCAGTGAATTAACCCCTGATGGCATCTATGAAGCGCTGCGCGCCCGGCGGGTCTTTGCCTCAGAGGATCAAAACCTGGCCGTGTATTTTACTGCCAATGGCCAATACATGGGCTCAGAATTGCCCGCCACGGGTGAAGTCAAGCTCGAAGTGCAGATCATCGACAAAGATGAGCCCCAGGCCCGTTATCTCTTGCAAATCTTTGCGGATGTACCAGGTAAAGGCACGGCAGTGCCGATTGCCCAAGAGAACCTCAATCCTGGCCAGAGCCAGTTTTCGTTCCTGTGGCGGCCCGAGCCCGGGGTTGAAAATTACGCCTTTGTCAAAATCACCCAAACCAATGCCGATGGCAGTATGGATGATGTCTGGACCGCGCCTGTTTGGGTGGGGAAATAAGCTTTAGGCTGGAAGGGGTTCGGTTTGAGAGAGCTGCCGTTGTGGCATAATTTGCAACCCACTTGGCTTTTCCACTTCAAACCGAACCCCTAAAACTTAACCCTTAGCCCTATTTCAGAAACGCCTCTGCCGCTGCGTGCCTGCTCTTGAGATGGGTATTGAGCTGTTCCAGGGACGATTCAAAGGCCTCAGGGCTGCTCAAGAGGGTTGCATCTTTCTGCTCGCCATCGGCTCCGACGACAAAAGGTCGGATCAGGTTGTGGGCCTTTTGGTACATGGCTTGGGTCGGTTCAATCGCAAAGGCCTCTTTGCGAACCTTATCAACATAGGCCACATATTTGGCATGGTAGACCGGATCATCAATCAAATAGCGAATCAAGGGCC
This sequence comes from Candidatus Blackallbacteria bacterium, assembly GCA_051715345.1. GTDB lineage: Bacteria > Cyanobacteriota > Sericytochromatia > UBA7694 > UBA7694. The sequence continues at coordinate 46,592 of JBPXJQ010000001.1, forward strand.
AGCTCTCGTTGACCTCTTGGGCGGTCAGTTCGAGTGAAAAAGCGCCACCACCGGGACCTCCCATCCCTCCGCCTGGGCCGCCCTGAAAGCCGGGTGGGGGCGTGCGGGTGGGAGTTGGGGTAGCACCATCGGGGCGACCTGAGCCCGACAGGGCCATATTATTGTCCCAGGGAATCCAATGCACGAGACCGTCACCGGGATCGGCATAGAGGTAATAATTGTGTGCCATACGGCCATAGGTGTCCCAGCTTTGAATCAGGGTATTGGTAGCCAACCAATTCAAGAAACCCTCGACATCAAAGACCTTTTCAAGCCCGGCCCGCCACTGCGCGGGATTGCTGCGTGAGGCGTGTAAAGCTGAGAAGATATTTTGTATGTCCTGCCAATCCGAAGTGGTCTCGTTGCTTTTTTTGGGAAAAGCCTTTTGGTCAAAGGTGACAAATTTGGCCCCATTGCCACTGGGTTTGTATAAATTGCCATCGGCATTTTTAAACTGCGTGGCCAACATGGGTTTGTCGGGGGCTTCGACCATGGTATAGAGGCCAAAGTATTTTGAACCCTCGCCATAGTCCAAATAGACCCGGTAAAAGGCGGTTTGAGCAGAGGGAAGCCCGGCTTTGCGGAAGATATCTGCCGCCACTTTTTCGCGGATCAGGGAATTGTCGCTAAATCCACTTGAAAAGGTCAGGCGTTTAAAGCCAAAAAAGCGCTGATTCTTGATCTCAGGGTGTTCTGATTCAAATTCGTCAAAGTCGAAGCGAAAGGGCATTTTGAGTGTGCGTCCCCAAGAGGACCGCAAGGACGAATTGCCTTTGTAGCGTATGCCGACATAATTCCAGGTTTGTCCTTCAAAGCTGATCGTCGCTGGCCGGTAAATGGGATCCTCTTCTGAGAATTCAAGCGGGCCGCCGCCTCCCCCGGGTCGCATGCCCGGAAAGCCGCCAGCAGGTAAAGGCCGGGGAGTGGGGCTGGCATTGGTGCCTACATTGGGTGAGGCTGGTGTTGATGCACTGGCCCCTGGGCTGGGGGTGGGAAAACCGGGGGGAGGCACAAATCCTTCAGGTGGCACAAACCCAGCCGGAGGCGTAAAATTCCCCCCGGGTCCGCCGGGTCCAAATCCGCTGCCTGGTCCGCCGCCTGGCCCGCTGCCCCCACTTCCAAAGAGTTCAGTCATATTGTCTTGCATCAGCTTCCAGTCTTGAGCGGCTATTTTGATCTCAATCCGGTTGACCCGATCTTGGGGAAAGACCCGTGCATAATCGGGGGCTGTATCGTTGCCATGGGAGATTTCACTCCAGCCAACAGGGCGGCCCACAGCATTGTTTTTACCCAAGAGGGAGTAGTTTTGGCAGGCTTGCAGACTCAAGGCCAGTGACAAGGCCAGTGAAGTAACCATCAGGGTTCTGTTGAGATGAGACATCGGTAAATTCCTTTCACGTCAGGGGGTTTTTGATAATCCTTGCAGGGACGCGTAAGCGGAAAAGTGGGCTTAAGTTAAAGATCCACCTCCTGTTGCCCCATCACGAGAGTGACCTTTTGATTGCCATTGGTTTGGCGCAGGGCCTCCAATAATTGCTGGGGTGAGCTGTCTTTGTGCAGCACCACCGAATAGACGATTTCTTGGAGTTCACCTGCCCTGACCGTTTCCAGCGAGACCAGGCGCCAGGATTTGAGCAGGGGTTCAAAAATCGCAGGGAAGATACTTTCGTATTCCAGCTCCAGCGGCACACGGATGCGCAAGATGCGCTCTTGCATTTCTCGGGCGAAGAGATTGCCTTTAAACATAATGATCACAAACAAAGCCAGCAAAAATGTCGCCAAAATGCCGAGCAAGTAAAAGCGGGTGCCGATCGCCATGCCAATCGCCATGCTCATAAAGATAAATCCCACATCACGGGTCTCTTTTAAGGCATTGCGAAACCTCACAATCGAAAGCGCACCGACCAAAGCAAAAGCCCGCGCGATATTCGAGCCAATGATCAACATAATCAGGGCCACCACCGTGCCCATAATCACCAGGGTTTGGACATATGACTGTGAATAAGAGACACCGCTGTGGGTCCAGCGGTAGACATAACCCAGCACCAGGGTCAGAAAAAAACTCAAGCTCATGACCAGCAGAATATCCAATTGGTTAAAGACCCCTGAGCTGTCTCCCAAGGTTAAGAGTGTGGATACAGATTGATTCATGGAGCGACGATCCTTTCGGGATAAGTTAATCGGTTTGCAGGCTGTGGGGAGGCCTGCTCAGGCAGCATCAAGGGCGAGAGCGATTTGTGATTCAGTTGAAATGCTTTGATCTGGGCCAAGCCCGAACAGTATTTACTCACCCGGCGCAATTCACAATTGTGGGCATTTAAAAGCGAAGCGAGCCAATCGGGCACCTTGTCGTTGAGCTTGATCTCCAAAATGCACCAATCGGGGGGAATAAAATAGCGGTTTTCTGCTTCAAGTGCGGGTGAGCAATCCAAAACCAACTGGGTGCAGCGGGCCTTGAGTTCGGTATCGAAGGTGATACGCAGGCCCGGATTGTAGTGATTGCCATGAAATGCTGTGCGGTGGTAACTGATCAAACAACTCGGAACCAAACCTTTGTCGGTCACCATTGCTTTGACCTCAGCCACCACGGCCGCGTCAAGCGGGTCGAGGTCTACACCACTGAGTTGCCCTGTGCAAAGTTCGTAGGCTTTCGCGATAGGCAGACGCAAACGGCGTTTTTGTACAGTCTTGTTGATACGCTGTTTGATCTCGACCATCACAGATTCCAAGCCGTGACGCTCCGAACCCGGATAGGCCCGAATACGCAGCTTGCGTCTAAATTTAAGTCCTTCGATCTTGTCCCAGAAAAATTCGTATGCGGGGCTGTCGTAATACAGACTCCAGACGAGATACCCTGTGTGGCCGCTGAAGCTGTCTGCTTCAACGAGCCCAGCCAAATCGGCTTTGAGGGCTTCAGCCGTTTTCAAAGGCAGGAGGTATTTTAATTCAAAGCGGTTAAAGCGGCGAATCATGGCTGTTTGGCCTTCTTCTGGCTATTCAGCCAATGTGGCAATTGTTTGAATTCAGACAGGCTCAGCAATTTGAACAAAGGGGCCAGCAGGCGCTTCGCCGCCAAATTTGAGGCTGTGTTGGGGGCTGAAATCGTATCGAATTGGGTATAAACGGGGGGGGCAATGGCCTTTTCTGAGACACCATCCAAGGCCAAGGGCTGTCCTCCCGAGATAAACAGGTGCTCGCCCGTGATGCGACTCCAACCCGGATAAAAGGGGGATTCTTGGTAAATTTCCAGGCCTTTGCGGTTCTCAAACAGCAGGCTTTGGCTCATTTGGACCACAGAGGCATTTTTGGCGAGAATGCCTGTGCCCGCGTGGGCAATCAAGCTGTGGGACACGGTCACTTTGGATTGCTCCCCCGCTGAGATGCCATTCCCTTGGCTGTCCTGAATCACGCTGCGGGTCAATTCCAGCAGGGAATCCATCAGGTCGAGGCCATCGTCTCCACTGGCCTGAATGCGCAAATCGGCAAGTTTGGCTTGCGAAAATTCCAAATCCCAGGCATCAGAAAAGGCCTGGCTGATTGTGATTCTCTCGGCCTTGAGGTCTTGGACATAAGCCGTATGAAGCAAATCGTCGGAGTGCAGATTATTGCTGAATTGGCAGTCTGCCAGAGAGATCTGGCGGGTATCGTGGAAGTTGATCATGCCTGGATAGATATACGGGGGTGAGACAGGCTGACTTCCCCCACTGGCGATCACGCCAGACAGGTGAGAGCCCGCTGTGCTACTGCCTTGTAATACCAACCCACCCCAGCGCTTGTGACCGGCCGGTATCAGCCGAATCGGTGATGTGGTGCTGCCCAAGAATTGTACCGGGCCTTTAAAGATCAAACTGGCTCCGGCCCCCAAAGCAAAGGTGGTGCCTGGGGCAATCTGCACAGGCTGATCGGCTTCAAATTGGCGCGTAAAAGGGATGTCTAAACGACCGGGCCCCAGTTTCAGTGTCGCTTTGAGCTGAACTCGGGAGGGAAATATGTCTTTTGGGGTTGCCAGTAAAGCCGGGAGGGCATTTAAGCGTTTTTCCAGACTCTGCAGGCGCAATTCAAAAGCCGCGGCCAATCTTTTGAGATCCATTGGCCGCATCAACTCGCGCTCAAGCAGGGGCGTGTTCTGTTTATGGGCAAGCCCTTGCGCTTCAACGCCTTCCACTTCAATACCTTGAGCTTCAATTCCTCGGGCCCGCCAAAAGGGATCTGCGGCCAAATCAGGGGCCAGGCGAGAGAGCAGTTCTTGGCCCTGCAGTCTGAGCGTTTCGGGTTTTGCCTCAACGACCATCCTTTTGAGCACGTCTGCGCGGGCCTGTTGGTAGGCGGGCACCTGGCCCAGGCGTGTCAGCAAGGGATCCTTTAAAGGGGGCGCAACGCCCAGACCGAGCCCTGTAAATTCATGTAAAACAGGCTCCCAGAGCCCGCGATAGGGATCAAAATAGAGGGCATAATTCAGTTCTGCCTCGCTATCGTCTTGCTCAGCAAAGAGCCGATGCAAGATCTCCAGAGTGGCAAAGTCTTTGAGTTTGAGATGGTGTGTAGCAAAGTCCTGAAAGTCCTGATCAGAGGCGTGTTGCAGGGTTTTTAATAACTGAGACAGTTGCGCAAAGTTTTTTGCTTCGCTGTCATACCAGGTGATGTATTTCCAGGGGCCTGTGTTTTGAAAGCCATTTTGGCGTTTTTCCAGGCTGTACAGATCGGCGGGAATGCGCCGGTGTTTGCGCAAGATGGCTTCGTCGAGAGGAGAACCATAGGCAAAAACCCCCAGATCGAGACCATTGAGCCGCAGCCGGGCAAAATCGCTGGCACTGGTGATAAGACCCTGGTTGTGGGCGAGTTTTAACACCAAGGTCTCTTCAAAGAGCACCGGGCGGTCGGGGTTATTCAGGTTAAACAGGCGGTGGCCCAAGATAAAATCCCCTTTTTTGAGCTTGATCCGCAGGGATTTTTTGGTTTCAGCCACATGCCAGGGTTTATACCCCCGCAGCCGGACCTCTCCTGTAAAATTTAAGCCTTGGAATTGAATCTCAACGGGAACAAAGGGATGTTTTCCCGCTTGCAGCAGCAGGGGCAATTTTTTGTTGGACAGCGTCAGATCGATCACCGGCAGTTTCAGTCCTTGGCCAGAGTGTGTGCGAAAGCGCCGCAGCTCCTGGGCCCATTGGTCGCTCAATCGCAGGCCCAATAATTTAAAATTCAGGGGCTGGGGATCTTTGAGCAGGGCTTTGAACTGGTTTAAATCTTGCCAGGCCTGCCAGGTCATGCTCAGCCCCAGGATCAGCAGGGGCAGAGCCAAGAGTCCTGCCAACCTGAGCCTTTTTTTGAGTTGCCATCGAAAGGGTTTCATGGCTTTAAAAGCGCAGATTGGTCTGCAGGGTCAATTTGAGCGGATCTGGCAGGGCACTTTGACTGGCGCTGAGATCTTGCCAGGTCTTGTCGAGGGAGAGAATCAGGCGGATATTGTCGCGCAGATCCAAATTGAGGGCGGCAGCCACACGCAAATCCAGATCGTCGGCCTGGGCTGTATTGGGGTCAAAGATCTCGACCATCAGCGCGGGTATGAGGTTCACATCTTCACTCAAGGCAAAGGTCCAAGAGGCCGTGGCATGGCTGCCCCAGAGTTTGCCCCCCTGGTTGACATTGTCGCCCCATGCCCCTTCCAATTGAAGCCGGAAGGGGTCCCACTCCCATTTTAAATCGGCCCCGAGCAAGGCCGCGGTTTTTGTACTTGAGGACTCTTCGTAGACCTTCATACTGCCATCAAGGGCCAGTACCAGTCCTTTAAACAGCCGCAATTGGGTGCGGGCCACGGCATCGCGGTGGTAATTGGTTTCGTTGGGCAGGTTGTTGAAGCCCCCCAGCCACCAACTCAATTTGAGCGGATCTCTGGCGATCATGGGAAAATCCTGGGGCGCCTCCAGTTCGCCCGAAACCATCAGGCCATAGTCGCGGGCACCAAAACCGCCATATTTGGTATCGTCAATCACGGCCCGATCGAGCAGTCCCCGGTCGGGGATCAGCAGGTCCCAGGGCGACATCATGCGTAGACGCGAGAATGGTTTTTTAAAACGCCCAACCTGTAAGGCCACTGCCTCATGTAATTGAAATTCAGCATAGACATCCCGGGGCCCGATTTTGTCTGCGAACTCCAATTCCAAAACCAACTTGACCCAGTCCAAAGGCATCCAGCGGGCATCCACACGGGCACGGCGAATAAAAAAGCTGTCGCTGACATTGCCGGTATTGTTGTCGGCGTCCAATTCCCAACCGGTTTGGATCCGGCCCCTCACCCGTAAGTTTTGATCTGTTTTTTTGGCGCTTTTTTCAGTTTTCGGGGCCTGTATTGCCTCTTCGGCTTGGGTTTCTCCTGCTTGGGCACTGGCTTGGCTCAATGCGGGATCAAGGGCCAAAAAAAGGCAGGTCAGGGTGGCCAAAGCGAGCAGGGAGGTGAGTGGCATGGGGGCAGTCCTTTCGGTTTATGCTCTGAATATAAGCTCAGGGCGTAAACCGAATATGCCGCTATGTAAAAGTGCCGTGGTAAATTGTGAATGGAATGTAAAGAGCGACAGGGCAAGTGAACATTTCCGAATGAGAAGTCAGGGAAAATGACTTAACCCAGGTGGTTCCAACTCTGTTTGATCAGGTTTTGCTTTTGAACCAAGACCTGTTTGGCCGTGTTTAAAAGCTGATCAAAAGGCATGACAACGATGTTTTTGAGATGGCTGTTGAAGATCCGCAGGGCCTCGATTTGCTGGGGATCTTGGTGGCTGTGTCCGATAATAATCTGGGCCTGCACTTCCAATGGCGCCAACAGGGAAAGGTATTTTTGCACCTGTCCCAAGGCCAAATTTAAGGGCTGACAGGGATAAAATAAATCCGATTCAGCATTGTATTCCATCAGCGCTTGTCCGGGTTCGAGCGGCGTGTGAATTTCAAAAATGAGCATCTGCCCGGTGGGGCTTCGGTACAATTCAAAACAGGGCTCAACTTCGGGCAAATAATAGCGGGTATCGAGTTTTTCGGCAAAATCACAGCCCAAAAGCCAGGGCTGTGTTGTTAATAATTGCTGCAAATCGCTTTGACTCGGTTTGGGACTTTTGAGTAAATGGGCCAATTGACCCAAGACCTGGCGACAGAGGGCAATGTGAAAGAGCAGGGCGGTATTCTCGAGCTGAGAGAGTTCCAGGCTCTGCAAAGGGGGCAATAATTCCTGGGGGTTGTGCTGGGACTGGAGTTGGTAAAGGGTTTCGAGCAGGATCTGAACCTGCTGATCTGTGTTGAGGTCTTTGATCTGTTCCCGAATTTCTCCCGAGGTCGGGTGCAGTCGATGCCTGCCATCTGCAAATTCATGCTGGCCACGACAGGCTTGAATAAACGCCAGGGCCTGGGTCAACTCTTGGTTTTTGTCATCAGAGAGGGTAAACGAGCTTTTGGGATCAAAATGGGGAGCTGAATTTTTGCTCTTGCGGTAGGTTTTAAAGGTCACACAATCGTGGTGGAACTCGCCGGTATTGCGATCTTTGATCACGGTATAAGCAATGTCTTTTTTGACGCGCGGGCCCTCATAGAGGGTCATCGAAGAAATTCCCTGAACATCTGGATTGTGTTGGGCTTTGTGGTAATAAAAACTGGATTGAATGGGTTCGTCGGGTGAAGTCATCACAGCCTCGTCTTTTCGCTCTGTTTCAGTATAGATCAGTTTTTTGATGACCTTTGCATCATTCTTATTCAATCTGGGTATACTAATTGAGCGTATCGTCTTTTCAGCCATTTTTTAACAGGGAGTCTTCACCACCATGACCACAATTTCAGGCCAATCCCCCCAGTTTAATACGCTTCAATCCGCCTTACAAAGCAGTTTGGCAGACAAGCACCTGGATAAAAATGAACTGAAACAACTCAAGAATTTACTCGAAAATACCCCTGGTTTAAGCGCAGAAACCAAAGCGGGTGTGATGCAGTTTTTAGACAAAGCCCATTCAGATTCCAAAGGTCACTTTTTTGGCCTTTTTGGCAAAGGGATCTCCCCCGCAGAAATGGGGGCCCTCAAAGACTTGGCATCATCCCAGAGCAATAACCCGATCTTGGCTGGGCTGGTCGAAGATTTAGAGCAATTGGCTGCTCCCCCAGTTACCGAGCCGCTGGTCCGTCCTGAGGGCAGTCCGAGCAGTCTCAGCAACCTGAGTCAAAATTTTGTCAAACAGTACAACGAAGCCCCGTTTAACCCCGTTTCCCCCCGTTTGTCTGAGCCATCCCCAATAGACAATCCCTTTTTCGCCCCTCCCACAGGCAGTGGCGAAGCCGTTTCGGGTGAATTTGATGATTTTTATGTCACCCAAAATGGCAATGGTTTGGCTTCGGGGGGGGGCGATTGTGGCCCCGCCTGTGCAGCCATGGTGGCCAAACGCTTTGGCTTTATTGATGACGATGCTTCCAGCCGGGAAGCGATTCAAACGGCCCGCCAGGCTGCGGGGGTTACCAGTGCCCGCGATGGGGCTTGGGCGATCTCGGAGTCTGAAGTGGCACAATCGGTGCAGCGCATGACCGGCGGCCAGGTGCGCCAAACAGCCCATCAGAGTTTCCGTTCGGGCCAGGCCAATGAATTGGTCGGGATGTTGCGCTCGCAAATTGCCAAAGGCGCCATGCCGATTTTAGAAACAGGTTCACCCTATAACAGCACCGGGGGCCGCCATTATATGGTGGTCATGGAAGTTAAACCCAATGGCAATTTGGTTCTGGCAGATCCAGGTGGACGCGGCCAATGGGAAATGACCCCGCAAAAATTGGCCGAAGAAATGGCCCAAGCAGACAAACGGGGCGGCAGTCACGTTTTGGCCTTTAACCGCTAAGGCAAACGCTAACGCAGTTCTTTGGGGACTAAATCAAAGAGTTTGGACTGTAAGGCATAAAGCGCGTTGTCTGGTTCCAAGGGGGCAAATAGGTATTTGCGAAATTCTGGCGTTTTGCCATCCTTTTGTTTCCAACCTTCTATTTCGCTTTGCTCACCCTTGTGCCAAAGCGGCTCTTTGTCAGAGCCCGCTTGCTGTTTCCAAAAATCAGATTGAAGCAATACGAAGCGAAACTCTTCAGCGTAAATCTGAGACAGGGTCTGGTATTTTATTTTTTCTAATTGACCGTGTTTGAGCCATTCGTCGATAAAACCAGTCATTCGAATGCGTACTTTGGCCTCAGTGCTCAGATCGGTGCTCCACCAAATCCGTATTTCAATTTCCTGCAATCCCGATGGCCAGGGGGGAACCGTTATATAGTAAAAGAGATAGGCTTCAAACAGCGCATGCTGCCGGGCCCAATTCAAAAAACTTCGCTCTTTCATAATTGCTCCCTAAGAAGAAACTGTATTGAGCATACCAAGTCTGTCTGACAGTTCTGGTCAGGGAGTGATTTCTAAACCATGATTTTGCGCCAAGGCTTTGATGGCCTGAATGACTTGCTCTTTGAGCTGTTGGGGCTCTAATACCCGACATCCGCCTTCCCAGCCCAAAATCCAACTGATCAATTCGGGATTTACGGGTGCCCTTAAATGCATGATTAAGCCTCCATCGGGCAGACTATCAAGTTTTTGACTGGGATGCCATTCCAATTCCGACACCAATTGCGCTGTTCTGGCATCAATGGCCAGAACAATGGCTTCAGGTTTGCCCTGAAAAGCCGACCAGTGGTTGGCAAAATAGTCTTTGACAGAAAATCCAAGCTGGGGGGTAAATGGGGTATTTGTGTTTTGGCAGGTGCGAATCCGATACACCCGCAATTGTATGATCTTGCCATGGGTCTCGGACCAAGCCAAAAGATACCAAGCATGTTTGCGCAAAACCAAGGCATGGGGATGAACCCTTAACTCTCTTTGGGTTTGACTGCTAAAAGAGAAATAGTCAATCTGAATCTCTTCGCGTTTTTGAATGGCTTTTTCCAATTCCAAAAGTATTTCGGGTTCAACGCGATCTTTGGGAATGGGTGAAAGTACCTGTAAATGGGCTTCTAGTTCCAAGAGATCCAAGTTCTCTGTTTCGGCGTAAGCGCTCTTCATTTTACTGAGGGCCTGTCGGGCCAATTGGGCATGGGGATGGCTATTCTCAAGCGCCAAAACCACCGCATTTAAAGCCTCTAATTCCTTGCCGATCAGGCGCAGCGGCGGTGCATAGATCGTGCGATCCAAATAATAACCCGCTTCGGTATAGATGATTTGAACATAGTCACGAAAGGCTTCGTTGAGAGAGGCAATATCCCGGTATACAGTGCGTTCGGTGGTGCCCAATTCGTGCGCTATTTCACGGGTACGCAGACCTGTGCGGCGTTTAATCAGATACATCAAAGCGATCAGACGTTCAACTTTTTTCATACTGGTTTTCTTTCGGTAAAGCCAAGAGAATTCCCTTTTCAATCAATTGCTGAAAATGTTGAGACAGGCTGTTGGGATGTGGCCCACCCGTGATCAAAACCCCCAACTCCATATTCTGATTCAAGGCCGTGCGGGTCAAATTGGCGCTGGTAATAAAAACCTTGTGGGTATCTGCCAAGAGGCATTTTGCGTGGAGCGAATCCGTCAAATAGACCTGGGATGCCCGGTTTGTTTTTTGTTGGCGCATAAACGGCGGCCAAATATAACTTGTCAGATTTTGATGCCCTGACAGGCCAATTTCTGCCAAAGAAGCCATTGTTTTGGCTTTCATGGAGGAGCCGTCTCTTTCTTGTTTGTCTTCCATGATTAACTTGAGAGACACGTCTCTGGAGAGCGCCTCAAATAAAGGGGATTTGAGTTCATCAATATCCCTCACCGTAAAACTCACAATCCAGAGCTGTTTTTGGGCGGCCCGAATCACTTCTTGCACCACCTGTCCGGTTTGCCGGGTGGCCACTCCAGAGCTGGGGCCCGTCCAAACCAATTCAATCTGTTGGGACAGGGCGTAGTGATCTGCGACCTGGGCACTGGCTTTGAAGGCCAATGCCAAAGCCTGGGGGGAAACTTCGGCTGTTTTCATGGCCTCAAACAGCTGTCTGAGCAGTGTTTGATGCTCCAAAGTGGCTTCGTTTAAGAGGCGTTGCCGGACCAAGAGCGCTTTGGGTGACTCAGGCAGAGTGAGATAATCGAGCAAACCCTTGAGCAAAGGTGTCGGAAGGGCTTGAACCAATTCTGAAATACAGCTGGCCAAACGATCAGACATCAAAAAAGGCCCATTCTTCGCGGCTCAAGGTGGGCACCAAAAGGGTGCGGTCGAGATAGTGATTGCCACGTTCGCAGGATGTTTCGGGGGCAAAGAGGCAGGCATGGCAGGCTGCGGCATGGAGACTGACCTGATTCCCTGTTTTGAGCGGATGTTCGGCACAGAGGGGATCCGAAGAACAGAGGCGGCCATTTTCTAAAGCCTGTTCGATCAGGGCACCTAAACGCTCTTTGCGGCCCAATTCGACCAAGCCCCCCAAAGTGCCTTCGCTATCGGGAGAAGCTGTATAGAGCAAAATACCTGCTTGGGCGGGATTTTCTCCTTCTGCTGGCAGCGAATATATTTTTTCGCAGATACTGGCAGCGCTATAACCGCATTCCAACGACAATTGACGCATCAGGGCATGGGAAAACGAATGCAGGAGCACATATTGCAAACCCGGGAAATGGGCTTCGGGTTCTGGGTATTTGCGCAGTTTGCGCCACTGGGTATGAGCCGCTTGCCAATGGCTCTCTTCGCTTTGCAATCTTTCGATCCAAGCAGTGAGCGCACGCTGGTTAAAAACCAAAAACAGCCCTTCGCCCCGCACTTCTGAAGCTGGAACCAATTTGGGCGCACTTTTGGCGATTGGCCCGACGGTGACGGGTTGGGAATCGGGATCACCGTGATCAGGGGCCATGACACGGGTAAAACCAATCAGGGCCCGCACTTCTCGTAGACGTTCGACCAATACCACTTTTTCAATCAAACCCGCAAAAGCACTGGGCACAGGTTCTTCGACAACCTGAAAATCTTCGCTGTTTTTCACTTTGCCAGGCTGGGACAATACCCGGTATTCAGGTGTGAGCAGGTGTTGCTTCAGATCTTGGGGATCCTGATTCTCTGCACTGCCTTGGCGTTCTCGGTATTTTTGAATGGCTGAGAAGAGCTGGGTCTCAGAATATGTATAAAAGGGTTTTAATTGGTTAATTTTGTTTAGAAAAGTAATTTTTTCTAGGCTATCAATATGTTCTAGCATTGATGTCCAATGTTGTTCAATCAATTGATCCAACTCTGAATCTGTTTCTGAGGGGATAGAGACCACCGACAAGGTCAGTGGAAACCAGGCATTTGAAGCGCCGAGGGTCATGGGTTTCATTTGTTTATCACAGGGTTTTGACTGATCGCTCAGATGGATATGAATGCCCTGGCAGCGCGGCATGACCTGTTTTTGCAAGTTAAAGGCATCCACCATATTTCTTTGGGTTTTGCAGGTTTTGCACTTGACCGTAATCATGCTAATATCTGACCCCTGACCCAACAATTGCAGATCGCCTTGGCAATCTGAATTTCCGCGATGGACAAAATACTGCCAGGGAAAATCGTCCATGTGGCCGTTTTCACAGACCACAAAAAAGCGCGAGGGAATCAGAGCCGGGTCCTTTGTCTTGTGGCAATTGTCGTGAATGTATTTGTCTTCGTGGGCATAAAAACGGTGTTCTTTGAATTTGAATAAAGTCCCATCCACAGGTGCCAAGCGCCGACAGGCTTGGCAGACCATGTATTGGGGGAACAGTGCCAAAGGCAAGCCAATATTGCTTTTGGAACGCCCATAACCGCCTGTGGTTTGTTCGGGATCAGCCGGGGGCACACTCAAAAAACGCACCTGTTCGCCCAAACGCTGGCGAACCACCTGGAGCAGACGTTCTTCCTGCACAGGTGTTGCCAGGCGCTCTTCCCAACTATCTACCCCCAGAATCACAGCTGAATAATTGGGCAAATTTAAAAGCGAACCCATGCCGTAGGTAAACAAAAGCTGTGAAGGGCGAATTTCTCCAACAACGCTCATGCTTTGATCTCTCTTTCTGTGGGGGATTCTGTAAAGCCCTGCAAAGGCGGACGGCCTTGCCAGCGGGGGTGGGGATGGTTCAAAATCAGGGGAATCTGGGGCTCGACATTGCGCAGAGAATTGAGACAGGTAAAGGGCTCCCATTTGAGCGTGCGGGTGGGATTATCTGGATCGATCAAACCGGCATCTTTGAGCAATCCGTCGGTATTGCCTTTTTTGCCTTTGTATCCCAACTTTTTCTGGTAATGGCGCATTTCTTGAATTGTTTTTTGCCAAAAGTCTAAGCGGGTAGCCAGTTCTGAACGAATGCTCTGCTCCAATTGGCGATCTTGGCGAATCTCACTGGCCCTGCGGGCAATATAGCCCGTGATCTCTGCTAATTTTGGCCAGTTGGGGCTGAGCGCGTCGGCAGACTCATTGCGATTGTAGTCTGTGCAGCTGAGGCGAATGAGAGTTACCAAGAGCGCACTCAGCCCCCGATCCAGGGCGCGGGCCGAAAAGGGCGTGACAGAAATGGCTTCGACATGTTTGTAAAAGGTCTCATGGTAGTGCTCAAAGACCTCATAATGGCTCAAGTCGCGGGGATGTGCCCAATTGAACAGGGTAAAGACCAACCCCGGTGCCTGACTCGAACGGCCCACCCGGCTGGAGGCCTGAATATATTCAGCGGTGGTCTTGGGCTGGCGCATCATCACCATCAGGCCCAAACGGTCAATATCCACCCCGACGGAAATCATGTTGGTGGCCAAAAGTATATCCGCCGGTCGGGCCGGGCCATCGTAAGGGGTATTATTGGCTTTTGCCCGCTCAGCAGCGGCTTTGCGTTCTGCATCGCTGAGGGGATCAAAAGGCACCTCCATTTTTTCGAGAATGTTTTTAATGCGGTCCGCGTTGATTCGAGAGGTCAGCTCTTCGATGCCGTTGTCCCAGAGATTGCGAACGGCCAAGCCCTGTTTGTCCATCTGTTTGAGGTTGGTGGCAATATCGTCCCTAAGCAGGGTGCGGGTGCCCCCCAATTCGCGGGTGGTATTAAAATAACCCACCAGGGTCATCCAGGGATCGACTGCTTTGCCGTATTTTTTGTAGAGGGTTTCGGCTGCCGCCAGCAAACTGGAATAGACCGTGATTTGTACCTCTTTGAGCTTGCGCCCAGGCGCACAAACCCCCAGATAGCGCCGACCCGGACTCTCGGGCCCTGGCATCACCTGCTTTGAGAAAAAATTATCGCAGATATCTAAACCATGGGGCGGAAAAATCGCCACCTGGCGGTGAAAAAGCTCGCGAACCTGCGTGGTCGCCCGCCGAATCGTGGCGGTGGACAAGACTATTTTGGGACGCACAGTTTGTCCATTGACCTGCCAAGAGCAGAGTTTGTCCACCGCCGTTTCGTAGAGCCCCACCATACTGCCAAGCGGGCCTGAGATCAGGTGGAGTTCGTCTTGAATAATTAAATCGGGGGGGCGCAGGGGATGCACAAAGTGTGAACGTGCTGCTTCGTTGCTGCCCGAAGCATGATGGGAGTCGCTGTCTTCGGTCTCGGGTGAGCGAAAGCCGTGGCGCGAGCAATATTGGTTGACCTGGCCAAAGAGCATTTGAATTTGCCCATTCCAAGGCATTTGGGCAAATTTATCCACAGTGGCGATCACCAAAGCAGGCAGTAGCCTGTAGATTTCTTCGTCCACAACCACCACGGGCAGCCCTTCTTTGGGGCTGAGCCGTTTGCCAAACTCGCAGCTGGCATGGCCACAGTAGATCAGGGTTCGTCCCCGTTCACCCGGAAAAGCGCCTTCGACCTTTAGGTGCTTTTTGGCATTGATCTCAGCGCCACACCAAGGGCAATGGGTCAATTGCAGAGGGCTCGTGTGCCCCCCTGATTGCTGTTCTTTGTACTCTCCCAGCAGATTTTCAACAAATTGCTGCGACTCTTTGGTCTTGTTGGGGGTGGTGTTTTGACCAACCCAGAGACCAATGCGAAAAGGGGTTTTGCCCCAGCGGCTCTCGTCTTTGCTGCGAATCAGCTCACAGGCACAAATCAAAGCGGTGGCGCGTTGAAACTGTTGCAAGGTAAGCAGGCGCAAGGTGTAGCGCATTAACACAGCCACTCCATCCATACCACTGTAATCGCCGACAACGCCCATCAAGCGACGCAAAAACAAGGTATAAGTAGTCAGCCCCAAATAGGCCTCGGTTTTGCCTCCCCCTGTGGGAAACCAAAGTAAATCTGCTACGGCATTGGGCTGGTCTGAGCGCTCAGGATGATCGAGCAAGGTCAGGCCAGGTAAATTAATTAAAATAAACGCCAATTGAAAGGGGCGCCAGGTGCGATTGGCAGGTATATCCACGGCTTCCAATGCCAAATCTTTTTCGCCCCGGCGTTTGCGCAGGCTCCAAAGCGCATGAATGCGTTGTTGGTGCATGGCTTGGTTGGCCGCTTGAAAAGCCGTGTAAGCTTGCTCGTTTTGGGCCAATAGTTCTATTCCCGCCAGAATCCGCTCTTGGGCTTCTTGGCAACGGGCCAGAGCCAGCATTTCCGTCTCGTTGGGACTTGCTGGCATCAGCGCTTCAGCCCAGCGCTGGTAGCCTGTGGCCAGGGGCATCAAAGCTTGATTGAGTGCTTCTGGAGATAATTGGGCCAAAACCGCCATGTCTGTTTCGAGATCTGCGACTTGGGTGTGACGCGTCTGAGGCACTTCAAAACAGGGGAGAGCCCGTGTGGCAATGCGCCAAGCCTGATGAGGCTGTTGAGGGTAGGTATCGGCATGAACTGAAATACCATGCCCCACAGCAAATTCGACCTGATTGTGGTAAAGCATCTCCAGGGCCTCTTTTTCAGCCAAATCGCGACTGTCGAGGCGGCTTTGCAGGGGACGCTGCAGGCGTTTAATAAAGACAGGGCTCTGATCTTGGGCACAGAGATTCAGCTCAGTTTGAAAGAGAAAGGCTTCAGATTTGCGGGTTTTGAGCGGGGCCTGGTGGTTGAGCAAAAACAGGGTGCCGACCCAGCCATCGGGGTATTCGCGGAGGGTGATTTTAAGTTCGATTCCCACAGGTGCGCCAGGCCCCCAGACCATTGGCACATCTTGCTGCTGACAGGACTTGAGAACAATGGGTTCAGAAGCCCCTTGGACCGGTATTCTCTGCCAAAGGGTGGTTTTGCTGTCCGTTTGGTTGCTCGGATCGGATTCTTTGTCTAACTTTTGGTAAATACCAAAATTCACTTCTGCGATCAAGGCCGGGGACTCTTTGGCCAAGGTAAACGAAAAACCAAAAGAAGCGGGCTCAAACATCGGTACAGCTTTGCCTACAGGGCTTTCGGGGTGACCCTCTTCGGGGACTTTGCCCGCTTCGGGGCTGTCGTCTTCTTCAAGCAGAAGTTTGGCTGTTTCGTGTGCTGGGTCGGCATTTGCATCCACTTCGGGTTTTTCAACTTCCGGTTTTTCCACTTCTTGTGGAGCTAAAATACCCACCAAATAGCGCTGGCGCGGATCTTGGGCCAAAATTTCTTCGGGGCCGCCTGCGGGGCCCAAGATTTGTTCCAGGGTCAATTCCATCAATTCTTGGCGAATCTCCCAGGGGTTGGGAATTTCAAGTTCAGCAGCATTCATTGCTTGGCCCTCTTCTGCAAATATGTTCTCTAGCTTAGCGAAAAAATCGTTGACTGTTAATCCCCTGTTATTTTCTCAGAACCCCCTGACCAAATCTGTCAGGGGGAGGGGCTATGCTTTGCAAAAATACCCAAAGGAATTCGCAGATGTTTAAATTGGGCCAATTGGATAAAATGAAAATCCTGGGACTGCTTTTGACTGGGACTTTGGCTGTGGGTGGGTTGGGTTGGGCTCTGACCCGCGAAAACACGGTGCCCATAAAAATCCGCGCAGGCATTATTCGCGGAGATGGGCAGGTCTATCCGGTTGCCCGTAAAAACCTGGTCTTTGTGCCGTATAGTTTTGAGGCTGTGCGCAATGAACTCAAGAGCTTGAACAAAACGGGCCAACCTCCCCAAGCCCCCAAGCAAGAAGATCAAAAGTTTAATCCCAAAACCGCGATTACAGAAAAACCCGAAGATCCCGAAGTGGTTTATCGCGATTTTGCTTCGCAGTATCCCGAACCCGATTACAAAGAAGAGCGTTTTAAAACCAATTGTATTGAGTATTCTTTTATCAACGAGCGGGTCTGCTATCCAGATTTTGATGCCTATCAGGCTGCCCGATCAAGGTGGATCGATGCCCGCAATGCCGCTTATGCCCAAGCCAAAAACCAATTGGCCACCTGGGAACAGCAGGTGCAACAGTGGGAAAACGCCAAACAACAGGCTTACCAAAAAGCCTATCAAAAGTACCAAAGCCAATATAACGCCTGGGTCGAAAAGAGTGAAACCCACCTCGACCAGATCCTTGTCGAAAAGCTCAAACAGGGCAAACTTGTGCGCGTGCAAACAGATTTGGATGGCCGTGCTGAAGTGAATATGACTCCCGGAAAGTGGTTCCTCAATGGGGGTTATAGCAATGCAGTCTCTGAAGTCTATTGGCAGGATGTACCGGTTGAGGTCGATGCCCAACACCCCCACTTTGAATTGGCCAACGATTTGGGCCGGGTTGAAAACAGGGGTTTGGATGACAAAGATCAAGATCCCGAACTCTATACCCTTTTGTTGGGTGATTGGCCCGATCGCAAAGATTTAGACCCTTTATTGGCCGACCCTGATTATCTCCGTCGCCAATTGGCACACAAACAGGCCATAGAATTGAAAAATCTGGAAGGGTGGAGTTTATTGCACTTGATCGCAGCCAAAGCCCCTGTGCCCATGCGGGCCGAATTGACGCATCTCCTGTTGATATCCGGCGCAGACCCCAACCTGAAAGACAGCAAAGGCAAAACCCCGCTGCATTTGGCCATCGAAGCCAAAAACCGCACAGGAACCATGTTTCTGTTGGCCTATGGCTCAGATCTGAGTGCCTTGGACAACGAGGTGCGTTCGCCTTTGCATCTGGCCATAGAAACTGATCAAGCTGAATTGGTCAAATTGCTTTTGCGCTATGCTGCCGACCCCACACAGGTCAATGGCAAAGGGCAAACAGCCCTGGAATTGGCCCATCAGCTTAAACGAACTCAACTCTTGCCCTTGCTCGATCCCAGTGCTTCTCCTCCTGCTGTTTCTGCTTCGCCAGCTGCTTCCGGCAAACCGACCGCAAAACCATCTTCAAAACCGACTGCAAAACCAACTTCAGATCCTTCTCCCAAGGCCACTTAACCACAATGGGACCTCAAGCAGAAGTATCTATTTGGCTCAAACGTGGAGGTATTCTGGGATTGGGATTGTTGGGCATTGCAGGTATTGTCTTTTGGCAGGCAGCTCCTCAGATTCCCTATCTGCAGGCAGAAAAGCTTTACCATCAGGGCAATACGCCTCAGGCCAGGCTCAAACTTTCGCAGATCTTAAACACGCCCGATCCACCTGAGAAGGCCCGTTTGTTGATGAGCGAAATTTTGTTGCAAGAAGGAGATTTAGAACAAGCTGAATTGCAGATCAATCCTGCGATTCAAGGTCTGCAACAGGCTGTTCACAATGGCCAAAATTCGGAAGTGCCAACCTTGGCTTGGGCTTTTTATCTCAAAGGCCTGATTCGCCTGGCTCCCGCTATTCGTGTCTCAGAAACAGATGAACCTGATTGGGAGGCCCTCAAATACTGGGTGCAAACAGCCAAAGATAGCCTGGAACAGGCTTATACACGCGATCCCACCCATCCCCGCTTCCGCTCCGGGCACGAAGTGGTAGAAGCCGTTGAGCGCCAGGATAAATCTGGGCAAAGCGCAGATCGGCAGGGCCTCGTCCGCTTGCGCAGTTTTGTACAGCAAGAACCCCTTTATCTGCGCCTGGCGCCACTTTTACCCGATGCCAGCCCTGCCTCTGTGGCGATACCCGAGAGTCAATGGCCCGTGCGGGAAAGTATTCAACGTTGGCAAGCAATCAAACGCAGTGCCTTTTTAAACCAGGAGATTGAAGGTCTCAAAGTAGTATTAACAGGAGATGCCCTGACCGAAACCATTTCTGCCGTGCAATGGTGGAAAAACAATCCCGATGCCGTCTATTACGGCCTGGAGCTAAAATCGCTGAAGTTTTTGAAGATTCATTATGCTGATGCCGAACACTGCCAAGCTTTGACTGAAGTCGAAGAAATGCGCCACAACTCCGAAGAAGGGCAGGTCAATAGCCAGTATCGGGTGCGTTATGGGCTCAACCGGGTCGGCGATATTTGGTATATCTCAGAGATTCAGGTCGTTGAGCAGAGCGCTACGCACAACACTTCAGACGGTACTACTCCAGGACCCTGATGCTGATTCCCATCACTGTATCTTGGGGAGAGATGGCAAAAGTCAGACCCAGCTCAGGATAGTCGAGGTATTCACGCGGATTGGCATTTAATCCCATCACTTGCCGCGTAAATCCCATTGTCTGGCCCAATAGCTCCAGGATTTTGCGGGCATGGATGCCTGTTTTAACATATCCTTTGGGGGTGAGTATGGGGCGGTCGGGCGCCATGACCAGAATTTCTTTGACCTTTCTTTCGGTGTTATCGAGCGAGATCAATAATTGGGGATAGACCATCACCGTACTTTTGCCATCGGCACCGTCTTGTTCATCCCAAGCACTGGGCTCACCGAGCAGTTCAAGAATTTCCGCTTCGGGAGATTCCAGATAGATAAACTTTCCATTTCCCTGATCTGGCCAATGCACTCCCAATCCCGGCACGATTCTGCCTGGTATTTTTTTTCCGTTTTCGAGATCCATGTCCAGGGGATAGCGGGTGGATTTGCCCATGTCTTGGAGCAGCCCATCGCTGCGGCGGTCAATTTCTTCTCGGCTACAGACCAAAGAACCCTCTTCGGCAAAGTGGTTGATAATATTCCGCCGGGCCGGAAAGCGAACCAGACGTTTGGCTTCGTACAATTCCACGGCTGCTTTCCAGGGCTGCCCCATGCTGAAATAGGTAAAGCCTTTTTCGTAGCGCAAATTGGGGTAATTGGGGCTGATAGCCAAGGCTTTGTCGTAGATCCGCAAGGCGTCGGTGTAGCGTTTTTGGTCAAAGAGACGCTGCCCCAAAACTGAATAGAGCAAAACAATATTTGTTTGCATGGCCAGATTGAGCTTCCAGAGGTCTTCGGCACTGTTCTCGCTAGCATAAGCTTGTAGTGTGCGGCGGTAATAGATTTCAGCCGAATTGGCTTGGGCCAAGGCCTGATCATAATTGTAATTTTGCAGGGCTGCCAGGCCAGTGTGGATATGCACCTGAAATTGGTCAAAGGTGTCTGCCTGAACGGGCAAGCTGAGGCTGACAAAGAGCAGGGGTGTGAGTAGCCATCTGAGCGGTTTTTGCATGTTGAGATCCTCGCTGTTTTTTTTAGCTTAGATCCCGACGGTGACAGTTCTGGTCAGGGGAAGGATGATTTGCAAAGCTGTTGTCGTTGGGAACGACCAAGAAGTTGGCACACAAGAAAACCTTCATGTCGGCATCCCGCTGAGCTGACGTGAACCTTGCCCGTTTTATTTACACTACTTTTAAATGAAAAGATTTACTTTTGAATCCAGCCGTTTATAATTAAAGTATGAAAACACAAACAAGTAAGCTTAAATTAAGGTTGCGCCCTGGTCGGGTATTTCGCCGTCAGGAGTTTGAGACCTATTCGTCAAATTTGAATCGGGATCTTCAGGCATTGCTTCAATCTGGGGCACTCAAAAAAGCCTTTTACGGTATTTATTACTGTCCAGAACATTCACGATTTGGCGAGTTACCTCCAGATGATGATGCGCTGATTCGGGCTTTTCTAAAAACAGATCGTTACCTGGCCTTTAGCCCAGACGATCTGAACAGTCTGGGTTTGGGCAGCACACAGCTCTCCAATGTCCTGCGGGTTTACAACCATAAGCGGCACGGGATGTTTACCCTGGCTGGAAAGACCTATGATTTTCGTATTCGGCCTTATTTCCCTCAAAAATTGACCGAAGAGTTTTTATTTGTTGAATTTCTCAATGAACGTCAATATTTTGCTGAAGAAGTTCCTCTACGATCAGAGCGGCTGCAACAAAAAATTCAGCAGCTCAATAAAACTCGCTTGGATCGTATGATTAAGCAATTTGGAAAGATCTATACTCAAAAAATTTATGCCGCAATTAACGCGATCCCAACCGCTTCCGTATCTGCACGACCTTCCTGATTTTTCCTCGCTACTCGAAGCAACTTCCCGTGAACGTGGGAATCTCCGTCCTCAGCTGGTAGAGAAAGACTATTGGTTGATGCACTGTTTGTATGGGCTGACTAAGTGTGGGATTGATTTTGACATGAAGGGTGGGACGTCGCTTTCCAAGGGCTATGGAATCATTGAACGCTTTTCTGAAGATATTGACATAAAGGTCACTCCGACACCAGGACTGCCCACGAAGACGGGACAAACCCGTGATACGCACATTGCAAAGAGAAAGGTTTTTTTTGAGCAGTTACAGTCACAGATTGAGATTCCAGGCATCAAAGCTGTTGAGATAGACCCTGACTTTGCCGATGAAGCAATGCGTCATGTAGGCTTGCGATTGGTCTATTCGACTGTATTTCAGTCTCTACCTTCACTTAAGTACGGTATTTTGCTTGAGATTGGCTTTGACGACACCGAGCCCAATGCGCCTCGAACGATTTCAAGTTGGGCCTTGGAGCAAGCTGAAATGGCTGGATTTCGTCCTGGTGTAGATGTCTTGGACAATCGGGCAGTTAATATACGTTGTTATCATCCGGGGTTTACCTTTGTAGAGAAGCTTCAGGCCGTATCTACTAAATACCGTCTGGAGCGAAGCGGGCTGGGGATGCCACAAAACTTTCTCCGACATTACTATGATATTTATGCTTTGCTGGCTGTGCCAGAAGTGCAGACCTTTATTGACTCAGAACGCTATCACCAGCGGAAACGAGAGCGGTTTCGGACACAAGATAATTTGGATATTTCTACCAATGAGGCATTTTTTATTCCAGATCCCGCTGTCTTAAAGTCTTACGAGCAAGAGTATGCAAGGATCTCTCCGATTTTTTATGGTTCACCCCCATCACTGCATCAAATTCTTGAGCGGATTGCAGAGAATATTGACCGTCTCTAAAGTTCTTTTTAAGGTGCTTTTTCCTTAACTCCTTGGGCCAGCAAACATTCTGATACGTGGAATGTTCATTTGATTAAAAATTTTTGACCCGGCGTGACTTTTATTTGGGCGGGCAATTCTTTAATCATTTTTTGGCTGCCGTCGGGAGACACTTCCACCAAACAATTGTTTTCTACCTTTAACACTTTGCTGCCTTCTGCCAAAGCCTGCCAATAGGCTTGTTTAAACGCCACATCAGCCAACTCTGGAATATGCTCTTCAAGAAAAAGCATCGTTTTTTCGTCCATCTGAATCTCCTGACCTGAAGCTATATTTGGCTATTCTTCTATAGCCTGTTGCATTTGAGCCAGTTCTTCTGCGGGAATGGTACCCGCAAAAGGCAAAAGGACAGAACCTGGTACTCCTTTTTTTTGCTTGAATTTGAGATAGCGGACAAAATCAAGGACTTCTTTTTGTTCTCCCAAAGGGAGGCTCTTTAGTTCTGTCATAATTTCATGGGTGGTTTCAGGGTCTGGGGTGTATGCCGACTCAGCCATCAGTCATGCCCCTCTCTTTTTCTTTTATCATACGTCATCTGATGCCATTTTACCTTTTTGGGGGGCCGCTTCTCTGCCGTTCTTTTCGGCATGCTGGGCAGATTTTAAGCCAAAGGTTCGGACCTCTCGTCCAAAGGTTCGGACCTCACAGCCAAAAAAACTTGATCAGGGTTATTGTCCAAACCAAAGCAAGGCATGAGCATTTCTGATCTTGGGCGTTCGTTCTTTACCGACTAACCCCTCAATTTTGAGAATTCCCTGTTTCTGCCAATCCTCAATCCAGCTTTTTAAGTCGCTTTCCCAGATTAAGGGCGTTTGTAAGATCTCAATAAAGGCTTTGTCATAAGGCAGACGAATGTTCGCCTGCAACATTTGCATAAATTGATTCTTTGCTAAATTGAGATACCGCTCACGCAGCTCATCAAAATAGGTTCCATCATGCATTTCCTCACTTTCAAATAAAGTGAGTTGACCTTGTGATTCTCTTTTTCGCTGCTGAGCATCTGCACGCGCGGCCTCCATTGCTTTCATGGCTTTTTTCTCAGTCTCTTTAAACTTTTTAACGCCTAAAATATGCCGCGTTGCGTAAATCAGATGAAAGTGGGTTCTGTTTAAAAGGGGGTTTAAAATAATCGCTGTACAAACGGCCTTGTAACCACCCCGCGATTTTATATTGTTGGCATAAGCACTTACCAACTTATCTTCGCGTTCAGCTTGTGGGATATTTTGAATTAGCTCTCGATATTCAGAAGAACCAAATAAATTTTCAAAACTTTGTTGTGTTTCCTCTGCTGGATGCTCGATAAAGCGACTGATAAAAGACGTCATGAAGTTAATCATCACTTCACCTGATTGCATTTTTAGCAAGGGTTCAATTTGATCCATGCCAAAACCGCTCCAACCTGTGGGATCAATAAAGAAAAAGGAAAAGGTATTGGGTCTTTTGTTTACAAAGTACCGAATGTCTTCAATGGCCTTTTCAAACGGTTTATTGAGGGTCTCGACTTCGAGTTCTGGTTGGTATTGTTCAAATTGAAGCGCATAGTCTGAAAGCCTTTTGTAAGCAGCGGGATCAATTTCCAAGAACAGACAACGCATATCGACATTTTTGTCTCTTTGTTTGTGGAATTTTTGAGCTTCCAATAATTGGCGAATGGCCAGGTCAAAAGACGTATCTTCAAAATTTTCTGTGGCCTCTTTCCAGGGCCCTGAAAAACAATCTACATAAGCAACAGAAGTGTGATTCGTAAATCCAATGATATGGGCCAACATGACCAAATAGTTTTTGAGAATCTCATGTTTAACAAAGCTCTGTTCTCGACCATGATAAAAATCAGGGATTGTCATTCAGCATTTCGTCTCGCTTTTGTTGTTATTTTGCCGCCAATTCACGTATAAGCAATTTGCGTTTCTCTTGATCTGGAATTGGAAAATGTGGACGCGAAGGCAAATCACTGTAAGTTTTGCCATTGAGTTCTCGGCCCGTTTTGCTTTTTTGAACGCCTCCCCATTGTTTAAAGAAGAAGGGAATCCCAGCCTGGGCCGATTGTTCTTGTATGGATTGCACCCAAGCAGCTTGAATGGGACGCGCCCCTGGTCCACTTTCTCCCCCGACGATGATCCAATCGATGCCCTGTAAATTTAAGCTTCCCAGATCTTCTAAAAGGGGCTCGATAGATAAGAACCTGACCTTGGCGGGGGCAACCTGTAAATCTTGGATGCGGGGCAGCCCATGCTTTTTGTTTTCGACACTGACTCCCCACCAGATATGCGGCTCATGGGCTGCAAATGCGAGTTTTGACTTTAAGAGTTCGCTCAAGCGCTCTGAGCGTTTGGTTAAGACCTGAAAGGTATGCCAATTGGCTGCTTGCATGACTTTCACGACTTCAATTATGTAAGCATCTGGAACGTCTTTGTGAAACAAATCGCTCATGGAATTGACAAAAATGGTGCGGGGTGTGGTCCAGGTAAGGGGCAATGTCAGTTTTTCTGGCACCAAACGCAGGTCAAATCCCTGTTCAAAGGGGTGCCCAGGCACACCGCGAAAACGCTCTGAAAAAGTCTTGGCATAACAGTGGGCGCAGCCAGGGGTAATCTGGGTACACCCTCTTACCGGGTTCCAGGTTGCATCGGTCCACTCGATTTTGGATTTGTCACTCACGGAAATACGCTTCTTTCTCTCAAAAGGCTGATCATAGTCTGTATGTTTTTGTATGTTTAATTGTCTCATACTGGCCAGCTAAATTCAAGCCGCGCAGTTGGCACGGTTCGGACTTTTCAGGCAACTTTATCCCTTTTTTTGATTTGAGTGCCCAGTTCTGAGATTTGAGTACCCAGTTCTGAGATTTGAGTGCCCACTTATTTCTTGCCCTTCTTCTGATGCAGCCCCTGCTCCACCTCTTCGGCATAGCGCGCGTGGTTCAGCGCCAGCAGCCGGTCGAGCAGCTCTTGCCGCGCCGCTTCGCTGACCGTAAAGCGCAGCCCCTGCTTGGTTTCGTGAAAGCCGTGCCCCAGTGCCAAATCGCCCCAGCCATAGGCTTCGGCGACTGCCTCGTCCATGGCGACATGCTGCCTGCGCAGCTCGGCAATCTCCGGGTGCGACTCGCCCGGATTGTGAAAGCGGTTGTAGGTTTTGGTCAGCCCCAATTGGCTGCGGGCCATGATGCCCTGACGGTGGCTGTAGTAAGCCTCGCCGATGGCTTCGAGGGCGGCGCGTTGGGCCAAGAGGGCCGGGTCGGCTTCTGCGCCGGGCAGCAGGCAGGGGGGGAAGGGGAATGTTTCGAAGCAGTCGGAGGGGGTGTAGCGGATGTCTTTTCTTAAGCTGGAGGCATTTTGTACAATCCACAAATCATGAAAATTGGATTGAAGTAGAGCAAAGTATTTGAATTCAGATAAAGCAATGACAATTTCTGGGGCTGCAAAAACTTGATTTGTGGGTTGAAAACAAAATGTGGAGTATTTGCTGGTGAATCCTTTGAATAATACTTTATCTATTTTACTAATTTTTTTTAATAATCCAGGTCTCTTTTCTCCATAATGCCACCAATTGTCTCGGTATATTTTTCTATTATTATGATCACGCTCAGGTTTGACTTTCCTTTCTACAATCTCCAGCATATCTGGGAAATCGGCAGCCACAGGCCCGCTGTAACCTGCCGGAGCCGAGGCCCGATCCAGGGGCCAATCAAAGAAATTAATCACCCACCTGCTAGGCTGCTGTTTTGGATGGGTGCTTGCATCTTGGCCATTCAAATAAGGAAAAAGTACATCCTTGTTTATTGGATTTTTTTCAATCCAGGCTTGGGCTTCTTCTGGAGGCATGGTAAATCCCATTCCTAACACCACTGAGCCCTGAAAGGACTGATTCGCATTGGCCGCAAGCCGAAAAGGATTCCCGCTGACTTGGGCATTTTGACTGGGTTCTGCCAAATAGGGAGAAATGCTCGAAACGGGCCTCCCTTGCAAAATGCAATCCCCTTGCCAATCCCCTTTGTTCCACCAAACCAGTGCCACTTCCAGGTTGGCGGTGCCCGCCCATTTTTGCGAAGGCATTGCTCTGAAAATGCTGCCTTGGCTTGAAATTTGATCCAGCCCCACTTCGCGGGTGTCCCCTTGGGCCAGGGTATTGGTCGCTACCAAGCCAAAATTGCCTTGGGGTTTGAGCAGGCTACTGGCGCGCAAGAAAAAATAGGCACAAAGATCGGCGCTGCCCCGTGCCCCTTGGCCCAAATACGCGACCATAAACTCGCGGTAATCGGTACCAAAGGTGCCTGTCAGTTTTTGGCCCCCTAAAAACGGCGGGTTGCCCACCAGGGCGTCAAAACCCAGCTTGGCAGGTGCAGGCGCTTCGGCTGCAAACAGCGGGCCACTCAGCCCTGTTTCACCTTCCAATTGCGCGGGTGACACAAAGATCTCGGGGAATTCCAGCACCCAGTGAAAGGGGCGGCGCGGCTCACCACTGGCGGGTTCGTGGCCCAAGAGGGCGGCGGCCTGTTGGGCCAGGCGGTCGAGGTCTGTTTCGCGGCTGCGTTCGGGGCTTTGGCCCACCTGGTGGATTTGGTGGGCCAGGGTCAAGAGACTCGTGTCGAGAGCTTTGCCTTTTTTCTCTTTCAGGCAGGCTCCCACCAGCAAATCGGCATACAGCTTCATTTCTGCCTGTTCGCGTTCGGCCTCGGCCTGCAGCAGCTCTTTTTCCCATTCGGGCAGATCGCTCTTGACCAATTCGGCGCGCAAATCGAGCAGGGCCGTGAGCTTTTGGCGGATCAGCCCTTGCAGGCTTTGAAACTGATCGGCTTTGCCCTGTTCGGGCAAGAGATGAAAGCGCTGCAACTGGGCAATCTCACTCAGGCCCAGCAGCGAGTCGCCGCAGCGCAGGTGGTGGTTGAGAAAGCCAAAGGGCATGTCTTGTGCCAGGGTGATCAGCCAGAGTGAGAGTTTGGCCATTTCCACGGCCATCGGGTTTTTGTCCACGCCATAGAGGCAGTGCAGGGCCACCAAGCGGCGGGCGTGGTTCAGCCGCCACTGAGGATCGCTGGGCAAGAGGCTTTCGCGGGGGTCTCCCAAAGAGGGTGTGCCATAAGGCAGGGTTTGTGGCGGCGGGGTGAGCGTGGGCGCAAAGACGGCCAATTCGCCCCGCTCCAGGGCCATTTGCTGGGCTTGCCAGAGCTGCTCCATCTCGGCCTTAAGCCAATCGCGGGCGCGCAGATTCCAGGCATGCATGAGTTTATCGGCCAAATAGCGGCAGCTCTGCACCAAAAAGGCCCCCGAGCCCATGGCCAGATCGCAAATGCGCAGGGCCAGCAGCGCTTCGGGCGGTTTTAACTGCCATTGCTCCGGGGGCAGGCCCTCGGCTGGACCACTGTAAACCAGGGGCTCCAGGGTGTGTTGCACCACCTCTTCACACAAAAAGCGCGGCGTATAATGGGTGCCGCTGCTGGCGCGGGCCACCCCCTGCGTCACCACCACCCCGCCGGTATTGACCACAAAGGGCAGGCCAAAAGCGTCTTCGCGCAGCAGGCCCGCAAAGGGCAAGACCCGCGCCAAGAGCGCTTCGTCGTTATAACAGGCAATTTTCAGCTTTTGAGTGTCTTCTGGTTGCCAGTGTAAATCTTTGGCCAGGGCACTGGTGCTGCGTTTGCTTTCCCCTTGCAGCAGCGCGATCAGCCGCTCTTCGCCTTCGGCCAGGGCGGCTTCGAGTTGCGAGAGCGGCAATTCGGGCTCGTGGTCCTGTTTTTTGCCTTTGCTGCCTTTCAGGCCCAGCAGGGGTTCTTGGGCGCGTACAGCAGTATGGTCGAGCAGGCCCTCGTAGATATAGCCAATTTGTTCGGGATCCAGGGCGCGAAAGCTCACCCGGCGCTTTTCACCCTCGGCTTTAAAGTCGACAATTTGCAAGGATTCCAGCAGGTGCAAGACCGTGCGGTTGTCCACGGCCAGCGGTTCGGCGGGGGTTTCGCGCCAATCGCTGCCAGGGCGGCGGCCTTCGAGAAAGGCAAAGCGGTCGGGGTCAAAGAGCGAGCCCCCATAAGCAGGCACCTGCAGCAGGTCGTGGTCGGCTCCGGCATAGACCAAGCGAAAGGTCGCCAGCAGACGGCCCCAGGCATCAGTCAGGTACTGCAGCACGTCTTCGCTCTTTTGGTCTGCCGCCTCCCGCAATTCGGCCCCCAGGGTCGAGAGGGCATAATTTTCGCGGTAGAGCGGGTTGTTCATCGGCAGCAGGCCGCGCTCCTCGGCGCAAAAGAGCAGCACCAGCCGCATCATCACGGTTAAGGCTGCTTCGTAGATTTCGGCCTCGGGCAAGGCGCGCAGCAGGCTCTGTTCCTGCCCGGCATCCAGGCGGTCGAGGGTGTGCACCAAGATCTCCACCGCCTCGCGCACCTGCACCCCCAATTGGTCGGTCAGTTCAAAGGCGTCTTCTTGGCTGCGTTTAAACAGGGCCTCCAGCACCAGGGATTCGTCTCCCAGCAGGCGATCATAACCCAGCAAATTCAAAAACGCCCGCCAGGTAATGTTTTCATCGACCCAAAGCGCGGCCTGCCATTGGATCGTGGTGCTGGTCTCTCCCAGTGGGGCATGAATCGCGATCCAGTCTTCGCCATTGCTCACCAGGCCCAGGGGCACGCCTGTTTGGCGGCAGAGATCACTCATGCGATCGATTGGGCTTTGGCCACTCAGGCTCTCAGACAGGGGCTTGTGTAAGGCCTGCTCAGGCGGAAAGACCTGCACGAGCAGGCGCGGTAGGCCTGCTTGCTCAGCGGGAAAGTCGGCCGGATTGCAAAAGACAAAGTCGGGAGCCTGCCATTCGCTTTGGCCCGCAGGAGGCTTGCGCAGTTTCTCAGGGATCTGCTCACCCTCGCGCAAAAGGTCTGAATCATCGGGGCTGTTTAACAATTCGCTTAAGACCCATTTTATCCAGTCAGCATGTGAAGCTTCGTTTTGCGATGCTTCTATTCGGGAAAACTGGGCATATTTTTCGCGCAGGCGGGCGCGTTGGGAGCTGTCGTCGAGCCCGTGCAGCCCCTGGGGAAAGGCCTCGCGCAAAATCTTTTGGCTTAAAAACGGCCCCGAAATTTCGAGCAGGGAGATCCATTCTTGGTGCAGTGAAACTTTGGCCATGGTTTAAGCCCTCCCTGCCAAAGAAGCGGGCACATACCAGATCACCCCCACGGGAAAGAGCCGGGCCTGGGGTTCGGCGTAGCGCTGGCGAATGGCCTCACTTTCGCGGGCTTTTTCGGCGGGAATCCGTTGCAGGCGGTGGCTGAGATTGTCTTGGTCGCGTTTAAACTGGCGCAGCTCGTCGCTATTGAGTTCTTTGAGCAATTCGGCCATCGGCAGGGTCTCTCCGCTGCCCACCTCGATCTCTTCGTCTTCGCCGCGTTTGAGTTGGGCCTCAATCTGCGCGGCCAGCTCATCCATGATCTGCTCCAAATTTTTGACCTCTTTTTCGCAGCGCGCATTTAATTGGTTTAAGATCGTTTTGCTGCGCTCGTTTAAGCGGGTATTCAGGGCGCGCAGCAGATCTGCTTGGCAATCGGGCCAGGCCGCCAGCAGACGCTCGGCCAGGGCCGGAGCAATCGGCTCGGCCCAGGCGGTATTGAGCAAAGGGTGTTTTTCGCCTTCTGTTTTAAAGCGGCTGAAGCTGCCTTC
Source organism: Candidatus Blackallbacteria bacterium (assembly GCA_051715345.1). Lineage (GTDB taxonomy): Bacteria > Cyanobacteriota > Sericytochromatia > UBA7694 > UBA7694. The sequence goes on from JBPXJQ010000001.1 coordinate 76,460, forward strand.
CCAGAGCGTGCCCCCGCCCATGATCAGCTCTTCGTGTAAGAGTTCTTTGTGGCCGCCCACCACCACCAGCCGGGCAAAGGCCAGCAGCGCAGGGGATTTGAGCACATGATCCGGCACCTGCATCACCGCCATGCGGTGCAATTTGGGGTCTTGCGACCAGACCTCGGCCCGCAGCAGGCGCAGGCACATTTGCACCAGTTTGTGGTTGAGGTGAATCAAGACCAGATCGTCGCGGCCCCGCACCAGATCGGCATCAAAGGTGATCGGGCGCGGGTTCCCTGTGTGGGGGTGGCGCAAACCCTCGCTGCAAGCGGCCCATTGGTGGCTCAAGGCGGGCATGTGAAAGATCGGGCAGGATGTAAATCTCCCCTGTTGATGGGGCCAAATGCCCGCCAGCTCCGCAGGGCGCAGCGGCGGCTGGCCTGCCAATTCCAGGCCACATTCCACCACCTCTTGAATGTATTTGGCCTCGATTTGCAGGCTGCGGGCCGAGCTTTGCAGTTTATCGCTGAGCATGTGCAATTTTTTGCGCAGGTCGCGTTCAAACCTGAGGCTGTTGCGGGCCCGTGAGGCACTTTGCTCTGCCGCGGTGGTGTTGAGGCTGCCACTGCGTTTGCCCAGCATGGCCTGTTCGACCTGGCTTGCAATCACCGGGCCGACTTTGCCCAGATCGACGCGAATCTGATCCACTTTGCGGGCGGCGCGCAGCAAAAACTCCAAATCGCCATCGAGGGTGCCGGGAGCGCCGTCGTAGGGCTGATTCAGGTATTCGGCACTCACAAAATGCCAAATCTGGGGGTCAAAGCGCTGGCCGTGGCGGTCGATGCGGCCATTGCGCTGTTCTAAGCGATTGGGGTTCCAGGGAATTTCGTAATGTATCAGGCGGTGGCAGTGGTTTTGCAAGTCGATGCCTTCGCTGGCGGCGTCGGTGGCGAGCAAAATGCGCACCTCAGAATCGGCGGGGCTGGCCTGAAAAGCCGCTTTGATCGCCTCGCGGGCGGCGGGGTCCATGCCACCTTCGAGCACCAAGACCCGGTCTTTGCTCAGCAGTTTGTGCTGTTTGAGCATGTCCATCAGCCAATAGAGGCTGTCGCGGTATTCGGTAAAGAGAATCACGCGCTGATCGCTCCAGCGGCCTTCGGGGGCAATTTCGCGCTTGAGCCAGCGGATCAGCTCATGTAATTTGCTATCGCCTTTGCTGGCGGCGGTTTCGGCCCAGTCGCGCATCTGCGCTAACAGGGCCTGTTCTTCGGGGCTGAGGGCCTCAAAACGGGTGGCTGCCAGCTCCAAGCTCTCAACCAATTGGCTTTCGTATTCCCCTTCGTCGGCAAAGTCGTTTTCTTCGAGGCTTTCAAAATTCAGGCGCAGGCTCACTTCGCTGGCGCGTTGATCAGCTTTGATCGTCTGCCGCTGCAGGGTCGCGATATGTGTCTCCAGGGTTTTGAGAAAGGCCAAAGGCGAGGAAAAAAGCCGTTTTTTCAGCAGCTTGAGCACAAAGTCCACGAGGTAATTGCCGGGTTGGCCGTTGCGCTGCTTGCGCAATTCGCCGTATTTGCGCAGGGCCTGGTGGATCGCTTTTTCTTCGGCTGTAAAAGACACCGGAATCTCTTTCAGGCGGCGCACCGGAAAGAGCGGTTTGCCGTCCCAGCCTGTCATTTCGGATTTGAGCCGCCGCACCATGATCGCTTCGAGCTGTTCGGGGCGGGGCTTGAGACCACGGGTAAAACGCTGGTTGTCGAGCAATTCGAGCAGGGCGGTAAAACTTTCGGGATAGCCATTGTGGGGCGTGGCGGTTAAAAACAGCTTGTGTTCGGCATGGGGGGCAATCAGGCGAATGGCCTGGGTGCGCATGGAGTCCACGGCATATTTGCCCGAGCCCGACGGGGCCACAATATGTGCTTCATCCACGACCAGCAGGTCAATATTCCGGGGCCAGGCCGCGTCTTCGCCGCTGGGCAGCAGATCGCGCAGGGCCCGCAGGGATTTTTCGCGTTTGAGATAGTCAATCGAGGTGATAAGTCTGGGGAAATGTGTCCAGGGATTGCTGCGCACGCCGCGTTCCCGGCGCAAACTGCGCACCCGTTCGCTGTCGATTATCATAAACTCCAGGCCAAATTTGTCGCGCATCTGCTCGCGCCACTGAATCTGCAGGGCTGCTGGGCAGACAATCAAAATGGAGTGTACACGGTGGCGAAAGATCAGCTCTTGCATTACCAGTCCCGCTTCGATGGTTTTGCCCAGGCCCACGTCGTCGGCAATCAAGAGATTGGCGCGGGGCATTTCCACGGCCCGCACCAAGGGGTCGAGCTGGTATTCTTCGCGGGCCACACCGCAGCGAAAAGGGGCCTGGATATATGCCACCTCGGCATTGGAGGCGGCTCCCCAGCGCACCGCATTGAGAAAAGCCGCCATTTGTTCAGGCGGGTCAAAGCCTTTGCCCTCGGGCAAGGCCAGGCTTTCAAAGACCCGCGCACCGGGCTCGTGCTCCCAGAGCACACTTAAAACTTCGCCCAGGGCGTCGTTCATCAGCGAACTGAGATGCACCAAATGGCTGGTGGGCACAATTCTGCCACTGGTTTCCAGCAGCCGGGTTTGGGCATGCACCTCTGTCACCAGATAGATTCCCCCCCGCACCTGAACCATTTGGCCTTTTTGGGGGATCGAAGCAGTCAGTGTGGCAGGCATGGGCAGCTCCTTGGGGGTATTGTCAGAATTCAGGATAACACAGGCATCTGGTCTGGACTTTTCCGTTATAATCTGAACTTTGTTTTTTTATTCATCTGCAAGAGGCTGTAATTTTTGTAATTTAGAGAACCGGAAAAATACGCGGTCACTATTTTTTGCTGCTTTACGATCACGATCAGTTGTTTCAGGAGCGGTTCGTCATACAGTAGCGGCAGTATTGATTCGACTTTTAATTGATAACAGGTTGTTTCTCCATGTCTCCACATTCGCCCTTCTCTTAAAACCAGCAATACCCATTCTTTTTTTATTTTGCGTTCTTTCAAACGCTGTTTGGCATGTTTGCTAAAAGCGTAGACGGTTTCCTGACGCATCTTTTGGGCTCCTACTGAATGAGATTATTTGATTCTGACAGACAGCCCTGACAGATCCGGTCAGAGAAAAATAGCCAACCCAATTGATTCACTCCTGACCAGATCTGTCAGGGGGCTCTGAAATACTGGAAAAATCACCTTCATTTTTAAAGGATTAGCCATGGATACAAAGCTCATGATCCTCGTTTTGCAGGTTCTCAACCTGTTATTGACCTTGACTTCAATCGGGCTGCAACGGGCAAATAACAAAAGCAATCGCGAGGAAAAATAGCAATGATCACCTGTTCACAATGCCAGACCCCTTTAAGTCCAGGCACCCGTTTTTGCCCCAATTGTGGCCTGCAATTTGAAAATCCCGTGCCTGAATCGGCGGCTGCTTTTAAGGTCTCAGCTCCAGCGCCCGCCAAGAAAAAAAACAATCCGCTTGTATTGGGTCTGCTGGGCCTGGTGGGTTTCTTTGTGTTGGTGGGTATTGTGGGCGGTAACCAGGGTGGCAATAGTTCTACCCCGAGCAATGATGCGGCCCCGGCTGCCCAGGCCCCAGTTCAGGAAAAGCCCCCAAAGCCTCCTAAGCCCAAGAGTCAAGTGACTATGGCCAATTACAACCGGCTCAAGACGGGTATGTCTTACGAGCAGGTGGTCGCCATTTTGGGTAAAGCAGGCACGGAGCTGAGCAGCAATGATATCGCGGGCTACCAAACGGTGATGTACCAATGGGAAGGTGATAGCTTTGCCAGCAATATGAATGCCATGTTTCAAAATGGCAAACTCATGCAGAAGGCCCAATTTGGGTTGAAATAACGAAACGGAGGTATGATTGCGATGTGGTATTGGATTTTAAATATTGCGATTGGACTGTGGGTGCTCAATGACGCCCGTACGCGAAAAGTGGAGAACGCCATTGTTTGGGCCTTGGGAACCTGTCTCTTGATGATTATCTTCTTGCCCTATTATTTGGCCAAACGGAATTTAAAAGCCGGTGAGATTCGCGAAGGCGGCACAGCCTGGAACCTGATCAAATCCTTTGCCGTATTTTGGACCTTGCTCATGACCACTGCGGGCATCGCAGGCATGGTCTCTGCAGGCAAAGTGGTTACCGATGCGGGCTCTGAGGCCGCTCAAGCAGGAGCAGCCATTGGCACTGCTTTGGGTTTGGGCATGATCGGAGGACTCTGGTTTGTGGTGCTGGTTGGTGCTTTGGTTTTGGGGCTGTTTCTCAAAAAATCCAGCCAAGTGGAAAAGGGCCCCACGGGCGCATTGGCTGGAGATCTGAATTCAGGTAATGAAGAGACTGTATTGCAATGGAAATAAACCCCTATTCAACAATTTTGGGGCTAAGCCGCAGGTAAAGTGTCCTTTGGAATTAGGGATGTTTAAAAGGAAAGGGGCAAATGACCACAGATGTCCCTTTGAAGTCGCCAGCCCAGATATCTTCAATTGTAGTGAAAATTGCGGGGTTTGTATCAGAGGGCGGATCTGTATGTCTCTGTAGGCTCATGACCTCCCAGCCATTGCCAGTAAAGGTCGCAAAATGAGAGGCCGAATGGGTGGGGAATCCCTGCGCATCATTTTCGACAAAAACAGCCACATCCCCAGCTTTGGGTGTGGGTTCTGTATTTGGACCTTGATAAAGTTGGTCTTCTGGAATGGGTTTGCCAGCATCAATTCCCAACGTTTCTAGCAACAAGGGACTGCTCTTGCCACCTGTAAGAACATTTTCTGCTGAAAGGGTATCTCCCATCAAGTGCTTTGCTTCTTCTACGGAAATCAAATCTGCCATGACATAGGCCAAAAACGGCCCATGAGGGCAGTAAATGGTGTTTCCAAATTCATTTTCACCGTTGCCACTCCATTGAACTTTTTGTTGAACGATGTCTCCTAATGCTGACTGAGTGTCGGCACGGCGTTGAGACTCAGTCCCTTTGTTTTGGACCCTGGCGATGATATTCGCTGTCTCCCCTCTCCATGTCTCTAAGGCATCTGCAGATTTTTCGATGCGTTTCACAACAGGGATCTGAGCAGGCATCGATTTAAGTTTGCCAGACATGGCAAAGAGGACTGTGGAGGGTTCCAAGGCTGCGGAACCCTGTAAAGCCCTGTTCAAAGCCGGTAAATCCTCTGGGGCAATTTTGGCTTTTTCACCCTCTGTTGTCGAGAGTTGCCCATCGCCATCACTGTCAGCTTTTAAGACTTCCTGACGCGTGAGCCGAATATCCCTGTTCTGATTGAGTTCGCGATAACTTTGTTTTGAAATTTCCATCAAGTTGTCTCCAGCGCGTTTGTGTCTGATTCATGGATTATTATACCCGTTTGCTGAGTTCTTGAATCTGAACAGTTCTTGGCACTTTGAGTGAATCTTGAAAATTGAAGACGAAAAAACGGGGGTAGGAGAGAGAAAAAATCCAAAAAATGAAACAAACTTCGGAGTCGAAGCGAATTTCTACGTCCATCGGCCTCCTGAGGTCTTCGTCGCATCCAGCCGGGTTGCTTCCCTTTCAGGACCCTCACGCCTCCCGTGTTTGTGCTGCACCCTCTCGGATTCAGTTGCACGCTTGACGCCTTCTGGAAGAAACTAGCTGCATCGTTTTCACAGTGCAGCTCCCTCTTCAGGCTTTGTGCCAGACCCCCAGGGATTTCCCCCCGTTC
>JBPXJQ010000002.1:0-41103 GCA_051715345.1 Candidatus Blackallbacteria bacterium
TTGAAGCGATTTAGCTTTCGAGGCAAAGCCAAGGTGAACACACAATGGCGTTGGATGTCGCTCTTACACAATGCGCTCAAGCTCCACCGATACGCGGAGTTGAGGTAAAAGGGGGGAGTGAGGGGTGGAAATTGTCAAATATTTTGGGATAATAGAGGAGTTGGAGAAGATTCTATTGCATTTTACCCGCTTGCGGAAAAAGTTGTTTTCTGCGAAAACACTTTTCCTGCAAGCTCGTTGCAAGGTCAAGCAGGGGTAATACCCAATTATGATGCGCCTTTACGGCAGGAAGAATATTACGAGTGAGGCGAAAAAGTATACAGTGACTCAAATTATAGCGCATGAAAAAGAGCCCGATTTGAGGCCCTGCTTGCCTTGCAACACACGCACTCACTTGACTGGCGCAAGTGATGTTTAAATTAAGTGATACATTCTGAAAAACAACATTTCTATGGTCGAACGTATTTGGGAGATTTATGTGAATTAATATGAGACTAGCAATCAGGATGCAATACTTTCAGCGAGTTCTCCTAAGTAGGTTAGTGACAGGAATTATAAAATTTAATTATAAAAAAATTACATTTTTTGGCAAATTCATTCAGTCTAATTTCTACTCATACTTTTTCATATGTTTTTTTGTTTCTAATCAAATTGCTTTTGCGAGTCAAACAAATACAGTGATTACTAACAATGATTTCATTGCTCAGATTAATGGTGAACTTGTCCCAATAAGTTATTTCGACCAACTATATAAGAAGTTTGAAACTGAAAGTAAACAACTTTATGGTAAAGCAATAGAAAATATTAAAGATAAAACATTAGATATGATGCTTGAAAAAGTGATTTTAAAACAGATGTATAAACTATACGAAGTAGAAAACACTGAAGAAGAATCAAACTATATTCAGATTTCGATTAAAACAACTGTAAATAATCAAGTTTCAAAATCAAATGAAAACAATAATAATGAACTTATTGATCAAACCACAATTTTGGCTATGGAAACCTCTCTTAACGTCAAACTCATGAGCAAAGTTACTGAACATATTCAAATAAGTGATCAAGAAGCTAAAGAACATTATGATCAGCATATTGATAGATTTACAGAACCAGCACAATATTCTGGGAGATTTATTTACATATCAGCATGGTTTGATGATGAAGAGGAAATCTTAAAAGCTAAAGAAAAAGCGATATCTATTTTGAATAGAATAAAACTCGGAGCTACAAGCTTTTCTGAAATTGCTTCTGAATATGCTGATGATGGCCCCATACAAGTATCAGGTGGAGAATTGGGGCCTTTTTATAAAGGGAGTAAAGACCCTGAATTAGAAGAAGCATTTTTTAGTTTAAAAGATGGAGAACTCATTCAAACACCATATCGAGGAGAAATGGGTTGGTATATTGTTTACAGAGGTTTCACCAAAGATTTTTTTATATCTCCGTTTGAAACTGTTAAATCATCTATAAAATCTGGCTTGAAATTCGAAAAATCTTTAGCATACTTTGAAGGATGGTTGAAAAAAAAAGAAAAGTCAAGCGGAAATTATTTACAATGTACAGTTACTACAGAAATATGATTAAAATACTAAAATCTGAAAGTAATGTTCAATCGTTCTGCCTCACAACGATGCCTTTCAAGCTGTACCCTAAAGGGCATCAAAACTCCCTACGGTCGCAGCTTAAAGGCGTTGCTCAACAGACTTCGCTGTCGAACTCCAAAGAGACTGCTTCTGCGAGTTGGTAAAAGGCCCCGAACAGGACTGGACCGGTGTTATTTTCTATTCTAGTAGGCCTCAAAGCACTGGCCAAAATTTCGCACAATATCGCGTATCGCGATACGCGATATTGTGCTATCATGATGTTTGGAGGTAGGCATGAAAGCACACAAGGGAATGCGCCCGCAGGATATCGCAATCTTACTGTACCTCACTGACCTTAACAGCACGAACTGGAAAGTTGGTGACGTGGCCAAGGCTCTTCAAATCAGTCAATCAGAAGTTTCGGAAGCCTTGCATCGCTGTCAGATTGCAAGATTGCTGGATAAAAAAAACAAGAAGGTCTTTCGTGCCGGCTTACTGGAGTTTGTCCTGCATGGGCTGAAATATGTGTTTCCGGTTGTGCCAGGCGCTGTTACCAGGGGGGTGCCAACGGCTCATGCAGCTCCACCTCTCAACGAGCAAATCATGCGGAGCTCAGAGTCCTTTGTGTGGCCTTATGCGGAAGGAACGCAAAGGGGTCAGGAAATATTGCCACTCTATCCTACCTTGCCCGCTGTCGTTGCAGACAAACCCGGTTTTTATGCCTTGCTGGCTCTGTGTGATGCGGTTAGAATCGGAAGAGCACGGGAAGTCAATCTGGCTCGCGAAGAATTGACGCAAAGGATTCTGCAGCATGTATAGAACCAATCTTGACATGCTCCAAATCATTGCAGCTGGACTCGCGGAACTGAAAGACCAGGTCGTGTTTGTTGGTGGGTCAGTTGCGGAGCTTTACGCACAACATAGCGGGGCAGCTCCCGTGCGTCCGACCATGGATGTCGATTTGATCATCAATATTGTTTCAAAACCGGAATTTGCCAGCATGGGAGAGCAACTTCGCACGCTTGGCTTTGCCAATGATTTTTCGGAAGGCGCACCTATTTGCCGTTGGTTATACCAAGGGCTAAAAGTAGATGTCATGCCTACTGATACGAAAGTATTGGGCTTTTCGAATGCCTGGTACCACATAGGATATGAGCGCAGGGTACAGGTGGAAATACCAAATTCGGGCCTGATTTACATTTTGCCGCCAGCTATCTATATGTGTACTAAAATATCGGCAACCAAGGGCAGAGGCCCAGATCTGATTATGAGCCATGACTTTGAGGACTTGATCTACCTGATCAGTAATTGTCATGCTTTGTTGGAAGATATCCAGAAAGCGGACGAAGACGTCAGGAGATTCATCATCGAAACCATGAAAGAATTCCAGTCCCACCCCAATTATGAAGAAGCGATTACCTATTCGCTGCCTTATGGTGAGACAGATAGACTTGGCTTGATTCAAAAAAAAGTAATTGAAATTATTGCTCTTGATCAACACACAGATGATGTCACATGAAGGATTGGCCAACCAAACCAGATCAAGCCGGCGAAGCGGCTTATCTGGATCGTAGGCGTCGAAGACATCGTAAAACTCGGGGTAACAATGAAAAAGAAATTCCTTATATTCTCCTTGCTTTTGATCGCCGTTCTTTCGATCGGCGGGTATTTGGCGTGGGGCTATTTTACCAGTCCAACCGGAGAGCAAAAGGTCATTTTTACCCCAGCTCATCCGCAGCACTTTACCGCTGGTAATTTAAATTACACCATTTATCGAGCGGCAAATGGCGTAGGGGATGAAGTTATTTATCACTTGCATGGAAGGAACTTAGACACTTCTATCTGGAACGACGACACTTACTTTACCTCATTGCTCCAGGCCTATTGGCAAAGATCGTCAATAAAACCACCGACTGTCGTGGTTGTTTCATACGGACCGGTCTGGCTGTTAACCCCGAAAAATTCTCTGGACGAAAGCGGATTATTGGATGAATTCATCGCCCGCTTGCCGGAAATTGAATCAAAAGTAGGCACACCGAGCAGTAGAATATTGCTCGGCGAGTCAATGGGGGGATTAAATGTCTTGATATTAGGCTTGAGTCACCACGAATTGTTTTCTAAGATTGCCTCTCTTTGCCCAGGAGTTTACCTGGAGTCCCCATTCTCCGATGATTCCACACAGAGAGAAGCCATGAAGCGGACGGGTGCCGACCCCAAAATAATATTCGGAGTGACACAACTGGCTAAGAAGTATGTTTCCAATGCCGAAGAATGGAACGCAATCAACCCGATTTCATTGATCAAGCGCGCAAACCAAAGCTACCCCGAACTATATCTTTCATGCGGTCTTTACGACAAATATGGAAACTTTGAAGGCACTGAAGCACTGGCAAATCTTGCGCTCAAAAGAGGCGTAAAGACGAAATGGCATCCGCTTTACGGAGGACATTGTGCTATAGATATTGCCTCATTAGCAGATTTCCTGGCCGGGTCGTAAAGGATAGAATCACGACGTTTTGGGAGTGATCAGCGACATCCTAATTTTTTTAACGGGTTCAGGATGCTGGCGAAAGCTCGCGCTGAAACCTTGGCGGAAGCTGAAGAATGTCGCCAAGTGTGAATGAAACCGAATCGGACAAATAAGGTGGATAGTCAGATGACCGATGAGACAACAGAAAAAAATTCAAATTCTGATAAGAATAAGAACAAAGGGTATTGCACGATATGTGACTGTCATTTCTGGTTTGATGAAAATAACGATGGCAAATGCGAAAATAACAAATGGGGGTTTGAAAATCGAGGCGCTCACCCTTGCGGTCATTCGAATTCTGAACATACTCCCTAAACGAACCCTGAGCCAGAATCACTGACATGCTCTCCCTCCGTCCGTTATCCACACAAAGGCAGATGCCGCTGCCAAGTGTTCCAGGTATTGACCTTTTGAAACGCTCGAGAAAAAAATAGCCTTCAAAAATTTTGTGCACGGACGTGTATGTTGCGGTATAATTGCATGCATGAAAGTATTCAGAGATTAGAATAATATTTACCAATCTGCTTATGAAGACGCTTTAAATCAGGCACGCGCAAGCCATGGCCGGCACAGCCCTAAAAAATGATCTTACAGGCGAAACCGTATACACTCCTCCCGCTCCTGATGAAATAGAATCGCTGATGGGCCAATTCGAGCGATTTATCAATGATGAAGAGCTTGTAGATTGGGATCCTTTAACGAAAATGGCAGTGATGCACCATCAATTTGAGAGCATACATCCTTTTTATGACGAGAATGGACGTACAGGGCGTATTCTGAATATTTTGTATCTGGTTAAACAGGGACTGCTCGGTAGCCCTATTTTGTATTTGTCTCGATTTATCAACCAGAACAAATCCGAATATTATCGTTTATTGCAAGCTGTGCGTGATACGGGAGAATGGGAGTCTTGGGTTTTGTTTATGCTCGAAGGTGTGGAGCAAACCTCTTTGCAAACGACTCAACTGACGCTTGGCATTAAAGAACTGATGTTGAAATACAAGCACAAAATAGGCAAAGACAATTTTTTCTTAAATGATGCGCTTTTCCAGCTACTACTGAATGTCGGCCAGAAAACAAGCGGAAGCAATGACGTATAACGTGCACACAAAATACCATTTTCTTGTGCATGAGACCCATGATGTGCACACAAAATACCATTTTCTTGTGCATGATGAGAACTGATCCCTACCCCAAAGCCAACCACCAGACGCCGCTGCCAAGCGTGCCAAGGTCTGAAGCGCACCACGCTGTCTTTCATCGCCGAGACGCTGCCATCACCCAACACATCTGGGAGTATGTGGGTACCAGAGGAATCAGCCGGTTCTAGCTATCGATGCCCCAAACCTTTTCACCCATGGCCTTGAGCTGGCCCTTTCACCTCAGTGTTTCTGAGCAGGCTTCAGCTGTTTCAGGGTGTCTTTGCTGGTGTATTGGCAAAAATCGTTCCCAAGGAAGCTTCTGATGGCGTGGGTATCAATCAGACATGAATATTTTAAGTAGTCCAGCAGATAATTGGGGATGTCTGGATTAAAGCGCTTGTAAACTTCTGCCAGATGACTGAGGATAAACAGGGGCGTCTGGACCCCTGGTACACCGATGGTCTTGCGGGCTTCTTTTAAGGAGATAATCTCATAGGGTGCGATGTTGTAGATGCCTGTTGGGACCACTGCTGCGCATTTTTGCAGGGCATGGGCCATATCCGATTCATGGATAAACTGAAACATCGGGTTGTAATCCATGGGGGTTGGGGTCCAGGGGTTTAAAAGATAGCGGCTGAAGGTGTTCTTAATCTGGGGGCCCAGGATATTACAGGGGCGCAAGACAATGGTCTGGATGTGATTTTGATGCTTCCACATCCAGGAGCTTGCCAGCTGATCCATTTCGACCACATCCCTGAGCTCAGGGTAAGCAATACTGGCCCGCAGAAAGGTCTCTTCATTGAGAAAGGCCGGGTTATCCGGCAGGGCGCCATAGACATGAAAGGTGGATAAAATGATGATTTTTTTGATCTCATGTTTCAGACACAAATCCAGAATCCGACTGGTACCGATGATATTGAGATCCAAGCGTTCAGCCACGCTCAGCTGATTGCTGAGGATGGTGTGGCTGACCCTACCCAGGTGATAGACCAGATCAAACGCATATTCCCGGAAGAGATTTTCAAAATTCCCCCGTGAGTAGCGAATCGTCTGATAGGTCACATTGGGGAGCGTGGAAGGTTCCAAGTGCCGGGAATCCACACCAATGATCTGGGCCTGGGGGTACGCTGCGTGCAGGCGTTTGCACAGGCTTTGGGCCAGACCACCTGCGATGCCAATGATCAGGATGGTTTTGATGTCTTCTGCTTTGAGGATGTTCATCAGATCTCCCTTTGATCGGGCAGGCCGATCTGTTCTTTAAAAGGCCTTCTGTTTTTGAGACCTGTGTTCACCATCTCTGCGATGTGCGCCTGAATTTCGGCCACATGGGGCTCAATTTCTTTATCGGGAGAGTCCACCTCTAATTCCTTGGGCAGCTCAATCGGATCCCCGATGATGATATCCACGGGGCTGGGAAGCGGCAGCAGCCCCAGTGGCCCGAGCAGCATCGATGCGCTCAACGGCAAAGCCGGCATCCCCAAATTTTTGGCCAGCCAGCGGGGGTGGTAGACATAGGGATACATTTCTTCACAGCCAATGATCGCACAGGGAAGAATGGGGGTATGGTGAATCAAAGCCATGCGGTAAAAGCCCTTTGAAAATGTCTGAACCTGGTAAAAATGACGGGTATTCTTGGCTACCCCACGCACCCCTTCGGGGAAGACCAAAAGCGACTCGCCGTTTTCGATCAGCTGTTTGCAATTCTGGCGGTCGCCAAGCACAGCGCCACATTCGGCAACCCTATTGCCAAAAAAAGGCAAGGTGGGGATAAAGCGCTCAACCATGGCCCGCAACACCCTGGGGGGGTGGATCTGGGTCAGAAAGGCAGCGTAAAGCAGTGCACCATCCATCGCAATCTGGCCCGTGTGATTGGCAACCACCATATATGGGTGGTTTTTGACTTTTTCGGCTCCAAAGAGTCGCACGCGAAAGTAATGTTTGTAGAGCGGCCAGACCATTTTGACACCTGCCTTGATCACCTTATGATCAAGGCCCCACGGGTCTCTGTTTTTTGCGTAGTGCTCGTCGAGGAAGTCAAAAATTTCCTCAAAGTTCTCCGGGAGATCCAAAAAGGAATCAAAAGCCTGATTCATAACGCCCATGCAGCACCCACATTCATTTCCATATCTTAACACCACCTATCCACGGATAAGGGGTCAAAGCATTGTATAGCAAAGATTTGAGTGTGTCATGGTAATTTGAAGAAGTGGGGTGAAAATAAGAGATGGATCATTTGCCTAAATATTCAATACCAGAAGTCGAACGACGTTGGCTTGTCGATGCTGCCAAAATCGCGAGCTTGTCGCAAGAAACGTATCGCCTGATAGAAGACGTGTATATCAAAAATTCACATCTCCGACTGCGCAAGATGACAGATCCCGATGGCACGACACTGTTCAAATTGGGCAAAAAGTATGGGAAGCGCTCTCTGCTCTCGGAGCCCACGACAACACTTTACCTTGATGCCGAAGAATACCAATGTCTCTCTGGCCTTAAAGGTCAATTTGCCGTCAAAAAAAGATATTCTTTGGCTGGCGGATCCCTCGACGTTTATGAAAAACCAAATTCTGGGTTGATGATCTTCGAGCTTGAATTCGTAGACGAAGAGACAGCGCGTCGTTATCTTCCTCCGGAGTTTGTCTTAGCCGAAATTACAGGGAATGAACAATATACAGGTTTTAAATTGGCGCAGAATCTGACAGATTAACCACGCGTTCAAGGCACTTTCAAGCGCCCCTGAACGCAGTACTGGCCAATGCTGAGGCGTGGAAATAGCCAAGCATGGGGTGCAGATCAATGCCATTGCCCCAAATTTTGTTGAAAATCCCACCTATTTTCCCCCAGAAATTCACAGGCCAATTGTTTTGTCGGCCAGCTCTTTCCCGTTTCAGCTCTGCACATTTACAAAGGTGAAGGGGGAGAGGGCTGACTGCCAAAGGCTTCATGCAAAACCTTTCCCGCTTGGCGCAAGCCCAAAGCATTGGCAGCAGCTGGCCACAAGGCATTTATTTTGCTGATAAACATCGTTTGAATGCCCATCACGGCCACTTGTTTTTGAGAGAGCAGAGACCTCAAAACAAAATTGGCAACTTGAGCAGGGGCCACAGGCGGGGTGCCCATGCGTTTCCAGATTTCAGCATAGGGCCTTTCTGTTTCTGTCTCTGCGGGTTCAGGACAGAGATAGGCCAAGCGAAGGTCTTGTCCTTCAAGCAAAAACTCCCGATTGAGCGACTCACAAAACGCAGCCAAACCAGCCCGAGTGGCAACATCAACGGAATAATAAGGCAAAGCCAGATGGCCGTTTCCAAATCCACCCACAAAGGCAATGATGCCACCCGGACGCATTTGCGGGGCAAATGTCTGAACCAATCTGAATGCACCCAAGAGATTGAGGGTGATTTGTTGGCTCATGTCTGGCTCTGTCTGTGAAAGAAAGGGTTTTCGAATATCCACGCCTACAGCCACCACCAATGCATCCAATTTCTGTATGGCCTGGACTGCTGCGGTGATACTTTCTGGTTTTTCCAAATCCAAATTATGGATATCCAGAGGAAGATTGAAGGCCGCCAAACGCTCGGAATTTCTGACAAAAGCACTGATCTCGGCTCTTTCTCTGACCAAGGCTTCTACAATGGCCAATCCCAGGCCACCAGTGGCTCCCACTACGCCTATATGTTTTCCTTCAAAACTCTTGCCCGTTGTGACTTTGGGCGCTTTTAAACGGGCTGCAGCAGCGGGCCCCAACAAAAGCAATCCCACCCAAAACAGGACTTCACCCAGGAGAATCGCTCCAGCCCCAAACGACGTGCGCATGGGCAGCGAAAGAGGCAAAAAGGGCGCCAAGAAAACCAAACACCACACGGGCACAGAGATCAAGACCAACCCCCAGCCCAAGCGAGACTTCCAATCTGTTTTTGAAAAAGTCTGGTTCTGCATCTGAGACCTACAGCAAGGCCAGCAAGCGTGTTTCAAGCTGGGCCAAACATTCAGCAGAGGGTGGAGCCAAACCGATCAGGTTACAGAGCCAAATGCCATCTATGGCCAAGCGGATCAATTGGGCATCGACGGGCGGTATACCGTCATTTTCTAATTGGCTTATCCATTGGGTATAGCGCTCTTGCAAAGGCTGAAGCAAAGTGGGGTCTGTGGCCACAGCGGCGATCAGGCCAGAGGAAATCTCTGCTTGCTCGGCATCTTCACCCTGCAAAGAGGCTTGAATATATGCCCGTGTCCATCTTCCTGGCCCTTGCGGTTGTTGTTTCAGGGCCTGTTGATGAGCCAATTCAAACAGCTCGATATGCCTTTGAATCAAGGCCGAAATCAGGCTGTTTTTGTGAGGAAAATGGTAGAGAAGCCCGCCTTTGCTCACACCCGCCTCTTTGGCCACTGCTTCTAAAGTTAAGGCGCTGAACCCATCCCGAGTCAGCACACGGGCTGTGGCCTGTAAAAGTTTTTCTTGGGTTGACATCAGATTCCCTCATATCCATCAGATGCAACAACTATACCGTCCAGACGGTATAGTTGTCAATCAATCAAGCCCCCGGGTGTTAGCACTATGAGGTGTCCGTAAGGAAAGCAGAGCCTGAACCCTCTGCAATATGAGCGAACAAAGTCAGCTCCGGCTCATTTATACTTAATATGAGGCGACAAAAACCGCAACAGAGGTCAAGATGAAAAAACAAAAAAAGATGGCCGAACTGCCTGACCTCAGGCTGCTCGACTTTGAAACTGCCAGCCGGGCCGTGCTGGACTTTTTATACAACCGATTGGGCTTTGGCCTCTGGATGGTGACGCGGAACGTCGGCAACGAATGGATTGTGCTCCAGGCTGAAAATCACGGTTATAACATCAAGCGCGGCGACGTATTTAACTGGACGGATTCTTTGTGCTCGGTCATGGTTCGTGGCGAGGGCCCCCGGATGGCACCGGCCTCGGATCGGGTACCGGTTTATGCTCAGGCGCCTCTGCAGGGAAAATTGCCGATCAAGTCGTATATCGGCGTACCCCTGCTGGATAGCGAGGGCAGTGTCTTTGGCACGCTCTGCGCCCTGGATCCGGAGCCCCAATCTGAAACCATCGTGATGGAACAACCCCTGATTGAACTCCTCGCCGCCCTGCTCAGCTCAATTCTGAAGCTCGAACTGAGCGCTTTGGAGGCCCAGCGTCGCAATGAACGGCTCGAATTTGAAGCCCAGATCGATTCCCTCACCCTTTTGGCCAATCGCCGCGCCTGGGATCAGCTGCTCACCAAAGAAGAAGAGCGCAGCCTGCGTTATGGGCATTCAGCAGCCATTGTGGTCGTTGGTGTTGATGACCTCAAAGAGATCTACGACCATGAGGGACAGGCAGCCGGAGACCAGCTGCTCCAGCGCGTGGCCGACGCCCTTCGCTCAGCCACCCGCGCCGTCGACCTGGTGGCCCGCCTCGGCAGCGACGAGTTCGGCATCTTTGCTGTCGAATGCAACGATCTCGGCACCCATGTTCTGCTCAGGCGCGTGCGGCAAACCCTGAGCAAAGCGAAGATCAAAGCGGCGGTCGGCATCGCCGTGCGGCATGAGACAGGCGGATTGAACACCGCCTGGCAAATGGCTGAACGCCGCATGTATGAAGAGAGACTCACCCGCTGAATTCGTTTTGGAAAGTGACTGTGCGAAATTGTAATGAAACCAGGAGAGATACTTGAGGCCTTCTGACAAAGAACAATACATCCCGATTGAAGCGATAGATTTAGCCACACTTTTTTTCTGGAGTGAAAAAACAGGATATTATCTGCATGCAAAATGGCAAGAAACGCTCAATGCGTGGGAGCTTACACCAACCTAAAATTTTGCATCCCAATAAATAAAATAATATATATTTCGAATAATTTAATAAAAATAAATAAATTTTTTAAAAATATCTTGTTTATTTGCTAATTTATCTCCGATACTGATATCATCATAATAAGCCTCTGGGTAAAATGACACGCAGAGCGAAGGAGCCATGGATGAGCACAAATATAGGTCTCTGGATTGACCACAAACAAGCCGTGATCGTGACCCTGACAAACGAGACGAACGAGACAAACAAGCAAAGCAGCAGTCAGCAAATCGATTCACATGTCGAAAGCCAGCCCCGACGGGAAGGGGATTCTCCCCTCAAAGGAGCATTTGAAACGCAGACCGTACACGCAGACGATTCCCATCAGCGCGAAATGACGGGGCACCTCAATCACTACTACGATGCTGTGATTAAACAGGTGCAGAATGCCGGTTCCATTCTGCTATTTGGTCCTGGCGAAGCCAAAGAAGAACTGAAAAAGCGCTTTGAAGGGCATCACCACGCGGGCCACATCGTAGGCATGCAGACCGCCGACAAAATGACAGAAAAACAAATTGTCGCAAAAGTTCGGGACTATTTTATTAAACATTGAAGTCTGAACTTAAATTGAAAATCTGATCAGTTTACCGAGGTCCTCTTTTTCCATGAAACATACAACTACAACTGCCCAGTTCCTGGGCCTATGGGGTCTGTTTGGCCTGCTGGGGCTCTCTGCCTGTTCCGCTCCCCTGCCGATTCAGCCCAGCGCCACCCCCAGCCCCCAGGTGAGTGCCGCAAATAACATTCATTTTGCCAATGCCACTTCCAAGCGCAGTCTGAATCTGAACAATCTGGGCAGTCTAAATGGCACCAGCGCGAGCAATGTCTCGGCCACGGCGACAGGTTCGAATACGGCTGCACCAGCTGCAAATCCAGAATCACCTGCAGTTCCCAGCGCTGGAGGTATGGCTCAACCGGGGATCAGTATGCCCTATTACCCCAATTATGGCGGTGGGGAATTTAACCAATTTCTGGCTGTGATGGCTGAAGAAAGCCTGTTTCCTGGCAATGCTTCTCGGGATCTGAGCAGCATTTATGCACAGAGTATTTTGCCCGTGCTCAGGCAATGGGATCTGAATGGCCGTTTGCTTGAAAGCCGTGGCAATACCCAGCCCGATCTGAAAGACCCCAACCGCTATGAGTATGTTTATGTGCCGGGGCTGACAGCGGAGAAACAGCTGCAATTGCGGCCTGACTGGATCTTCCGTTTTGCTTCAACCCCGCGCAAAGAAACCCTCACATTTTATGTCACCCCCCAGGAAACCCGTGTCTACCGCGTGGTCTGGAGTGAGCCCAATATTCTGATCGGCAAGGTCAAGATCTCTGTCAATCAGGCTGTGACCCTTGCCCGTGAGGCCTTGAGCGCGAGAAACGGCCAGGTGGATTATCCTGTCTATCCAATGGCCGGTGCCGAACTGGGCGCAAACAATACCATCATCTACGATTTGCCTGAGAACCTGAACTGGAGCGTGACGCTGGGGCAACAGGGCGAGCAGATCCGCTACTATCTTTCGGCCAATTATGCCGAAGCCTATGCCCAACCCGGCGTGATGGTGGTGCCGCCCCTGAATTCGGGCTCAGGCCAGACAACAACAGGCGGAGGGGTCACAGGCAGTGGGACGGTAGTGGCCCCCAGCCAACCGGATCAGCAGCCGACCACGGTGAGACCACCTGAGTGCCAAACGTATTACCAGCCCTATCTCTATCTCTCTGCTTCGGCCAGCATCGATGCGGTTACAGGCAAAGTGCTTTCGCTCAACAGGCCTGTTCGCTATAACTATACCGTGCAGCCCTGCAGGTGAGCCGAGCACCCAAGCTCTGATTCTCAGCGCACTCGCTCTCAGCACACTCGCGAAGAGTCGACTGACACTGGTAAAATGAAAGTCGGCCAGTTCAAAGAAGATGAGAGGCGCAAATGAGACAAGAAGACACCAAATCTGAATTTCAGGCCCGTTTACTTCACCCAGCAGCGTTTGAAAATGGCCCGTTATGGGCCTTTGTGATTCTGCCCCAAGCAGCCAGTGCCAAGCTGCCGAGGCGGGGTCGCATCACGGTCGAAGGCAGCATCAACGGACACAGATTCACGGCCTTACTCGAACCCGATGGCCAGAAAAGCCACTGGCTGACCATCGATGAAACCCTGTTCAAAGCGGCAGGGACCGGTTTTGGTGAGCTGGCTCAATTTGAGATCATGGCTGCCGAGCCAGAACCCGAACCGACGGTCCCCGCTGACCTGGCCCAGGCCTTGGCGGCCTCGCCTGAGGCCTCCGCCACTTGGGAGGCCACAACCACGATTGCCCGCCTCGACTGGATTCACTGGATCACCACTGCCAAACAGGCCAAGACACGCACAAAACGGATTGACGATGCCTGTGACATGCTGGCCTCAGGAAAAAAGCGTGTTTGTTGTTTTGACCCTTCGGGCTATTTCAGCAAGGCCTTTTGCGCACCCAAGGCGCTCGATTCAAGCGAGATCTGAGCAAGGCCTCAATCGCTAAGCACGTCGGGCGGAGGCCCGCCATTGTCCGCGTCTTTCCAACGTTTGGGAATGGGCTCGCGGCTGATATTGATTTGGTCTTTGCCTTGGGCTTTCATCTGCAATTGCGGGCATTCAATCTTCCATTCCAATTCCCACTGGGTATGGTCATCCAAGATGCGGTGGACCTGTTCCCCTTTGTGCTGCACCACTTTTAATTCAAATTCAGCGGCAGGTTCGGTGTAAAAGGTGGAATCGTTTCCGTTCTCTTTGCGAAAGCGAGAACAGGTGGCGCGAACCTGTGATTTGTTGAGGCTTTGACCCGCTTTGAGATAATCCGAGTGAAAGACAACCGTAAACAGGGGAATAAACAAGGTGGTCTTTTCACCTTCACTGGGGTCGAGAATCAGCTTGACCACTTTGTCTTGCTCATAGAGAAAGCCAAAGCTGTCTTTGTCTCCGCCACAGAGTTCTCGGCTCTTGAAGGTGTAAAATTCATATTCGCCACAGCTGAGATCAAACAAGACAGTCTGAAAATTGGGCAAATCCAGCAAAGCAATATCTTCTTGGAATGCCTGACAGGCACTCAAAAGCAGACCTAAAACCAGTGTGCAGAGAGCGTGTCGCCAAGCATGTTTCACAACTTTGGCTTTCCCTATTTGCCTGGCAAAGCGGTGTCAAGTGAGGGCTCTAACAGCGCTTGGCAGCGTTCGACAAGATCTGGAGAGGTATAAAAAGAAAAACGCTCAAAAGCCTGATCAACGGCCTGAATTTTTAAGGCCTCTCTGGCGTGAAAGACTTTTCTGGCGTGGTCTTGCCGGTCTCGATGCAGCTCTGCAAGCAGCAGGTAGCCCTCAGCGAGATAGGCGTCTTTGGACAGGGCTTTTTCCAGGGAGAGTAAGGCCTTTTGTGGGCGTGAATGGGCCAAATGCCAAAGGCCTTCAACCAAATAGGTTTCGGCCAGATTGCTGCCGTATGTTTGCGCTTCTCTGAGCCAATGTTCTGCCAGAGAGAGATTGTTTTTCTGCAAAGCGAAATAAGCCGCATGATTGGCCGCCAGAGGGGTAGAGGGGTAACGTTTGAGGATACTCTGGTTGATATATTCTGCGGCAATCAGGTTCCCTTGCTGTTTGAGCGAGCGCACCTGTTCCAATGGCGCTTCGACGGGAGAAAGCCCATTGTGTTCGAGCACTTTTTGCTTTCCGTAGCGAGAGAGGTAAAGAAAAAAGGCGATGCGGGGAATATGTTGCCAAAGTGCAGCCCGGTACGTGAGCCCCATTTCTTCGCGAAAACGGTGGTGAAACGTCGTGGCCTGCTCTGTATCCATGGCATTTTCTATTTCAAACCGGATCAGACTCGACCAATCATCTTGAATATCTTGTGGGTTGGGCGTGATGCCAAAGGCCTGATGGTTTTTAAAAATCGGGGTGGTTTTTTGAAGAATGAAAACACCCGTGCCAAGAGAATTAATAAATGCTTGGTTTTTGCGAATAAACTGCACAGTTTCGGCGGCAGTTTCCAGGGTTTCACCTGGGAAGCCAAAAAAGAGATAGGCAAAAGTGAAAATATCTGCCTCATGTAGGTTTTTTAAAACGGTTTCGGTGATGCTGTTGTCTGTGCCTTTGACCATTTTTTGGGCCAGCTCAGCGTTGGCAGACTCCAGACCCATCAGAATAAACAGACAGCCTCCCTGACGCCACAATTCCGAGGTTTCTTTGTCAAAGCCTTTTTGGAGTCTGGCCATGGTGTACCAGTGCACATCCAACTCTCTTTCTTTAAGTGCCAGAGAGAGTCGGCGGCCAAAATTGGGGGACATGGTTTCATCACAAAACTGGAAATGTCTCGCCCCGTATTTTTTTTGCAAAATGGCCAGATCTTCGGCAATTTTTTCAGGTTTGCGCGAGCGAAACCCAGCAAATTGCATAAAATGGTCACAAAAGGTGCAGTCCTTCCAATAGCAATCTCTGGAGCCCAAAATGGGCAAAACGAGATGTGCTGACCAGTAATTCTTCAGATCGAGGCCATCAAAATCCGGCACCCCGATATCGTCGTTCATGGAGAGCGCTTGGCCAGAAGCATTGACCTGTAATTGACCATCCGCTTGGTTGTAGATCAGTCCGGGTACGTCTTCCAGCGGGATTTGACCCCCGACAGCCTGGACCAATTTGAGCAGGGGCTCTTCTCCTTCGCCTTTGACGGCGCTGTGGATCAAATGGGTGAAAGCAGGATGGTGATCCGTTTTGAGACCGTCGGCTATTTTTGAGAAATAGGCCCCACCGACTGTGAGATGAATATCCGGGTGGCGTTGGCGAATGAGGTGGGCCAGTGTAAACGTCGGAATCATCTGGTATTCGCGTGCAATTGAAAAGCCAATCAGGTGGGGGAGATCTTGTTCCAGTCTGGGCAAGACCTTTTCACGAAAGAAGTCAAGAAAGGGATTGCTCAGGGTATTCTGGGTTGCTTTGATCACATCAGCGGAGGTGGCATAGCCTTCGGGCATTTGAAAATGGTCTTTGGAAAACAGGGCACCGGGATAGAGCAGCTGAAAACAGAGGTAGACCTTTTCGAGTTCGCGTTGGGCTGCTTGGAGCTGATGGTAATCGTAGAAAGCCTCTGTTTTAAACACCTGTTTAACTTGCTGCAAATGATCGAGTTGGGCAATCAGGTTTTTGAGGGTTTGCTGGTGCTCAGGCGGGAGCAGAGCTGCACGTTCTTGAAAACGCCTTTGCAGATAGGCCTGATCAAAGGCCTCTTCATAAAAACGCAAATTGAGATCCCATTGGTCTGCTTTGTGGCCATTTTGTCTGAGGTAGCCACTTAAGCTGGGGAGAGATAAATAAGGCATACTGGGTTCCCAGTAAGGGCAAAAAAGCAATAGGGTTTTTGTGTCTGAATGCACCAGTGTTTACTCGCTTGGACTGGGTGGCGTTCCCGTGAATGACAGGGGGCTTGTCTTAATGCATAAGGTTATCGGCCAGATCACAACAACCATGAAGCCTGAAAACCAAATAGCAATCAGCATTTAATACTTTTTAATGCGTTGTTTAATTTTAACCCCGTTTACAAAAATTAATACTTGGGTATATTACACCTATCCAATTTAAAAGCTAAGCAGGAATTTTCAATGGTAGACATCTCCAAACTCGGCATTCAACAGAGTATTATCGACACCAAGCAGCGCGCCCAGCCCCAGGTCGTCAAATCCCTCTCTGAAGCGATGGATATCGCCAACAAAGACGCGGGTGACGAGGCGATCGTTGAGATCAAAAGCGAAACCGGTGAGACCCAATATGCCGTGGTCGATCTCAAAGCCGGCACCAAAACCGCAGCGGTTTTTGATCCCAATAGCACAGACCTGCATTTTGGTGTGATCACCCGCCAAAAGCATCACACAGAAGGCACAGTGCAGTCCAGCAGCAATCGCCTTGAGGTGGTGGACTCACTGCGCAGCAAACCCGGTGCCAATTTGGCTGCTCAGACCCAATCCACCCTGGCTTTGGCTCAGGCAGCCCTGGATAAAGTCAGCGGCTTTAATTCCAAAGAGGCGCCTTTTGGTCAGCGGGTCGTGAGTTACGACCACAACCTCGAAACGGTCAATACCCTGCTCGATCAGAGCTCAGAGCAAATCAATGCCCGGCTCAAAACCCTCGAAGCCGATCTCGGCCTCTACAGCGATCCCGCCAAACAAAAAGAATACACCGAACTCAAAAGCCAACACGACGAACTCAAAACCTATCAGGGCATTCTCAAGACCCGGCTTTTGCTGGCAGCGCCTTCCGATCATGAGATCGTGATTCCCGGTACCCAGGGCCAGAAAGTCGGCCAGGGGCGCAGCAACGCGGCCAGCCGCGAAGGCGTGCTCACAGCCTTGCGCTCACGCGAGAGCCAATTGCAAATGGCCCTGGCAGCCGAAAAAGGCGGTGCCAACGTACCCGAACGGGTTAAATCGCTCGAAGGACAATTGGCACGGGTGCAAACGGAGATCAAAGGCGCCAGCCAACAAATTCTGGGCATTGCCCAAGCGGCTTTTAAACAGAGCACGCGGGTCGGGGCCCTGATTGAAATGCGGGCCGGCCTCGACAGCAGCCGCACAGATTTAATGGTCAAGTCGGCCCAGCTCAGCCGTTTGAATGCTGAATTGCTGGCCAACCCATCGCGCAAAGCCGAGATCGAGCCCCAGATGAATGCCATCGCTGAGCAGATGGAGTCGGTGCGCGTGCATCTGATTGCGGATATGAAAAGCCAAATTGCCACCTTTAAAGCCAATGCCGGTCTGGGTCAGGGCACAAAAGACGCACTGGCTCTGCTCGAGACCGAAGTGAAAAAACTCGAAACGCTTTCGCCACTCAAGCCCGAAGGTGGGATTGCCATGGAAAAAGCCGAGCAATTGCAAAAAGAAGTCGAAAATATTCAGCTCAAGCTCTACAAATCCAACAGCGACAGTTTGTTGAGCCAGCTTAAAAAAGAGCCTTGGCAGGGCATTTCACCCGAAGAGACACGGATATTGGAAAATATCGACACCCATGTTGAAAATTACACCCGTGAATACCAAATGGTGCGTGGCCAGCAGGTCCAATTGCAAAAAGATGTGGATGCAGCCAAAGCCATTCCCGACTTTCAATATGCGCCCATCACCCAGAAAAACCTCTTGGGCGCGCAAAGCTGGACTCCCGGCGGAACCGGCCTGAGCGGGGTAGAGGCCAATCAGGAGATCAACCGCACCTATCACAGCCTGGATCACGCCTTTCAGGGCTATTTGGGCCAACCCACGGTGCCCAATTGGATGACCTTTGGCAAATACGCCTCGCGCGAAGCGGGCCAACAGATCATGAATTTGGAGGCCTCTTTGGAGGCTTTACACACCCTGGCCACACCTGATGGTACGTTGGTTAACGACGAGCGTTCCGTCAAAGCCTTGGCCCGTGTCATGGTACAAGACAAAATGGTCGATCAGTCCATCCGCATGGCAGCCAAAAGCATGGGCATCAACCCCGCTCTGCCGGCTGAGGACTTGGTCAAAGAGATGGTCAAAGACTTTGCCAGTTCCCCCACAGCGGCTCCCGCCAAGATTGCCCTGATTACGGGCAATCTCGAAAAATTACATGCCGCCCTGGTCAAAGGCAATACCCGCATTTACCACAATATTGTGCCCGCTTACGATATCTTTATGAAAGCGGAAATGGCAGGTGGCGACGGCATCGACGCGTTGCAAAAAGCGGGATATGGGGGCAAAGGGGGGCTCTTTGTCGATCGCAGCACAACCACGGGCAAAGATCCCCAGGGGTTTGTGCTGGACGCCTTTAAAAAATACAAAGCCGCCAAAAATATCCACGACCAGATTCAGGTGCTCGAAGCCCGCAAGCAGTCCTCAGGGGATGCCAGTGGCGCTTTGCAAAAAGAGATCGACGGCCTGCAAAAACAGCGCGGAGAAATCATCCACGCGGCCAATTTATTGATTGGCTGCCAAGAGCAAATGGGCATTTTGCAAGATTCAGATATTTTTACCGACCCCTTGGTCAACGATATGTTGGGAGCCATGTCGGGCACCATGACCCTGACCGATCAATTGGGAACCTCAGAGCTGCTGCCGGGTGCAACCCCCGCAACAGCCAATTGGGCCGACTTTCCCACCCGCATGGGCCTGACCGAAGTGCCTGTGGCTGATCTGGGCAAGTACAGAATTGCCAATGCTCAAGCAGGCGATCCGCCCGCGGGCACAGATCCCAGTTTGCCTGCGGTGGTGCGGGTGGAGGGCCCAACTGCTGGCAATGTGCGCTATTTTAAAACCAATGGCAACCCTGGCACCATCAGCACCTATTTCGCTGATCGCACCTTTGATTCAGCCAAAGCCGCCAGTGTCAGTGCCGCCCCGCCCAGGGAGATTACCCCCCTCTATCGCCACAATGTCGAAGGCAAGGTTGAGTTTTATGACCGGGCACTGGAAGCACAAGCCGCAGCAAATGGCCCCTTGGGGCTTTTGGGCAATGGGGCTGGTCACATACTCTTTGACTAAATTTGACTCAATCTAACGATAGCGGCAGGGTAAACCAAAAGGTCGAACCCACGCCAGGTTGGCTTTCAACGCCGACCTGGCCTCCGTGTAATTCGACAAATTTTTGCACCAGTGAGAGACCGATGCCCGTGCCGTCTACGGCCTGGGTTTCGGGGGCGCGCATAAAGCGCTGAAAGACCAGGGCCTGGGATTCGGCTTCGAGCCCGACACCGTTGTCTTTGAGACTGATTTTGACCCATTTGGGCGCCTGTGACTCACTGTCTGGGCCACTCTCAAGCGTGACCGCCAATTGGATTTGGCCGCCGGAAGGTGTGAATTTGATCGCATTGGAAAGCAAGTTTAAGAGCACTTGGGTGATGCGCAGGGGATCCATCTTGACCACCAAATAGGCTTCGGGAAGGTCCAATTCCAGATTGAGGCCTTTTTCGCGGGCTTTTTCTCGCACCATTTCACAGGCTGTACTCACGACTTCGTTGAGATTTTCTGGGCGGATATCCAAGCGCAATTGACCGGCCTCAACCTTGGAGAGATCCATCAGATCTTCCATCAGGCCCAGCAACAATTTGCCCTCTCGCTCAATCGAGCTGGCGGCCTGGTGGACCCGTTCGGGCAAGTCCAGATCCAAAAGGATTTCGGGCCAGCCCAAAATGGCCGTCAGCGGGGTTTTGAGTTCGTGAGATAAATTGGCAATCAGTTCACTTTTGCGCAGGCTGATGGTTTGTAAGCGCTCATTTTCGGCTTCGATCTCAGCCTGACTGGGCAAAACCACCCAGGCCAAAGCGAGATAGTCTTGTAATTCTGAGGGATAGAGAATCACATTGCGGGTCTCGCACTCGGTTTTTAAGCGGCTTTGAAACGGGGTTTGAAAGTTCTGTTTGCCTGGGTTTAACTCAGGGAAAAATTCAGCGGGGCTGTGGTTAAACAGTTCTGCTGAGGGCAGTCCCAACAAACGGGCTGCGGTTTCATTCAGATCCAAAAAATGGCTGAAGGCCCTGTCGGTTAAGATCAGGGGCATCTGCATCTGAGTGAACAGTGCGCGATAAACCAGATCGGGTACAGGGCCTTCTAACATGTTCGTTTACGCGGGCTCCCATTGTAGGAGCCCGCCAAGAAAAGCAACGAAAGTGGAATCAACAAAAGTGGGACTAACGACGGCGATCGCCACGGTCGCGATCTCCACCACCACCAGCAGGGCCACCAGCACCACCACCAGGACGGTAGCCACCACCGCCACCATTGCGGGGACGGCGGTCACGGTCGCCACCACGGTCGCGGTCACCACGGGGAGGACCACTGCGGGCAGGCATGCTTTCGCGGTCGCCATGCTCATAGGGAGCGGGGGCGCTTTCGCGGACTTCGACTTCCTGTTCGAGGCCGAGGTTAATCCGGCCCTGAGCATCGATTTCAGATACGCGCACTTTGACAGACTCACCGACAGAGAAGACATCTTCGATGTGGCGGGGACGGCCGGGCACCTTGGAAATGTGCAGCAGACCGTCTTGGCCAGCCAGCACTTCGATAAAGGCACCAAAGGTTGTCAGTCTGACGACTTTGCCTTCGTAGATCTTGCCGATTTCGACTTCTTCGGTCAAGCGCAGAATCCAAGCACGGGCAGCATCTGCAGACTCCTGATCAGGCGTCACGATAAAGACCATGCCGCTGTCTTCGATGTCGATCTTGACGCCCGTCTCTTCGACGATCATTTTGATCATCTTGCCACCGGGCCCAATCACAGCGCCGATCTTCTCGGGGTTGATCTGCATGGTCAGGATGCGTGGGGCAAAGGGAGAGAGCTCGGGACGCGGTTTGTCGAGGGCTTCACGCATTTTGCTGAGGATATGCAAACGGGCTTCGCGGGCCTGTTCGAGTGCGGTTTTGAGGATATTCATATCCAGACCGTCGATTTTGATATCCATCTGCAGGGCGGTGATGCCTTTTTCGGTGCCGGTCACTTTGAAGTCCATATCGCCGAGGTGATCCTCAACGCCTTGGATATCTGTCAGAACCGCATAACGGGGGCCTTCTTTGATCAGACCCATGGCCACGCCGCCAACCATGTCTTTGATCGGCACGCCGGCATCCATCAGGGTCAGGGTGCTGGCGCAGGTGCTGGCCATCGAGGTCGAGCCGTTGGAGCTCAGAATCTCGGAGACCACACGAATGGCGTAGGGAAATTCGCTTTCGGGGGGCAGAATCGGCAGAATCGCACGTTCAGCCAAGTTGCCGTGGCCAATTTCGCGCCGACCGGGGCCGCGCAGGAATTTGGGCTCACCGACGGAATAACCGGGGAAATTGTAGTGGTGCAGATAGCGCTTGCTGGTGTCGGGATCGGTGCCGTCAAGGATCTGGGCATCGCTCAAGGAGCCCAGGGTGGTCAACGACAGAGCCTGGGTGGTGCCGCGCATAAAGACAGCGGAACCATGGGTGCGGGCGGCAATACCGACTTGGCAATTGATCTCGCGGATATCCGCAGGCTTGCGGCCATCAATGCGAACACCTTTGTCCAAAATGGCGGCGCGCATCATGCGTTTTTCCAGTTTGTAGAAAGCATTGCCGGTGTCTTTGGGACGTGAGGCAATCAATGCTTTGATTTCGCTGTCATCGGGCAAAGTTGCCACTTCGGCTTCAAAGGCCTTGCGGATGCCTTTGATCTGCTCACTGCGGGCTTTGTTGTCCACAGTCTGCATGGCTTCGGTCATTTTGCCTTCGACCTGCTCCTGAATATATGCCAGGATGCGCTCATCGACACTGTAAAGTGCGGGCTGCATTTTGGGCTTGCCCAAACGCTCAGCAAAGGCTTTGATCTGGGCGACAATGTGGCGGATTTCTTTGTGGGCAATCGTGATCGCTTCGAGCATCAGCTCTTCGTTCAACATCTTGGCACCGGCTTCCACCATATTGATGGAATCGTCGGTTCCGGCCACAATCAGATCCAATTCACTCTCTTCGATTTGCGGGAAAGTGGGGTTGATCACCCATTCGCCATCAATTCTAGCAATGCGCACGGCAGCAGTGGGGCCATCGAAGGGAATATTCGAAAGACTCAGAGCAGCGGAAGCACCCAGGCAGGAGAGAATATCTGGCTGGACAATCTGATCGCTGGAGATCAATTGGGAGACGACTTGCACTTCGTTGCGGAAGCCATCGGGGAAAAGCGGGCGAATCTGGCGGTCAATCAGACGGGCGCTCAGGGTCGCGCTGTCGGGGGGACGGCCTTCACGGCGAATGAATCCACCAGGAAAACGGCCCACAGAGTACATTTTGCTTTCATAATCCACAGTCAGGGGCATGAAGTCGATGTCTTTGGCCTCGGAGGTGGCGACGGCAGCCACAAAGACCATTGTATCACCGGAGCGGACGACCACCGCCGCATTGGCAAGAGGAGACAGAACGCCGGTTTCAATGCGAATGACTTCTCCCCCCACCTCAAATTCGACGAATTCGGGGGTTGTATTCATTTCAACTTACCTGTATCTTTCGCGGGGTCACCCGATTTATTTTTTGAGACCAAGACGATCAACCAGCTGAATATGACGTTCTGGGCTGTTGTTGGCCAGGTAACGCAGCAATTTGCGGCGACGGCCCACCATTTTGATCAGACCACGACGGGTGGCGTAGTCTTTTTTGTGTTTGTTGAGATGCTCTGTCAGATACTGAATACGGGCAGTCAGCAGAGAAACCTGCACTTCAGGAGAACCCGTATCTGTTTCATGCACATGGCTGGCGGTGATCAAATCTGTTTTTTCAGTTTTTGTGAAAGACATAAACTATCCTAATACCTCATTCTTAGTTTAAAGCCGGTGACTTTGGTGTGAGTGCTTTCCGGCTGTTTTGGCTTGCGCGTCTGATTCTGCAAACAGAATCCACTTTGAATTCAGAGCGAATCAAGATTCACGCGGGTGGGGTTTTTCAGGGGAACTTCCCCTGGACACACAATATTCCACTTTATCGTTAAGCATTGTAGCAATTCGGAGCCCAGCTAACAAGCAATCCCAAGCGGTCAAGCTGAAAAATGCTTGCCTGTTTTAAACCCGGCGGCGGTAGATCATGCGGATGCCCAGCCAAGCACTGATCGGCAAAGAGAGAGCCAATCCCATCAGCATAAAAAACAGACCGACCATCTCGGCCAGAATGGGCTCCATTTGCATCAGACCCGGGGCCTCGTTTTGGCCATAAGTGGCCGTGAGCACCTGGGCTAAGAAAATCAGCAAATAAAGGCTGGCAACCACTTCCACAGAGCCACGGCCTGAAAAAACAGATTTTTGCAGCAGGGCCTGAGGGGTCAGGGTGGGATCCGTCCGGTAATGCTGATAGACCCCAGAGACGGTGGTGTTGACAATATATGCCAGACCTGCCGACAATTGCAGAATCAAACTGCCCCCGAGCAAGGTGTTAAAATCTGCCAGCGAAAACAAGCTGCCCAACCAGATCAAAACCAAGGTTGCGACCAAGCTGGCGCCTGCAGCGGCCAGGCTGGCACTCATGCGCCGGGTCAGGCCAAAATTCAGCAAAGCCGAAGTGGCCACGGTGGCGGCCAAGGTCAGCAAACTGATCAAGAACCAAGGCAAATGTAAAAAATGGCTCAAGAAAAAAGTCGCACCCATAGCTGCGCTGATCAGCAGCGGTTTTAAGCCATACCAGCGGGCAATGCCAACCAGTATCAGCGCCATCAACAGCGCTGTCCAACCCAGATGGCCTGAGCGCTGGACGTCGACCAAGGTGTAGTTGCGGGTGCCGTCGATCCCCTGATCTTGAAAGAAAATGTATTTTTTGCCTTTGGTAGGCAGCAATTCTTTGGCGGTTTGGGGCGTATAGGCCTGTTCAACCGTAACGGTTTCTTCGGGTTGGCCGGATTTGCCGGGAAAGCGCACTTTAAATTTGTACTTTTTTTCCTGGTGCCCAAAAGCCTCATCCACAATCGTTTTTTCGGAGAGGATTTCAATCACTTGGCCGGTGACATAGTCGGGGCCAGCCTCGGGATCGACAGCGCTGGTCTGAGCCCAAGTCGGCAGAGCTAAAAACAGCCAAGACAAGAGCAGAATGATCGGCCAAAGTTGAAAGAAAGTGCGACGAGCGGCGTTCAAGGGGTTTCCTTTCCGGGTACATGAGCTGAGGGGTGAATCTGGGCGGAAGCAAGGGTCAATCTATTGTACTCCAAACTGCGTTGAAATGCCTTGCTTGGGCAGAGTTGCAGCTCGGATGTCTTAGGCAAAGGTTAACCGCAGCATAAGAAAGGATGGGGTGGGAGAGCCAGATAAGTAGAGAAGGTATAAGCAAGCAGAATCAACCTGATTCGCTTCGCTCACAGGTTATTCTGCTGGGTGAAGGCAAATGAGGTGGGTGAATGGCAAATTGCAGACCAAATAACTGCAAAATTCACGATTCGCTTCGCTCACAGGTTATTCTGCTGGGTGAGGCCAGATGAGATTGTGAATGTGTGAATGGCAGCTTGCTTTTTTTGTAACAAGGTAAATCGATGAGAGCGGTTAAAAAGTTGAACCGAGGTAAAGATGGCACAGCCTATTCGATCCGCTCCCCTTTTAATGGATCCCCGGCTTTTAATCCAAAGAGCCCGGCACAATGCGTCGGTGACGGCACCCGTTTTGCCGCCCTTGCCACAACCCCAGGCACTGAACCAAGTCTCCCAGATTTTGGCCCGGAGCGGCGATCAGCTTCAACTCTCTCAGCCCAAACCGACAAAGCCCTCTGCACAGATCGTTTTAAGACCTTTGTTTGCGGCGGCCCCCACGGGCACTTCTCAGGCGCTTTCAAGCCGTTTGGCCCAGGCCGTTCAGGTCGGTTTGGCCGAGTGGCGCAAGGGAGTCAAAGAGACCAGCACCAATAGCAGTCCCCGCATCGATACCTATGCCCGCAATGCGCATTTTGGCAAAGGCTACGAATGGTGCGGCTTTTTTACCGCTTTTGCGCATACCCAAGCGGGGTTTAAATACCCCGAACACTATGCCTCGTATCAAAAGGCCCGCGAATTTTTTATGTACCGCAGCTATACCGATCACAGTGCAGGCAAGAACCAACAATTGGATGGACTGCGCCTGCAACATCAATCCCAGGGCAGCACCCGCCAGTATTATATGCTGCAAGAATCAGATAACCACGCTTATTTAAAAAACAATCCAAAGCTCTTTAGCCATTATTCAGCGGCGGCCAATACCTTTCAATGGCAGAACCTCCCGATTCAAGCCGGAGATGTAGCGCTGTTTAACCATGGCCACGTGGGCATGGTGGTCTCTTACAATGCCCAGACCGGCCATTTGGTCACAGTCGAAGGCAATACAGCGGGCAAAGGGCCCGATGGCAAACACTGGACCCAGGCTGTGGTCATGAAAGAGTACCAACTTTCCCAAAGTTCCGACCGCAAGCGTTTTGACGGTTTTGGCCGTCCTGCACTGGGTGATTTTGCTTAAGGCACCGTTTGGTAGAGGGGATCGGTTCCCGTTCCACTGACGGTGATATACAGCAGATCTTCCAGCAAGGGATGTACAGACAGGCTGATCACAAAGGGGAAGGGTGTATTGGGCAGGCCTGTGTTGATCGCTTGCCAATTGTCCCCCCCATCAATGGATTTATACACCCCAGCGCCGATAAACGCAGCATAGAGAATATTGGGGTAAGTGGGATCCATGGCCATATCCGCCAAATAGACAACGCCAGGATTGATGGCTGGTAAGCCGGTTGTTAATGCCGCCCAGTTGGCTCCCCCATCGGTGCTGCGGTAGATCGTGGAGCCACTGAACCCACCATTCATGGCATAGAGGGTATTGGGCTGTTGGGGGTTGAGCAACAAACGCCGAGTGCCACTGAAGCCCCCCGCATTGGTCAGACCTGTATTGGCGGCAACCCAATTTGCTCCCCCATTGGTGGATTTCATCACGTCGATGCCATTGGTCAGCCCCAAATACAGTGTCTGTGTATTGCTGGGATCCACAACCAGATCAAAGGCATTGCGGGTATTCGGGGTGGGGATATCCCCATTCAGCAGGGCCCAGTTATTGCCGCCATCGGTACTTTTGGCAAGTACCCCCGTAGTGCTGTAATTGCCGAGAGGGGTATAGAGAATATCTGGATTGACGGGGTCGATCACCACCCGGCTGCGCTGAAAGGTATTGGGAAAACCTGCCGATTGGTGGGTCCAGTTGAGCGCATTGTCTGTGCTGCGATACACCGTATTGCCATTTCCGCCGACATAAATCCGGCCTGGACGGGTGGGATCCACCGTGAGATGGAAAAGATTCGAAAGCGGCGGCAGCCCTGAGACGAGTTGACTCCACGTATTGCCGCCATCTGAGCTGCGGTAAAGATGGTTATTGCCACCAAAATTGCTGCCGGCCACATAACGCAGATTGGGATCTGAATAGTCAAAGGCAATTGAATTCATATCGCCGGTATTCAGCACCATCCCAGTGGTAGAACTCTGGGCCCAATTCACCGAAAAAGGGGCGTTTTTGACCCCAAAAGCGCGCGTTAAACTCTGGGAGACCAGCCCCGGAGCGTTCACCTGAAGATTGTAACGGTTGGAAGCCAGACCCGCCGGGACATCAGCGGTAATGGTGGTGGAATTGACCACCACGACGTTGGTGGCAGGGGTTGCTCCAATTTGAACAGAACTGCCAGCGACAAAATTGCTGCCACTGAGGGTAATCGAGGTGACCCCTGTGTTATAGCCAAATTTGGGACTCACGGAGTTCAAGACAAAGGTGCCAGGGAGAGAAGGCGGCGGCAATGAGACCGCTCCGCCATTGCCGCCTCGGCTGACATTGATATTGACCACAGAGCTGAGGCCCGAGTTGGGTTCTGTGACACTGACTTGACCAAAACCGAGATCGCCCCGCTCAAGGGTAATTTTGCCCTCTGGCGTGACACTCAATCCCTCCGTCAGACTTTTCCAAGTCAGCGGCAGTTTCAAGGGGTTTCCTTCAGCATCTTTGAGATAGACAATCGGTGTCAGGCTATCCCCCGCCCCCGACAAAGTGACCTGTGAGGGGGCCACTTCCATTTTTGTGGCTTGGACGGTTGCTGTGACAGGGGCCGCTGGCGCACTTTGCAAAGGTTGGTTGCTGTCTGCGGCCTGTGTGGGGGCACTGTAACTGGACTGCTGGCCGCTGCCACTGCTGGCCCGCGCAAAATAGACGGCCTGTCCCGAACTGGCGGGCAGAGGAATATAGCGCCAGACGGGTTGGCTGCGAAATTGGAGTTTGGGGCCGAGGCTGCGTTGCAGGGAACCATCCCTTTGCAAGGCATAACCCGCAAATTGCAAACTGTCTCCCGGTTCTGGGTTTAGCTCCAAACGGGAGGGAAACAGCGTGCCTTTGCGCGATTTAATCTGGGGCACAGCCCAGGTATTTAAGACTTCTGCTGTGGCGGGATTGAGTTCAAGATACAAATCGATGGTTTGGCCATTGAGTTCAGCTTCTGCGATATATATCCGGTGGCCTTCGCGGGTACTGTGACTAAAGATTGCGGGGGGAAACAAACCGGGGCTGGTCTGGCAATTCCCATCACAGACCTGGAACCAGTTGCCATCCCAGCGGGGAGCAAAATAGCGACTGGCTTGCAAATCCACTGGCACCAATTTTTCACGGCTGAGGATCTGCACACCCAAGGGATTGTCCAGCGCCAAAACCCGTTCTAAACGCGCCCCTTGAGCGGGTTGAACCTGTAGGCATTGGCCAATTTCACCGCTGGCATTGCGGCATTCAGGCAAAGGCACCTCAGCGCCAGAGGGAGTTGCTTGGGCAGTTTGAAAGCCATCATTTTTGAGTTCTGGCTGCGCTGTACTCGCCGCTTGCTGGGCCAACCACTGTTCGACAAAGCCCAAAAATGTCCGCGAAACACTTTGATCTTGATTGTAACTGGGTTTGAGTTCACGGCTGAGCGAAAAAATCGTAATGCCTCCCACCCCCGGTTTGGAGCCATCTTCACGGCTATAGACAATACTCTGTTTGAGCTGGGCCAAAACGGCCTGGCCTGAACTTGCCAAATCCGGTTGATAGCGGGTGATATTGTTCACAAATTCACGCAGATCGATGGTATAAGCCACCCCGCCACGCGACTGAACGCCAAATTCAGGCGTGGCCTGCAAAGAAGGCAAAACGGGGACCGGTGTATTGGCGGGCAACTGGCTGACAAACGTATCTAAGCTGCTCAGCAACGCGGGGATTTGCTTGAGATCGGTCAAAGAAAGTGTTTTGTTGCGGGTCTTTTGATGGCTGCTGTGGGTGATAAAGCTGTCGATCAGGGTCTTGCCCACACTGGGGATATCTGGGGCATTGAGCAGGGCATTGAGAAAATCGCCATAATGCCAGCCATGTCCAGGCTCCAGTTCTTGCGAAGCCAAAAGATAGTCTGCAAAAGGTTGAACCACACGGGCCACTTCGAGGCTGGCCATCAGGCAGGCATCAAAGCCCAAGAGATCGACCTTTAATCCCGATTTTTGAAAAGCGCCTTGCAATTGGGGCAAAGGGATCAATTCGGCACTTTCATGATTGGTATCGTGGCCCATGCCCAAAAAGGCAGCGCCATGATCCCAGAGATCGAGTACCACACGTGGATAACCCTGACTTTGGCTTTTGACCTTGCTTAAAAAAGCGGTCAGCGTTTGTTCTTCAGACATATTGGCTTGGGCGTCTTGTTCTTGATAACAGCTGTCGTTGCCAAAATAATTGTCTTTGCCGTCTTGAAGAATGCAGGCCATATCTGCATATTTGACCCCGCGCCAGCCCTGTTTGCGGGCCCCACCAAAAGCCACGAGCAGGTTTAAACTGCCCTGTTGCTCAGCACTTAAAGTTTGCCAGACTTCAATTAATTCACGCAGGTCATTGCTGCCTGAACCCCGGGTGCTGATTTTTCCGCTGTCTTCTTCATCGGAGGTGCCGTTGCGGGGTTTGACATCGTCTTCGAGATCGCTGCCCACCATGTAAATACCCAAGAATGTTTTTTCTTTGGGGGCAGGGGCCTGATTCTTAGGAACAGAAACACTTGGGGAGGGACCCGTCGCTGAAATCGAGCCGCTGCTAGGAGCTGGCATTGTTTGACAGGAACAAAGCAGAACCGTCAATCCGGATGCAACAAAGGTTTTAGCGGAAGAAAAGACAGGGGTGTTCATGATTTTTATCTCTCAATTTCAAAGAGGATTACCTGTTTTTGGGGGGAGTAAGCCTAGTTAAGTGCATTATGTTAACAATCTTAACACAATCTCTCCTACTGTAAAACCCGAAAATCCCCCTGTTTATTCGGCTTAAGCTAACAATATCCGCTCTTACTTGAAGCGTCTAAGTCTGCTCTGCCGAAAAAAATTCTTTTATTTGAGAAAATAATCTTGGAATCGCGTTAAAAATTTTCCCATTTTTGGCTCTAAAAAGGGATGGATTGACAGCCAATGTAGTTAAGGTCTAAACTGAAAAATATTCTTGAAGTTAAGAATCAAGCGGCTCTATCCCTGAACCCATGAATTTTAAAGGCTGACTGTATGAGCGTTCATATCCAGATCGATCCGCAAATAGGCAAAACGATTCGCCTTTATCGCAAACAAAAAAAACTCACCCAACAGGCATTGGGGGAGCGTTTGGATCAGGTTTTGGCATCTCGGGGCGCTGTATCAGGCTCTGGCATGAGCAAAAGTTTTATTTCTCGGATTGAAAAAGCCCAGTTTATTCCTCCGCAAAATAAACTGGAAGTGATGGTCAAATTGCTGGACATACCAGAGACAGAAGCATTGCTGCTGTTTTCTCTCTGCGGCTATACCCCACCCATACCCCCAGATAATCAAATCAGTCGCCTGGAAAAACTTCAAAACCATGTGGGAAACCATCCAGAAGACAGCCTGAGTCTATTGGAGCTGGTCTCACTTTTGAATCAAGAGCGTCAATTTCAGGCCATGCAACACCAAGTTGTCGAAGCCTTGTTGCGCTTGGAGCAATCCCCACCCCCAGCAAGTGCCTGTGTCAGAGGGATTTTATTGGCCAAACAGCAATTGGGTTATGCCTTGGCAGAAAGAGATTCTTTGCAAGAGAGCAGTTATTTACAACTGGCAGAGCGCTTTCTCTGGCAAGCCTCTCAGGCCCTTGAAAATGAGAAAAACCTGAACCCTGACAGTTTAAATGGGCTCCAGGTTGAAATCTTGCGTACGGAATTGTCAGTGAAGTACCGTGAGCTCATGAAAAAATTGGAACAGAGCACACAAAAGCAGCTTGAGTCGGGTTTTCAAGTCTTGTTTGCCCTCTTGATCAAGTTGAATGAGTCCCTTTTGCTTTTGCCTGAAAGTGAACGCCGCATGCATTTTAATTTGTATGTACAACGGGAGGCGATCAGTCTAAAACTCAAAAAATTTGAGAGTATTGAACGCCTATCTTTTCAAGGCGCACTGCAAGAGCTTTGGCCAGAATACACGCTTGCAGAAAATTATGATCAGCAAAATTTGCAAGTGATACAAGCAATTTTAAAAACGGCAGGGTTTTCGCGAAAAAAATTGCAATCACTTTTTCAGAATCAGCAAGGGGTATTGACTGTCAGCGATGTCCATCTGGAGTTCGGTTCATTTGCTGCTTGGTCTCAGGAATTTTTGGATTTTTTAGACACTTACCAGCACTTACAAAAACAGGGCCAAGGACCTGAGCAATTGCCGATAACCGGTATTTTAAACACCTATTTACTCTATCTTTCGTTGCTTTCCCGTTATGAGGATTTCTGTCAGCAGGGAGAATATTTACTCAAAAGTATTTATTTTCTCTGCAAAACTCAGTACTTGCCCCGCTGGCACTATGTTTGCACCTGTTTCTATGCCTACCGCTACTTGTTTTATCACAACTGTGCAGACCTGGACAAAGCCGTCAGCAGTTGGCAAGCCTGGTGTGAGGCATCGCCAGAAAATCCCCAGAACTATCAGCGTTCTCGTTTTCAGGCCCTTTTGCAGGAACCCGTTTTGTGGGTGGCATTTTTGCAGGGGCTGGCCACAGAGACCTGGCATTCTGCGCATAAACAATGGTTATCGTTTGCCTTAAATCAAGTCGGATAGACGTATAGATAATAAACAAAGAGCCGAGTGATAGTGATGCACTCGGCTCTTGCTTATACTTATTTATTTTTATTAAAAAACTGTGTATTTTTTAATAAGATTTACAATCTTATCTTCTAATTCTTTAATTTTCTGACGAATGACCGCCACTTCTTTCTCAGTATCTTTTAATTTCTTTTCAAGATTCTCTTTCTCGGTCCCCGCAGCTGTTTTTAATTGCTCATTGAGATTTTTAATATCATTTAAGAGCCTTTGCAAGGTTTGGTTTAAAGTGGCAATTTCAGACCGGATGGATTTAATTAATTTGACGACGCCATCAACGATTAAATTATGAATATTTCTGAAACGCGCTTCATAATAAGCCCTTGTAAAAAAGGAGTCTGGAACACCCAGTGCGATTAATCCTGGTTTTAAAACAATCGCTGCGCTGTGGGCAACGGTTGCAAGGGTTCTAATTTGTAAGTCAGTCAGTCTCACGGCGCTATTCACAACGAGATCCTCAATTCTATAAATAGCGCGTACGACAATGCTTCTGATGACATCGGGCAGACCCTGAAAAAAGTCTTTCAATAAGTCTATAATCACGTCAGCGGTCTCTCCCCGGTTGATCTCTACTCCAGGTCCAGCCAGCAACAAAAGGCTGGTATTGGGCTGGGAATCCACGACTTGGATCATGTCGGTAATCAGATCGCTCACGCCTTCTGCTTTCAGCGTGCCAACGGTATCTGAAAGCAGTTTGGCTTTGAAGGCTGGGTCACTATTGGCTTTGGCGCGAATGGCGTCGAATTGTTTTTGTAAATCACTTTTATCGGCTTCTGTTTGAGTGAGTAAATCGCTGTGGAAGGTTTTTAAATTGCGGTCATCGAGCACCATAAAAATTTTGTTTTCCAGTTTTAAAACCTTGACCTGTTCACCATCGGCCAAAGCAATGCCTTGGGCTTTTAAGGCAGCTTTGGCATCTTTGTCCAGGCTGCTGGCAAAGGTGTCGTCGTCATTGATTTTGTTGTACAGGTTTTTCATCTGAGCGGCACTGACGGTGGTGACTGTGCTGCTTTTGACTTGATTGCCCACATTGGGCAAATTGGCGGCAGTGGTACAGCTGATGAGCAGGGTGGCACTTAAAGCGGCGGCGGTAAGACGCAGGATGAATTTAGACATTTATAAAAACCTCATTGATCGTTTGATATGTTGGATGGATTAATTTCTCATTTTAGAGAATTCCTTGTTTTAAGTTAACTCAATAAAAAAATTTTGTCAAGTTAAATCTTAACTGAGGTCAATTCATATCTGAAAAAAGCGTGAGATATCATTTGTCACCTTTGTGATTGGAACAAAGCCCTGTAAAATGATAACAAGTGAGAATTCAATAGCGCTGTTCCCTTAACTATTGAATGGGGCTGCATGTATAATTTCTCTAAATTGAGAATTTTTACCAGCTAAACAGATCAGGCTCTTGCTTGTGGTTCGATATCATTTGCTGAGAAAGGAATCGGGTGATGTTGTGTTATAAAAAGGGGTGGGTTTTGGCTGCCTGCTTGTTTTATGCCTGTACTCCCTCTGTACCTGTTGAGGTCAGTCCCGCCAGAGCAACAGGGCCCCGTTTGACCCTGCGTTTGGTCAATGCCAAAGCGCAAGAGATACTGCTGCGCGATGGGGCGAGCTTTAAACTTTACAAACAAGAGACACTTTTACAGACGGCCCAAGTCGTGGATAATTTCGTTCAAATGCAAGCTGTTCAAGTCGCTCCCCCATACCAATTCCGACTCGAAAACCTGATTTCCGAGGGATTGGTTTCAGATCGGGGCATTCCCTTGGACACCCAGGGGGGGTTGCGCAGTGCGGATCCGGTCCCACTGCCTGTGCCCCCCTCAGCCTTGCCAATCAATATGTTGCCCCCGCTCCCCTCTGCCACTCCCGAAGCCAAACATATTTCGGGAGAAATCAGCATGGACCTACGTGAAAGCAAGCCTCTCACCCTTGACTTAACTTGGCCCGATTAAGCCCCAATAGGGCTTAGAGCAGGACTCACTTTGCGGTTTCGTCACTCACAGACAGATTCGTACTCTTTGCTTGTGTACTCTTTGCCTGGTTGACCAGCTTTTCCAAATCGAGGGTCTCTTCGAGCCAGATGCTGAGTTTTTCTCCGCTTTGGGTCATGAGCTGCCAACTGGGGGTCCATCTGACCTGATGCAACCAAAAACTGAAAGGTTCCCCCCCGGCTTGGATGGTTTGAATTTCATTCAGGGGCAAAACCCGATCGCGCAGACGGTGATTGGGGAAACGCGAAAAGAGCCAATCCAGATTGCGTTTATAGGTCAAGGTCAGCCCGCTGGCCTCCAATTTGATTTTGAGTGGAAATTGGCTGTGTAAACGGTGCAGGGCGTAGACCCCCAGCCCATAAAAGGCCAGACCCGCTCCCACACCGGCAGACACAATCACCTGCTGCTGAGAGGCATCGTTGGCAAAAAACACATATTGCACCAAAAGCATGATCGCCAGACCGATAAACATGCGGTTGATGGCCCCATGTAATTCACGGGCCAGAGACTCATACGCAATATCAATTTCAAGCGGGAGCTTGTGCGATTTTTTGTTCATACCAGAGACCTCCAGCAGCCGAATACCGGCATTATACCTCATTTGAGCAGGGCAGGAAGCCTTTAAGGTTTGGACGAGAAGCGGTCGGAAGAAGAATCTTTTAACATGGATTTGAGTTGTTCTTGGCTCAGGATTTGATCCTGAGCGATCCGCAACCAAGCCTGGCGGCTTTCAGCTCTTTCACGGTTGCGGCGGCGGCTCTGACCGGCTTGCTCCAAGAATTGGGTTTCGAGTTTTTTCTGGACAGAAGTAGCCTGGGCACTGTCTGCCGCCAATTCATGGAAAGCCGATTCTGTCTCTGAACCGGGAGAGCGTGCTGCTACAGCAATTACGGGGGAAGTGGGGTTCACACTTTCTGTGGGGGTGGCTTCGCTTTGAGCGTCGGCTGTTTCAGACGCTTGAGCGGTTTCGCGGTTCATGCGGCCCAAATCATCGAGCAGTCTTTGCAAAAGCTGAGGGTCGATATTGGCTTTGAGCAGGGCTTGAATGGCCTGTGCCAAAGCCTGACGGGCTTGCCTGCGCGCACTTTCATAAACTGGGGCAAAAATCGCGCGTTCTTCGGGGCTCAGGCTTTGATACTGATTGCCCAGCTCTCGCTGGCTAATGACCAGCTCTGTTGCCGCTTGTACAATGGCCTGATCTGTTTTGCCAATCTCCTGGTTGAGGGTGCCCAACTCCTGGCGTTTTCTGGCAATTGCTTGGGTCAGTTCAGCCTGTTTGGCCCGCAAAAACGATTCGATATCTTTGCGTTTGATCAAATTGCCATGGGCATCAAAAAACTTATTTTTGACCATGCGTCCATCGCGGATCTCGATCCCGAGTTTGGCCAAGGTGCGGATATCCCGATCGGTTAAACCATCTTTATTAAAGCGTTTAAGCAAACCTTCCAAATCTGCCAAGGTGGCTTCAATATCGCTTAAATCACTTTCATCGCGGTTCAACTGTTCCAGCAATTGATCCGCTTTGCTCTGAAGATCATTGCGTTTTTGGGTCAGGGTTTCCAATAATTGGGTGTTTTTGATCACGGTTTGAAAGGCCGCCAAAAAAGCCTGAACCTCTTTTGAACGGCTGGCAACAGGGGTTGCCAAAGCTGTGGCTATCTGCTTGATTTGGGCCAGGTCCTCTGTCGAAAGGGGAGTGGCTGAAGCTGTTTTACCATCGGTGACAGAGAGCTTTCCCGCTTTTTCTTCCAGGCCGAAGGCGATTAATTTGGCTTTGTCTTGGGCGCTGAGCGTCCCTTGCTCAAAACGCTGCAGCAGCTGAGCCAATGTTTGCGCTTTGTCAGAATCATTGGGGTCGAGCAAGAGATTGCCCAACACGGTATCCAAGGGACTGAGACTCAAGCGGGCAGTTGTTTCAGACAGCGCTGTGGCATCAAAGGTGCCACGGGCCTGGGTTTCAACAATTTCTTTTGACAATCGGCTCAAACCGCTGCTGGCACTATTTTTGGCAGACAGGCCTGTCAGACTGTTCGAAAAATCCATCACAGCCAGTGTATCTTCATCCATTTTTTTGCTGGCCTGCAAGGCGGGCAAAACCTGAAGCAAGTCGTTGCTCACCTTTAATTGAAAGAGAGCCCCATTGCGTTCACTTGGGTCTTGGCTCGACATCAGGGTATGAATGGGTTTGAGCGAATAATACAGGGCGCCAATCGTCTCAAAGGAGAGCTGTGTATTGCCACTTTCGAGTTGGGCCAAGAGATCCGCACAGCCCGCTTTTTCAAAACAGGTTTTGAGTTTGTCCTGTTGTTCGGGCGAGAGGGCACAAAAATCCACCATCATCACAGGTGCTTGAACCGAGCTTAAAGCCGCTTGCAAGGCACCAATGACAGCCTCCAATTCTGCGGGTTGATCGATCAGACTCTGAGCATAGCCCTGCAGTGCT
This sequence comes from Candidatus Blackallbacteria bacterium, assembly GCA_051715345.1. Lineage (GTDB taxonomy): Bacteria > Cyanobacteriota > Sericytochromatia > UBA7694 > UBA7694. The sequence continues at coordinate 36,117 of JBPXJQ010000002.1, forward strand.
TGCATATCTGCGCCCGCAAGACCTGCCATTTCCATACTTTCAACCCGATCACCGAGGGCACTGCCATACTGATGATCGACAAAAGCAATGCTGGGAGAGACCTGTCCTTGGGCTGGGATGGACACGTGAGAGCTGAGTGACTGCGCAGGCGCTTCTGGCGAAACGGGACCTGCCGCTGTGGCTGGGGAAACAGGCGCATTGCTTACCCGTGTGGGTAACGGCTCTGGCGCATTGAGTGTCGCTGGCGTGACTTTGATCGGACCCATTTTTGAATGACCTTTGTCTCAAACCCTATGAAGCTAATTGTGGCTGTCTTTTTTAAGATGCCCTTTCTTTATCCTTCGGAGCAGCACTTTTCTTGCTTTTTTGCAATAAATCTATTGCTGGGTAATGTACATGTCTGCTCTTTGCAGGCCTTGGCCCGGCCCCCTTTGCAAGAGCGAACCAGCCAGTATCAGCAATAGACTTGAAAAAACACCAATCATAATCCCCCAATGGGGCTCTTCTCTTTGCAGCTCCGGGCGCATTTCAAGCGTATTTTCACTCTCAATTTGGAGGCTGTTTTGCCAGGTTTGATAACCCACTTGTTTGACTTCCAATTGGTACTCTCCTGGCGAGAGAGACAGGCTCAGAGGCACCTTGCCCACCTGTTTTTGATTGAGCCAAACCTCTGCGCCCCTAAATTCACCGGCAATATGTACACCGCCTTTGGCCGGTTGAGACGAAAGCAAAGTGGTTTGCACGGGCATTTCTTGTCCTGCTTCTAAAAACAGCGATTGGGTCTGGGTTGTGTAGCCAGGCAGACTCACTTCGATTTGATGAAATCCAGCGGGCAGGGGCAATCGTTTTAAGGGGCTTGGGCCCTGGGGCTGACCGTCAATTTTTAAGTGTGCCCCTGCCGGAAACGTTTTGAGGCTGAGATAGCCCACCTCTTTGCCATGGGTCAAAACAAAGCGATGGGATTGGGGAGTGTTCGGCAAAAGTTGAACTTTTTGGCTCAAGGGCAGGTAATTTTCTTTGCGAATCAGAATTTCTTGTTCTCCTGCCAGTACTTTTGGCAGTTTTAAAGGCGTTACACCCAGCTTTTTGTCTTTAATAATGACCTCTGCACCGGGAGGCTGGCTGTCGATCAGCAAACTGCCCGTGGGCATTTTGCTGTACAGGGCCAAAGCCAATTGGCGACTCAACGCGATGCTGGTACGGGTCAAAATTTCTTCGGGACCACAGGCACATTGCACCAGGGCCACCCCTGCCAATTCAGCGGTTTGCACATCAACCAAGCGCAAATGAATCGAATACAGACTGCCCACGCGGTTGACGGTGCCAATCACGAGCCGATTGACGCCCAGGATGCGTCCCGCTTCTTTGAGGCAGGTATACGAGTCGCCACAGTGGGGGCTGAGTTGAAAGTTTTGTTCTTTTAAGACATCGGTCATGCGCACCCGTTCAATCATACGTATGCCTGGCATGGCGTAGAGCTGAAGCCGCAGCAGATCTCCCAGGGCCGCAGTCAAAGCGGGATCGGCCTGATTGGCTTCGAGATCAAGTACCGCCAGCCCCAGGGGCTGAGACAGTCCCACAGGGGCTTCTTCGGCAAGACTGGGAGCTTGCTGCAGATTGGCCAGCACAGGCAGCGAATGAAGCCAAACCAAGCTAAAAATGAGGTATGGGATCAATTTTTTCATGCTGGTTCACCCCTGTTTAAAAGATTGAATGCCAATCGGGAATAGATGCATATCTATTAATTATAGCATTAATCAATCTTTCAAGTTTAAAGCGCTTGCTTTTTGGGCCTTTTTTCCCCATAGTGGAATACAGCCCAGCAGCAATTTTCTCTGTGCCAAACGAAACTGTTTTCGGAGGCCTTTTATGGACAAGAACTATCTCTTTATCGAAAATCAAAACGGAAAACCCGTCAAAGCCTGGGTTCACGGGGTGCCTTTTGACCCCAGTACCGAACAGCAATTGCGCGAAGCGGCAAGCATGCCCTTTATTCACAAACATGTCGCGGCTATGCCCGATTGCCATGTGGGCAAAGGCAGCACCGTGGGCTGTGTCTTGCCCACCCTTGGCGCAATTATTCCGGCCGCTGTGGGCGTGGATATTGGCTGTGGCATGGTGGCTGTGCGCACCAGCCTGAAAGCCAGCGACTTGCCCGACGATCTGGGTCCCTTGCGGGCTGCGATTGAATCGGTGGTGCCCGTTGGCAATTGCGACTGGACAGCCCAAGCGTTTAAAAAAAACAACCTCTTGCGCTTCGCGCGCCGCGGAGAGCGCACCTGGAAAGAACTGGACACGAAATACCAAACGATTTTAGCGAAGTACCCCCAGATTGAGGCCCGCCAGAAAAACCCGATGATGCAAGTGGGCAGTTTGGGCGGTGGCAATCACTTTATTGAAATCTGTCTCGACGAGTCGCAGCAGGTTTGGATCATGTTACACAGTGGCTCGCGCGGGATTGGCAACCGCATTGGCAGCTATTTTATCGAAGCGGCCCGCAAAGAGATGGAGCGGATGTTTATTCATTTGCCCAACCGCGACTTGGCCTATTTGGCCGAAGGGGTACCGCTCTTTGATGACTATATCCAGGCCGTAGAATGGGCCCAGGGCTATGCTTTCGCCAATCGCGAAGTGATGCTGGCCAATATTCTCGCGGTTTTGGCAGAGTCCCACCTTTTGCCGGCCTTTCAACTCGAAACCGAGGCGGTCAATTGTCACCACAATTATATTGCACGTGAGCACCATTTTGGCGCCAATATCTGGGTCACGCGCAAAGGCGCAATTCGGGCCCGAGAAGGGGATCTGGGGATTATTCCCGGCAGCATGGGGGCCCGTTCGTTTATTGTCAAAGGCAAAGGCCAGGCCGAGAGCTTTCACAGTTGCAGCCATGGAGCCGGACGCACCATGTCACGGACCCAGGCCCGGCAGCGCTTTAGTCTGGACGATCACCTGCAGGCCACAGCAGGCATCGAATGCCGCAAAGACGTGGGAGTGATCGACGAAACCCCCGCCGCATACAAAGACATTGATGCGGTCATGTTGGCCCAAAGCGATTTGGTTGAGATCGTACACACGCTCAAACAGGTCGTTTGCGTCAAAGGCTAGTTATTTTTGCTTGGTGAACCAGCGGGTTTTGCCGTCTTCGTGAATGATGGCAACCCGTCTGTCCCGTTTGAGATGGTTTAAAAACGAGACAATCGTCGAAGACATCATGTAAAAATTGGGAATGGTCTGTTCGATCCCGAAGGTGGCAAAGATCAGCGCCACCAATTCTTCACGGGTGCGCGGCATTTGCAAATGCAATAAAATGGCCTCTTCGATCATTTCGATCTGGCGTTTGTGAAAGAGCACTTCAGAATTGATGCTGAACTCCAGCGGTTTGCCATGGGTCGGCACAAAATTGGAATACTGCGTGGCCAACAGCACATCGAGGCTTTTTTTGAATTGCTCGACGCTTTCGAGATAGGGAATGGGTTTATCGGAGAGTTCGTCAAAGGTATAAAGCGAGTCGCCGATAAAAAAGACATCGTCGGGGGTGACGACACCACACATGCCCATGACATGGCCCGAGAGATCGACAATCTGGAGCTGTTTACCTGAAGACATCAGGAAGGGCTTTTTCGGGTCGAGATTGCCATCGACCTGACAGGGTTTGGGTTTGATGACCGAGCGCTTGTGATCATTTTCAATAAATTCCAAAACAGGTTCTGCTTTGAGTTCCTCAGCGCCATTCTCTGGATTGTCTGATTCAGCGGAGTTGGCTTCGACATTGTCGGGGGCAGCCGCTTCGCCTTCGGCAGGAGCAGCCTCTTTTTTCATGTTTTCGGCTTTGAGCAGGGCCCGCTTGCGCTGGCTTTCACTCTCTTCTTTTTCTTTGTCAACCACAGCCTGAACCATGGCCAAATAGTTGGAGCGAGAGGGATTTTCGATAAAGGGGCGTTGAATCGAAGTTGCGTAAAGCTTGCAGCCCATGCGTTTTTTCAGGTAAGAAGAGCCACCGCTGTTGTCGGGGTGGGCATGGGTATTGATAATCGCTTCGAGCCGGATCGCTTCGCCTTCGAGCAATTCAGCAATCCAGAGAGCATCTTCTTCGGTATAACCCGAATCGATCAAGACGCCGCGTTTTTTATAGACGTAGAGACCCAGATTGGAATGCTCCAATGCCAGGTAAGAGGTGCTGCCTTTGATACGTCGAAAGGTGGGGCGGTTTTCTGTGTTCATAATTTTCTTCTTATCTTTATACCCTGTTTGGGGTTTGAATAACAACCTCTCTGAGTTTGAATCTCAATCGCATTGATTCAGACTGGCTTGATGTTTAGCGTTTGCCCGAATCGGGTATATACTTTTTTATCATCCCTTTTTACGCAAACCAGTTTACGCAAACCAGACAAAAATCAAGACAGGATAGGGTTCTTCATGCAAGTCAATCCCAGCGCACGTCAGGATTATTTAGGTAAGATCAACACCGTTACCTCCGATCGCAAAATTACCCCTCAAGAAATGAATGAATTGCGCTCAGCACTTGAAAGCAGCCCGCTCTCAGCCCAAGACAAAGCGGCTGTGGGCAAGGTTTTGGATAAACTCGAAGAATTTAAGTCTACGGGAGACACTGAGAAACTGCTCAGCGATGAGGAGCTAAAATCGATTCAAGATTTGGCAGCCAGCCTCAACTCAGCGCCCGCCACCGAACTCACTGAACATATTGCCCAAAACAACAATGTCAAATCCGATCGCTCTTTTTTCCAGGTGATCAAAGATGGCTTTAAAAGTTTTTTTAAAGCCATTGGCAATCTGTTTGGCGGCGGCGATAAAAACAATGCCCAAAGCCGGGCTCAAGCCGACTTTAACCCCAATGGCGTGAATATGCCTACCCCCGGCGCACAAACCCCGCCCCCGCCTTTGGCCGACAATTATATGAACGACTATGCCCGCCCCGAAGTGAGCAGCGATACAGGTTCGTTTGACCGCTATTTCAGCCCCCCCGCTG
>JBPXJQ010000003.1:0-145802 GCA_051715345.1 Candidatus Blackallbacteria bacterium
GGAGCGGGCTCTTGAGCCACAGGGGCGGGTTGCGGTTGCGCTGGAGCCGGTTGGGCAGGCGCTGGCTGAGCAGGAGTCGGCGCAGGCGGCAGAATGTCTTCGTCCACAGGCGGCTTGGCAATCGGCTCATCGACCACAGGCGGCTTGGGTTGAGCGGGGGCCGGTGGGGTGGGTTGAGCAGGAGCTGGCGTGGGCTCTTGGGCCACAGGCGCGGGTTCGGGCGGCTTGGGCTGCACGGGGGCTGGCTCAGGTGGTTTGGGCTGGGCCGGTTGCGTGCCGCCAATGCCTTCGCCGCGCAAAATGCGCTCACGCAAGGCTTTGGCCGCATCGAGCTGCTGCTTGGCCTGATCCACGTTTTGGCGGGCACTTTGCAGACCCTCTTGGGCTTTGGCCAAGTTCTGATTGCGCTCATGCAATTCAGACAGGCTGTTGCCAATGCCCATAAAGCTCAGCGGGCCCTGTTTTTCAGAGATTTCTTTTTTGGCACCGGCCACCGACTTTTCGCTCTCTTTGATCTCCATATCGAGACCGCGAATGGCGCGTTTGAGCTGGGTCATACGCTGCCAACGGGCTTCTTGGGTCAATCCCGAGGGCGGATTCGGCGTTTGGTTGTTGTGCTCTTCTTCGAGTTTGCTCAACTCTTGGCCATACTCGGTTTTTTCGAGTTTGAGGTCTTTGATGGTGCCTTCGAGCGAGCTGACCAAAGACTGTTTCTCAGCCAAATCTTTGGGTGAATTCTTGCCCAAGAAATCCACCAGACGTTGGCGCAGATACTGGGCATCTTCGACTTTGCCTTGGGCTTTTTCGAGGCCTTTGGTCGCTTCTTTGAGTTTTTGCTCAGAGGTCTTGATCAGTTTCTCAGCGTCGAGCAACGGAAAGGTGGCTTTGCTGGCGTCGAAAAAGACGACACCCTGGGCAGGCAAATTGCCGGACTGGGTTTCGAGCGTAAAACCCGTTTTGATATGGCTGGCTTTCACTTCGTCTTTTTCGTAGAGACCCAACTCTTTATCCGCGAGGTTAAAGGTGGCTCCTGCCATTTGTGGGGCATTGGCCGCGACCGACTGAATAAACGCGCCGACTTCTTTGAAATTGAGATCGTCGTTGTGTTTTTCTACGAATTTTTTAATTCCCTTGTCGGAGAAGTCGTTGAGATACGTTCCCCCGATATGGAAAGAAATATTATTGGCTTTAAACGGGCTGGCAGTGGGGTGATTGAGGACATAATCCGCAACCTGACCCATCGCAGGAGAAAACCGAATATTGGACATGGGCGCTCCGAGCCACCTTTCTTAAGGCAGATTTAATATGCATTTAGTATTCTTATACCCCGATCAGACCCAAAGGATGCGTGATCAGTACAATTTTTTTTGCCTTTGATACTTATCATAACTGATCTCAAGGCCCGGCCCAAGGGTCTGTGCGCGGGATTACTGAGCTTTTTGGACAATCTGTTATGCTTAAAAGTGGTGTACGTAGTAGCTAGATGTTTTTGATAACCTTGACGCTATGCGTAGTTGCCATTTTTGTATTTTTCCTTATCATAGGATATGGTTGCTTATAATCACTACAAAGGAGAAAGCGTATGCTGAAACGCATTGCTGCATTCATGGTGCTTCTGACCATGGTATTTGCTTTCCAGTCAAATGTTTGGGCAGCTGCTGTCCATGCTGAAGACACCGTGGCCCCGAGTGCCGAGGAAGTTATTCGTCTCTCAGAAAACCCCCAAATGGCTCTGTTGAACGACAATCTTCCTGTTGCGGCCGCCACCGGTTTTGGTGGAATGAAAATTGAATCCTGGTTCTGGATTCTGTCTGTGATTCCTGGTCTCGGTCAGTTTATGATGGGAGATATGTGGAGAGGGATCCTCTTCTTTATCGCTCCTATTTTGCTGTCTGTTGTTTGGAGTATCATTGCAGGCATTCTGGTAGCAGGAGCTATTTCAGGTGGAGCAGCAGGAGTCACCGGTTTTGCGGCCATTGCGCCCACTATCGGTTTGATCGTCTACCTGGCTTCACTGGGTATCTGGATCTGGAACTTGGTTGATGCCTATTTCATGAACCAAACCAAAATGGCTTCAATCGAAGACCAGCAGAAAATGGCTGCCGAATTGGAACAGAAACTGATCGCCATGATCAAGTTTACTGAAGAAAACCAAGTCGTCGCCCTTGATGGCGGTTTCGGACTGAACCATCGCGTGGCTGCTTTCTAAACGATTGCAATCAAGCAAAGGCCAGAGTTCGCTCTGGCCTTTTTTAATGGCAGAAAAACAAAGGCCCTGGCTTGATTAAAGCCAGGGCCTTGTTGCTAGAAAGCTTAAACCGCCCCCGCAAACAGGCCGGGATCCAACTCGCGGGCCTTGCTGTGGAATTCATCGGCCGTCTCATAATCCCCCAAATGGCGCAAGACCGTGCCCATGGAATAACAGAGATCCGCAGTACATTCCCCCTCACGCAGGCTCTGACTGAGATAGGTCAAGGCTGAGGGGTAATCCTGCTCCATCATATAGGCCACACCGAGGTTATAGGCCACATCGGGCTGATAGGGGTCGACCTGCAGCGCATATTTGAATTTTTCAATGGCTTTGGGGTATTCTTGCTGCGAGAAAGCCTGAAAAGCAATGCCCAAGGCCTGTCCCACAATCTGGGTGCGCTGAAAACGAAAAACCGGGCGCAGGCGCAAGGCGCGCAAATTGGCGATCGCAATTTCTGCTGCCAATTCCCAGCTAAAGCCACCCACAATCGTTTTGCGGGCTTTTTTACCCTTGGCTTTGGCCTCTTTGCGGTTGTCATAAACGTGGCGCAAGAGGGCCTTGAGAGCCTCAAGATCAGGCTCTCCCCAAAAGGGGTAATCCACGGTCGCCAAGGTCTGGTCTACCTGTTTTTCGGGGAATTGTTTTTTCTCTGCGGGTATCAAATAGGCGTTTTGATCGTTACAGAAATCCAAGGCGGCACCAAAACCCGTCACAATAACGGGCAATTCTGAAGCCATTGCCTCGGCAATCGGCAGGCCAAAACCTTCGCCCCGGTAAGGATGCACCAAACAATTACAGGCAGTGTACAGCGAAGGCATTTCTGACAAAGACAGCTCTTCGGTCAAATGCAAAATTTCAGGCATATTCGGATTGGCCGCTTTGCAGCGTTCCAACCAAGAGGGAATATCCAAGGCCTCATAGACCGTTCCAGCCCCAAATTCTTTTAAGACCAAGGCCACATTGTCGTCAGAAGTAAAGGTTTCGACAAAGGCCTGCAACAAGACGTCGATACCCTTGCGCAAAATCCCACCACCGACAAAGAGAAACTTAAAGGTTTTATTGGTTTCTAGGCGCAGGGGCGGTGTTTTGGGACTGTACAGCTCGGCATTGACCCCGTTGGGAACCACCACCACTTTTTCTGGGATCAGACCGCTTTCGATATAACAATCCCGCACAAAATGGCTGGGCACCCAAAGTTGATCGAGGTATTTGTTCATATTGTAGATCCAGCGCTCGGGGATCGAACCAAACTCCCAGGGCTGGATCATGACCCAATGCCCGGATTGAGAGGGAGGCTCAAAATCGGGAGGCCAATGGTGGCGAACCACCGCCTGGGGGGAAACAGCCAAAGGCGTATGAATATGGGCCGCCAATTCAGCAAATTCACTGCCTGGCTCGGGTTCAAAGCTGGCATTGCTGAAAGTCTTTACCTCCAGTTCAAAATGCGGGTGTTTGAGCATCGCAGCGGTCAAATGGCGATTGACCAAGGACAAACTGTGGTAGTTAAACAGATCTCCCTGCCACAAAACAGATAGCGTGTCGGGCTCCGGAGCCTTGGGCAGATAATCTTGAAGTTTGCGACCATACCAAACGAAACTGTTTTCATGCTCCCAAACTTGGGTGCGCACCAGACCGCTCTCCTGCAAGAATTTGTCCACCACTCTTTCCGGATACGGGCGGCAGAGGTGATTGTTTTTCCAGAAGGCTTCTGAATATTTTTCAAAGCGCAGCAGGACTTCACCACCGGGTTTGAGAATGCGCAAAACATGGCGCAACAAGAGTTGCAAATAGTCAGGTGGCACTTCCTGTAAAAGGGTATCCAGCATGATAAAGGACTGAGAGGCCGTTTCCTGACGGGCGATCTCTCCCCCATGGGCGGGTTGCCAGACTTTTTCGGCACGGGCATAGATTTTTTGCGCCAAAGCCGGCAAAGACAAAGGGCGAGCGACAGGAGCGGGTGCTGCCTGAGTGGGGGTACAGCTATAGGTATGGTGGTTAGCCCGTTGTTGCTGGGCCGTAACCTCAAAGCCCCATTCCTGCAAAAAGGGTGCCAATTCGGGATAGGGACGGCGGTTGAGCAGGCACTCCCAAAACAGGGAGTGATCACTTTCGAGTGGCAGGGTCTGAATATGCAATTGCCCGCCAGGAGAAAGCAATTGCCGGGTGCGAACCAAGGCCTTTTGCAATTCATGCGGCAAAAGGGTTTCTGGCACACCTTGCCAGAGAATCACGTCAAAAGTCCCTTTGAGCTGATTCAAGGTTTTGAGAATATTGCGGCTGTAGTGAATCTGATGGGTTGCCTTGGGCTTAAACTTGGGCGTGATTTCGGAGAAATTGAGCGAGATCCCCAACATACGTTCACACTGAACGCGGTACATTAACCAGGTGTTTTGAATATGCGGACCAATGAGCAAAACTTTGGCATCTTCAGGAATCTCGACCGAAAAGAGCTGGCTCTTCCAATGCTCTGCAAAAGCAGGTGTTGAGACTGGCATATTTAAAAGCGGCAGAGAGGGAAATTTCAGAAAAGCTTCAATCACCCCGTCTTGCCAGCCCTCGTCTTCGGTCAGGGCCTCGGTAAGTTGAAAACCACAGTGTTTGAGCAAAATTTCGAGCAGAACCGCTGGATACGGACGCTGATGTGTTTCATCCAGCCACAGTCCCTGTTCGCGGACGGCTGGATTATTGGCATTTAAAAAGCGCAAGACCAGCTTGCCAGATTTTTCCATGGCAAGATTGCAATCTTGTAAAAAATGCACCAATTGCCAGGGCGAAAAACGCTCAAGGGTATAAGCTGTGTGCAAACCATCAAAAATATGCAGAAATTTACCCAGACTCTCGGGGCCACCCGCGAGCATTTGCAGCCCCTGCTCCAATCCCTGTTCGAGACTGGCTGGATTGGACTCCAAGACGGAGGCGGGTACATTTTGTTCGTTAAGGGCCCGCACCAATGCTTTTTCTTCTGTACCCACCGCAAGGACCTGTTTGCAAGCAAGTAGACGGCTTTGATCCGCCAAGGTTTTTTCAGCCAACGACCCGCCCATGGTGGCCTGGTAAATCAGGCCAAACGAGGGAAAAAGCTTGCCCGCGTGGTGGGTAATCGGGGGAGCCTGATAGGCTTTGAGAATGTCCTCTGCGCCATGAATGAGTTGAACCTTTTCGGTCTTCAACCCCAACTCAGCCAACAAAGCCAAGTCTGATTCCGACTCGACAAAAATACGGGCGGCTATCGACACAAACAGACGCTGCAAAATGTGATTCAGACGTTCGGCCTGTTCGCTGCGCAGTTCTGTCCATTGCCCCTGTTTTTCGGGTTCGCGTAACATTTGGCGAATTTGCAGGGCCGAATGATCTGCCAGGGAATAAAAGACAGGGATATTCAATTCAGCCAAATAAGGCGCCATGTGCAAGGAGGCCAAACGGAAAGAACTAAAATGAACACGCCGGGGCTGATAGCGATCGACCAATTGTTTTAAAAGTTGGAGCACATCTTGGGAAAAACCCCGGTGGGCCATGTCCTTTTGTTCTGGCGAAAAATTACAAATATCCACCTCGCGCACCCCTGCACGATAGCGATAATCCACATGCAATCCCAGTTGCTGGGGAATGGTGCGGGTTGAAAGGTTGATGCGCACAGGGGCTTGGCCTTGTTCTGCCAAACGCTGCAGACAGCCTGTCAGCGACGGGGGCAAATCGGCCTGTTCAGGCAAAATCCAAAGGGTGCTCTCAGCCTGGGCAGGCAAAAGCAGATCGCTGTATTTTTCGGCAAAGAGGCGAGCTTCTTCGCTCAGACCCCGATTATACAGGGCCTGCAAAATAGCCTGCAGGGCATAAACGTCTCCCTGAGACGTGCTGGGAAAGACCTCGGGCAAAACCAAATCTTGCAAAGGGTATTTTTCAAGCCAGGAGCGAAACAGGCCAATAAACTCATCGGCCTGCTCAATGCGTGGCATTAAGCGATTGCGCTGGGGAACAGCCGAAACAGAAACCACAGGCATTTCTACCAAAGTGTGGTCCGAAAGCCACTCCACCAAGAATTGCTCTTCAAGGTAATAATGGACCATTTTTTCCCAGTTGAGCGCTTTTAAGCTCGCACGCTGAAAAACAAAAGCAGCAAAAGGCACAGGGCAATCTTCGCTGAGCAAAAAGCCCTTCCATTCTGCAGTCTTGAGATGGGGCGTAAGCGCAGGCAGAGGATAGAGTTCGCGGTCAAAAGCCTGGGCATGGGCATAGAGCCCTTGGGCAGTGGGTTGAGCTGCCAGGGTTTTTAAAGCAGAGGCAAAATGCAAGGGGTGGTAAAACGCCTCTGGCTCGGCAAAAGCAATCCAATCATGTTGGGCCTTTTCACTTCCGCGCTGCCAAATTTGGGCCAGGGGAGTGTCTCTTTCAACAGATTCCGTTTGCCATTCAGCGGGCAGCCATTCAGGCAAGATCAGGCCCTTTTCATAATAGATCAGCACCTCGGGCTGCACTTCCTGCTGCTGAGCAAGACTGTGCAAAAGATGCCTTTCAACCAAAAGCGGCGCCTGAGGACAATAAACAACCACGCTGATAGACATAAACTAACTCACTTTCAGTTCTGCGAAATAAGCGGCCACAGGATCCTGCTGCGCATGGCCCTTCCATTGAAAGAGCTGGGGCTGTTTTTGCTCAAAACCCATCTGCAGATACAGACCCGGCAGGGCCTCGCGAAATACAGGCCGCCAACGTTGGCTAAAGGTATCAGGCATCGAAGATTGCAACAAAATAGCATCGCTGCTGATCCGTTCGGGCAATGTGACAGTAGCGGGATAGAGATGCAACCAGTATTGCTGCTGACGCAAACCAATCGAAATATCTTGGGCCAGCCAATCTGCGTCCCAATGGCTGTCTTCCCAGCTCAGACCCAGATAGGCATTGCGGCGCAAAAGCAAGAGAGACAGAGGCAGAGAAGGCAGAGCCAGAGGCGCTTGAATCAAATTCTGCCAAAGTGTTGCAGGAACGCCTTGCCCCAAGCCCAAAACCCGCTGTCTGCGGGCCGGAATGCTGTATTCCTGGTCGGCCATTGCCAAACTGTGTTTGGGCTGGTCCAAAATCAGGCAGGTTCCAGCGGTAAGCATTTTTTCTTCCTTGCAAAGCAAAGGGGAAAGGGCCGCATGATTGGGGTTGGACTTTAAAAAAGCCAACGCATCAGGTAAAAAGGCCAAGTCTTCGGCGCTGGGGGCCCAATTTAAATAGAGACAAAACTCAGAACTGGCCTCTTGAATCAAGGTGCGAAAAGAGCGATTGAGCGAGGCTTTTTCAGGGGTGTTCATTAATTTGATTGTGTGATTGAGGGCCTGAAAATGGGGACGCAATTGCTCTTCCAATTCAGGGCCTTTCATAATCACCCACTCCGCATGGGCCCTGAGCCACTCCGATTCAGCAATCAAAGCCTTAAATGCCGCAAGCTCTGGGGCATTTTGAATCTGGCAGAGCAGGGTTAAAGCGGGTTGTGCTTCAGCAGCGGTTCCACGAATAACTTCGACCTGACTCTGGGAAGAAGATTTGCGAATAATACGAAGTGCCATCTGTCAATTATCCTTTTCCGAGGGTCAAGCCCCACACGTCTTTAAAGATTAAAAACACACCCAAGCCAATCAGCAGAATAAACCCGGCATAATGCAGCTTTTCTTCAATCCGGCGCGGCAAAGGCTTGCCCCGGACCGCTTCAATCACAAGCAAAAAGAGATGCCCCCCATCCAGGGCTGGAATCGGCAAGATATTGAGAATCGCCAGTTCAATGCTGATCAGCGCAGCAAAATACATCAATTGGGAAAAACCCGTTTGTGAGACTTTGGAGCCCATATGCACGACCTCAACCAGGCCGCCGACTTGGTTCAAAGGCAAAGCACCACTGAACAACTTGGTCAATGCCCCCAGCAACAAATCAGTCATACTGAGTGTGTCTTTCCACCCCTGGGCAAAGGCCTCTCCGGGTCCAGAAACAGGGCGTTTGCGGGCCAGGTCCTGAATCTCCACGCCAATCGTACCACTGGCTGAAGGGGTGGCTTTGAGGCTCAGGGTTTCGTTCATGCGCTGCACACTGATCGTCAAAGACTGGCCTTTGGCTGCTTTGACTGTAGACTGCATATCCGTAACTGTGGCAATCGCTTTGCCATTGATGCTTTTGATCTGATCGCCGGATTTGATCCCCGCTTGGGCTGCGGGGGCATTTTCCATCACCCGGCCCACCAAAACGCCGCCCTTTTGGCTAAAATCAGGGACCCCCGTGGCAAAGACCAGGGCCACGAGAATTACGTAAGCCGCAATCATATTGGCGACCACGCCACCGGAAATAATGATGGCCCGTTCCCAAATCGCCCGGTTTTTCAGAAAACGCTTGTCTCCAGGTTCAAATGTCTCACTTTTTTCGCCGGATTCATCTTCGTTGTTTTCATCGTCCATAAAGGCACAAAAACCGCCCAATGGCAGAGGGTTGAGCTGAACATCGGTCTCTGCCCAACGAAAGCTGAGCAAAGGACGGGAGCCCAAAGGAAAACCAATTGAAAAGATCTTGACGGGAACGCCCAAAGATTTGGCACAGATAAAATGACCAAATTCGTGAAAAGCGATCAACAAAGCCAGGACCAGAATGACAAGCAGGATATGCGGAAGGTTCACGGGGATCTTCGCTCCCTTTCTCAGAATTCAAACCTGTGAGAAACATTTTTTTCTTTCTCAGCAGTATACCACGCAGCCCTCTGCTTCCGGCGTGAACCCCCAGCCAGAGGGTGGGCCCATTCTCAGCAATCCTTCAGCAAGCAAAACAGGGGCTTCTTTCATTGATCTGGATCAACCTCCCCGTGTCTATTTTTGATTACGATGGGAGCGGATATATCAAAAGGAGCGTTGAGTATATATGGTATTGAGTGCCTCTCTCCCCTTGGTTCTGGATTATTTGCCTCAGAATTTTCGCTGGTTCTGGGAAGAACACCATGTTGTACGCCGGCTGGCCGAACGGGAATCGACTCATTTTTTGCTCTTTTCTGATCTCAAAGAGAGCCAAGACGTTTTGCCCCTGGAAGAGTTTTTTCAGAGCGGCTTGCTCAACCCGGGTCCAGCAGCAGTGACAGCCTTTCTCTGTCTCAAAGGAGAAAAAGGGATCTACGTGCTTTTTCTGGCCCAAACGGAAAAAGAGGAAGTGCAACAGACCTTGGAAAATGTCTTGGCCGCCCTGAAGAAAAACCACCCCTTTTCCCCTGACCCTGAATTGGAAAGCCAAATTTCAGCCATGTTGCTGCGGGCCCAATCACTGAAATACCCCTCAAGACTGGGGCGACTGGTCAATCACCATTTGCAAGCAGTGCAACCAGAATCTGAATTGTTCCAACCCCAAGATCATGCCGCCTTTGAGCACCTGCCCAGCCCCCAAAATCCGCTTGATCCACTCTTTTGGCAAGATGAATTGAAACAGATGGAAACCTGGGTCAAGCAGCTCCAAGCCACCCAGTTTCAGGAGGCCTATCACAGTGCCCGAGCGCGCTGGAAAGAGGCCCGCAGAATTCTTGAAGAACACAGCCAAAGCACGCTGCGATTGCGCGAGACCGAACGGGTCTGCCTGCTTTTTGTCCAGGTTGGAGCCTTGGTCCGGCGTTATTTTTGGCACAATAACCACATTCAAAACCCCGAACAGGTGGCAGCCAATTGGATCTGTCAGGTGATCACCCAAGCCATCAATGCCGCTGCTCAGAGCACACAGAACCAACGGCTGCTCCGTTTGGCGCAAGGGTTAAAAACGGCCCTGAGCGAATTGAATGAGGCAAAAATCAATCCCCTGCCTGAAAATGATCTGCAAATAAATCACTATTTGAGCCTACTCAAGGCCTTGGGGCAAGACCAATACAGTCTCCAGGACTTGCTGGGTATCATCGCCAAAGCCATGACTTTGGCCGTGGCCGATCGGGCCAGCGCCGCTCAGGAAAAACAGCCGCTTGAAAAAGGCAGTCTGCAGGAGTGCTTGCAGGCCAGCATTTTTTTAGAACTCTCCCAATTCACCAAGGGAGATATCGATCTGCTAGCCCTTCAGCGCGCCTCAGCCTTGCTTGCTCAGACTCTCTATGCCCGCTTTTTTGGTCCACTGCCCCTGCCCGATTAACTCCTTGACGCCCACTCAGAGTTTTTGTATTCTGACGTATACTGGTGCTGTTCATATCTGGTGCTGTTAAAGATCAAAAAAGCATTGCTAATAATTTTATGACCCCTGATTTAGATTCGTTTCGCTCCCCTGTTTTAACCCCTGTGATTGCCTTGGATGGCCATGCCGGAGCTGGTAAAAGCACCGTTGCTGGAGAAGTGGCCCGTCGCTTGGGCTTTTGGCATGTCAACACGGGCCTGTTTTACCGCGCCGTAACCTGGAAAGTCCTGCAAGCACAGTATGATCTGGGCAATCAAGCCAGCATCGAAGCCCTGGCCCAGGTGATGGAAATTGAAGTCAAAGAAGATGCCGAAGGCCAGCAACATGTCTGGGTCAATGGCCAAGAGATCACGGGTGAAATCCGCACCCCCGAGATCAACCGACAAATCTCGTTAATCTCGTCTTTTGCTGGCGTGCGCGATGCGATCACCCGGCAATTGCGCCAAATTCAACACCCACGTGGGATTATTATGGACGGCAGAGACATTGGCACAGTCGTCTTTCCCGATGCCCAACTCAAGATCTTTTTGACCGCCTCGGTCGAGGAGCGGGCCCGCCGCCAATTGCAAGATGTCTTGGCCCAGGGCCAAAGCAGCACAATTGAAGAACTGCAGACGGCCATTGCCCGCCGTGACAAACTCGACTCCGAACGCGCAGTCGCCCCGCTCAAACAGGCTGCCGACGCGATTCGTGTCGACTCCACTGGATTGGCACCGAACCAAGTGATTGAGCACATTTTGACCCTTTGGAACCAGAAACAGCCCACCCCGCATGCTCAACCCCAATCAAAAACGCGCAGTTGAACACCCCGGTGGGCCAACCCTCGTTTTGGCTGGGGCAGGCGCGGGCAAAACCAGCGTCTTAACCCAGCGGGTGGCAAGGCTTTGTAAAAGCGGGATCGAACCCAGCCGGATTCTGGTTGTGACCTTTACCAATAAAGCCGCCAAAGAGATGAAAGAGCGCCTGGGCAAACTCTTGGGCAAAGCGGTCGTCAAAGAAATCTGGGCGGGCACCTTTCACTCGATCTGCTGCCGGATTTTGCGCCAGGAAATTGCCCATCTCGATTTGGGTTACCAGACCAATTTTGCGATTTACGATCCACGCGATCAGGAAAAAGCCATGGACCGCGTGATTCGCAGCCTGAACCTCGATCCCAAAGACTACAAGGCCTCACAAATGCTGCAGATGGTTGGCAAATTCAAAAATGCCGGCATCATGCCCAATGCCGTCTCCCCCAGCGATGTCGATGATCCCTTTCTGATCCGGCTCTACCGTCAATACCAAAGCTTTCTGCGCCAAAACAACGCACTCGACTTCGATGATTTGCTCTTTCTCAGCCTGCAGGTGCTGGAGCAGGACCCCGAAGTATTGACGCGCCTGCAAACCCGCTTCCAACATATTTTGGTGGATGAATACCAAGATACCAATACGGTGCAGTTTGAACTGATCAAACGTCTGGGAGAGCATTGGCGCAATGTCTTTGTGGTCGGTGATGTCGATCAGAGTATTTATTCTTTTCGCCACGCCAATTTCCGCATCATTCTCAGGTTTCAGCAGGACTACCCAGATGCCACGGTGATCAAACTTGAAGAGAACTACCGTTCCACCGGCCGCATCCTGGCCGCCGCCAATGATCTGATCAACCACAACCGCGAGCGCTTCGAAAAGACCCTGATCGCCACCCGTGGGCCCGGAGAGCCGATTCGCTTTCACCAAGCCCCAAATGAAGACGAAGAGGCCAATTTTATTGTCAGGCAAATTCAGCGCATCCAAGAACAGCAGGACCTGAAATGGGGAGATTTTGCCATTCTCTACCGCACCAATGTCCAATCGCGCCTGTTTGAGCAAAAATTGGTCCAGGCCCGCCTGCCCTATCACGTGGTGGGTGGCTTTCGCTTTTACGATCGCCGCGAGATCAAAGACCTGCTCGGCTATCTCTATGTTTTGTCGAATCCCCAGGACAGTATCAGCCTGCGCCGGATTATCAACACCCCCAAACGCGGCCTGGGCCCCAAAGCCTTGGAGACCCTTGAGACCTTTGCCACCTTTGAAGGGCGCGGTTTAACACTCTGGGAGGCGATTCAAGAGCCCTCGGTGACAGACCAACTCGGCAGCAAGAACCAAGAGGCCCTGGAAGAATTTGCCCAAACCATGACCCGCCTGCGCCAAACGCCTTTGCCCGTGGCCGAATTATTGGAGCGGGTCTATGTTGAAAGCGGCTACAAAGCCGAACTCGAAGCAGAGCCCGACGAAAAACAGCGCCAAAACCGCAACGAAAATGTACAGGCCTTGATCCAGGCCGCTATTGACTTCGAAGAGAAAAGCAAAGATGCCACCAACCTGCAGAAATTTCTCGAAGAGGTCGCCCTGTTTTCGGACTCAGACAGCAAAGATGAAACCAAAACCGTCAAGCTGATGACGGTACACAGTGCCAAAGGCCTGGAGTTTCCGGTGGTCTTTGTGCCCGGCGTCGAAGAGGGCATATTTCCCCATGTGCGCTCGATCTACGATGGGGAACAGGCGATCGAAGAAGAGCGCCGCCTGATGTACGTGGCCATGACCCGTGCCCGCAACCACCTGTTTTTGATCCACACCGCCAACCGCCGCAATAAACGCGCGACGATTTCCAACCGCATTTCGCGTTTTATGGTTGAGATCCACCAGCATATTCAGATCCCTGGCACGTTAATGGTGGCCTTTCGCAACCACGAATACGAACAGCGCCTGAAAAAAATGAACAACAAGACCTTTGCGGATCTGCCGCCGGTTGAAGGCGCACACCCCAAAGCCCCTCCCAGCCGGGTGGCTCCCAGCACATCCAGCGCCACCTTGGCTCCTCCGCGGCCAACACAAACAGCCAAAGCGACAGCCCCTTCGGCCTTGCGGCCCGCCCTGCAAGCGGGGGATCGGGTGCGCCACCCTCAATGGGGACTGGGCGAGGTGCAAAAAGTGATCCGCAGCTTGGCCAGTGTTTCCTTTGATGGGCAATTGCGCACGCTGGATTTAAACGTGGCGCCGCTGGAGAAATTGTCTTAAGATTAAGCCCCAGGGCCAACAGGTCTTTTTCATTGCGCAGGCCCTGGGGCTTGTGCCAACCGGAGCCACCCACCCCAAAAGTGCCCCTTAATTAAGACCTATTTTTAAAAATCATTCACACTCTCGACCAGCCAAAAAGCAGCAATCTGCTCAACCAAACGATTGACCCGCTCAATCTCAAATTGCTGCAGGGCCTGCGCCAACTCTTGGCCCAAATCCGCCACAAATGGACTTTGATTCGCTTGTCCCCAGCGTTGAACTTCGTCGGCAAAGCGGCGAATCAGCTTGAGATTGCGTTTCTTTTGAATTTGGCGGTAGAGCGGTTCCAATTGGGTTTTGAGCGCAGTGCGCTGTTCTGAATTGAGGACAGGCTGGCGCACTGGAGTTGAAGCCGACTCAGCCGACTCAGACTCTGGCAAAAAGAGCCCGACCTCATCCATACTGACTGCCGCTTTTAAGACCAGCACAAATGAACTGCCCTGGCCCGGTGCACTCTGCAAATCAATCCGCCCCCCCATCAATTCGGCCAAGCGGCGGCAGATCGCCAGTCCCAGACCCGTCCCCCCGTACTTGCGGGTACTTTGCCCATCTTGTTGATGAAAGGGCTCAAAGATAAGCTCTTGGGCCTCCAAAGGAATACCCAATCCCGTGTCTTGCACCTGCCAGGCCAATTCCCATTCTCCCTCAGCCAACAAATGCCCTGTCACGCGCAAGCCAATTTGACCCCGTTCGGTAAACTTAACGGCATTGCCAAGCAGATTAAGTAAAATCTGGCGCACCCGCAGTTCGTCCAAATACAAACATCTCGGCAATTCAGGCGCCACGTCCAAGACCCATTCCAAGCCTTTTTTTTCAATCGGCAGCGAAAAAAGCCCCGACAATTCATGACAAAGCAACTGCAGGTCACAGGGCATCAACTGCAGAGAAAGCTTACCCGCCTCGACTTTGGAAAGATCCAAGAGATCATTGAGAAGCCCCAAAAGTGATTTCCCTCCCGAATGAATCGCTTCGAGATAACTGAGTTGCAGGGGATCGGTTAAGTCTTCTTCAAGTAGCTCACTAAAGCCCATCACCGCATTCAGCGGGGTGCGAATCTCGTGGGAGAGATTGGCCAAGAACTGCGACTTGAGCCGACTGGCTTCTTCAGCCTGTTCTTTTGCTGTTTTCAGTTCAGCCTGACTGGCCAGAGAGGCACTCAATTCAGCCGCCACCTGAACCTGCTGCTGATAGAGATTTAAAAATCGCTGCAGCAAAACCAAGAGCAGCGCCAGCACAAACATCAGACAGCCCCAGGGATAGAGTTGCAACGAAAGGGGAAGCCGGCACATGGCGACCAGCAAATCGAACAGAGAAGCCCCCGAGAAAACCAACATCCCCGTTCCCACCACCTGGGTCAAGGGGTCAAGCTGGAGCCAAAAACGCAGTAATAGGGCACTGAAACTTAACAAACCCAACAAAGCCAAAATCTGAAACGGCAACAGCGTTTGCATCAAAGCGAAGCCCAGCAAAACCGCGAGCAGGCTCAGGCCTGCGAAGACAAAATGCGCCCAGGCCAAAATCTGCAGTGTCCGTTGCAGGGGGCGCATCAGGGGACGAAAACCCGAAAGATCGCGAATAAAGAGATAGACACAGCCCGGCATAAAATACAAAGCAAAGAGTGAAATAGGGGTAACCCAATCGGGCATGCGCAGCCAAATCGCAGTTAAATCTGATTCACAGAGGATATACACGCCCAATAAAAAACAGAACAGGCCAAAGAGTTCCGATAATAGACGCTCTGGCAAAAACAGCGCCAACCCCAAGGCAAAGAGACCGAGCAAGGTAAACAAACAGCCCAACATAAAACTGCCCAAACTCTGATAGAGCAATTGCAAAAACAATTGGCCTTGAGAGGCGAAATACACCTCAGACATAATCCCAATAAAACGGTGTTCAGAATGCAGTCGAAAATACAGCGTTTGCGAGACAATGTCTTTGGGTAGGGAGATCAAATGCCAGGTATACCCATTAAAACGGCGGGGAGCCGTTTGCAGGTCACCAAACGAATAAATCCGCTGCTGTCCTTGAAAGACCTCAAAATTCTGATTCAAACGGCGGATAAACAAACTTGGAGCAGACATTTGGAGAGGGGGAAGCTGAACTTTCAGCCAGAGATCATGGCCCGTCTGAGCCGTTGAAAATTGCAATTGGCTGGCCTTTTGCCAATCTTGGGGAGGTGTCGCTGAGGTGGAAAAAGCGTATTGCCACTGGGTTGGAGCCAATGCAAAAACATGTTTTTCTGAAAAGCGCTCAAGCAATAAATGACCACTGCCGAGCAGCAAACCGGTCAACAAAACCAAGAACCAATAGAAGCGCAGGAACGAGAATGAGCGCATAAGGCAATAAAAGCTCCTTCCCTTTGCGCCAGATTTTGAGAATCAATAGGCTTGCGACCAGAGGTCGGGGAATTGTTTAATAAAGGGTGCCAACCATTGATCTTCAGGCAGGAAAACAGTGAACGCTCCCACAAACGCCCAAAACACAGATCCCCCGCTAACCAGCAGTATAACAGGATCGCCAAAAGCACTCCAGCAACTCATTCAGAACTTTCATCAGGCCCATTCTCCGTTGCGGGTGGTATCATCACTCAAAGCCCAAGCGTGGATTCACAGCCTTTTGGGCTTGCTTTTCCCCCATTTGAGTGTCTTTCCCGGCAAAGCCGTCGATATCCAGCGTCAAAGCCAAGAGCTGCAAGTAGAACTCACAGGCCTGCTGGAAGTGGTGGCATTGGACCTCCCTCTGAGTGCCTCAGAACTGGCCCAGGCCTATTTCAGCGAAGATTTACCCCAAATTTACCTGACCCTGCAACAAGATGGCCGCTGCATGTTGGCAGGGGATCCGGCTGCTGTCAGTTTGGACGAAGTCTATCAGGCCTATCCGGGTTTTTTGGCAGTGGCGGTCTACCGTCTGGCCCATGGTCTGTACCTGCGCCAGATCCCGCTTCTGCCAAGGCTATTAACCGAATACGGCCATCGCCTGACCGGGGTGGATATTCATCCCGGCGCCAAAATAGGTCCCTCGCTGTGCATTGATCACGGCACCGGAATCGTGATTGGGGAGACCAGCGAAATCGGGGCCGGTGTCAAACTCTATCAGGGCGTGACCCTGGGCGCGTTGAGCGTAGAAAAAAACATGGCCCAAATCAAACGCCACCCCACCATTCAAGATCGGGTCGTGATCTATGCCGGAGCCACCATTTTGGGCGGAGAAACCGTGATCGGTCACGACAGCGTGATTGGCGGGAATGTCTGGCTGACCCGCAGCATAGATCCCTTTTCACGGGTCTACCAAACCAGCGAGGTTCGCGTCCAGCCCAAGCGCGAATAGGGCTTTATCGTTTGCTTGAGTTTAACGCCTGCGCGGCGGCGGCGAAAAGCCCTTGATCAAGAGTTGCAAGGTCTGCTCATAACTTACTCCGGTTTCAATCGTCTGTTTGAGAAAGTCGAGGATGTCTTCGTAGCGCTCGATCGCTTCGTCGATACGTTTATTGCTGCCTGGACTATAAGCGCCAATGCTGATCAAATCCTCGGCCTCACGCCAGGTGGCCAATAGCTCACGCAAGTGGCCTGCTGCTATTTTTTGCTCTGGGGTGGCCAACTCCAAGGCCAGACGGCTGATGCTCTGTAAGATATCGATGGCGGGGTAGTGATTGCGGCTGGCCAATTCCCGCGAGAGCACAATATGTCCATCGAGAATCCCGCGCACGCTGTCGGCAATCGGTTCGTTTTGGTCATCCCCTTCGACCAAAACAGTATACAGTGCTGTGATCGAGCCCCGATCCGAGGTGCCTGAGCGTTCGAGCAAACGGGGCAGCAGACCATAGACCGAGGGTGGATAGCCCCGTGTCGCAGGTGGTTCGCCAATTGCCAAGCCGATCTCGCGCCGGGCCATGGCAAAGCGGGTCACGGAGTCCATCATCAGCAAGACATCTTGTTGCTGATCGCGAAAATATTCAGCAATCGCGGTGGCGGCAAATGCCCCTTTGATACGCAAAAGGGCGGGCTGGTCGGAGGTGACCACCACCAAGACCGAGCGCTTAAGCCCTTCTTCGCCCAAATCGTTTTCAATAAAATCGCGCACCTCGCGGCCACGTTCCCCGATCAGGCCAATCACATTGACGTCGGCATTGGTATAACGGGCCACCATCCCCAAGAGTGTGCTTTTGCCGACCCCCGAACCCGAAAAAATCCCCAGGCGTTGGCCCCGACCACAGGTCAGCAGACCATCCAGGGCCTTGATCCCCAGTCCCAGGGGCTGGGTAATGCGCTGGCGCAGCATCGGGTTGGGGGGACTGGCATCAAGCAGATAGCGGTGGTGTGTCAAAGGTGGCGGTTTGCCATCCAGTGGATTGCCCAGCGGGTCAATCACACGGCCCAGCAATTCTGGGCCCACGGGTACCATTTGGGGAATGCCCGTGGCCACGACCTCACTGCCTGCACGAATGCCATGCACCTCATCCAAGGGCATCAGCAGCACAGTGCTACCGCGAAAGCCCACGACCTCGGCACGGGCAATTTGTTCGCCGCAGTGGATTTTACACAATTCGCCCAAATGCACTGCCGGACCTTCAGCTTCAATCACGGCACCAATCACCTGGGTCACCCAACCTTTGTGCAAAACCGGATCCACCTGTTCCAGAACATGGCGATAGGGTTCTAAATTGAGCTGACGCAGATGTTCCATCAAGTTCTTTTCGGTGCGGGCGTCAGGGTTTTTAACAATTCCTGCAGAGCCGGTGCATCTGCTGCCGCAGGGTTCTGCTGCAAATACAGTTTAAGTGCGCTGCGGGCCTTGTCTTTTTGCCCCTGTTTGAGCCAAGCCAGCCCCAGGTATTTTGAGAGTTCACGCTGGCCGGGAGCCAGTTTTTGGGCCTGTTCGAGCCAGGCAATGGCCTGTGCCGCTTGGCCCTGCTGAGAGGCCAAGATGCCCGCCACAATCAAGGTTTGAGTATCACGGGGATGGGTTTTGAGATAACTTTCCAGGTATTTCAGGGCCTCTCCCGCACGGCCCTGACGGGAAAGCCAAAAGGCAGCTTCGGGCAAGGCCTCTTGAGGCGGAGGCGCAATCGCAAAAGCCTGGGCAAAAAAGGACTCAGCTTTGGATTTTTGACCATTTAAATGCGCCAATTTGCCCAATAAGTGCAAAACTGAGGCGTTGACAGGTTCAGCCTCCGCCAAAGGTGCCAATAAATCCCAGGCCTCAGCACGGTGATTCAGTTTCAATTCCCAATGCACCAATTGCAAACGGGCCGATTCATCTTCGGGCCGAAAACGCAAATAATCGCGCAGAAGCACCACCAATTGGGCGCCTTGATTTTGTGCTGTGAGTACCTGCAAAAGCAATCCTCGCGCGGAATCATGCTCTGGACGCAACCAGAGTACATGGTACAAATCCGCTTCAGCCCCGACCAGATTTTTGGCTCGGATCGCCAAACGGGCGCGTTCATAATAAGCTGCGGCATGGTTGGGATCTTGTTGAATGACTTGGTTTAAATCGTCCAGGGCCCCCCGCCAATTTTGAGCTGCCAAATAGATGCGGGCCCGGCGAAAGGCCGCAGCGGCACAACTGGGATGGGCCTTTAATAATTGGCTATAGGCGCCCAAGGCTGCCGCTGTCTTCCCCTGTTCTTCAAGGGCCACTGCCTGCCGATAGCCACTCAAGGCAACAGCCGGCTCAAACCCAGGAGAAACAGCCGGAGGCAAGGCTTGCAGTTTTTTTTCCAGAGCGGGCTCACGTTTGAGTGCAAGGGCCCGTTGCCAGGCTGCACGGGCGGCATCTGGCGCTGAAGCAGGAGAGTCAAGCTGGCTTTGTATCAGCTCCAATTGACCCAAATTGAACCACAACTCGCGCGCCAAGGGACGGGTAAGCAAAGCCTGGGTGTACAAGCTGCGCGCAGCCGCCAGGTCTTCGAGTTGTATAAATGCCAAACCAAGATGGTTGAGGGCAAAGAGATGATCGGGAGCGAGTTCTAAGGCCTTTTGCAAATGGCTGAGGGCCAAAACAGCATCACCACTGAGCAGCGCAGCGCTGCCGACCTGATAGTGCAGTTCAGCACTGCCAGGATTGTCTGCCAAAAGTGGCAAATAAAGGGCCAAGGCTTGGGAATAGGCCTTGGCTTGGAAAGCCGCCTGAGCCTGCTCTGCCAAAGTAAGGTCTGCGGCAAAGACAGGCAGACTCAGTGCCGCACAGGCCAAAAGACCTGTGAACATTGTTTTGAAGGGTGTGTAAAGCTGCTTGATTTTAAACATAGTTTCTCCTTGCAGTTTAACGGTCAGTAACACATCAGGCAACCAGACATTGGCATTTCGCTAGGCATTTCGCTGCGAGATTGATATGATCGAGCTGTCTCAAATCAATTCAATCCTGCGGAGCAATGGCTATGTTTGGCCCATTTTACCAGACCCTGGCGGCAGACAAACTCCAGCCCTGGCTGCAACACCTGCCCGCCCGTCTGGCCCAGTGGGAGCGTGACCTGAGCCGCTCACAACAACAAAATTATCTGCAGGTGCCCAGCGCCTTGCCCCCCATCAGTCCATCAGAATTGGAACTCAAGCAAACTCTGCGTGTCGGGCTGCCCCAAGACCTGGCACCCGGCCAAGAAAAAATGCTCTTGCAACTCCTGCAACGCCTCAAACCCTGGCGCAAAGGTCCGTTAAACCTCTTCGGGATCGAAATCGAAACAGAGTGGCGTTCGGATTGGAAATGGGACAGAATTGTGCCGCATATTTCGCCCTTGGCGGACCGCCGGGTTTTGGACGTGGGCTGCGGCAATGGCTATTATCTCTGGCGCATGCGCGGCGAAGGCGCCGCTTGTGTGATCGGGATTGACCCCATGGTGATCTTTTTGGCCCAGTTCCTCTGTTGTCAGCATTTTATTCAAGATCCAGCCGTACATGTATTGCCCTTGGGGGTGGATGATCTGCCCTCTCTGCCCCTCTTTGACACGGTTTTTTCGCTGGGTGTGCTCTACCACCGCCGCTCGCCCATTGATTTTTTAACACAACTACACAGCCAATTGCGGCCCGGCGGCGAACTCGTGCTCGAAACCCTGGTGGTCGAAGGCGATGAGCAAACCGTGCTGGTGCCTCAAGACCGCTATGCCCAGATGCGCAATGTCTGGTTTATTCCCTCGGTGGCCGCATTACAACGCTGGTTAGAGCGGGTTGGGTTTACAGAGATCGCGCTGGTCAACTTAAACACCACCTCATTAGACGAGCAACGGCGGACGGCCTGGATGGAATGGGAATCCCTGGCAGATTTCCTCGATCCAAATGACCGCAGCAAAACCGTGGAAGGTTATCCAGCACCCCTGCGGGCCGTGTTGGTAGCTCAAAAAGCCTAAGGCGTGGTGAAAGAACCCAGATTCAAAACCTTGCTCAGAGATTGATTGAGTTGATCGAGGGCATTCATCATATTGCGCAGGGCATTTTTGTCAAACTTCTGGGTATCCAACATGCGCTCGGTTTTATCAAAGAAATTGAGGATCCGTTCAAACTGCGGCGGCACTTTTTCCAATTTGTGTTTGGCCTCTTCCAGATCTTGCCGCTCTTTGATCTCCTTGCGCAGCATGTCCAACTCGACGCGCCGCTTGCGAATAAAAGATTTCAGCACAGCCTGGGCCACTTCTGCCGGGTCATTGTTGAGGGCATTCATCATCAGGGCCTTGTCCTCTTCACTCATGCCAAAGGCCACCTGCAACTCATTGGCGTTCATATAAGCCATGATCTTATAAGCGGCTTCGATCAATGCATCCATGTGCTGTTCGGCAGCCCATTTTTGTAAGCGCTCTTCCTCTTCCAACAAGGCCATGGCGTCTTCGTTTTCGTAACGCCACTGGGGTTGGGCCAGAGCTTGCGCTTGGGGATCCGTGGCACGTTCAAAAAACTGCTGCAGGCTGTCTCCGGCACTGCCACTGGCTTCTGCCGCTGGGATCAGGCCAGCTTGACCGCTACTGGCCAAGCTGGGATCTGGGCTGAGCTGTTCCATACTCAAGGCCATTTTTACCGCGGTCACTTGATACGACGTGACCCCTGCGGCATTGATCACCGGGGTAAAAATCTCAATCAAGCTGGCGCGTGTACTTTCATCGGCGTATTTTTTAACGCTGACAGGCTGGCCTTGGGCAGGCATGACCTCGGCGGGGACTTCATAAGCGGCCACTTGAATTTTAAGATGTAAATCGGTGGTGCTGAGCGAAACAGCGCCCCCCATGGAACTCGGGGGAGGAGGCGTTGTCACCTGTTTTTGTTTGCGGGCGGCTTCGGCCAAATGCTCCAATTGCAGGAAATAGTTCACAAAATCGCGGAACGCGTACTGAACCATATTGCGCTGGGTAGGTGTCAACGCCGGGGAGGCAAGTCCTTCGCCACGGGCCGATTCGACCTGCTGCAATAATTGGGCTTCCAGCCTTGAAATGGATAAACTTGTCATAAGTTAAAAACAGCCACCTTCAATCAATAGCCGAAACTACCAATACGGATTTAATTTCCCTTAAATTAACATATTCAGCACAGGCAGGACAATACGTTAAATTCGCAACCCTGAAGCAGGCTGAATAATCCTGCTCAAAAAGTGTAAGATTTTTGCTGCTTTGCCGTCTCTTAAGTACAGAGCAGAAAAATCTGCCAAGCAAAAGGAGAAACTTGAATATGTCTGATGATTGCTGTCAAAATTGTAATTGTGGTACCCCAGTGGACAAGGGTTGCTGCTGTGGAGCAGAATGCCTGTGTGGCCCAAATTGCCAATGCCCACCTGAATGCAATTGCCCAGGCAAATAAGTCCTGACGCAAAATAAACTTTCCGCAAAGGAATTCAATGACCATGACACAGCGTGAGTCCGACCTCAAACAGGCCCTGTTACAACTGCGCCCGGGCATGATCCGCCAGGTAACGATCCGGACGGGCTCACGCGATCTGGCCGAAGAGGTGGTACAAGTGGCCTTGCTCAAAGCCCTTGAAGGGTTGGACCGCTTAAAAGATCCTCGCCGCCTGAAAAGTTGGTTTGGCACGATTGTGCAACACAGCCTGCAAGACGAATTCCGACAGTGGTCGCGACAGGCCCCTTTAGAGCAGGCCGAAAGTCTGCCCGATTTACAGGCTGAAGAAAAAGCCGAGCCACCGCTGAGCTGTGGCTGCGTCTTGAAATTATTGCCCACTCTGCGACCGGCTTACGCTCAATTATTGGAAGCGGTGGATCTGCGCGGCGACTCGCTGCAGAAATTGGCCCAAAACTGGGGGCTGAGCCCCAACAATCTGTCGGTGCGCTTGCACCGTGCCCGCCAGGCCCTGCGCAAAAAATTGGGTCAGCGCTGTGGCACACACTCTGTGGCCGCTTGCCTGGAATGCGGCTGTTAAAAACCCGACTCTCTCTGTTTTCAAAAAAGCAAGATCCTGGTTTAAAATTGGGATAGACTGACAAGGACCTTCAGGTTCAAATTTAAGATCAGTGGCAGGCGACATTTATGAGTCCCGGATTGACATTTGAAAAAGAGATCTCGTTGCGTGGCGACAATAAAACCTATAAAAAGGTGGCCCTCAATCTCAAACGCAATCAGCAGCAGGACAATACCGATGCCTTGGACTCACTGGCAGAGACTTTTAATTACAGTGAGTGTGCCCACGAATACTGGAACCCCGAAGAATTCTCGCTGCTCTACGGCACGCCGCTCTGGGATCAGGCCACCCAAGCCCAACGTGTGCTGCTCAACCAACTCTATTGGATTGGCTATTATTCCCAGATCATCTCTGCTGAAATTGCCACGATCTTTTTGAACCAGACTGCTGCAGCCGGCCTCTATGGCATGGAAGACTTTCGCATTGTCTGCGACTCACTCGACTTTGAATCCCACCAAGAGCGGGCACATATCAACGCCTTTAAGACGATCTCCGAAGCCACCGAGCGTGAAGTCTTTGGTGAGCGGATTTTCAGTTACCCGATGAAAAATTTCGCCAGCGAGACCATGATTTTCCAAGACACAAATCCCTTTCGCGAGCGCTGGAAAAAATTTCAATTGCACTTTTTCGCCTTTCTCTCTTCTTCAAATGCCTTTATTGCCAGTCAATACCTCACAGTGCGGGGCATGCGCACCCTGAATGGTAAAATAGTCCAGCATCAGCTCAGCCAGTATTACGAAAAACATGCAGATCAGGCCAACGCGCCGATACCAGCCAAGATCAGCTACCATCACTTTTTGGATGAGTCCTATCACTTCAACAATTCCACCCTGATTGGTCATGAAGTGGTCAAAAGCCTCAAGCCCCCCACCCCGTTTGAGAAAAAGATCGTCAATATGTCGATCTGGGGCTGCCAAAAAGATCACTTTAATTTTAATTGCTCAGTCAATGGCATCTTCTGGTACGAACCCGCGATTTTTGGCACGATCTACAAGGTGCTGCGCAGCCGGGCCTTTGGCTTTGAACACCAGGCCGCCCTGGATATGATTGATAAGTGCTTTTGCCAGGAAAACGAAGGCGTGAATCTGGCTTACAAGACCCACAAAGTGGCCCGGGAGTCCTATGAACAATACCTGAGTGATCTGGACTTCCTCAGCCCCGAAAACAAAAGCGTGAAATTGATGAAGCAGTCCAGCATTGAGCATTATCTGCAAACCAATCGCCGGGCCTTCCAAAGCTTTAAACCGGCCGCCTAACAAAGAGCCACTGAGAAAAATAGGCGAAACAAACACGATGCAACGGCACCGGCTGGAATTTTCGAATGGCACAGCGATTGACGTCAACGCGGGAGAGAAGCTCTCGGAGTCGCTTGATGTCACCAACTCGCCGATCTTATTTGGCTGTCGCACAGGTATTTGCGCCACCTGTTTGGTGCAGGTATTGGCAGGCATGGAAAACCTCTCGCCCCTGAGCGAAGACGAAGAAGAGGTGCTTGAGATCTACGCCGAGGACCGCCCCAATTGCCGATTGTCCTGCCAACTCAGGCTCTCAGGCCCTGCCAAACTGGCGTATATCGGAAAATAAGAGGCCGTTTTATGCACGCTCCCGAAAAAATGATTCCCGAACAGCTTGAGCTCGGCGCTCAGGGCGAGCAGCAGTTGCCCATGCAGGCGCCCATGCAGGCCCCCACCCAACCCGTCTCGTTTAAACACTATTGGTATATTGCCTGCCAGACCCATGAACTCAAAGCCAACCAAGCGATACAGCGCACGGTGATGGATGAATGGATTGCCTTATTTCGGGACGAAAATGGCCAGCCTGTTGCTTTACAGGATCGCTGTCCGCACCGCAATTTTAAACTCTCCCAGGGCTATGTCAAAGACGGCCTCTTGCAATGCCCGTATCATGGCTGGGTCTTTGATAAAACAGCCCAGGTTGTGGCCATTCCCTCTGAGAGCAAAAATTTTAAACCGCTCAAATCCCGCTGTGCCAAACGTTTTGAGGTCATGGAGATCGATGATTTTATCTTTGTGCGCCTCGAAAGCCACCCCGAACTCCAGGCCCCGCCCTTTCGCTCCCCCCATTATGGCGAAAAGGGCTACCGCACGGAACGCCTGTTTAATATCTTTAAAAACAATGTCACCAATTGTGCCGAAAACTATGTCGATGTGCCGCACACGGTCTTTGTCCACGACAAGATCTTTCGCGTCAGCCGCGATGAAAAAGTCGACGCCACTGTCGAGCGTAAAAACGGCAGCGTGATTGTCGATTACCGCAATGAAACCGACAATATGGGCTGGTTCTCGCTCTTTCTCAACCCCAAAAAAGAAAAAATAGTCCACCGCGACTTTTTCCATGTTCCCAATATCACCAGCGTGGAGTATATTTTTTCGCCCGGCAAAGAATTTTATATCACCTCCCACAGCACGCCAGTGAATGACCAATTGACCTATGTTTACACCGATTTGACCTACCGCTTTGGCATCTTTAATCCCTTTGCAGGCCCGATTGTGCGCTATCAAGGCCAAAGCGTGATCGACCAAGACATTGTCGTTTTAGACACCCAAATGGAAGTCATTCAAAAATACGGCGAGCGCTTCTCCAATGCCACTGCGGATATTGTGCATGTGATGATCGAATCTCTGCGCAACGCCATTGCCAAAGGCCAGAATCCCCACACCCTGAGCGAGCAAAAACACGATTTTGAATTTTGGATCTAGACCATGCTTGAACTGCTGGTCTTTTGGCTGCTCTTTGTCTGGTTGCTGCGCTCGCCCCAGGCCCGCCAGGACTTAAAAAACAAAACGCCTTTTGAGTGGCTGCTCGACGGCAGCAATTTATTGATCCAGGGCTTTTTAATTCCTTTTTTGCGGGTGGCTGTCCTTTGGGTGCTGCTCAAACAGGTTTGGCCCGCTGGCCAGGGCCTCTGGCGCATGGGCAATGGGCTGGGATTTTTGCTCTGTTTTATCGGCGTGGACTATCTCTATTATTGGAACCACCGCATTTTTCACCTGCGTAAGATCTTTCCCGTACACCTGATTCACCACAGCGTAACCCGTATGGACGTGATGGCGACCTCGCGCAACACCCTTTGGACCAGCTTTGTGATCGTCTATCTCTGGGTCAATGGCCTGATGCTCTACCTGACAGATCTCAATGCTGGGTTTATACTGGCCATGAGCCTGACCGCCTGTTTGGACATGTGGAAACATTCCAACCTGCTCCAAGAACGCCCCCAATGGCAAGCCCTGCTGTCTAAATATCTGGGTTTAATGACGCCCCTGGAACACGCTTGGCACCACTCCCACAAACTGAATCAAAACTTCGGCGCCAATTTTAACCTCTTTGATAAATTACACGGCACCTATACCGCCGAAAGCGCTTATCCCGAGCGCCTGGGCGTGAGTGTGGCCAAGCTCAAACCCTGGCAACAATTGTTCTTTCCCTTTCAGGCCCGCCCATGACCTTGCTCTCGACCCTGCTCTCCTTTTTTCCGCTTTCGGTGCTGCTGCTGGCGGGTGGGGCTTTTTATTACCTGCTTGTATCTCCGAGTTGGCAGGGAATCGTGGCCCTGCTCGGGGTGCTCTATCTTTACCCTGTGGCGGTCTTTCGTCTGATCAACCTCTTTTGGCCGCTCAAAGAAGGGCGCTATGACCTGCGCCAAAACAAATACAATCCCTGGTGGGGCAGCCACCAAATCCAATTGATCTACTTTGCCTGCCCCTGGCTGGAGGCCTTGCTGCGCCTGATTCCTGGCGTTTACAGTTTTTGGCTGCGGCTCTGGGGCGCAAAAATTGGCAAAGGCATTTACTGGACTCCGAACGTGCAAATTGATGACCGGCCGCTGACAGACATCGGCAGCGGCGTGATTATTGGGCACAAATTGCATTTTATCAGCCACGTGATTCTGCCCTACAAAGACAAATTGCCGCTGTACGTCAAACGCATCAGTGTGGGGGATCATTGCTTTTTGGGGGCGGGCTCTCGGCTGGGACCCGGCGTGGTGGTCGAAAACAGCACCTGCCTACCGATTCTGACCGAAGGAAAAATCAACCAACACTTTGCAACGGGCAATTATATTACGGGCCCAAACACAGCCCAAAACACAGTCCAAAACACAGGCAAAAACACGGAAAATCCGGCGTGAGAGGCTTGCTTTTAAAGGCCTTTCGGCTGGCCACAGCACCTATTTGGAAACGTTTTGAGGCCGATTTACACCAGCCCTTGAAAGCCCAAATGCGTACCCTGAGTGCCATTCTCAAATTGGCCAACACAGCCGGAATAGAGACCTACGCAGATTTTCAGCAACTCCCTTTGCGCAGCTACGAAGAGTTCGAAGCCCAGATCTTAAAGGCCGAACAAACAGGGCACAACTTTCTCAGCCGTGAAAAACCCAAGACCCACGAACCGACCAGTGGCTCCAGTGGCGCCCGCAAATTGATACCCTATACCCCGGCGCTCTTAAACGGGTTTACCCAACTCTTTTTACTCTGGGCCCACGATCTGCTCAGCCACGGGCCACACCTCAAGGGCGGACGCCTCTACTTTAGTGTCTCGCCCCAGTTTCACGAAACCAAGCACGGCCTCAATGACGACAGTGATTACCTGACAGGCCTAACAGGTCAGCTGTTTAAAGCCTTTGTGCTGGTGCCCCCCCAAATCAAAAAGCTGAAAAACCCCGATGATTTTTTTTATGTGCTGGCGCGTTATTGGCTGGGAGCTGACGATCTGGAAGTGATCTCGATTTGGTCGCCCAGTTTTATGCTGGCCATCTTGGACTATATTCAAAGCCATGCTTCAGCCCTGATCGCCTCGGGCCAGACAGGCCAAATTCAGATCGCAGGCCAGAGCTTTACACCGGGTGCAATTTCGGCCGCTAAACAGGCCGAATTACAAAAGCCCCAGCCCAATTGGCAAAAACTCTTTCCGGGCCTCAAGCTGATCTCTGCTTGGGGGGCCCAGAATTCAGCCACGGGGTTTCAGCAATTAAAGACCCTGTTCCCAGATGTACATCTGCAAGAAAAAGGCCTGCTCGCCACCGAAGCCCCTTTGAGTTTCCCCTCTGAGCGCCACCAGGCCTTTTTGCCGCTTTTAAACGAAGTTTTCTTTGAATTCCTCGATGCCGAAGGCCAATTATGGCAACTGGATCAGGTGGCTGTTGGCGAGAGCTATGAATTGCTGATCAGCCAAAAATCGGGGCTGCTGCGTTACCGGCTCAAAGACCGTGTCAGAATTGAGAAAAAGGTCTTCAACACCCCCTGTTTTCAGTTTATCGGCAGGGGTGAAAATCTCTGCGATCTTGTCGGCGAAAAGCTCAACGAGACCTTTGTGGCAGAGCTGGCCAAGCAGCTCTGCCCGGGCAATTATCTCTGCCTTGTGCCCGATTTGGCCACACGGGGGTATACCCTTTTTTCGGAGCAAACCGTAGATTTGGAGCGCTTTGAACAGGGCCTAAGACAATCGCCCCATTACCACAATGCCCGCGAACTCAAGCAATTATCGCCGCTGCAGGGGCAAATCACCCCAGATCTGCAAACCCGGCTCAAGGCCTTTTTTAGCCAAGTCAGAGGTCTGAAGCTGGGAGATATCAAAGACAGCTATCTTTACAGCCGCGAAACCAACGGGGAACTCTTGGCCTATTTAATTTTGGCAGTTTTAAGCCCCGTGGTCGTTTCAGAGACTTAAAGGCGGGGCACCTGGGCAGCCAGACAATGCCAAGTGCCACCATACGTGACCAGATGATCAGCGTTGGCCCAGATCGGCTGATAACCGGCCTCGCGATACAGGGCTTCGACCTGCAGTTCATAATTGGCAAGCAAGTCTGCATCGGGATAATCATGCACACCATCATCTAAAAAAAGCCTTTCAAAACGGGGCAAAATCACTTTTCCATTGATCAAGAGAGAGTTGACATAAGAGCGAAAAAAGCTGATCTCATTCAGAACCATCGGCAAAGGCAGAGGAATGCGCTTAATTTTCACATCGGGATCCCAGGTTTTGAGTTGGGTCGCCAAGGTATCGGAAAGGGTTTTCCCGGCTGAATCCCGGCCCGTGGCCTGCTGATTGAGAAAGACTTGCAATTGCAGATAAAAATCCCGCGACTCAGGCGGTACCAGCGCCAGCGTCTCGGGCAGAATTTCAGCGATCAGCAAAAGGTCGTCGCTGAGAAATTTGGCCCAGAGATCCATATGGCCGTTGGGCTCTTTTGGCATCTTCGGCACCATCAAAAGACGTTGACTGAAGCGGCGCTTAAAATCTGCGTAGATGGCATTCATACCTTGGGGGTTCTGCTCAGCCACTTTGGCAGAGACAAAACAGAGATGGTCATTGCAGAGCAGGTTGCCGCCTTCTAAAATCAGAGGCAACTCTGATTTGAGCAGCGCGATCTGTTTGGGCAGCAAACGCTGCTGTTTGAGTTCAAATTTAAGTTGGGCAGGCACAGCATCGTCATTGCTCACATCGGCATCGGATCGGTGGTAGTGGGGATCAACCAATTTGAGCTCTTTGCTTCCCCCCAGAGTGCGAGCAGCAAACAAAGGTGCCCAATCACGGGTCCAAGCTGAGATGGTCTGGACATGCAAAGGTGTTAAATATTTCAACTTGTCTTTTGCTGACCCGAGTTCCAGATTATCGCGATACATTTCAAAATCCTGATTTTGCCCAGAGAGCAACCAAACCGGAATATCTGCTTTGAGCAGGGTCGAAACCAGATTTTTATCGCCGTGGTGTTTGTGCAAATTTTCAGAGACCAGAACTGCCGTGGTGGTTTCATATTCAGGCACCATGCGGTAGCGCAGCAGGGGCTTTTTTAAATTGACATCGTCCAAACAATCCTGAAAACGTGGCATTGCACGGGTCAAAAAAACACGTCCTTTGATACAGGGGTTGTCGGTTTGTTTGGGGGGAATGGTTTTCCCGCGCAGTCCCCCGCAGGCCGAAAGAAACCCACAACAAAAAAACAAAATAAAAAAGAAACGTATTTTGTCAGCCGTCATTTTCACAATCACTCAGTCATTTCACGGATATCTAAATCTCAAAGACAGTATATTTAATCTGCCGACAAAACAGAAGCGAAAACCCGGAATATAAGCGCAATATTAAACCAAACACCCAAAACAAAAGAACTGTGTCAAATCTTAAGCAAATTTGACACAGTTCTGACTAAAATATTCAGCTATTCAACAGAGGGGCTTAAATCGTCCAGCGCAGACCGAGGATATCACCTTGGCCGTTGTAGCCCAGGGTGCCTTCGAGACTGGGACTAAATTTATACCCGAGTTCGAAACCGCTGGCAGGCGGATAAAAATCGGAAAAGCCCAAACGGCTGCCAAAGAAATTATAGCCACCTGCAATGTTTAAACGGCCGGTCAGTTGTGGGGTAAATTTATACGCCAAACCAATCCCCAATTCCAGACCAACCCAGCGAGACAGGGTGGTATTGCTAAAATTGGCACTGCCCCAGACCCCAAAGATACCACTCAGAGAAAAGCCGCCCTGCTGTAAAAAGCGGTAGACGACACGCACATCATAACGGCTGTTGACGCCATTATTAAAGCCTTCCACAAGAAAAGGCAGGCCCAGTGACGCGCCGAGCGAAACCTGGGGAGCCAGTTTAAAGTCAAAAGCCAGACTGGGTCCGAGGGCAAAGACAAAAGCGGAGTGGTCCACTTCTGCTTTGGGCATGGTCGAGGCTTCTGCAGCGCCTGCAATCAGGCAGGATACAGCCAAAGCCAGGCTTGCAAGTGCAATAGAGGTTTTTTTCATAGTTCTTATTCCTTACCAATAATGGTTGTGATTCTTTTGATAAAATTCCAGGGTTTGGGCCAGTCCCTGCCGAATACTCAGCCGGGGAGCCCAGCCCAATTGAGAGCGAATCTGGGCGATGTCGAGAACAAAGTCACCCACGTCATAATTGCGACTGCCAGGGGGCCAATCGGTTTGTTCGAGGTGACCTGAACCCGCCAATTCAATGATTGTCTGGGCCAGTTCAATAAACGGCAGACCTTCACCTGCGCCCACATTCCAAACTTTGCCCAGAGCCGCTGGGTGTAGACCTGACAAAAGCAAAGCCTCACACGCATCACCCACATGTAAATAATCGCGGACCTGTTGGCCATCGCCATAAATTTTCAGTGGGCGGTTTTCCAGAGCCAGTCGCAGAAAGAAATTGAGCACATTGTACTTGGGATGTTTCATCTGGGCCCGTGGACCATAGATGTTGCCGACCCGCAGGGAAGTCACTGGCAAACCATAGTGCAGATGATAAATCAGGTGGTACTGCTCTGCCGCAAAGCGGTTGATCGAATAAATATCCCGAGGCAAAACCGGAGAGTCTTCTGTTGCAGGCAAAAACGGTGGACTGCCATAAAAGGCCCGAGTGCCCACGAAAACAATCCGGGCTGCAGGATTGACCTGACGACAGGCTTCCAAAAGAATCAAATTGCCTTTGCAGTTGATATCTAAATCCAGCAAAGGATTAGACATGCTGTCGGAATGACTGGTCTGGGCGGCAATATTGAAGACAATCTCCTGCTCAGGCAAAAGTGCGCGCAAGGCCTCCGAATTGCGCAAATCCGAAAGATGGACCTGCACCTGATCCCGAAAACCTTCAAGGTTAAACCAATTGGCACCATGATCCGGTAAAAAATTGTCCACCAATGTAACCTGAGCACCGAGCTGAACCAGCCGCTGGGCCAAGTTGCTGCCAATAAAGCCCAGGCCGCCCAGCAGCAAAACTTTGCGCCGCGAATAGCCTTCGATCACTTTATTTTCTTCCTTTTCCGGACTCTGCCGCAGACCCCGTACAAGTCAGGTCTGTTTAAGCAGTATACCCGAATAACGCACTCAAAGTCAGAAGTGGTAGCCCGTACCAAAGGTCACCCCATGGTAAATCTGACTGGCCTCAGAGCCCAGGTCAAACATCATCAGGCCCTGGTAGCCCAGATTGAGCGAGATCTTACTCTGGCCCAAATTGATCATATCCCAGTTGATCAGGAAATTAATCTGGGTATCCCAGCGGCTGAGTGGCAGTCCCGACAATTGGATATTGGAGAGATCCTGCATGACATAATGGGGGGCGAGACTGAGCTCCAACGAAAGGGGCTCGATGATCCGATAGCCCATGTGCAGACGCAGGCCGGCACCAATATACGAACGGGCCGCCAAGAAATAGTGATTACGCGGATCGTTGCTGCTGCTGGTGCTGCGGTAATAGCCATCGAGCCCGGTTGCCAGTTCAAACTGGGGCGTAGCCACCACTTTGTACAAAACAGCCAAGTTGGCATTGATCAATTCACTCAAGGTGCCATTTTGGCTGGTGACATTGCTGGTATAGTCAAAGCCACTCAAAGAGCTGAGATCCAATGCAACCCCAAGTTTGCCCAAGGCAGTAGTGGGCTCGCCAAACCAGATCAGGGTATTCAAGTGGGCTGATATGCCCGCACTGCCACTGACCGTTTGCTCTGCATCGTTCATTTTGAGCCCCTCTTTGACAGAGGTTGGAACGCGCTCATCGTAGATCAGCTTATACGTGCCCAGCAGCATCAAGCGATTGCGCAACGGGGGAGGCATCACATTGGCAGCAGCAGCAGAGGGCAAAGGTGTCGGGCTCGCTTTGGCCACCTGATTGGGACTGGCCGTGGGCAGGGGAATATTAACCAAACTGTCGGGATCAGCTGGTTTGAGTGTCGGAACAGCGGAAGGGGCCGCAGTACTGGCTCCTGGCGAGGGGCTGGCACTGAGACTGCGCAATTGGTTTTCCAAATCACTCAGACTCAAATCACCGCTGCTGGGAGAGGCTTTAGGCAAAGGAACCGGTGTAGGCATGGGCTGTGCAACCGAAGGTTTGGCTGTCGGCAGTGGCGAAACAGGTTTTTGGCTGGCCACAGGGGTGGGCTTGCCGCTCGGTTTGGCCGTCGGCTTGGCTGTTGGCTTGGCTGTCGGTTTAGTGCTGGGTTTGGGCGTGGGTTTGATCTGCGGTGGCTTGGCCGTCAATTTGGGCGAGGGCAACACAGAAGGTTTGGCACTCAAGCTCGGGCTGGGCACCACAGGCGGTTTGGTCGAGGCCGTCGGAGGGTTAAACAGGGCATTCAAGGCATCCATATCTGCACTGCCACTGGGTTTGGGTGTAACAGGTGCGCCCGAAGGTTTGGGGGTCGCAGGCACAGCGGTAGGCTTGGCCGTCGGTTTGGCGGTTGGGGAAGGCTTGGGAGTTGCAGGGGCCTTACTGGGCTGCGCACAATCACTCAGCAGGGCTTCCAACTCGCTCAAAGAGCCATCGCCACATTTATTCGCGCCAGAGGCCTGGGGCTTGGCCGTTGGTTTTGCCGTCGGCTTCGCGGTCGGTTTGGCCGTGGGCACAGGTTTGGGTGTTGCGGTCGGCACAGGGCGAGCAGTTGGAACGGGGGTGGGTTTGGACGAGGGCGCAACCGAGGGTTTGCTGGTCGGCGGCGTGCCCGAGGGCGTACCCGAAGCACAGGTGCCAGAGAGCAGGCATTCGATTTGACTGAGATTGTCTCCCGAAGAGCCGGTCGGCGGGGTGCTGGTGGGAGGAAGCCCTGTTGGGGGCGTGATCGTGGGGGGAGTGCCTGTTGGCGGCAGCGAGCCCAGGGAATCTTCAATCGGAGGCTGAGGACGGGGCTGTGAGAGCGCTGCTTTGACATCTTCGTAGAGCAAACCCGCAGCTTTGGCCGCCATGATCAGGGTTTCGTAGCGGGTAATTTTATTCTTGCCTTTGAAACTGCCACCTGGGTAGCCATTGGTTAATTGCCAAGTATTGGTAATTCTGTCGATCATTTGCTCATGATCTTTGTCGACATCTTTGAGCGAGATTTTTTTGTCTCGGGGCATGGGAGGAGAGGCAGGCATAAAGGTCAGTAATCGATTCATACTGTCGGCAAATTCATAGCGAGAGACAGGACGCAGACCTTCAAATAAACCACTGTCCATGGTCATTAAATCAGCTTGAACAACCCGATTGATGTATTTATACTCTTTGCTGTCAGGTGAAACATCGGAAATAATCAGAATGGTGACATTGGGAATTTGTTTGCTGCCCATCATGCGGTCAAGCAATTCGGCAAATTGAAAGCGCGTCAGAGGCAAATCCCCAGCAAAGCGATCATAAGACACACCCTGCATGAATTTTTTATCATACATGACCTTGGCTTCGAGCGAGGCCCAGTGTTTATAATCCACATCGGTATAGGGTAAACCTTCGGCAAAGGCCCCCATCACCAGAGTAAAGACCAAGAACCAAGCCAAATACACCCGGAAGATCGACTGTCTGAAAATAGCGCTCACCTTTTCTGAGTTATAGTTAATTAAATTATACCTGTATTTGCCCTCTGACTTACTTGCACCAGAGGCCCAAAGGAGATTTCATGCAGATTCATTTTCATGCCGAGCCCCTCGCTTACCAAGGCCCGGAACTCACCTCTCACTTTATTTACAACCGTTTTGGCCTGCGCGGAGATGCCATGGTGGCCTTTGCAGGCCCCTGTGAGGTTCATTTAAAAGACATGGTGGACCTCGAAGATGTTCACGCCGATGCCCCGATCTACAGCGAGTCTATGTTGCATTTTTTAATTGAACATTTTCAAACCCCTTTAGAGACCATGGTATTGCGTCAGCGTCTGCTCACGGCCCAAATTCAAACCCGCTTGCAGGCAGCCGGGCAAAGCCAGGTCCGCCGCAGCGGTGACGATCTTTATGATGGTTCAAATAAACTGTCAGTTTCAATTGCCACAGTCAGTCCGGTCTCAGGCCTGATCCATTTTGGGATCAATCTCTCTAGTAAAAACACCCCAGTGCCAACACGCGGCCTGAACGATTATGGGATTGAGTGGCAAGCGTTTGCCCAGGCTGTACTCACAACCTATTTAGACGAAGACCGCTCCATTCGCCAGGCCTTGACCAAAGTGCGTTGGGTTGCTTAAAACTGAGTGGGGATCCCAAAATAATTGCAGAAATGGGAGCGTGTACAGAAAAGCAGCCAAAGCCTTACTTTATGAGCCTCAAGAAGTAAAAAAGATCGCCGAGAAAGGGCTTCTAGATCTTTTCTTAACAAAAACTTAGCCAAAAATTAGAAAGAAATCCCGATCAGCAGCCTATAGTATAATGAAGATCAGCTATAGCGCAAGGAAGGTTATCATGTTCAACGGCAATGTGAACTACAACAACCCGCAGATACCCATGGCATCTACGGTTCCGGTCCAGGGCAGCCCGCCCCCGGTTTATGCACAACCCCCTCAGACCTATCAACCCGCAGGTTTGCCGCAGCCCTATGCGCCACAACCTGCCTATGGGGCAGATCAGGCCCGTTTCTCTCCCCAAATGCCAGTAACTTCGCCCGCTCCTGCCGTTGAAGTGGGTCTTTTCGACAAGATGAAATCGTATTTCAACGATGTCTACCGCTCCGATGACAACCTGCGCGCATATAAAGTTTTCCAGAGCGAAGTGGACAACAATCCCGCAACCCTCAAACCTGGCAGCGGCGATAAAACCCGCGTCAGCGACCTGCAACAGAAGCTGAATATTGCAGGATTTAAAGCCAATGTCAACGGCATTTATGGCTATGCCACCGGTGAAGCCGTCAAAGAATTTAAAGTCAAAATGGGCCTGAACGATGGCTATCTTGATGCCGATGGCAAACCTGCCGTGTCGGATATTGCCACCCCCCAGATGCAGTCTGTGCTGCAATCTGTGGTCAGCCGCAAGCTCTCTGGCCAACCCGGCCCCGTCAATCCTCTGCCGATCACCCAAGAAGATATGCTCTGGGCCCAAAACCTGATGACCCGTGTTCAGAATTTTGGCTATAAACCCAGCCAGCAAGAATACGATCGCTATCAGGATATTCTTGCCCGCCAGCAGCAAAATGGCGCTCCTGCCATGCCTGTTCCGGCTCAGCCTGCTCCACCTGTCTATGCTCCCCAGCCTGCGCCCCCTGTCTATGCCCCCAATCCCACCGCTCCCGTTCAGGGCGCAGTGACTCAGCAAGAACTCGATTGGGCCATGCAAATGCAGGATCGGATTGTGCAGGGCTACCGCCCCAACCCACAGGAAGCAGCCGCTTATGAAAACATTCAACAGCGTTACACCGCTCAGCAGCCTGCAGCTCCAGCCGCACCTCAGCCTTCGGGCCAATTGCGCCCGGTCACCCAGGAAGAGCTGGACTGGGCCACGCAAATGCAAGATCGCATTATCAAAGGCTATCGCCCCAATCAGGCGGAAGCGGATCGCTACACAGATATTTTCAACCGCTATCAGAGCCAGCCTGCCAACCCTGGCACACCTCCCGCACCGCCCAAGCCCGAAAAACCGGCTTATGATCCCGGTGTGACAGCCCCTGTGGTGGTGGACAATACGGTCAGCGAGCAGGAATTGCAATGGGCCATGGACTTGCAGAAACGGATTGATACCCAGGGTTACCGTCCGACACAACACGAAATTGCCCGCTACACGGATATTTACACCCGTTACCAAGCACAACAGGCCCAACAGCCTGCGGCACCCACCCAGCCAGTGGCTCCCACCCAGCCACAGCAACCGGCAGGTCCCTCGCAGCCTGCCGTGCCCACCCAGCCCCAACAGCCCGCGGCTCCACCCGTGCAACGGGGTGCCACCATGGATGAAATCCGCTGGGCCAATCAGCTCGAAGACAAAATGGCCAAAGGTATCCAAGCCAGTGCCGATGAGCTCTACCAATACAACCAGATTCAGATGAAGCTGGCCAATTATGGTGTGGCTTCTACAGCACCAGCGGCTCCCACGGCCCCTGCAGCCCCCACAGCAGGCAGTCTGACCCAGTCTGAAATTGACTGGGCACTGCAATTGCAACACAAAGTACAATTTGAAGGTTATCAGCCCACCCAGCAAGAGGTGGCCGCTTATACCCAGATTTTTGCTCTTTACCAACAATTGCTGGAAAGCCAACAGGCCCAGCCTCAACCACAACCCCAGGCCCCCATGCAACCGGTTCAGCCGATTCAACCCGCTCAACCCGTCGCTCCTGCCGCCCCGACAGCGCCTGTGGCTCCCAGCGGAGCACGCCCGGTCACCCAGGAAGAAATCCAGTGGGCCAGCCAATTGCAGCAATTGGTTCAGGGTGGTTATCAGGCCTCTGAGCAGGAAATCGCCACTTATACCGACATTTACAACCGCATGCAAGGGGGCGTCAGCGCCCAGGCACCTGCGGCCCCAACAGCGCCGACCGCACCCGCTCCCCAGCCCGCACCCGTGGCGCCTGGCAGCGTGATGGTCAATGTGGGCGCCACTGACCCCGAATTGCAGTGGGCCCTGGAATTGCTCAATCGCTACCGTCAGGGCTACCAGCCCAGCGCTCCCGAGTTGACGATGTATGAGCAAATCATTGGCCGCAAAGCCGTTCCCGGCGCGACACCGTAAGTAAAGGAAGTCCACAAGCTCCAGGTTGCAAGCCTGGAGCTTGTGTTTTAAGCCCATGAATCTGCACATTCCCAGTTCATTACAAACACTTTTCCCGCCCCAGCTGCCGGGGCCAGTCGCCCTGCGCACAATTGCCACCCCCGCTGCCCCAGCGGAGATCCGCGATCAACTGCGTTTCAATCCCCAAGTCCGCTTGCAGGGCCCTGTCCCCAGTGACTCAATTTTTGCCAGCCAAGAAAGCTGGTTGCAAGAAATACAAAAAATCAAACAGGTGGCTCCCAGTCTGGCTGAATTGCCGGATTTTGCTGTGACCCCTTTGCGCATTGGTGTGGGCATTGGCCTGCAAAATGCCAGCTTTTCCTTTGAAAAAGGCCAACTCCAGGTCGACACCCCACAAGGCACAGTGTCTTTGGGTGAATTTGAAAATGCCCGCTTTCAGATCAGAGCACTGCCGGGTGGCTTTCAGATTCAAACCTCTGAAGGCAAAGATTTGGGCAGCTTTGAAGGGGTCTTGCGTTTGGAGAGCAGCGCAGGCCCGGTTTCACTCAATGGCTCCCGCTACCGGGGCAGCTTGGAAATTCGCCCCCATCCCGAAAATCCCAGCCGCTTTAATTTGATCAATACGGTCATGCTCGAAGACTATCTGCTCAGCGTGGTGCCCTCTGAGAGCCCTGCCTCGTGGCCGATTGAAAGCCTCAAAGCTCAGGCCATGGCCGCTCGAACCTATGCTGTCGCCAATTGGCGCAAACGTGAAGCCCTGGGCTTTGATATGAATGCCGACACCTCCGATCAGATGTATACCGGTATCCAGGGCGAACAACCGGCATCCAGCGAAGCTGTCAAAGCCACCCAGAACCAAATTATTGCCTTCCAAGGCAAACCCATCACAGC
Source organism: Candidatus Blackallbacteria bacterium (assembly GCA_051715345.1). Taxonomy (GTDB): domain Bacteria; phylum Cyanobacteriota; class Sericytochromatia; order UBA7694; family UBA7694. The sequence continues at coordinate 38,169 of JBPXJQ010000003.1, forward strand.
TCTGTTTTTCTCAAGCTCAGGTGGTTATACCGACTCCTCTTTGGAAGTTTGGGGTGTGGATCTGCCGTATATCCAACCGGTGAAAGACTTTGACCAAGCAGCTCCCCGCTACCGCTGGGACAAAACCATGACCCCCAACCAAGTACAGGCCGCCTTGACCAAATTGGGCCTGAATGTGGGCACTTTGCGCAAAATAGAAGCCTTGCAAACCACCCCCCAAGGCCGGGTCAAGCAGATCCGCTTCAGTGGCAGCACGGGCAGTGTCGACGTCGATGCCAATAAATTCCGCTTTGCCGCCGGTCTCTCCAGCACCCGCTGGACAGTGGCTGCCGAGGGCCAACCCCCCCGCAGTTTTCGCTTTGACGGCGGTGGCTGGGGCCACGGCCTGGGCATGTCGCAGTGGGGCGCCCGCCAAATGGCCGCAGACGGCAAAAATGCCGCTGAGATTATCCACCACTATTACACAGGCGTTGAGATTCAATCCCTCAAAGTCGAAGAAACAGTCGAAGAAACAGCTTCAGGGATTTAACTTCGCACCTTCGGCAATCCAACGTCCGATCAGGGCTCTTTCGGCTTCGGGCAAGCCCCCGGGAGGCATACTCTTTTGTTCGACGACACGGGCTTGAATGCGCGGAACCGCCTGCAGAATTTGCTCAGAGCTGCGCAAACTGACTCCGCCATTAAAACCATGACAGGTTGAGCAGCGCAGATCAATGATCTGGCTAATGGTTTGAAAGGCCACAGGGCTGGGTGTTGCTTGGGGGGGCGTCTGGGGCGTTGCTGGGGGCGCCACAGATGGAGAGATCGTGGGCTGTGCACTGGGACTGACAGCAGGAGCCACAGGGGTTGGCTGAGAGGTGATTTGAGCAGAGGGCTGTGTAGAAGGCTGCAAAACGGGAGCGGTGGAGGCCCCCACCGCTGGACTGGGTGTTGTCGCACATCCCACCAAACAGGCTCCGGTTCCAATCCAAGCAACCAAAAGTGCTGATCGCAAAAGAAATGGCAAGACAGTCATTATTTTATACCTCAATATATGCAAAGATTCACAGTGCTGGCAGATTGCTGCTTTCAGAATCTACCATGGCCAGCTCCAAGTCCCAAGCAAAAACGCTCAATTCTGCTAAACTGTCGGCATGAGTACCAAAATCGCCCTGCTGGGTTTTTCGAATGTGGCCTATCGCACCGCTTTGCGCTTGCTTGAAACAGACGCAGAAGTGCTGTTTTTTGCGCACGAGCAGGACCATTACCAACTCACGTCTCTGCCCAGCAAGGTTATGCGTCATCTCTTGCCCTATTTACACCCCCAAAACCTGCCGGACGCGCTGCTAAGCTGTGACGCCGTGATCATTGCCAGCGAAGACGAACAGTTTAATTTACATGCCACCTTGCAATTGCACTCACTCAGCCCAGAGATGCGGATTGTCACCCGCTGTTTTAATCTCGATTTGGGCCGCGAGATCGAAGAACGTCTGCCCCATGTGCGCGTCTTGAGTGTCTCCGATCGGGCCGCGCCTTTTTTTGCCGCCACCGCCTTCAGCGATGGCGTTCTCTCAGCCTGGAAAGACGAAAAGGGTCTGATGGCACGCCTGCAAATGGGCTCTGAGACCTCCATCACGGCCTTACAGGCCAGCGACTTTCACAGGGATCAGCCCACACCCGAAAGGCAACGCCGTTCCCGACTCAAAGCCAAAGCCAAACCAGACCCGCTACTCTTGGCGGTTTTGTTGGGACTTTTGTCGGTGATTGCCCTCGGCAGTGCCTTTTTCTGGTTGCGCCATGGCCTGCCGCTGGGTGATGCCCTCTATTTTGTTGTCACCACCCTGACCACCACAGGTTATGGCGACTACAGTTTAAAAGACTTCCCCTTTGGCAGTAAATTGGTGGGAATGGGGCTGATGTTAAGCGGAGCCAGCCTTTTTGCGATTCTGTTTGCTTTGCTGACCGACAAACTCTTTCAGCTGCGCCTGGAGTCGCTGCTCGGGCAAGGTAGGGTCAACTTATCCGGGCATATTATCGTCTGTGGCGCGGGGGATGTGGGCCTGCGGGTGATCGAAAACCTGCTCTGCACAGGAGCAGAAGTGGTTGTACTCGAAAAAAATCCCGAAGGGCGTTTTAATCAACACCTGCGCGCAGCGGGGCTGCCGCTTTTAATTGGCGATGCCCGCCTGCCAGAAACCCTGGAACGGGCAGGCATTGCCAGAGCCCAAACGATTCTCTGCGCGAGCACCGCAGACATGGACAATCTCGAAATGGCCCTCAATGCCCGGCAGCTCAACCCACATATTCGCATTGTGGTGAGGGTCTATGACCGGGATTTTGCCGAACAAATGCGCAGTTACTTTGGCCTGGATGTGGCTTTGAGTTCATCAGCGATTGCCGCCCAGGCCTTTGCCGATGCGGCCCTGAATTAAGGAGCTTTGAGTTGGCCCCCGGCCTGAAGCAAAAGCGCTTTAAACTCAGGGTAAGGCAAAATTCCCGCCTGTTTTTTGCCATTGATAAAATACGCCGGGGTGCTGTTTACCCCGAGAAAGAGTCCCTCTTGAATCTCGTTTAAAACAGACGTTTGTACTGCTTGACCGGCCATACAGCTCTGGATTTGCGCGGGCTGCAACTTCAACTCATGGCTGAGTCTGTCCCAGGTTTCTGAAGACAGCCCTTCATGCCCCTGATGCAGGGCTTCAGCCGCCTGCCAAAATTTGCCCTGCAGACCCGCACATTTGGCAAAATAAGCCGCTTGGCAGGCAAAGGGATGCATTTGGCGTTCACCCAAAAGACGGTTGCATTGGCGATCGAGGGGAAACTCCTTGCGAATCAAGCGCAGATTGGTAAATTCCTGCAGGGCCTGTTGCAAGGTCGGCTCAAATTGAGCGCAATAAGGGCATTGGTAATCAGAAAAGACCTCCAGCACAACGCCCGCGTTCTCTGCTTCGGCCCCAACACTGGCTTGCCAGTTTTGGAGGTCAAAATACCCTGGGGGATAAGCCAATAATGCCTGCGGGGTGGCGCGTTGTGCAGGTGCCAGCGGGTGAAAAACCAGATAAGCAGGCATCAAAATACCCAAACTGAGCAATGAATAAGCCAAAACGGGCAGAGGCAAAAGTCCCAGATTTTCAAACAGGTGCACAGCAGGGGGGCGAAGCGTCAAAAACAGCAATCCGGCTGTGGCCCCCCAATTGATCAGATAGGTAAACAGACAATAGAGACAGATCAGCTGCAATTCCTGTTTGGTGATCCAGAAATAATACAGGCTCACGCCCGAAAACAGCCCATAGATTAACAAGAGAGGCAGACGCAGGTCTTTGGCACGGTTAAAAAACAAATAGGCCAAAACCAAGGCGTAACCCAAAAGCCCCCAAGCAGCAACGGGAATCCCAAGCAAAAAGGCATAAGAACTGCGGGCCACGGCACTGCAATCAAAGGTGGCATTGAGGTTGCACTCAGCCACACCTGTGCCTGTCAAAACAGTGTAGTCGAGCATGATCAAGCGCAGCGAAAGCAGCAGGCCCAAGCCACTCAGGCCAAAGAAAATCCAGAAGAAAAAGCGTTTGTTCATGAATAAAACCGATCAAGCCAAAGCTGTCTATTTCCCTATCAGGATAACATGGGGGTAAAATAACCTGCATGGGACTTATTACAAATCGGCTCGGCCTGCTGCTCTGGTCCGCACTGTTACTCGCCATCTTGCCCGCGCTCCCGGCCCTGGCCGAAGGGGTGTCAGCGCCACCTGCCCTCTTTTTGCAGGCCCAGGGCAAGTTTCTGCTGATTATACATGCCCTGATGGCCGTGCTGCTGCTGGGGTCACTCACCCACAATGTGCTGATCAGCGTGAATTATCTGCGTGGCAAATTCGCAAAAATCCGCTTGGAGAAACTCTATGTCAAAGTTGGGTTTGTGGCCTATTTGCTGACCTTTGGCCTGGGTGCCCTGATTTATCCCAATTACCGCTACCATGTACGGGAACTCTATTTCGATCTCAAAATGCCCTGGGCCAGCAACCTCTTTGATATCAAAGAGCACTGGGCTGGCATTGGCTTGGCCCTGTTTGTGGCCTTTTTTCTGCTCAGCCGAACAATTGATCCCCGCACTGATCGGCGCATGCTCCTTTTTTATGTCTTTTTATCAGCCACCTTGGCAGGCATTGTCTGGTTTGGCGTGATTGCCGGCCTGCTCCTCGTGAGTTACCGGAGCATTTAACATGGGCAAAAATATGGGCAAAGAAAAAATCTATTTGCTGCTGCTGCTCTCCGTATTGGCCTTTACAGGCAGTTATTTTCTGAGTGAAATTTTCCCCTTCCCACTCTGGTGGTATTATCCCCTCGATCAACATTGGGAATTTGGGATTGTCACCAGCAAAGGACTGCGCATGGGCTGGTATGGAAAAGTGCTGCTAAGTGTTTTCTGCAGCTTGGCTGTGGCCCTGCTCAGCGGCCTGGGGCTGAAGTTCATGCCTGGCGAGCCCCCTGAAGCACTGGCGGATTTTTTGACGCTGGCGGGCATGGGCATGACCCTGTTTCTGCTCTATTATATCGTCCGCATGCTGTCGGGCGGCGCCTAAGAAAACGGCTTGACAGCCCTCCAGGCCTGTAATACACTAGGTGTAACTGCTGAGAGTTTTGATGATTCTTGGCCAGTATGTGCGCAAAATGTTTCTGGGCCATGCTTGTACGATATACAAACGATGTATAGATAACTTACAGACAATGACAGACTACGACTTGCTTGCACAGGTATTTTTGAGCATCTGTTCCCTCAATCAAGAGCCCAGTGCTCCCTTTTACAACTAAATCGTGGGTTATTAGCTCAGTTGGTAGAGCAGCTGACTCTTAATCAGCGGGTCGTAGGTTCGAACCCTACATAACCCACTTTTTTTAGTAATCGTTTCTCAGCATCTGTATTCCAGATTTCAATTCAAATAGCCGGTCAAACCGGTCCTTCACGGAGTTATCCAAGCCCATGACATTTACGGTTCCCAAGAAAGATATGCGTCGGAACAACAACAATAACAACAATCGGCCCTTCAAGAAGCGCCACCCACAACAGCATCACCAACACCATTCTCGGCCGCAAATGCCGCAAGAAGCATATCAGGAACCCGATCTCACTCTGCTGATGGAAAAAACCCTCAAAGACCTGATGGATATTGCCAAAGAGGTCGACATTCATCAGCCCTCCAAACTGCGCAAACACGATCTGGCCCTGCGCATTTTTCAGGCCGAAGAAGCCAAAGCCAATACCCGCAAAGGCATCCTCGAAATCATGCCCGAAGGCTACGGGTTTTTGCGTGTCAATGGCTATTTCCCCAGCTCCGACGATGTGTATATCTCCCAGGCCCAAATCAAACGCTTTAAACTGCAGACCGGCCACACGCTTGTGGGCCAGATTCGTCCCGCCAAAGAGGGCGAAAAATATGCCAGCATGGTCAAAATCGACTCTGCCAATGGCCTCGAACCCGAAAAAATCCAGTATTTGAAGCCCTTCGACAGCTTAATTCCAATCTATCCCGAAGGCCATATCAACCTCGAAACCCCGCGCCACGACCTCTCGATGCGCATTATGGATATTTTCTCCCCGATTGGCAAAGGCCAACGCGGCCTGATTGTCTCTCCCCCCAAAGCGGGCAAAACCACCCTGCTCAAAGGCATTGCCCATGCCATCGCCGAAAATCACCCCGAAATCGTCTTGATCGCCCTGCTGATTGATGAACGCCCCGAAGAAGTCACCGACTTTGAGCGCTCGGTCAAAGGCGAAGTCGTGGCCTCGACCTTCGACCGCCTGCCCGAACACCACACCCGTATCACCGAATTGGTGCTCGAAAAAGCCAAACGCCTGGTCGAAGTGGGCCGCGACGTGGTCATTCTGGTGGATTCAATCACGCGCATGAGCCGCGCGTATAACCTGATCATCCCCCCCAGTGGCCGTACGCTGTCGGGCGGTTTGGATCCCAATGCCATGCACTCCCCCAAGCGCTTCTTTGGCGCGGCCCGCAATATGGAACACGGCGGCAGCCTGACCATTCTGGCCACAGCCCTGGTAGATACCGGCAGCCGCATGGACGAGGTGATCTTCGAAGAGTTTAAAGGCACCGGCAATATGGAATTGCGCCTGGATCGCAAATTGGCCGAACGCCGCCTCTTTCCTGCCATCGACATCAAACTCTCGGGCACCCGCAAAGAAGAACTCCTGCTCGGCACGGATGTGCTGCGCAAAGAACACCTGCTGCGCCGCATGCTCTCCAATGCCGACACCGTCGAAGCCACCGAGTTTATTCTGGAGCGCTTCAAAAAGAGCAAAACCAACGACGAGTTCTTGCAGACGATTGTCGATGACAATATGTCGGTGCTTTAGGGCTCCCTTCGACTCCGCTCAGGGAGCCGAGTCAGTATGGATACGAAAATAACAGACAATAGCTATCGTTTTGGTGTGCTTTCATGGCTGGCTTTTGACACGGGATATCTCTATCTAACACTCTTTTATCAGAGCTTTTGGGTTGGTTTAGCCACCGATCATTGGCATTATTATGCTGCGGCAATTCTGGCGGTCTTGATGGTACTGGCCTGTTGGGCTTTTTTGCCGCGAGCAAAACCATATAAATGGGCCATTTGGCCTATTCTGCTGTTAGCAGGGCTCTTTCCCCTGGGAATTCTGACGGTCCTTATAGGACAGCCACCTTTGGGCAATGAACTTTATCCTTTGGGGTGGGAAGGAAACATTGCTCTTGTCATCATCTTCGCCGCTTATGCTGGGCAACTGGCACTGCTGGTGCAGTGCCTTTCGCCCCAGGACAGGAAAACAAGAAACCAAAATTCTGGCCTATATGAAGATTCCTGAACTCAGCCAAGCTATCATGGGCAATTACATTGGCCCTTAGCTTTTTTAACATCACATTTCTATAGAGTTGTGAGTGACCCCATAGCGCTTTTAAAGCTCAGCCAGTTGCTTTTCGGCGTTTGGATAGTTCCGCAGCAGCGCCTTCAGCTGTAGCGCCTGTGGTACAGTGAGCAAAAACCATCCCAAAATACATATGAAAAAAAACGAAACCCTTGAACTGAATATCTCTGAGCTCGGCCCCGCAGGCCAGGGCCTGGCCCACCATGGCGATTGGCAGGTGCTTGTGCCTTATGCTTTGCCCGGCCAAAAAGTGACAGCGCGCATTCTCAAGCGCCGCCAGAAAAAGGCCGAAGGCCGCATTCAGAGTGTGATTGAGCCCCGGCCCGATCAGATTCAGGCCGCCTGCAAACACTTCGGCCAACCCCCCAATGAAAACAGCGAGGGCCTGAGCGATGGAATCAGCAATGGCTGCGGCGGCTGCGCTTGGCAACAGGCGGATTATGGCTTGCAATTGCAGTGGAAGCACCAAATTGTCAGCGGTCTGCTGCGCCCTTTGCTGGGTGAGAGCATTGAAATTCCCGCCGTGCTGCCCAGCCCCCGCCCCTTTGGCTACCGCAATAAATTTGAATTGAGTTTTGGCGACAAAATCTATCTGTCTGACGAACGCTACCTGGCCCTGCGCCAAGCCAAAGAACCCATGCCACGCGGCGATTATCTCGGCTTTCATGTGCCCGGCTCGTTTGGCACCTTGGTCGATGTGCACAGGTGTGAACTCATGCCTGCAGGGCTACAAGCACTCTACAAAATTGTGCGCCAGGTCTGGCCCAAACTCGGCGGCGAAGTCTACAGCCCCCGCTTTCATACAGGCTATTGGCGGCATCTCGTCTTGCGCCAGGGCATGCGTACAGGTGAGCTGATGTTACACCTCAACACCGCGGATGGCCACAGCCCCGATTGGCAGATTCTGCTTGATGCATTGAAAGACTTTGACTTGCCCGATCATCATATTCGCAGTGTCTTGCACAGCGAACACACAGGCGACGCCCAGATCGTCGGCCACCAGCCCCCGACCCTGCTGCAGGGCGAAGCCCGCATCAGCGACCGCCTCTGCGGCCTGAACTTTGACATCTCGCCCTACGCCTTTTTTCAGACCAATACCGAAGCCGCTGAAATTCTCTACCAGCAAGTCCAGCGTTTTGCCTCCCAATGCCAAGCAAAAACCATCTACGATCTCTACAGTGGCACCGGCACGATTGGCATGGTCTTGGCTGGCCAAGCCGAACGGGTCTTTGGCATCGAAGAAATTGCCAGCGCCGTCAGCGATGCCCGCGCCAACGCCGAGCGCAATGGCATTCACAATTGCAGCTTTGAAGCAGGCAAAGTCGAAGCCCTCTTGCCCGAGCTGGTGGCACAACACCCGGCTGATCTGGTGATTATCGACCCGCCACGGGCCGGGCTGCACCCCAAGGCCCTCAAAACCCTGCTCGACCTCCAAGCACCGGCCCTGATCTATGTCTCCTGTAATCCTTCAGCCTTGGCCCGCGATCTCGAAGCCCTGCTCGAGCGTTACAGTGTGGAAGCAATTCAACCAGTGGATCTCTTCCCCCAGACCGGCCACGTGGAAACAGTTGTGGCGCTTAAGCTAAAATAGCTTGGCGAACAAGCCCAAGCCCAAAATCAGCTATAATACCCCTAAGTGCCAATTTTTTGCTGGCCACGCTGCCAAGGGGAATTCCATGTCATCACTTACCGAAACCCGCATCTTTAACCAACCCGACACGGTGGTTGAGTCCTGGTATTGGGCGTTTAAATCTTCAGATCTCAAAAAAGGGCAAATCAAACCCCTCAATTTCCTGGGCCAGGAACTGGCCGTCTACAGAGGCGAAGATGGCGTGGTCAGAGCCGTCGAAGCCTATTGCCCACATATGGGTGCCCATCTGGCCGAAGGAAAAGTCGACGGCAAAGGCGTGCGCTGCTTTTTTCATGCCTGGAAATTCGACGAAAGCGGCGAATTGGTGGACATTCCCTGCCGCAAATCCCCCGGCATTCAAGAAAAGATCAAACTCTTCCCGGTCTGTGAACAATACGGCGTAATCTGGATTTATACCGGCGAGACCCCCAGCCACCCCGTGCACTTTGTGCCCGAACTCGAAGGTGTCGAAGTGGCCCATGCCTTTGGCAATCAATTTGTCAAAGAATGCCACCCCAATGTGGTGATGATCAACGCGATTGATGCCCACCACTTTACCTCTGTGCACCACCTGCCCGTGAACGTGCAGTTTGAAACCATCCCGCTCAGCCCGCATACGATCCAATTTAACAACACCACCCATATGCCCCAAAGCAAGTGGTACCTGCGCTTTTTTAGCAAATTTTATGCCGGCCCGCTGACCTATTCAATGGCATATACCGCTGGCAGCACAGGTTCTGTCACCGTTGGCCCAGATTTCTTGCACTGCCACATCATCTTTGCCCTGCGCCCCAATGCCCAGGGCCACGCCGAAGGCCTGACCATTTTACTCACCCCCACGGGCGCTCACAAAAACAAATTGGGCTGGCTGAATATCTTTAATCCGATCATTCTCTTTGCCACCAAACTCGTGGGCAATTATTTCGCCGGCGGCGATACCGAGGTCTTTAAAACGATCAAGTTTAAATTCAACCGCCCAATCAAAGAGGATTCTTCGATTATCAAGTTCATGCAGCACCTGGAAAAACAAAAAACAGCCCGCTGGGGCTTTGGCAACAAAATGACGGGAGAAACCCCACTGCCCCTGCATCAAGAGGCCCTGGACGCCCCCGCAGAGTCTCTGCTCGACAATATTATCGACATCAATACCCGCGAAGAAAACAAGCGCAGCCAGAAAGTGGCCCCATGAAAAAACTCAAAGCCTTTGGCTACGCCGTCTCCGACTTAAGTACAGAGCAAATCGAAAGCATGTTTCAGCTCTTTGCTGAGTATTATGCCAACGTGACCTACGAACAATTCCGCAAAGACCTGAGCCAAAAAGACCATGTCTTTGTGCTCAAAGACAAAGCCACCCTGGAGATCAAGGGCTTTTCCACGATTGTGGCGTTGAACTCCACGGTCAATGGCAAACCCGTGCGCGGCTTCTTCAGCGGCGATACGGTCGTCGATCGCGAGTATTGGGGCCAGGGCACCTTGGGGGTGGCCTTTCTCAAATTTCTGTTTTTGCACAAATTGCGCAAACCCTTTGAACCGCTCTATTGGTTTTTGATCTCCAAAGGCTACAAGACCTATCTGCTGATGGCGAATAATTTTCAGACCCATTATCCGCGCTGTGAAAAACCCACCCCGCCTGAAATTCAGACCCTGATCAACACCTTCAGCACGACCCTCTATGGCGATTGTTATTATGCCGATCGCGGGGTGATCAGTTTCGCGGGCCAGCAATCACATATCAAAGATGCGCTCAAAGAAGACATCACCCCGATCAGCGAAGACCTGCTGAAAAACCCACGTGTGGCCTTCTTTGCAGAAAAAAACCCCCAGTGGGACCAGGGCGACGAATTGGCCTGTGTGGCTCTGATGACCTTCAGCATGCCCTTTTATTACCAACTCAAAACCTTTAAAAAGCTGGCCCAGCGCGCCTTCAGCGGCAAAAAAGCCCGCAGCGAAAAACCCCGCAATACGGGATCGCTCGACCCGGCCCAGGAAGGCGCAAGGCCTTGAATGACATGCTTTTTAGCGCCACCCTTGAAAATTCGCTGAGCAAAACCCACGTCCCCAGCAACCGCGAAGTCGAACAAATTCTGACCCGCAAACTCTCACACATCGCCCCGGAGCCAAATTTTGCAGGTCTTTGGGATCTCAACGATCACCGTTTGGGCCACGTATCGCAGGTTCTTTCTGCCTCACAAGACACCCGCCAAGCGATTTTGACTGACTTGGCCCAGGGCCGCTTTCGTGAGGCCTACGGGATCGAAAAAGCGGGCATGAGCTTTGCCGCCAAAATGAGTTTGCTGGCCCAGAGCCTCAACGAACAAAAGCTCTATTCGCTCTTTGCCTCGGAAGAGGCGGCCCATTTTCACTTTATTCAAGCGGTCTTGGGTGATCCCCCCGATCTGTCAAAAGACCCGTTTATTCAGTTTTTAAATGAGCTGATCATCTCTGCCGAGCGCCGCCCGCTGCTGTTTATTATCCAGGTCGTGCTTGAAGGCTGGGGTCTCGACCATTATGCAGGCATGCTCAAAAGCTGCAAACAGGCCAGCTTTAAAGGGCCCTTGCAGCAGATTCTCAGCGACGAAGCCGCCCACCATGGCAGCGGCCTCTCACTCTTTCAAGAAGACGAATTGAGTCAGTCTGAACTCAAATACACCTTGGAGATGATAAGTGCCTTCTTGGACATGGTGCGGATCGGCCCTGTCGGCCTGATGCAGACCCTCGACAGCCATCTCGGTGGCTTAACCACAGCACAAAAGCAAGCGGTGCTGACAGAGATGGACGCCGTTGAAGACACCACGCGCAAATTGAATCTGCTCAAAGGGCTGATGCAAAAGGCCCAGGCCAAGCGGATTCTGGCTGAGTTAGAGGCGAAATCGGCCTTCGCGCTGCTGTTTTAGGCCAACATCACTAGAAGCTAATTCTCGCTCTCAACCACGGGCACAGGCCGCTCTGCCGCCATCGGCAAAGCCGTTTGGTCCCCATTGCCCGGCGCAGGTGCATAACTCTGGCTCCAGGGCGAGGCCTTGAGGCGGTTGATATACCTTAAATATTTGGCCACAGGCGCATCCATGCCCAATAAATTGCGGGTATTAAAGCGGATATTTTCGTAGATCTGGCCATCTTCGCCCTGCAAGGAGAAAAAGGCCCGCTTGGTAAAAAACAGGCAGAGCCAAGTGGCAATCGCCCCACGCAGGCCCTCGCGCTTTTTCGTGACATAAATCGGCTGAACCAGCGTTTGGCCGGGGGCCACCATTTGGTAGGCAAAGAACATATACAATTCGGGCAAAAGGCCCGCTTTGCCAAAGAAACTCACATCCCGCATCAGGGTCAAAGCCGCCAGACAGCCATCGGCATAGGTCATCGAATAGCAATAATTGGGCCCCAAGACCTTGCGCACGAGCTTTTCAGCAAAGGTCGTGTTGGGCGTTTGGCCCCGCAATTCGATGGTGATCACCCGGTCGTTGTCTTCGATCTGCACATCCATGTCCATGTGGATATTGTGAACGGTGCGCAGGTGCTGGGGATCTATGCCGTTGATCATCGTGATGTGGAAATGGCATTTGCGCGTATACATTTTGCCATGCTGAAAGCTCACTTCTTGGCCTTCGAGGGCGGGAATCTCCAGCACATGGCTGGGGGTGTTGGGGTCGGGGTGCACCCAGACAAAGCCATATTTTTCTTCGCAGGCATAGGTCTGCAAACAGGCGGTTTTGGGAATCTCTTTTTGGATCGGGATATGTTGGCAGCGGCCATCGCTGCCGTATTCCCAGTGGTGAAAAAAGCAGCGCACGCGGTCGTTGACCACTTTGCCAATGCCAAGATCGACGCCCATGTGGGGGCAAAAGCCGTCCATGGCATGCACTTCGCCTTTGGAATTGCGGAAGACGCAGATTCTCTGACCGGCCAGATCCCGCGTCAGAACCTGGTTGAGCCCCAACTCCGAGGCGGCACAGAGAATATACCAGCCCTCGGTGACAATCTCCCAATTGTTGAAGATTTTGTGCCGGGCCTGGGGCTGGGTATGGATATTCTGGTGTTCGGTGCGCCGTTCTGGTCGCCGCTGATGGGGTGTTTGGTTCATATTTGGTTGATGGTGTTTTCCTGGCTACATTATAGCCTGTTGGCAGCGGCCACCTGCGTGATTTTCTGGAGAGCCCGCCAAAAATCCGCTAAAATGATACAAACAGGATTGCGAGGTATCGTAAAGATGCTGATGGATAAAAAAACAATGGGCACCGCCGAAGTGATCGGTGGCATGGGGTTGCTGCTGCTGGGTCACAAACTCAAAGGATTGGGCATGTTTGCCCATGGTTTTACGGCCCTCGAAGAACTCTACCGCGAAGCCCATCCCGAGCTCAAACCCGGCTTGCAGGCCCGCTGGGAAAAAGCCACTGAATTTTACGAAGCCAACCATCAGAACGAAACCAACCGCACCTTGCACCGCCTGGGCATCCCGTTGATTGTCGGTGGCGCTTTGGGCCTTTTGGTCAGCAAACCCCACCGCCTGCCGTGGATGGTCTCTGCTGCGGCCTTTGCGGGCGGCTGGGCCTCAAATATTATTGGCCACAGCGTCTACGAGAAAAATGCCCCGGCTTTTACCGAAGATCCGCTTTCGTTTATTGCCGGGCCTGTTTGGGACATTCAACAGATGATGGCCCTTTCAAACGCCCAACAAAAAGGCCGCATCGAAGAGCGGGTCACCGTGGAAGTTGAAAATGCCTGAGCAAGTGCCCAAGCAAGTGCCCAAGCAAGTGCCGGATCAAGTGCCGGATCAAGTGCATAAGCAAGTGCCCTCGGTCCACAAAGACAACCCCTTCTTTCAAGCGCGGGTCGAAAACTCCCGCACCCGCGTGGTCAAAATTGTCTTTCCCAAAGACACCAATAACTTCGATACCCTGTTTGGGGGCACGGCCCTGCAGTGGATGGATGAAGTGGCAGCCATTGCCTCGATGCGTTTCTCGCGCCAACAGACTGTGACCATTTCGCTGGATGCCATCACGTTTAAAAAAGCCATTCCCTCCGCCAATTTTGTCGAATTGGTGGCAGAGGTCGTGGAGGTGGGGCGCACCAGCATGAAAATCCAGGTCGATGTCTATCTCGAACCCATGGACCAGGATATTCGCATCAAAGCGATCCACGGCTGTTTTACCTTTGTGGCGATCAATGCCGAGCGGCAGCCGATCGCAATAGAATGGGACAAACCTTTACCAGAGGCAATAAGACATGAGTAGCATTCAAGAGGGCATTCAAGCCAAAAAAATCTCCGAAATTCGGCATTTAATGAATACGGGCAACCTCCCCGAGGCCTTTTTGCGCTGCCAGAAGTTTGTGGATAAATACCCTCAAATCCACACAGGTTGGTACCTGATGGGGCTGGTGGCCGAACAACAGGGCGACCTGCACGCCGCCGAGGTGGCCTGGGAAACGACCTTGCTGGTCAAACCCGAAGATGCCTTGACCCATTTTAAACTGGGTATGTTGCTGCAGAGCCAAGGGCCCACCGATCGCTCACTCAAACACCTGCAGGCCGCACGGGCCTTTGCCCCTGAAGAATCTGTGTATACCCGTACCCTGGCCCGTGTGCACATGATGTTGGGCAATAACGAGGACCTGATACTCTATGCCCGCGCCCTGTTGGAGCAAAATCCCAAAGACGGGGACGCCTTCTTTTTGCTGGGCGCGGGACTCCATCTTTCAGGCAAATACGCCGATGCCGAACTGGCCCTCAAACAGGCCAGCGAATACGACCCCAGCCACGTCTCAGCTTCGTTTCAATTGGGTTTGGTGCAGCTGGAGCGCCAAGAGCTGTCTGAGGCTGTCAGCAGCTTTGAAAGAACCCTGCAAGTCAGCCAAGGACAAGGGGTACAGGCCTCTTGGCTGGCCCGCGTTTGGGCCCTGCTGGGCCGGGCTTACCAGCTTCAGGGCCAAGTCGGCCCCGCCGCAGAAGCCTGGCAATCGGCCCTCAAACTCTGGCCCGACGGCCTGGCCTGTACCGGCCTCTCACTGCAATTGCCCGCTGTCTACCAAAAAGCCGAAGACATCCCAACCTGGCGCAAAAACTTTATCACAGGGATCGAAACCCTCGAAGCCAAAGCCCGCGAGATCAGCACCCCGCTGGGTGAACACCTGCTGCCGCCCTTCGACCTGAGCCTGATGGGCCAAGCAGATTTGGCACTTAAACAGCGCGTGGGCAGCTTTTACCAAAGTTATTTAAGCGACAAAACAGAGCCCACAGGCAGCCAGAAAAACAGCCTAACGGTGGTCTGGCTCGGTATCAGCGCCCTCTGGGAACCGGCCCTGATGGCGCTGGTCAAAGCCCTCAATCCGCTCTTGCCAGTGACGGTTTTAACCAGCGAAGCGAATCTGGCCGAACGTCTGCTCAAAGCGGGTCTAACCGTTCAGCCCGTGCCTTATTTGCGCGAAAATATTAAACAGGCCTTGCTCTACAGCAAACCCGATCACCTGCTCTATCTCGATCTGCGCAACCCGCTGGCGTATAGCTTGGCCTTGGAAAAACTCGCGCCGGTTCAGAGCGTGCTCTGTTTGCAGCCCGAGAGTTCGGGTTTAAACACCCTTGATTATTTTTTCTCAGCGGCCGCCCTTGAACCGGCCCAGGCCGAAGCACAGTACAGCGAAACCCTGGTCAAGCTCAAAAACTGGCCGATTCTACCCTCGCTGCCTGCTCTGCCCGCCTGGAAAAGCAAGCGCGATCTGCGTCTAACAGAGTTGGGTACCATTTATCTCTGCCCCGTTGAGAGCAATAAAATTCACCCTGACTTTGACCCTGTCCTGCAGGCCATTCTCGAAAAAGACCGCAAGGCCTTCCTGTATTTTCTTTACCGCGAAGGGGACGTGGCCCATACCTATCTGCAGCAACGGCTGCAAGAGCGTCTGGGGGCCCGTGCTGACAAAGCCAAATTTGTCAGTTGGGCCCATACCGAAGAATTGCTGCAGTATTTACACCGTGCCGATGTGGTGCTGGATACCCCCTATTCTGGCGGCCGCAGCCTGATCGGCTGGGCCATGGGCCTGGGTGTGCCCGTGATCAGCCTCGAAGGCCCTGCCCAACAGAGCCGCTGGGGCAGCAGTTTGAATAGAGCCCTGGGTCATCCTGAGTTCAATGCAGACAGCCTGGAAAAATACCCAGGCATCGCCTGTACACACGCCAGCGCGGGGCCCCAGCGTGTTATTCTGAAAGCGAGTCTGACAGAGCGCTATTCCCAGCTCTGGAACCCCAGTCAGGCCGCCCAAGAGATTGTGGCCTTTCTGAGCCCAAAACCAGCAGATCAGAATGCGGCTGCCCCGACAGAGACCGACCAAGACGAAGAACAAGGATAAAGACATGTCTGAATTGGATCCCAAGATCAAAGAGGCCCAAGAAGCCCTGAGCCAAGGCAAAAGCGCCGAAACAACCCAGATTTGTGAAGCCTTACTCGCCAGCGACCCCAACAACGCCGAAGCGTGGCATCTCTTGGGACTGGTCGCTTACCAGGTCCAAGATTTTAAAACCGCTGAAGAGAAAATCCGCAAAGCGATTGAATTCAAAGCCCAGCCCCATTTTTACAATAATTTGGGCAATGTGCTCAGCGACCAGAATCAGAATGACAAGGCCCGCGAAATGTACCAAAGTGCCGTGCGGCTCAATCCGAGCTTCTCGGGGGGTTACAATAATTTGGGCAATATCTCGCGCAAAATGGGCAAAGTCGAAGAGGCCGTATTTAATTACCAAAAAGCCCTCAAAGCCGATCCCAGCCAACCCGATGCGTATATCAACCTCGGCAATTTGTTCTTTGATATGGGCCGTTACCCCCAGTCGATCGACAATTATAAAAAGGCCCTGGCGATCAATCCCACCATGGTGCAGGCCCTGAATAATTTGGGCAGCCTTTACCACCACCAGGGCTTAGGCGAAGAAGCCAGTCAATATTACGCAAAGGCCCTCGAAGCCAATCCCGACTTTATTCCCGCCCTGTTTAATCTGGCCCATCTCAAACGCGAACAGGGCTTTATCGACGAAGCCCTCGCTCTCTACCAGAGATGCATCGACAACAATGCCAATATGTTGGATGCCTATTTGAATATGTCACGGATTTACCAATTCCAAGGCCAGCCCGATGAGACCGCTCGCTGTTTAAACAAGGTACTGGAACTCAACCCCCAGATTGCCGAAGCAGAAAATGGCCTGGCTCTGATTGCGCTGGAGCGCGGCGATAAACAGACGGCCCTGAAACACTTCCACCGCGCCTTTGATATCGAGCCGCAGAACCCCGATGTCTGTTATAACATGGGCTCGTTGCTGCGCGAATTGGGCCAATTGGAAGCGGCTTCGCACTTTTTGAATATGGCCCTGCAATTGCAGGATGCACACGCTTAGCTTTCAACGTGACTGCGCCCCAAAACTTGTCAGTAAACATAAACGGACGAGAAATCGAGGAATCAACAGTTCAGAGCAGGTGAGGCCTTGATTGAGCATCCGGGCCGCTCACTGCGCCCATCCATGGGCTTCATTCGCTACAGCACCTTCGGTGCTAAGTAAGCGCCTTCTACACATCGCCGATGGCTCTGCTAGAAGCGCTTAAGAGTCACCCCGCCTTTGTCCCTCCTGGACCGGCGGGGTTCCTATTGCCCGTCTTGCCCACTCAGGCCTTTCCCCTGCTCAGGCTTTAACTCGCTCTCAGGCGCTTTGTAAACGGTGCTGACCGTGCCGCCGGGCGTAATCTTGCGAATGGCATGGTTGCCCGTGTCTGCCACATAGAGATTGCCTACACCGTCCAAACTGAGGGCCGTGGGCAGATAAAAGCTGGCTGCTCTGCCCTGCCCGTCTTGATAGCCCTTTTGGCCGGAGCCCGCCAAGACAGTCAGGCTGCCTTCGCTGTGATCGGGTTTAAGGCGAATGACCCAGATCTGGTGGTTTTTGACGTCGCTTAGGTAAAAAAGGTCAGCGGAGGCGGCTCTCAGCTCGTAAAGTTGAATAAGGGGGGGGCGTTGCGTAAAAGTAAAAGGAATTTTGATTGGCAATTTGCTCTTAGATAATTCGCTTTCCTGAAGTTCAAACAATCCTTTTACTGTAAAGGTATTGTGGTTTTTGAGGATATCTTGATAAGTTTGGGGTTGTCCTATTTCTATCCCATTTTCGGACCAAAGCCGATAGGCTTTTCCTCCTACAAAAGTGTAGAGAGGTTGTTGAGAAGACAATTCAAACCCCATTAAAGCGATTAAATCTTGAGATTTACCCGAATGGACATCCAGTTTCCGCAAGCGATAATCACTGGCTGAAGAGCCTGCGTATAAATGAAAGTACAATTGCCCCAATCGTAATTGCAAGCCATAAGGAGGTGGAAAAGTGTGCTTGGCTTTGGGAGCACAACAGCCCAAGGGATCTCCTGCCTCTGAAATTTCATTATTCGTTAAAATGCTTGTAAATTTAAGTGCTGAATTCAGCTTTTCAATTTTGTTCTGATGGAGATTCACTAAATAAAGTTGATCAAAACTATCTATCTCTAAGTCATACCCCATCATGCAGCTTTTTTCTTGGTGTGATTCATTAAGAATTTGTTCAGCTTTGCCATTTTGAATGCGAAACAATAATTGACGTTTTAAAGCCTGTGGAAACGCTGGTTCAGAAAAAGCACAGTTGGGCAGAATATCAACTAAAAAAATCCCGTTGTTTATTGTGCGATTGCAGCCGGAATTGATAGCGTAAATTGTGTTTCCATCAACAGTTACTGCAACATCTGTTGGGTATTTTAAGATAGGTGATTTTGGCAAAGGTTCGCAATAATAATTTTGATAACCGAGGGGATCGGGAATCTTGAGATCCACATAATCGGGAGGAGGAATCACCGGGGGATAATGCGGGGGCTGAGTATAAGCAGGGGTTGGAACAGCAGATACCCAAGGAGTGGGAGAGGGATCTGGGTAATTGTTGTACAGCACCTGCGGGCGTTCTGTGACTCGGGGTGCTGGGCTGGGCTGTTGAGATGTTTGGCTCAAAGGTTGGCAGGCAAAGAGCAAAAAAGCAGCCAGCCAACCACACCGTATTTCTTTCCACGTGTATTGCATCATCATAGCCCTATTTTTATCAAAATGCTGCTCTGATACTAAACCGACAACATAAAAACGTCAACAAAAAACCAACAAATTGGCTGCTGCGGCAGAAATTCGGCACAGAATCCGTTCATTCCAGAAAGATGTGCGCAGGCTTTACACCCACAGCCTTGAAGTGCTTGAATGAGAGAGAAGTTCAAAACAAGGAAATCAAGCCTGCATGTCTGAGATTCACGCCCGATTGCCGCACCATGGAACCCCTGTGGGGGGTGCGTTCACACCGCTCAAGCCCTCTGCACCAGTAGAAACAGTCAGCAGTCCGGCAACAAACCCAGATCGCATCACTCTCAAAGCAGGTGATCAGGCCCCATTGAAACCCAATGGCAACCCCCTGCCCGCCACACTTAAGCTGATTCAAGACAGCCCCACTTCGCTCTCAGAAAAAATCCGCAATACGGTCACGCCGCCCCCCGCCTGGGGCAGCACCTCTCAGGTCCAGGGCACCCTGCGCGATCTGCACGATGTGCAAGGCAACCGCGATGGGCTCTGGGACAACGAAAGCAAGCCCGCAGGCAGTGTCGGTGGCTTTGTGAAACAACAGCCCCTGCCCAGCAAAGCCCAAAATTGGGCCAGTGGCCTGGGAGATTTAGACAGTCAGATTCAAGCCTTGCAAGCCTTTCGCACAGAAAAGGAAGCCGCTTGGGGCCAGCCCGTGACCCAACTCGATTTGGCCCAGCTCAAAGACGGCAAGCTCTTTGCCGCCCAAAAGGCGATTGCCTTGGTGCGTTTGGGCCGTACCCCCGCAGAGCTGACTGAAGGTTTTGTCTCAGCCAAGGGCCAGGTCAATGGCGTTAAAATTGCCGATCGTGAGCTGTTTTGGCAGCGCTTTCATCCCCAGGGTGAGCCCACAGGCAAGGTGATTGTGATGCTGCCGGGCTTTTTGCAGACCGGACGCAACTTTTACGAACAGGCCGACGCCTTGAGCAAAGCGGGGCACGATGTGCTGATCATGGACCAGCAATGGGGCGGTCAGACCAAAGGGGGCGAAGCGGGCCACGTCGATCGCGGCTATGGCATTACCCGCGATGTGGCGGCCATGGCGGCCTACGCCCAGACCCACCGCGAAAAAACCTATCCAGGCAAAGCGGGCGCAGAAGTGATCCTGATGGGCACCAGCCTCGGCGGTGGCCCTGGCACCTTTGCAGCGTTAACGCTGAACGAACAGAACTTGATTGCCTTGGAAGGCCCTGCCATGCCCAAAGGCCTGAAAGCGGTCCTGCAAGGGCCCTTCTTTGGGCCCAGCGATAACTTTTTAAATGACAGCTTTGGCCTCTTGAGCAAAGTGCCCCTGGTCAAAGACATTCCCCTGCCTTCATTGGGTTTGCCGATTCTGAGCACCGACCCCGAGGCCAAACAAAAAATCGCCCAGGGCGCCGTGCTCGAAGATCTGCGGGCCCAGGCCCAGGCCATGACCGCCACCTTGCCAGATATGCAGGCCGTGTTGGATAAAGTTGAAGCAGGCCAAGGCCCCAGCAACCAAATCCAGATTGTGCACAGCAAGGGCGACCCGCTGGCCAACAGCGCCTTGAGCCAGAAACTGGCGCAAAAACTGCCCAATGTGAAATTGACGCTTTTAGAAGGCCAAAACCACGTTTTGGAGCAAAGTGACGCCGAACAAAAAGTGGCCTTGGATTTGCTCAAGAAACTCAACTAAACCTGAAAGCCGCATCCAGCACAGATGTCCCTCTCAGCACACTTGGCCCAGGCCATGCAATTACACGTCGGGGGACAAGTCGCACAGGCCCTGTCGCTTTACCAGTTTTTGCTACAGACCGAACCAGAGGCCCGGCAGCTTCCCCAACTTTGGTGGGGCTTGGCGCTCTTGGCCTGGCAAGCGGGAGAAGGGCGGCGGGCCGAGGGCTTTTTTCAGCAGGCTTGGCAATACGCGGCCCCCAGCTTGCCACTGCCCAATGCCAGCGAATTTGGGGCATTTCCCAGAGATTACCAGCAGCTGGTGCTGAGCTTTGTCTTGGCCCTGATCGCCGCCTGGCAGGCCAGCCCTGCCCGTGCTTTGGCCCATCAATTGGCGCAGAGACTCTGCAGCTACCCGCCGACTCATGCTGAACAGAGCTGCATTCTGGCCTCACTTCTGCATGCGCTGGGCGAACACGCCCAAGCCCTACAAACCTGCCGCCAATCACTTGAGATCAGCCCTTCGGCCCAGGCCTGGTTTGTACTGGCGCAATTGCGCTTTTCGCTCGGCGATGCCAGCGGGGGCAGCGAAGCCTGTCGCTTGGCCCTCGATCTCGATCCCTTGCACAGCGAGGCCCGCACCCTCTTGGCCCATGCGCTGCTCGAAAGCCACCAATTGGAAGCCGCCCTGGACCAGTATGAGACCGTGCTGGCCCAAAAGCCCGACTTTGCAGCGCTGCACTTTCATTTGGGGCGAATGTACCAGTCGCTGGGCGCATTGCCCGAGGCGCAAAGACATTACCACCGCGCCACAGAGCAAGCCCCCAACCTACTCTGGGAGCTGCAGTCTCGTTTGTGTTATGCACCCCTGCCCGCATCCCAAGCGGCGCTTCAGAAGAGCTTAGCGGGCCTGGAAAGCAGTCTGAATCAGCCCCAGGTCGCGATTGAATTGGCCCCGCTGCAAGCCCAATTGGCCCAGACCAATCTCGACACCCTCTTTGATCTCAATTATCTCTGTGAAGATCCCCTGCCGCTCAAACGGCGCTTTGGGCAATTGTTTGAATATGAGGCCGGCCCCGCAGCCCACTCAAAGCCTGCCTTCACCCCCACTGAACCTGCGCGCCCGCTCAAAATGGGGGTCTTGATCAGCCCCAAACATGAAGGGGTCTTTGCCTTTGTCAGCGGGCAGCTCTTGGCCCAATTGGACCCCACTGACATTGAAGTCACGCTGCTAATCTGGCCCGCCTCAGAGGCGATTTGCGCCCAGCTCTTGCCCAGTTTGCCCCGGCAGATCCTCAGTGCCGACTGGGCCCAGAGCGTGGCAAGTGTACAGGCCAAACGCTTTGACCTGGTCTATTTTTGGGAGGTGGGCACCGACCCACTCAATTATTTTTTGCCGTATTTCCGCCTGGGTAAAATCCAGTGGACCTCCTGGGGCAGTGGGGGCAGCACCGGCCATCCCCAGATCGACGCCTTTCTCTCGACCCAAAACCTCGAAGGGCCTCAGCCCGAAAGCCGCTACAGCGAAAAGCTCTACCAAATGCAAGCGCTGCCCCTGTGGTACGAGCCCCGGCATTTGCCCGCATCCAATCTGAGCCGAAGCCAACTCGGCCTTCCTGAAGACGCCGTTTTAGCGCTCTGCCCCCACAATTTGCTCAAATTGCACCCCCATTTTGACGCCATTTTGGCCGAGATCTGCAGGCAGAACCCCGAATTAAAGCTGGTCTTGGTCCACAGCCGCAACCCGGTCTGGAACCGGCAAATAGACACCCGCCTGAAACAAAACATCGCCCCCGAACAATTGATCTTTTTACAGCGCCTGCCCGCCCCCGACTTTTTGGCGCTTTTGCAAGTGGGGGATTTTGCCCTTGATCCCTGGCCCTATGGCGCAGGCAAACTGGCCTTTGAAATGTTGGGGCTGGGGCTGCCCCTTTTAACCCGGCCCAGTAAAATGCTCAAAGGCCGCATCCCCACAGCCCTTTACCAGGTCTTGGAAATGCCTGAACTGCTGGCCCGCTCTGAGCAAGACTATCTGGATAAAGCCCATCGTTTGGCCAGAGATCGCAGCTATCGCGAAGCACTCAAAGCAACACTCCAAGAGAGGCGCAGCCGTCTATTTGCCAATCAAGCAGCAGTGGTTGAATTGACCCAGGTGCTCAAGCAGATGGCGCAGTAGGGCTTATTCGCCAGCGGGCAATTGGGTGTCGTTGCCGCTCTCGGTGCTGCTGCAAATGCGGTTGTCATATGGGGGCACGCGGTTGGTAAGAGAGGCCTTTTTTAAACGCTCAAATTCGGCTTGGTAAAATTGGGCCACTTTGGGTGAGCGAATCAGCAGGGTGTTTTCGTTGTTGTTGTTTTCGGCATTTTTGGAAAAATTATACGAGCCCGTGATCACCAATTGGTCGTCGATAATAATCACCTTGCTGTGCAAAAGAGCCTGGTTGCCATCGATCATGACGGGAATATTTTTGGTCAAGAGCTGTTGGTAGACCGAATACTGGCTGATCATGCAGCCATCAAAAATGCCTTCCACTTTTACACCAGCGCGGTGTTTGTCGATCAACATTTTCTGAATATCTTCATCGGTGATCGAAAAAGCCATAAAGCGAATGCGTTTGCGGGCTTTGCCCAGGGCCTCCATAATCGCGGGTTTGGTGCCGCCTTTGGGCGAGAAAAAGGTCTGAATCACAGCGCCATCGACCTGCACCACAGGGAAGGGAATTTCGTGGGGATTCGGTCCACGTACTTCTTTGACATAGAGACGGTCAAACTCGGCTTGGTAATTGGCTGCCAATTGTTTGGAGGTAATTTTGAGGGAGTTGTTGTTGTCGCGGTACATCGAATAGGGCGTGAGATTGAGCGAACCCGTGACCACGTGTTCGCCGTCGATAATCATGAATTTATTGTGCATAAAGGCCGTGCGGTTATCGCCTTTGATGCCGATCCCGGCTTTTTTCATGGCGGCGTGCAGGGGTTTGAGGGGGCCGCTGCGGCCTTTGGCATACATATTGTCGCTGTCGGTCATGATCCGCACTTTCACGCCCCGTTTGCGGGCGGCGATCAGGGCTTCACCGGCAGAGGGTTCTTCGATGTCAAAGATCGCGACATCAATGGTATTTTTGGCTTCAGCAATCAGTTTGACAAAGATTTTATCTGGGTTTTGGGGGTCTTGGTGGCCCGCCACTTCGTTATCGGCATAAAGGGCCTGGTAGGCATTGTTGAATTTGACGGCCAGATCGCCGTGGTAGAGGGCGTCGAAGGCACCCAGCGCAATTGGGGAGCGGTTGGGCATCAGGGCTTGCTGGAAAGGCATGGGAGCGGCAGAGCAGGCAGTCAACGAGCCGAGCGCCAAGACGCTGGCCAGAAGACCCTTTAAAATCGTGGTTGTTTTGAAAGACATGCCAAAAACCTCTCTACGCGCTTTATCCCTGTTATTTAGTACATCCGAGGTTGAGAGGCAAAGCTTGCGGGAGTTAAAGGATAATTAACCTGGGTTTTAATTGAAAATAATCTTATTGGAGTGTTCCCTTCGACTCCGCTCAGGGAGCGCTGGAAAAACACAACAGGAGCGTCGCGGAGCCGAAGGACATTGCCCAGACCAGGCCGATCCGTCTTTGCTCTTATGTGGAGTGAGAAGACGTCCTTCTCTGTGCTTTTGTTCATTCTGCATGTGAATTCTCTCCCGAATGGAATAAATATCTGTGGCCCACAATTGGTTTCAATTGGTTATTAATTGGGAATGAAAGA
Organism: Candidatus Blackallbacteria bacterium; assembly: GCA_051715345.1. Classification (GTDB taxonomy): domain Bacteria; phylum Cyanobacteriota; class Sericytochromatia; order UBA7694; family UBA7694. The sequence continues at coordinate 62,170 of JBPXJQ010000003.1, forward strand.
TGTTGGTCGCTACAATAATGTTTTGGAGGTATGTGCTGGACTATGAAACGACGATATTCCCCATTTGACAGTTACAACCTGTCTTATGAATGAAAATGATATTGAACCCCTCGTGATTGAACTTGTTATCGAATGTCAGATTACAATAATTGAAAACGAACTTGCGCTAAAAACTGAGGAAGAGAGATTACAATGGGAGGAAGAGTGCTTTAATTCCTTATTAAAACGCTTAAAATCAAGCAAATCTTCCGATCGAGAAGATGCTTTAATTAATCTGAGCTATACACGAAATCAAAAACTAATCGAGCCCCTCCTTGCGTCCGTCCAAGATGCATCTCCATCCATCCAAGCAAAGTCACTTAAGCTACTGGGTTACCAAAATCAAGCAGAGCATATACCGATTATCCTTAAATATGTAAACAACCTCAATTGGATAGTTCGCAAAGGGGCTCTTCAAGCCCTAAATGAATACAACGATTTAGACTTATTGGAACATTTTATAAAATCTTTGAATGATATTCATCCTGAAGTGCGTATTTGCGCAATAGAATGTTTGAGCAAAAAAAACGCTAAAAAGGCCCTTGATTGGGGGCTTATTATGAACAAAGATTCAAATAATGCTGTCCGCAATACAGCTCTTAGGGTTTTAGGAAAAAGCTGTTACGAATTGAATTTAGCCTCGATAATAGCACAACGTCTAGCAAAAGACTCAGCAATTCAAAGTACACTGCCTGAATATCTCAGCAATAATAAAATTGAATCCACCCTGGATACTTTATTAGAGGCCAGCCAAGATACCGATCTAAAAATCCGACAAGCTGCATTTGAAGCATTGAAATACATACCAGATCCTCGCTCAATTGATTTGCTGATAACAGCCCTAGAAAAAGATCTTGAGCCAAATCGTTCTGCAGCAGCAATCAGCCTATACTCAATCGCAAAAGCTCTTGGGTTACTTTCTCAACAACGGGTTGTAAATGCCTTTCAAAAAGCACTGAAAGACAAAAACTATAATGTTTATCATTCTGCAATCTACGCCCTGATTGAAAGTCGGGAAATCGACGCTATCATCATTGCCTTACAATCACCAAATGTGGATTTGCGCAGAATTGCAGTGAGATCTCTGAGAAAATTTCAAGGCCCAAAAGTAGTTGAAGCCTTGATCAAAGCCCTAAAAGACCAAGATAAATTCGTACCGAAATGGGCAGCACATGCTTTGGGGGTTCTTCATGCCAACAATGCAGTGGGTCCATTGATACACATATATAAAACAAAGGACCCCGAGACTCAAAATCACATACTCAAAGCATTAAGATTAATTGGAGATCATTCTGTCATTCCATTTTTACTTTCGGTGGCGCAAGAGTTGAGTCCAGAATTAAAAGCCTCCGCCTTGAGAGCGTTGGTTCATTTTAAAACACCCCAAGCTGCTGAAATATTTCTCCTGAGTTATCAAAACCAAAATACGGAAATACGGAAATTGGCAATTAAGGGACTGAGAAAATTAAAATTACCATTAGCAGTACCCGTATTGATATCAGCATTAAACGATGTTGATGTCATGATCCGAGCCGAGGCTGCTAAGGGATTGGGTATTTTAAAGGATCATCGTTCAATTGAACCTCTTATACTCAGTTTGAACGATGAATCTCGAATCGTCAGTTCAGCCGCAGCCAAAGCACTGATAAAAATGAAAGCCACAGAAGGAAAAGAATCTCTTATTAGAACGCTAGAAACAGGCCTTCCTCATGCGCGTATTTTAGCTGCCGATTTAATCGGTAAACTAAAATTGACCTTTTCCCAATAACTCTGATATGTTCAGCATCTTACTCCTGCCCACAACCCCATCATTGCTGCCCCACGTTCTCAAAGCCTGGGCCTGGCAAAACCTGCCACGCTCAGAATTTGAGGTCTCTATGGTGCTGCCAGAGGGAGAAAACAGCGCAGACATCGATTGGCCAAACGGCTTGGCGGGCGGGGTGCTTAGCCCCGAACAGGCCAAAGCACTTGGTTCACAGCCAGCCAGAGACATTCTGCTCTGGGAGGCAGATTTTAGGCCCCACCGCGACCTGCTTTGGCAATTCAAAGCCGCCCGCACGACTGAGCCCGCAGGGCTTTTGCAAGCGGTGGGCACCTGGCCCACACCGCTACCGCCTATTTGGCAGGAGATACTCACACAGGCCGACCTGCCCCCTCCCTTTCAGCCTGATGCCTTTGATTCGCGTGTTTTGGCCCCCGATGAGGCCTTTGCTTCGGGTCTGTTGTTGCCCGCGGAGGCTTTTCAGGCTTTGTTACAGGCCCACCCCGATTTTTTAAGTCAAGATAGGCCTGAAGCTTGCACTCAGAGCCTGCGCCACTGGCTGCAAACCCAATCTCCCAGCGCGTCTCACCCTGTGCATTTGATTCCCTCGGCCCGCGCCACGTGCTTAAAATCCCCCCCCCCAAACAGCGCAGAATCCGCACAGGCCCAACCGCTGCCGATTTGGGAGCCCCCGCCCTGCCCGCTCAAGCTGCTGGTGGGCCCCCTGCCCGATCCGGCTCTGCTGGGGGACTATCTCTACAGCCCCAACGTCAAAACCTTTACGGCCCGGCCCTTTGCCCGTTTGCTCAGCCAAGCTGCCAATTACCCGCTTGAGGCCTACGACCTAAGCTTTGATTTAAACGAAGACCATTTTGAAGATCTCTTCAAGCCCTTGCAAGCAGACTGGCAACCGGATCTGATTCTCTGGTTGGCCCCGGCGGTTCAAGGCCTGCCGCCGGGCATCGAAGAGAGCCCTGTGCCCGTGGTGGCCCTGGCTCACGATTGGCACAGCCAGGGCCTGGGCACGCTCTTGGACTGTGCCACAGACTTCGATTGGCTCTTTTGCGATCAAAGTCTGCAAGCGATTTTAACCGCAGCAGGGCATCAGCACCTGTCGTATTGGCCTTGTTATGGCTTGGATCCTGAGCGCAGTTATGCCCTGCCCTGGCAGCCTGAGCCCGTGCCAGAGAAAGGCCCCCGCCCTTATGCCGTGGGTTTTGTTGGCACTTTGGCCTCGCCGTATTACCCCGAGCGCGAGCGGCTTTTGGCAGAAGTCGCTCTGCTAAGCGCGCAATGGCCAGTCTTATTGGCTGATGGCATCAGCGATCCCCATGAATACAACCATTTGTTGAACCAATGCCAAGTCGTCTTGAACCCCAGCGCCAGGGGAGAAATGAACCTGCGGGCCTATGAAGCACCGGCAGCGGGGGCTTTGTTGCTGAGCGAAGCGAGCAACCGCGAAATCCGGGCATTTTTGCCCGAAGACGAATCGGGCTCGGGGGCGGCATTGTTTTTTGAACCTGAGAGCTTGAGTCAAACGCTGGCGCAGATCTTGGCAGATCCTGTGCGTTTGGCCCGTCTGGCCCAAAACGGGCAAAGAGCGATTCAAGCCCACAGCTATACGGCTCAATGGGGGCAACTTCAGGCCCTACTCATGCAGCATTGGCCCAAAATCCAAGCCCTGCGCCAGATTCGACACCAAACTCGACACCAAACTCGACACCAGATTCGACACCAGGTCAGACACCCTCAAAGTGCCACACCGCCCTTGAGAAGCTGGATCACGGCCCGGCAATTGTATTTTTCCCGCACCCCCGGTGGGGTTGAACGGGCAGAGCAGGTCTTGGCTCAAGCCATTGCCACCCCGAAAAGTGATTCGGACCTGTCAGACACAAGCGCAAGCGCTCAGATCCGCCTGCTGAGATACACCCAGGCCCTGTTTCAGATCAATCAGGCGGTGGATTTTGCCCAGGCCGAAAGGGCAGGCCAAGCCCAGCAGCGAGTCTGGGAAATCCTTTCGCCAGAACAGAGAGCCGCATTTACAAGGGGTTTAAAGCACTTGTCTGAGCTGATGAACGAGGCCCCCAGCCCATTTTTGGCCTACCATCTGGGTTGGACCGCAGGCTATTTGCAAGATTATGCCCAGGCCCGGCAGCACCTGCAAAAAGCCCTGACACTGCCTTTTCCCGAGAGCCCCAGCGATCCCCATTACCGCCTGATTCTGCCGCTGGGGCACAGTGGCAAACAGATTCCCCATTTTCAAATGGCTTATGCCCGGCGTTTGCAAATGCTGAGTTTGAATTCGGGTTTGGCCTCAGCCGCCAACGCCTCAGCCTGGCCCTTGCAGGCCCTGATCCTGAGCCAGATTGCCCAACTCCAGGGCCATGCCCTGCGCGCAGAAAAACAACCCGCTTTGGCCCAGGAGGCCTATCTGGCAGCATGGCAGCTCTACCCTGAGTCACCCGAACTCACATGGCTGCTGGCCCAGAGCGCCTTGGAGATGGGCCAAGCAGAAAAAGCGGAAGTCCTTTTGGCCGAGTTGGTGGCCAGCCACCCCCTCACCTTTCCCTACCGTTGGGAATGGCTCAGATTGCTCAAAACCCAAAATTCCCCGCACTACAAACAGGCCCTGCAGCTCAGCAGGGCCCTGTTCCTGGGGCTCAACAACCACTTTAAAAACGACTATACCCAGGTCCTTCACTGGTTAGCGGCTGAACTAAACGCCGCCTCGCCTTGAGGGCAGCAGCCCAAAAGGCTTATTGGGCTGCTGTTGTAGACTCAGCAGCGCTTTTGTTGCTCAAGTGGGTCTCGAGCAAATGGGTCACCCGGCAGAGCACAGCCGCCATTTCGTAGCGGCTGATCGGAGCTTCTGGCCGGAAGGTATGGTCGTGATAGAGGTTCATAAATTGGTAGCGATTGAGCGCCGCTGCGATATACGGCGAATATTGAGAGCGGCTTTCCATGTCCTGAGATTTTTCGGCCATGCGAATGCCTTCACCCAGAGATTTACCTGAGGCTTTTTCAGCACGCATCAGCAACTCACTCAGCACATACGCCACATGTTTGCGGGTGGCAGGCTGATCGCCGTCTTTGGCCTGGGCCTTGTCGAACATGACTTGGGTCAGGTCGTATTCCTGCAAAAGGGTGCGCACATAGGGATAGGCCCAATGCTCGGGCAAAGCTGGCACAATCGCGTCACGTTTGACCACCGGCTGAATGTCGATGGCATGGGTCAGGCGGATCTGGTTCAGAAGTTTATTGGCAACAGCGGCCAGGGCAAAACGGGTGACTTTCCAGTCGCCCCGGAAGGTGTGGTCGGTATAACCATCCATCAGGCGGTAATCGTTGACCACTTTGCCCACACAGTCGAAACACCAATGGGGCGCAGAGATATCTACCAGATAGGCACTGGGAACGGGTTCAGCGGCCTGGGCTGGGGTGGGGTTCAGCAAGAGCAGGGAGGCCAGCAGGCCACCGGTTAAGATGCGGTATATGGGTCCCATGTCAGTTCACCTAAAATCCAATTTAGCTGTTCCCGGGTACTTTCCAGATCCCGGCTGTTATCTATCACTTCGTCGGCTTTCTCAGCCTTGATCTCAATCGACAATTGTGCGTCTATGCGGGCCTGGGCCTCTGATTCTGAAAAACCATTGCGGGCCATCAGGCGCTCTTTCTGAACAGCTTCAGGACAGTATACCACAATCGTTTTATCCACAAAATGCGCCATATTGACCTCATAGAGCAGGGGAATGACCAGCACCAGCAGAAAATTCTTTTTTGCCCCGCTTTGAGCCATTTCCGTCTCTTGGGCGCGCAATTCTGTTTCCAATTGGCGCAGGGCGGCTTTCACACCGGGGTGTACAATCTGGTTGAGCTGCGCACGCTGGCTTTCATCAGCAAAGACAATCCCGCCCAAGACCCGGCGGTCGATCTGGCCATCGGGGGCCAAAATGGTTTCACCAAAATGGGCCAAAACCTGCTCATACACCGGCTGGCCGGGCTCCATCAGCTGATGGGCCACCAGATCCGTGTCCACGACCTTGGCACCGGCTTCCGCCAGCATGGCGGCCACAGCCGACTTGCCCGAGGCAATGCCGCCAGTCAGACCAATGCGAAACATGGCGTCGCCCCCTTAAAAGAGCTTAAATTTCTCAATATTGACCTTCACGCCTTCGTCTTGCAAGAGCTGGCGGATCTTTTTCTCGTTGAGCAATTGGTTGGCATTGTCGAGCACCGGATCGAGGCGATCCAGACTGTTGCCCACTTTGGTCATGAGTTTGTCGGCATTGCCCAGCACAGGGGTGAGCTGGTCGAGCACAGCAGGCAGGCGATCGAGAGTCGCCGGGGCCTTGCGCAGCAGAGGTGGCAATTCAGACAGCGAGGTATTCAGATTGGGAATCAGGTCGGGGTGGCGGCTTAAGCTGTCGGTAAATTGCTCAGCATCACGCGAAATATTGTCGATCCGTTTGGCAATTTGCTCGCCATTTTCGCTGAGCGGGCCCGTAATGGTGTGCACTTCGCTGGAAACAGCCTTCAGGCTGCGCAGCAATTCGGGGGCATCGCTGCCGAGGCTGGCACTGGCCACACGCAGATTGGAGATAATGCTCTCAATCGAAGCACCATTGCGGCTGAGCAGGCGATTGGCCTGACCGGCAGCGCCATCCAGGTTTTTCACTATTCGGGCAATTTCGTTTTCGTTGCCTGAGACCGTCCGCATCAGCGAAGCGGTGCCTTTGATCAAATCGCCCATGTCTTTTTCTTTGCCTTTGACGGCCACCGCAAAGGTGTGCAAAAGGGTGTTGAGATCATCGGGGTCGAGTTTGGTCAAGACCGGCGCCAGGTGGTTGAGCACCTCGTCGAGGTCCACGGGCGTCATGGTGTTTTTGATCTGCTCGCCATTGGGGAGTGGGGGCGCTTGGGGAGAGCCCGCATCAATCGCGATGTATTTTTCACCCAAGAGACTTTTGGAGCGGATTTCTGCGCGGGCGTCGCTGTGCATTTTAATCTCGGGGTTCACCACCAAATGCATCAAGGCGCGGCCTTGGCGCACTTCCATGCTTTCGACGTGGCCGACTTCGATCCCGGCCATCATCACGGGGGCATCTTTGACCACGCCCACAGCGCTGTTAAACACGGCAGTAAACTTGACCGTCTCGCCAAATTGAAACCGGCCCAATGTGAGCGACATATATGCCAATAAAGCGCCTGCGGTCAGAATAAATCCGCCGAGCGCCAATTCTTTCCAGTGTTTAACCATGGGTTCTGCCTTGTTTTCTTCGTCTCTGCTTGTGTCATCTGGTTGTGTGAGGGGTGTTTACACAGGAAGGTATTTTACCATTGTTTTTGGATGGGCCCAAAATTTGCCTGCAAAGCCCGCAACCAATGCGCCACCGTGCCCCGCTCGGCATAGCGCATATACTGCACAAAGCGGTGCAAATGATTGGAGATCACCCGCTCGCCATCGGCATCAAAGCCCTCGTGGTAGTCAAAATCTGTCTGGGCCAATTCAAACAGCGCCAAATGGCCAAAGAGATCGGGCCTCTGCCGCACCGCCTGCAAAAAGGGCAAGGTATATTCAGCAAAGGCGCGGGGATGATTGAGATGGTAGATCACCGGCTGCCCGAGCTGCACCCATTTGACCGAGGCAAACCAGGGCTGATCGGGCAAATGCAAAAACAGATCAAAGAGATCCTGAAAATACAGCGGCACAGTCACAGCCGAAAAGAGCCTGTACTGCCGGGTCAGGGCCACAGGCAAGACAAAGGCATCCTCCGACCAGGGGGCCAACTTAAAGACAAAATCGCGCCGATGGGGCTTGCGCTCAATCCAGCTCACCGCGCCGCTCTGTTCCAATTGCTCAAGCCAGGTTTCGGGTTGAATCTCGCCAGGCGTGAGTGGGCAGCGCAATTGATTGACCCGGTAAACCGCCTCGGGGCCCTGTTCGGCCTCGCAAGTGGCAATGCCCGTCAAAACGCCTGAGACAAAACGCGGATCCGGCCAGCACTCTTGGTGCAAATAGCTCCAATAATCGCCCCAAACCGAATGGCCAAACATGCCGCCGAGATAGCGCACGAGATCCCAGCAGCAGACCCCCGCCACTTCGGGATAGGGAATCGCCACCACCTGATGGGAAAAAGAGGCCTGTTGCAAGGCCTGTTTTAATTCCGCCGCCTCGGCCCCCTGATGCAAGTAAATGACCTGAAAGGCGTCGCTGTCTTGGGCATTTAAAGCCCGAATCTGGCCTGTCAGATAGGCCTCGGGCAAATAGCGGTGATGGGCAATTAAAAAAGTGAGAGGGGGAGCCATGGCTTCTATTATAACCGCTTATAATCGGGAGACCCGCTACTTATCGCCGGGAAACCCGCCACCGGCCCCAAACAAAACAGGGCTGACGCAATGCCAGCCCTGTTAAAAAAGAGAACTTAAACTTAGGTCAAGGAGCGGCGAATGCCCTCGGTATTGAGGATTTTGTTCGCCAAAACGGCACCCAAGGCACCGCCGACCACGCCTGCGATAATCAGGGGATTGCCGGGGGCTGCGCCCAAGGCTTTGAAGATCGCCATGGTGCCACCACCAACGGCCACACCACCGATGGCGCTAACGCCACCCTGGAGGGTATCTGTGAGGATATTCCCGACCGTGGTTGAAGCGGATTGTTTGCCGTGGGTCAGAGAAGCCAGGTTCTTAACAACCGAGACAGAGCCGCTGATGGCTGCGCCGATGCCGACAGAGCTCATCATAAACTGAGTCAGGGGTTGACCAGAGCCAGATTTGGCATAGGTAAAACCGGTATAGCCGCCCACCAGCATTTTGGTGATCGCGCCGTCTCCGCTGGCCGCGCGGTTGGTATCAAAGAAAGCAGTATCTGCGCCGTACACAGCGGAACTTGGCCGAATAGTCGCTGCGGCAGGTTGCGTTGGGTTAGACCCTGAATAGGGGTTATAACCAAAAAAGGAACGGACCTGATCGACGAGCATAGTAACCTCGCTTGACCTAAAATTAATTGTTTCTTAATTAAAGGTTTAGAGGATCTTGATCTTGATCTTGCCAGATTTCTGCGATTGTTAAATAAAAATTAAACGGTTGTTAACCTTTAATTGTGAGAACCTTAGCCCAAAGCGGGCGCATTGGCAGAGACCGTGCTGGGGATGGCTGGAATAGTCGGAATCGTTGGATCCAGGCTGGCAAACTTGAGCAACATCTCAGCCATTTGACTGGCCAATTGGCGACCAAAGAAGAGCACCATTTGCACCAATTCCAAAAGCCGGAAGCCCGAAATGGCGCTGAGCGCCGTGGTGGGGGACCAGCGGAAATAAGGGGTATCGTCTTCGGCCAGACCCGTGCTGCCCCAAGGCAAACGGCGGTTAAAATCCACCAAAACGTCGGTGAGATAGGCAAAGCGGCTTTCGGGCACATTGACCGGATAAGCCAGATAAAACTCCCAGCGCTCGTCGAGATTGTCGGAGGCCGGGCGAATGTCGAGAAAGAGATCGGTTTCGGGAATCGGCAGACGCAAATAGTCCAGACCGCTGGAGCCAGGGGTCTGCAGGGCAGCATAGCCGCCTTCAGTCAGCACCTGCTGCAAATCGGAAAGGGAATGGACGGGTTGTAAAAGTGGACTTGTCAATTGGGCCACCAACTCACTGATGATTTCCTTATTGTAATTGAAATTTGTGATTTTTACACCCCGCGTGAATCAAATTTAAGCTTGATTTTGATCAATCCAGGTCGGAGTTCCCGGCCTGTCTCAAAAAAAGATTCAAATGCTTTTTCCAAAGGCAAAAAAATGGAGTATGATAACAAAAACAGACAAAAAAACCATGCACAATCCATTTTCTGAGCTTCAATTGCCCCAGTTAGAACCCATTCCCAGTCGCTGGCAACAATGGCACAACGGGGTGTTGGCTTTGCTGCTGTTTACCAGTATGCTTTTGCTGCTGTTTAAACTCGATCAGAGCAGTTTGGCTGTCGTCGAAATCGCTGGAGTTCGTTTGGCGCAAGTGGCCTGGGTCAGTGGCTTGTCTTTGGCCTGTGGGGCTTATGCCGTTTGGTTGCACGCCCGCAAACTCTGGTCAGAACAGGGGATCGCCTTCCGCAACGATGGCCGCGATGACCGGGTTTTAACAGGGATTATCCTGGGGACAGCCCTGGTTTTCTGTTGCCTCTGGTCGGCCATTCTGGACTATAATGAGTCCGCCCCCTTGGAGCTGGCTCCCAAGACATACCGTTTGGCCGCCATCCGTGAAAGTTCCCTTGAGTTAGAGCCCTTCTTGGCCAAAGCCAAAGGCCCCAGGCTGAAACTGAACTTAAGCGGTTACAAACACAGCTTGTTTAAACGGATGCAGCCCGGAGACAGCTTTGGGGTCAAGCGACAACCTGGGCGCTTGGGTTTTGAATATATCAGCCTGTTGATTTGGCGAAACAAACAGGAAAAAAGCATGATACTCTGGCCCCGACAAAGGCCGTTACACAGCCCCCAGCCATCAGAGCGCCGCCCCGAATAGAAAGACAGAGGCCCCATGTTACCGGATTTTCTCAAAGATTTTCTCCTGCTCGAAGCCCAAAAGCAGCCCCTTAAACATCTCAAACCCGCCCACGAACAACTCAGTTTAAATTACCGCGATCAGAGTGGCCAAAGTGGCGTGCGCCTGAATACCCAGGCCGATCGGCAGGTCTACCGGCTCAGCCGCCTGCCCGCGATTTATGCGGTGATCGAAGCCCTGGCCAAAGAACTTCAGGCCCAATTGCCGGATTTTGCCCCCACTTCGCTGCTGGATTTGGGTGCCGGCCCGGGCACGGTCAGCTTGGCCCTGGCCCAGCACTTTGCCAGCCTGGAGCAGATCTTTCTCTGTGAGCGCGACCGCGAACAGGTGCGCTGGGGACAACAGCTCTTTGCAGCATCAGGCAACCCTTTGTTAGAGGCTGCCCGCTGGGACATCGCCGATCTGCTCTCCTTGCAAAGATGGCCCCAGGCCGACCTACACTGTCTGTCTTATGTGCTCAACGAATTGGACCCCAGCTCGCAAAGCCAGCTCTTGGGCAAAATGTATCAACAGCCCTTTCAGGTGTTGCTCTTGGTCGAACCCGGCACACCACTGGGATACAAACATATCCTGGCGGCACGCAAATTGGCGCTCGAAAGTGGATTGCACTTGGTTGGGCCCTGCCCCCATGCCCAGACCTGTCCCCTGCAGGCGGGCGATTGGTGCCACTTTGGCACACGGGTGGCGCGCACCCAGGTTCAGCGCTATCTCAAAGACGGCTTTGAATCTTACGAAGATGAAAAATTTGCCTGGCTGGCTGTCAGCAAAACGCCGCTGCTGCAAACACCTGCCGCACGGGTCTTGCGCCGGCCTGTTTACCGCAAAGGGGTGGTCGATCTTACACTCTGCCAAAGCGATGGCAGCTGGAAAACCAGCTCCATCGCCCGCAGCCACGCCCTTTACAAAAAAGCCCGCAAAGTGGACTGGGGCGGAAGTTTAAGTTAAACGAAAACCGATCTGCCGGGGGGGTTGAATCCAACGCGGCAGTTCGGGAATCTGGACCTCTACCCCCGCTTGCAGATCGTGCCGGGCAAACCACCCCCAAGCCACTTCCAAAAAAGCCCTCACAGGCTGGGCTGGAATCAGCAACGGATCACCGGGGGAGAGATCGTGATGGGAGAGCAAATGCCCAGAGGGAGAGATAAAGCCCACACTGATCGCCATGTTCATCTCAGTCATGCCCACCCCCGCGTATTCAGGCGGGTCAAACACAAAGAGCAGGCCCTGGCTCTCGGTCAAAGGCGCATGCCCAGAGAGGCCCCGGCGTTTGTCTTCCAGCAGCCAAGCTACTTCAACGGTGAGTGCGTGGGTGCCAATCAAAATCTCGGTCTGTTCGCGTTCCCGCCCCAAAGTCAGTCTTTGACCGCCAATTTTAAAGCCAGAGGCACAATTACCAGATTGAGGGCCAACATGCCGCAGACCATCAGACGCAGCGTCATATCCATATCTGGGACCAAGACTTTAAAATAAAACAGGCCAATAATAATCAGGTCGATGACCGTGTTAAACATCACGATTTGCATGTATTTGGCCTGGTTCATAAGCGGCTCCTTAAAAGATATAAATTTAGCGTTTGACCAGCACCAGCGAACTGGCCACAGGTCTTTCTCGGCCATCGGAGGGACGATTGACCAATTGATTGCGAATCACCATGGCGCTGGAACCACCGCCATCAAAATTGAGGGCTTCTACGGCCCCTTTTTCTTTGAGCAGGCCCGCCAATTCCCAGAGAGTCAGACCCTTGCTCTGACTCTGACGGCCATCGACCACCAGCAGAATGATCTCCCCATTGCGTCCCAAGCCCAAAGCGGTGCGGGGGGCACGGCCTTTGGCGATATCCGCTTGAAAGCGCTCCTGCTCTGAGGTCACGTGTAATTGGCCGTTTTTAATCAGGCGGGGGCCACCACCGACCATATGCAAGATCTGTTCCCATTGCCCCAAAACCTGCGAATAGATCAGGGCCCGCATACCCACATAGGCATTGGCTTTGAGCCAGCGTGCACCTTGGCCGTGGGCCGAGATCACATAGCCATCTTCAGGAATCGCCAAATTGGCGGGGGCCATTGCTTGGACTGTGCCATCGGAGAGAATCTGAAGTTCGAGCGCATCTTCGCTGGGAGCGGTGCCGGTCTTTGCACCATAGCGGGGGGTGTACAAGACCATTTGTTGGTTCTGACGGGGCAAATTGACAGCATTAAAGCGCATACGCATGCGGTTTTGCAGGGGAAATTCGACCGCCAGGCTGTGCTCGGTCTGGTCGATAAACCATGTGCCCGATTGGCTCAGACCCAAAAGTGTGCGCCCATAAATGGGAGAGGAAATAAACTCCCCTTCTTTGATCAAAATGCCCAGTGGCACACCGGCCTGATTAAAATAACCAGCATTGATCGCCGCCAAAGCATTGCTGCGACGCGCCATCGTACTGACCCGCTCTTTGACAAAACCCTTGCCAGAGCCTGTACCTTGGCCGGCCAACTCAGGCACCAATTTCAGGCCCGAACCCGGCTGAATCTCGAGGCTGTAATAGGTCACGGGGCCAAAGCCAAAGCCCTGGTAGGTGCGGGTGTAGTTGACCCCCGGAGCGACCTGAGAGCGTTTGTCCTCTTGAAAGACCTTGACCAAATCGACCATCAGGCGGTCGGGTTTGTCGAGCCAGAAGAGGCGGTGGGGCGAGGGATAGTTTTTAAAAATCTGCAGGCGCACGATGCCACGGCCCAGTTGCTGGATTTTGAGTCCTTTAAACAGCACATCGCTGCTCTCTGGCGTAAATTGCTCGGGCTCGGGCACCTCAGCCCCATAAAAATCCAGGGTAAGGCTCTGCTCACTCTCTTGCAATTGGTAGACAGGGGGCTGTTGAAATTCAATCACCAGGCGGGTATACACATCTGAAGGCAGGAGATTGACTGCGCGAAAGGTGTTTAAGTCTTTGCTGATATGGATTTCGTTATTGGCTTTGTTGTAGCTAAAGCCGATGCCCAAATTGGCCAAAAGCGAACGCGGCACAAACAGGGTGTCTTGCTGCCAAATGGGCGCGTGGGAGATCATCATGCCCTGCTGGTTCCAGGTCACTTGGCGGGAGCCCTCTTTGACCAGATAAAAAACCCCAGGGCGCATCAGACGGGCGCTGTGGTGGGCTGGATCGAGTTCGACCCGCAGACCCAGATGCTCCAGTAATTTGACCGGCAAATAGAGCATGGTCGCACTGGTAAACGGGGACTGCAATTGGGTGATGGGCTTGTCGTTGAGATAGATGACGGTGCTGCTGTTTTGGGCCAAGCGCAGCGGCTGAGCTGCGGCCGGCAATGGAGCAGGAGTTGCTCCACTCGAAGGCTGAAAACCCAGCCCCAGCGCCAGGCTCAATGCGAGAGCCAACATCCATCCCCTGAGCATAGACATCTATCCTGCCATCAAGAGCGGCGAGCCATTGACGGGGCGGGGGCTGCTCAAAACCGAAGCATAGACGGCCTCAACAGCTGCCAAATTGGTTTCGAGCCGGTAGCGCTCGACCACCCGCTCGCGGGCCTTTAATTTGAGGTTGGCAACAAAATCCGGGTGTTGGTGCAATAATTGCAGGGCAAAACTCAACTCGGACTTGACTTTGCCGGGGTTGATAATCACCCCTGCGCCCTGTTCCAGCACCTCGCCATCGGAGCCCACGTCGGTGGCCACCGTGGCCAGACCACAGGCCATGGCTTCGAGCAGGGCAATCGAGAGTCCTTCGACCTGGGAGGGCAGAATAAAGATATCGCTGCCACGCAGCACGTCCAAACGCTCGGCTTCGCCCAAGAAGCCTGTCCAGACCAGATTGGGCACTTCACTGTAAAGCGACTGCAAGAGCTGTTTTTGGCTGCCATCGCCGACCATCACCAATTGGGTTTGGGGCAGGGCCAGGCGCATAAAGACCTTGAGCAATTCATCGAGGCCTTTTTCGGGGGCAATCCGGCCCATATAGGTCATGATCAATTTGTCCGGGTAACGCTGGCGAAAGGCCGAGGGCCCCGGAGAGAAACGTTCTGTGTCGATCGCATTGGGCACAATCGCGATCCGCTCTTCGCTCACCCCCACCCGCATCAGCAGTTGTTTTTGCAAATTCGAGAAGATGATCACGCGGTCGGAATCAGCCATTTGCTGGGCATAGAGCTGATAGGTCAGATAACTGGTACCACTGAAAAAGCTCGGGCGGCGGTCAAAGGCATTGTGAAAGGTCGAAACCAGGGGAATGCCCAATTTGTGGCAAATCTCGGGCAGGTTAAAGTCCATGGCTGAAATGGGCAAAGAGGCATGAACCACATCGGGCTGCCAGTCCTGCAGGGCCTGGGTCAAAATCTTGGCCGAGGTCGGGCTGGGAATGGTGTACATCTGCGATTTGTAGAGATAGGGGATTTTGACCTCGTGGCTCTCTTCCATCGGGGTCTCAGGGGCATTTTCTGGGTCTTCAAAATGCACAAAGAGCACTTCGTGGCCCCGTTCGGAGAGCCCGCGCACAAGTTCTTTGCAATAGGTCACGTTGCCACAGAAGGGGGACTTTTTGCCAATCCAGGCAATGCGGTAGGTCTTTTTCATCGTTCTTTTTACACACAGGTGTTTGTTTGATTCTGGTGCTATTTTAACACGAAGGGGGATCCGGCATATGGGTTGACTCTCACAGCCCGTGCACTGCCCGCAGCAAAGAGAATATTTAAACAGGGCTTAACCAATTGGGCCGGGCAGGTTATAATGAGAAAATCGAAAAAAAACCAAAACAGATTAATTAAAAAAGCAATTGGGATTTCATGACCACACAGCCATACCGCCTCGAAGATCTTTTTACGCCCGCTGAAACCGCCAAAGAAAGCCTCTTCAGCCAAACCTCCATTCGCCCCGAAGTGGCGATTGTGCTGGGCTCCGGCATTCAAATTTTTGAAAACCTGGAAGACCAGGAAGTGGTGCCTTACGAAAAAATCCAGGGTTTTCCCAAAGCCTCCGTCAAAGGCCACAAAGGAGAAATCACCCTGGGCAAATTTGAGGGCAAATCGGTCGCTATTTTTCATGGCCGCCTGCACCGCTACGAAGGCCATCCCTGGTCCAACGTGGTATTCCCCACGACCTTGATGCACGCCATGGGTGTCAAAAACATCATTATGACCAATGCCGCAGGGGGGATTCACCGCTATTACACCCCCGGCGATCTGGTTTTGATTCGCGACCATATCTATTGGCAGCCAGTGACCCAAGAAGAGCGGGCCTACCTCAGTCTCAAACTCGGCAACGAGCGCATGTACTTTAATTTTGATCCGGCCCTGCTCGAAAAAGCCCGGCTGGCCGCTCACGATTCAGACGTGGCCCTGCGCCAAGGTACCTATGTCTGCCTGCTGGGCCCCACTTACGAAACCCACGGCGAGTTGCGCCTGTTTAGCCGCATGGGCGGTGATATTGTCGGTATGTCCACCATTCCCGAAGCGATCTGGGCCCAGGCCCTGGGGCTGGGTGTGGTCTGTTTCTCCTGTGTGACCAACGTGACCTATGATCCCCTGGCCCTGGCCAATACCTCCCACGAAGAAGTGGTGGAAGTGGCCCAACAGAGTTCGGCCCGCCTCGATCAATTGCTGCAGGCCCTGCTCCGCCGCCTGTGACACCGCACCTGAGCTTGGCCGATCTGGCAGATCCCGCTCGGCGGAAAGATCTGGCAAAGATCTTGAAACAGGCCAAGTCCGTGGTCGCCATTACCGGCGCAGGGGTTTCAGCGGAGAGTGGCATTTCGACCTTTCGCGGCGCGGGTGGCTATTGGGAAAAATTCCGCGCAGAAGATTTGGCTTCACCCAGGGGGTTTGCCAAAGATCCTGAATTGGTCTGGCGCTGGTACAACGAGCGGCGCATCGCCATTTTAAACAGTCAGCCGAATCCTGGCCATTTTGCCCTGGCCGCTTTGGAAAAAGCCTTCCCCTCATTTTTGCTGGTGACCCAAAACGTGGATGGTTTCCACGGCCAAGCCGGCAGCGAGAAAATGGTCGAGATTCATGGTAGCATTTGGGAATTGCGCTGCACCCGCGAAGGCAAAATCTGGACCGACCGCCAGATCTTTGAGACCCTGCCTGTTTACTGTGCGTGTGGCGCCCTGGCCCGACCCAATGTACTCTGGTTTGGAGAGACGTATAACCCCAGTCTGTTTCACCAAGCGCAGCAAGCCGCATCCCAAGCGGATCTGATTCTGGTCGCAGGCACATCGGGTATGGTCTGGATTGTGGCTGGTTTGCTGCAGGTCCATTACCAACACCGGAGCCAAGGCCGGGTGATTGAGATCAACCTGGAAGCCAGCGATTTAACACCCGAAGTAGATCTCTTGCTACAAGGCCCCTCGGGCCAGATTTTGCCCCTTATTTTAGCGCTATTAAAAAACGAGGAACAGACCTAATGTTACAGAGCCATCCCTGGCACAGCCTGCCTTATGGTGAGGCCATGCCCCAACGCGTCAATGCCGTGATCGAAATCCCCAAAGGCTCCAAAGCCAAATATGAACTCGACAAAGCCAGTGGTTTTCTCAAACTCGACCGGGTCTTGTTTTCTTCGGTGCATTATCCCGCCAATTATGGCTTTATTCCCCAAACCTATTGCGACGACAAAGATCCATTGGATATTCTCGTGCTCTGTTCGATAGATATCATGCCGATGTGTATTGTCGAAGCGACGGTGATTGGCGCCATGCAAATGCAAGACAACCAAGAACACGACGACAAGATCATCGCCGTGGCCAGCCACGATATGTCGGTCAACCATATCCAGGATATTTCTCAGCTCGGCCCCCATATCATGGTGGAGATCCAGCGTTTTTTCGAAGATTATAAAAAGCTCGAAAACAAGCAAGTGGTGATCGAAAAACTGGTGGGACGTGAAGAGGCCTACGAAATTGTCAGACAGAGTGTGAAATTGTACACCCAGGCCTTTGGTTAACATTGATCACCGAAATGCGTTTAAATAAGCTTTAAACTTAAAATAGGCCCAGAAGGCCGCTTAAGATTTGTTAAACTTTGAATACGATTCGGGCGCACAGCAAAAATCAGGGCTGTCGGCGCCCTCATGCTCTGAAAGGAAAGTGGCGGTGGAATCCCTACAGGGACTGACACAATGGCTTGCCCACTTCGTGACATCACTGCGCTGGCAGGATTTTCTCGACGTGGCCTTGGTGAGTTTTGTCTTTTACAAGCTCTTTTCTTTTGTCAAAGAGACCCGCGCTGCTCACCTGATCCGCGGCGTGCTGCTGCTGGTGATCATTTATTTTATTGCCAATACCTTCCTCGAATTGCGGATCTTGACCTCGGTGCTGCAAAACGCGGCCACACTGGTGATTGTCGCCATTCCTGTGGTTTTTCAGCCCGAATTGCGCAAAGCCCTGTCAGAACTCGGACGCGGCGTCTCCCTCTTTCCGGGTGAGCGGCTCAAAGGCAAAGAACTCTTTGGCGTGACCAATGCCCTCGTCAACGCGGTTCAAGAAATGTCTGAAAACCGCACAGGGGCGCTGATTGTGATTGAGCGCCAAATTGGCCTGAGTGAATACTCCTCCGATGGTTATCCTGTTGATGCCCAGGTTTCCAAAGAGCTACTGCTGACCATTTTTCACGATGGCACCCCCATGCACGATGGCGCGGTGGTCTTGCGCGGAGATCGGCTGGTGGCCGCAGGCGTTGTTTTACCCCTGATCGAAACCCTCAAATCCCCAGCGGGAATCTATTGGGGCACCCGCCACCGAGCGGCCTTGGGGATTACCGATGTCTCAGACGCGGCCTGTATCGTGGTATCGGAAGAGACGGGCAGCATTTCGCTGATCGAAGGGGGTAAAATTCACCGCAATCTGGGAGAAGAGACCCTCGAACGCAAATTGCTTGAAATTTTTCAGATGCAGCAACCCCAGGAAGAGGGTTCAGGTGGATTTAATCTCTGGAGCTTGTTGCCACTGCGCAAAACCCCACCTCCCGTGCCGACCAGCGCAGGCTCTGGCCAGTTGGTTGAAGCCCGAGCCAATCCCTTTTTGGCTTTGTCACGCCGCCTGTCTGACAGTTTTTTATTCAATTTGCGTTTTATCGCGATTTTGATCGCGATTATCTGGGGCCTGGCGATTGGCATGGGCACCGATCACAACACCCCAAGGCCCCCAACCCCAACCCTTGATCTTGAAGCACATACCCGCGAAGTACTTTTGCCAATTGGTATTCAGGGCAGCAACCAAAAATACCAGGTCCAAACCACACCTTTTCAGGCCACCGTGGTCTTAACCGGCAAAAATGCCGACCTCAAAAACCTCGCGCCCGAAGCGGTCAAAATTTATGTTGAGGTCAAAGATCTCAGCAAAGCAGAACAAATTTTACCGCTCTCGGTCATCTTGCCTCCAGATATCCAGTTTAAAGATCTGCGCCCGCGCACCGTCAGTCTTAAACTCAGCCCACGCAAATCTTTTTTAAACCCGGTGCCGATCAACCCGACGCCCAAGGCTTCAGGTCGTTAGCAAGATGTCTTTGGAACGGATTTTTTTGCTAACGGGAGAAGATGAGTGGCAGCGAGGCAAATATTTACACAACCTGATCGAGAAACATCTCGACCCAGAATGGCGAGACTTGAATCTGGAGCGCTTCAATGGCGACGAAACCGAGCCCGCGCGCATTTTGGAAAGCTGGCTGACCCCGCCGTTTTGGGGAGAATGTCGTCTGTTGCAAGTGGATTTTGTGCGCAGCCCCGAAGCCTTAAATACCTTGATGGGTGTCTTGGGTGACTATACCGACAAACATGCACCAGAGAGCCCCAATTATTTGGTAATGCTTTGTGAAAGTACTGACAAACGGCGCAAAGAAACCAAAAACCTGATCAAAAAAATCCAACACCACGATTTTCAGTCCATCAAAAGCTGGAATATTGAAAAAGAATTACATCCCTGGATCGAAGAAGAACTGCGCAAAGCAGGCAAACGTATCAGTCGTCCGGCCTTGCAATATCTGGCCCGCGCCCTGGGTACCGACAAATTCGCCCTGCAACAGAGCATTGAAAAACTGCTGACATTTTTGGGCAGCGAAACGATGCTCGAAGAAAGTCACGTCAGGGCCTTGGTCGCCCCCACCGAAGCGGATGTATTTGGTCTCTTGGAAGGTCTGGCCCAACGCCGCGAAGCCCAAGCCCTGCAAGACTTACATCAGCAATTATTGCACGAAAGTCCCGAAGGCATTCTGGCCTCTCTGGCCGCCAATTTGCGCAGTTTGTACCGGGCCAAATACCTGCAAACACAAAAATGGGGCCAAGAAGAAATCGCCAAAGAGTTGGGCCAACACAGTTTCAGACTCAAAAAAAATCTCGAACTCTGGCAGGGTTATAGCCTCAAAGAGATCGACGGGAGTCTGCGGCGGCTTTTAGATCTGCAAACCCGCATGCGCCAAGGCCTGCGCTTAAATCCGGCCATGGCACTCGAACTGTGGCTGCATGAAGTGATCTCAGCCAAAGCCCCTACAGATCGGCGCTTGTGATCGATCTGGCTAAAATTCAGGTGGATCCCTCACAGCTTTGGATCAAATCTGCGTGATATGCTGATCAGCAAAGGGTTAGCCCCTGTTTTAAAGGCCCTTTAAAAACACGCATATTAGCAAGGTTAAGGCTCATGCTCCGTCGTTTTCAACAAATGCTGAATACCGCTTTTCATCCTGGCCCCGCAGACAAGGCTGCTCAGGCCGCAATTCTCTTTTCTGAAGAGGTTGTGCGGCCCGAACGGCCCCCCTTGCAATTGCCCGCTTCACTGGCTGCACCGCCCAAACCAGAGCCCGTGACCAGCTTGCCCCCCTTGCCCCGCCCAATGGCGCCCCTGCAAAGTGAGTTTTTTAAAGCTGCGTCTCTCAAAGCCGCCCCTGTTCGGGTCTCTCCCCCACCTGTTAGGGCGGTTAGTCAGGCCCCTTCGTTGGCCGAAATTTGTGCAGAACAGGCCCCCACTCCCCTCTTAAAGACATTGCACGAACAGGCCCGCTGGTTTTATGAATACCGACCAGCGGCTCCCTCTTTCTCGAGCAGTGCTGTTTTTACGCCAATTATTCGCTGTACGCCTCTGCCGGGACTGCTCGACTATCAACGCGTACAAATTTTCGTGGAATCCGCCCAAGACGAACATATTTCTCTGGATTTAGAAGTGGCAGAACAGGCCGAAGCCCTCATTTTGATTGGCGATGTCCAACCCGGTCAATATTCAGGTTGTCGTCTGCGGGTTCCCACCAATCGCGAGATCGAAGTCTGCTTCCGGATTTTTGCCGCACAAGACCAAAGCCGTGAACAAAACCGGGAACAAAGCAGCGCCAAAGAACCCCCCGATAGGATCCCAAACACGAACAAACACACACTCAAATATGCGCTCAAACTCAGCCCGGTTGAGCCGAAATCGAAATTGGAACCTGTTTTGAGTGAAGCCTGTTTTGGTGCAGAAAGCCAATTGGCAACCGTGTAAACAACACCCGTTGCCGCATCACGCACAGCCCTGACAAAAGAGGCGGTGAGAATGACTCTCACCGCCTCTTGAAACTGAAAGTAAACTTAAAAGACTTAGGCGCCCAGCAACTCGCTTACAGCTTCTTTTTCTTCCAGCAATTCTTGCAGCGTCGCTGCGATTTTTTCGCGGGAGAAATCATTCAGTTCAAGCCCTTTCACAATTTCCCAATTCTGGCCGTCGCTGCGAATGGGAAAGCTGAACATCAGACCTTCGGGCACGTCATAGCTGCCATCGGAACTGACTGCAACCGAGAAATACTCACCGGCAGGGGTGGGATTGATCAGGTTTTTAACTGTGTCCATGGCGGCATTGGCGGCAGAAGCAGCAGAAGAGAGGCCACGGGCTTTGATAATCGCGGCACCGCGCTGCTGCACATTGGCCAAGAATTCGCCTTTAAGCCAATCGTGATCGGCAATCACCTCGGGCACAGGTTTGCCATCGACGGTGGCGTCAAAGAAATTGGGGTATTGGGTAGCTGAGTGGTTGCCCCAGATCGCCACATTTTTAACCGCTGTGCTGTGAACGCCCGCTTTTTGCGCAATCTGCGAAAAGGCCCGATTCTGATCGAGCATGGTCATGGCAAAGAAGTTTTGGGGAGAAAGGCGTTTACAGACGCTTTTGGCAATCAAGGCATTGGTATTACAGGGATTGCCAACCACCAAGACCTTACAATCGGCACTGGCCACAGCATCGAGGGCCAAGCCCTGCTTGGTGAAGATCCCACCGTTGATATTCAACAAATCTTTGCGCTCCATCCCCGCTTTGCGGGGCACAGAGCCGACCAAAAGGGCCCAATCAGCGTCTTTAAAAGCCACATTCATGTCGTCACTACAGGTGATCGAAGCCAGGTTGGGGAAAGCGCAATCATCCAGCTCCATTTTAACCCCTTCCAGGGCAGGCAAGGCCTGGGGCAATTCCAATAATTGCAGGTGGACATCTACGTCATGGCCAAAAACTTCACCCGAGGCCAAGCGAAACAGCAGGGCATAACCAATTTGACCAGCGGCGCCGGTCACGGCAACTTTTACAGATTTGCGACTCATTCATCGATCCTCACTTTGTGCTTACTCATCTCTTTAAATTCAGAGCTTCTTTAGAGCGGCATGCGCTCAGGAATGCAAAAAGAAGCCACACCATTCTAACATGGGGCGAGAGCGGCGATTCCAATTTACAAGCTATAATAAGGCAAGAACACAACAGGCCCTGCATTCTGAAAACAAGCCGGTAAAAGTCCGGGGATTGAGAACCACCGATGGTCTTTGACGCAGACTTGCCAGCAAATAGCCATTCGCTTCTGGCAGACGTCATTCACTTTTTGCCCAATCCGGTTTTTGTCAAAGACCGGCAGCACCGCTGGATCATGCTCAATGAAGCCTTTTCAAGTTTTTTTGGCAAAACGCCCGAGCAAATGTTGGGCAAAAGTGATTACGATTTTTTTCCACCGGCAGAAGCCGCCATCTTTTGGGAAAAGGATGATTTGGTCTTTAGCAGTGGCGACATCAACGAAAATGAAGAGTCGTTTACAGATGCAAATGGGGTTCAACGCTGGATTTTAACGCGTAAAGCAGCCTTTTTGGACGCCTCTGGGCAGCAAATTTTGGTCGGGGTGATTACCGATTTGACCGAGCGCAAACGCGCAGAAGGTGAGCTGCAACAGGCGATCGAAAAAGCCGAGGAGGCCTCCTTGGCCAAGGGCCAATTTTTGGCGAATATGAGCCATGAAATTCGAACCCCCCTCAATGCCATCATTGGCTTTAATCACTTAATTTTGCAAACGAAGCTCACCCCCCAACAAGAGGACTATATCGAAAATAGCCTGCAAGCAGCAGATCATTTAATCAACCTGATCAACGGCATTCTGGACTTTTCAAAAATTGAAGCTGGACAAATGGAATTGGTGCAGGCCCCTTTTAGCTTGAGCAAATTATGCGCCAATGTCTTAAATATGGTCGCCTTGACCGCTCAGAAAAAAGGCCTTGAATTGATCTGGAGTCCCAGCCCAGGCTTGGCGGAAACCTATCTCGGGGATGGCCATCGCCTGGAGCAGATTTTACTCAACTTGGTAAATAACGCCGTCAAATTCACAGATCGGGGCGTGGTTAGCCTGTATATTCACCCTTCTGAAACAGGACTTCATTTTCTGGTTCAAGACACAGGCATTGGTATTCCCGACAGCAAAAAATCCACACTCTTTTCGGCCTTTACGCAGGTAGACGCTTCGTCAACCCGCTCTCATGGCGGCACGGGATTGGGATTGAGTATTGCCAAACACCTGGTTGCATTAATGCAAGGTGAAATGGGATTTAAAAGCCAAGAAGGTCAAGGCAGTACCTTTTGGTTCGAAGTCCCCCTTCAGGGGGGCGGCAACCAAAACCTGCTCCCACCGCTCAAACACAGAGATCTCAAGCTATTGATCTTGGAAGATAACCCCAAAGCCTTAAATGCGATGGTTGAGCTGTTTCAGGCTCTGCACGTTCAAGTCAGTGGAAAATTATGGCAAAAGACCTGCCTGTCAGAACTTCAAACCTTTTTTCTACAGACTCCCCCGATTGATCTGATCTTGATCGATCAATCGATTGAATTGGACTCAGAAACAGCAGAATTACTGGAAAGAGATGCAGCCACTCAGTTGGTTTGGCTGATCAACCGGGGAAGCGAAGAAACACCCGCGGGTCTCACGCTGAAAAAACCCCTGCTGCTCGACGAAATCATGCGTTTGCTGCAAACCTTGCCCGAAAACGGCACAACAGAAAAACCATCAGTACCGGCTCCCGTCAAATACCTCCCCCCTGCGCAAGGCGAACAAGTTCCATCAGCTAAAAAGCGCATTTTGCTGGTCGAAGACAATTTGATCAACCAGCGGGTCGCGCGCGAATGGCTTGAGATCAAAGGGCTTCGGGTAGATATCGCAGCCAATGGTCAAGAGGCTCTCAACCAATTAGAGCGCGTCGATTATGATTTGGTCTTTATGGATTTACACATGCCCGTTTTAGATGGTATCAGTGCCAGTCTGGCGATTCGCGCCCAGCCAAAATATCAGAGTTTGCCGATCATTGCTTTAACGGCAGACGTTCAAAGAGACACCCTCCACAAAGTCCAGCAAGCAGGCATCAACGATCTGATCCCCAAACCCCTGCACCCGCAGAGTCTCGATCAAATTTTGCAAAAATGGCTCTTTGCCAAAGACCTAAGCGCCGATTTCGCCAACCAAACAGAGCAATCAGGTTATTTTAATCGCCTTGAGCTGAGTGATATAGACTGTGAATCCGCACTCTATATGTTGGGTGGAGATATGGACAGTTATTTAAAATTACTTCGGGATTTTGACAACGACATACAATCCGATCTGCCCACGTTAACCCAAATTCTTGGGCAAAAAGAGTTTGGACAGGCCGAAGAAACTGTGCATAAAATCAAAGGGGCGGCATCGACACTGGGCATTCGTCAAATCCAAAAATCGGCAACCCAACTGGAGCAGGCCCTGAGAGATCGTGTTTATACCATTCAACTTTTGGCCAATTTACAAACCGCTATTTTGCAGTTTCAAGCAAATCTGGCCAAGCTGCAGCCTTAAACAGGTTTTAGGGAACCCAAGCCCGCAGCGCCAAATTCTCTCGGGGGACGACTACGCAATTTTCAATTCGCCAAGGCTGAAGCTGAAGCAGACATAATTGAGTCTGCTTGGAAGTCTGTCCTAAAATGGCGACACGACGCAGATCTGGAGAGGGTTCAAAATCCAATATTTTTACCAGAGGCAAGGGCATTCGCTGATCTTGACGTGTTTTTAAATCAAAAAGGGCAACACCTTTTAACCTTTGCTGAGGAGAATAATCACCCGTTATCACTTTGGAGGAGCCGATCCACTGGGCCATTTGTGGTAAAAGAATATTTTTATCAATGATCTGAAAGCGTCCCGTGTTCAAAACAAAATAGGCCAAGCCCTTTTGCAGATAAGGTTTTCGCGGGTCTGTGTCCGGCACCTTTTGCGTCAATAAAACAGTGTGAGCGTTGGGGCTGATTTGGATAGAGGGATTATAGGACTTTTGACGGGTCGGCACAGGAAACCAAGGTTTAGGCCAAGCCACCCGCTGCTCTTTTTGGGGATTTTGCATAGACATTAAAATCGCTTTGTTGGTCCCGACAAAAACGAGTTTGTTTAAACCCCGCATCCAGAAAAAATGCGCGTTTGAGAGCAGGATATCGAACATTATGTATTTGTCTTTAATCGTACGCTCTCGTTCTGTGAGGCTGATTTGCTGCAAACGGCCCAGGGCATTTTGATTCCCCTGAGTTTGAATTAAAATACTCTGATTATCTGGCGCCCATAAGAGTCCTTCCATCCCCAAATAAGACTTATCCACGGAGACATCAGAAGACAGCCGGAATAAAAGAACAGGTTCAGACAAAGCCGACAGCTCCAACAACCAAAGCTCAGGCGAAGACTTCGGCGAAGGATAACGCCAAAAAATAACGAATTTCCCATCTGGAGACCATCTGGGCATACCAATCACACTCTTGGGTCGATCGTGAAAAGAAGTCATGATTTCGGGGTATTCCCGATCTGGGGAAGCAAAATAAACCTGAGGGGTGGGGTCTGCTAATCTTTGATTCCGTGCCACAAACGCCCAATGGCGATAATTAGGAGAAGGTTCGATTTGCAAAGGCGGGAAGAGAGGACTGATTTTCGCCCGCTCAAAAAAAGCATTGGGGTGAAAAGAGACTCCCAGAACGCCCCCGGGAGAGATCGCTTGAAAGCCTTTGGGGTTTTGCAGCCAAATGGTTTCAGCCTGGGCTTTGGCTGTGAAACCCAATAAGAGAATTAAACACACACCCCACAGCCGACACAGCCCCATTAAGCGCTGTAAAAATTGAGAAAATGTTCTGCAGCCAAGCCATGGTAAAGCGGGTAGACCAGCCGGTTAATGCCCGGCTTTTTGAGCAAGGGCTGCAAAGCTTCTAAAACCCGGCCCCCGTCTTCCAGGCTCAAATGCGGAATAGAGCAGGGTTCTACTGCCAGTTTTTGAGTCAAATCGCTGGGCAAGGCCTGAAGTTCAGAGAGCAACTCCTGCCAAAGCGGAACGGGCAGATATTTGAGCGATTTGCTGTGTTCGACCAAACGCTCGCGCGCAGAGACCATAAAGACATCATCTTCGGGCAAAGAAGTCGGGAAAGACTCTTCTTGGTCCTCATTTTCTACGGGGTCTTCAGACATATCGTCAAAATCGAGCAATTCAAATTCAGTCATCACATAACCTCATGCCTTGGAGCGGTCTGTTGATTTCTCAGGCCAAGAATGCTAACAGTGTACGCCATTTTAGAAGGCACAGGAAAGATGCTCACAAAAGGCCTGTGTTTGAGCGCGACAAATGCGCCAAGGCCTGCAAACAACATCGATAAAAGCTGCTCGGCCGAGAATCGACCAAATGTACCCGCATGCCGGTTATTTCTAGGCGCAATCCCCTGTGTTTTTCGGCACGAAGACCGTCGATCAGTCCTTTCAGCAAAGCCGGTAAAAGCCAGAGTATCTCGCGATCTTCTGCCAGGGGTCGTCCGCTGCCCCCCCATTGTGGAAGAACCTGCTCAAAGGCAAACACCAACACAACGTGATCGGAAGCCCAAGGCACAGCATGCAGATCCAGCCAGGCAAAATCGCCAGGACAGCCCGTTTGGCGTTTGTAAGTCTGGGTCCAAAAAAGTTCTGCTGGCAACGGAAATCCTGGCTCCAAACCAAAATCAGCGCCCAACTCAGCGGGTGAGAATGAGAAACTGCGCTGACCACGCTGCAAACAGGTTTGTAAAGGCCAGACCCACTGTGCGCTCTCCGCGCACCAACGGGCAGCTTGCTCACTGCCAGAAATCGGCTCTAAGAGCGCATTGCGCAAACTCTGTTCAGCAGCGTTTGACATAGGTAGCAGAACCTCCTCTTTTGGCACTGTCTGCAGTATACGTACTTAGACAATTGGAAGCGAGCTGAGGCCTGAGTTACAATACACAAGCAGCATATACCGCACCCAGATTACCGCACCCAGATTAAGGAGCCCCCCCCATGAAACGCAACCTGCCCCAGATGGCTGAAACCAGCTACGATCTGGTGATCATTGGCGGAGGCATTACCGGGTCATGTATTGCCTGGGACGCCGCTTTGCGCGGCCTCAAAACCGCACTGGTCGAAAAAAATGACTTTTCAGCAGCCACCAGTTCTGCCCCTTCAAAACTGGTACACGGCGGCCTGCGCTACCTCAAAAACCTGGAATTTGGATTGGTGCGCGAGTCATTGCGCGAGCGCCGCTATTTGGAGCAAATTGCGCCCCACCAAGTCGACCCACTGGCTTTTTTACTACCGGTCTACAAACACGGTCCCAATAGCGCACCCGTGCTCCTGGCAGGGATGACCCTGTACGAACTGCTGTCGTACGACAAGCGCTGGATCGAAGACCCAGATAAACAATTGCCCTCTTTCTCTCCACTGAGTCGCAAAGAGACCCTGCGCCGCGTGCCCCAACTCAAATCCGAAGAATTGGTCAATGGTTTGGTCTATTACGACTGCCTGATGCACTCCCCCGAGCGCTTGAGCCTGGATTTTTTAATGGCGGCCGCTGAATCTGGGGCTGACCTGGCCAATTATACCGAAGTCACGGATTTTGTCCGCACAGAAAATACCCTGACCGGGGTCGAAGTCACAGATCTACTCAGTGGCCAAAGCCACACGATCTCAGGCCGTGTCGTGGTCAATGCATCAGGCCCCTGGGCCGATCTTTTGTTGGGTCTGATGGAACAAGAGCCCGCACGACACCTGATGCGCTCCAAAGGCATTCACATCGTGACCCGTGTGATTGCACCGCTTGACCAGGCCCTGACCCTGACAAACGAAGCTGGAGAGCATCTCTTTGTGATACCCTGGCGCGGCCACACCTTGATTGGCACCACTGACCGCGAATATCGGGGTCATCCCGACGATTTTAAAGTCACCCTCGAAGATATCGATGAGCTGATCGACAAAACCAACCGGATGTACCCCGCTGCGGAATTGACCCGCGCTGATGTGCTCTATTATTATGGTGGACTGCGCCCGATTGTTGAAAAAGAGACCAAGGTGAAAACCGAGAGCTACAAGGCCTCACGCAAACACGAGGTTTACGATCATGAAGAAGAGGGCATACACGGTCTGATCTCGGTCATTGGCGGCAAATACACCACCGCCCGCCATCTGGCGGAACAGGTCGTGGATCAGGTCTATCACCAGCTCAAAACCAACAAGGTTCACTGTTCCACGATCCACGCCCAGATCAGTGGCGGCCTGATTGAGCGCTTTCAGGACTTTGTCGAAAGTGAGCAAAACCGCTGGTGTCTACACTCCCCCGATCTGATTGCCCATCTCTGCCGCAATTATGGTGCCCGTGCTGAGCGGGTACTCGAACTGGGAAAAGCAGATCCCGAACTGCTCGAACCCCTCTCCCCCCTGCGGCAAGAAGTGGGGGCCGAAATCCTCTATGCCGTGCGCGAAGAAATGGCCTTTAACCTCGCCGATGTCGTCTTTCGACGTACGGGTTTGGGCACCTTGGGGCATCCGGGGTTGGCAGCCCTGGAAAAAACAGCCGGTTTAATGGCAAGTGAATTGGGCTGGACGCCAGAAAAAACAGCGGCGGAAGTCGCTGTTGTAGCAGCGCGCTTTGAATTGCCCTCTGCCAGCGCCAGCGACAAACCAGAAACAGAAGCCGTCGCATGAGCCGCCAGGGCCCGACTCAGCCGGTTTTTATTGTCAATCCACATTCCGAAAGTGGCAAAACAGGCAAAAACTGGCCAGGGATTCAAACCCAACTCAAGGCGCGTTTTGGTAACTTTGATGTGCATCTGACCGAAGGCCCCGGTCACGCCACCGCCCTGACCCGCGAAGTGCTCAAAAGTGGGGCCAGCCGGATTGTTTCCGTCGGCGGTGATGGCACCCTCAACGAAGTCCTCAATGGCTGGCTCGAAGATGATCAGCCGCTGAATTCCGAAGCAGAATTGGGCCTGATTATGCGCGGCACAGGGGGGGATTTTCGCAAGTCTTTGGGCCTGGATAACGATTTGAACAGCTATCTCGAGACCCTGGCCTCAACCCCCGCCCGGCGTGTAGATATAGGCAAAGTCACGCTCACAGGCAAAGATGGACAGCCCGTCAAACGCTATTTTATCAATATCGGCAGCTTTGGCATGGGCGGAGACGTGGTGCATGTGATTGAAAACTCCCCCCTGCACAAATATCTGGGCGGCACCCCCGGTTTTTTATTGGCCACCTTACAGAGCATGGCCCGCTTCCGTCCCCAGCGGGTGCGCCTCAAAATTGACCACACCCTGGATTTGCAGCAATCGATCTTGCAGGTCGCGGTGGCCAACGGCCAGGCCCATGGCGGCGGGATGCGTGTGGCCCCCAAAGCCCAAATTGACGATGGCTGGTTTGAGTTAATTGTTCTGACTGGCGTGGGCCCGGTTGAAGCAGCCATGACCCTGCCTCGGGTCTATGTCGGCCAGCACTTAGAAGCCCCCTGTGTGCGCTATTTGCGCTGCCGCCATCTGGTGGCCGAGGCCCTGGATCAGGCCCCGATCTGGCTGGAGGTGGACGGCGAATCTCCCGGCAAATTGCCCGCCACCTTTGAGCTTTTGCCGCGCCGAATCAATTTGAAGGCGTAATCGCAGCAGGTGGAACAGGGATCAGCGTTCCACGAAGCTCAATCCCCAAAATACCCCTGCGAGTGGAAATGCGAACTTCTTTGCTCTGGCCCAAAGACTCAAACTCTTGCCGAGACAGGCTGATCCGCACTGGCTGAGTGTGACCAGGCCAAGGGGCCAATTCGGCGTAATAACTGCGCGACTTTCCGCTCTGGGTCCAGGCCTGTTGCAAAGCCACTTGATGGGTCTGAGCAAACCAAGCAGTGCCAAAATTGAGCAAGAGTGTCCCCCCCAAAGCCAATAAACTCAAAAAGAGCCAGAGCAAAAAAGACTGTTTAAAGACATATGAAAAACGCTCGGGATCCAAGCTGAATTCTCCAAAGCGGTTCTGTTGCAAAGATCGGGCAAAGCGCTGATAGAGCCAACGGGTTCCCCAAGCCCCAAAACCACAGGACGCGAGCGCCCAGCCCCAGAAAGGTGTGACCGCGATCCACATTTGAGAGACAGCCAGAGCCCCGCCGAGGAATCCTGCCACCCCCAACCCCAGACGTCCCACCGTGATCCCATCTTCAAAATAGATCTCCTGGGCCACAAACAGACCCAGAGCCGAGAGCAGCGGGATGGCTTCAGGCGAAGCCGCCACAGGTTCGGGGACATAGCCCTGGGCTTGCAGGGTGGACGTGAGTGGCATTGCTGAGAGGGGAGCAATCCGCAAACGGGTATGGCAAAAAGCACAGGACTCCGCTGGAGGCTGAGAGCGGTGACAGGCAGGACAAATCATCTCAGACATATTTATAGCATAGCCGATTTTTTGCGAAAAAACTTCATGAATCCCGTCAAGGCTACCACTGCGTTGAGCACCGCAAAACCCAACAACAGGCATTTATTGAGGGGCTGAGAGGGGGTGTATTTCATCAAATGAAACTCCCACATACGGTTGTAAATCGCCCAAAGCGCTTTGCGCCGCGCCAACAGAGCCCCGGTTTGGGGGTCGATATACATTTCTGTCTTGGCATCATCCCCAAAGACAACCCGATAAACCGGCACACCCGAAACATAATTGCCAACAGATTTTGGCAGCAACTGAACCTCTGAAATCGCTGCTTTGCCCTGGTATTGGCTTAAGGCGATGGCCCTGACCCGCTTGGGAGAGAGAGGGCTTAAAGGCTCCCCAGCAGCACTGAGCAGAAGTGCTGGCCCTTTGGTATGAGAGAGCAAATAGACCGTCTCTCCAGCTAAATTATTCAGCTCCACTTTGAGCAATTGACTCCCCGGCGAGAGGAGATCTAAACGGCTCTGCAAGGTGTGTAAAGCGGGTGTTTGAGGAGATAGAACCAAGGGTTGGGGCGGGGCATCGCGATAGAGATCGGAGAAATCGAGACTGTACATTAAAAAGCCACTCAGACTCCAAAGTAAGACCTGGCCAAAAGCCAATAAACCGAGATAGCGGTGCAGGGCAGAGCCCCACTGGCGAAAGCGAAAAACAGACATGAGACGACTCCTTGGCCTGTGCGCGCAGGCGGCGTTAATACCTGCCTCAAAAGACGGCGCTCTGGCTTTCCGGATGGATTACAGTTGCGGCACAGCCCCGGATTCTCACCGGTGTTTCCCGTGCTTTGAAGCAGCTAATAGCTTAGCCCAGTTTGCTAGCGGGGTGCAAATCAGAACTTAGAAAAGGGCTTAAGCCACAGCCTGCTCAGGTTGAGTTGCAAAAAAGCCCCGAATCTCGCGAACCAATCCCTCATTGTCTTCATTTAAGAGGCAATGGCCTGTGCGCGGCAGAATCACCTCGCGGCCTTGGGGCAAATGGGGTGTGAGTGCCGAGGTGGCCCGCGAGATAAAGGTCTCTTTTTGGCCGCGAATACACAAAATCGGCAGGTGCAGCGCATCGAATTTCCAGGGCAAAAGCTGGGGATATTCCCGCAACCACAGAGCCTGCACTTCGCGGTCAGAGCGCATATAGGCCTCGACGAACGCAACAACCCGAATGGGGTCAGCCGTTCGGGCATCCCAGGCCAGCGAATTTAAATGGCGCACCACCTCGGGCCGGTAATGGCGGGCGCGGGCATAGGCCTTGGCATAGAGCGGCAGAGAGGCTTTCACCAAGGGGCGCAGCTCAAAAATTGCCGGTTCCATCCAGACCGCTGAAGTAATCGGCAGTCCCCGTTGCATCAGCAAATAAGAGACCAGGCCACCCAGTGAGTGCCCAATCAGACGAAAAGGGCCTTGAATATGGGTTGAGATAAAGGTTTCAACCCA
This sequence comes from Candidatus Blackallbacteria bacterium, assembly GCA_051715345.1. GTDB lineage: Bacteria > Cyanobacteriota > Sericytochromatia > UBA7694 > UBA7694. The sequence goes on from JBPXJQ010000003.1 coordinate 93,908, forward strand.
GTTGAGATATTCTTCGATTGAACGCGGCTTGGATTTTTTTGAAAAACCATGCCCTGGCAAATCGGGCGCGAGAATCTGAAAATGCGGGCTCAAAGCCGCCAGAATCGGCATGTAAAGCTGAGCATCGGCCCCATTGCCATGTAAAAGCAGCAACGGCTCTCCCTGACCAAACTCCAGATAGTGTAGATGGCCAGTGCCAGGATCGCGGCGGTATTCGGGCATGGGATTCTCCTTTTCAAGCAGCACATTCAAGCGACACATTCAAGTGACACAATGCAATCGCATTTTAACAGCAGTCAGCCCGGCTCAGAAGTTATTTGACGCGCTTAACCGTTCCAGGTTAAGCTCCTAAAGCCCGTTTGAAGGAGCGCAACATGCAGCACGAAACAATGAGTCTGGTGGTTCAGAACACTGCCTTTCAGTTAATCACCCCCGCAGACAACCCCTATGCCCAAAAATTTAAGCGGGTCTATCAAGAGCGGCCCGGCTATGAATACGAAGCGGTCTTGTCTGCACTCTTAAAAAAAGTTTTGTTGGCAAAGCCAAACCCCGTCTACTTTGATCTGGGGGCCTTTATCGGCTATTTTAGCTTCTTCCCAGCCAAATTATTGGGCGAAGAGCACACAGTCTATGCCTTTGAGAGCAATCCAGAGCATGTGGAATTGCTCAAACAGGGAATCGCTCTCAACGGGCTCCGCAATGTGGAGATCATTCATGCAGCGCTCTCAGACCAGGTTGAAACCCTGCGGATTCTCAACAACAGTGTCTCAGCCATTGGCAATGAAGGAGGGCTGGAAATTGAAGCAGAGACACTTGATGGGATTTGCGCCCGCCTGCAATTAAAACCCACAGTGATCAAAATGGATATTCACGGGTTTGAGGGCAAGGTCCTCAAAGGCATGCCGCAGATTCTCAACAGTTCTTTGGAATACCTCTTTTTGGAGTTGCACCCCAATGTCTATTTGGAAAAATTCACCCCCGGATTCACCCGTGGCATGATTCTCGACCAACTCGAAGCTGCGGGTTTTCACAATTATTATGTGGCTGGCCACCGCTACAGTTGGTCGGATGGCATGCAGCGCTTTTTTGATACCGGGCGTTTTGCCTATCAGCAATTGACCCGCGAAAACAGAGGCCAATTGTTGTTTGACCGCCACAACCAGATTTTTATTCTGGCAGCCAAGTCGCCCTTGACCGATTTGGTGGGCCCCAGCATTATTGATCCCAGCACCGAATAAACGAGAAAATCTGTGTTATTAATCGAGAAAAAACAAATAGAACTGGATAAAAGAGCCTTTCAAGCGGCATTGCTTCAGGCCGGCGTGATTCTGCTGCGCCAACCCAGTCACACATTGGCTGATTTTTTGGCAGTTTCGGAACACTTCACCGATCAGCTTTTGCGGTTAGACCCCCAAAAAGGTGCCATGGGAGCGATTGGGGCCAATTTTGGGCGCAAACCGATTGCCGGATTTGACGGCTTGTTTTCAGCCACAGGGGGTGACTATGCCCTGCCATTACACGGAGAGGGCTATTTTCATTTTAGCGACCCGCCCCATTTGCTCTGGTTTTTTTGCGCAACCCCCGCCCAAGAAGCAGGAGAGACGTTGCTCTGTGATGGCGAGAAATTATTTGCAAGTCTGCCCCAGAGCATTCAAACGGGATTGCAGCAACAAGCGATTGTCTACTCCCGCATCCATGCCCCCAGTACCTGGCAAGCACTCTATGGCAGCAAAGACCCCAAACAGGTACAGGCCCATTTTAAGCAGCGGGGCATTGAGAGCAGATACCTGCCCGATGGCAGTATTGAAAGCCGTTTTCGCAGTTGTGCGATTCGCCATCGGGCAGGCAAACAGATCTTTGTGAACAATCTTTTGCCCTTTGCTCTGAGAGAGCTTGAAACCCCCGAACAAACCCAAGCAAGAGTGCGATTTGCCAACGGAGAACCCATTCCCAGCGAATGGATATTTCAAATCCTGGCCCAGGCCCAAACCCAACAGGAAGAAATTCACTGGCAAGCGAAAGATATCTTGGTGATTGACAATACCCGCTTCTTACATGGCCGCAGACAGATTAGCGACCCCAAGCGGGAGCTCTATTTGCGCCTGGGTTATGCCAACTTCATCCGGCAAGCGGTGGCTTAAGATGTCATCGAAGTCCCCCTTCACACTTTTGCTTACCAGCGTCGGCAGCTTATTGGGCCAAAATATGCTCGATACTCTGGCCGATCGCCGTCAAGCCGTTCGGGTGGTAGGGATCAACTCTCTGGCTCAGAATCCACGCAATTTTCACTGTGATCAGATCTATCTGGTTCCCCCCACCCAGGAGCACGATTTTTTGAAACACTTTGAGGCAATTTTGGCAAAGGAAAAACCCGATCTCATTCTGGCCGGACGGGATGACGATGTTTTGTTTTTGAGCGATTTAAAAGCAAAAAAGCCAGATTTGGCGGCCCGAATTCCCTATGGCGATTCTCTGTCTGCAGAGATCATGCAAGATAAATTAAAAAGCCATGATTTTGCCAAAAGCCACGCCCTGCCTTTTGTTGATTCGTGTTTACTCGATGCCACACTTGGCCGCACCCAATTGGAGGCCTTTTTAAAACAGGTCGGATTCCCCCTGATTCTCAAGCCGCTGGCTGGTTTTGGCTCAAATGGCGTCTGTATCCTGACCCATCCCGACCAAATCGAAGCGCTGTGGCCGTTTAAGAATCCCATGCTGCTTCAGCCCTATCTCAACCCCCCACCCGATCTGGCTGCTTATTTCAGCCAATACCAGCAAGCCATGCCCTTGTTTTTTCAGATTCCAGAAGAGCAGCAACACGCTTTTCAGTGCATCATTGGCCCCCAAGGCGAGATTGGAGAGGGGTTTTGTGCCAAGATGAAATTGGTCATGGGTCGGGTCGAGCAGGTTGAACGCCAATATGACAGCGATTTATTGGCCTTGGGCCTGAATTGCGCAAAGGCTTTTCGCGACCTGGGCTGGCGGGGTTCGTTTAATCTGCAAGCCAAACGCAACCGTCAGCAGCAATGGCAGATTTTTGAATTCAGCCCCCGCATGACAGGCAGTTTATCTGCCCGGCGGCTTTTGGGGTATGACGAACTGGGTTTGCTTTTGGCCCAGTTTGCCCCCGAAGCCCGTTTTCCTTTTGACCCCTTTCAAAGTGAGAGTCGGGGAATGGTCATGCGCTCCCTCAAAGATGACTTCATCCCTTATGAAGCCCTCAGGCAATTAAAAGATGAACAGCAATGGCAAAAAAGCTCCTCTTAACCGGGCACCGAGGATATGTGGGAGCCTGCCTTTACCAGCATTTGTCCCAGCGCTTTCAGGTCGAAATTATTTCTGAACGGCTGGAAGAGCTGCGCCCAAAATCGCGGGAAGCGGATCTGATTGTCCACTGCGCTGCCAATCGCGAAGTCCACACCCCTTCGCAACAGGCTTTGTACCAAAGCAACGAACTCGGCAGCTTGCGTTTGCTGGAAAGTATGTCTTCCCCCACGCCTGTGCTTTTTCTCTCCAGCCGCATGGTCTATGCCGCTGCAAGCCCCGAATCAGGCTGGCGTGAAAGCGATCTGCCGGAGCCCCAAACGGCCTATGGCCAATCAAAATGGGCCACAGAGCAAAAGATTGTGGCCAGCGGCTTCCCTTACTTGATCATAAGACTCAGCGGCGTGTTTGGCCCGGGGATCACACAATGGGGGAGAACTTTCCCTGAGCAGGTTTTAAGACATTTACTCAAACGCGAAAGGGTTGTCTTTTCGCGTGTTGAACAGATTCGGGATTATCTGTATATTTGGGATTTGGTGAAACAAATAGATTACCTGCTTGATTGCCCGGATGTCTGGCCGGGCATTTTAAATCTCAGCGGCAAACCCCGCCCTGTTCAACCTTTACTCGCAAGCCTGCTGCAAGCATTTACCGAGAAATTTGGGGAAAGTCCGCTTATCTGCCCAGAGACAAGCACACAATCCCCCCAGGGGCCTCCACGCCTGAATATTGAAAAAGCCCAGAGCCTGCCCGACTTGCCTGAATGGAGTGACGATACGCATGTGATTCAAGCCCTGGTACAAGATGCCTGGGTGCGTTTTGGCGCGTCTCAGTCCCCTGCTTGCCAAGGAGCCAAACCCCTGTGCTAAAATTAGGTGGATCTTGAGTGAATCTAACAAGCGTTTATAACAATCATAAGGTAATCTTCTCCATGCGCCATCTCTCTCCTCTCTGCGGAACCCTGCTTCTGAGCCTAATCACTACGGCTTGCGGGCCAACCGCCCCCGCTCCCACCGCCACAGACAGCCAACAAATTGCCCTGCTCCAAGAGCAGATCAAGGCCCTGACCAAAAGCAGTGCGTCTCCCAGCCCCAGCAGCGGTTCATCAAGTGTCGCGGCCGTATCCGGCGATGCCGCTATCCCCGTCAAAACCATGCAGGCCCAGCCCGCAGTGATCACGGTGGCCCCCGGCCAAGAAAAACCGATTGAATTGGTCGTGCTGGTGCTCGAAAACAACAGTGTTTCGGTCTTAAAAAAGTTTGACCTGCTTGAAATCACAGCGAGCGACAGCAGCGTGGCAAGTGTATCCAAAGAAGGCGTGGTCAAGGGCCTCAAAGAGGGTGTGACTCCCGTGAACTTAAAACTGGGCAATATTACCCAAACCCTGGTGGTGACCGTCAGTGGCACAGCCGCCACGGCGACCCCCACTCCCGCTCCCAGCAGCACCCCCGCACCCGCAGCCACAGCCACCCCCGTTCCCACACCCACCCCAACAGCCACCCCCGATTTAAGTGCCTATAAATCCCTGGGTGTCGACAAAGAAAATTACCCCCTCAAAACCTTTGAAACAGCCCAGGTCTTCCTGACGGTTACGCTGCAAAGTGATGATGTGGCTTTGGTCAACGATCGCACCAAAGCTGAATGGACCTCCTCCAATACCAGTATCGCCAGCATTTCCGGCTCGGGCCTGATCAGTGCGAACAGTGTGGGCACGGCCACGATGACCGTAAAATTTGGCGGTTTAACCAAGACCTTTACCGTGACGGTGACGGCTTCTTAATTGGATTTTAGGTGGTTGGATTTTAGGTTTTAAGCAACAGCCGGGGGAATTTGTCCCCCTCTGTTCCCCTGCTTGGCTAAACACTAAAAACCAGAACCTAAAACCGCCCCCCCTCCTCCCTGCTATAATGAAATCTGTCCTATTTCCAGCAAGGAGCAGCACGGGTGGCCCTTTTGCCCTCTAAACAACCCTCTTCCCCCTCCGCATCCGCCAAGTGGCTGGATCGCATTCTCAAACAGGGGGACTTGGGCATTGCGGTGATTATGATTGCCATCATCGGCCTGATGATGGTGCCTTTGCCGACCTTTTTTCTCGATATTTTGCTGACCCTCAATATCGCCTTGGGTTTGCTGGTCTTGATGGTCTCGCTCTACGTGGACCGTCCCTTGGATTTTTCGACCTTCCCCACCCTGCTCTTGGTGCTCACCCTGTTTCGGCTGGCCCTGAATATCTCTTCAACGCGTTTGGTACTTTTGCAGGCCGATGCGGGCAAGGTGATTGAAACCTTTGGCAGCTTCGTGATTGGCGGCAATTATATCGTCGGGATATTAATCTTCATTATTCTGGTGGTGGTGCAATTTGTGGTCATCACCAATGGCGCAGGCCGTATTTCCGAAGTCGCGGCCCGTTTCACCCTCGACGCGATGCCCGGCAAACAAATGGCGATCGACGCCGACCTCAACAGCGGCCTGATCGACGAAGAGCAGGCCAAAGAGCGCCGCCGCGACGTACAACGTGAGGCAGATTTTTATGGCAGCATGGACGGTGCCAGCAAATTTGTACGCGGCGACGCAATTGCGGGCATTATTATCACCTTTATCAATATCATTGGCGGGATTTTGATTGGCGCGTTTCAATTGGGCATGCCTGTGGTGCAGGCCATGCAGCGCTATACCGTGCTCACGATTGGTGACGGCCTGGTCAGCCAGATTCCAGCGATGGTGATTGCCATTGCTTCGGGGATTCTGGTTTCGCGGGCCGCCGGAGAGAGCCAATTGGGTGAGCGGGTCTCGCGCCAATTGTTAAATATGCCCCGAGGCCTACTCGTGGTCTCGTTTTTCTTGCTCTTGCTGGGTCTGTTTACGCCCCTGCCCAAAATCCCCTTCTTGATTCTGAGCACGGTCTTGGCAGCCATTGGCGTGATCATGTTGCAAGAAGAAAAACGCCAAATCGACAATGGCGAAACTCCCAACAGCAGTGGCAATATCAAAGCCCTGTCCGGCGGCAAAGAAATGACACCGGCCTTGAGTCCGGCCCAAACGGGCATGATGAGCAGCCGCAAAGAACCCGAAGACATGATCAAATTGCTCAAAGTCGATCCGATGGAGCTGGAAATTGGCTACCGCCTGATTCCCCTGGTCGATGCCGAACAGGGCGGCGACCTGCTCGAACGCATCACCAAAATTCGGCGCCAAATGGCGCTGCAATTGGGACTGGTTTTGCCCCCGATTCGCGTGCGCGACAATATTCAGCTCAAACCCCGCGACTATTCAATAAAATTGCGGGGGGTCGAAGTGGCCCGGGGCGAAGTGCATGTGGGCCATTATTTGGCCATGAATCCCGGTTTGGCCAGCGAACAGCTCGAAGGGGTTCAAACGGTTGAGCCGGTCTTTAATCTGCCTGCGGTCTGGATCAGCGAAGCGCAAAAAGAGCGCGCCGAAATCTTGGGGTACACGGTCTTTGATCCCTCCACCGTGGTGGCCACCCACCTGACAGAAATCGTCAAACGCTATGCTTCGGATATTCTCACCCGCCAAGATGTGCAGCGCCTGCTCGACAGCGTCAAAGAAGAGGCCCCCGCCGTGGTCGACGAATTGGTACCGGGCCTGCTCAGCGTGGGCGAAATTCAACGGGTTTTGCAAAACCTGCTGGCCGAGCGGGTCTCGATCCGCGACATGATTCCCATTTTAGAGGCCCTTGCCAACCATGGCCGCGCCACCAAAGACCCCGATCTCTTAACCGAACACGCCCGTTTTTCTGTGGCCCGTTCGATCTGCATGCCTTTGCGCAGCCCCCAGGGCATGTTGCCTGCCCTGACCCTGGCCGCTGAACTGGAGCAGATCATGAGTGAGTCGGTGGCCCGCACAGATCAGGGCCTGACCCTGACCTTGGAGCCCCAAATTGCCCAACAGATCGTGAACAATATCGCCCAAAAGGTCGAAGAGACAGCGGGCAAAGGTTATCATCAGCCGATCCTGCTCTGCTCCTCCAAAATTCGGCTGGTCTTGCGCCGCTTAACGGAACGGGCCCTGCCGATGATGACCATTCTCTCGTATAACGAAGTCATGGCCCAAGAGGCCCAGATTCAGACGATTGGCCGCGTGGACCTGAGTTTGCAGCTCAAATAATCAGTCCGACTGCATCTGAAAGACGCCACCCTCTTGGGAGACATAAGAGAGGGAGATAAACATCACATGAATGGGTTCCCAGACCTCCAACCCGCCGGATTGTTTCACAAAGCGGATCATATAACTAAAATTGAGGCCCAAACTGGGATTGAGCTTATAATTGACACCTACGACGGAGCGGTTTTGATTCAGGCCCTCTCCGCCGAGGTCATAAAAAAATTCACTGGAGAGAAAAGGGGTCCAATCACTGCCGGGCTGATTAAAGCTCAGCGCCAAGCGGTTGCGGTAGCGAAAGCGCTGATTGTTGATCCGCACCCGATATTCAATTCGATGGCGGTTGGCCCAGGCAAAATTTTCCCCAAATTTTCCCCGAAAAAGCGGCTCCAACTCCAAGCGGTGCTCCTCGACAAAGCCCCGATTGGCGAGATTTTGTACGGCAGAATTGGTCAAATGTGCAGCAAAGCTAAAATTGGGCGTCAGATTCCAAATCGGTCCCACCCGCCAGAGCAATTGGTGAATATCGGGAAAAACAGGGCCTTCTTGTAACTCGGTATAAAAACGCAATTGATCGGGAATAATATCGTGCCAAGCCAAATTGGGATCGGTTTCAGGGGACAGTGTCAACTGAAACTCACTGGCCAACCACAACTCCGTTCTGATTTGGGCCTGTGCAGGCAAAGCCAAGATGGGAAGCAAGCAAAAAGCAAAAAGAACAGGTTTCAAAGCACGGTTCCACAGAGAATAAATAGTCATGGTTCTGATTACCTGGCCAAAAAAGAGCTGTTTGTTGAGGGGGTCAGCCCAAATTATAACTCAAATACAAGTTAATGGGTTTTGCTTAACCACATGCGGTAATTTTGAAAGACAAAGGGCTGCACGGGTTTTTTGAAGATCTGAATCGCCGTGCCCACCGGCACATGGTTAAAGACCCATTTGGCCCCGCCAATATTCAGCCACTCTCCGCCCTGCTGCACCCACTTATTACTCAGACGCAGACAGCCATGGGAAGCCGGCGCACCGAGCAAATAGAGATAATTTTCACCCACCAGACCATGGTTGCCATATTCAAAGCTAAAATTGGGCACCAGAATGGTGGTCCAAAAGGGCATCAGGGATTCATACAACGTAGATTTGGGGGAGGCAATCTTGGGCCCGAGCTTAAATTGCCCCGTGGGCGTGATTTTGCCCGGTGCGGCACTGGAGGTTAAGAGGCGCTCCAAAATTTCGTCTTTGTAAGTCACCAAATAGTACTGGCGCTGGGAAACGCCGTTTTGGGCATAGTGCAAATTGACCCAAACCCGCCAATCTGCTGGTTTTTTACTCAGGCCCGCAATCTCGACCTGTTTGGGAAAAACCGAAGCGGGAAAGGGCTGAATGTACAGACGCAAGTTGCGCGGGGCCACGCCCGGATAATTCAAACTGAGCTTGACGTCTCTGCGGCCCGGTGACTTAAACAGCGCAGAAATTTGCACCTGACCTGAGGCCGGAATCTCAAAGGCCACTTTGCGGCGAGGCAGTGCAACTTGATCATAGCCTTTGTCGTCATAGCTCAGCTCACCTTTAATGGGAAAAGCCGAAGCAGGCAGACCAGCTGCGTTTTCGATCCAGATTTTGACAGGGCTGCGCTGCCCCTCTTGGGGATTGGCAAAGTCCGCCATCAGACGCAGACCACTGACCGGGGTGGGAATCGCCGTGGCAGCAGTGGTCGGAACCGGTGTAGGCACAGGGCTTTGAATCGGCTTGGGTGTGGTTGAGGGAATAATTTCGGGGTAATCCGATAAATCGGGGGAGGGAATGGGTTCTGCACCAACAGCAGCAGCAATAGACGTAAACATTACGCTTGTTAAGAAAAAAGGCAAAAAATATCGCATGATTCGGTTCCAATCGTCAGGGAGTGCGGTCAATTTTCTCTAGCTGGAGAGGTTTTTGTACCTCTTTCAATGATGGTACAATGTGCAGGGCTTGTCAATGAGATGAGCCCGCCGCAGAGCAGGAAAAAGGCACCCCAAAACACGGGCATTCAGGCAGAAAAAATGGCATCACAAGACGGTCTGGATTTAGCAATCAGCATGGTCTCCCCGATGATCTTTGGTTTAGTGGTGGGACTTTACCTGGACAAAGTCTTCCACACCCCCCCGGTCTTTATGCTGGGTCTCACCCTGCTCGGTGTGGCCACCGGCTTTTGGAGTATTATTAAACGGGCCTACAACATGGCTCCCCCGCCGATTCCCCCCGGCGAAAAAAAAACGAAACCAGATTCTAGCGAAGGGCTTTAAAAGCCTCGGCAGAAAATAGTCAAAACAGCGTTATAATAAATTATTAATATGTGTTAGGGATCCACTAATTCCAACGGGGTATAGGCAATGGCGCGCGGAGACATCGATGATCGCATCCTCAAACAGGCCTTAATTGATCGCCAATTGGTAGATAAAACAGCGCTGGAAAGCCTGATTCAAGACCAAGCCGATCGTTTTCAAGCCCTGCGAAAAACCCTGCCCGGCAGTTCTTTTTTAATCAACCTCGCCCAACAAACCCTGGAAATCACCGATCTCGTCAGCAAAGAAACGCGCAAAAAATTGTCGCTCAAAAGTGGCAAAGCCGAGGCCTTTGACCCAGAAAACTGGGAACATTGGGGCAGCTCGCCGCTCTTGGTTCAGGGCAGTGACGGCACCCAAGTCGCCCGCCTTGATGGTGAACTCACCCCCACTTACGGCCTGGTCACCCTCCCCGACAGCAGCTATGTCTACAACAATGGCCGTTTAGATACCGAATATCTGGGTACCAGTGAGTCCTGTTTCTTTGCGGGACTCTACAAAGGCAAGCCCACTGCCGCGCCTTACGATCTCTTTCTCTCCCGCGACCGCTCTCTGCTCTGTCTCAGCGACCGGGGTGCGGGCACCCTGCGCCTGATCTCCACCCAAGATTTCAGCGATCGGGGCCCGATTCAAATCCGCGAAGCGGGCAGCAATCTGGCTCTCAATATCGCGCCGGACACAGCCCAAAAACGGATCTTTATCACGGACAACCAGACCTCGAATTTGTATATTCTCGATTTGGAAAGTTTGCAGATCCAGCGCCAACGGGTCGGATTGGGGATTTTGGGCAATATTTTGCTCTCTCCCGATGGCCAGCATCTCTACTTGCTCACGCTCAAACCCAATCAAAATCTGGTTTACCTCAATACCAAAAGCTTTGAGGCCGAAAAAAGCGTCAAACTCAAAGGGGATCTGTTTAAAGCCAATAGCAGCGACCCCTCCGACCTCTTTGCCCTCTCTCCCGATCAAAAACAATTGTTGGTCATGACCTATCTCAACGAACCCGATCCCTTTACACCAGTCATCACGGTGCTCGAAACCGAAGGGGTCAAAACAGTCAGACGTTATTCGGTCAAAGAAGAGGGCAAACCCAGCCAGATTTTCTTTGCCCGCAAAAACCCCTTTCAGGAGCATGCCCGCCGCCTCGAAGATCTGGTTGTGGAGGCCCGCTTGATTGAGCCCCGGGTGCTCTGGGAACTCAAACGCGAATTGCGCGAATTACAAGGTCTCGATCCGGATGAGGAGGGCCCTCTCCAGCCGCGCAAAGCGAGCGAAAAAAGCGAATCCGAAGCGGAAACTCCAGAAGAAACAACTTCTGCCGAAGAAGATACGCCTGAGGCCGAAAAAGAACCTGAATTCCTCGAAATTGAACAGCATATTATTGATATCGCGGTCACCAAAAAAGACCAACAGAAAAAAGACGAAATGGGGATCACCCCCGCCAAGGCCCCCAAAATTGATCTGCCCCACGAGGCTCTCGAAGAGATCATCGACATCATGGTCAATACCTTCCAGAAACAGGTCGAAGAGGATATATCCGACTATCCCGACGTTATGATGCGCCTGCGCGAAGAGGCTGAAAAAGCCCGCCAAGAGCTGGAAAATTACGACTCCGTGATCATTCAGATTCCCGATCTGTTTGAAGGCAAATCGCTGCGCACCGTCATCTTGCGCGAAGCAATTGTCATGATGCTCGATCTTAAAGCCTCGATCAAAGCAGCAGGGGCGCGTACCGTTCCCACCCATTGCCCGAATTGCCGCCAACCCCTGCTCGGAAGTTGGGACTGCGATGCCTGTGGCTTCGAAATCGACAACGCCGAGCGGGCCTTTAAACGCCGCACAGCCTCTGCCGAACCCACCGCCAATTTGGCGCGGGGCCAAATTTTGGTGCCCGATCCACTGGGTCTGCGCATTTTACAGCTCAACCCGTTTAAATTTGTGAGCTGGAGCCTTGACCCCGATCAGCTCTCCTGCGACTATCCTGTGGACTGCCTGATGTTGCCCAATAACAATCTGCTCCTGGCAGACAAAGACGGGCACAAGATCATGGAAGTCGGCAGCCGGGGCAAGATTTTTTGGACCTTCGACACCCACGCCTCGGGCCGCCATGCCCTGCGCAATCCCGTGCGCATCACCTACCGTTACGAAGACGACAATTCCGTGCGCCTGCTGATTGTCGATCAGGGCAATCACCGCGTGCTTGAAGTAGATAAAAACCACGAAATCTACTGGGAGTTTGGTGTACAGGGTGAAGCTGGAGATCACGGCAAACACCTCGATACCCCTTGCGATATCCAATACACCCACGAAAATACCTATTTGATTGCCGATACCGGCAATAACCGGGTAATCGAAATCAAAGGCGGGAATATTTACAAGGAATGGGGCGAAAGCCTTGACCTCAAATCCCCGACCTGCGCACTGCGTCTGCTCAACGATCACACCCTGATTCTCGATTCAGGCAATTACCGCCTGCTGGAATTGGATGATCGGGGCAGCATTGTGCGCGAATCCACCTATTATAGCCGTGAAATTGACGAAGAATTCCGCGTTGTTCACCCCATCAAAATGATTCGCCTGCTCAACAAAGACATCTTGATCATGGACGAAGACAAATTGATTCAGGTGATGTTGAGCACCAATAAATTGGTCTGGTATTCAAAACTCGACGATCTGGCCTTTCAGCCCCAGGTGCAAGAATCTGAAATTGTGATTGACGAAAATGGCAATGAACGCCGGGTTTACAAAGTGGTCGACCATGGTGAAATGCGCCCCGTGCGCCTCTCCCAAAAGATCAACTTCAAACGGATGCAGCAATTGATTGCCGCCCGTCTACACAATGAACACGTCCCCGGCGAAGAAGAAGACCCTGATAAAATGAGTATTGGGGCAGCGGATCGTCTGCGCAGCCTGCTGGCCGATCGCAAAGCCGAACAGGCCCGCACCATGCAGGAACTCAATCTGGAGACCTTTCAACCCTCCGAAATTTTCCAAAAACCCGATACCGAACTGCCCAATATCCGCCGCTACTGTATCGACCGCCACCACAACGCCCTGATTCGCATCAACCGCAAGGGCGAAGTCAAATGGCATTATGGCTTCGAGGTCGGCCAAACGCTCTCGCGGCCCTTTCACATCGCCGAAACCAAACGCACCCTGCTGGTTTCAGACACGGGCAATAACCGTATTCTCGAAATCTCCAAAGCCGACAAGGAGATCATTGCCGATTTTCGTGGGCCCGCCGACTCCCCGCTCTCAGGCCCGCGCAGTGCCAATCGCACCGCCATGGGCCGAACGATTATTGCCGACCAGAAAAACAAACGCTTGGTTGAACTCGATTCCCGTGACCGCGTTGTCTGGGAGTTTAACAAGTCTGGACAACTCTCTTCACCCCAATACGCCGAAGAGGTCGATAACGGGGATATTCTCTTTGCCGACTCAATGATGAACAGCATTCGCCAGGTCGACAAAGAGGGCAATTTGCGCTGGTCTTATGGCAGCAGGATCAAAGGCACGGGGCCCGGCCAGCTCTTTGCCCCCGAGTATGCCACCCGTTTGCCCAATGGCAATACCCTGATTGCAGATACCCGCAATAACCGCATTGTCGAAGTGGATATGAACGGCGCCCAGGTCTGGTTGTACGAAGGCCGGGGACGCCAAAAAGTGCTCAACCCAACCCGCTGCGAGCGCACCGAAGACAATACCACCTTGATTATTTACAACAACAACCGCGAGGTGATTGAGGTCGATGCCAAAGGGGAGACCCTCTGGTACTTCCGCATGGGCAACGATGTATTTTTGCCGCCCGTACACGGCAAAGGCGCCAAACAAATGGTGGAAAAACTCAGCACCTATTACAACCCGATTGAAAAACGTCTGGTGCGCATGGCCGCTAACGACGGCATGAAAGGGGTCGAAGTACATGTCACGCTGATGGACAATGTGCAAATGAAGTCTGTGCGCGCCTCTTTGGTGCTGATGGCGCTGGAAAAATCGGGCACCGTGATCAAAACCTTTCCGACCCCCGAAGAATTGCTCGCGGATAAGTTTGGCAAATTTATGATTGTCTCGTTTATTCTCAACCCAGATATCGGCATGGGCACCTTGGAACTGGATGTGGCTGCGATAGCTGAGATCGAAGCGGTCAAAGTCGAAGAGATCAGCTTTGAAGAAGCCGCTGCGGCAGGGGCCCGTTGATGATTCTCTACAGCGTGACCGTCTCACTGCCCGAAAGCCGCGAAGACGAGTGGCTGCACTGGCAGCGCGCCGAACATATCCCCGAAGTCATGGACACAGGTTATTTTAGCAAACACAGTTTGCACAAACTCCTGGAACCGATCATGGAAGTCGGCTTCGTGACGTACAACGTACTCTACACAACCGACTCCCTCGAGAGCCTCAACCGCTATCGCGAAGAGGCCGGCCCACGCTTGCAGCAAAAGCATATTGACCGTTTTGGCGAGGAAATTTTTGCCATTCGCTCAGTGATGCAAATCTGTTAATTTTGATTGTTTTGAGCCCGATTGTGTTAAGAAAGTGAAGCCAAGATGCAAATTGTCCTGCTCGACCCCCAACTCAAAGAAAAAACCTATTTGATCGACGAAGACAGTTTGGGGGTCGAAAAAATTAAGCCGCCCTTTACCGATGGTCTACCGCCTGGCTTTGACCGCGAAATGGTGAGCCGTCAGGGCTACCGGGTCAAAGCCCAAATGGCCTGGAACAAAAACCAAGCTGAGATCTTTGAAATGAGTTTTTTGTATATGCATCCAGCGGATCGGGTGCTCAACCTGGCGGTACCCAAGCGCCACCGGGTCGAAGACCTGACGGATTTGCTGGCTTATGTCAAACAGTTCATCGCAACTGAATTGCCTAGCGGTTCTTAAGCTCGGCAATCATTTTTTGGGCCAGGTCATCGGGCATGCGGGCATTTTGGACCTTAAAATGGTCCACTGAAAGTTTGGCATGGTCGCCATACAAGACGATTTTCCAGGTTTCATCGGGCTTTTTGCGCAACAAGACAAAATAGAGTAAATGGTCTTCGGGCCGGGTAATGCGCAACAGGGCCCAACCTTTGCTCGCCACCAAGGCCTCGGTATAACAAATCGGCTTGCGCTCACCTTTGCAAATGGGCTTTTCAGCCTGGGCCATCAGCCGCTGTTTGGGGCTGTCCTGGGCCTTTTCGAGCCGATTTTTTAAATTGCGAATATCTTGGGTTTGGGCCTGTGCGGCAGGCCAAAAACTCCCCAAAACGAACAAAGCCCCCACAACAGAAAAAACAATCCGTGGCATAAAGTCTCCATCTCCTCAGACAAACTGGCTGTTTTGTTTTTCCCAGCCCAAGACAATCTCAAACAACCCGCCCAAAGAATCCCACCCTAACAACCCAAGTCACAGCGCAACTGGCAACTGGCGTGTTAAAATCAGCGCAATAGGCCATTCACCATGCAAAAAGAGTATTATCAGATCGAAAAAGAACTGGGTCAAGGGGGCTTTGCGACCTCTTGGCTGGCCCGTGATACGCGCAGCAAACAGCTCTGTGTGCTCAAAAAAATCAATCTGGCGCAAATGGACACCTGGAAAAGTCTGGAGCTGTTTGAACGCGAATGTAAAACGCTCAAACACCTCAAACACCCAGGCATTCCGCGTTTTATCGCTGCCTGGAGCCACGAAGGCAACGAAGAGCAAGCGCCCGAAGCCGTCTTGGTGCAGGAATATATTCCTGGCAAAAATCTACAACAATGGCTCGAAGACGGGCGGCGCTTTACCGAGGCAGAAGTGCTTGACCTGGCTCTGCAAATGTGTGAGATTCTGAGCTATTTACACGGTTTTTCGCCGCCAGTGATCCACAGGGATATCAAACCCGGCAATGTGATTCTCAACGAGCATCAACGCCTGTTTTTGATTGACTTTGGGGCCGTTAAACAGACCCTGGCCAACCAAAGCCAAAGTGTGACTCTGATTGGCACTTTTGGCTATATGCCCCTGGAGCAAATGGAGGGCAAAAGCCAGCCCGCCTCAGATCTCTACTCCCTAGGAGCCACCTTGGTCTATCTTTTAAGTGGGCGCACCCCGGCCGAGCTGGAGCGAAAAAACCTCAAGCTGGATTTTCGTCCCCACACCCAATTGTCAAATAAATTCAACCAGATTCTCGACACCTTGCTCGAACCCGATCTCAGCAAACGCTACTCAAATGTGGCCGAACTCCAAGCAGACTTGCTCAAGCTCAAACAGAAAAAACACACAGCCCCAGTACTCAAAGACAGGCTCAGCCAATTTTGGCAAAAGACAAGCTCCGCCAAGCGCCTGCTGATCGGCTTGGGATTGCTACTCATACTCCTGTTCATTGGCTTACAAAATACAGTGCAAAAAGTAAAAAGAGTCAAAGAGAACTCCCAGCAATCCGAAGAAAAAGCAAAAAAACAAACAAATACCCCCCTGGCCAGCGACGAAATTCGCTGGGAAAAAGCCGCCTTGGCACCCTGGGAAAGACTCGCCCAAGCTCCCCGTATGGACAGCCTGAGCGAAGCACCCGATGGCACAGTCTGGGGCCTTTCCAGCTCGGCCCTCTATGCCTTTGCCAACGACAACCCGGTACCGCAAAAGTGGATGGCCCAGGCCCTGACCGGGGGATACGCCAGCCTCAAATGGCTGGAGGCAGGCGTTCGTGGAGAGGTCTGGTTTGGCACTTACAATAGCCAACTCTACCGCTTTGCCAAAGACGCCACCGAGGCCTTCGACAAACCCGACAGTGCCGACCTCAGCGCCATCGGACATTGGCAAAACCAGCTCTTGGCTGCGTATGGCAAACGTCTCTATATCTGGAATGCCCGTTTGGGCCTGTTTCAGGTTTTAAAAGAATTTCCCGAAGAAGTCACAGCCCTGCACAATCAGGCTTCAGCTGAACTTTGGGTCGGGGCCAAGCACCACCTGTATCGCTATGATTCCAAACAGTGGACGTCCATTTGGCAAGGAGCAAGTGTCTACGACGATCGTATCCGCGCCATTCGTGCGACCGAATCCCATGTTTATCTCGGATTGGAAAAAAGGGCCGTCGAATTTGAGCGCCAACGCAAAACCCTGGCCCCGCTCTTGGTGGGGGGAACGGTCAAAGCCCTGGAAGTGCAAGCCAAGCAGGCTTTTTGGCTGGGCACAGCCGACACCCTTTCTGAGGGGCTTTATTTACGTGTGCCTGGCTCGCCCTCCCTTTACAGCCTGGGCTACCGCGAAGGCCTGCCGGGCGATCGCTTCGAAACCCTGCTGCTCGATCGCCAAAAGCGCCTCTGGCTGAGTTTTAATTACAGCGGGCAAGGTGAGTTGTGGCGAGCCCCAGCCGATCAAGCCAAACAACAGCTCTTAATGTCCAAAAGCAAGGCCCTTCCAGCCAAACACTTTAAAGACGCCTGCACAGCCTGGGAGACACTCAAACCGGCTGCCTCAGAGCAAATCGCGGGAGAGGTTTTTGCCAAGAAAACCCATGTCTTTTGGCAGCAAGAATTGGTTTGCCCCTTTGGGGAAGGCTTTCGCCGCCGGGATGGGGTTGCACTCTTGCAAAACTTTCAAGGGCTCTTTCTCTGGCGGCAAAACAAACTCAGCCACCGGGCCCCGCCCCACAATGTCTATGGCAGCCACAGTCTCTTGCTCGATCAGCAAGATCAGATTTGGTTGGCGCGCAATTTTCCCTACCACGTCTTTCGCAGTCAATTTCAGAACAAAGGCCACCAATGGCAGGCTCAGACACGTCAGGAGGGCCTGTCCGAAGAGCGGGCTCCGCTGCTTTTCCAAACCCGCAAAGGCAGAATTTTGGCGGCAGTGATGGTCAAAGAACATTTGCCACTCCAAATCTGGGACCCCGCCAAAGAACACTGGCAAAACACAACCTTAAAAGGGCCTGAAAACTATATCTCAGCCACTGCCCTGCGCGAACTCAAGAGTGGAGAACTGGCTCTGGCCACCGACAAAGGCCTGTTTATGCTGAGTGCCGATTTGCAGTCTGCCAAAGCAGTCAACGGCCTGCCTTACCCAGATATTCAGGCCGTGGCCGAAGACAAACAGGGCCAGCTCTGGATCATTTACAACCGCTTTGGCCAGGGGCGCGGCCTGAGCGTCTGGAATCCCCAAAATGGACAAGTGAGGCATTTGGATGTGCGTTCAGGTCTGGTACCCGACCGCTTTCAAGCGCTGACGATCGATAAAGAAGATCGGATTTGGCTGATGGAAGGGGCCATGGCCGTCAAGGTCTATCCACTGCAAGACCTGCGCAAAGCCTTAAAAATCCCCCTCCTGCATTAATCGCACTTGATGGCCCCTGAATCAGCTGTTAAGCTGTGGGCAAACCTGCAAGATTGGCGCTATTTTACCCATGCAATTATCCGTCTCCGCCCTGTCTTTTCCCAATCCCGAACGCCGCAAACAGATCTTTTTGCTGGCGCTGCCGATCATTGGCGGCATGGCCTCCCAAAATGTGCTCAATCTGGTGGATACCGCCATGGTGGGCTCTTTGGGCAATCAGGCCCTGGCGGCCACAGGCATTGGCGGCTTCGCCAATTGGATGGCAATGGCATTTTTGACCGGCCTCTCTGCTGGAGTACAGGCCATGGCCGCCCGCCGCATGGGCGAAAAAAAAGAGGGCGAAATGGCAATTCCACTCAATGGGGGGCTACTCTTGGCAGCGTTGATCGCGATCCCCTGGTCCATTCTGCTCTTTTTTCTGGCGCCGCTGATTTTTCCCTTGCTTAACCCCGACCCCGGTGTGGCCGCACACGGCGTTCCCTATTTACAGAGCCGTTTGGTGGGCATGGCGGCTGTGGCCATGAATTTTTCATTCAGGGGCTATTGGAATGGGATCAATTATTCAGGGGTGTACATGCGCACCTTGATCGTGATGCATATTGCGGATATTGTCATCAGCTATATCTTGATCTACGGCCTATTTGGCCTGCCCGCCCTGGGCACTGCTGGCGCAGGCATTGGCACCACCTTGGGCACGTATATCGGCACCAGCCTGTATTTTATCGAGGCCCTCAAGGTGGCGCGCAAGAATGGTTTCCTCAAGGGCATCCCCCAAGGTGAAACGCTATTGACCATGCTGCGGCTCTCGATTCCCGCTGGCATTCAGCAATTGTTTTTCTCAGCTGGCATGACGGCATTTTTCTGGATTGTGGGCCGGGTGGGCACCGCCGAATTGGCAGCCTCAAATGTTTTGATCAATCTCTTATTGGTCGCCATTTTGCCTGGGATGGCCTTTGGCATGACCTGTGCCTCACTGGTGGGCCAGGCCCTGGGCCGCAAAGATCCCCAAGATGCCAAGCGCTGGGGTTGGGAGGTCTCCTGGCTGGCCAGCTTATGTGTGGGACTGTTGGCGTTGCCTGCGGTCTTTTTGCCCGATCTGGTGCTGGGCCTGTTTTTACACGATCCCGCGACGGTGGCCCTGGCGCGTTTGCCCCTGCAAATGGTGGCCCTGAGCATGGCCCTCGACACCCTGGGTTCGGTCTTGATGCAGGCCCTGCTCGGGGCCGGCGACAGCAAGCGGGTCATGTTGGTCTCCATTGTCTTTCAGTGGGGGATTTATCTGCCTGCACTTTTTGTTTTGACCCAAATGGGTTGGATCGGCCTGACCGGGATCTGGCTCTTGCAAATGGGCTACCGCGCCCTGCAAACCATCGTGTTTACAGGGCTTTGGAAGCAGGGGAAGTGGCAAAGTATCAAGGTCTAAAACAGCCCCTTTCGCCCCTTGATCTCGCTCGAATTAAAGGTTAAAATTAGCTTAATAAAACATTAAGCTAGGTAATCAATATGAAACGTGCCTTTTTGCTTTCAACCCTGGTGGGCCTGCTTTTAACCCCCGCTTTGAGCGCGTGCCAAAACAGCCCCGTACAACTCAGCGCCAATCGGCTCTCCGCCCAAGCGGCCCCCCGCTCATCCGCGGCAATTCGCTCGGACGAAGGTCTGCGCAAAGGGGTGATTGAATTGCGCAAAGTGCGTTTCAACAAATGGGACAAAAACGTCAATGGTGTCTTGACCCGTGACGAAGTGAGCGACGAAAATATGGCCCTGCCCGGCGTGATCAGCGGCTTTAAAGACTACGATGTCAACAACGACGGCCAAATCACCCAAGCCGAGTTTTTGCGCGAAGACGTGATTGTCTTTTGGATGAACCTGATTCGTCCCAAAGTGGATGAACTCTTCAGCAAACACGATCGCGATGGCAATCGCCTCCTAACCGTCGGCGAGCAGGACAAGGTCAAACTCTTTTTTAGTCCCTGGCCCAAACTCAAAGGCGGCGACCTCAATCAAGATGGCGTGATCACCTATAGCGAGTTTGAAGACGCCTATATGGAAGTGCTGCCTTTTTTCCAACAACCTGTTGATCGGCAAGCGCTGCCAAGCATTTAGATCCGGGTTGGTCTCAAACCCACAATCCCATTTAGAAAAGCCCCTGCGCGAAAAACGCAGGGGCTTTTTCGTGCGGAGAGACAACAAACCGCAGTCATTCCCAACTTAAGGCGGCGGGAGATCTTCAGGATCCAGTGGCGCGGGCTCAATTTTGGGAGATGGCTTCTGCCAGCGCTGAATCAGGGCCTTGATGCCAGCACCCGCTCCCAGGAGGGTCGCAAAGAGCAAAGTGGCGCTGAAAAGTTCTTTGCCCCCGAGGGCCAACGGGAAAAAGAGCAGGCCAAGCAGATAGGCAATCGCCAGGGCGCGGGAACTCAGCAATGCCAGACGTTGCACCAGAATCAGCTTGAGCAAGAGCCAGAGCAGCCAAGCCGAGCCAAAGTAGATCAGCAGAGGGGGCAGCACAACCAGAATTTCGACCAAGAGCTTGAGAGTGTCTCCCAAGGCGCGGTTGAGCTTGTATTGAATCTGCTCACCCACACCTTCAAGATTCCAGAAACGGCTGGGCGCTTTTTGCGTCAATTGCAGCTCGACGCTGGCCATGCGCAGCATTTGTTCAAATTCCTGACGTTTGAGAACCTGCTCGCGCAATTGGCGTTTGAGCCTGCGCAGGGAGGCTTTGTCTGGGTTGTCTTGGATTTGAATTTGTAGATCGTCTTGATCGAGTTTCTGGGTTTGAACCTGTTTCCAGAGATCTTCGCTGCGAATATTTTTATTGCGCACCTCACCGGTTTTTTCAATCTTCTCGATCACCGTCAGCAAATGCTGTTTGGGTACCTTGAAGCTGATCTGGGCAGAGGCCATCCCATTTTCGGGGCGGGACATCGTCGAGCTGACAATATAGCCGTTGTGTTGATTCACAATCAGACTGGTGGCCGTAAAGGCCTGGGTCAATTGAGGGACTTCAACGCCCAAGGTGGCACTTTTTACCAGATAATCGGCCTGGTTATAACCCTGCAGCAGGGGAATCGGGGAGGAGGGGGCAGCAATCGTCGCCCGCTCTTTTAGGTCTTGATTTGCTCGCCCTTGATTTGTTTGACCTTCTTGGCGATTGGCCAATAAATCATTGCTTTTTTGTTTTTTTAACTCTGTTTGACTGCCGGTGAGACTGTCTTCTTCATTGACAGGCGCACGCTCTTCTTCCTTGGCAGCACCCAAGACCATGGGTGGGGCTGCTGCAGGCTGGTTTTTATCCTGCGCTGCCCGCAGGCGGCTTTCATCAATGCTCAGATCGGGACGGGTGCCCACCTGTCCACCACCGGGCAAACGTTTGGCATGGGTCGTATCTAAACTGCCACTGTTGCCCTCCAACTGCAGAACGGCAGCAGGGATCTCGGCCTGTTTTGTGGCCCGATCAAAGAGCCCATTTTGCTTAGGCATCAGAAAGGCCACAGCCAAAACCGCTGCTGCCACCGAAATCGCAGGCGGAGACTTGATCAATTTGAGCACACGCACAGACCAAGGCTCAGGTTTGAGCGGGGTCAGGCGGGGGCTGAGTTCGCTCCAAAACTGCTCAAAATAGTCCGGGGGAGGCGCTGTTTTCACACCTTGCAAGAGCGAGCGGAGTTCAGGATCAAGCGGGGGATCCTGGGCCAAAAATGCAGGAGACAGCGCGTCTTCATCCGACTCAGCAAAGGGATTTTCTTGGTTCGGGCTCATGGGGCGTCTCCTCTCAGGGCAAAATACGGTTGCAATAATTCTTTGAGTTTCTTGCGGGCATAGTGCAAACGGGAGCGCACCGTGCCTGCCGGGGTGCCCAGCACCTCCGCTGCTTCCGCGCAGTTCAGCTCTTCGAGTTCCACCAGGGTGACCACCTCGCGGTGTTCGGGAGAGAGGGTCTCCAGGGCCTTAAAGATCTGGTCACGGACCTCAGCCTGTTCCAATTGCTCGGGGGTCTTGTCAAAATCCCCCCCGGCCTGCCGGGCGAACTCTTCGGGCTCGGTCGGCAATTCGCGCCGGGCTTTGCCACGCAGGTGGTTGCGGGCCGTGTTCAGCGCAATGCGAAAGACCCAAGAGCGAAAAGCCTGTTTATTCTGGAGCTGGGGCAAAGCCCTGTGCACCTTAACAAAGACTTCTTGCAAGATATCGTTCACATCGTCGTGCTGGGGAATGATCCCATAGACCATCCCGTAGAGCTGCGGCATAAATTCTCTTACCACCTCTTTAAAGGCCTGTTGATCGCCCTGTTGGGCTCGGTTGAGTTTTTGGATCAGTTCGTTGTTCACTGCTGTCCGTTTGGTTTCTTCGGGTTTCAAGTGTTAAGACCCTGCGCCTATCAAAAGTGTTCAAAACTCGGAAATCTGTTTTTAAAAATCTGCTTCAGGCAGTTTACAACATCTCAAAAATTGAATAACATTAACCTGTGAAAAAAAAGCCAATCACAACGTATGAGATTGAAAGGTTTTTAACACAAACCTCAATGGCTCAGCATTTCAATATTCAAACATCATCATGAAGAGGAAAAGACGATGGGTATACTTGGTATGATCTTGACCCTACTCGGCGTGGGCGTCAGTCTGGTCTTTGGCATTATTTTACTGATACAGGCCTTTAAAGAGTCCATTATTTGGGGCTTGGTCTATTTATTCGTTCCATTTGGGGCTTTTGTCTATATCTTTAAATACTGGGACAACGCAAAAAAACCGTTTCTCTACTCCCTTTTGGGTATCCCTCCCATGATTCTGGGTGGCGTTCTGGCAGGCATGTCCGCAGGGGGTTAAACCGCATCCGATCGCTAGCGATGCCAGACATGGGCCTCTGACTTAGATTCGCAGTCAGAGGTCTTTTGCTCTTTAAGTGGGGAAATAGATTTGTTTGGCCACTTGCAGCGCCCGCGAGTCGGGCAATTCAAGATCGCCCCAGCGCAGATAGTCACCCGCTTCAATCGGCCGCTGTACGCTTGCCGCCTGAATCAAACCCATCGGCAGGTGGTCGGGGTATTCCGCCAAGCGAATGGCTTCACCACGCAAAACAAAGCTGCCAATGGCGTTGTCGATCTGCTCTCCGGGGACCAAATCACGTTTGGCAATCGCACGAATGCCAATGCGCGGTGCAGCACTGTTATTCAGCAGAGGGGTTCCCCCCTGGGCCATTCTCCTCACCGTTCTGACCATTTCATACTGGCAGAGATGGTAGGGCCGATAGAGCGTGTACCAGGGGCCGGGGCCCATTTTTAAATAGGCCAAAGCAGCCTGATCTGCCGGGTCGTGGCTGGCAGTAATAAAAACCCCCGGCGGCAAATTGGGTGCCAATAAATAATCCGACACCCTTTCCAATTGGGCAGCCTGGGCTTCTTCGGCCAATTCTGCCGCCCCCACTTGCAAATTCTGAGAGACCAATCCGCGCAAGCCGGGTTTGAGAATATCTGCATTCAGGCCATTGGCCACCAGGGCCTGTTCAAATTGGACTTTGGTACCATCGGTAAACGAGGTCGTTTGGCGCAGGCGAATGCCCTGGCGCTCAGACCAGAATTGCATCTCTGCAGGTGTGGGCTGATGATTGAGAAAATGTTTAATATTGCCATAGACCCGTGGTTCAAATCCCATGGCAAGAATCTCTTCGCGCAGCACCGCCAAACTACCAGGCTGATCACCTTCCGCTTCGCTCAACAAGCCTTTGCCAACAAAAAACGAACCGACCGTCACATGCCACTCACAGTGCATTGTCACCACGGGTTTGCCCAAGCCCAGTGCTGCTTCGATCACCGTTGTGGCGTGGCAAATATCCCCGCTGCACTCCACGACCAGATCACAGGCTGCCAAAAAGTCTTCGAGGGCCTGATCGGCATAATAAAAGGGCATTAAATGGGATGAAATTTGCGCGGATGGGCGCCGACTTAAGACCGCAGTGACGGGCAAATCTGGGGCCGTCCTGAGCAAGAGCCGCACAAAGACAGAGGCCACAAAACCTGTG
Organism: Candidatus Blackallbacteria bacterium; assembly: GCA_051715345.1. Taxonomy (GTDB): domain Bacteria; phylum Cyanobacteriota; class Sericytochromatia; order UBA7694; family UBA7694. The sequence goes on from JBPXJQ010000003.1 coordinate 117,919, forward strand.
CCCACGACACCCACACGGCAGGGAGGGGCAAACGGCGATTTGGGCAAAAAAGGCATGAAGCATCTCTCAATTGGGCTGTTTGCTCCATGATACACTAGAAAAGCACTTCAACCCTATTCAGGTTCACAAAACAGGTTCACAGCCATGGATTCTCTTCCCCCCCTTCAAGCTTGGGAGCTCTATGCCAAAGGAGCTGCCGCTTTGCAACGAAATCAACACACCCTCGCTTTGGATTTTTTGCAACAGGCCGAAGCCAAGCTCAATCAAAGCAAAACCCCTGATCCGCAACACCAATTGGCTCTGTACGAGATGCTGGGGGTGGTTTACGCCTATCTCAGTCATTATCCACAAGCCAGTCAAGCCTTTAAAAAATGTCTGCAACTGTCGCCAGAACACGTTCCAGCCCTGTATTATCTCGGCGGTATCGCAAGAATATCGGGCGATTTAAACCAGGCCCAAATCTATTATGGCCGAGCCCTGATGCAGGCCCAGCATCAGGATTTACGCTTCGCCCACGCCAATACCTTAGACGAAATGGGTCAAAGCACAGAGGCCCAAGCCGGGTACCTGCAGATTCTGGCCCAAAATCCCCGCTACGCCCCCGCCCATTTTTTTCTTTCGCAATTATTGGCACAGGCAGGACAAAACCAAACTGCCCAGGCCCATTTTCTTCAAGCCTGTCAATTGAACCCGATCTACCTGTCGTTTAGCCCCGATTTGGCTTCGGTGCAACCCGCATTGGACAACCTTTTTGAACTGGCTCAAACACCCGGCCCCGAAAGCTTTAAGCACTTTGAGAACCTACTGACACAGCTTTACCATCTGCCCTTTTATCCCTTAGAAGCCCACGCCAAGCTCATTCACAATTGGGGTGAAAGCCTCAAATCGCCAGCGCCGGTGGCTGAGCGTCCAGACAGATCGGGCCAGAAATTGAAAATCGGCTACCTCTCGTATAAGTTTCGCAATTTCACCTCAGCCGCCACCCTCAAAGCCTTTCTTCGGCATCATGACCACCGTGCTTTTGAAATTCAGCTCTTTGCCGAAGTTGAATTCGAAGATTCCATCACCTCAGAGTTTCAGGCGATGGCCGATCGCTATACAAATATCTGGGGCCTGAGCAATCAGGCAGTGGCAGAACTGATTCGCGCCGCAGAGATAGATATTCTGGTCGATCTCTGCGGCCACGCGCCCCACTCGCGCCTGCCGGTTTTGGCTGAACGACCGGCACCGATCCAAGTCTCAACGCCACTGGCATTTGCAAGTTCATCGGGCATTGCCGATTATTACCTCGTCGACGCGCCACTGCTGATGGGCGGGGGCGAGAAAATGTTCAATGAAACCCTGATTCCAATGCGCACGGCCCTGGTCTGGGAGCCCACCCAGGTCCGCCCGAAAGCCCTTCCCAATCGCCAAGGACAACCCCTGGTCTTTGGCTTTTGCAATCAGGCCCAGAAAATTTCCCACAGCTTGGCCCAGGCCTGGGCAGAGATCCTCAAGGCCTTGCCGGAAGCGCAATTGGCACTTAAATGCCCCGTCTTTAATGACCCCAGTCGCCGTTTCTCCCTGCAACAGATGCTTCAAGTCGCGGGTGTGCCACTGACACAAATACGCTGGGACGGCTATTCCGATTATGCCGAACACCTGCAGTTTTTCGAGCAGATTGATCTGCTCTTCGATGCCATGCCCTTTCAGGGTGGGGTCACGACCTGTGATGCCCTCTGGATGGGGGTGCCCGTGCTATCGGTCTTGGTGCCCGGCCGCGTGGGCAATGGCTTTTTGCTGCAGGCTGGCCAAACGGATTGGCTCTGCGCCAGCCTGGATGATTATGTTGCCAAAGCGATTGCTGTGGCGCAAGATCTCAGTGCTTTGCGCGCCCTGCGCCCCAAAGTACGCGCAGCATTTGACGCCTCTCCACTCTGCCAGGGAGCCGCTTTTACCCATGAATTGGAACAGATTTACACCGATCTCTGGGCCGGAAAATACCCCATCAAGCAAGGAGCAGCATGAGAGCCATGCCAACACAAACCCAAATCCAGCAAGCCCTTGCCACAGTCCAGTGTTGGGATGAGGCAGCCCAGATTAGCTACGAAGCACAGGGCGTTCCTCCGGCCTGCCTTTTGCAAAATCCCCACGAATTGGCAGATTTTTGTGCCTGGATCGCCGCCCATGAGATTCGCTCATTTTTGGAAATTGGCATTTGGAGCGGCCATTTGACCTGTTTTTTAGATCAACTCTTTGATTTCGAGCGTTTGGCTGTCTGCGATGCACGTATGGCAGAAACAGTGGGCGGGCACAGCATTGTTGTACCGCCCAAAACTGCATGTTTTTGGGGAAGTTCCCATTCGATTGAATACATGGCCTGGCGCCAAGAGCTGGGCCCCGTCGATTTGGTGCTGATTGATGCCGAACACACCTATGATGCCGTCAAACAGGATTTTCTGATCAATCAGCGCTACCCCCAGCGCTATATCGCCTTTCACGATATCGCCGGGGAAAACCCAGCGACAGCCGGCAGCCGCAAAGTCTGGCAGGAACTGTCGGGCAAGAAAACTGAAATCATCCATCCCGTGGCCTACCCCCATCCGCGCATTCCGATGATGGGTTTTGGCATTTGGTCTCCCAATGTCTGAAACACGCCGACAGCAATTGTTTGAATGGCTTTTGGCTCCCAGCCTGCCTCCAGAGGCCGACATTCCCAAGATCTGCCGCGAGGGCCGCAGTCTGAATCAACGCGCTTGGCTCTTGGGGGAGATCGTGGCCCTGGGCGATTTGCCAATCGAAAGCTGGGAGCCAGTCTCAATGCGCGAACGCTATCTGGCAGGCGCCAACGCCCTGGAGCAGATGCCTACGGAGATCCATTGCCGAGACCTGAGCTGCCCAGGGCCAGACGGAGAGTTGCTTCTGCGTCTATATACCCCAAGTGAGCCAAACACATTGCCCAGCCAAGAGCCCTTGCCCTGTATTTTGTATTTACACGGGGGGGGCATGGTGATTGGCAATCTCGACAGCCATGCAGGCCTCTGCGCTCGCCTGAGCCAGGGCAGCGGCATGGCGGTCTTGGCACTGGACTACCGTTTGGCCCCTGAACACCCTTTCCCAGCGGCCTTGGAAGACGTCCAAGCGGCTTGGCACTGGCTGCGGGCCGAAGCAAGCAAACTGGGCATTCACCCCGAGAAATTGGCAGTTGCAGGCGACAGCGCCGGTGGCAATCTGACCGCAGCGCTGGTGCATTTGCTGCTCAGCCAAGCAGAGCCCATCCCTGCTTCAATGCCAAAAGCCCAGGTCTTGCTCTACCCCTGGCTGGATATGGCCCAAGACTGGCCCTCATTGCAAAGCATGGCCACAGGGCCTGTCTTAAGCCGTGCAGCGATTGACTGGTTTCGGCAGCAATACCTGGGCAAAGTCAGCGCTAGCGCCCTGACAGACCCACGCCTCTCACCGCTTTTGGCACCCACCTGTGGCCAAGAGCCGCCCAGTTTTGTTTTGACCTGTGGTTTTGATCCCCTGCGGGATATGGGCCAGGCTTATGCCCAAAGCCGCCAAGCGGCTGGCGTAGATGTCGAATCCGTGGAGTATCCTGGGCAGATTCATGCTTTTTTGCAGGCTCCGGCGGTCTTCTCCGAAGCCCAACTTGCCTTGGCGCGTATTTGCGCTTGGCTCAAGGTCAAACTCTAAAGGCCTGCCAGCGGAAAACGCAAAACCCAATGGGTGCCATCCGGGCGCTCCACAAGCTCACAGGCCCCATCCAATTGCCGAGCCAAACGGTCGACCAGATGCAAGCCCAAGCCCTGGCGAAACTCACGCGGTAATCCCTGTCCATTGTCCAAAACATCCAATTGTGCCTCACCCCTCTCTTCACTCAGGCGCAGGGTAATGCAATCCCGCCCACCCGTCTGGGGAAAGGCGTATTTAAAGGCATTTGTCAGCAGTTCGTTGGCAATCAGACCACAGGGCATGGCCTGATCCATACGTAAGACAAGAGGTTGAAGCTCCAATTCCAATTGCACGGGTACCGTCCCTGCATGTTGAGCATAGAGTTCACGGCTGAGTACCTGCAAATATTCGCCAAAATGCACGGTTGCCGTAAAGCCCTGATTATAGAGTTTTTCGTGAACCAATAACATGCTGTGCAAGCGACTGCGCACATCTTTAAGCGATTCCCCCACCTGCACAAACGGCGTGCGACGGATTTGCATATTGAGCAGGCTGATCATGATCTGAAAATTATTTTTGACGCGGTGATGAATCTCCTGCAGCAGAATTTCACGCTCGTTAAACGCCGATTGTAAGAGTTCGGCATTGGCCCGGCGGCGGCTGTTATCTTTCATACTGCCCAACATACGTACCACGGTTCCTGTTTCATCTTTGAGAAAGAGTCCCGTATCTTCGACCCAGACAAACGATCCGTCTTTGCGTTGGAGTCGGTACTCCATCGAAAAATGACCATCGGCCCGTGCCGCTTGGTCCAAAACAGCCAGGGTTGCCGCCCGCTCGGCCTCATGGATCATCGATTCCCAAACTTCAATATTTACATCTTGATAGGCAGAGGTACCAAAGCCAGTAATCCGCTCAATCGCCCCAACCCACTCAATTTCACCGTTCGTGACATCCCAATCGTAGATCATCTGGCCTGTCTGCTCAGCCACAATTCGGTAGCGTTTTTCACGGTCTTGGATCTCCGACTCCAGCTGGCGCCGCCGTGAAATATCCCGCGAAATCACAACAAAGGCTTCGACCCCAGGCACATCCAATAGACTCTGCCCCAGGGATTCAAGCAAAACATAGCCCCCATTTTTGTGGCTGTGGCGAATTTCAAACATCACAGGCTCCCCAGGATGGGTACGGCTCCATTCCATACAGGCAAAGACATTGGCCTGATCCTCTGGGTGGACAATCTCCAAAGCGCTTTTGCCCATGAGTTCAGCGGGAGTAAACCCCGTGATTCGCTCTACCGCCGGACTCAGGTAGCGGGGCAGCCCATCAGCGTTGAGAATTACCAAAATATCCGACAAATGCTCTAATAATTGCCGAATCCGAGCCTCACCAAGGGTAAAGTCTGCAGGACGTGATTGTAATGCCAGCTCAATCTGAACAAAGACCGCAACCGGGTCAGCCAAAGCCGCCGCGAGATCCAGCCGGAGACAAGCGGTTGGCAAAGCGCCCCGTTTTTCAGCCGACAGAGTGGCGTTGTCGAGGAGAACCAGATCTGCCTCAGCAATCTTATCCAAAGGCCATTCGTTTCTTGAAAGGTCGCAGGGCCCCCAAACGCGGTAACCACGGTCGATTAACAGCGCAGCAAGTTGCTGCCAGCCTGGCCCAGGGGAAGCAAAAATCAGCAATTGAGCGTTAAACATCTCCCCATTCTCCTTGTCCCTGCGCGGTCTTCATTCTTCCTAAATTTCGCTCAATAGAATCGACCAAGGCCTGTACCGCCGTCGAAATCGTACCCGCGGCCAGCAATTCAGCCAGATTGGCCTGAATGTACTCCCCCAAATCAAGATCCGCGAGTTGGTCCAAAAGCAAATCGTATTCGCCATCAAAGCCCACGAGCAGATTGTGGTTGGGCCGGGCCCAGGGAGCTTCGACCAGAAAGAGAGGCAGCGTGTCGCGTTGCAAAAGAACCACGGGCACCGTCCCCACAATTGCCGACTGAACTGTGCGCGCCGTGTGAAAAAAATAGCCCGATCGGGGCTGGAGCTGAAAGCGAAAGCGATTGGCCGCAGCATAACACTGGCGAAAGGTATAACTCTGTTGGTGCCCTTCAAAATAGAGGCGGTCTTGGGCCAAAAAATACTCCAATTGCTGCAAACGTTGCCAGGCTTGGGGTTGCAGGCGGGAATAGCCCCAGGCCTCTGCTTTGCCCAGATAGAGCAATCCTTGTTTTTTTTCTGGCCAGGACAAACGCCTCCCCCGAAACAACTCAGGATCAGCCAGAGAATAAAGATAGCGCTCAAATGAGGCCCGGTATTTTTTTTCTGAGGGCTGAAAATCCAGCAGGCTGTTAAAAAACACGCTGTGGGGCACAAAGGCCTCAATAAAGCGCTCGTGTTTGCGGGCTGCATTGTTGTATTCATCGACATAAAAAGCTGCAGGAGAATAGATCGGCTCAGAGGTAAGCAGGGTTTTGTAGAGATAGGTCTTTTTGACTTTTTGCCAGGCCCTGAGAAAATCCAGATCAAAATGCTGATCAGCCCCGCAAACGATCAAGATCTCTGCATCTGAGTGATTGAGCAATTCCGGGCGCAGACAGAAATCATCCAAGCCAAAGATCAAACCGGGTTTGAGTCCGTGTTGGGCCAATTTTTCGAGCAAAAACTCGCCATGGGAAGGCATGTACATGGCCATGTGCACATCGCTGTGGGGGCGTTTGAGATTTTGCTTCTGGAGCACAATATCGAATTGCAGCATGGCTCATTCTAGCCTGTTTTAAAGGCGGTTTACCAGCCTCTGCTTGAAGCTTTTGTATTTGCCTTGTATAATCTAGCGGAAAGAGCAGAGAAGGGGCGATTGCCGTGCCTGTGAACATTGCCAAGCAAACAAAAGCGACGCGCGCAGAATTGTTTGCCAGTTTGGGGCTGGCCGGCTTTGTTTTTCTGTTTGGCCTGTTTTTGCCGATTAATATCCTGCGCCAAGCCCATTTAGAACGCGACCTGCAACTCAATGGCAAAACCACCCATGCCACCGTCGTCGCTGAGACCACCTGCCCATCCAAACCCAAACCCGTGGCCTGTCATCAAATCAGCTATCAGGTGCAAAACAAAGCGTACACAGGCCACTTGGTTCGCCCTGAGTTAAAAACGGGGCAACGCTTTCTGGTGGTTTATGCCCCCAGCCAACCGGCCTTTCATCAGGCGGCTGATTACCATGGGGCCGCTTGGGATGAGGGCCTGCAGGAGCGGTTTTTGCTCACATTGGTACTGGGGGCAATCTTTACAGGAACCGCCGTATATGTGTTCAGGACAATTTGGTTAAGTTTAAAAAAGCCAGCTCCCCCAAATCGTTTAAATCATTGACGGATATCAAACATTTGTTTTGGTTTAGATCAAAACAGAATAAACACCCTGATTCTACAATAGGATCAGGTAACAAAGGAGGTAACTCACCATGTCACTGATAAAATGGAATGATAAGGAATTTGGCTTTCCCACGTCTATAACGTCTTGGATGGATGATATGTGGGGGAAGGACTTCTTTGGCAAAGATGTTTCGGGCATGATGGAAAGATTGGGTCGCATGGGCACAAGTGTGCCAGCGGTAAACATCCATGAAACTCCCGAAGCTTATACCTTGGAGTTTGCTGTTCCTGGTATGCAAAAAGAGGATTTTGACATTGCCCTCAAAGGCCGGACCCTGACCATTTCTTCACAGAAGAAACAAGAAAAGGAAGAGAAGGACGAGGGCAAGAATACCCTGCGTCGGGAATTCAGCTTCAGTTCCTTCAGCCGCAGCTTTGACCTGCCCGAAAATATCGAGGCGGATCAGGTGATCGCGAAGTATGTAGAGGGCATGTTACAGGTCAACATTCCCAAAAAAGCGAACCAGCCCGATGCTTCGGGCCGGAAAATAACAATCGATTAAACAACCACAAAGCAAGCTTCTTGCTTGTGTTATCTTCCCTGCCCCGGCAGTTTTCGCAACTGCCGGGTTTTTTCTGGTTTAACGGCGGGGTGCAGGCGGTTGTTGGGCCAGCTCTAAACGGCGTTTCACTTCCGTGCGGATCTCGTCCAACCGATGATGCACCGAGTCACCTGGACAGCTCTTGGTACTGAAATCGCGATGCCCATAAAATTCTTGGGTGGCAATTCCATATTCAGAGGTCAACCAGGTCATCAGATCGAGCAAAGCGGCATACGATTCAGGGGTCAGCGGGTCTTGACCGGGATCATAATCGCCAATAATACAAATGCCAATATAATTGGTATTGGGTGTTGAGTGCGCACCCACCACGGTTTCTGGGCGTCCCTGATAGATTACCCCTTCGGGCCCAATCAAGAAGTGATAGCCAATATCCGACCATTTATTGTCGTTCATGTGGTAGTTCTGAATCCCACGGATGGTGGCATCTTTGAGGTATTGTGCCGAAGTGGGCTTCCAGGTATGGTGTAAAACAATGGCAGCAGGGGTGTGGGGTGTATATTCCCCTTTGGGAGGCCGGGCTTTCCAGGCTTCACGCGCAAGTACGGGGGGCTTGGCTACCAGAGATTGTCTCCGACCCAGACGGTTCAGACCCGCATTGGGACGGGTTTTGCCAAATTGGAAACTGATGCCCTCAAAGAGGGGCAAACGGCTAGCATCGGGGCTTTTAAACAGCACCTGATACTGAATAAAACGCATCTGTTGCGGCAGAATAATACTGCGCTCTTGAAACAGCGGCAGCCAGCCTCCCCAATTACGGCCATCGTTGCTGACACGGGCCTGGACTTCCAGCTGGGCCCCAGCGGGAATCTGAGCAGTCCAAGCGGGCATCACAGCATTAAAGGCAAAAGGGGCGGTATAAGCGCGCGAGAGATAACGGCCCTGACGGGCCTCGGGTTTGAGTTGCAGAGGTCCTTGAGTGCGCAAATTTAAATTTTCTTTTAAGAGCCCTTGATCAAAATCACGAAAGCGACTTTCCAGCCAGCGATCCCCTGCACCATCGACTTCAAAGAGGGATTGAAATTCAAAGGCCTGGGATGGAGCTTGTTGGGCCTGAAGTGCAGCTGTAGGGGGGGATTTAAGCGGAGACAAGGGTTGACACGCTGTGGTCAAAGCCAAAAGAGCACAGGCTCCCAGCCAAAGTGAACGCAATCTCATGACTTACTCCCAACTGTCGTTTTGGTCGGTCGAACCCTGTCGGCTGATTTCGGTAGAGACGTCTTCATTGGAATAATCCGAAGTTTGTTCGGGCGTATTTTCTACGGCAACGGTGGTCTTGCCACTGTTGCGGGTCGCTGCGGCGGTCGCAACCGGAGTACGAGCGACACTGTTGCTGCGCAAAGCCGAGGAGCCCACGGTTCCGGGAGCGGTCAGGGTGGGGGCTTTGCTACAAGCGCTGGAAAAAGCCAAGAGACAAGCTGCCAGCAAAGTCAGAGAATAACGCATAAAAAGACTCCTCATTCATACACTTGATATATAAAAAGATTATCGGGCCTCAAGCGCCCAATCATTCTTAAAGTAAAATTAAGACAAGAACAAGGAATGATTAATTATTTACCATTTAAAAGCAATTGTACCGTACGAAAAACCACTTTTAAATGTTCATCGGGCTGAGGGGCTTCGGGTTTGGCCTGCAGGGCCTCTGCCATCTCAAAATGGCTGAGACTTTCTTCTTTTTTGCCCAGGCGAAAGGCAGTACGGGCCATGAGTAAACGCACCCGAATGCGATCCAAGGGCGAAAGCGTATCCTGTTGCAGGGATTTTTCGTAGAAGCGCATGGCCTTGTGATGATTGTCGAGTTCCAATTCATACAACTCCCCGGCTCCCCAGAAATGACCGGTTTGCTCATAACAAAAAGCCAAGCGAGCGGGCAAGTTATGCTCACGAAAGACCTCTATGGCCTGCTCCATTTTGCCCATTTCAATCAACAATTGCCCCACTTTGGCCCAGTCCTCCCCTTTTTGAGAAAAAGCCAGGGCCTGCCGCAAATCACCCACCTGTTCCCAAGCAAAAGCGGCTTGCTTGGCATAGACATCTGCGCCTTCCATCAACTCCTGCCAATGGTAAATTCGCTCGTACAAACGCGCAGCAAAGGCATAGTTTTTCTTTTGCATGGCCCTCGCTGCCAGTACTTTAAACAGCGGTGTGCCCAAGGGGCTAAATAATAAAAGGCCCATGATCGCAGATAGCAACAAAAGCAGCGGAAAAATAATCAAGATCGCGGAAGCATTAATCAGTGTGGCAGCATGTTGTTGCATGATTTAACGCCGCAAAAACAACAACCGCGAGCCATCTTGTTTGAGCTCATAGTGTTTTTCAAAAGTCTGAGAAAGGCTCTGCAGCCATTCTGTCGGGCTCTCTTTTCCGAGCGTAATTTGGTATTCTGCCCGATTGGCACCGGATTGCAAAAGTTCCACTTCCAACCCCAGTTTTTCTAACTCAGTCTGAAAGAGCCTGCGCGCTTCGCCGTCTTCATAGCCCTGCAAAATCAAGGTATAACTCTGAATGGCCTCAACGCTCTGCCCGGCAGGCGGCGTCTCATCAGGCGCAGGGGCTTGGCGGCAGCCCGAAAGAAAAAAAACACTCACAAGCAGTACTTGCCCTGCTTTAAGCAAACCCTGAACCATCCCGCTCTCCTCTCCTAAAACCTATTTCCCCACTTGAAAATAAGCAGAGCCCAGATCAAATTGCTGAACACTCAGCCCTATTTTATCCTGAAGGGCCTCTTCGAGTAAATCTGCCAAATCACCTAAATTGCCTGAATAGCGCACAAGATAAGAACCATCTGATTGGATAGCGAGCGAACGCACATGTTCACTGGCCGCATCTTCAAAAATCTGCTTGTGGTCCCCTTTGAGGCCTTTGAGCACCAAGCGGTACTGATTGCCCTGGGCCACATTGGTTTTCCAATGACGCAATAAATCAGCCTCCAACATCGGCATAACACCGGCCACGGCTTCTTCAATCACAACTTTGGCACTCACATCCAGGCTGCCTTTGACAGCCAGCGCTTCGGGTTGCCCTTTGTTGTCGAGCCGCTGATAGGTTTTGACAATAAATGGAGAACCCGACGAACTCTCAAAGGCCTGCACCTGCACCGGACTTTGTACGTAGGTATAAGCCCCACTGCGGCCCACCACCTTCGGTTCAATTTCAATCCGAATATAAAAATCGGCACGGGCTTTGAGTGCCATGGCCTGACTCAAACGGTCTTTGCGACCTGCTGTCTGGGCCAGGACCTGATCGTCTTTTTGTAAAGCCTGCATCACACCCGCATCAACAGCTTTAAACTGATGTTCGAGCAGGTAATTATTGATGCGGTCGACCGACCATTGGGCATAGGTGCTGCGATCGGCAGGATCTTTGTAATAGGCCATAATCGTAGGAAATTTGAGCTGTTCACTGAGTTGGCGGGTCGAGACCAAAACCCCTGCTTTTTCGAGATCCGCGCGCAAGTCTTTGACGCCAACTTGATAGAGCACCTTGTAATAGCGGCCCCCGTCTTCGGTGGTGCCTTTGCCCAAAATCTTAAGACGTTTGAGGTATTTTTCGCGCCCAACCAAGAGACTTTCACGGATCTTGGCAAAGGCCTGTTTTTCCACATCGGTCTGAATCAAGACCCCCAAAACCGCTTCCAGGGCCTGAATTTCAGAATTGAGCAAGGCGGCATCCGCATTGCTCCCCATGCCAATGGCCTCGACCTCCCGCACGGCATAGTCCAGATTTTGGACATCAGCCCAGACTGGGGCCGGCGAAAGAACGCCCGGCAGACCTGCGAAACAAGCTAAAACCAGAGACAATAGAATGCGTTTAGACATGTTCTGTTTTGCCTATCGCTCTATTTCTTGATAATAAACAGGGCGCGGCCCCCGCGAATGACGGCCTCGTTGTTGACAAATTTGAGCCCTTGGCCCTCAGCATCATCAATCACAGCGTCAAAAAAGTCCACAGGCCGGGTGGTGGAATAGACGCTAAACTCAGCGTGACTACCAGCGGCATTGAGCTGTTTGACCTCGGTGACACCTTCGGCCTCTTCCAACACTTTTTTGAAGGTGCGACGGTCTTTGCCGTCTTTATAACCATCAAGCACGATAATATATTCTTGACCATTGGTGAGTACGTCTTGCCAATGCCCAGAGACCTGACCCAGTGTTTTTTCCATGCTGGAAGTCACCGCAGAGGCCACAGCTGCTTTGGCATCTGCCACAGAGCCCGAACGCATGGCACCGTAGCCGGTCTCAGAACCAAAGATTTGGCCAGTATAACTGTTGTACATTTTGGTTGAAACGCTGGCTTTGCCCGCCTGCAAACTGCCATAGGTGGTCACATAGATATCCGCTTTGAGTTTATTGGCGATCATCTGGGCCACTTGATCAAAATTGGATTGTTGTACCGCGCCTGAAGCTTTGACAATGGCCGCGTCTTCTTTGCGCAGTTTTTCGACCAGCCAACCATCGACCACTTTATAACCGCGTTTGAGCAGGGAGCGGTTCATGGCTGTCACAGCAAAATCATTGACTTCGTCTTCGAGGCGGTTGCGGCCTTTGTACCAGCCGACAACCGAGACCGTCGGATGGCCGACATTGCGAAACTCAGTGCCCACCACATCTTGCACATCTTCTTGCAGCGGCTGGGTCGAAACCTCTATCCGGTAGGTGCCAGAGACAATGCCTTGCTCTTTGCTCTCATTGAGCAATTTAAAACTCTTGATAAAGCCTTTGCTATTGGTGCGAATTTTATCGCTTTTGGTGACATAATTTTCGACCACGGTATCGGCTTGGACATACACCCCTACAGCCTGGGAGATGGCATTGCGAAACGCATCCAAACGGGCTGACTCAGCTGTGGTGCCCTCCCCCGTCACGGCGTCAATCACGACAATGGGTTTGACCCCCTTGGCGGCCTCACCTGGCTGCCCTGACAAAACCAGAGACCCTGCCAAAACTGCTACAGCCATGAAAGTTTGAATCATTCTTCTTTTGAGTACCATGGTCATTTCCTCCAGATTTGCATGTTTCACAAGACGCTGAATCCCCCCTCACGGGTTCCCTTTTGATTAAAGGAACCGCACAAATAAATGAGCAGAGGCCTAAAAAGTATAACCTGCATACAACCCCAAAACAGGCCCAATGCTCTGCAGGGGATTTTGAATCAAAGGTGTAAAAGGAGAGGGAAAACCAGCATTGGTCATCCACTGCCCACCATCAAAATAGCGAAAACCGGCATCCAGCCCGACCATCAATTCGGGCGTAAAATGATAAGCCGCTCCCAGCAAAGCCGTCCCCCCAAAAGCCATGGCTGTCGGGTCGGGCTGTTGGGGATTGGGAATAAAGCTCGTGGCCTGCATGATCACAGCTCCCAACATGCCTCCCCGCAGACCGGCACTCAAACTCCACTGTCCAAAAGAAAAGCGTTTGAGTATGCCCATCTCAGCGTTATACGCCAAAATCTGGGCCTGGGGATTGGGCAATCCGCCACCGGGAATGCCAAAGCCGGGAAAACTGGGCTGGGCCAGCAAGGTGTATGCCGGCTGAGGCACGGTAGCCCCCCCGGAAACAGTCAACATCAGCTCAGGCCAGCCAAACAAGGCTCCAAAATCATATTCCAAATCCAATTGGCCCTGCAACACAAAATACTGGGGCACGTAGCCCAAAACACCCAGTGTGCCACTGCCAAATTTGAGAATGGGGGTCAGGCCAAGCCCGCCTTTGCGGGCAGCTGTGGGCTGTTGTCCGCCATCGGCGGCTTTATTACCCAAGCCTTCAACACTTTGCAGCCCTGCCACCAACGTTTCAAAACGGGCTGAAGAAATTTGTTGATTGATCTCAGCCTCCAGATAGGCCATGGGCTCGGCAGCCTGAATTTCTTGAAAGGTCTGCACTTTTTTGAGGGTATCCAAGACCAAAGCTGCCTGAGAGGGGCTGTTGAGATCTACCTCTACACCAGTGGCCTGGCTGACCAGCGCCACGAGGCGGTCCATATCGGGAATCGGGATTTCTTTACGCACAGTCCAAGACTGGGTGGGAGCCCCCGCCAATTGGGCGTAGTCCCCGCTGGTTTTAAAGACCGAAAGATTGAGGGTCAAAACCGACTCCACGTCAATGCTCCAATACTCTCCGTCTTGGCCTTGGCGCTTGTGGGGGCCTGTCAAAGTCAAAGGCCCTTGGCTCCAATTGGGAACCAACGCATAGGCCGCCAGGGCCAGACGGCGAACGTCGAGACCGGGCACATCTAACTCTCCGACACGCACCATCGCACTGTCTTGTAAAAGGGGTAATTCTCCAGAATGCTCTTTTTGCCAGCGTTTGAACTCTGCCAGAAAGGGACCGGGAGGCACGGTCTGGGCCTGAGTCAGCAAAAGCGGCGTTATCTGAGGAAAAGCCTGACGCAGGGCCTGACTCAAAACCCCATTGAGCGGAGTGTCTTGGGTTGGCAAGATGGCCATCTGTCGTTGTTGCTGATTGGCTTGAGCCAAAGCCGGAGCAAGAGGCAAAGAAAGATTTAAAAGGGGTACCAGAACTGCCACAGAAAGGGCCAACCCCACCAGGGACCGCGTCAGCATAAAGCATTCTCCTTGAAAATGGACCTGTTTGCTAGACTACCATAAAAAACAGCCGCTCAACAGTCCAAAAATGAACCGCAAACAGACACAAGAGAGGCCCTCAGATGTGTTTGTCGAAGTTCACAGTCGGGTTAAAAAAGCCTTCGGACTGCAAGGCCTCTTGTCCCGTTGGCAATTCCAGTTTTTCAAGGGTGTCGCGCACCATCAAAAAATCGCCTGTGAGTTTTTTGAAACCCGTGGCCTGAATCGCATCCTGTTTGGCCCGCTGGCACTCATAACAGCCAATCAAAACGGGATTAAGTGAAACCGTGGCCAATTGATGCAGCGCATATTTCAGCAAGGGCTCAGCCAAATGGCCATGGCCAGGATGCACTGTCATCTGAATCACATGGGGCAGGGAACGCAATTGGGCAAAGAGGTCCAGAGAGGCCACCAGACGTTTGCGCGAATCTTCTACCACCAAATGCAGGGCCTGTGAGCGCTTGAGCGATTTTTTGAGCCATTCAGCCCCCTGTTGCATCGGTGTCAATGCCACATCCTGTTCACTGCGGTCTTCGACCACGCGAATATACGGAGGAATGGCATCTTGGTATAGTTCCCAAATTGGGGAGGTATCTCCGGCCTGACGTGCGCGCAGCCCCTCAGGCGCAACCAGCTCTTCGGGGTCTTTGAATTTGGCCAATTTTTTAGCCGAGAGTTTAGAATAGGTCAAGGTCGAATAGCGGCGAAAACCCAATTTTTCGTAGAGTTTGATCGCCGGGGCATTGGCCACATCGACCTCCAGGGTAAAGCGCAGGGCTCCCCGTTCGCGGTAATAGTCAAACACGCCATTGAGAATGCCCTGGGCCAGGCCTTTGCCGCGAAAATCGGGGTGCACAGCAATATTGTCGATATGCCAGCGTGTCCGATTTTGGTTGCGGGGTGAGACCTGGGCCATGGCGGCAATTTTATCCCCGTCTTCCAGCACGTGTACGGTAAACACGTGCTGGTAAGGATTGGGAAACAGCGAAAGCACTTTGACAAAGGGATACAAAGACTCAATCTTTTCAATCCGGTGAACAATATTCACCTCGCGGCGCTGATACTCCTCGGTAAAAGCCAACTCAAAGATCTGCTTGATACCCGCAAAATCTCGCTTGCGGGCGGGCCGGACCTTCATGTCGCGCTTTCGACCTTGGCCACTTTGGCAGAGCGCACGATCACGATCGGGGTCTGCTCGGCAGAATTGCCATGGGGATTGCTGAGCAAACTGCTCATCAATTGTTTGATGTCGATATTCTTAGTGGCAGCGACAATCGCGGCCCTGCGAATATTGTTGACGTCGGCAATGGCAGCTTCGAGACCTGTGCGGGCTTTGACTTCGTTGACCACCGACTGGGCGTGGGCCGGGCCCAAGACAATGTATTTGTCGTAAGGCGGCATCGTGCCTGTCAGATCGTCGATCAGCTCAGAAGGCATACCTGCAATGCGGTAGAGCCAGCCATGTTTGCGGAAGGCCACTTTCATAAAGCCGCCTACAGCCACACCCGCCAGCATTTTGGGCAGGCCGACCTCATTGATTGCGCTCTGCATCCCATAAGCCGAAGAGAGACTGCCAACATTCGGAACCAAAAAGCACAGGCGGCTGGCCCAAAAGCCTGGCCGAATATGTTCATCGGGAATCAGGTAGCGGCGCTGGGTGATAGCCACCACGCTCTCAGCCATCACCACCACGTCACCGGACTGGGCCAGCGGAGCTGCGTATTTGGCAATCACCTCGGCCATATTGTCGGCATCGGTGAGGATATGGGTTTTGACGGGAATCAAGGTGACGTCGCCTTCAGAAATCGCATCAGGAGAGGCGGAGACATCCTGTTCGGGAATCAGCACAATCTCTTCGTGACGGGCAATCTTGCTGCGGCGGCTGTAGGTGATATAGTCGAGGTCAATCACAATTGCATGTAAGTCTTTGAGTTTTTCCAGATCACCCATACATTCAATTGCCAGCTCAAATTCCAGTGTGGTTTGGGGCGTGAGAATATACGCGGGCCAATAGCCATCTTCGCGGGTCTCTTTGTGCCAGGGACGAATCGTGGCAGTGACTTTGATCACATCCGGGTCGGGCAGCGCCCCTTTGCCCAAAAGGCGCACACGGGGCTGCACATCAACGACGGTGCACTCGTATTTGCGGCTGAAATTGCGAATCGGGATATTGGTGCGGTAAATCCGTTTGTCGGCGGCATAATTGTGAATCCGCCAGGGATGACGGTGTGCAGGCAACATCAGACAGGGTTTGTTTTCACGGCTGCGGTACCAGAGTTCGAAAACACCCAAAGCGCCACCCAGACCCAGCGCAGCACCCAAAAAAGCTTTTCTCATAAGATTCTTCCTTGTTTAACAATTCAGCCCGGAATCTGCGCAATGCAAAAGAGAGAGGCTACAGTCCAACGGGATTCCGATCTCCTTCATTATAACGCTATGTGTGGCGCTTAGACAGGGTGCAAAAGGGGAGTGTGGTGCTGGTTCAGAAAAGAAGTGGCACACGTATGTCTTAGGATTTGGGAACAGGGTAATCAGAAGAGCAGTAAGTGGTTTTCAATCTTTTTAACTTCCGTTGAGAGGAATGGCTGGAATGCGCGGGTGATGTGAGAGATAGCTAAGAATAAACGGCTCCAGTTGTCGCAAGGCCCTGAAGTTCAGGCCGCTCGCTGCGCCCATCCATGGGCTCCGCTCACTAAAAGTCGCCCCGCCTTTCGTCATCCTGACACGGCGGGGTTCCTATTGCCCTCACTTTTCAGGGCCTTGGCCAACGGGGAAGGTTCTTTTGAGGGAATGGGTTGCTTCCTGACGTCGACCTAAAACCCAATTTTGAGCATCTTCATTTGAGTTGATTTTCATCTCAAAGCAAAATAGAATCAAGCTATTCATTCCAACGAAGGGGTCCCACGCATGAAAAATTGGCTGGTACTGTTTTTGGTCTGCGTCTTGGCTTTTCAGTTCCCGTCCCTGAGCTGGGCAACCTCTCCTTCACCGCAAGCACATGCTGTCATAGAGCTAATAGATGGTGGACTGGAAGATAATTACACGAAAATTTTGGTTCAATCCGCATCTTTATCGGCAGCAGAACGTGACTATATCTTCAGTTTAAAAAAGAAAGACTCCCTCATCCCATTCCTACTCAATCTCGTTCCCGGCCTGGGACTGGGCTCTTTTCTTCAGGGAAATATAAAGGATGGCCTGATACAAACAACGGGTGAAGCAGTAGGCCTGATTGTTTTTGTAGGAGGAATGACTGGCGTTATTACAAATATAGGGCCGTACATGACACAATCTAACAATTCAGAATATCAAATGCGCATCGACAGCGTCCCTTTTTATCTGGTGCAAGCAGTGCTTGGATTTACGATGGTAATAGGTTTTCAAATCTATGGCCTCATCATACCGTTCTACTTCGGCCCCAATTATAACGCGCAACTCAAAACAGCTTTGGCTGGCGAAAGCCTTTCCTGGCAACCCTTCGTCAGTGAAAATGGTATCGGTATTCGCTTGGCTTTTTAAGCAACCCCAAAACACACAAGCTTCTGCTTACGGCAGAGTATGAACCTCAAAATACGGAACAAAAACCAGCAGTTCTGTCTTTGTTTGCTGCAGCGAGAACAACGCTACAGCCGTTGGCCAAGCACCTGAAAAGTGAAGGCGAGGTGACTTTTAGCCCGTGTAGCACATGGATGTGTGCAGCGAGCGGCCTGAACTTCAGGCGCTTGCGCCAACCGGAGCCACGTACCTGCTCTCAAGCCATCAAAGCAAACAGCCCTGAAAAAGCCTATCCCGCTGCAGAAACACAGCAAAATGCGGTATTCTGAAGTCTAGTTTTGGCACAGAGGTAAAGTCCCATGGATGAAAATATGATTGATCGCGAAGATCCCCAATATCAATTGCACTGTATCCGTCACTCAGCGGCGCATATCATGGCCCACGCGGTTCAGGACCTCTTTCCTGAATCCCAATTTGCCATCGGCCCCGTGATCAAAGACGGCTTTTATTATGATATGGACCTGCCCCGTGCCCTGACCACAGAAGATCTCGAAGCGATTGAAAAACGCATGAAAGAGATCATCAAGGCAAACAACCCCTTCATGCGCGAAGAATGGGAAAAAGACCAAGCCCGCACGTGGTTTGGCGAAAACAAGCAGACCTTTAAACAGGAAATCATCGACGGCATTGGCGACGAAAAAGTCTCGATCTACAAAGAGGGTGACTTTACCGATCTCTGCGCCGGTCCCCACGTGCGTTATACCAAACAGTGCAAACACTTCAAATTGCTCAAGGTCTCAGGTGCCTATTGGCGCGGCGACGAGAAAAACCCGATGCTGCAGCGCATTTATGGCACGGCCTGGCAAACCAAAGAAGAGCTCGATAAATACCTCTTCCAGCTCGAAGAAGCCGCCAAACGCGACCACCGCAAGCTGGGCAAAGAGTTGGACTTGGTCATGTTCCATGAATATGCCCCCGGAGCCCCTTTCTGGTTGCCCAAAGGCCAGACGATCTTCCGGATTCTCTCCGACAAAATGCGCAACTACAATCTGCGCAACGGCTATGTCGAAGTCGGCACCCCCCAGATGTTCCGCAAGGATCTCTGGCAAACCAGCGGCCACTGGGACCATTACCGTGAAAATATGTTTATTTTTGACGACGAAGACACGCAGATTGGCCTCAAAGCCATGAACTGCCCCAGCCACATGCTGATCTTCAAAAACGAGCACCACTCCTACCGCGATTTGCCCATGCGCATTCACGATCAAGGCGTCTTGCACCGCAACGAAAAATCTGGGGCGCTCTCAGGCCTGACCCGCGTGCGCAAATTCTGCCAAGATGACGCTCACCTCTTTGTCACGCCTGAGCAGGTCGAACCCGAATTGCGTACCCTGCTGGCAATGGCCAAAAACACCTACGAAGTCTTTGGTATGAAATTCAGCAAGGTCTATCTCTCCACCCGCCCCGATGACTATATGGGTGAGCTGGAAATGTGGAACCAGGCCGAAGCCAGTCTGACCAAGGTGATTGAAGAAGCGGGGCTGAATTACCAGATCAACGCGGGTGATGGGGCTTTTTATGGCCCCAAGATCGACTTTATTATCGAAGACGCCCTGGGCCGGGAATGGCAAACTGCCACGGTTCAGCTCGATTTTCAACTGCCGCTGCGCTTTGAGCTCAAATACATCGCCCAGGACAACAGTGCAAAAACCCCGATCGTGATTCACAGAGCGATCTATGGCAGTTTAGAACGCTTTATGGGTGTCTTGATTGAACATTATGCAGGTGCTTTCCCGACTTGGTTGGCCCCCGTGCAATGCCATGTGATCAATTTGGGGGAAGGGCAGATCGACTACGCAACCTCCGTTCACAAAGCCCTGCTCAAAGCGGGCTTACGCTCCCATTTGGATCTGCGCAACGAGAGCGTGAATTACAAGATCCGCGAAGCCCAATTGCAAAAGATCCCGTATATGTTGGTGGTGGGTGACCGCGAAATGGAAGCGGGTGCGGTTTCTGTAAGGGCCCTGCGCGAAGGCAACCAGGGTTCGGTGCCGATTGCCGAATTCATTGAGCGGATTGTCAGCGAAGCCGACGTGGACTTCGCTGATCCGACCTAAATGCCAAAGCGGGCATCATGATGAGTGAAAACCAAAACACCTGGGGCCTGGCCCCGGCCTTTAAGGGCCCCATGGTGACGGTCAGTTTGCTGTTTATTTTGATGCCGATTGTCTTGAATCTGATGATGTGGCCCCGCCTCTTGGCTTTGCCCCCCAGCCTGAACCGCTATCTGGCTTTGGGCCTGATGGCCCTGCCCCTGCTTTTCTCACTGGGTATGGCCTGGCTCTTGCGCGCCACCCTGGCAGAAACCCGTTTGTGTTTAAACAGCGACGGGCTGGAATACCACAGCCCGCTTTTGAGCCTCAAAGCCACTTGGCAACAAGCCGAAGCCTTGGTTCCCAGCGATCTGAGTGCCCAACGCTGGAATTTGCAATTAAACAGCCCCGCAGAAGTGCTGAGATACCGGCTGGTCAAGCCCCCCGAAGCAGGACGGCTGCAGATCCCGCTTTTTCCCTTTGCCGGCAATGAGATAGAAACCTTAGAACAGGCCTTAAAACAACACAGTGCCGAATTAACGCGCCGGGTGACCGAAAAAGCGTCTTAAAAACCCAGCGAGCTAAAAAGCGCCTCTTCAATCCATAACCCGATTTAAGGCGGCGATCAAGGTCTCAGCCGTAAAAGGCTTAATCACATATTCTTTCACGCCCGAATCCAAGGCTTCCATGACCTTATCGATGGTGCCTTCTGTGGTAATCATGACTACTGGAACAGCCTCTTCGTCAGTACGGTCCCACGATTTCTCACGTTCACGCAATTGCTGTACAAATTGCAATCCGCTGATACCGGGCATATTCCAATCGCTGATCACGACATCAATGCTGGTGTCAAAGAGGGCCAACCCCTCTTCGCCACTGGGAGCTTCGAGCACCTCGGCAGCTTCATAAGCAGGTGTGGCCTGAAGATGTTTGGTCACAATGCGACGGGCAACTCTGGAATCGTCGACAACGAGGACTTTCAAGTGAACGAACCCTCTTTTCTGAATTACTTACACAGTATTCAGTACATCTAATCACATCCCTTGCCTTGCGTAAAGAGCGGGAATAGCGAAAGAAAATCAGAAGTGCGTTTCACAGCAAGATAAGCTGCGAAGTCAGCCTGATCTTGCTAAAAGTTGTATTTGGGAAGACCAATCGCGGCATTGACCCAAGCAGAAACCATGCCCTGATTGGGGGCTTCCATCATCAGGCCACGGGCGGCGGCAGCGCCAGCCAAACGTTGAGCCAAGACAGCTTGGTCAGCGGGATTGGTATAGAGGGTTAAATTTTGAACATTCCAAAGACCGACATCTTGCATCATGCGGGTCTGATTGGGACTGGCGCCTGTACGCATCAGATCAGCAGAGCTGATCCAGCCAAAAACATTTTGTTTGATCTGGGTCTGTTGAGCAGAGGAGGTAAACATCGGCACACTGCCCGAGAGCACATTGACGAAAAAGCGACCGACCACCCCCAAACCAGCACCCACTTTGAGCAGGCGATCGGGAGTATTGATTAAAAAGGCACTCAAGCGACTGGCTGCAGCTGAATCGCCCACAATCGAGCCAATACCACCCTGGGCGGCCATGCTCATCGGGGAATAATCACTGCCACCGGTATACGAATCCGCCAAATAGGGGTTCACGCCGGAAGAGGGCGTCTGTGCGACAGAAGCAGAACGCTGCACAGGGGCATAACCGTAGTAGGAGGAAGAACCACCAACTGCCTGTACCATTTTTTTCTGTCCTTTTTAATAAAAATTTATCTGTGCTTGAGCTTAACTTAATTTGATTATAGTCGAAAAAGCCGTGTTTCCTGCGCTCCCAAAGTTATCATGGCTTTAAGTTTAGTTAAAAAAAGATTAAAGAACAACTCTTCGATGGAACAAAATAAAAAAGCGGATCCGCAGGGATCCGCTTTTATTCGTGTTTGATCGGGCTTAAATGACTTCGAGCGCCGTGATCTTTTCTTCTTGACCGGGCACGCCAAAGAGTTGAACAATCTGGGGGTCATAGCGAATACCCGCATAGCGGTTGAGTTCATCGACAATTTGCTCAGGGCTCAGAGCCGAGCGATAGGGGCGATCTTGACTCATGGCACAGTAGGCATCTACAATTGCCAAAATCCGGGCAGGAATCGGGATTTGCTCACCCACCAGGGCATCGGGATAACCCGTGCCATCCCAGCGTTCGTGAGACCAGCGCACCCATTTGGCGGCTTTTTCATAATCAGGGCCCAAGCGCTCCATAATAAAGCGATAGCCGTGCAGGGGATGTTCTTCGAGCATGCGCCATTCGTCGTGGCGCAGGGCCCGCTCTTCTTGGACAAAATCGTAATTGTCCATTTCGCCAATGTCGTGCAAGAGCGCGGCAATTTTCAGGGATTCCAGATCGGAGTCGCTCATTTCAAAGTGAGCGGCCACTTGCAAACAGAGATCGGCCATATACTCAGAGGTATAAGGCTCTTGCACCATTTCAAAGGCATCCGACTGGGCGCTGAGTGCCAAAATATCGTCGAGACTGAACTGACCCGGCTTTTTCTTGAGCAGTGAGCCACCGCTGCGGGATTGCCCTCCCCCCATTCGGGGCATGACAAACAGGGCCAGCGCATAAATAAAGAAAATTGCGTACAGGGCAATAGAGGCAAACATCGTCAGGCTTTTTAAGCCCAGACTGACCCCCAATAAACTTTGAAAACTTTCCATAATCAGGTTATACCTCGCATGAGTTCGAGAAATGCAGCTTCGTCGAGAACCGTTAGGCCCAATTTTCGGGCTTTGTCTAATTTGCTGCCAGCTTTGTCTCCTACAATAACATAATCTATTTTACTACTTATAGTGCCTTTGACACTCCCTCCCCACTTTTCGATCCACTCACCCGCCTCGGGACGGCTCATGGCGACAAGGGTTCCGGTCAAGACAAAACTTTTTCCAGACAGCGGCAAACCTTCGGGTTTGGCCGCAGGCAAAACAAAAACCAGCCCCAGATCTGAAAATTTTTGCAAAAGCTGAGTGGTTGCTGGGCTCTGAAAATACTGCAGGGTGCTCTCAGCGATTTGCGGGCCGATGCCATGAATCGATTGAATCTCTTCGAGACTGGCCCGCTGAATGGCGTCTAGGGCCCCCAAATGCTCAACCAAGAGCTGAGAGGCCTCTTTGCCCACATGGCGTATGCCCAGGCCAAAGAGAAAGCGCTCCAGGGGTACGGCCTGGAGACGGGCCTGCAGCTGAGCAAGCAGATTCTCGCTTGATTTGGGTCCCATGCGCTCCAGCGAGAGCAATTGCTCAGCATTTAAGGCAAAGAGATCGGCAAAGTCTTTGACCAGCCCCTGATCCACCAATTGGGCCACCAGGGCCTCACCCAGCCCTTCGATGTCCATCGCATTGCGAGAGACAAAATGCTGGAGCTTGCCTTTGAGCCGATCGGGGCAGGATTCATTTAAACAGCGAATGATCGGTCCATTGGGATCGGGGGTGAGGGATTGTTGGCAACTGGGGCAAACTTCAGGATAGGCAAAGATCTCTTCTTGGCCATTGCGCTTTTCAGGCAGCGAACGCACCACTTCGGGAATGATCTCCCCGGCTTTTTGGATCACCACCACATCACCTTTGCGGATGTCTTTGCGGTGGATCTCTTCTTGATTGTGCAAAGTGGCACGGGAAACCAGCGAACCCGCCAAAAAGACCGGCTCCAACTCTGCCACTGGGGTGACGGCGCCCGTGCGCCCAACTTGCAGGGAGATATGTTGAATCCGGCTCAGGGCCTGCTCCGCTGGGAATTTATAAGCAATCGCCCAGCGTGGGAATTTAGACGTGAAGCCCAGTTCTTTTTGCAGGGCCAGATCATTGATCTTGATTACCACGCCATCAATCGCAAAGGGCAATTCCGGCCCGATTTGGGCCCATTCTTGGCAGGCCTCCCAGACCTGATCGATCGAGGAGCAAAGCTTAAAATGGGGGCTGGTGGGAAAACCAAGCTCACGGAAATAAGCCAGGAGTGAGGAGTGAGTCGGTAATTGAATTTCTGGGGGCAAATGGCCCATATAAATAAACAGATCCAATTTGCGGCTGGCTGTGATCGCTGGATCTTGTTGACGCAGCGAACCAGCGGCGGCATTGCGGGGATTGGCAAAGAGTTTTTGCTCTTTGGCCAATTGTTCGTGGTTGAGCTGGGCAAAGGCCTTTTTCGACATATAGACTTCGCCACAGGGATTGAGCCAATGAGGGATTTCTTTTCCTTCAACAGGCAGCAAGCGCAGGGGCAGGGAGCGAATCGTGCGCAGATTGGCAGTCACATCTTCGCCTTCACTGCCATCGCCACGCGTCGCCCCCAATTGGAAGGCCCCATTTTCGTAGCTCAGGGAAATGGCCAAACCATCGATTTTGAGTTCGACCACATATTCAACTTCTTCGCGGCCCGAGAGCTTGAGCACCCGCTGGTGAAAGTCTTCCAGCTCTTCGCGGTTAAAGGCATTGTCGAGGCTAAACAGCGGCACTTTGTGGGTCACGGGCGGAAATTTACCCGAAATCTTGGCACCCACACGCTGGGTTGGAGAATCGGGGGTGATCAGCTCAGGATGGGCCTGTTCCAACTCAACCAAGCTGCGGTAGAGCCGATCATAGGCCGTATCAGCAATGGTAGGCTCGTCCAAGACATAATATTGGTAATTGTGGTGCTGAATTTCGGAACGCAAACGCATTGCCTCAGCGTGTAAGAGCGAAAGATCTATGCTGACATCCACCACCCGATCAGACCTCGTCTTCGTAAATCGAGACGCGGTTCCGGCCGCCCCCCTTGGAACGATACAGGGCCACGTCGGAGGCCTCCATCAATTGTTTGGGGGTCGAGCCATGGGCCGGGAAAGTCGCAATGCCAATACTGACTGTGATATTGCGTCCCGTGACCAGATGACTGACATCAGTAACCTCAACAGCCTGGCGAATGCGCTCGGCCACCATCAGGGCCCGCTCGGTATCTGCTTCGGGCATCAGAATGGTAAACTCTTCACCCCCATAGCGCGAGGGAATGTCCACCTCGGTGCGAATATTGCGCTGGATCGTGGTCGCCACCAATTTGATCACCTGATCGCCAATCGGGTGCCCAAAGGTATCGTTGACATGTTTGAATTTGTCGATATCCATAATCAAGAGCGAAAAGACCTTGTTGACCTGATTGGCTTTGTCAATTTGTTCGACCAAACGCTGATCAAAAAAGCGGCGCACATAGAGACCGGTCATGCTGTCTTTGGTCGCCAGCTCATAATTGCGCACATTTTCGATCAGGATCGAAGCGTAGTTGGCAAACGAAACCAGAATGGCTTCATCGCGCTCGTTAAAGGTCAAGACCCCACCACCACGTTTTTCTTTGTCGAAAACGGCCATCACATAAGAGACCAGGGCACTTTCATCATCGCGATTTTTGTTGTGGATCGGCACAAACAGAGCGTATTTGGCCTCGACTTGCCACATTCGTCCGCCATCCACCATGCAAATATGTGGGTCGCCAGATTCAATTGTGCGGGCCAATGCTTCGTAAGAGCGATAGGGCAATAAATTACGCTGGGAAAAAGGCTCGGTGTTTTTGCAGCACATCATCGTCAGGGCATCGCGACCATGATCAACTTTAAAAATCACCCCTTTGGTGGCTGAGGTCGATGAGAGCATCTCTTCCAGAATCGATTGGAAGAGTTTGTTTTCTTCCAAGATAGAGATGAAGCGCATGCTGATCTCACTCATTTTTTGCACACCCAGATTGGCCTCCACCAATTCGGCCTTTTGTTTGCGCAATTTATCAGAGGTCTGCTTGAGTTCTTCGATCAGCGAAAATTTGTAAATATCCATGCTGACCTGACGGGCAATCATGGTCAATAAAATCTGATCCGTGGCCGAGTAAGTGGTTTTGTCGAGCTTGTCGCCGAGCAAAATACAACCAACCAGATTGTCTTTGACCACCATCGGCACCATCATCTGAATCTGATAACGCAATAAGCTCTCCTGATGGGCTTTAAAAAAGGCCGGCAGCTCGGATTCAACTTCAGCAAGGGTCAGCGGCTGACGCAATTCCATCCAACGGGAAAGTTCTTTGGGATCAAGTCGCAGGTAAAAATTGGCATCAATGCCTTTGGCGACAATCGATTGCATGGCATATTTATATTTGGCGTAAGAGAGCACCGCCGCTTTGGTGCAAAGCACCGTACCCATCAACATGCGCAAAAGATTGCCCATCGAGATGCGCAATTCGGGAGACTCACTGGAGGTCACTTCTTCGCCAATATCATAAAGCGAGGAAAGGGTATAAAGCAGACGCTCAACTTCAACCCGATTAAATTCTTCGAGAAAATTATCGAGGGTCAGTTTACCAAAATCCAGTTGGTGTTGCTGTTGGTTTTCAATAGGCATATGTGACATCAGAGGGTCTCAGAATCGGGTCCCAACAAATCTCTGACCAAATCAGCCAGTTCATCAGGATAATAGGTCACAGAGGTGCCATCTTGGGAAATTTTGGCAATACCGTTGCCAATCACCCAGCCTTGATCCCCTTGCCCATAAAAGCGAGAGGCGTCTCCCCCCATCAGGGCCTTGGCATCACGCACCAATTTGCCCAATTTTTGCGGTTGGGGGTATTTCACAATCCGGGCCCCATCTTCCAATTTGGCCACGCTTGCGGCACCGGGGGAGAGGTAGGGGTCCCCAACACCTTCGATTTTACGTGGGGCCACAACCGGCGGTGGTTCTTTCCGAACGGGACCGGCCTGGCCACTGACCTGAACGCTGTCCGAGCTTTCCAGCGAAGAGCGTTGAACCGGAGGTGGAGAAGGCGCTGGCGCTGGCTTGCCCAATTGAGGCAAACGCCCAGTTTGCCCGGTACGCGGCTGCGGGGGGCGCTGCTGTTGAGCGGGCTGAGGTATAGCTTGCCGCTGAAAAGGGGGTTTATTGGGCGGATTCTGGTTATTATCCATGGGCGCGGAGCCTAAATCGATCCTATCGCTTGGGCTTCGGTATCATAGATTTCGGCGTATTGGGTCAAGCCCATGATATTAAAAGTTTTGGCAATGGTTTTGGTCAAAAAGCAAAAACAGATACGACCGTCCACATCAACAATTTTTTCGATCACTTCAATCAGAATTGAAATCCCAATGCTGTTGACCACATTGGACTTTTCAAAATTGAGGACCAGCTTCTTTACCCCTTTTTCAATCAGGGCATCCGCTGCCTCGCCAATTTTTTCTCCGCCCAGATTATTGACATAGCCTTCGGTCCGCAAAATGGCAAAACCATCGTGCTCTTCGACCGTTAATTGAAATGTATCAGACAAAGTGGCCTCCGCAAATTCTACCTAGTTCCTGTTTTTAGACATCACCAATGTGGTGCCGTGCTCGTTGGACTCAACATAGACAGTGTCCATCAATTTCTCGATCAACATCAAGCCCCAGCCACGCTTATAACTGGCGCGAAGCTTGCTGGCAATTTCAGGTTTCTCAATCTCCTGAATATCAAAACCCTGGCCGTGATCCTGAATAATCACGGTGAGGTTATCATCGCCAATCAAAAACTTGATTCTGACTTTGCCATCCCGGCTTTTGCTGTGTTCAAAGGCATTGATAATTGCTTCAATCAAAGCCATTTTTAATTCATCAATGCGATCCGCATCAAACTTCATATACTCAGCCACCGAAGTGGCTGTGTGCGTCGCCGTAATTTCCATATCAGGCATAATGGGAATGGTCAATTCAATTTCTCGAATCAACGGCTTCCGCTCATCATCACCGGTATTTGGCTCAGGCATATTGTTGCTCGCTTGGATATGCATAAAATACATTATACACTGGACTTGGACAAGCTCCGAGGCTCCAAACCCAGGATTTAGAGAAAAAGAAGCTCCGAAAAAAGAAAAAAAGAAAAAATTGTCCAACGAAAAAAAACCTTCTCTTGCGAGAAGGTTCTTTTTCAAGGTATTCCCTGGCGACGGGCTATCTTCCCAGGCAGTCTCCCGCCAAGTATTTTCGCTGCTGTCACGTTTCACTACCGTGTTCGGGATGGGAACGGGTGGGACCGTAACGCCTTGTCACCAAGGAAGTCTACC
>JBPXJQ010000004.1:0-110668 GCA_051715345.1 Candidatus Blackallbacteria bacterium
TTGGCAATTTCAAAATCCACCTGAAGAATCTCATTTTTCCATGCACAGCAATCAACATCATGCCTTAAACGAATGGGCGAACCTGCGCAGCCGGGTTTTCAGCATTCAAAATACCACCCACTACTTTTTGCAGCGTTTTTACACGCCCTCTCCGAAAAAAACGACACCATGAAAACAAAGGCTTTTTCGCTTGTTGTTATTGTGCTTGCTCTCAGCGCCTGTAGCTCCAATTCTCTCAGTCCAGCGACTACTCCCACAGCCTCTCCCACGGTCGTGCTCTCTCCCAGCGCATCCCCAGCAACAGTTACACTCACCCGCCTCACCAAAGGCCCTGCCAACCTGCCCCTGCGCGACGACCTGCTGCTCTGGAGCAGCCAATTGCAAAAGCTCGTCCAACTCACGGGCCTGAGCCCGCCTGCTGCGGCCCGGCTTTACGCCTATGCCGGGATCGCCATGCACCTGGCGCTCAATCCCGAAACCCGTCTGCAAGACAAATTAATCGGCCTCAAAGCTTTGCCAGAAGCACCAGCGAAGATCGACCCACGCCTGTATTTACACGCGACGCTCAACACGCTTTTGCCCGAAGTCATTTTGGCCACCTCCCGGCAGCGCCAGCTCTTGCAAGAGATCGACTTGGCCCAGCGCAAAGCCCTCGATTTTCAAACCGCCGAAGCCAAACAGGCTTTGGAATCAGGCCAAAAACTGGGGCAGCATTTGGCCCAGTGGGCCCGCGAAGATGGCTATTTACGCACCCGCAGCTTGACGTATACCCCGCCGCCGCGCAGCCAGAATCCCGCCTTTTGGGGCCCAACAGCCCCCAGCCAAAAGGCTTTGGAGCCCTATTGGGGCACATTGCGGCCTTTTGTATTGCCCGAAGCCAAAACCTGCCACACGCCGCCCAAGGTCAGCTTTAGCACGGCTGCGGATTCACCCTTTTTAAAAGAGGCCCGCGAAGTGCTTGAAACCGGGCAAACGAGGACTCCCGAGCAGACGGCCATTGCACGCTGGTGGGCCGATAATCCGGGTGAATCGCCCACGCCGCCAGGGCATTGGTTGGCACTGGCAGCGCAATTGCTCAAAGAGCGCCAAATCGGGGCCTATCAGGCGGCTCAGGTTTTGGCTGTTTTGGGGCTGGCGCTGTCCGATGCCTTTGTCTCTTGCTGGAGCAGCAAATTTGAGGTCAATTTACTCCGGCCCGTGACGTATATTCAGCAATACCTCGACAGGCCCCAGTGGAAGCCTCTGCTCACCACGCCCCCTTTCCCCGAATACCCATCGGGGCATTCTGTTGGCTCGGGGGCCGCAGCTGAGGTTTTAGAAGCCTTGCTGGGCCCTGGCCCGTTTACAGACCAGACCCATGTCTTGCGCGGGCAAAAAGCACGCAGCTTCGCCAGTTTTCGCGCAGCGGCCGACGAAGCGGGCATTTCACGCTTGTATGGCGGCATTCACTACCGCGATGCCATCGATCAGGGCTTGGCACAGGGGCGCTGTGTGGGGCAGGCTGTGATGAATCGGCTGGAGTAAAGTTGAATGCGACAATCAAAGCGCATCCACCAGCACATCAAAACCAACAATATTACGGCTCTCCCGGCTAAATTCGATCCCAATCAGGGTGATTTCAATTCCTGGCGCTCTGTATTTTTCGGCGTAGCCTTTGTCAATTAACTGTTGCAACGCTTGGCCCGTGGAACTGCCTTCTATGACTTTGAATTCAAACAGGTAAACACGGTTGTCCAATTTGAGGCTGAGGTCAATCCGACCATGGTTCGTGATGTCCTCTGGCTGTGCATCGAGCCCCAGAGCGGCCAATTGACTATAAAACACGCTGGCATAATGCCCTTCAAATTCCGCTATGGGATTTCGCCGATACCATTCATAGGGAATACTGGCAAACAAAGCAAAAACGCTCTGTTGTAGGGCCTCCAGATCGTGTGCTTCTAGCGCTGCTTCTAAACGGTTTCGAGCAACAAAAGCAGGTTGGGCTTCTGGCCCATACAAGGGTAGAATTGAGTCATTTAAAGCCATTTCCACTTCGCGATTGGGATAGCCCAAAATATATGTCCAGGTTCCTGAACGGGATTGTTTAACTTCGTGAAAAGTCAAATACCCAGCTTGCCACAACACAGCCTCTGGAGCCATATGCTCCACATCAAAACTCGACAGAATCGCTTCATTGGCTTCCCGGCGCATCAAATCTGGCGTAAACCAATTTTTTCGGGCCAATAACTCAATCAGAAATGTGGGGGAACCTGTTTCAAACCAATGTGATTTAAAGACGCGTTTTTGAAAGAGTAGCAAGAGATCATATGGGTTGTAGACCGCTTCGCCGGTCCAATTATAGCCATTGTACCAATGCCGAATTTTTTCGCGATTGAGGGCTTTTATTTCAGTTGCAAAGATTGTATCTACATCTCTGTCTGTATAGCCACAAATAGCAGAGTATTCTGCATCTACAGTAATATCGTTGAGGTTATTCAGGCCTGAGAATAAACTGAGTTTGGAGAATTTACTCACGCCCGTGATAAACACAAACTTGATATGAGCATCACTGTCTTTGAGCACCGAATAAAAGCTGCGCAAGGCCTCACGCATCTCACGTGCAATCTCGGAATGGGTGATATTGTCCAGAATAGGCTTGTCGTATTCGTCAATCAGGACAACCACACGTTGTGCGCTTTGGTGATGAATGTTCTGGATGAGTCGTTTGAAACGACTGGGAATATCTGGCAAATGTTCGGTGATGTTCCAGGCCGTTTCATACCCCTCCAATTGTTCGTGGATAGCGGCTTCGAGGGCGGATAAGTGTTTGTGCACACCGGCTCCAAAACTGAGTCGAATGACAGGGTACTTCACGGACCAGTCCCAGTGATTTTCGGCGTACAGTCCTGCAAACAGAGCACGGTTGACCTCAAACAACTCTTTGAGCGTATCCAGAAACAAACTCTTGCCAAAGCGCCGGGGTCGCGACAGAAAATAATGGCTGCCCTCTGCGATTAATTGCAGGGCCAGTGGGGTTTTGTCTACATAATAACAATTCTCTTCACGCAGTTTGGCGAAGGTTTGAATGCCGATTGGCAATTTTTTGCGCGTCATGGTTTGTGGTCCTTTGGGGCCGTGGCAGTGGGTTCACAGGGATTGCCCTTATACCGATTATAACAGGGGGTTATCTGGCCAAGACAAAAAAGTGAAGCCGAGGTCTTAGAAGCCTTGCTGGGATCTGGGCAATTTACAGACCAGACCCATGTCTTGCGCGGGCAAAAAGCGCGCAGCTTCGCCAGTTTTCGCGCAGCGGCTGACGAGGCGGGCATTTCACGCTTATATGGCGGCATTCATTACCGCGATGCCATCGATCAGGGCTTGGCACAGGAGCGCTGTGTGGGGCAGGCTGTGTTCAACCGCTTAAACTGAAACGCTGAAGTATTTAGATCTTTACAAGAAACCGGATTAAATGTTAAAATTATATTAAATTCAAGTTAATCCGAGGTTCCCATGTCCTTTTTAGCCAAAACCCTTTCTGCAGCATTGGCCACTCTGGCCCTGACGGCTTGTGCCTCTCAACCCATGCTGATGCCTTCAGCCAGCCGCATGCCTGCCGCCTTGCAGTCCATGCGTGCCCAAACCAATTTTAAGCCCCAGGCCGTGGTGACCATTTCTCCCCAAGAGGCCCATGATTGGGTCATGGATCCCCAATCCCAATGGCTGGTGCTGGATGTGCGTACCCCCGAAGAATTTGCCCAGGGTCGCCTCAAAAATGCCACCTTGATGAATTTTTATGATCCGGATTTTAAAACCAAACTCGAAGACATGAACCGCCACCAGCCCACGATTTTGTATTGTCGCAGTGGCAATCGCAGCGGCCAGGCCTTGGAAATCATGCGCGCACTGGGCTTTAAAAATGTCTACGAAGTGCGCGGCGGCATTCTCGCTTGGCAAGCCGCGGGCTTTCCCGTGGTTAAATAATTAGAACCTGAAAAAAACCGCCCATGAAAACCATGCGTCCCCCAGGGCCACCCGCTTGGGAATCGGCCCGGACGCTGCAGCGCTTTCGCAGGAACCGACTTGAATTGTTTTCCTCGTTGGCAGCGGAATACGGGGACCTTGTCTATTATTATATGGGCACACAGCCCATTTGCCTGGTGACAGACCCGGCCCTGATCAAACAGATTTTGACCGTGGATCACCGCCAATTTAAAAAAGGCCGCCTGCTGGAATTGGCCAAAGACATGTTGGGAGAGGGCCTGCTCACCAGCGAGGGCGAGTTTCATGCCCGCCAACGCCGGATTATTCAGCCCCTTTTTCACCGCCAGATGATTCGGGCCTATGGCGAGACCATGGTCGAGCAGGGCAGCCGTCTGCGCGAGCGCCTGCAAGCGGGCCAGGTGCTGGACATGGCCCAGACCATGATGCAATTGACCTTGGCGATTGTCGGCCAAACCCTTTTTGATGCCGATGTCGAAGGGGAGGCCACCGAAGTCGGGGCAGCGATGCACACCGTGCTCGACATGATCAATCTGATGGGCAATCCTCTGGCCCTGTTGGCCCGCAAGTTCAATATTCCCAATCCCACCCGCCAGCGTTTTTTGGCCGCCAAAACCCTTTTGGACAGCACCATCGATGGCATCATTGCCGATCACCGCAGTGGCAAAAGCACCCGCCATGATCTGATCGGAACTTTGCTCACGGCCCGCGACACCGAAGGTGACGGCCAAGGCATGTCGGATTTGCAAATCCGACACGAAGCGCTCACGTTGTTTATGGCGGGGCATGAGACCACCGCCAATGCCCTGGTCTGGACCTGGTACCTGCTCTCTGAGCATCCCAGGGTGGAGGCCCTTTTGCAGCGCGAACTCCAAGCTGTGTTGGGCGATCGCCCGCCCACGGTTGATGACCTGCCCCACTTGGTTTATACCCGCCAGATCATGACCGAGGCCATGCGTCTCTATCCCCCCGCTTGGATTCTCGGCCGCCGCGTCTTAAATGACTATGCCATCGGCACATACACCCTGCCTGCAAATTGTGTGGTGTTGATCAGTCAACAGATCGTCCACCGCAGCCCGCGTTGGTTTAGCGACCCAGAGCGTTTCTTACCCGAACGCTGGAACGACGATCTGCGCCAGCAGATGCCCAAATTTGCCTATTTCCCTTTTGGAGGTGGGCCGCGCAATTGCATTGGCGAGGCCTTTGCCTGGATGGAAGGAATGCTCTTGATTGCCACGTTGGCTCAGAAATGGCGCTTTCGGCTGGTGCCGGGCCATCCGGTCGAGCCAGAACCGCTGATCACCCTGCGGCCCAAGTTTGGCCTGCAGATGCGGATCGAAGCGAATTAGTTAGCGTTTTAGTTAGCGCTTAGTTTAGGGGCGAAAGCACAACCATGCGGCGGTAAGTGGGGTCGCCCCCAGCGGGCAAGCGGGACTCCAGTACTTCGCGTTTGTACTGTTGCATTTGGCTTTGGGCTGTGGTGGTGACCGTTGTGCTCACGCCGTTGTACACCGCTTTCCAATTGACATCCACACCCATTTTGCCAGCATCGGCCAAGGCGGCAACCACCACCGCTTGGGTGCCCAGACCGGGCACTTTGGCAGCCACAATCACGGAGGCACTGGCAGCCACGAGTCCGAGCCCCATTTTGGTAAAGCTCTTTAAATTGGGGTCGACCCAGAAATTGTGAATGTCTTTTCCGGCAATGGCCACATCCATGGCGGCAACGCCGACATTTAAGACTGAACCCACACGGCCCAGGGCCTGACTGCCGCGGGTCAAGACAGACCCCGCTTGGCCCACATGTTCCGCCAACAATTTGCTCAAGGTGCCCACACTGGTGGTGGCACCCTTGGTGCTGTTGATCAGGCCTTTGAGGTTTTCGGGATTGGGATTTTCAAGACTTTTATCCAGGTTTGTGCCAAACGACTGCACCGAAGCCACAGCCCCCAAAGGGGCACTGACATTGCCCAAGACCTGTTGAACTTGGCCACGGGTCAATTGTTCGCCGAGATCTACAGCGGCTTTGAGATTGGCCGCATTG
The DNA here is from genome assembly GCA_051715345.1 of Candidatus Blackallbacteria bacterium. Lineage (GTDB taxonomy): Bacteria > Cyanobacteriota > Sericytochromatia > UBA7694 > UBA7694. Next base: position 6,023 of record JBPXJQ010000004.1, read on the forward strand.
ACATCCCCTTTGCTCAAGCGGCTGATCTGCTCAATTTTGGCCACGGTGCCCAGGGCTTCTTGGGCTTCAGTGCCTGCCACGCCGGTTGACAGCACTTTTTGGGTGGCTGCTTTGGCCTCATTCAGGGCTTTGAGATTTTCTTCGGGCAAGGCCTGAAGATTTTTCACAGGCTGAAAGAGGGCTCCACTGCGGTGGAGTTGGGTCAGCTCGGAATAATTGTTTGTGATGTTTCCCATGGTCTCTGTTTTTTGGTCAAATATTGATTGCAGTCTTAGTTTAAATATATGGCCTGGGTGCCCAAAGCTGACTTAAGAGGACGTTAAGAATGGATTATTTTTTGACAAAATTTAGTTTGGTTACAGGCTTTCAGACCATTGGGCTGTGCGTTTTATTCGCTTTAAATCATACCCTTTGGCCTGAATTCGGCTGAGAATGGCTGAATACTGCACGGGGTCCATCTCTGGCGTGCGGCTGAGGATCCAGAGATAATTGCGGCTGGGGTGCCCCACCACGGCATAGCTATAATTGCTGTCGAGATCGATCACCCAATAATCCCCAGCAAAGGGCCCAAAGAATGAAACTTTAAGTTTGGCCTGATTCGATGAGTCTACCACGGTCGCCCGACCTTCGATCCGCTCGAGGCGATTTTCTTTTGGCAAATAACATTGGTTCCAGACCTTGACCGATTTGTCGGTATTCAGGGTATAGGTGGCAGTGGTGCCCACACAATCGGGGCTCTGAAAAGGGGCGGAGATACTGGCAATTTCGAACCAGAGGCCGAGATAAAGAGAGAGATCGACGTTTTCTACGGTTTGCAAATCTTCGCTTTGGGCAAACGCAGGTGAATCTGCCTGCCCAAATGATAAGCCAAGCGTCAAGCAAAGACAGGCAAGTGCCTGAACAGATCTTTTCATGGTTGGAACCTCGGTCTGTATTGAGAGCATCAGCATCTCTGTTTGAGTTTTAACACTTGCTTCAGCTTAAAGGGAAGCCAATTGCCAAGGGCATGCCCTCTTCTCTAGGCCAAACCCCTAAGCCAGACCGCTAGGCCAGTCCGCTTTGCTTGTATCGGCCCGATTGGGCCACATAGTCAAAATTGGGCAACGTACTCGGCTCCCCAATCGCTTCACGCAAGAGTCCCAAGACCTGCCCTGAAAGCGGATTGGTTTTGCCCAGGGCGATGGGGATGTCTTCGCTGCCATAACCAGGCCCGACATTAAAACGGGTGATCAAAAATCCAGTGGCATCATGGCGCATGGCATGGCGCAGGCCAGAGTCAAAACGGCCCACCAGCGGCACTTCTTTGGCACCGGGGCCCGGAATGCCCCCGGTGGGATTCATGGCCATGGCCTCTTCGGCCGAGATCACCCCACCCGTCAGCGCTTCGACAATAGCCCCATATTGTTTGTGCTGGTTGCAGCCATAATAGCCCTTTTCAATGGCCAAGGGCAGATCGCGCACGGCCTCTGGGTGTTTATACGCGTTTTCTTTTAAAGTGTGGATTTCTTGGGGGGTCATTTTGGCAAAATCGCTCATCACCAAGACGGCGTCATCTGCCAGGCTGCGGTCAAATTCCGATTCTGGCACGGCAATATTGCGTGCGGCCAAGGCTTTAAAATCCGTGAGAATTCCACTTTTTTCAATCGCTGAAGCATCGCGCAGAATGCTTGGGAAACGGCAGCCATGCACGTCTTCTGAGCGCATCAAAGTTTGAACCAGGGCCTGGTCACTTAAATGCGACAAAGACACACCGCCCGTGGGCCCTGTACCACTGATGACTGCCAGAGCATGGGCCAAGCCTCTGGGAATGGGAATTGTTGAGGCGTTTTCAAGCATTTTTTCGGAAGAGGTATTTTCGATTTTGTGGTGAATTTCTGCATTTGCAGGCAATGAGTCCTGTTCCGCAGCAGGCGTTGAAAAGGCCTTGGGATTCGCTTTTGCCACTGGGGTCTCACTGGCATGGGCCTGAGGGGCAGCGGTTTTTTCTGGGCCAGAAGGCGGTTTGATGGCAGGGGGAGCTGAGACGCTGAGGGCCTGAGGAACAGGAGAGGGGGTGCCAGAAACGAGACTCATCTGTGCATTTTGCTCTTTTTTATTTGTATTTAATTCAACTGATAATTATCTTAGCATTTTGCATGGGCAAAATCTATGTTTAAAATCTATGTTTAAAAAACAAGGCCCGTGAAATAATTCACGGGCCTCAAAGACAATTAAATCCCTGATTAACTGGGACTGGGTTGGGGTATCATATCCGGTTGAACCGTGGGTTTAAGCGTGGGTTTGGCCGAAGAACCGCTTTCTGCCGTCGAGGTGGGCGCCGGTGCCTCTTTGGCCGTCTCGGGTATAATCGTGCTAAAGCCGATTCCCACCAGCAGAATCACCAGACAGGTCCACTGTAATTTGGAGATATGCTCTTTTAAGATCATGGCAGCAAAGCCCAAAGTCACCAACGGGTAAGCGCCGGTAATCGGAGCCACCAGCGAGGCCGGACCTGTGCTGGAGGCAATAATCACGCCCAAATCTCCCCCGGCCATCATGGCCATCGGCAAAAACGAATGCAAAAAAGGCGTTTGAGCCACCAATTGCACCTGACCATCAGCTGACTTTTTGCTGTGACCTTTGAGCACACCATACAGACCCAGGGTCATCAGGCCGCCCATGGTCGCATATATGGCCATATTCGACTCACTCGCGCCGGGCAAGGAATAAGAATAGCGCAACAGGGTCTGAGCCGCACCCCAACAGGTTAGAGCCGTTAAAGCCAGCGGAATCCAGCGCCGATTGGTGACTTTGCCATCGGGATCGGGAGGCGAATAAGACAGGCCCAAACAGCCGAAGATCACCATGGCGACGCCCATGTACTGCTGCCCAATTAAGGACTCTTTGAGAAAGATCTGGGCAAAGAGCAAGGTCAGCGCCGGGTAAGCGGCTGAGAGTGTGCCCACAATTGTGATTGGGCCGAGTACAATCGACTCAAAATAGAGGATCCAGCCCAACCCGTCGAGAATATACGCCAAGATGCCCACCAGCATAAAGCTCATGCCCTCTGCGGTAAATAGCGGTGGATGGGGCATGAAGATAAAATAGCCCAAATTGACCACGGTGCGGGCCAAAATGAGAAAGAGGCAGAATTTGGCGGGGGGAACGTCTTCACTCCATTTTTTGACCAAACCCTGGCCAAAGCCGTAGAGAAAAAGCGTAATAAACGCCGGAATCATCCAGATTGAATTTGTCATAGCGGGTCTAATACCAGCCCATGGGCCCTTCGGTCAGGTTGATATGCAGCTGTTTGGTTTCGAGGAAATTCTCGACGCCATATTTGCCCAATTCACGGCCCGTGCCACTCTGTTTATAACCACCCCAAGGTGCTTCACAATAGGTGGGCTGCATGTGGTTGACCCAGAAAATCCCCGCCCGCACCGCTTTGGAGACCCGCATCGCTTTGAAGATATCGCGGGTCCAGACAGCCCCCGCCAAGCCATAAGGGGTGTCATTGGCAATCGCAATGGCCTCTGCCTCGTCTTCAAAGGGGATCACGGCAGCCACCGGCCCAAAGATCTCCTCACGCGCAATGGTCATCTGGTTATTGACCTGGGCAAAAATGGCAGGGCTGACAAAAAAGCCCTTGGCCAAATCGCCGCCGAGGCGTTCGCCACCAAAGACCAGTTGAGCGCCTTCGGCTTTGCCTTTGGCGATATACCCCAGCACGCGGTTGAGATGTTCTTCGCTGACCAAAGCGCCGAGTTTGTTTTCGGGGTTCATGCCCGGACCAACCTGGATGGTTTTACATTTTTCGACCATGGCGGCGACAAATTTTTCGTAAATGGATTTTTGCACCAAAATCCGTGAGCCCGCTGAACAGACCTCTCCCTGATTGACAAAACAGGCAAAGAGCGCGTTTTCGACTCCGGCTTCAAAGTCGCAATCTTCGAAGAAAATATTGGGCGATTTGCCGCCGAGTTCGAGGCTGACCTTTTTTAAATTGCTGTCTGCAGCTGCTTTCATGATCAGACGGCCCACTTCGGTCGAACCTGTAAAAGCCACTTTGTCGACCTCGTGATTTTCCGCCAATTCTGCGCCGACTTCTTCGCCCAGGCCGGTGACAATATTGACCACCCCTTTGGGCAATTCTTCAATGCCATCAAGGATTTTTGCCAATTCCAGCACACTCAATGGGGTGGTTTCGGCAGGTTTGAGCACCATGGTACAGCCTGCGGCCAGGGCCGGGGCCAATTTCCAGGCAGCCATCAGCAGGGGATAATTCCAGGGCACAATCAAGCCGCACACACCCACAGGCTCTTTGATCGACATGCTCACCGCATTGTCGGGCACAGGATTGACCTCGCCGTAGATCTTGGTGGCCCAACCACCAAAATATTCAAAACAGGTAGCAGCATCCCCCAAATCGTATTCGGATTCAAACAGGGGTTTGCCCATGTTCAGGGTTTCGAGTTCGGCCAGTTCTGCGGCTTTTTCGCGCAGGGCAGCGGCAATTTTAAACAACACAGTGGCGCGTTGAATGCCTGTGGCCTGTCGCCATTCACCAGAGTCAAACGCTGCACGGGCGGCACTGATGGCGGACTGCATGTCTTGGCGGGTGGCTTGGGGAACTTGGGCCAGCACCTCTCCATTGGCGGGGTTGATAATATCCATCAACACAGAACCCGCCCCGGTGGTAAATTCACCCCCAATATACATCGGCACAGTTGTTAGCTCAGTATTCATCTCGAAATCCCTCGTTTTAATGTTTTTACACCTATTCATCTTACCGGGGGGCAGGTGCCTTGTCCATATCCGCAAAAACAGATTATTTAAGCGGAATCAGACGCTTTGAAGCGGCATTTAGGACTTTAATGCATCCAAGAACGCGTCTTCTCGCTCGGGAGAGAGACCGGTTTGCGGAATCGGCCAGCCCAGCGCCGCATAATAATCGCGACAAATGGCCATACTCTCTGCAAAGGCGGTAAATGCACCCGCAAAATCCCTTTGCAATTGCGCGTTTTCAAACGTGCGTTCAAAGGGAAGTGTCAGGGGCAAATCCATCCAATAGTGGATTTCCTGTTTTTCCAGCCATTCAGCACTGACAGGACAGAGCTGCGGAGCAGAAACGTCCGAGGCGCGCATGGCTTCAAAGATCTCAGCCAAAGACAGGGGGGAATGGGTCAGGGCCAAATAGACCGCTTCGGGGATGTGGTTTAAAAACAGGGCCGTTTCGAGGACGCGGGCGAAGTCCAGGGCAAAGGTCAGCTGGGAACGCAGGCCCAGAGTATCGGGTACCAACAGGTTTTGGCGAAGATTCTGGCGCCACAGCCAATAATAGGCCCGGTCAGTTGGGTCGTAAGGCCCATAGATCAGGCCGGGCCGAAAGATCACGGGGTTGAATTCAGGAAAGGCCTGAACTGCCGCTTCACAGGCAGCTTTGCGTTGGCCATAAGTCAGCATTGAGCGGTCTGTTTCATCGGCTTCGGTCCAGCTCAAAATCGGGCTTTGGGCTGTGATGGGTTCGTTGGCACTGAAGCTATCCAAGTCATAGACAGAAATCGTCGAGACAAAGATATAGCGCAGATGCTCCTGATTGTTTTTTTGCAAGGCACTTAAAAAGGCCTGCAGCGAACGCGGATAATAGCCCGAGAAATCGACAATGGCATCCCAATTTTCTTGGGCCAAGGGCAAGAGTCCTTCCGCTTCGCGGTCCCCATGCACGTGCCGAAACCCAGGAAAGAGACCGGGGTTGGTTTTGCCCCTGTGAAAGAGAGTCACATTGAAATCATCGCGTTTTTCCAAACGTTCACAGAGATGCCGACCAACAAATTGGGTGCCACCTAAAATTAAGACTTTTTTTTGCATTTGCTTTACCCTTGTTCTGGATAGCGTTGGGCCATATAGGCCAAGGATTCCCGGATCAGTTCAGTCAAAACATCCAGATCGACATCTGAAAGGCGGCGCAAATAGAGGCAAGACTTGCCCGTTTTGAATTTGCCCAATTTTTGCATCAGGGTTTCAAAGCGTTCAAAACCCGGTGTGATATACAGGGTCAATTTTTGCTTTTGGGGGGCAAAACCCACCCGGAAGGCCTTGCCTGAGTGACCACTTGCATAGTGGTAATGATACACGCCAAATCCGACCATTTTGCCCCAGAGCACAGCCGGTTGCCCCGACAGTTCCGCCATGATTTGCATCAGCTGCAATGTGTCTGCATGCTGTTGTGGATCTGGCAAGGCAGCCAAAAAATCGTCAACTGAGTTTTCTGTGGCTTGGGTTTTGAGTTCGGCCATGGCTGTGACTCCTTAAGTGAATCTTGTTTGAATCAGATTGCAAATCAATACGCCAGTATACATTTTTGCCTGCCAGTTAAAAAGAGCCGTTGTGGGGATTAAAAAAAATTGTCTGAAAAGGCAAGTTTTCAAAAGTTAAGGATATATTAAAATTATATTAATTTAAAATAATCCTCTGAGGTCATGTTCCATGTTTCGCCGTCTTGCTCCCCTTTCATGTCTGCTCTTGACAGCCTGTGCCAGCCAATTGCCGCTGAATCTCGCTTCCCAGTCAAGTTTGCAGGCCCAATCTGCCGTTTCTGTGAAAAGTACGGCAGGCGCATTGGCTTTGATCGAAGAGATGGCTCATGCACAGCCCCCAGAATATGCGCGGATCGAAGCGGCCTTCCAAATTGAGATCAGCCGATCCACCCGTCCATCACTCAAAAAGATTTTGGCCCAAGCCGCAGAAAGCATGGTCCACCATCCAATTGCGGATCCCGATCCGCGCAAACATCCCGTCGCCAAATTGGTGCGTTTGGCATCCTGGCGCTACAATTGGCTGATGGGTGAAAACCTGATCTCGCGTGTATTTGAGCTTTTTGCCTTGGTCTATGCAACGCCAGAACAGCAGCCCGCTTTGACCCAGGCGTTTGAAATCCGGATTCGCAATACGCCCAAATTGGATGTCAATCTCTTGCTCACAGATTTTAAAGCAGGCTATTACGACGATCTGCTGCCCGTCGGCAGTCCACTGCGGGTCAAACTCGAAACCCTCTTGAAAGACCGTTTGGCGGCCCGTTAATTCAGCCAAGGCTTTTGAAGCACTGCATAAAGGGCTGAAGCTGTCTATTCACACTCATTTCCCCATTTTTGACGGCTTGGATTTTTGTGTGATTTCTGCTTGCCCGAGGGGGTTCATGGTAGAATGATTCACCTGAAAATGGATTTTAAAAGAGGCTCAAAGATGAAAGAGGTTGTTATTGTTGCCGGCCTGCGCACTCCCTTTGTCAAAGCAGGTGGGGCATTTAAAGATTTGGCGGCCTATGATTTAACCGCCCGGCTGATTCGCGAAATGATGCTCAGATTGGATTTTCCCACTGATACCATCGAAGAAGTGATCATTGGCAATGTGATTCAAGGTGTTGAAACTGCCAATATGGCGCGCATTTCAGCCATCTTGGGCGGTCTGCCCAACCATGTGCCCGCTTATACGGTCAACCGCAACTGCGCATCCGGCATGGAGGCCATCAGCCAGGCCTTCGACAAAATCCGCCATGGCCATGCCAAAGTGATCCTGGCAGGTGGCGCTGAGTCCATGAGCAGCATTCCCGTTTTCAGCTATAGCTCAGAACTCACAGATATCCTGGTCGGTGCCGCCAAAGCCAAAACCCCGGCCCAGCGCCTGCAATTGCTCTCACAAATGCGGCCCCAATTCCTCAAACCCAACGTGATCAACCAAAACGATCCCTTGATTGACATGACCATGGGCCAAACTGCTGAAATCCTGGTGCGCGACTTTGGCATCACCCGTCAAGAACAAGACGAATTTGCCCTGCGCAGCCACCTGCGCGCGGTGGGAGCCAAAGCCAAATTGGCCGAAGAGATTCTGCCCATTTTAATTGCCGACAATGGCAAAGGCACAGCAGTGACCGAAGACATTGGCCCCCGTGAAGACGCCAAATTGGAGAGTTTGCTCAAACTCAAACCGGCTTTCGACAAAGAGTTTGGCTCGGTCACAGCAGGCAATGCCTCACCGATCACCGATGGTGCAGCCGTGGTGCTGGTGATGGAAGCTGAACTGGCCAAATCCATGGGTCTGGAGCCGCTGGGCTATATCCGCAGTTTTGCCTATGCCGGGCTCGAAGCCCAGCGCATGGGACTCGGCCCCTCGTATGCCACCCCCAAAGCATTGGAATTGGGCAAAGCAAAATTCTCAGATCTCGAACTCTATGAATTTAACGAGGCTTTTGCCGCCCAAGTAATCGCCAACGAACGGGCCTTCGCCTCAAAAGACTTTGCAGCCAAACTTGGTCTGAAAGCCCCGATCGGTGAGATTGACCGCGAGCGTTTGAATGTCAATGGCGGAGCCATTGCCTTGGGGCATCCCCTCGGGGCCTCTGGCGCCCGACTGGTGCTGACCCTGCTCAAAGAAATGGGGCGGCGCGATCTCTCAATGGGCCTGGCCTCGCTCTGTATTGGTGGCGGCCAAGGCGCAGCCTTTATTCTGGAGCGGAAATAGGAGCAAGCCCATGACTGAAAAAAACACCCCCACCGAGTTGACTGAAAATCCTGTGGAATTACAGGCTGTGGAAGAGACCGCGACAGACAAAGAGGCGGCAGCCCCTGCCAAGAAGCCCAAAGCGGCTCCGCGCAAAAGTCCCAAAAAAGTGGCTGAAGACACTGAAACAAATGATGAGTCGTCATCAGAATCGACTCCCCCATCATCCCCGACAAAGGAAGTTCCGCCCATGACCACAGATCTTCAGGAAAAAGCACCTGTCAGCACCTCCGAAGGCCAATACCTCAGCCTGGAACTCAACAGCGACGGGATCGCCACGGTTTGGTTCGATACCCCTGGCAAAAAAGTGAATTTACTCTCCCCGGCCATGTTGGATGCCATTGAATCCGTGATGGATGAAATTTCAGCCAATCCTGCCATCAAAGCCGTGATCTTTGCCAGCCGCAAAGACGATAATTTTATCGCAGGTGCCGATTTGGCCAGCATGGTTTCGGGCCATTTTGACCTCGACAAAGCGGTGGCCTTTGGCAATCGCGGCCGCGAAGTCTTTCAGCGCTTGGCTGAATTGGAAGTGGCAACCATTGCCTGCATACATGGTTCTTGCCTTGGCGGTGGTTTGGAATTGGCCCTGGCCTGCGATTACCGCTTGGCCTCCAATCACCCCAAAACCAAATTGGGTCTGCCCGAAGTGCAACTAGGCATTTTGCCTGCCTGGGGCGGTGTTTCTCGCCTGCCGCGGATGTTGCCCCTGCCTGCAGCCCTCGATTTGATGTTGACTGGCAAACAGGTGCCTGCCAAAAAAGCCCGTTCCTTGGGCTTGGTACACCTGGCTCCGCCGCAAGAAGTGCTCTACCAGACGGCTCACAAATTGGCCAAAGATGTGCTGGCGGGAGAAATTGGCTATTTAACTGCCAAACAGCCCAAAAGCAGTTTGCTCGACAAGGCCCTGAGCAATTTGGCTGTGGGCCAAAATTTGGTTTTCAAACAGGCCCGCAAAGGCGTTCTCGATAAAAGCAAAGGCTTTTATCCCTCGCCGCTCAAGATTCTCGAAACAGTGCAAAACAGTCTCAACCTGCCCCTTTACGAGGCCTTTAAACTTGAGGGTCAGGCCTTTAAATACCTGCTTGAACGCAGTGAAACTGCCAATTTGATGAATCTCTTCTTCGTTAACCAGGACCTCAATAAGGTGCCCGAACTCGAAGGCAAAGACGTTAAAGCCCGCAAGGTCAAAATGATGGGCGTCTTGGGAGCGGGTTATATGGGCGCTGGTATTGCCCAGGTCTCCAACGCCAAAGACATCGAGATCCGCCTCAAAGACATGAATTACCCCGCGCTCTTGGCTGGCATCAAAGCCATTCAAAAAGGCTATGGTTCGCTGCTCAAACGCCGCCGGCTGACCGCCAAACAGGTAGCCGACAAAATGCGCCGAGTGACGCCCACCATCGACTATTCAGGCTTTAAACACACCGATCTGGTGATCGAAGCTGTGGTCGAAAAAATGGAGGTCAAAAAAGCAGTTTTTAGTGAATTGGAACAGCATATTGGCCCCAACACTATTTTGGCAACCAATACCTCGGCCCTGTCAATCAACGAAATGGCCGCTGCCACAGCCCGCCCTGACCGCTTTATCGGGTTGCATTTCTTTGGCCCTGTGCAAAAAATGCCCCTGGTAGAAGTGATCTTGGGTGAAAAGACCAGCGACGAGACCCTGGCTACGGTACTTCAATACGTGCGTGGCATTGGCAAAACCCCCGTGGTGATTCGCAAAGACACACCGGGTTTTGTGGTTAACCGCATTTTGGCAATCTACGGCAACGAAGCCGGTCTGTTGCTCGAAGAAGGGGGCGATATGACCACCATCGATCGCCTGATGACCGACTTTGGTATGCCAATGGGCATTTTTGAAGTGATTGATCTTGCCGGCGTCGACGTGGCTTGGCATACAGCCCAGAGTGTGCGTCCGCTGTTTGAGTCCCGCCCTGGATTTCGGATGAGCAAAGTCATGGAGCGCCTCTACACGGATCAGCGCCTGGGCCAGAAAAATGGCAAAGGCTTTTATATCCACGCTGGCAAAGAGGCCGTGCCGGACCACCGCTATATCCAACAGGTGGTCAATGAACTCAGTCCCGAAAGCGAACGCCGCCAATTGACAGGAGAAGAGATCCGCGATCGCCTCGTGCTCAGCATTCTGAATGAATCTGCGCTCTGTTTGCAAGAAGGCCTGGTGGCCCGAGCAGGTGAAATCGACATGGCGATGTTGATGGGAACCGGTTTTCCCCCCTTCCGGGGCGGTCCTCTGCGCCTGATTGATCAACAGGGCATTCAATTTATTGTCAATCAGCTGGAATATTACGCTGAAACCCGTGGTGAACGTTTTGCCCCCTGCACCCTGCTCAAAGAGATGGCGCAGACTGGCAAGAAGTTCTACCCCTTGTTCTGATTTCGCCGTGCAGTCTGGAACCCTAGTCGAGTTTTTGCAAAAAAGCGACCTGATGGTGGGCGTCTGTATATTGACCAACCCCCAACATGTGCGTATTTTGGCAGAAAACAACAAAGAGCTCAATCTTCACGAACGCAAAATTTTACATGTGCTCAAACGCACCCTGCCGCCAAGCATGAACCGCATGGATCGCGTGGCTGCTCTCAAAGAGTGGGCGGGTAAGTTTGAAAATGCCCCCAAACTCGATTTGCACACACTCTGGGAAGTGCTGGCAGATGAACGCGAGAGTCTGGATTTAGAGACCCTGGCAAGTATGTATTTTTCCGACCCCAGCGATCTCGACCGCTCAACGCTTTTGCGGGCCTTGGTAGCGGATCGCATTTACTTCGAACGCAAAGGCGGTGACGAGGGTTTTATCCCCCGCACAACTGAGAATGTGAACCAAATTCAGGCCATGATGCGCCGCGAAGAAGAAAAACGGCAGGGCCGCCAGGCTTTGATCCGCTGGATCGCAACTTGCGAAAAAGCACCGGGGCCACCGCCAGAAGGTGCGCAAGCCACTTTGCCGCTGATTCAAGACGTGGCCGTGATGGGTCGCCGTTCGGGCCATTTTCAGGTGGTCAGCCAATTTTTTGACGAAGCGGGTGTGGGCGGGGCCTCGCTCGAAGATCGCTGTTTGCGCCTGTTGACACGCTCCGGAATTTGGGACGAAGACATCAACCTGAGTTTGATTGAAATGCAGGTCCCACTTCAATTTTCACGGGATTTGCTCGAAAGTGTGGCAGAAATTCCCCCTGTCAGCGCAGATTGCCCCAACAACCGCAAAGACCTGCGTTATCTTGAAACCCTTACGATCGACGATGCTGAGACCACAGATATTGACGATGCCCTGAGTTGGGAAACGACGGAAACCGGCTTTCGGCTTTGGGTGCATATTGCCGATGCATCCACGTATGTCGTTCCCGATACCCCTTTGGATCAAGAGGCCTCGCGTCGTTTTACCTCGATCTACCTGTGTGAACGCAAAATTGAAATGCTGCCCCCGCATTTGTCCCAGAATATTTGCTCGTTGGTGGCAGGAGAGCCCCGTTTGGCCCTTTCGGTGGCCTTTGAACTCAATCCGGCCTTTGAGGTCCAAAAAGCCAGCATCCACGAAACCCTGATTGAAGTCAAACAGCGCATGAGCTACGATGAAGTCGATCAAAATCTCGATGCTCAGCCTCTGCTTCAGACCCTTTTGCAATTGGCAACCCACCACCGCGAACAGCGCTTGGCACGCGGGGCAGTCGAATTCAACCGTCCCGAACTGCGGATCAAGGTCAATGCCGAGAAAGAGATCATCCTCAAACAAGTTGAACGTGATTCACCCGCCCAATTATTGGTCTCTGAGCTGATGATTCTGGCCAATCACTGGGTTGCCAAATTGTTGGCAGAAGCCCGTGTGCCTTTGATTTACAAAACCCAGGATGCCCCCACTGAAGAAAATGCCCAAGGTCGCCCTTTGCTCAAACGGGCTGAGATGACCGTCCGTCCTGCTGCCCATTATGGTTTGGGTTTGGATGTTTATACCCAATTTACCTCACCGATTCGGCGCTACAACGACCTGATTCTGCACCGCCAGATCAAACATTGGCTGCATACACAAACCAATTTGTATAACGAAGAACAAATCCAACAATTGATCGCCCTCTCGGATCAGGCGGTTTTTAGCGCGAATTTTATCCAGCGTGAAAACTACCGCTATTGGTTATACAAATACTTTCAGTCTTTGCCCACACCACGCATTTTTAGGGCGCGGGTGGTCTCGATCTCACCCGAAAAGACCTTTGTACACCTGCCCGACTTTTGTTTGGACACGCTCTTTCCTGCCGGAGATGCCTTGGATTTACATGAAGGCAGTGAATTTTGGTTGGAAATTTCTCAGGCGATTCCACGCAAAGGACTTTTGCAATTGCGCCGAGTCAGTGCCCCGCCTGAGGCAAATCCTGCCGAAATGGCCTCAAGCCAGCCCGTATGATTCTTTGACCTTTTGCATAAAGGCTTCGATTGCAGGGTTGCGTGAAATTTTCCAGGCCAAATTGAGAAAATAGAGTGAATGATTGAGATCCCGCACCAAACTATAGAGGTAGCCCAGGCCAAAATAGGCTTCGTGACGTTCTTTGTGAAGACTAACGGCCTCTAAAAAAACCTCAATCGCCTGCTGCAGAGGACTGGTATTGACAAAGCCCGAATCCACGACTTTATCGATACAGGCAAAGCCCAAATCGAGGTATTCCTGATAGGACTTTTTCTCCTGGTTGAGTACAATGCCCATGCTGTTGCGAACCAGCGACTTGCCCGCGCCCATATCAAAGCGAACTTCCAGTTCTGCCCCAGATTTTTGGGCCGAACTGACCTGGTCAATCGGCTCTTCAATTGGCTCCTCTCTTGGGTCTTTGCGGCTGGGAGGGAGTTCAAAAGAAATGATCTGAAAACCTTCCTCGGCGGAAGGAGAAAGCGCTGCTTGGGGTTTGCTGGGATCAATCGTGGGCTCTGCAGCCACCAGCGCTGGCAAAAAGGGCTGCAAGAGGCGAAGACTCTCTTGCCAGAAGCCTTGCTCTTGAGGCATGACCACGGGTGTGGCTTCTGTCAACTCTTCGGGCAGGGCCCAGTCGCTGGGAGCAGGAGCCAAGCCCTGTGCCAAACTGCGAAAAGCGTCATACAGAGGTTTTTGCCAACGGCCAAAGCGCTGATTGCGAGAGGACTCAAGAAAAACCTGTAAATCTGGGGGATAGAGTCCATACCAGGCATCACTGACACTCTCCCAATTTTCAAGACTGTTGGGCGGGAGTTTAAACAAGCCGATTAAAGGCGGCCAATGGGGCAACCGCTCTTGGCTTTGGGCCTGTAAAAGAGATAGAGTGACTGTCTGAGCCTGTTTTTGCAGGGCCTTGATCTGATTCTCAATCCCCTGTCTAAAAACCGGAGAAAGGGTTTGCTGACGTCGGTTTTCGAGCCCCGTCACTTTGGCTTTGAGCTGCTCCAATTGCAGACGCAGGGGACGGCTTTTGGAAACCTGAGCAACGGGTCTTTGTAAGGGACGAACAGCTGTGGTAGCGGGTGGTTTAGGCGCTGAGGGAGAGGAGCCGCTTGCAGACACAGGACGGGCTGAGCGTATGCTCATCCTTTGCTGCATGGGTTGCTGCATGGGTTGATTCTCCTTGGAACTGCTGTCAGCGAAGTGGTGCTTGTTTTCAACAAAAACGAGCCAAATACCGCTCATATTCTGCATCATTCTACCACAGATTCAATCTGGCCCTGGAAATTCAACTTTTTGATTAAAGTCACATTTTTACTGTGATAGGGTAGAGACATCGCGTCCGAAAAAAGATGTTAAAGTAATATTGTTAAGAAAAAAACATGTCAGATTGGCAAGGAGAAAGTTATGAAGTACTCAAAGATGGCAACCCGGAAAATGTTGGGAGGCTTGGGCCTCGTTTTGTCCCTCAGTTTAAGTGCCTGCGGGGATCTCAGCACCCTGCTCAACAACCCCTCTGTTCAGGCGGCATTGCAATCACTGCAATTAAACCTCAACCGTGAAATTGATGGTTCTACCGCAGCTGTCACCGCAGCAGATATTCAGCAGGTTTCCGCCAATGGCAAAGCGCTCACCTACAGCGTTGATGCCAATGGTGAAATGACACTCAGCGATCTGCCCGCAGATGCTTCAGAAATAGAAGTGCAATACAAAGATGCCCCAGAACCTGTGATTATGCCGATCGATCCAGCTCAAAGACAAAACGGACGCATGCTGATGCGCGGCGTCTCCCGTTTTAGCAAAGATGCGGATGGTAAATTGGCTTTTCAAGAAAATGTCGTGGGATTTGACTTTAACCGCGATGGACAATTTGATGATCGTGCCCCCCAATTTGTACACCGTGAAGGAGAAGTCAGCGTTCATGATGTGAACAAACAAACAATCCAACGCTTCGAATTCAAACCCGGTGAACGTCCCAACTTTAAGCAGACTCCGAAAGAAATTTTGCAGGGAGATCGGTTTTTTATTCCCCAGCCGCCCCAGCGCGCAGGGGTGAAAATGGGTCTGGCCTGCGGCAAAGTCGTGGCCAAAGCAGATGGTTCGATTGACTTCCCCAAACCCAATGGTGAGAGCCGCACCCTGCAAAAAGGTGAATTTGAGATCAACTTACAAGGCGCTCTTAAAATTATCAAAGCAGGTGAACCCGATACGGGCAAGGCGATTATGCCACCCGCCTGTCCCCGCATTCCTGTCGGTTGCCAACCCGGCCAACCTGGTATGATACAGCCCGGCCAACCTGGCATGATGCAGCCCGGCCAACCACCCAGACCCGGACAAACCCAGCCCCAGCCACCCATGCCTGCTGCTGGAATGCGGATTTCCCAAGCCTCAGAACCCGCACAGCCGCCGAGCATGATGCCCGGTCAGCCCGGCATGATGCCTGCTGGAGCTGCCATGGCGCAACACCGCTGCGGACCCATGATGCAACCGGGTCAACCGCCGATGACACAACCAGGGAATCAACCAGGGAATCAGCCTCCAGCCTCTCCTCCACCCGCTACTCCGGCCACTTAAATTCGGTCTGACTAAAACAAAGGCCCCCTCTTTTGAGGGGGCCTGTTGTTTGAACTAATTCGGATTAATGGCCAATATCTACATAGCGCTCGTCGGCCATACGCCAGCGTTCAGGTGAACGCCAGAGACTGGAGAGCAAAAGCTCACGCATCAGCAAAAACTCTTTGGGCAGCCGATCATAGAGTTTATCGAAGAGACTCTGGTGAGAGAGCACTTCTTCTTTCCACATCTCGCGGTTGACCGACATGACTTCATTAAATTGATCGCGGCTGAAATCCAGTCCTTCCCAATCGAGGTCTTCGTATTTGGGCATCCAACCCAGGGGGCTTTCGATCCCGTAGGCTTTGCCGCGCACACGCTCGACAACCCATTTCAAGACACGCATATTTTCGCCAAATCCAGGCCAGAGAAACTCGCCATTGGGGCCCTTGCGGAACCAATTGACGCAGAAAATGCGGGGAGGATTGGGCGTGTTGCGGCCCATTTCGAGCCAGTGATTAAAATAATCCCCCATGTGATACCCACAGAAAGGCAGCATGGCCATCGGGTCACGGCGCACCAGACCAATCGAAGCTCCTTGGGCAGCAGCAGTGGTCTCAGAACCAATGGTGGCAGCCAGATAGACACCAAAATTCCAGTTGAAGGCCTGATAGATCAGTGGCACAGCGGTGGCACGACGCCCCCCAAAGATGAAGGCGCTGATTGGCACACCTTGGGGATTTTCCCATTCGGGATCAACCGATGGACATTGGTGAGCCGGAGCAGTAAAGCGGGCATTGGGATGAGCCGCTTTGCGGCCACACCCTGGCGTCCAGGCCTGCCCCTGCCAATCGGTCAATTCTGCAGGTTCTTCTTCAGTCATGCCTTCCCACCAGACATCGCCATCGGGCGTGAGGGCCACATTGGTGAAAATCGAATTGGAGCGAATTGAATCCATGGCATTGGGGTTGGAGCTGTACGAAGTACCAGGGGCCACGCCAAAATAGCCCGCTTCGGGGTTAATCGCGTAAAGTTTGCCATCTTCACCACGTTTGAGCCAGGCGATATCGTCCCCGATCGTGGTAACTTTCCAGCCTTTTTCGAGAAAGGATTGGGGCGGAATCAACATGGCAAAATTGGTTTTGCCGCAGGCACTCGGGAAAGCGGCCCCCACATAGGTCTTTTTCTGATCGGGGGATTCAATCCCCATGATCAACATATGTTCTGCCAGCCAGCCTTCATCTTGGCCCATGGCAGAGGCAATGCGCAGGGCAAAACACTTTTTGCCGAGCAAAGCGTTGCCGCCATAGCCACTGCCATACGACCAAATCGCCCGTTCTTCTGGAAAATGGACGATGTATTTCTCTTGGTTATTGCAAGGCCAAGCCACGTCGGCTTGACCCGCTTCAAGCGGCATACCCACAGAGTGCAAACAGGGCACAAATTCACCATCTTCACCCAGGATATCAAACACCTTTTTGCCCATGCGGGTCATAATGCGCATATTAACCGCCACATAAGCGGAATCGGAGAGTTCAATCCCAATCTGGGCAATGTTCGAGCCCAAGGGACCCATGCTAAATGGCACCACATAAAGGGTGCGGCCTTTCATACAGCCCTGAAAGAGTTTATTGAGAATCCCTTTCATCTCTTTGGGGTCCATCCAATTATTGGTAGGGCCCGCTTCTTGTTTGCGGCGGCTGCAGATATAGGTTTTGTCTTCGACACGGGCCACATCGCCTGGGTCGGAAAGGGCCAAATAGCTATTGGGTCTTTTTTCGGGGCTTAGGCGTTTAAATGTACCTTTTTCCACCATTTCTTGGCATAAACTGTCATATTCCTCTTGAGAGCCGTCACACCAGTGAATGGCGTCGGGCTGACAGAGATTGACCACCTCTTGAATCCAGGCCAAAGCCTGGGCATTGCGGACATAATCGGGAGCTTGTAGATCAATAGTCATTAACGCGAACCTCTCTTTTGTTGCTTGGGGTTTGGCAACTCTGCCATTATAGCCCCAAAAAAATTTATTTCAAAAATTAACCAAACCAAGTGACAAATTCCTCCAGAGGCAATCTCGGTGGCACATAGCTATTGACCAAAGCCTCTGGGTCGGGATAACCGACAGTCATCCCACTGACCAAAATTCGGCCCTGAAGACCCAAAAAAGCGCGAATCGTTTGACTGTAACTGGTCACGCTGAATTGGGGGCAAGAGGCCAAACCACTGCCGACCAAACCCAGCATGAGATTTTGCATAAAAAAGCCCAAATCGAGAAAATTGCCGCGTTCAGCGTCACTGGGCAAATGAAAAAACAACGCAACTGGAGCGCCAAAGAAGGTGAAATTTTCGCGGTTGTGGGCCAAGCGCATGCGCCGGTCGTGGCGATCTATCCCTTTGAGCTCAAACAGGCCATAACCACACTCGCGGGCGCGTTGCATGAATGCTGCTGAGAGCGGTTCGTTGTGGTAAATATAATCAGGCTCTTCACTTTCACCCAGGTCAAACTTGGCACAGATCAAATCTGACAATTGATGGCGAGCGTTTCCGCTGACCACCGCAACTCCCCAGGGTTGGGTGTTTTTGGAAGAGGGGGCCTCTCCCGCTGCCATCAAGATGTCTTCCAAGAGTTCTCGGGGAACGGGGGTGTCCAAGTAGGCCCGCTTGCAGTGACGGGCCCGAATGGTTTCTAAGATTGGATTGTTGGGCATAACTCAACTTTCTTGTGATTCACTCCATTCATTTTAAAGCGATTTCTTTTCATCTGCGTTGATCTGGATCAGGGAATTGACTGAGCCTGCTCAGGTGATTGGATTTCAAGCGTGTACCTGTTACTATGCTCTTGTTTTCAAATCCAGTCGTTTCTGTGGAGATAAAGACATGTATTGCCCCAGCTGTAGTGGTGTTTTGCAAGAGGTATCGGTGCCACCTGTGATGGTGGATGTCTGTGTACAGGGCTGTAAAGGCATTTGGTTTGATCGCGGCGAATTGGAAAAAGTCCTGAAAAAGTCTCCCGATGTCGATCAACTCATGAACAGCACAGGCTGGGAAGTCAAAGACCCCATTGTCGGAGCCCACAGGGCCTGCCCCCGCTGTGTCGGTACAGGGCTCAAAACATTCCAATGGGGCACGCAATACCCCGTTGAGTTGGATGTCTGCCCTGGCTGTGGGGGCTATTGGCTGGATGCTGGCGAATTGCTGTTGGTGTCAGAACAAATGAAACAGGGTGAAAAATTGCCCGAAGTGAAGCCCGTGCTCAAGCCGGGGGTCTCGCTCGAAAGCCGTGAATATTCGACAGGTGAAATCCTGGCCTGGGAAGTGGCAGCGGATGTCGCACAAACGGCACTTTGGTATGGACCCGATTTGCTTCATGCGGGATTCCAAGTGGCCGATGCCCTGCCCGCTACAGGAGATATCTTGCCCGCTGCTGGCGAGGTGCTGTTAAGTTCCCCTGGCGCGGTGATGGAAGGGGCTGCAGCTGTGATGGAAGGGGCCGGTTCGATGGTCAGTGGCCTCGCTGAAGGTGCAGGAGCAGTAGCCGAAGGAGCAGGGGCTGTGGCTGAAGGTCTGGGCGATCTGGTGGGTGGATTCTTTGAGCTTTTGGGTGGGTTGTTTAATTAAATGTTCGCGGGCATCGACACGGGTGGCACCTTTACCGATTGTGTCAGTTTTGACCAAGGCCAATTGCGCGTCCACAAAGTTGTATCTTGCCCCGCCAATCCAGCCCAAGCGGTTTTAACGGGGCTTGATAGCTTGCAAACGGCAAGCCCGCACACGATTAAATCGCTGGTGCATGGCACAACTGTGGCCACCAATGCGCTTTTAGAACGCAAATTGGCGCGCACGGCCCTGATCATTACCGCCGGTTTCAAGGATCTGCTCGGGATTGGCCGTCAAAATCGGCCCATGCTCTACGCCTTACACAGCCAACTCCCGGCTCCACTGGTGTTGGCTGAAGACATCTTTGAAATCGATGAGCGCATCGGCAGTCAGGGAGAAATCATTCGGCCCTTGCTTCAAGCACAGATCCAAGCCTGCATCGCAGCATTGCCCGCCGGGATTGAAGCGGTCTCTCTCTGCCTGCTGTTTAGCTATCGCAATCCCTTACACGAACAATTATTGGCAGCAGCCCTGCGCGAACAGGGCTTTCGGGTTTCTGCTTCACATGAAATTTTGCCTGAATACCGCGAATACGAGCGCTTCTCGACCACCACGGCCAATGCCTGCCTCATGCCCATCATGCAAAAATATATGGCCTCACTTGTGGCGGGTTTGGGTGCCTTGCCCTGCCGCCTGATTCAGTCCAATGGGGGCAGCTTGCGCCTGAATGAAGTGGCCGATAAACCTGTCAGTTCTGTGCTCTCAGGTCCGGCTGGGGGCCTGATTGGCGCCTGGGAAACGGGCAAACGTCTGGGTGAGACACAATTATTGACCCTGGATATGGGCGGCACGTCTACCGATGTCGCCCTGCTGAATGGTCAATTGCCCCTGCAAACGGAAGCCGTGATCAGCGGTATACCAATTAAATTGCCCATGTTGGCCATTCATACCGTGGGTGCAGGCGGTGGCTCGTTGATCACCGTCGATGCTGGCGGAGCGCTGCGGGTCGGCCCAGAAAGCGCGGGTGCGGATCCGGGTCCGCTCTGTTATGGCAAAGGAAAAATGCTCACAGTGACCGATGCGCAGGTCTTTTTGGGCCGGATTCCCGCCTCACGCAAGCTCGGTGGCCATGTGGCGTTGCAAACCGCTCCTTTGCAGACGGCCTTTGAAACCTTGGGCCAAGAACTCGGACTCTCAGCCCAGGCGGTGGCATTGGGGGCCTTGTCGGTTGCCAATGCACGCATGGAACGGGCCCTGCGCGTGGTATCGGTCGAAAAAGGCCAGAACCCGGCCGAATTTAATCTCTTTTGTTTTGGCGGAGCAGGGGGATTACATGCCTGTGAACTGGCCGAGTCCTTGGGAATCCCCAAAATTACCATTCCCGCCCATGCGGGGGTCTTTTCGGCCTTGGGCATGCTCTATGCCTCCGAAATCCGCGACTATGCCCGCACGGTTTTGGGAGAAGTACACTGGCAGCAAAAAGAGGCACTGGAATTGGCTTTTGAGCGGCTGCGGTCACAGGCGGAAGTGGATTTTCAGGCCGCCTGGCAGGATTTAAAGCTCCAAGCCAGCCTGGACCTGCGCTATCCGGGGCAATCGTATGAATTAAATCTGCCCTATTCTCCTGCCTCTGAAGCTGACTTTCATGCTTTGCATATGGAATTACACCATTTTTCCCGTCCCGAGCTCTCACCTGAATTGGTGACCCTTCGCCTGCGTGTCAGCCGGGAATTGCCCCAGCCCGATCTCTTGCCGCCACCGGCACAGAACCGCGTTCTCAACGCACTCTTTATTCAAAATGTGGGCTTTGCCCAAGGTTTGCTCGAGACCCCCTTTTACGAGCGGGCTGAATTGCCCACAGACGTTTACATTTCAGGCCCTGCAATCATTCTGGAAGACACAGCCACCACCTTGGTAGCTCCTGGTTGGCGGGCACGTCTTCATGCCTTGGGCCATCTCTGTTTGGAGCAAGACCTATGAATGCCACTGTAGATCCCGTCCAACTCGAAATCTTTAAACACCGTTTTCGCGCCATGGCCGAGGAAATGGGCGCGGCCCTCTGCCGCAGCGCGTACAGCTCGAATATCAAAGAGCGCAAAGATTTTTCCTGTGCCCTCTTTGATGCCCAAGGCCAATTATTGGCCCAGGCCGAACATTTGCCGGTTCATCTGGGCTCCATGCCACTGTCTGTGCAGGCCGCGATTCAGGCCCTGCACTTTGAACCCGGCGACAGTGTTTTGCTCAATGATCCCTTTGCTGGGGGCACCCACTTGCCAGATATCACCATGGTCGAAGGGGTCTTTTTAGACGGCGAAAGCAGTCCGCGTTTTTATGTCGCCAACCGGGCCCACCATGCCGATGTCGGGGGAATGACGCCAGGCTCGATGCCACTGTCGCGTGAGATCTTTCAGGAGGGGCTGCGCATTCCGCCACTCAAATGGCGAAAAAGGGGACAGGTCGATGCAGATTTATTGGCCTTGATTCTCAACAATGTGCGCACGCCCCTTGAACGCGAAGGGGACCTGCTGGCCCAACATGCCGCCAACCAAATTGGCAGAAAGCGCCTGATTGCATTGTGTCAAAGCGTGGGCCCAGAAATGGTAAGCCAACAGGGTAGGGCGCTGCAGGCCTATGCCGCCCGGATGATGCGGGCCGTAATTGCAAAAATCCCAGATGGGGTCTATGCTTTTGCCGATGCCCTCGAAGACGATGGGCAGGGATCTGGCCCCCTGGCCATTGCAGTGACTCTCACGGTTCAAGCTGAAAACGCCAAAGTGGACTTTAGCGGCACGGACCCCCAAAGCCGGGGCTGTGTGAACACCATTCTGGCGGTCACCCTCTCTGCCGTCTTTTATGTCTTTCGTTGCCTGCTCGACAATGAAGTGCCCTCCAACAGCGGCTGTTTAGAACCGATTGAGGTCATTGCGCCGCTCGGCACTTTGGTGAATGCCCGCTTTCCCTCAGCGGTGGTGGGGGGCAATGTTGAAACTTCTCAGCGTCTGGTGGATGTTTTGTTGGGGGCCCTGGCCCAGGCTTTGCCAGAGCTGATTCCCGCTGCCAGCTGTGGCTCAATGAATAATTTAATCATTGGCGGCAGCGCAGGGAATCAGCCCTTTGCCTATTACGAAACCATGGGCGGGGGCCACGGTGGCGGGCCCTTGGGGGCGGGGGTTTCGGGCCAGCACAGCCACATGACCAATACCCTCAACACGCCGATTGAGGCCCTGGAATTGGCTTTCCCCTTTCGCGTTTGGCGCTATTGCCTGCGCAGCAATTCTGGTGGAGCGGGGCAATTTCCCGGCGGCGAGGGTCTGGTGCGTGAGCTGGAAGTGCTCTCGCATGCCTCTGTCACCCTTTTGACAGAGCGGCGGGTACGGGCGCCCTATGGCCTCAATGGCGGTGAACCCGGTGGTTTGGGACGCAATACCCTGATTCAGGGTGGCAAAGAGACAGAATTGCCAGGCAAGGTGCAATTACAATTGGAGCCAGGGGATCGGGTGCGGGTCGAGACACCGGGCGGCGGGGGCTGGGGGGCTCTCACTCCTTGAGCCTGATCTCATAAATGATGCCTGGCTTTCTCATTCGCTCTAGGTAGGTTGGGTTACAATAACTGTGTAGATTTTATTCCTGTTTGCATATTGAATGACCTTTTTCTAAGGGTGTTTTGTGGAATCTTTATTTGACCAACTCAAGCCTGCATTAATTCAACGCTTATTAAACCAATCTGAAATTAGTTCTAAAGACCTGGATAATTTACGGGTTGTCAACAGCTTTCAAGAGGGCAAATCTGGCGCTGAAGTGCTTGAGGTTGAAAGCTTTTTGGGGGTTTTCAAAATCGAAGGGCGCACTGTTTTAAAAATCAGCACCCAGAGTCCTTGGCCAGATTATATTTCTGAAGAAGAGCGTTACCAACATCTTAGCCAGATTCAAGCCCTGTTTGCAAAATTGGTTTGGAGCACTACTCTGAAGGTTTCAAGCGAAACTGGAGAATTGCAAAATTACACTTGCACCTTTTGGCAACGTGCGCATGACCAGCAACCACTCCATGAAATGAATCAACTGAATCAACTCACACAAACCGAATTTTCAGCCGCTTTAAAATGTGTGGGGCAACGCTTGGTAGATGCTTTTTCTCTCGATGCACAGCCTTATCTTAGAGATGTTTCTTTTCCCTCCCTTTGTGAAGGTGTTTTGGGTTATCGTCTGCATCCCAAACAAGGACGCATTTACACCTTTGTTCAAGACCATTTCCAAGTCTCTTGGAAAAAGCCGACCTTTCGCTGGGCAGGTGTTGATTTGCCAGATCCTTATTATTATGCACGGGAAGCCCAAAACCTCAAACTCAGTCGGGTCTATCAAGGTGATATACACGGCGATCTTCATGCTGGTAATATTTTTGCTGTGCTTAAAAATGGGAATGCCCAAGATATTTGCCTGATTGATGCAGGCCTCTCGGCTTCAAAGCAGGTTTTGTTTTATGACCAGGCTTATCTTGAAGTGAGCTTATTGCTGCAATCTGTATTGGCCCAACAAGAGAAAGAAAAAGACTGGGTACAATATCTTGGCTGGCTGAGTGACCTGGGCAATTTTGAATTGTCTGACTTGCATCAGAAAAAGGGACTTCACTCTGAGTATTTGCCACTTCTAACGAAGATTCAAGCTTTGCGTTCATCTTTTACGACTTTTTTAGAGACAAAAAATAGCCTTTCAGAAGACTTACGCAAGCAGTATCACTTTCAACAAATCTGTGCAGCCTTAAATTTTTGCAATAAACCTTTGGATCAGATTTCCCAGACTATGTCTTCTGTAGAAAAGAACAACTGTCTGATGCAGGGAGGGGCACAAAGGCGATTTTCTTATCTCTATGCAGCATTTTTCTTAAAAAGTTATTTGGCAAAATATGGTGATGCCCCAGAAATTGTTGACTTGAAACAAACATTGACTCGTGACCCCAGCTATCTTTATAAACTGGAGCTGCGCAAGCGAGAGGCTTATGAATCTATCTGGAGAAAGTGGGGAACCCCTGAAACCAATCAACAATTATCAATTAAAGAATTATCTCAGGATTATCTTCAGCTAAGAGCGCTCAAATCATTTAACCGTGTGCCTTCGTCAGTGAGCCATTATTATGCGAATTTTTTTTATCGTTGGATTTTTGTAAAAAAATACCCGAATTGTCAATCTTCAAATGAAAAACTGCAAATGTTGGCAATGTTGGCTCTTGCTGTTCAAGATTCATTTTCTCATTTGTCTGAAGTTTTAAAACAAGATCCTCAAATTGACCTCATGGGTTTGTCAGATGACTTAAAAGGAATAGAACTGTCAAAAACTAATCCAGAAAACAGATTAGATTGGTTCTATTTTGCTTTTCTATTAATTGAAGATTGCCTGTTCTTGGAAAATGAAGAGCTTTTTTCTGAGTGGATCAAAAGAGTTGAAAATGCAGTTAATGATCTTTCATTAATTAAACATGAAAAATTAGCTTCGATATATAATCAAATTCAATATTACAAAGCTATTAAATTTGCTTTAGATCAAAAAATTGAATCACTAAAAGAGCACTTAGAACAATGGAAACCAGAAGAAGATGACTGGATTGATGCTGAATGGTGCATTAAAAAAGCCTTTTTAAATACCACACTGTTTAAGAGAAATTATCAAGAGGGGTTTGATTTTTTAGATTCAGTACTCTCACAAGCGGATAAATGGCCTTTTCAGGAACAAATGTATTTTTTTGAGGGCTATGATTTTATTGAAAAGTCCTTCAGACATTATTCTGATCCAATTGCCTACATTGGGGGAGAAAAAAAGAAAGAATTAAATCTCCAGGGGTTTGAAACATTTCAAACTTATCTGGAAAAAAATATCATTCCAGATATCGAGAAAAATAATCCTTATTTCAATCAGGTTCGTATCTTTTTAAGTGGACAAGATATTCACGTTACCAGACGCAATGCTTCTTTGAATGCAATGGTTTTATTGTTTCAATTGGGATTTATGCCACAGGTTTTTAGACTTCAATTGATTTCTCATGAAACCTGGCACCGGGTGAATCTTTATTTATTTAAGGAATATCTCCAATTCTCTTTTTTCTATCTTTTGAGATATTTAACTGTCAATGAAATAGATGCAGAATGGGTTAGAATTCAACTACATAAGGGTTTATTTGTATACAACAATGAGAGCATTAATGAAAAAATATTTTCTTTGACTCTTTCAATTTATAAACACCTCCGTGGTGAAGATAATCGCTTGTTGATGCTGATTGTTGCTGTGTTATCTGAGTTTATTCTGCAGATACCTGAAACATTTTGGAATGAATTTTTTTGGGATATTTGGACTACATTTAATCATATAGATCATAGAAATGTACTGTATTCTCAATCCAAACAAGGCCCTTTTTTCATAATTAAAAATTCGCTATCGCGGATCACAGACCCCGTTCAACTCGAAGAATGTTTGTATGTTTTATTAGAAACAGATGGGGATTTGGATGCGGACTATTATATAAGGCCCCAACTTTTATATGAAATTATTAAAAATGTTCTTTATCAATCCATCCCGTTAAATGAGCGATTAATAGCCAGAGTTAATGATTTAGTATATAAAACATCTGATTTAAAAATAGCTTATTTTGCTTTTGCAAAACTTAGATTGATTGAGGATAGGTTCTTAAATAGCTTACACAAAGAAAAAATAGCGTCTCATATTCAATTATACACAGACTTTCCTAGCTTCTTCAGAAGTACCTTTGCCTTTTTGGTTTTGTATACTTCTGCTTATCCTGAAGCAAGAAAAAATGTACATAAATTAATTATTGAAAATGGTAGAAGTATTTGGTCAACAGGGATTGAAAAAAATAAAGATGGTTGGGCTAAACATCATTTTGGTGAGGGTTCAGTAAAATTACATGAATACAAATACAAACAATATACCTTTCCCCAAGGACTACAATTTAATCAAACAGAGATTTTAGAGTTGTATCAAGCTTTAAAAGAATCTATTCAGGAATTCAAACAAAGCCCTTTTGCTCCTTCTCAAACCCAACTATCGACTCGGCTCATTTTTATGAGTGGACTTGATTTTTCACTGCTCAAAGAAATGAATTATTTTATAGATGACTATGCTGATATCCTTAAATTGGAGCCAGACTATCAAACTTTAAAAGAGGAAATTATGGCTGGAATTCAGGAACATGCTCCTTCTTCAGGACGGCCTTCCGATTTGACTTCCGATAACCCAAATACAGTCCAAGAAGGTATTTCTCACTTGAGAGATATGTTGTTGGAACACGATTTTGAGAATTTCACAGATTATTGGACAACTCTTCTAAGTAAAATTCTTCTTCAACAAGAACCACTTTTACATACTTCTTTAGAGTTAATGTCATATTGGCTGGTTTATTACAGAAATGAAGAAGCTATAAAATCATCACTTTTTCAAAATTTTTATTTGCAAATATTGGATAAATATCAAGCAAATAAACCTACTTCAGATTATCTAGAAAAAATTGAGTTGGGTTTGGTTAAAATATCCATGGTTCTTCGCTTTTGGAAGAAAAACTCAACTGGTATTGATTACTTTTTGGGATTGAGAAATACAAGTAAATATGAAAGTGTTAAGAATTTACCAGAACTTGATAATCAAGATATCTACCGACCAGAATTGTTTCCCACAATTGTTGATTTTTTAAAAAATGTCCAAACCACTGATTTTTTTCTGAGTGGAGTTTCGATTCAAGGCTTTAAATCTTTTTCAAACCATCATAATATCAATATTAAACTTCGACCTCTTAATGTTTTGGTTGGTGCCAATGGAGCGGGGAAAAGCAGCTTCTTTAAATTTTTAGAATTTGTTCAAGAATTCTCTCAAATGCCAATGGACAGTTTAAATGCAAAAATGGGTTCAATCAGTGATTTGCTTTATTATGGCACTAAACAAACCGATTCATTGACTGGCAGTTTGACTTTTATTAAAAGTGAGCAAGAAAGTCTTTCTTACAATTTTCAATGCAAACCAACTGAAGATTTTAAATATTTTTACTTTGAGTCTGAGAGCATTACTTTGTCTTTGTTGGACCAAAACCAAACTCTCTATGAAAGTAAGAAACCACAGTCCGATTCTGTTCTTTTTACCCATGCTACACAACCGTGGGCAAAAATGTTGCGCGAATTGTTAGGCTCATTGGAACGTATTCATATCCCAGATACATCTCTTTCCAGCAAACTCAGAGATGAAGCTAACCTTTATGATAATAAACATTTGGCCTCAGATGGAAAAAATTTAGCGGCCTTTCTCTATGCCCTAAAAAATTCACCGGAAGAGAAAGCACATTACAAACAGATGATTCGTCTGATTCGTCATGCCTTTCCTCAATTTCAAGAATTTGTGCTTGAACCTAATTTTGAAGATGCCAAAATTCAACTTCAATGGCGAGAAGAGGGTTCTGAATATGTCTTTGGAGCCCATCAGGCTTCAGATGGCTCATTGCGTTTTATGGTGCTCACCGCACTCTTGATGTCTCCTCCACACCGCTTGCCACGGATCTTAATTCTCGATGAGCCAGAACTGGGACTTCACCCAAAGGCTTTGGCAACCTTGGCCAATATGATCAGTTTGGCTTCGCAATATTGCCAAATTTTAATCGCCACCCAATCCAGCGAGTTATTAGACCATTTCGAAGCGGATGATCTCGTGATTGTGGATCGTACCCGTTTTGATCTTCAGACCAATGAGATGAAAGACAAAGCCTTTACTGTGATGACCCGTAAAAATTCTGAAGAATTGGCATCGTGGTTAGAAGACTATTCGCTCAGTGAACTCTGGAACAAAAATGTTCTTGGGGGTAAGCCATGAACTGGAAACGTCTACATATTCTGGCAGAAGGGCCCACAGAAGAACAATTTGCCAATGATGTAATTAAACCGCATCTTTATCAATATGCGGTAAATTCCTCAGTTCAATGCATTGTAACCAAACGTCTACGACAAGGTCCTGACAAAAAAGGTGGTTTAACTGATTACAGAAAGGCGCGGGAACATCTCGTTCGTTTGATGAATGAACATAAGGATACGAATTGTTTTTTTACGACGATGTTCGACATCTATCACATGCCATCCTCAACTGAGCCAGAAAAAAGTTTTCCTGGTTATGCAGAGGCCATGAGAGAAATAAAAACATCTCATTTTGAAAATGGCTTAACCATTCTGGCTCAAAAAATGAAAGAAGATCTTCAGCCTGAGGTCCCAAGAGTAGATCGACTACTTCCTTATTTTCAGTTACATGAATTTGAGGCTTTGATTTTTGTAGATCTCAGCTATCTCCGATTCCATTATCCGGTGGTGTGTGGCGATCTGCAATTTGAGCGGCTCGAACAAGCCTTACAATCTGCTCAAGGCGATCCCGAAAAAATCAATCATGAAAACGGGCCCGCAGCCAGAATCATTGAACAAATTAAAACCTACAGAAAACCAACAGGGGCAATGATAGCCCAAGATATTGGATTGTTTCGTCTGAGAGAAAAATGCCATTTCTTTGATCTCTGGCTGACATCCCTTGAAAAATTGTAAAGATGACAGGCTCTCCCTACTGACCTACTTGGCTTGAAGCCGTATCTTAGTTACCATAGGTAGTGGTACGCCCTGGGCCTGGTTCCAGACAGCTTATTCCCGATAGAAGCAACTGTCCGAATTGAAAACCAGTCGCCCACAAATTGAAAATATGCACACATTCTTGTTTCTTTCCAAGCGCGATTTGATGCGCCTTTCCCCCATCTCTCTTGGCCTTTTATTGCTTTCCCTCACCCCACTTGTGGCCTGCGCCCCAGAAGAAGTCAAACAATACCGGGTTGCCAAAGTCTCAGCAGCCCCCGCCATGGCCCTATCAAATGCCTCAAACACGGCTTCAAGTGATGCCTCCGCAGAGGAAGGCCTGAGTTACACTGCCCCCGCCGATTGGCAGAAAATGCCCGCAGGTGGCATGCGCAAACTCTCATTCAGCCTCAAAGGCGGTGGGGATTTCTCGCTGGTCACCCTACCAGGTAATGCCGGCGATCTCAAAGGCAATCTCAACCGCTGGCGCGGCCAAGTCGGCCTGCCGCCCCTGGAAGATCCCGCTGAGATAGCCAAAAGTGTCAGGGCTTTCACCGTTTCTGGCAGTGAAGGCATTGCCCTCGAACTCTATGCCCCCGAAGGCCAACCCGACAAAGCCATGCGCGTGGTGCTGGTCGAAAAAGAAGGCGCCAATTGGTTCTTTAAACTGGCAGGCCCCCGTGAATTGGTCAAGGCCCAGGCCAAAGCCTTTGAGACCTTTCTGGCCTCTGTCAAAATCAAAGCAGGAGCCTCGGCCCAAATGCCCGCAATGCCTGAGGGGCAGAGCATGCCCGGTCAGCCGCCGGTTGCTCCTAATTCGGACCCCAATTCAGCTCCCAATTCGGACATGAACGCGCCGGGTTTACCCAAAATGGAACCCCAGGCCA
Organism: Candidatus Blackallbacteria bacterium; assembly: GCA_051715345.1. Classification (GTDB taxonomy): domain Bacteria; phylum Cyanobacteriota; class Sericytochromatia; order UBA7694; family UBA7694. Next base: position 35,603 of record JBPXJQ010000004.1, read on the forward strand.
CCAACACAAAACTCACCTATACCCTGCCCGCCAGCTGGAAAGAAAAACCCGCTGGCAATATCCGTGTGGCCTCGTTTGAGGTCAAACAGGGCGAAGCGATTGGCGATGTTTCGATCGTCAGTTTGGCCGGTGATGGCGGCGGTCTGCTCAACAATACCAACCGCTGGCGCAAGCAGCTTGAAATGGTGCCCACCGATCAAGCGGGCCTCAAAAACGCAGTCAAAGATATTCAAATAGCCGGCCACAAAGGCTATTTTATGGCCCTATACAGCGGCATGGAAGGCCAGGGTATGTTGGTCGCCATGGTCGAGCAGGGTGGCCAAACCTGGTTTATTAAAATGGTCGCACCGGCCAAATTGATCCAAAGCCAAGAGAGCGACTTTCTGGCCTTTGTAAAGTCGATCGCCTTTCATGACTCATCCCAAGTCAAGAGGCAAGCCACATGATAGACGCTCCCGCAGCTCCCCTGTCTGAAAAAAAACGCAAGCCCAAAACACCTTTGCAACAGGCAATGGCTTTCTTTGGCTCTCTCGAACTGACCGTGACCCTGCTGACGCTGAGTATTTTGCTGATCTTCTTTGGCACCTTGGCCCAGCTGGATCAAGGGGTCTGGACCGTGGTCAAAGACTATTTCCGCTCTTGGCTGGTCTGGGTCGATTTTCAGATTTTCTTTCCCCGCGACCGTGCCGTGCCGGGAGCCCTGCCTTTTCCCGGCGGAAATACCCTGGGCTCATTGCTTTTGATCAATTTAATGGTGGCCCATGCCCAGCGCTTTAAGCTCAGCAAACAAAAAATCGGCCTATCTGTGATTCACGCAGGCTTGATTCTCTTGTTGGTGGGAGAAGGCCTCACAGGTCTCTTTGCCGATGAGAGCAATATGTCGATCGACGAGGGGGGATCTTCCAATTACAGCGAAGACATCCGCCACACTGAATTGGCCTTTGTCGATAGCAGCGATGCCAAAACGGATTTGGTCACAGTGGTGCCCGAAAGCCAATTGCGCAGCGGCAAACGGATTCAATCTCCACAACTGCCCGTGGATATTCAGGTGGATGCCTACTACAAAAATTCTGTCATGGAAAAAGATCCCTCAGGTGCTGGATTTAGGGCCAAACAGGCCCCCGAGATCAGTGGCACCCAAACGGCTGAAGGCGGCATCGACATGCCCACAGCCCTGGTCACGCTCTTTCCCAAAGGCAGCGACAAAGCCCTGGGCAGTTATACCACCTCGGTTTGGATCAATAGCAGCACTGACCTCGAAGTCAATGGCAAAAAATATGCTTTGAATCTGCGCTTTGAGCGCAGTTACAAACCCTATACCTTTTACCTCAAAGATTTCCGCTTTGACCGCTATCCTGGCACGGAGATCCCCAAAAACTTTGAAAGCACGGTGCGGATTGTCGATACCGAACACAAAGTCGACCGCGAAGTGAAAATTTGGATGAACCACCCCTTGCGCTACCGGGGAGATACCTTTTACCAGGCCTCTTACAAACCCGATGAGTCCGGCACAGTCTTGCAGGTGGTCAAAAACCCCAGTTGGTTGATTCCCTATATCTCCTGTGTTTTGGTCACGCTGGGTCTGCTCTTGCAATTTGGTTTTTCACTTTCCCGTTCGCTTAAACGCCGCGCCAAAAGGAGTGCCACATGAAAGCCCTGGAAAAATACCTTCCGCTCTTGCTTGCACTGATCTGTCTTTTGGCTTTTGGCCGCAGTATGGTCGAAAAACCGTATGCCAAACAGGCTTTTGATTTAAATGCCTTTAGCCAAATGCCCGTTTTGCACAAGGGCCGGGTTCAACCCTTGGATTCGTTTGCCCGCAACAACCTGCTCTTTATTTCGGATAAACAGATGTACAGCGACAGTGAGGGCAAAAAACAACCCGCTGTGCAGTGGTTGGCAGAACTGATGAGTGGCCGCCCCGAATCGCGTCAGCACAAGATTTTCCGGATTGAACATGACGATGTGCTCTCTTTGATGGGGCTCAAGCCCCGCGAAGGTCTGCGCTACTCGTTGGATGAATTGGCGCCCAAATACCCGGCCCTGATTCAACAGGTGCAAATGGTCTTTCAAAAGCCCGATGCCAGCCGCGATTTGGTGGATCTCAAAACAATTGAGCTTTACGAACAGCTCGAGGTTTTTCGCCAGATCATGGCCTTTGAAGTCCCTTTGGTTTTGCCTGCCTTAAAAGCCGAGGGCAATGATTGGCTGCCGCTGGGTGGAGAAAAAAGCGACCTCAACCGCAGCAATTATGCCAATGCCTGGTATAAAAGCCTCAAAGCCTACCAAAACAACGATATTGTCCTGTTTAATGCCACTACCGCTGAATACCTTCAGGGCCTCAAAAGCTCACACCCCACGCTGTTCCCCAAATTACAAATTGAGCAGCGTTTCAATTTGAGCATGCCCTTTTACCAGGCCATGGTCCTGTTTGTCCTGGCATTTTTGCTCAGTGTCTTTGGCTGGATGTTTTGGGGCAAGGCCCTGAACCGCTCAGCCTTTGGCTTGGTCGTGATCGGACTTGTGATCTTTACAGGGGCGCTACTGACGCGCATGTATTTGCAGGGCCGCCCGCCAGTCACCAATTTATACTCTTCGGCAATTTTTGTCGGTTGGGTTGCGGTTCTTATGGGCCTGGGAGTGGAGTGGTTCATGAAAAACGGATTTGGCACAATCATGGCCTCAATCACGGGCTTTTGTGCGCTTTTGGTGGCCCACAATCTCGGCAGTGGGGGTGATACCCTCGAAATGATGCGGGCTGTTCTCGACACCAATTTCTGGCTGGCCACCCATGTCACCACTGTGACCATGGGCTATTCCGCCAGTTTCTTGGCTGGATTCATGGGCCTGATCGTCATCATCATGGGGGTCTTAACCCGCAAATTGGACAAAGATCTCTACACCAAGATCTCGGCAATGATCTACGGTACAGTGGCATTTGCCACCCTGTTTAGTTTTGTCGGCACCGTGCTGGGTGGCATCTGGGCCGATCAGAGTTGGGGCCGCTTTTGGGGCTGGGATCCCAAAGAAAACGGCGCAGTCATGATCGTGCTTTGGAATGCGATTATTTTACACGCCCGCTGGGGGGGGCTGGCCAAAAAACGCGGAATTGCGCTCTTGGCCATTGGAGGCAATATTGTCACAGCCTGGTCGTGGTTTGGCGTAAACATGCTGGGAGTGGGTTTGCACTCTTATGGTTTTACCGATAAAGCCTTTATTGGCTTAGCGGGATTTGTGGGCCTGAATTTGCTTGTGATCTGGTTGGGAACCATTCCCGAAGAACATTGGCGCAGTTTTAAAGGCCCGCAGGCAAATAACAAGGGATCTCTGAGCGATGTCTCTCTGAAATGAGCATTTCGCCTTTTTGCTCCCTGCTGTTATAATTCCAACTGAGGAAAACGCAATTTCATGGATCTCAAAGCCCTCTTAAAAACCCACGAACAGGTTGCCAGCAAACGCAAACACTTGGGTGCTCAGGCCTGTGAACAAGGCTATAGCTTGTTGATCAAAGCAGAACAAACTGGGTTTAAAGATAAATCCCTGCTAAAGTCTGCTTCAGATGCTTTTATTCGTGCAATTCGCCAAGAACGCGGCAATGCCGAATCCTATGTCGGATTGGGCTATTTGCTCATGTTGATTTCCGACTTTGAAGGCGCAGAAAAGCAACTCAAAGCGGCCCTGCAATTTGCGCCAAATAACTCTGATGCCAAATCCCTGCTGGAGTTTAGCCAACACAAACGTTTGGGCATTCCACTGAAATCCGCTCAGCCCGAAACGGAAGAGTCCGAACAATTGTTTGTTCATTTTGTGGAACGGATTCAGACTGCAACCCGAAAAGCCAAGGCCTCTCAACTCAAACAGCCCCTGATGGACACAGCACAATTGCAAGTTTTGGTCAAAGAGCACGGTGAATCCCAGTGGCGTTACCAACAATTGGAGCAAGAATTGGCTGAATTGGATCTGGCTTTGCCTGCCGATTCGCTGAAGGGACTATTAAACAGCTTTGCCGATCTGCTGCGCCATCAGACCAAAATGATTCAGACCTCTTTGACCTTTCAGAAGTTGGAGCAGGCCTTGCTAAAGCAAATGGAACGGGCACGGGACAGCATCGTCAATCTTCCCCATTTGCGCAGCAAAGAGGCCATCCAGGACTTTGAGCAGAATACCCTCGAAGATCTGCTTGACCACTGCGATAAACTGGCAGACCAACTGGATTCTATTTCCGATCAGGGCCACGATATTCGATCGCTCGAAAGACAATACGAGACATTGGTACAGATGATTGAAAACCTGCAGGAACAAATCGACGGTCAGCTCGAACAGGGTTTTTAGGGCCGCGCCAACCCATTCAATAACATTTCCAGGGTGGATTCGAGTAAATCCTCGGGCTTATCCGCACCCAAATTATCCCATTTCAACTGCTTGTTGACTAATAATGAAGTAAAACCATGAATTTGCGCCCAAAAAGTTAAAGCAATAAGTTCTGCCGGTGCTTTCCGGAGCTGCTTATCCTTGATCGCCGTTGAAATCGTTTCAACGAAATAGATAAAGGTATCTTCAGTGGCCTGAGACAAATGGGGGTAAAGCGCTTTGTCTTCAATTGCAGCACCAAACATCAAAGCAAAATAATCGGGAAATTCAAGGCCAAACTGACAATACACCCTGGCTTGGGCCCTGAGTTTTTCCAAAGGCTTGCTCTCAGGCAGAGCGGCCAAGCGCAGGGACATTTTCTCAAAGCCCCGCGCAGCAACTGCAGCAATCATCTCCTGTTTGTCAGCAAAATGACGATAGGGAGCAGCGGGGCTCACACCCACCGCTTGAGCAATCGCTCGCAGACTCAGACCCTGCACCCCTTTTTGGGTTACACATGCCAAAGTCGCCTCAAGCAGGGCTTCGTACAAATCACCATGGTGATAGGGTTTATCTGCCACCGCTTTTTTTAAACGCAGAGAGCGGGGCTTGGGTATTTCGCTTCCAGGCAGAGACGGTGCCAATGCAGAAAATTGAGCCAATTGCTCATCCATGCGCTGAGAGAGGGCATCCAGCTCTTGATCATTCATGGGAGCAGGGAGAGATTTTTTTGCTCTACCCACGGGTTCCTGATAAAGCCAAGCTTTGGCGTGCAGCCTGCAGTGTGTTTAAGAGCAAGCATGAAATGGTCATAGGTCCCACCCCGCCGGGCACGGGGGTAATCCAACTGGCTTTGGGGGCCACACCTTCAAAATCCACATCACCACAGAGTTTGCCCTCACTGCGGTTCATCCCGACATCGATTACGACAGCACCAGGCCGAACCATCTCTGCTGTGACCAATTTGGCTTTGCCAACAGCAGCCACAATAATATCCGCTTGCAAACAGAGTTCAGCCAAATTGGGGGTGCGAGAATGAGCGATGGTCACAGTGGCATGTTCCTGCAAAAGCAACAAAGCCATGGGTTTGCCCACGATATTGCTGCGTCCAATTACCAGCGCCTGTTTGCCCAGCATGGGAATTTGCTGGCTTTTGAGCAAATGCATCACTCCCAAAGCCGTGCAAGGTACCAAATTGGGGGTGCCATTGAAGAGATGGCCTGCGTTGATCGGATGAAAGCCATCCACATCTTTTTCGGGGGCCACAGCTTCGAGCACCTGGGTCACATCTATCTGGGCAGGCAGAGGCAATTGCACCAAAATACCATGAATATCTGGCCGTTGATTGAGAAGCTGCACCTGTTCCAGCAATTTCTCTTGGGAAATCTCTGCGGGCAAATAGACCATTTCTGAGAAAAAGCCCACCCGCTGACAGGCCTGCTCTTTGCGCCCCACATAGATTTTTGAAGCCGCATCATCACCAGCCATAATCACAGCCAAACCAGGCCGAATTGGAAGGCGTTCCACTTCGTTTTTCAGGGACGCTTCCAGCTCGGCAGCAAGGGCTTTGCCATCGAGCAGGGCCATTATTCTATCCACCAATTGGCGCTGTTCCAGGTGGCACCCATAAAGGGATTGGGGTAATAATTATGTACCCTTTTTTTACTGGCTTCGAGCACCGTGTCGTGATAAAGCGGGATGGCAGGCAAACGCTCGCTCAGGACCGCGGCCAATTGGAAATAGAGGCGGCGCTGTTGATTGATATCACTGGCGTTTTCCAGCGACTGCAACAGACTATCTGCTTGGTAATCGACAAAACGGGTGAAATTATTGCCTTTGGGGGGCACTTGGCTGGAATGCCAGCGCTTGAAAGAGGTTTCATCGGGATGGCTGCTCCAAGAAGACAAAGCCAATTCGTAATGCCCGCCTGGCAACATTTCACCGATCAACATTTCTTCGGGTACGGGTTTGAGTTCGAGTTTAACCCCAATTTGGGCAAAGGCATCACGCAGATAGCTGCCTACCAATTGGTGGGACTTATTGCCGTTGACCATCGCCAAAGTCAGGGTCAAGGCTTCGCCATTTTCGTTGTAGCGCTGTCCTGCACCTTTGGGGCTCCAACCGGCTTCATTTAAAAGCTTGGCGGCATGTTGGGGATTAAAATTATAAAAGCTGGAGCTGCGCTCGTTGTATTTCCAGGAATCTTGAGGCTGGTCGCTCCAAGCGGGCTGAGCCAAACCAAGCAGGCGTTCGCTGATCGCTTTGCGATCAATGGCGTAAGCCAGGGCCCGTCTCACGCGCAAGTCCGCCAATACAGGCTGTTTGATATTGATTTCGATATGTTCAATTTTTCCGGTATTGCGCAGGTGCAGTTCCAGTTCGGGGTGTTCTTTGAGGTAATCGTACGAGACAATCGACATACCTTGAACAATGTCGGCCCCCTGAACCCAATCAACCACGCCCGGTATGGCGCGGTAGCCTGTTTCTTTGAATTGGTAGCGAATTTGATCCAAATTCGGTTTGGCACGGTGGTAGAGGGGATTGGCATCAAAGATGGCCATCTCGCCTTTTTTCCAGTCTTTTAAGACAAAAGGCCCAGAGCCCACAGGGTGACTGTTCCAAGGATGATCTTCAGCAAAGTCCCAGTATTTACTGCGAAACGAGTGTTTGGGCAGAATATGTTGAAAGAGGTTGTAATATTCGGGATAGGTTTCAAAAAAGGTCACCCGAATGGTTTGGGGATCCACCACCTGAACTTGGCGAATCTGTTCGTAACCAGGCGTCGGGGGGTATTTGAAGCGGGGATCCGTGTGGGCCATCCAGGTAAATTGCACATCTTCAGCGGTGAGGGGGTGGCCGTCTTGCCAAAGCAAATGGGGCCGCAGGGTGTAGGTCACTTCCATTTCGCCGCTGGGCAAATTGCGAATCATGCCATTTTGGTAAGTGGGTACAACGGTTAACAAATCCGGCTCGAGCTGCGACTGGCTGTTGCGCCGAATCAAGCTGCTGAAGATCAAATTATACAGTTCACGGGCTGCATCGCTGTTGTCAAAAACGGGATTGAGCAGGGTGGGTTCTCCCACAGAAACAATACGCAGCACACCTCCCCGTTGCAGGGCTTGAGCGGATGGGGAAGTGGGTACCCCGAGACAGATCGCGGCGGCCAAAAGACCTGAAAGAAACTTGATTGAATGGCGCATATACAATTACCTCACTCCTGCATTAAACGGCTTCAAAGGTGGGATGCCCAAAGACCTGGGACCATTTTTGCGCTTCGTATTTTAAAACGCGGGCGCGTTGGGTATCTGCCAGATACAAACGGCCCTGGCTGTCAAAAGTTATATCAAAAGGGTGGGACAAATTCTGTAATTTTGGATCCAGTTTGGGCAAAGGGGCGGAAATTTCTCCCTCTTTGAGGTTCAATACCCGGTTATTGGCAGTATCAGCCAACCAAAGCAGGCCATCTGGGTCAATTGCTGCGCCGTTCCAACAAAAGGGGTAATCCTCATCATCGAGGCTTTTGCCCACAGGCAAATCCAGGGTTTTGAGCCACTCACGGGTTTCGCTGTGAAAGACCTGGACTTTTTCACGGTCGTAGAGATAGATCCGTTTGGCTTTGTCTACGGCCAGCCCACAATAATAATTTTTGCCGCTCTGGGGCATGGTGGTATTATTGCCAAAAGCCCCTTCGTGAAAGCCCTGAGCATTAAAGACGTGAATGCCTTCCATGTGCAAATAGAGCACATAGAGCTGGTTTTGGGCGTCTACAGCCAGAGAGATGGGCCGCAGGGGGCGGTTGGATGCGGGAGCCTGATAGGTCTTGAGCAGCTTCCAATCGGGGCTAAAGACCCCAATGGCATCTCGGTTACCTGCCAAATAAATATGGCCATTGGGCCCGACACAGAGATCTGAGAGTTCCCAGCGGGCCTCAGGATGTAAAAATTGCCCCATGGCCAATTGGCGTTCGCTGATACCGCGCTCAAATTTGCCATTGGCATCAAATTGAAAAATCAGGCGGTTATAACTGTCGAGCAAATAGAGCTGATCTTGTGGGCCCGTCGCCAAGGCCACCAAACGCAGAGGGGCTTTTCCGCCTTCCCAAGCATACAAGCGGTCGAAGAGCAAAAAGTCAAACTCGAGCATGTCTGCGCTAACGGCATCTGAAGAGCGGGTGGTGGTATGTAAAAAATCTGGGGCTTGGACGACTTCGCAGGCTTTGGCAAAAGCAGCGGCAGCAGCAGGCAAATCTGATTTTTGGCGCAGGCGCTCCTGGGCCAAAAGACGCCAGACGCGGGCAGAATCGGCTCCTGAGCTGGGCAGAGAGGGGGCCAAGGCCTCCAATTGACTTAATGCAGTCTCAGCTTGGTTCTGAGCCAGGGCCAAAAGGGCTTGTAAATAAACCGCATCCGCTTCTTGGGGGTTGAGCTTGAGGCTGCGCTCCAGACAGCTTTGGGCACAGCTGGCATCTTTGTTGCGGATGGCCAATTCGGAACAGGCCAGGAGATCATTCTGGCTGGTTTTGGCATCTGCTGTGCGTTTGCGATAGAGGGCAAATTGGGTTTCTTCCCATTTTTGCAGGTCCTGAGGGTCCGCGGCGGCGGCGGAGAATTCAGGGGACTGATAGGCAAGGCGGCTGCTCATAAAAAACTCAGGCTCTCCTCAAACATACTCTCATATGAGGTATCACAAAAAGGTATCACTAAAAACAAGGGCATTATACCACACCCAGAGGTCTTGGCTAAGGCCCTAAAAACAGGCTTTTGAGAGTGTTAGAGTGGCGTGTTCTGGCTGAAATTGCTGTGCGATCGCTTGTGAATCGACAAAACATGCAATTGTACTTGGGAGTCGGGAAAAAGGTGTTGAAGATAGGTCAAATGCTGCCGGGCAGGCTCTGCTTCTGAAAAGAAACGATCCCGCATAAGTAAGCCATTTTGCTGATAAGTGATCAGAAATACCTGTTCTTGTATATGAGTCATGCCTTGTCCTGAACGCCAGAGTTATTCTATTCATAACAGAAACGGCAACTGTATATCCAGAGAAAAGGGATTAAGCTTGGGCTAAATTCTGAAATTAACCATTTTTTTACGTTTAGTTAACTCATTTTTAGTCTTTTTCCAGTCAGAAAGGGAAATCAATCAGCCATAAATAAACAGGATCCACACTTAATAGCTTAGAAAAGAGAAAAAACCATGTCCAATTTTGCAATTACTAACCAAACAACCTTGCTTACCGCCACACCTAGCGAGCTTAAAAAAACAGATAAACCCGTTGTTAATACCGAAACAAAACCCACCCCTGCTTTAAACAAAGATCAACTTGAATTGTCAGGCAAAAGTGTTGGGAAAGTAGCCGCTGTTTCCCTTTTGGGGGGCGGTGCAATTGCTGGTGCTGGCGGACTTTTAATTCATTCAGCCAAACATTTAACTGGGACAGGCGCTTTTGGTGCCACCTTTTTGGGCATTGGCCTGTTGGGAGTGGGGGCCTTAACTGCTCTGTTGGGGGTGGAATTGGCGGCACAGTTGGAGCGGCCTTTGCTGACTCCAAAGGTTCGGGCGCAGCCCTGGGTGCAGCTGTCAGCGGTGCACTGGCTGGTGGAGCAGCCTTTGCCGTTACCAGAGATTTGAAAACAGCAGCTCTGTTTGCCGCTCCCGCAGCCCTGGTCGGTGGCGCAGGTGGGTATTGGGGTTCAAAATAACCCAGGCACCCATTTCACTTCTCAGGGGCTTGGCCACAATCTTATAGGGGCCAGAGCCCCTTGTTTTGTCTCTCTGCCAGGATCGGTTACGATGTAGGGATAGAAAATGCCCCAAACTAATTTAGCTGATGAGGTCTTATGCCCAAGTCTCTTTTCGCCACTCTCTTGCTTCTGTCTGGTTTAATTGCACAGCCTGTCTGGGCAGAATCGTATGATGAACCCCCTTCTGAACAGCCCAGCCCAAGTGCTTCGCCCACTTCTTCCCCCCAGCCTGAACCCACCCCCGTCAGCGCAGAGGAAAGCCATGAGCCCGTGATGCGGACCTATGGCCGACTTGGCTATCAGATTGACCTCTTTGGCGAAAAGTTAACCCTTCCCAGTACCGAATTGGGTGAAATTACCGCAGGGGGGGTGGTCTATCACGAGCCCCGGATTGGCGGCATGTACCGTTTTAAAGAGGGGAATCTCAAAAACGCCTATGTCTTTATGGACTATACCTTTCTCTCCCAGCCGGTCAAAAACCAGCGTACAGGGGATCAATTTGGACGCTATACCCATTTTCTCGATGCTGGCGTGGGCTATTTCTTCAAGCTTTTAAAAGACCGAATTGAATTGGCGCCGTATTTGGGCATGTCTGCCCAATTCAATCACAACGACAAAAACATTGACGATAAATCTGTCTATTACCATGTCAACCAAAACCGATTGGGGTTTGGTTTGGGCACCCAATTGGCCGTGCGTTTTGACGACACCTTGCCCTTTCCACTCTTTCTCTTTATCAATCTGGCGGCGTATCCCTTTACCCCGGTTTTAACCGATTCCAGCACAGCCAATTTTCCCAGCAATATGAGTATTTTTCATCTGGGCCTGAGTTGGTACGGGCGCTTTTTGCCCTATCTCGGCGGAGAGGTCGGGTTTCGCCAACAATTCCATCTCGGCAGCGGCGGCAGCGCGAATTTCAGCGCCTCGTGGAGTGAATTTTTTGCCACCGTCCGCTTTGAACCCGAGATCTTTTTGCCCTAACTTAAACCCAAAGAGGGCTTTGGTAAAGCACTTAATGGGCCTGCCGCATTTTGCGGAAGTGGTAACTCATCATCATGGCTGAGCCAATTGCCAAAAGCGAAAAAGCGGTGAGAATACCAAAGACCTGTGGCCAACCGAGCATATCTGAGAGCAGACCGGCCCCCCAGGTGGCCAAGGCCCCGCCAATATAACCCACGCCATCGATCAGCCCTGTGCAAGACCCTGCGCCTTTGGAACCGGCAATATCCAGCGTCAGGCAGCCGCTTGACATGGAATAGGGCCCCAGCAGAAAAAAGCCGCTCAGGCCCAACATGATCACAACCATGGTGTGACCACTGGTTCCGTTGCCCGACATCAAAGTAATGCCCAACATGCTCAAAAACAGACCCACCAGCATCACGGCCATGGCTTTGGCCCGGTCGCCGTTGGGGGCATATTTATCTGTATACCAACCCAAAAGCACGGTGCCCAAACAGCCCAAAAACGGAAAGACCGCCGATTGAAAAATGGCCGTTGTCGAGCTCATGCCGATATCCACCAAAAATTTGGGGGTCCAGAAAAAGAAGATCGAGCGCAAAAAGGTCGTGATAAAAGAATAGACCAATAAATGGCGAAAGACCGGCATTTTCAGCAGCGAGAAAATAATCTGGCTGACCTTGAGATCGTCCTGATCTTCGAAATTGGCCAGGGATTTTTTTTCGGGATTGTCCGAGCCAAATGAGGCACCGGGAATCACATCTCCCGGTTTTTCTTTTGAGGCAAAATAAGACCAGACCCAGACTCCGCAGACCAAGATCGCGGGGTAGATAAAGAGTTTATCCCAGGAATGGCCCTGGCTAACGAGATAACCCGCAAAGAGGGTGGCAACCACACCCCCAAATTGGAAATTCAGACTGATCCAACCCATGACAGTGCCATTTTTTTCGGGTTCGTACCAGGCCCCAATTGTCTTGGCGATCCCGCCCCAGCCCATCGAGAGAAAATACCTGCAGAGACACCAGACCACCACAAAAAACAGCAAATCCCGCCCAAAGGCAAAGATGATATTACAGACAATCCCCCCAGCCATGCCGAGCAGAAAGATTTTTTTGCCCCCGATTTTGTCTCCGAGGGGCCCGTTGATAAATTTGCCAATGGCATATGCGATTTCGGAAGTGGCCGCAATCAGGCCCAATTGGGCATTGGTATAGCCAAAAGCCTTTTCCATCAGCGGAAAGGCGGCAGAGAGATTTTGGCGAATCAAATAATAGCCCACATAGCCAAAGAGCATCACCAAAAAAGTCCAGGTGCGCCAGGTTTTGAGACGTTTCCATTGGGCTTCGGTCAGTTCCATCAAAACGGTCCTTTCTCAGGCAAAGATAAATAATCGGTTAAAAGACACGGCTAAAAAAGTGACTAAAAAAGTGGATACAGTAGAGCCAAAAGGCCCAGGCTGGCCAGAGAAATAAAAACCGAGGCACCCAGTCCCAACCATAAGGGCTTGAGGCCAGTGGCCCTCAGTTTGTCCAAGCGGGTTTCCAGTCCCAAAGCCGCCATCGCCATGCTAATTAAAAATAAGTCGAATTCCACCAGTCCCTGCACCACTGGCGCAGGCAAAAAGTTGAGTGAATTCACCCCTATCATACCCACAAACAGTAAAACAAACCAGGGCAGGGGAAGTTCTTTCCAATTGAGTTTTTTTGTTTGGTTCTGGCTTTGAATGCGGATATGCCATGCCAATAGGCCAAAGATCACAGGCACCAAAAAGACGACCCGGGTCATCTTGATCAAACTGGCAACCTGCCCACTTTGTTCTCCATGGGCAAAGCCTGCGGCAATGACCTGGGCCACTTCATGAATCGAGGCCCCAACCCAAACCCCATAACTTTGGGGTGAAAAATGCAAGATCATTTGAGCCAAGGGGTACAGGCTCATCGCAAGCGTGCCCATCAGCGTAATTGTCGCCACAGCATAAGCGCAGTCCTGCTCTTCGGCCTCGATCACCGCATCAGTAGCAACAATCGCGGAGGCCCCGCAAATGGAGGTGCCTGAGGCCAATAATAGACTAAGTTTGGGCGAAAGCCCCAGGCGTTTGCCCAGCCAAATTGTAAAGAAAAAGGAACTGCTTACGGTTAAGGTTAAAAGCAGCAGTCCTTGCCAACCAATGCTCTGAACCTGGGTCAGTGAAATTTTAAAGCCGAGCAGAATAATCCCCAGGCGCAGGATTTTTTTGAGTGAAAAGGTCAATCCGGGTTTGTAAATGGCGGGCCAGAGACGCAAATTACCCAGCAAAAGGCCAATAAAAATAGCCAAAAGCAGCGGACTCAGTGGCAGCTGTTTGGACAATTCAGGCAGCCGCGAAAGCCAGATTGAGAGACCGGCCAACAGCGCTGAAAGCCCCACACCAGGCAGAAGTGAGCGAAATGTATTAAACAAGGTTGCTCTTTAAGCCTTGGCTGTCGGCTTTTGAATCACAGCGATGGTAAGTCGGCTGATACACACCAGTCGGTCTTTGTTGTCGCGAATGCGAATTTCCCAGACCTGGGTCGTACGGCCCAAATGCAGTGGCGAAACCCGGCCAATCACATGTCCCTCTGAAACCCCACGCAAATGATTGGCGTTGATTTCAACCCCGACCACAGCTTGGCTGCTGCGGTCGACACAGAGACTGCCCGCCACGCTGCCGAGGGTCTCAGCCAGCAGAACCGAAGCCCCGCCATGCAAAAGCCCCGCCGGTTGATGGGTGCGGTGGTCGACGGGCATCTGGGCCTCGATCCAATCGGGTCCGGATGCCACACATTCGATGCCCAGCGATTCAGCTGCCGTGTTTTTCATCCAGGCATTGAGTGCGTTCAGATCGAGCTGGCTAAAATCAGGGGCTGCCATGGGCGCCTCCCGAAGTGGAATGATAGGTATGACTGAGTTCTGCAAAGACATTGCGCAAAAGGGGGACATAAATGCGCCAGAAAAAGTCGATTTGTTCGGCATTGGGATTGTCAAAAGGCCAGTATTTAAACCAAGTTTGGCGCCCTGACCAAGCCTCGCTGCCCAGATCCAGGGCATTGTCCGAGGCATCGCCTGCAATATACAAGCGCAAACTGGGTTTCTCTTTCAGAATCACAGCCGGGAATTGATGGGGAATACCCTCTTTACTCAAAAGGGCGGCCCCACTTTGGGTTAAGTCCAGGCGGTATTCAGCCAAGACTTCTGTGCCCGGAAGGGCTTTGAGAATATCAAACCAGTAGTGAAAAGCCACCCCAGTGCCCATGCCTTCGGTCAAACGATGGCTGGAAGTCTTAAACATCCGCAGACCTTCGGGGCTGACTTCTTTGTTCTCTTCCAGCACCACCACCCGGCTGTTTTCATGCACAAACAAAAATCCGGGTCCTTTAAAGGCCCAGTCTTTGCCCGTTTGTTTCTTCCAATTGCGTCGGGCCCAAGCGGGAATTTCGGTCGGGTGTGAAAGCTCTTCAAAATAGCGGCCACTCCATTCAGTCCAATCCAAGCCCAAGAGAGATTCCAGACGATCGCGGGCAGCCCCTTTGGTGGGAGAGGCAAAGGTATTAAATTCAGCGATCAGGGCTTTGCCACTGCCGACAAAATTCTCAATCAAACCGACTTCGCGTTCGTCAAAGCCGCCATAGATTTTGCGGCTGTAATCGGGGGCCACTTCGCGGCGGGCCTCGGCTTTGTCTTGGCTATAGACCCCGTAGGTATCAGCCACAAAAAGCAGATCTTTGCCCTTGAGATCAGCAGCCTGTAAATCTTCTGCGATGGCGGGCTTATTTCTAACGGGGTCTTCGGGCGTATAGCCCCGATAATCGGTTTCTTTGTTCCAGTTGCGGCCATCGGGGTGAGGCACTTTAAAATGGTTCAAGCTCCAAATCAGGGCCACATGCTCTCGAAAGGTGCGTTCGGGCACTGTTTTGTCGACAATTGTGAGTTGCAAAGGCACTTCGGGCTGCCAAGCCCAGTGAACAAAAGGAGAACCAAGTAAGAGCAAAAGCCCCAATACGAGTAGACCCGGAAGAAATTTTGTGCGGCGTGATTTCTGCGTTGACATGCTAATCAGAATACTGGAGAGCTGTGAGAATGTCTATCTGTTGGCTTTAAAGGCGCTGAACCCGATAGCCTTTGTCTTCCAGTTCAGCCACAATCTCTGCCGCGTGTTGGTGGTCGCGGGTTTCGATCTCAACTTCGATTTGGGTCGTACCCAAAGGGATATCCGAGCGAAAGCGGGCATGTTCAATATGCAGAACATTGGCTTTTTGCCCTGCCAAGAGTTTTAAGACTTTCTTGAGGGAGCCCGGTGAGTCGGTGATCAGGGTTTTAAAGGTCAAAAAGCGCCCGGCGCGCATCATGCCTTTGTTGATAATCGAATCCAGTAATTTGACATCAATGTTTCCCCCACTCAAAACCACCAAGGTCGGCCCTGTGGCTGGCACCTTGCCACTGAGCAATGCTGCCAAACCAGCCACACCTGCGCCTTCGGCAATCACATGTTTGTATTGAATCGCAAAATAGAGGGCATCACTGAGTTCTTCTTCTGAGACCTGCACCATTTCATCGACATACTGACAGAGCACCTCAAAATTGCGTTGAGCGGGCTTTTTGATCGCAATGCCATCGGCAATCGTGGGGCTTGAGGGAGCGAGGATCAGCTTCTTGCGCGCAAACGATTCGTAAAGCGAAGACGAAGCCCGGGCCTGCACACCAATCAATCTGACGGAGGGCTTCAAAGCCTTGATCGCAATGGCAATTCCAGAGAGCAACCCCCCCCCACCGACAGGAACCACAACCGTTTCAACTTCGGGCAATTGATCCAAAATCTCCAGACCACATGAGCCTTGACCCGTAATGATATCGTCGTCGTCAAATGGGCTGATAAAAGTCACGGGGTTGGCTTCGAGCCATTCCATGGCATGGTCTTTGGTTTCATCAAAGCTTTTGCCAATGCAGATCACCTCTGCGCCATAATTGCGGGTGGCCTGAACCTTGGCCAAGGGGGCATCAGCAGGCATAAAAACAGTGCTTGAAATGCCTGTCAGGCGACCGGCCAGAGCCACCCCCTGAGCGTGATTGCCTGCAGAAATGGCCATCACCTGTTTGACTTGGCCTTCGGCAGCCAATTTACGCAACTTATAATAGGCACCGCGAATTTTAAACGAGCCTGTGCGCTGTAAATTTTCGAGTTTGAGTGTCACCGGGGCCCCCAAAATCTCACTCAGGCGCATCGATTCCAAGATCGGCGTCACCCTTGCAACAGGCCGAATTTGGGTTTCAGCTTGTTGAATCGCAGCTAAATCTACCTGACAGATCATATATGTTTATCCCCTCGGTTATCCGCTTGAGCCCTATTATACCCCGGTCGCCACCAATTCCAGCGGCCAAGCAACATCATAAAGCTGGGCACGAGAAAAAGCCGCACAACTGTGGCATCAAGCAAAATGGCTGCCGAAATGCCAATACAGATTTCCTGGGTCTGAGGCGAGCCCGAAAAGACCCCCGGTAAAAATACCCCAAGCAGAATCAGCACCGCACCGGTGATCACCGACCCACTGCGGGCCAGCCCTTCGACCACCGCTTCGCGCACGGGAGCGCCGCGGTGGTAATACTCAGAAATGCGGCTCAGAATCAGCACCTCGTAGTCCATGCTGAGGCCAAAAATAATACAAAACAGCACCAATGGCACAATATTGGTAACAGCCCCGTTGATCGGGGTGTGTAAAATCCCCGAAAACCAGCCCTGCTGAAAGACCAAGGTTAAAAAGCCAAAGGCCGAAACAATTGGCAAGAAGTTCATAATCGCGGCTTTGAGCGGCAAAACCACCGTGCGCATAATCCCGAAGAGCAACAGATATATACCGCCAAAGACCAACGCCAACATCACAGGCGCGTGGCGGTAGAGTTCGTGGGTAAAGTCCTGCACACGGGCCACCACACCGCCCGTAAGCAAGGTGATTTCGGGATGCGCAACCGCATAGGCCCGCGCAAACCGAATGATCTTGCGCGTGTCTTCCAGCTCCATCGGGTCGCTGGGCAAAATATGCATTAGACTTAAATGGCTGCCTTTGGCCAGATTCACCAAAGGCGCGATGCGCTCTTGATTGTTCAAAAGACCCAAGGCGCCCAGATTGCTGTAGAGCGTGAGATAATCCGCTTTTTCAAAGTCGGGATTCCAACTGACCAGGCTTTTAACCTCTGCCACATAAGACTCTCGGCGCAGCGCCTGGTAAAAGGCATCCATTTTTTCCAAGACAGCAGGTTCAAAAACGGTTTGCCCCGGCGGGGCTTTGACCAGGATCGTCACGGGCAAAAGCTCCCCCGCCCAACCGTCTTTTTGCAAATGAGAGTAACCCAGCATGGATTCGGACTGAAGGGGCGCCACAGCTTGAACCGGCTCCCAAAGTTTCATCCAGCTCACTGGCAAAGCGCAAAGCAATAACAGGGCCGCTGAGAGCAGAAAATAGCGCAGGGGGTGGCCTGTCACATGTTGCGAGAAGCGCTTCCAGCTTGGATATGAGTCAAAACGCCCAATCCATTGGGATAAAAAACGGGGCCGATCCAAAAAGCGCTCACCCAAGGCCAGCAAAGCAGGCAAAACCAAAAGGGCATTGGTCAAAGAGAGACCTATCACCACCAACAGGCCCTGCATCACGGTGCGGCTCAAGGAGACATCGGGGATCAAGAGTACAGCGATACTGCAAAACATGATCAAGGCCGAAAACAAGACGGTTTCGCCTGCCCATTTGAGGGTCATGGACAACGCTGCTTCAACGGTTTTGCCCTGTTTGCGTTCTTCGCGAAAGCGGCTGACAAGAAAAAGGGAATAGTCGATCGCCAAGGCCAATCCGACCAATCCGGTGAGAATCCGCGAAACGGGATTGGAGCCAAAACCCGGCAATTTGAGCAGACTGTTGAGCAAGATCAGGGTCGAAGCCCCCATTAAAAGAGGCAATAGAGCTGCGGTTAAGGCGCCAAAATTCAGAATCAAAATCACAAACGAAATCAGCAAGGCAATCGATTCGCCCCGGTGAGAATCTTTGTGGCCCTCTTGATGGGCATCGTACTGAAAAGCAGTATTGCCTGTTAGCCAGGTTTTGATACCGGTTTGGGCTGACCAATTTTTTAAAAACTGTCGAAGCGGGCCAGACAGGGCCTGTGCTTCGGGCATGCGTAAGCGGGGGTCAAACTCCAAGAGCAACAGGTTGTATTGGTGGGGACGGCTGCTGCTTACACTGCGAATCGGCAAAAGCTGTGGAAATTGCTTTTGTAAAGCGGGAATCAAGGCCTCAATTGGCGCTTGTTTCGGCAGAACCACCGCTGCAGTACTGCCCAGGCGCAAGCCAAATTCTTCGCGCATCAATTTAACAACCTGAAAAGCTTCTGTATCTCGGGCCCCAGTGAGTTCTACTTCGGGGTTTTCATGGGGATTGAACTTTAAATTGAGCCCCGCGAAGGTCAGCACACACAGCCAGACCAACAAAATACTTACCCGTTTTTGGTAGAGAAAGCGGCTGAAGTGTTCGAGCAAAATCTGCAAAAGCGAAACTCCTTGGCGGGCAGAAATAGAAAGCCGTTCACAGCATTTTTTAATGCTAGCAGAAATTCGCATCCAAAGCCGGGGATGTGGTATGATGCCACTGATATTTTTAATGGCTGCATCACACCTCCTTGTGCGGAAAGGGACAGTACATGGAAAAACAAAAAGAACAGGACAATTGGGAGAAATTGACCCGGGTCGAACGCCTGGGTGAAATGCTTGTGCGGATACACGCCCTCAAGCTCTCTCAACTCACCGAATTGATGCAGGAACAGGAACGCACAGGCAAACGCCTGGGTGAACTGGCCGTCGAAAAAGGGTTTATCACCCAAGATGAATTGGTTGATTACCTGATCGCTCAGATTCGCGGCAGCCAAGTCGTGGACGACAGCCTGCGTGAACTGGGCCGCATGACCACCGAAGAAAAATGGGAGCGCCTCTCTCAACACGAACGCCTCGGTGAAATTTTGATCAAACGCCAGGTCATTCGCCTGTCTGAACTGGTTGAAGCGATTGAAATTCAAAAACAAAACCCCGAAAAACACCTCGGTGAAGTGCTGAAAGAAAAAGGCCTGATCTCTGAATCTGATTTAGATGAAGCGCTGCGGATGCAGTTTCAACAAACCGAAACCCTGCGCAATACCATTGAAGAGATTCAAAGCGCGCCAGCCAAAGACAAAGAGCCCACTTAAACGGAGCCCGCTGTCGAACCGATCAGCCCCCCACCAACAGTTGTCCCTCACAAGCGGTTGTGAGGGATTCTTTTTTGAACAGTTTAATTTTGCTTGGGTTGAGTGAGCAAGAGATTGAGGCGGGGTGTTTCTTTTGAGGGAGTTTTGGTTTGGGGATAGGGTTTGACATCGTTCAGGGTCAATACATACCCGCCCAAGTCAGCAGACAAAAGCAGGCTTTCTTTGCCCGGCAACTGCAGGCTAAGACTTTGGCTGTTTTGACCGTTTTTGACCATCACAGTCACCTTGACCTCGCCAGCCCAAACACAGTTCACATCACTGGGACAGCGGGAGTCCTGGGCCGGAGAGATCCAGTTCAGGGCCAGGTCTGTGTTTTTGAGTTGGGCAATTTTGCCCATCGGTAAATCAAAAGCCTTGCCCAATTCCACTTCAAACAACGCGGGTACAGGCGTGGCTGAGGCCTGTGGACTTGGAGACGGGGTGTTTACAGGTGTGGTACTCGGATTTACAAAGAGGCTAGCAGTAGGCGTGGGAGTTGCTGCAGGTGTTGCTGCGGGGAGTGAGGCAATGGTTGAAGGACTGGTTGAGAGAAGGGGAGAAGGACTGGGGGTTGCTGCGTTTCCCTGGCCAGCGGGGGCACAGGCCAGCAGGGGCACATGGAGCGCCATCAAAAGACGAATAAAAACGGGTTTCAACATTCTCAGTAGCCCCATTTCAGCATGTTATTCGTTATTTTAGCATGTGTGAGAGCCACGATTATAAAATGAGAATTTTGATTGAGATCTGAACAGTTGGGGATTTTGCTGTGCCTATCAGATCGTCACTCTGATACTTGACAGCCGAATATAAAATGTATAAAATACACTTGTAATCTGAATTTACTTAAACCACAAAGAGGTAACGTCCCATGGGAGAATCATCCAGCAGAGAACGGGATTTGGTTTTGGCCCCCAACGAATACGCCTTTATTTCTGATCAAACCAAGGGCAATATCAACGTCTATGTTGGGCCGTTTAAAACCTCTCTCGCCAATACCGACCAGCCTGTTATTTTTAATTCAGAGAGCAAACGCTTTGAGCGCTGCCTCTTAGAACAGTCCATCTCGGTTTTTGCCACAGCCCCCGAGGGCTGGTACTTGGTCATGAAAAATCCCCCCAAAGATAGTCATCAACCCAAAAATGGCACTGTCAGCAATCTCACCGAACTCGAAATTGGCCACAAGGTCAACACCCCAGGTCCGATTTCGTTTGCACTTTGGCCGGGTCAAATGAGCCGGGTACTCAAAGGCCATCACCTGCGTTCCAATCAGTATTTAACAGTGCGGGTCTACGATGAAGAATCGGCCCGCAAACATTGGAGCAAAGCTGTGATCAAGCCCCAATCGGGCAATGCCCAAATCCACGAAGAGGTGGGTCTCGCAGAGCCAGATGTGCCCGATCTGACTTTGGGCAATTTACTGGTGATCAAAGGAACCGAAATCTCCTTTTATATCCCGCCCACAGGTATGGAGGTCGTACGCGACGAACAAGGCCAGTATGTGCGCGAAGCCGTCACGCTTGAACGGCTGGAATACTGTATTTTGCTCGACGAAGATGGCAATAAACGCTTTATCCAAGGGCCTGATGTGGTCTTTCCCAAACCGACAGAAACCTTTGTCGAAAAAAGCGGCACACGCAAATTTCGGGCCATTGAACTCAATGAAAACAGCGGGCTGTTTATCAAGGTGATTGCACCTTATGAAGAAAAAGGCCAACTCTTCAAAGTCGGTGATGAGCTGTTTATTACCGGCAAAGAGCAGATGATCTATTTCCCCCGTCCCGAACACGCGATTATCAAATACGGCGAACAAGAAATTCACTATGCCGTGGCCATTCCCGCAGGAGAAGGCCGCTATGTGCTCGACCGCATGAGCGGACAGGTCTTTTTGCAAACAGGACCGAGTATGTTTTTGCCGGATCCCCGCCGTCAGGTGATTGTGCGCCGAGTCTTGGAGCCCAGTCAAGTACAGCTCTGGTTTCCAGGCAATCAAGAAGCGCTCGAACACAATCTACACCTGAAAGAACTGCTGCGCAAAGAAAAAGGCGAATATGCAACAGAATCTCAGCTTTTACAGCTCAAGGCCGAAAAGCGCTCTTTGGTGGCGCCTGCTCCTGGTGCTGCCGAAGGTTTTGCGGGAGACGATTTTGCACGCAAAACCAAATTTACCCCTCCGCGCACGATTACCTTGGATACCAAATACGATGGCGCTGTGGCCATTGCAGTCTGGACCGGGTACGCCATTCTGGTGGTCAGCAAAACCGGCGAACGACAGGTCATCGTCGGCCCTGGCACCCATCAATTGGGTTATGACGAAGCGCTCGAACCCATGACCCTCTCAACCGGCACCCCCAAAAGTGATAGCAAACCCCTCAAAACGGTTTATTTGCGGGTCTTACACAATAAAGTCTCAGATCAGGTCAAAGTCGAAACCGCTGATTTTTGTGAGGTGTTGGTTGATCTCTCCTACCGGGTCAATTTTGAGGGGAATCCTGCGCTCTGGTTCAATGTCGAAAATTACGTCAAATTTTTGACCGAACATATGCGCTCGATTCTGCGCAATGCCATAAAACAATTGGGCATTGAGGCCTTTTATGCCGACTCGATTCGCATCATTCGCGATACCATTTTGGGTTTGGCCGAAGAGGGCAAACGTCCAGGCCGCCATTTTGAAGAAAACGGGATGCAGATCTACGATGTGGAGGTACTCAATGTCTCGATTTCGGATCCCGAGATTGAAAAAATGTTGGTGCAGGCCCAGCGCAAAGTCTTTGAACAGACCCTGGCCATTTCATCGGAGCGCCGCCACTTAAACTTTGTGCGCGAGAACGAAGAGATCAAACGCCAGGTTTCACAAGCCCAATCCGAAACCCGCCAAGGCGAACTCAAACTGCAAATTCAAGAAATGGTCACAGAGCTGGAACTGCGGCTCTCACGCTTGAATACCGAAGTGCAGGCCGAACAGAGCAAACTCGAAGCCAAATGGGCCTCTCAAGAGATGTTGGGCAAGATCAACGGGGCCGAATTGGAACGCCAAAAAGCAACTGCCAATTTGGATATCGAAACTGCCAAACAGCGCTTGGATCAGCGCTTGGAAGCCCTGCAGGCCGAAGTGCAAGCCATGGTGGCCAAAGCCGAAGCGATTTCTCCCGATTTTATTGCCGCCCTGCAGGCCTTTGGCGACAAGGCCCTGGCCGAACGCATGGCCGAGTCGATGGCACCGCTGGCAATTCTCGGCGGCAAAAGTGTGGCAGAGGTGCTTTCGAGCCTGCTCAAAGGCACCAAGCTCGAAACGATTATGCTCAAGCAGCCGCCTCAGATCTAGCCATCAAAAACAGGCCAGGGCAGAAAAGATGACCCTGGCCATTGTTTTTTAGTGACAAACTTCATGCTTTAGTTGAGGAGAAAACACATGTCAGACTTTGAAAATTTACAAACCAAACAGAAACTGGCTTTTGGGTGGGCCTGTTAATGCCTCCCAGCACAGATACAGTGACCCGTTGGCACCAGTCCCTCAAGGCCTTTCGCTTTATTTATGCCGTGGGGGGCCATGCCAATGATGCCGACACGATTTATGGCCAAATTCAATTTAGCGGCGAAGCTGAATTGATAAACATTTTTGAAAAACTGGGCATACCATTGCTTCGCATTCCAGAAGGGGCTGAACGCCCCGTATCAGGGAGGTCTTATACCTCAGCGGAATATGAACGTTTGGCCCATCCGATCTGGGCCTATCCAGCTTATCAAGAGCCGAGTTTAACCAAGGTTTGGGGCATCAAGCTCTATCTGGAAGTCCATCAGGCAGATATTTCTGTACATCTTTCGGGGGCAGATGGCGATCCCTGGTCTGTAACCGAAAAAGATTTTCAACAGGCCCTCAAAATTGAAGCAGAATGTGAGAAGCTCGGGATACGTATGACAAAAGCAGACAAAACTTAATCGATTGCAAATTGAGCGGCAGACGACATCTGCAAAATTATTTTAATTTATTGTAAGTTTACTACGGGTAATCTTGTTGACAATATGTAAACTTATCTTGGATAATGGAATTATCATCAACGTCACATAAGGAGCCTCCCATGGTACTCACGCAGAAATTAAAGTCCGGAATTTTGATTGCCTCCACTTTTTGTCTGGTTTCATTGCCTTTAACAGCTTGCAATGGTTTGTCTTTGGGCCAAATTGGTCAAATTGGCCAAACAGACTCGGGCATTTACGGCCTGCCACTTAAGCTGATTCACGAAGGTGAGTGCCAGATGCCCACTTACACCCGTTATGAAGTCAAAGCCGATGGCAGCTTCAGCTATGCTGAAGTCCCCGCCCCAGGCAGCATGGAAACCACCCAGCCCCCCTTACAGAGCCGCAAGCTCTCTAATACAGAGCAAAACAAACTCAAAACACTGCTCAAAAAATTAGACCTGGCCGAGTTGGCCAAAGCAGACACCGTCGTGCCCGAAGGCTCCCCTCAGACTGCAGACTGCCGCACGATCGAAGTCGCTGAATTGCTCGTCAATGGCAAAGCCACCCGCTTCGACAGCAATGGCCGCAAGCTGATTCATACCCAAGCCTATACCGCAGCCATGAAAGAATTGCGGGAATTCCTCGACAACCTCAAAAACAATCCGATGGCGGATCCCAGCCCCTCTGCCAGCCCGTCTCTGCCCAATGCAAACACAGGCCTGCCCCTGAAAGTGACAGGCAATGGCGAATGTGATATGGGTGAACAGGTTCTCTATGAGGTTTTGCCTGCGGGACTCTTTCGCTTTCAGGCCGATCCCAATGCACCCGTCGCTCCGGGTGGGCCCCAAACAGGCTTACAGACCCGGCAATTGACCAGCCAAGAGCTGAATGAATTGACAAATTTAGTTGCCGAACTCAATCTGGAAGGGCTGCGAGCAGAATCCAAACCTGTGCCCGATGATGCCCCCCAAACCCTGGAATGCCGCACTGTCAAAAATTTCAGTTTGATGGTTCAGAATCAAGCCAAAACCTATGATCTCAATGGGCGTAAGTTTGTCCACACGGAGGCCTATCGCAACGCCCTGATCAAGTTAGACAGCCATTTAAAGGGTCTGGCCGATCGGCATCAGAGTGTGGGAAAACAGCTCTATACCCTGCCCCTCAAAGTGAATGTCGAAGGGGAATGTGGGCTGGAAAGCTATACCCGCTATGAGCTCAAAACCAACGGTGCTTTTACCTGGGCCCTTGAAAACGCCCAAACCCTGGTGGCGGGCCCGCCCCCGGTTCAGAGCCGGACTTTAAGCAATGGCGAAATTGAGTCTGTACAAAAATGGCTCAATAGCACTGCATTGCAGGGGCTCTTTCTGCAACTGGAAGCCATTCCCGCAGACGCCCCCCAGACCAAAGAATGTCGCAGCGTGGAAAAACTCGAAGTGACAGTGAATGGTCAAAACTACCTGCTCGAAGGGCGTGGAACCCGCAAATACCGTATCTCTGAAGCCTATTCTAAGGCTTTGGGGGAACTTCAGAGCCTCTTAGAGCGTCTTGCAAAATAATCCACTTGATTTCAGAAAGGAGCAGTATATATGAACGGATGGGAATTTGTGTTGGTTGTCATGATTCTGGGTGTGCTGCTCTTGCCTGATTTTCACTGAACATTAATCGGCAACCAGCTCCAAAACCTCAAGCTCCTCGGACATCTGTCCGGGGAGCTTTTGCCATCCCCGCAGGGACACAGTTTTGCCCTCTAAGAGCTGGGGATAACCTGGCTGCAATTCAGCCAGGGTGGGCAAAAGCTTAAAACGGGTGGTCTCTGTTTTTAAGGCCCAAGCGCCATCAGCAGACCTTTCCAAAATGCCCTTGAAGCGCATTGCCCGGTATTGATTGGGATCTTTGCCCGAGGCCCGCAGACAGGCTTCTAAAGCCAGATCGGCCTGGACAAAGGGCACTGTGGCACCCGGTTTGCCCAATATCTGGCTGCCATCGAGGCTTTTGCCATTGTTTAAGAGCAAGTCAATCAGCTGACGGGCGGTTAAATCTGGGCAACGGGAGCGCAGCAAAGCCATCACACCCGCCATAAAAGGCGCAGAAGCGCTGGTGCCACTCATTTGATTCGGAATAACCCCGGCAGGATCTGAACCTGCGATGTCGAGCCCCACAGAGGGAGCCCAGATCAGACCGGCGCCATAATTCGAACCGCGTGAATTATAGCCCGTGAGAATATCCGGGTTAAACCAAACCTGTAATTTTTTGCCATCTTTAAATTCAACCCCTCCTACCCCCAAGACATTGGCCTGGGTGGCTGCCAAATTGATCGGAAACCATTCCCGGGGGCCGCCGGTGATCGGTTCGCCATAATTGTGCGCGGGAATGACCAAAGGCAGATGGGTTGCTTGGCCCAATTCTTGAATCACGGCCTTGAGCAAAAGGTATTCTGAATAATCCGTCAGTTTTTCCCAGCCGGGGTACATCGGCCAGGCAAAATTCATGCCAATCACATCGGGCTTTTTTGCTGCCGCAGCTTTTAACGCTCGGGCGGCTTCCCAGACACTGCCCGCTACATAGGGCAAAACCTGGGCATTGGGCGCCACACCAACACTGGGAACGCCATTGTGCCGTTCGGCAAAACCCACCATGATCGACGCCGCCCCATGATCCCCGGCAGGCAATTCAATGCTTTCAGGGGCTTTATCTTTCCAGGCCAGGGTTTGGTTATTGTCGCCCGTTAAAATTAAGCGGCGTTCCACTTCGGGATGGTGGCGTTTAAAACCCACGTCCAGCCAAGCCACACGTACAGCTGTGCCAATTGAGAGATTCCAGGCTCTTTCGACACCGGTTTCGCGCCGCCACCAGCCAGGCTCAGAGCCCGCCAAACCTGTCTGCAAATCGTTAAAAGAGGGGGTTTGTTGTGACATTGAGGGCTGAGATTGGGGCAATTGAGCCAGGGGGTTGAGCTGGATTTGTCCGGTCTGAAATCCCGCCTCGCGGCGGATATCTTCTGCCAGCAAGAGGGTTTGCCATTGGGATTGCGAAAGTTCTTGCTGCAATGCTTGCAGCTCTCGCGCCTGCCAGGCCTCGGGCAGGGCGGCATAGAGGCTTTCAGGTAGGGCGGCAGCAGAAAATTGCAGCAAGACCCAGTCTTGCTGGCCAATCTGCATCTGATCGCGAACCTCGCCCTGCCAACGCTGTTTGAGCAATGCCAATTGGCGTGCACTGGGCTGCTTAAACATCAATTGAAAGGGCTCAATCTGCAATCCAGCAGGGCCCGTTGTGTCACTTTGCCCAAAAGGCTGAAGAGTTTGTGAAGTCGGAAGATCGGGCAAGGACTGACAGGCCGTCAAACAGAAGACAAATAGTGAGCCCCATAATTTGAATTGTTTCATGGTTCCATGATCCGAATGCGGTTATTGCCCGTATCTGCGACCAGCAACTGGCCCCAGGGGCCCAAAGCCACCCCTTTGGGCTGACTAAAATGGGCGACCTGGCCGCGCCCATCGGCAAAACCGGAACCAAAATTGAGGAATTTTCCGTTGCCCGCTAGGCTCTGCAAGCGCGAGGTTTGAGGCTCCCATTTGCGAATGCGGTGGTTCCAACTGTCGGCAATAAAGACCTCTCCAGCAGCGTTAATAACCAGCCCCTCGGGCACATAGAGACTGTTTTGCCGATCTCTTTGGGGGTCAAAATCTGACTGCCCTGGTACTTTTTCTCCCACAGCGGTTGAGACCTGGCCCTGGGGCGTTATTTTGCGAATACGGTGATTCCAGCTATCTGCCACCCAGAGGCTACCGTCGGGGTGCAAAGCGACCCCTGAGGGTTTATTAAAGCGGGCAGCGCTGCCCTGTGCATCTTGCCAACCGGCTTCTCCATTGCCCGCCAAGGTGGTGACAGTACCATCGCTGGCGATTTTTCGAATCGCATGATTGCCCTGATCGGCAACATAAACGCTGTTGTCGGGGCCCACGGCCAGACCAAACGGCAGATAAAATTGAGCGGTTTTGCCTTTACCGTCTTTAAAACCGACCTGACCACTGCCTGCCAGCACCGAAATTTTGCCCTCGGGCGAGATTTTATGAATACGGTGGCGGCCTGAACCAGAGACATAAATGCTGCCATCGGGGCCTTGGGCCAAGCCTGCGGGCAAAACCAAAGGTTCGCCGTGGGTCTCTGAGGGCTCAAACCAGGGAGTGGCAATGCCATCCACCGAGATTTTGAAAAGGCGATTGTGCAAATAATCGCTGACAATATAATGCTCCGTCCGGGTATCAAAGAGCACGCCATGCGGCAAACTCAGATCTTCACCGGCCCGGCGTTCGCCAAAGCCCTGGGAGCCACTGCGGGCCAAGGTGCTCACCTGATACTTACCCTGGGCATTGGGGGTCAATTTGCAAATTCGGTTATTGCGGGTGTCGGCCAGATACAATTCACCGGCGGGCCCCTGGGCCAAACTGCCCGGAAAGGAAAAACGGGCTTCCTCGGGTTTGCCGTCTTTTTGGCCCGCATCTGGCCCGCCGGCAATCACTTCCAGGGCAGCGCCGGGAATCCAGTGTAAGACCCTGTGCAAATAGGGATCACTGAGAAAATAGCCATTTTTTCCGTCTGAAATCAGACTGCGCACACGCAACAATTGGCTGTCGTGGCGGCGCAAGAGGGTGCGCGATGCGTTGAATTCCAAGCGCCAGAGCCCTTGTAGGTCGGAATAGAGCAAACGGCCAGAGTTGGCTGGGGCCAAAGCTTCGGGCAAGAGGGTGGGGGCCGTTTGCAAAACCTGATTAGCCTGTTCTGCCAGTGAAAAAATTTGCCCACTGGCACTGTCGGCCACATACAGACTTTTATCCGGGCCAGCCAAAACCGAAAAAGGGGTTTTAAATTCAATTTGGCGGCTGAGCGCAACGGTCTTGACCTCTCCATTGGCAGAGATTTGGCGCAAGACATGATTGCCCGTGTCGGCCAGATAAAGTTGCCCATCGCTTCCAAGGGATAGCCCCGCTGGGTTGCGAAAGCGGGCTTTGTCTCCGGTTCCATCTTGTTCTCCGGCCTCCCCATTGCCAGCATGTTCTTGTACCACGCCTGTGGGGGTAATGCGCAAAATCCGGTGATTCTCGCGATCACTGACATAGACCATTCCCTCAGGGGAGACAGCAAGCCCCTCGGGTTGCCAGCCTTTGCGAGGCGTGTCTGCTGTCGGGGAAGATTTCGCCAATTTGAGAAATTGACCGTTAACAACCGTTCGCACTTGCCAATCGCCTTGGAGTTCTGAGCTGCAACTTACCAAAAGCAGCAGACAAAAGAACGTTGGCGGGGTTTTCATGTTTAGATATTCAGACGTCGTTTGCGGGCCTGGGCAATAATCCAGGGACTGTCCCGGCTAACGGGATTGCGCGAAAAATCCCCATAAAGGGCTTCCAAGGCAAAACCATTGCTTGCCAGGATGCGCTCCAATTCAGGAGGGAAAGTATAACGCAGATTGAGTACAATTTGTTTGCGCGAGATCCGATCGTCTTCACCGATAATATCCAAAAGCAGCGTGAATTGCATGATCTGCAGATGTTGGTGGTAGTGGTAAACATAGCTGCCATCCACCCATTGATTGGTTTCGGGATTAAATTCCCGGCCCCGGTGGTAGAGCACATCGGGATCGTGTTCATGGAAGCGCACATTGGTGGTCTGCAAGAGGAGAATGCCATCATCTTCGAGGTGGTTGTACATGCTTTGCAGGGCCTGGTCTTGATCCTGATTGGTGAGCAAGTGCTGAAAGGTATTGCAGCCAAACAGACCGACTTTAAATTTGCGCCCGAGCTGAAACGATCGCATGTCACCAAAGCTAATCGCAGCACGTTCGCGTACATCGGGGGCTTCTGCCGCAAATTTTTTGCGGGCCCGCTCAAGCATTTCTTGAGAAGTATCAAAACCAGCGGTTTCATAACCTTCACGGGCAAAAGCCAGCAAGAGACGACCTGTGCCACAACCCGCGTCCAAGACGGGTCCGCCATATTCTCTCAGGCTGTCGAGATAAAACTCGACATCGTCCATCTCATTTTGCAGATCGTACCAGGGGGCGTAAATATCGTAAGTAAACATGGCTAAAGCAAACTGGTGATGCGCGCCCGCAGACGGTACATGGCCTCTTGAACCTCGTCTTCGCTCTTCATCAAAGGGGCAATCCGGTCCATCAATTTATCTGCCACAGCCAATAATTGATTAAAGCCAAATTTTTGAAAGCGATCAAAGCCCAATTCAAGCAGGGACTCTTCCAACATTTGATGGCTCGATTCAATCCCTACAAATTCCATCACAATGCTCTCCAGAGAATCGATGGGCGTGAGGCTGACAGTGGTACGCAAATCTTCACCCGAAACCCCCACCAAAAAGGCCTTGTGTTTGACCATCTCGTTCATAAATTGCAGGGCATCCCACTGATTAAACGGACACATTTCAAAGAAACGCGCGACCGTAAACGAACGCGGCAATTGTTTGGTAAAATCGGGCAAGCGCCCTTCAGAAGCCATTTGTAAAGCTTTATCTGAAAAACGCAAACCACTGGTCAAGTGAGGTAATTTTTCACGCAATTTGGCAAATTCATCCATATAGCGGGCACTTTCCATCAATACCGCATCGAGAGAGACGTTGATATTTGGAATGGGCAATTCTGCAGTTGTCAGCCCAGTCATCTGAAAATGCCCTGAAGCCCACCAGCCTATCAAGCGGTAAAGGGCATCTACGCCCAATAAATGATTTAAGCGACCGTGAGTGATGGTCCCTTTATCAAAATAGACAAAGGCCTCTTGGGCCACTTCTTTGACCTCCACGCGAAAGAGACAGTTCTTTTGCTCCAGCTTAATAAACTGTAATAAATTAAACAGTGAAATCGAGGCCAATTCGCCCTCAAGCAAAACTGTCATAATTTAGTGTCCCAACACGCAAACATCTACAAAGGTGAGAGAAACGGAGGTCATGGTTGAACTAATTTCATCTTGGCTTGGCTTAATATGCCCATGTATAAATTACCCATGGTCTCATTGTTACATGCAATTTAGCTGAAAAAAAGTACGGATTTACTTTTTGTATCACAGCTTGGTAACTCTTTCTTGTAAAGTTTGCACTTGAAACTGCAAATTGGCCAATTGGGCCTCGACTTCTGCCACCACGTCTTGGGGAGCACGGCTGCGGAAATTGGGATTTTCAAGCCGGGATTGCAACCCCTTCATTTCTTTTTCGAGTTTGAGAATTTCTTTGTTTAAGCGCTCACGCTCTTTGTCGAGGTCAATCAGGCCCGCCAAAGGCAAAATCACCTGAATACCCAAACTGACCCCATGGGCAGCTTGGTCGATCTCGGCCTGTTCCGCTTGCACGTTCACCCCCGAGACCTTGCCCATACGGCCGATCATGCCCAGATTTTGGCTCAGCAAATCACGGCTGGAATCAGATTCGCTGACCAGAAAGACAGTTTCAGCCTCTTTATTGGCGGGAACACCAACTTCCATGCGCAGATTGCGAATCACACGAATGGTCTCCATCAGCAGAGCCATTTCACTTTCTGCTTGGGGATCAGCACCAGGGAGGCACTCAACACTGGGCCAGGGAGCGATAATCAGATGTTCGCCCTGCATTTGGGGGCAGATCGGTTTAAGACCTTCGCTCCAGAGTTCTTCGCTGACAAAAGGCATAAACGGATGCGCCATGCGCAAAATAGAGTCCAGACAGAGTACGAGAATGGCTTGAACCTGTTTGCGATCATCCCCCTGCAGACGGGGCTTGCAGATTTCCAGGTACCAATCGCAAAACTCAGTCCAGACAAAGCTATACAGATCTTTGGTGGCCTGGGTCAAATTGTGATTACCAAGGCTATCTGTGACTGAAGCCAAGGTACTGCGCAAACGGCTGAGAATCCAACGATCAGCCAGCTCCAAACGGTTGTGGTCCAGGCTGTAATGGGGATCAAAATCTTCCAAATTCATCAAAGCAAAACGGCAGGCGTTCCAAATCTTGGTGACAAAATGCTGCCCATTTTCGAGCTTTTCATCGCTAAAACGCACGTCTTGGCCACTCATCGCCGCTTCGGCCAGCCAGAAACGGCAGGCATCAGCCCCATATTTGTCGAGCATTTCCAAGGGGTTTAAGCCCGTGCCTTTGGATTTGCTCATGCGTTTACCGTCTTTGGTCAAGATGGTAGCGTGTACCAACACGTCTTGAAAGGGAATTTCCCCCAAAAAGTGCAGTGAGCTAAAAATCATGCGGGCCACCCAAAGATAGAGGATCTCGCGGGCGGTAGAGAGAACCGCAGTGGGGTGAAATTGTTTTAATTCGGGAGTCTCGTCGGGCCAACCAAGGGTGGCAAAGGTCCACAGGGCCGAACTAAACCAAGTGTCGAGCACATCTTCGTCGCGGGTCCACCCTTTGGCACTGAGATCTTGATCTGAGGGGTCTTCCATGCCTACATAGGCAATTTGACCCTCGGAATCATACCAAACGGGGATTTGGTGTCCCCACCAAAGTTGACGTGAGATGCACCAATCACGAATATTTTCAAGCCACTCGACCGTAATTCGCGACCAGCGCTCAGGGGTATAACGCACCTTGCCAGACTGAATCGCTTCAATCGCAGGGGCTGCCAGGGGTTTCATATTTACCCACCACTGCACCAGGGGCAGGGGTTCAATAATCGCGCCACTGCGCTCGGAGCGACTGGGCATATACACATGGGCCTCTACTTTTTCGAGCAGTCCGGCCTCTTCGAGATCAGCCACAACGGCTTTGCGGGCCTCTTCGCGGGTCAATCCCTGGTATTTTTCGGGGGCGTTTTCATTCATACAGGCATCTTGGCCAATGACTTGTAAAAGGCCCAAATTGTGGCGTTGGCCGCATTCCCAATCGTTAAAATCATGGGCAGGAGTGATTTTGACCGCGCCAGATCCGAACTCACGCTCGACCATTTCGTCAGCCAGAATTGGGATTTGGCGCATGGTGAGGGGCAGGTTTAAGCTCTGCCCCAGCAACGCGGTATAGCGCTCATCTTTGGGATTGACGGCCACAGCCAAATCACCCAGCAGGGTTTCGGGGCGGGTGGTGGCGACCACCACATATTGGCTGGGATCTTGGCTGAGTGGGTAGCGAATATGGTAGAGTTGGCCGTTTTCTTCTTTTTGTTCGATTTCGAGATCACTGAGGACGGTTTGGCCGACGGGATCCCAGTTGACCAGGCGCTCGCCCCTGTAAATCAGGCCTTTTTGGTACCATTCCACAAAGACCTTGCGAATCGCACGGGAATAGTCGGCGTCCATCGTAAACCGGGCCCGGTCAAAATCACCAGAAGCCCCCAAGCGCCGCATTTGGTTAATAATCGCGTTGCCGTTTTCCTCTTTCCAGGCCCAGACATGTTTGAGAAATTCTTCGCGGCCCAGATCGTGGCGGGTTTTGTTTAATTCTTTTTTGATCTTGCGTTCGACCATGATTTGGGTGGCAATACCTGCGTGATCCGTACCGAGCATCCAGAGGGTGTTATAACCCATCATGCGGCGGCTGCGAATCAAGACGTCTTGCAAAGTGGCATTGCAGGCATGGCCCATGTGCAAAACACCTGTCACATTGGGGGGAGGAAAAGCAATTGTATAGGGTTTCTGTTCAGGATTGACCTCGGGATGGAAATAGCCTTTTTCATCCCAAATCTGGTTCCATTTTGCTTCCACCGCGGCAAAGTCAAAGCGGGTGGGCAGATTTAATCGTGTCATAGGGCCTCGTTGCGTGAGTGAGTTTCAAGAAAGGTAGTATACCATTCGCTCACAGCCAATGAGGGAAGCTATTTGACCAAGCGCAGGCAAAGAGGATAGCGGTAGAACTCGCCTTCATTGGCTTTTAAGGTGGCCTGAATCATGGTTACGAGCCCAAAGATCATGAGCACGGGCAGGATCAAAAAGCCGATCAGGACAAAACAGAGAATCCCTGCCCCAATGCAATAGAGGGTCATGGAAATCTGAAAATTAAGCGACTCTTTGGCCTGCTCGCGAATAAACGGGGAATCGGTTTTGATCAGCAAAATGGCAAGTGGTATCAGCAATTGGCCAAAACCGATCAAATAGCCAAACAAAGGGGCCAAGTGGGCAATTGCACTAAAGGTCTTATCTTCTTTGGTAACTTCCATGGTGGCCCTGCTTTCGCAAATTTTTGGTTCGGAGTAAAATAGCCAGAATTTAGCCAGAATTTAGATTCGAGGATAGGTGATTATCAAGGCTTTGTCAAGCGCTTGCCACGATACATCTGGGCTTTAAGGGCCTTGAGCGGGTAAAAGTCCTCGCGCCAAAAAATGCCCTTTTGCGATTGGGTTTTGAGGGCAGAATGCCAAAATGTGGCCAAATTGAGTGCCGCTCCCAGAGGGGCTGCCAGACCGATCCAGGGATTTTTGCAGAATTCATATCCTTTAACAAAATAGAGGCCATGTAACAGCAGCAGAGCCGTTGCATAGCCACTGCTGCGCAGGTCTGGCCAGAGCAATAACGCCAGATAGGGCAAAAGATAAAAAACCCCCACGGTGGCTGTAAAAAGCAGCAAAAGAAACCAAGAATAGCGAATCCCTGCAAAGGCATTTTTTTCCAAACCTTTAAACAGACCTTTGACCCCCTGATGCCAGCGCAATTGGACCCGCTTTCGGGCAAAGAGCGCGCTAATTTTGAAGCCTTCGCGTTTGAGCAAACGCCCCAATTGGACGTCATCAATCACTTCTAGGGCCAGGGTTTGGTGACCGCCGCAGGCCAAATAACTTTCCCGCTTGAAAAGTCCAAAGGCACCAATGCCCGTATAACTGTTTTTGCGCTGGGGATCCGCAAGGCCTGAAAGATCGTAAACCGAAAAGAACATAATCCCAAAATGGCAGATAAACAGGTTTTCCCAATAGCCGCCGGGGAGAAAATCGGGAAACAAACTGAGTTGATCCACTTTGCGCCCTGCAGCAAAACGCACAGCCAGCTTTAAGCAGTCAGGAGCCAGAAAAATATCCCCATCCATAAACAAAAGCCACTCACCTGTGGCGGATTGAACCCCTTGCCAGAGGGCATGGGTTTTTCCCAACCAATCTGCGGGTTTGTCTGTAAGGGTGATGACTTTTAAGCGTTCATCTTGGTTTGCCCAGGTTGTCATCCATTCCCCAGTGGCATCTTGGGAACGATCATTGACAGCAATGATCTCCAAATGGGGATAGTCTTGGGCCAGGAGTTTTTCCAGACAAGCTGAAATGGCACGGGCCTCATTGCGAGCGGGCACCACAATTGAAACTTTTGGCCAGTTCTCTGGCTCTGGATAAGCACAAGCCGCAGGTTCCAATTCAAAGCCCGTCTGAAAAGCGGGTTGAAAGAGACGCCAAATCAAGCCCAACCAGAAGGCGCAGATGACCCAACCCAAAACAAAACTCAGCTCCATCGGCAGTTTCCTTTTTCGTTTAACTGGGTGGGTGTTTCAAAACCCGGTGACTTCAGTCTGCCACTGTCGCAGTTCAATCGCAATACAGGTCCGAAGAGTCAGATCATGCTTGGCGATCCGGGGCAATTGGAGTTAGTATGCAACAGTGTTGGGTGGTCTGAAAAAGGAGAATAGAATGCGTTTAAAATTGGGCTTGTTTCTCATGTGTTTGCTGCTCTGCGGTTGCCCCCCTACCGAAGAGAACACCCAAGCCTCCTCCTCTCCTGGGCCGAGTAGCTCAGCCACAACAACAACGGGGAGCAAAGACCCAACCGCTTCTGTCAAACCCACCAAACTTACAGCTTCTGGTGCCCCAGATCCCGTTACCGAAGTCGGCATCTTTCAGGGCCTGTTTATGGCCGGAGAGGGCCTGCAATTGTTTAAGGCCTGTGGCAGTAAAGAAGAAATCTGGGTTGAAGATCCCAACGGAGAATTACTCAAGCGCCACGCAGCGCTCAAAGGCCTGATCGATCTCGAACCTGTCTATGTTGAACTCACGGGCTCAGTAGCCCCATTGACCGCGGGAGAGGGCTTTGCCTCTGGCTACCGCAAATCCCTGAGCGTGAAGACGGTCAAGGTGGTACAGCCATGGCTAAATACCGGCACCTGTTTTAAAAGCGATTTTGTCGCTTTTGGTCACAGCCCCGAATGGACCCTGCGGGTTTTGACCAAAAATGCCGTCTATTTTAAATCTTTGGAAGGGGAATTCCCGATTGTCGAAAGCCTGCTCTGGCAAGCCCCAGAACAGAACGGAAACCAGTCCAAATACACCTTTCGCTATCGTTCCCCCGAAACCGAGGCCATGCAGGTCACTTTGAGCAAAGAGCCCTGCCAAGATGGGACCCAAAATTATGCTTTCAAAGCCACGATTTCTTTTCGGGGCAGCACGTATGAAGGCTGTGCTCAAGCCCCCTAAGCAGCAAAGCCTGACCGCTTAAAAACCCGTCAGCCCAAATTGACTCAGTCCCGTTTGGATTTCAGTCAGATTTAACGGCACGTTTTCCAACCAATAATGCAAAAGTTCACTTTTTTTGCCTGCTTTTTCGCTGCTGCTGAGGGCATGCATCAGAGCCTCTATTTCCACGGGAGTGTAATAAACTTCTTGCTTGCGCGCCAACGCTTCGGCATTGAGCAGTGGATAAAGCCATTCACGGTATTGCTTTAAACCCAGTCCATAGCCCCTGAAAATGGCTTGCAGATCTGTACGGTGTTCGTATTTGCGTAAACTTTCGTACAACCGCAATTGATTGATCACACAGAGGACATTTTGCACCCGATGAACTCCCGCGTTTTTGCCCAAGTGATAGTCACGGGTATGGGCCAATTCGTGCGCCAAAACAGCTTTAAGTGCCGAAGGGGGAAGAGAAAGCAGCCAAATTCGCGGATTGACTTCAATCCGATAAATGGGTTGCTCAGAAAACAAACTCAGAGGCTCAAAATTGCTCTGGAAAAAACTGTCACTTTCTGAAAAATTCCCAGTTGTGAGTGTGATGTCTTTCAGTTCGGGGTAAGCTTCGGCAATGATTTCTCTGAGCAAGGGCAAAAGGTCCGCCTCAGTTTGGGACAAAGCTGCTGAAGGACCTGTTAGCCCCACGACCAGACTCAAAAGCAAATTTATACCAACACGAAAAAAACTGATTTTATCTATCTTGACCATTATTTATCCTTGTCTTTGATTTAATTTAATATTTCTCTTGCAAGTTTGCAATCCCAAACAGGGATAAGACTTGTATCAAAAGCCTGAAGATCAGGCCCTGGAGAGTAGAGAGTATGCGTTCATCCATTTGGCCCCGTATCAGTTCAGTTCTTTTGGCAAGCAGCCTAATTTTGAGTGCCTGTGGCACGGACTCTGAGGAATTGCCAAGCGCGCCCCTGACGCCATCAGCAGCTTTAACCTCAGCCAACAATTCCCAAACCGAGCAGATTTTGGCAAGTTTGCCCAAAATCATGGCCGGCATTGACGATATCAAGGCCCGTATTGTGGCCCTCGAAGTTCAACCCGTGGCTGCGACAACACAACCCACTGCTCCTGCGGTGACATCTGCCGCTTCCGGCACCAAACCCACCACCACAACCACCCCTGCCCGCACTCCCAGCAAGCCTGCAACAACGACCGCTCCCGTTAAAGCCCCCGCCAAACCGGCTGCCCCCAGTGCAGCCGAAAAAGGCCAAGCTGAGTTGATGAAGGTGCTAAGTACCTTTACCTCTGCGGGTGCAGTCCAATGTACGATTGAAAAAATCGAAAAACACCTGCAAAATGGCAGCACAGTGACCAATAAGCTCAAGCTCTCCACGCGCCAACCCAATACCGTTAAAATTGAAGTCTTGCAATCGAGCAAAAGCCCCCCAGGGACAAAAATTCTCTATACCTCTGGGGTAGGCAGCAAAGTCAAGGTCCGTCCCCAAGGGGCACTGAGTTTTGTTGTCACCGACCTCGACAAAAACGACGAACGCCTGATTTCTGTGAATAAATTCCCACTGGATGACACCGATTTCTTTGGCGCCACCAAACGCCTGTCATCTGGATACAAAGCCACATTGCTTGGCACAGCCACCGTGGCTGGCAATAAAGTAAACATTCTCAAGGTAGTGCCCACTGGCACCCACAGCTTAAATGCCCAGATTGCCTATGAACATATTGGCTATGATCCCCAGACCTATGCCATTCGCATGATGGAGATGTATGATAAAAGTGGTGGCAAAGAGCCCTTTTTCCGAATTGTGCTGCCCAGCATTGAGTACCTCGACTCTTTGCCAGAAAGTACCTTCAAGCTTTAGAATATAAGCAGCTACAAATTTTTCTCAAAATTTGAAGCAAGCTTCTTTCACCTTAAACTATAATTAACTAAAGATAACCTATTATTAATAATTCTGGGGAGTAAAAGACGAAGTCATGATGACCCTTCGCCCTGCACTGTTCCGCATTTTGACAGCATCAATGCTCTCTGCCTCGGTACTTTTACCGGGTTGCGGCAGCAAAGAAGATCCCACAGACCTTTCACCCGCGTTACAGACTTCGAGCACCATCGATCCCACAACGCAAAAACTATTGGATACCCTGCCCAAAATCATGGAAGGGCTTGAAGATATCAAAACCAAGATTGATGCTTTGGAATTGCGTGCAGTCGACGACGATCTGCCTGTGCCAACCACCCCCACCAGACCCAGTACCGGGACACCAACAAAGCCCGCAACAGGGACCACGACCCCCAAGCCGGTGACGGGCACAACGACTCCCACCAAACCCACGACCACCAAACCGACGACCACAACCCCACCCAAGCTGACCGCCAAAGAGCGCGGTGCTCAAGAGCTCAAAAAATTGCTCGAGAAAGTTAAATCTGCGCCATTTATTCAGGCCTCGGTTGAAAAAATTGAGAAAAACCTCAAGACCGGCAAAGTCACGACCAATAAGTTGACCATGTATACCAAACAGCCCGATATGGTTAAAATTGAAGTTTCTTTCTCATCTTCAGGTGCTTCTGGTGCCAAAGTGCTTTATAACTCAGGCGTTGGCAGCAAAATCAAAATTCGCCCCGGTGGCAATTTGAGCTTTGTCACCACCGAATTGGATAAAAAAGATGAGCGTGTGGTTTCCAATAACGGTTATCCCTTGGATGATACCGATTTCTTCGGTGTGGTTCGCCGCATGTCCTCTGGTTATGAGGCTGAACTGATAGGGGCGACCACCTTAAATGGCAAAAAGATTCAGATTCTTAAATTGACCACCTCCGGCACCAATACCATGGACAGCCGCGTGACCCATGAGCATATTGGTTATGATCCTCAGACTTATGGGATTGTGCTCTGGGAAATGTACAACGAGGCTGGCAGCAAAGAACCCTACTTCCGCCTGACCTTGCCCACTTTGGAATTCCCCTCCAGTATTGAAGATTCCAGATTTAAGGTCTAAAACAGAGACCCCAACAACGGCCCGGAATGACTTCCGGGCCGTTTACTTTTGGCCTCTTTCTCAAGCTCAGAGACTGCGTCCCCCCGCTGCAAAATGGGCCTCAAGCAGGGAATTTTCAAAGGCGGCCAAAGCAGGTGGATAACGATAAATGCGGTGGTTGTGACTCAAAATCCGCTGGCGGATCGCCGTCCGAAGATCGGGATCTGTCGCCCAATTTTGGGCCTTATTCAGATAATCAGCGCGATCGGATGCAATTAAATCTCCCAGACCCATTTGCTGATAAAACATGGCCGCAAAACGGCCCCGGGCAAATTCTGGGGCCAGGGCCACCACCGGAATGCCACAGGCAAAGGCCGAAAACAGGGTGGTTCCACTGCCAAAGGGAAAGGTTTCCAAATAGACTTCGGCATTGAGCAGCAATTGCAAGAACTCATCCGGGTTGAGCCAAGGCAAGAACCAGATCCGTTCAGCCAATTTGCCCAGGCTGTTTTGAAAGCGAACCTTTAGAATTGTATCCAAGCCACTTTGGGGACGATCCAGCAGCAGAATCAGGCCCTGGGGATCTTGGGCTAAAATCTCAGCAAAGAGTCCATCCATCCCTGGGTGCAGTTTAAACAAACTGACAGGGCAAAGATAAAGATGTTGCTTGTCAGTAAAGCCCCATTGGGCGCGAAGATTTTGCAACTGGGGAAGAGGTGGGGGGGTTACAAAGGTGGGAAAGATCTCAAGGCGC
Source organism: Candidatus Blackallbacteria bacterium (assembly GCA_051715345.1). Lineage (GTDB taxonomy): Bacteria > Cyanobacteriota > Sericytochromatia > UBA7694 > UBA7694. Next base: position 74,972 of record JBPXJQ010000004.1, read on the forward strand.
AGCAGTTTTTCGCGATAATGGCTTTGGGCTTCGGGGCTGTCGAGCCAAATGCTGCTGATAAATCCATCGATCTGGGCTGAACCCGATGTCACTGGATGGCCGGGAAAGACCCATTGAACGGGAGCCAAGCGGTATTGTCCTAAAAGCCAGGTGGGCAAATGGGGCCCCAAATCGGTATAGAGCACGATATCCGGTTGCCATTTGAGAAGGGTCTGAATTTGAGCCGCAAGAGAAGGGGGCAATTCACACCAATGATCGGCTCTTTGGCGCAATCTTGATGTCGTAGCATCGGCCAGCAGGGGTGAAAGCGAAAAACAGCCCAGTTCAAAGCGGTCACGCTCCAGATTTTCAATCATGCCGCCGAAACACTGCATCAGTGAGTGGGTATGAAAATAATGTGAGACAACTGCCACTTTGAGACGCCCGCTCTTGGCTGAAGGAGGCAATCCAGGCTGAGGGGGTAAAAAACGGGTATAAATATCGCTGAGCAAACTCAAGGCACGACAGTCGTTATAGCCCTGATAGGGCAGATAAAAAGGCAGAGAACCCACTTCGGCCACGGGATCGGCGATCTGAAGCGGCCCAGCCTCGGCAGCCAGTGCATCTAAGGCTTTTTCCCAATTCTGACGCGTCAGTTCCAATTCACTTTGGCTTTGATAAATCGGGGGCAACAGGGACAGTTGGGCCAACTTAAATCCATCTTGAGGGAAATAGTGACAGCCTCTTTGCAATGAGCGCTCAGCCCGACTCAGATCTCCTGCCTCACTTTGCACGTGGGCCAATTGCAGGCAAATCTTGGCCTTTTCTTGGGGGGAGACCTCTCGCTTGAGAGCCGTTTCCAAGCTCTCTTCTGCCGATGTATATTGCAAATTGGCGGTTTGTATTTCAGCCAAAGCCAACCAGACAGAGGCGCGCTCGGGAATCAAATAGCTCAACTTTTGCAAGACCTGAATCGCGGAGTGCAACTGGCCCTGAGCCCGCCAAATTTGAGCCATTTTCCAATATAACCGAGAGAGGGTGGGGGAAATTTCATGGGCTTTTTGATAGGCCTTTAAGGCCTCACGTCTCGCCTCGGCAGAGGCTTCGAGGTTAAGCAAATCCCCCAGACTTTCCCAGATTCGGGCCTGAGCAATGGGTTCTGGACAATCTGCCAAGGCCTTTTCAAACTGTGCTTTGGCTTCAGAAATTTGGCCCTGGGCTTGTAAGACCAGGGCCAAATTATTGCGACAGGCCCAAAATTGGGGGTGTCTTTCCAATTCTTGATGGTAATAGACCCGCGCCATTTCAGGATCTTCAGCCTGAGACAAAAGTCCCAAGCGAAAAGCCAGATTGGGAAAATGGGGGAAATCCTGGTACAGGGCCAAGTAAGCCTGTTTTGCAGCTGTTGGCTCCCGTTCTTCTAAGGCCCTTGCAGCTTCAAACCGCGACAGCCCCAGGGGCTGCTCAGGAATCAGAATCCGCTATCGCCCCCAGAGTCATCATAGTCGCCGTCAAAATCTGAATCGGTGTCATAATAATCGTCGTCTTCACTCTCGTCTGAATCCGCATCGGAGAGATCAAAGTCTTCGCTGCTGTCCATAATCAGAGAGACCGAAGAATCCGACTCTTCGCCCAAAGCTTCATCATGATCTTCGTCTTCTTCAGCGCCATCCGCTTCATATTCCAAATTCATGCCGTGCTCCTTGTGGGGGGAGACCCGCCCTATTTTACTATTGCCCTGTTTTTATACTATCATACGCAAAGGTTAAAAATCCCCTCAAAAATGGGCCCCAAAGGCACACTTAGAAAGAGATCAAAGATGCCCAGAATTTGGATTTATGGCTTTGGCCCCTTTCGCCAATACCGCAAAAATATCACCCAAGAAATTTTAAATCAATTGCCAGAGCGACCGGGTGTAAAGACCCAGGTTTTGCCCGTCAGGTTTGAATCCAATCTATTTTTGGATCCTGTTAAGCACTATCAACCTGACTATATTTTGGGTCTGGGCCAATGTCCCAGAGGCGATTTATTGCGCTATGAACGCCGTGCCTTTAATCAAATGCGGGATCGCCGCCTGGGGATTGAGCAGCCGATAGATCCAAGTTACCCAGAATCCATTCTCTTAAGTTGGAAATTGCCAATACGCAGTGATACCCGCATTTCTTATGATGCGGGAAGGTATGTTTGTAATTATTCGATGTTTGTCTTGGGACAGCACGCCCAAGAAAGTCGAATACCCTCGGCATTTGTCCATATTCCCAGAACCTATTCTTTGAAGTCGGGCTTGGCTTGGTTAGAACACTTGCTTAAAGATCTGGGGCTAAATACAGTTCAGCCTTGCGCGCAAGAGTCTGATCGAAGCGTGCTTCCAGAGCAGGATTGACACCACGCAACCCAACGCCGACCTGTTCTGCCCAGTCAAAATAGTCCAATCGGCGCGACAGAGGCCAATCGGCGGGCGGGTGAGCCAAAATATCTTGAAGATTGCAAATTTTGTCTGCGAGCTTGATTTGCTTGGCCTTGGGGTTTAAATGGGGGGCATGTTGAATTTGTAATCTTTTGCGTTCGGCTTTGGGCAACGATTTGTCATCACTGACCGCTTGAACCAGGCTGCAAATTTCGTCTCCAAAGGCCATTGCCAATTCGGAGCTTGTGGTTGGGGTGTCTTCTAAGGTGTCATGCAGGAGTGCCGCCATAATCAAAGCAGAATCGCGCACCCCACCCAGTTCAGTGAGTAGGTAGGCAACTTCGATCGGATGATTGAGATAAGGCGTGAAACCATCTTTGCGCAATTGACCTGCATGTTTTTGGGCGGAAAAATGCAGCACACGGTTCCAAAGTGCAATATCCATGGGTGTTTTACTTATTGTTCTGATGGCTGTACAGGTTCTAGGCGGGCACTTTGGCCTTGAGTGCTTGTCCACCCAATAATTCAGAGAAAGCCTCTCCCAAAACCTGATCCCCTTCTTCACCGCTGGGCAAAGGCAATTCCCGCTGAGACAGGTACCAGCCAAACAACATTTCTGTCATTTCGATCGAGGTCGGGTGCTGGTCTGTAACAGGAATGCTGTCCAGCCAGTGGAGACTGCGATTGCAAATCTGAAATCGCAGCCCTTCGGGTGTCATAAAAAAATCAGGTGTGGTTTTTCGGTTCATATTCGTCATCCCATATTTGTCCAAAACTCGTCCAAAACTCAGTTAACTTTCAGCTATACCCCTTATTGTAACAGAGAGCGTAGTCAAAATGTAGCACAAACTTTAAAAATAGAGTCCCTTTTTTGGGGCCTTAAATCGCGCAGATTTTTGATTAATTCAAGGCCCTTTTTGTTTTTTGGGGTCAGAAAAATCTGCTATGCGACTATAATATATCCCGAACCCCTATTTATGCGCTTGTATGCTATCCGTGGAGGATTTTGTGTCTCAAATTTCGTCATCCCGGCAGACTTTCCAGACCCTTATTGCAGATAAACGGCTGACCCGCCAAGAAGTGCAAACCCTCCAACAGGCTTATCAAAAAGAAAATCCCCAGGCTTCTGAAGCCCAATTTGAAAAGTGGATGGCAGATAGTCTGACAGGCAAAACAGGCAGTCAAGATGCCCTGGCGACGTTGCAGCAGCTGAAATCCGGCAAAAGTGATTCGGTTTTGCTCTTCTTTGAAGACAATGCTCCCGAACCACCCAAAGGCAAAGCCGCCCCGGTTCAGGTTCGGGTTGAAGGTTTACAACTCACCGACAAAAATGGCTTTGAACAGCGCAGTCTCGATGACCTGACAGGTTCCATTAAAAAAGTCGATGTCACCCTTTCCCATGATTTTGTCCAACAAATTGCCCAGGGGGTGGTCGATGCCTTGCCATTAGGCAAACACAAAGCAGAAGTGACCTATGTCCCCGGTAAAGACGGCGGGTCTGGTCACCATCAAATTCGCGTGGGCGGCTTTCATATCGCAGATTTGCGCAGTGATCAAGGCCGTCTGTTTTTGGAATATGGCTCTCAACCGCAGCCAGAAATGGTCGCTCCACGTTTGGACCAGACACCGGATCTGATCACGCAAAGCCTTTCTCAGGCTTGGAATTGGGTTGGCGAGCAGGCCAATAACGCTTTTGATGCCACAATGGCGGGTGTCGGTCAAGATCCCAAAGCAGTCAGGCAGTCAATTTCAGACACGGTGGATGGCGCCGTTGATTGGAGCCGCGACAAGGTTGCTGAAGGTGTGGCCTGGGCTTTTGGCCTAAAACCCGAGGACATGCGCAAGATTTTTGAAAACGGCAAATTACAAGTGGATGCTGGTTCGGGGATTCAAAGTGAGATCGATTTGGACTGGGACAGTGAGAAGAATCGGGTGTATATTAACCCCGGCAATTTGAGCTTGAATGGCAAAGATTTGGCGGGTGCAGGCAGTGTCTTAGAGGGTTCACGGGTGACCTTGACCCCCGAAAAGCCCCAATTGAACATTTTGCCCGACGGACGGGTGCGTATTTCGAGTGAAAATGCGGGTTTAAGTGGCGGCACAGGCCCAGAAAGCCCCGCTGCCGATACCCCTGACAGGCCCAAACTCCGTCCAGCAGACGCTCCCCCTGATCGCCTGACCCTCAACAGTGCCGAAGCCGAAATTCGCAGCGACGGCCAGCGCACCTCACTGGAAGTGACCGAAGCCGAAGGCACCCTTCAGGCGGCGGGAGTCTTGACCGATGAACGGATACAGATCTTAAAAAAGCAGATCGATGATGCTCTCACTGCGGTAGATCAAAAACTGGCGGAATACGGGATAGACCGGGCCAGTTTGGCGAAAATTTTCAGCCAAGTACCCACAGATTTGCTCAAATCCTTGCTCAGTTCCACCAATCAAGGTGAATTGGCCAAGACAGCTGCCAATTTGGGCATTGACCCCACGCAACTGGGCCAGTTTGTGGCTTTTTTACAAGAACAACCCGTGCAAGGCCTGCTGGGTGATTTGCAAAAACTAACGGGAACATTGGCCAGCAATACCCAATTGCAGGGCAATTTATCTTTTAAATTGGGCCGTCTCAATCTCGAGAGCAGCAGCCAAGGGCTTTTGCTGCAACTCCAAGGACTCGATCTCAAGGCCTTGATCAGCAGCCAGACTCCCTCAGGAACACAAACCGAAACCAGCGTGAGTGCTCAATTGACCAGTGGGGCACTCTCCAGCTCCGAAAATACGCAGCCCCAGCTCAAGACCGGTCAAGCAAAGATAGCACTTGAGGCCACAATCACCGAAGCGCAGACGCCGTTTGAAACCCGTCTCCAGGCCTTTATTCAAGATTTAAATGGGCGCAGCAACCCCAAAGCCTACCTCACCCCCAAAGGGATTACCCCTGGGCGTTCGGGTCTGACGATCCAAACGGTCAAAGACCTGCTGGGCAAACTCACTCCCGCAGAGTGGCAACGGGTGGCCAGTGGTGACGATAAGTCTGTGCAAAGCCTGGCTGCCGAGAAAAATCTGCCACCCAATTATTTGTTGTATATGCGTAAATACTTTCAAGATCAGGGCATGAACGCTCCCGAACAGAGCAAAGTCACAGCCACTGCTGGTTTGCAAGCATTTAGCCACAGTGCCAGTGAAACCGGGATTGAAAAGCCCGAGGCAGCTCTGCGTGTGACCACCAGCGCCAATGGCCAGGTCACTTCTGAAGCGGGGGCTTCACTCAGCGCCACGGAAGTCAAGCTTAATCCCACCGAAGCAGCGATTCAGGCTGCCGCAAAATTAATGGGGTTTCGGATTGAAATGGCCCAAAAACCGGCCAAAGAATTGCTCACACCGCATGGCCTCAGCGCAGGGAAAACCGGGCTGAGTTACGAAACCGTGAGGGGCATCATGGCCAAGGTGACGGATGCTGAGTGGCGTGCGCTGGCCAAAATGGAGCCGCCGGCCCGCAGTGAATTTGCTCAGAGCAAAGGAATTCAGCCCAATTATCTGGACTATCTGCGCGATTATTTTCAGAAAAATGGCATGTTGCCCGCAGCGGCTGTGGCGAGCCACGTTCAGCTTGAAGCGGATGCCCAGGTGCGTCGCAGCGAGGGAACTACCAGCAGTCAGATCAGTGCTGAAGCGACACGTGTTTCAGCGTCTCCCGAAATGATTGCCGCTCAAGGCATTGAGGCCCAGGGCAAGCTCGATACCCCCGGCGCGGATGTCGCAGTCAAACTCAGCCAAGGCACGCTGGGTGCCAGCGCAGAGCGAATCATGGGTTCTGGCCAACTCGGTCCAGCCACTGTCACGACTGAAAACGGCAAGTTTACTGTGAATCAGGGGCAAATTTGGGGAGCAGCGACCCCCGATACTGGCCTGGCAGTGGATGCAAAAGCCGATTGGAGCTTGGATACCCGGGGTGATAAGGCCCGAACCCAGCTCAACGGCAATACGCATTTGGCCATTGGCGAAGGCGAGTTACAGGGCTCAGAGACCACCCAATTGGGCGGAACCTCACGCATCAAATCCGATGAGTTGATGCGCTTGGCCAAAAATCACCCTGATTTACAGGCCTTTCTCAAATTGCTGGGTTCACAATTCCGTTTAAACAATGAATCTGTCACGGTCGCACTCAAAGACAGCAGCCTGCTCACCGGAGACAAAGGCAAGGTCAATTACGACCTGCAATTGGGCGTGCAAAAGGTTGAAACCAGCCTCGGACCCATGGACGTGCAAGTGCGGGCTTCCAATCAGGGGGTGCGCGGAAATGTCACTTTTTCGCCCAATCAAATGGCCGTGGCCTGGATCAATGGACTGGTCTCTGAGGCCCTCAAAAAACCCACCCAAACGGCACTCAATCAGGGCCGCATCGAAGTGAAATTTGATCACTCGGTGGTGAGTGATATCGTGATCGGTGCCCGCATCAAAGGCGATCAGGTCGAAATCAAGGTCGATCAGGCCAAACTCTTTGGCTTCCTCGATCTGGACTTTATTCGCGGCAGCGCCCGAGACACGGTACTCGAACAATTGAAAAAAATGGGGATCAGCCGTGCCAGCGCCAAGGGCGAAACCACAGTAACTCTGCCAGTACAGGCTCTGATGGCCCAGGCTTTGGGCCCAGAAGCAGCGGGCCGTACCACCCTTCAGCCAACTCTGGGCAGCGATAACCGCCTGCGTGTGGCCTTTGATTACCGCCCCTAAAAAGAAATGAAACGGCATCTTTAACAGAATCACCGGCTCTTCCCAATCAGAGCAGTCTTGCGTATCCTGAAGAAAAAAGCGGGAGTGGCCCCATGTTCAAATCTCAATTGCTTAAGTTATTTGGAACCTGCCTAAGTGCCAGTTTCTGCGCTTGTCTGAGTGCCAGTCTCTGCCTGAGCTTGCCCGCAAGTGCGCTCTCGATTTTGCCTCAAACCCCTTTGCAACAAGAGGCCTTGCACAATTTTCAGCAGTATTTGCGCATGGATACCAGCAATCCACCGGGCAATGAATTGCCCACTGCGCGTTTTCTCAAAGCCCTGTTAGACAAAGAGGGAATCGAAAACCAGCTCTTTGAACTCGGCCCCGAATTTGGCAAAAACCGGGCCAATCTCTACGCCATTTTGCGCGGCGATGGCAGCCGCAAACCGCTGGTGTTTTTGCACCACATGGATGTGGTGCCCGCTGATCCGCAGTTTTGGACCTTTCCACCTTTTTCGGGGCAGATCGACAGAGGTTTTGTCTATGGCCGGGGAGCGATCGATGTCAAAGGCAAAGGCATGGTCGATCTCTACACGCTGATTCGGCTCAAACGGGAAAAACAGCCCCTCAAACGCGACCTGATCTTTTTGGCCGTGGCCGATGAAGAGGTCAATTCATCGGGTTCGCGCTGGATGATTCAAAACAAACCTGAGCTGATTCGCGATGCTGAATTTCTGATTGATGAAGGCAAAACCGTGACCGAAGACGACACAGGCAAAGCCCTGTATGCCATGGTCGGCATTGGCGAAAAATCCCCGCTCTGGCTCAAATTGAGCTTTTTTGGTACACCCGGCCATGCCTCGGTACCCATGGCCGACAATGCCGTCAACCGGGCCCTGCGCGCTGCCCAGAAAATTTTGGCCTACAGCCAGGAGATTCCCTTTGAAGTATTGCCAGGACTGGCAGAGAGCCTGCGTCTGCAATATCCCGGCGATGTGACCCGCTTGCCTGGCTACCAAAAGGACATGGCCAACTCACTCAAAAACCAAGCCTTTCTCAAGGCCTTGGCCGAGAACCCAGAAATCAATGCCATGTTGCGTAACACCATTTCGATTACCGGCATGCGCGGCAGCGACAAAACCAATATTATCCCCAACGCGGCCAGTTTAAGCCTCGATTGCCGACTTTTGCCAGGGCAAGACAAAGAACGCTTTCTGCAAAAATTGCGCGAAGTCATTGGGGACACGACGGTTAAAATTGAAATTGAAGAATATTATCAATCGCTTTATTCTCCCGCCGACACCGTTTATTTCACGAGTTTGGAGCGGGTCTTGCACCGCCACTATCCAGGTCTGCCGGTGGTACCCACCATATTTACGTCTTCAACCGACAGCTCGCTTTACCGCGCATTGGGACTCAAGGTCTATGGTTTTGAAGCCTACCGTGTGGACGAAGCCACTGCCACACGGGCCCATGGCAACGATGAACGTCTGGGCGTGGAAGGCTTTTTCTGGGGCTTGGATTTTTTGCATGAATGGGTGCTCGACCTCAACAGCTGAAAAGGTGTTATGAAAGTCCGCTGATTGGGTATAAAATCAATGCAGTGGTTTTTAGTTCGGGGCCGGAAAAGACCGAAGCCTAATCAAAATTTAATCCAATCCTGTGCTTCTGGGCGCAAGATCAGACGCCTGCTGTGCCATAATTTGCTTAACGACTTAAATTACCCTCAGAAGCGGAGACACGCGGCATGGTTCAAACCAACAATCTACAGAACAGACTGACGGTGCCTACCCAGGCCCCGGCATCGGTTCCGCGTCCTGTTTCCCGCCCCACCACGACAACCCCCACCAACGTGCCTTTGCCCCCCGTCCGCCCCAGCGATGCCGCCAATGTGGGTGCCGCCCGTGGCACAGCCCAAGCCAGTTTTGATCTGGGCATTTCTGAAGGCCCCAAATGGACCCAAAATCAAAAAGATGCCATTGTGGCTGGTTTTCGGGCTGGACTCCACCAACACGGCATTACCGTTGACGAGATTAACCAAGTGCTGCAGCGCAATGGCATGGGCCATTTACAAATCAGCGAGCAGAGCATTCAAGACCCCGCCAATGCCGATGAAATTATCAAAATCCAAAAAGCCCTCGATGGCCGCTTGAACCATCCCGATCTCAAAGCCCTCGGACAAGGTAATGCCTTGATTACCGCCAAAGATGGCCAATTTGGCAAAGGCACTGTGGGCGCTGTGGCTGCTCTGCGCGACAGCTACCGTGGAGAACCTGTGCAGGTGCCCGTGACCGCCATTAAACAGGAGACCCGCACCGGCTGTTACCGCGCCTCTGAGGCCATGATGTACAACGCCATTCATGGCAAAGATGGCACCCCCGACGCCTATACCGAATTTGATGCCCGCGACCGCGTGCGCGATGGGGATATGGAAAAAGAAAATGCCTATGTCGCAGGCAAAGAAAATGCCTCAGGCCGCGTCACCGTCAACAAGACCAATGCCAAGAAAATGCTCGATACCCTCGATGCCGAACTCAACGCCGGTCGCCCCGCGATTGTGGGCGTAAGCTACCGCAAACAAGATGGCAAAGAATACAACGAGGGGATTACCGACCACTTTGTTTTGGTCACAGGTCGCGGCCAAGATGAAGCGGGCACCTATTACACCTTTAACGATCCCGCCCAAGGTGGCACCCACAAACTGCGCCTCGATCCCCAAACAGGCCGCCTCTCAGGCAAAGGCGACATGGTCGGCACCTACGATGTGACCATGATGCACACAGCGGCCGTGACCGACGCCGCCACCGTCGATCGCTATAAAAAGACCGGCAAGGTCTTGCACAGCCAGGGCCAACGCAGCAGCGAAATTGGTCAGATTCAAAAACAACTCACGGCTTTGGGCTTCGACACCAAAGGCACCACAGGTGCTTACGGCCCTGGTACCACTGCTGCGGTCAAAGCCTTCCAGACGGCCCACAATTTGCCCGCCACCGGCAGTACCATCGACACCCACACCCGTGAAGCACTCAAAGCCGCCTATTTGGAGCATCAGCGCAGCCGTCCCACCGAAGTCATGTTTAAAAAAGGTGACTTTAACGCAGATATCGGTGCCCTGCAAAAGAAATTGACCCACCTGGGTTTTAATACCAAAGGCAGCAATGGCCAATTTGGCCCCGGCACCGAAGCGGCAGTCAAAGCTTTCCAAACCCAACACGGCCTGGATCCCAACGGCAAAATCGACAACCAGACCTACTTCAAACTCTTGGAACTGGCGCCTTAAATCCGTTACATTTAACCAAGCTTAGGTCGCCAAAGGCGGTCCGCCACTCAGCGGGCCTGTCTGCTTTTGTTGGTTTTGCAGGATCTTGCGTTCGGCCAGTTTTTGGGCCTTTTCCATCAGGGCATGAACCGTGGCCGGTTGAGGGTCGTGGGTATCAAAAATGACCGAAAATTCGCCCACTTCCAGGGCCAGATAGAGCGGTTTGGGCACATCTTCAAAGAGTTCTGGGCGCTCCAAGAGTTTTTCCAGGGTATCACCATGCACCAGCCCATTGGCCGAGCGGTAAATCACCTCTGAACCGGGGCGAATATTCACGGCATAGTCCAGGTATTTGAGCAATTTGATTGAAAGCTGGCGTATGCCCTCTTTGCTCATAAAACCGAGATGGCCGTCTTCTTTGAGTTTTTCGAGAATGCGATCTTGCAAAGGCCGCTCGGTGGTGACAGGCACATTTTGTTTGGCTGCCGCAATTTGGTCGTTGAGGTTATCGCGGGTGCAGTTTTGCACGTAGATCACAAGCGAGCGCCCATCTTCAAGTTCGAGCGAGATATACGCCCCCTGCTGAATTTTGGCCTCGTAACGTTCGGGGAAATCATAAAACGAATTGAGGGGAATGCCTTTGACCAAACCCGTTTCCGTCTTGTAGATAATTTCTGAACCCTGATGGCTTTCTGCCCAGTAGAGCCATTTGACCACGCCAGGCTCCAGCGCACCGTGGCCCGATTCATTTAAAAAATCCAGGCTGCCCCGCTCTTGCAATTTTTGTTTGGCGACTTGGGCGGCAGCGTCCCAACCAGAGAGATCCCCTGTGCCTTTGCCGAGTTGAGGACCGTGGTCAGATTCCTGAAAAGAGGATGAAACCATGCGCGACTGTTTCCTTCCCGCGTTAGAATACAATTATATGTATTATACCCTCCTTTTTCTGACCGGCTTCTTCTTCTCTGGCATCCTGTCTGGCACCTGGGGATTTTCTCTGCCAGCCCAAGCTCAAACACAAGCTCAAACACAGGCTCAAACACAGGCCCAGTCGCTGACATCAAAACCCGCTCAGCATTGCCCCTTAACCCTCAACCAACGCCTGGAATTGCAGATCGCAGAATTCAGCTGGCAAGCGCTGCTCAATCGGCCTTTGCCGCTCTGGCCCGGTTTTGCTCCCCAGGCTTTGCCTTTCAAATTAACGGATTCCAATTGTGACTGGCTCTTGACCCATGCGGATCCCCCTGCCAATAGCCTGTCTCTGCCAGATTTTAAACGGGTGTTTGCGCTTTCGCCCCTTTCTGCGCTGGAGCCTGGATTAGAAAGCGCAACTGAACCACGGCTTAAACCCTTGCTTGAAGCCTCACAACAGGATTTACCGGTTTTTTGCCGTCCCCTGGCTTCGGCTTTTCGCGCCTGGGGAAATTCTACGGGCCTGGTCTCACTGGCGGCTCTGGAGGCCCTGAATGGCCTCTCCAGCGCGCAGACAGGCACGTGGCAGCGGGAGTTAATGGCTTTGGAGCGTGCTTTGCAGGTCGGAGACAAGTCCCTGCGCCAAGAGTGGATTCGGCTCTATTGGGCGAGTCGCAGCCAGCGCCTGGAATCAATTGACATTGAGGCGGATTTGGAGCGGATTTTGGGTCTGGAAAGCTGGCTCTGTCTGCGTCAGGAAGAGAGTTTGAGCCAAAGTGAATTGCCCGAAGAGTTGAAACATTTGGGCCTTTTTCGCAACCCTTTGGCGCTTTTTAGCACGCTTTTTGACCGCTCGCAGCAGGGTCTGACCGAACTTGAGCGTCTGCGCCATGCCGGGCTTTTGCAGGTCTTGCTGCTCGAACAGATCTACCCAGACTGGCAAAAGCGAATGGGGGAAACGTCCTTTGGGGCTTTGCTCTCGTCCTGGAGCGGTTACATACCCAAGCAGGGAGCACAATTGGCCTTGGTTTTGGCCCAGCGCTTCCCCGAGAAACAGATCAAAGCCGCTGATCCCCACAGTTTCGAAAAACAAAAGGGCTTTCTGATCGCGCTAGAACTGAATCACGAAGATGTCAATCTGCGACCAAAACAGGTTTTGGGGCTTTCGTCTGAGCAGTTTTTGCTTTTGCCTGGTTCTCAGGTGCAGATTCGCCATGCTTCACTTTGGGGAGATTTACAGGGCCTGATCCGGGTCACCAATTTGCCTGCGGGGCGGCTGCGGCTGGAGTTTGTGCTGCCGCTGCGTGCCTATCTGCATTTGAGCCCGGCATTACAAGCAGGCCAGGCCTGTGAAGATCTGCGTTTGGAAGCCCCTGCATTTTCGCTCTGGGGCCGCTGTCTGAGCGGTAAAAGCGACTTGCAGGGGTATGCATACTTTTTGCGGTTGCCCAGTTAAAAGGCTTGGTGTAGCTTAGTCGGGCTTGTTTGAACGGATCTTCTCAGCCTGGCTCACAAGGGTGATGAAGTCCTTGCGGTAACCCTGGGTGTCGCTGCCTTTGGCTTTTTCAGCCAACAAACGGGTCTGGGCCAAGGTCCAATCGCCTTTATAGGCAGAACCCCGCAAGACCTGCCCAAATCCTGCCACAGCGGCAGAGAAGCGGAAGTCATCGCTGGTTTTGCTCAGGGGCAAACTGGCATCTTTGACCACTTTTTCGATCAATTGGCTCTTGTCTTGGTTGGGTTGTTTGTAGCGCAGCTTGAGATTCAGCAATTCATCGCTGTTTTGGGCCGTTTGTTTGACCTGGGTCTGTTGGTAGCGCAGATCGTTGGCATTGCCGCTGCCAACCCCGGTTGGAATCACTTCATAAAGCGCGGTCACGCTGTGGCCCGCTCCAAGTTCGCCAGCGTCTTTGGCGTCATTGTCAAAATCTTCGGCACGCAACAAGCGATTTTCGTAGCCAATCAGGCGATACTGGGCCACTTTGGCGGGGTTAAACTCCAATTGCAATTTAACGTCTTTGGCCAGGGTCAACAGGGTGCCGCCCAATTGCTGAACCAGCACTTTTTTGGCCTCCATCAGGCTGTCAATGTACGCATAATTGCCGTTGCCTGCGTCTGCCAGTTTTTCCATTTTGGAATCTTTGTAATTGCCCATGCCAAAGCCCAAGACGGTTAAAAACACCCCGCCTTTGCGTTTTTCTTCGATCATGCGCACGAGTTCGCCATCGCTGGAGGGGCCGACATTAAAATCGCCATCGGTGGCCAAAATGACGCGGTTATTGCCATTTTGTTTAAAGTTTTTGCGCGCCAATTCATAGGCCAATTGAATTCCCTCTGAACCCGCGGTAGATCCCCCGGCCTGTAAATTCTCAAGCGCGTCGATGATCTTGGCTTTGTTGGCTCCGCTGGTGGGGGGCAAAACCTGGCCCGCAGCCCCCGCGTAGACCACGATCGAGACGCTGTCTTGTTCCCGCAATTCGTCGATCAGCAGGCGCAGGGATTTTTTCAGCAGGGGAAGTTTGTTATCGTCTTCCATCGAGCCTGAGACATCCAACAAAAAGACCAGATTGTTGGGAGGTGTCTGTTTGAGATTCAGACGTTTGGCCTGCAGACCCACATGTAAAAGTTTGTGTTTGGTATTCCAGGGGCAGTCGGAGATTTCAGTGACCAGCGAAAAAGGGTGTTCGCTCTGGGGATCGGGATAGTTATATTCAAAATAATTGATCATCTCCTCGATTCTGACGGCATCTTGGGGGGGCAAATTGCCCTGTTGGATAAAGCGCCGCACATTGCTGTAAGCAGCGGTATCGACATCAATTGAAAAGGTTGAAAGTGGGTTTTTTAAGGCCTCCAGAAAGGGATTCTCTGCAATTTTGTCGTAGCCTTCGGTGTTAAATTCTTTATCTGTTGGGCTCTGATCTTTGGGGGTCATATCCTGGGGGGCCTGTCTCAGAAGTGGGCTTTCGTTCACCTTGCCACCCGTTACCATGCCAGTGGTGACAGGTTTATTGGCCAGGGCTTCGGATTTGAGTTTGCGGGGGGGAGCGGGGGCCTGAAGGTTCATCAGTTTTTTTCCGTCATCGGATTCTTCGGTGTTTAGTTGATCGACTTTGGGAGGCGCTGTTTGGGTTTTATCGGCGATCTGTGAGCCCTCTTGGTTGGCATAACAGCTGCTCAGGAGCAGCAAGAGGGTCAGGCTGAGAGACAAAGGGGCTTTAAACGGGACTTTGAAAGAGATGGATTTGCGGTTCATGGGGGCTTCCTCCGGGGTGGTTTGATTCAAAGACACACCAACCCTTCACAGGTGTTCAATCCAGAAAATTGCCCGCTGGGTCCGAAAGCGGGGAAAGGGCCTGAACGTGGTAGTGATCATCAGTTGCTTGCAAAAAAGGCAGAGTTGAGGCACTTAAGATCACCCGCTTGAAGCTGGGATCACCTTCATCGTAATGGGCTTCTCCACCCAACAGAGACCAAGGGCCCTGGAATTTGATGCGCCCATCGGCGGCTTTAACGGTGAGGGTATAGTTCTGTGCCACCCGTGTGGGAGAGCAAAGTTTTGCGCCAGGATAGCCCGCAGGGGCCTGTAGGCAGGATTCAAGCGTGTCGGCCATGCCGCCGGAGATATTCAGGCTGTGTGTTTTGAGCAACATCGGTTCGCTAAAAGTCAATGAAAAGGCCAAAGCACGCATGGGCAGTTCTATTTGTGCCACTTGCTCCAAGCGCGGTGGGGTGGTGTCGGCCTGCACCTCAAAGGCCAGGGCCTCTTCAAAGTCGCCATCGGTGAGCTTGAAGTGTTTCTCTCTGCGGGCCACGCCGCTTTTGTCTTTTATATCGCGCTGATGATTGCCAAATGAATCGAAAGCCAGGGTATAGATTGGCAACTTGGCAGGATCTTTGTCTGTGGGCAGGGCTTTGCCAGGTTTAAAGGCAAAGGTCGCTTGGGTGTCGTCGGCATTCCAGGAGATATCAAAGGCCGAGCTGTCGAAGATGGGGGTGCCTGTTTGGTATTGGTTGAGATTGCTGTAGTTGGGTAAAAGCACAGGGGATGGCGGCCTGGGAGGGGAATAAATGTAAGGAACAGGATCTGGCGCTGTGAACATGGCGTTTATTTGACTGGTTCCCACTGTGAGTTTGCGAGGGGCAAATGCCCGAATAGCAAAGGTGTCTTCTACACTTTGACGATCCATGGGCTCAGAAAAGGTCAACACAAAAGCGGTATTGGGGGACAATAGCTTTTGATAGCGGCTGGGCAAGGCAAGTGTGACTTCCGGCTTGTCGCTTAAACCATTGTAATTCTGAGAAAAGTTCTCTGTGAGCGGATCATCATCTGTTCCAAAGTCATGTCGATTTGAATTTGGAGAGCCGTGGTTGTTACCGGTGAGCACTTCATACCTGATTCGCGTTGTATAGCCAGGTTTGGTTGCTTTTATTTCAAGCACAATCCCTGAAGGATTACAAGGAAATTCATAATTCCCAGTCTTTGTATGAGTTTCATCAAAAAAGGGCAAAAAGCTTTTCATGTGACGGATTTCAATTTTAACGTTATCCAGCAATTGATGCTGATCTGAAAAAACCTTGCCTCGTAAATTATCCCACCCTGAAAGCCAAGTAATAACATCTAATTCTGGGGGAATGGGATATTGTATGGGACATACCGTTTCTGGAGAAATATGACTAAAGTTAAAGGGGTTACCAGATTCCAAAATAATCTTTTTGAGACTTGGGTAATGGAGTGTTTGTTTTCCTGGCAAAATAAGCGGTTCCTCAAAAAACGCATGAATTTGGTGAATCATTTTGTTTTCTGAATTGAAGGCTTCTAAAGAGAGAGATGTGATGCCAATCAAATCGGTTAAGCTCAATGAAGCCTTGTTTTGAGAAAATTTTTGGGCATGGATTTTCTCATTTAATAAAAGCCGGTAATATTGAACCTGTAAAACAGGTTCCCACGTGAGTTGGAGAACATCTGGAATTTTGGGTAAAACCCTTACAATGGGCTCAACATCAGAGGTAGGCCGTGACAAAACAGCAGATGGCGTGGGACTGGCTAAAATTGCTGGAGATATTGTAGCGCTGGGAATGGGGCTGGGTTTAGGCAGAATCCCTTGAGTTGTGCAGGCACACTGGCTGCTCAATACCAATGCCAGAAAAATACAGACTGAGACGGTTCTGTGATTGTGGAAACTCATGGTATCAATACCTTCAAGGGAGTTTGGCTGTTTGAAATTGGGTTGCCAGCCGGGTCAACAATATCAGCATTGGCGATGATTTCGATTTGACCCCCTGAGACAAAAGCGGGATGGGAGATTTGCGTACTCAAGACAATCGTTCTAAAACTGGCATCCCAAGCTGCATAACTGGCTTCTCCCCTCAACCTAGACCATGGCCCCTGGTAGCCAACCCGGCCATCAGGGCCTGTGACCTTGATTTGGTAATTTTCAGCAGCCTTGCTGGCAGTACAGGCTTTCGCCCCCGGAAAACCTGCCGGGGCCTGCTTGCACGAGGGCAACTCATCGGCCATTCCCCCGGCAATATTTAAACTGTAAGTTTTAAGCAACATCGGCTCGCTGTACTGGAGCAATAGTGTGGGCATTTGCCCAGAAAAACCAGCCCAAAGGGCCGCTTGCAGGCTGGGCATTTGCTGATCTGCTTTGACTTGAAACTGGTATGCGTCCTCAAAATCGCCGTCGGTCAATTTGAAATGTTTTTCTTTGCGTTCTACGCCTGTTTTGTCGCGCAGGGTGTTTTTTTCATTTGTGAAATGTTTAAACGCCACTTGGTAATGGGGGGTAAATTCGGGGTTTTTATCTGTGGGCAAAGACAAGCCTGGTTTGAATTGAAAGGTCACTTGGGTATCATCCGTATTCCAGGAAATGTCAAAGGCAGATGCGTCGTAAATGGGGGTACCAATCCCTGACTCTGCATTGCTGGCGATCAGACCATTGCCGTGTAATGTGTACTTAAATCCCATTTCTGAAGGGAATTTATTGATGGTGTTATCCACAGATAATTTGTGGTTTTTAAAGCTGCGCACAGTAAATGTATCTTCTACTGACTGTCGATCCATGGGTTCAGAAAATTTGAGGGAGAACAGAGTATCTGGAGATACACGAAAACCATTGCGAGAGGGATAGACTTGGGTGATTTCAGGGAGATCGCTCAAACCGTTATAATCGGCTGAATAGCCGCCAATAGATTTAGAAGAGCCAAAATCGAACCGGTAGGGTGTGGTGGGATCTTCTTTATATATACTGGTTTTGTCGGTCGTTTTACGGGGAGTATATCCTGGTTTTGTGGCGATTATTTTGACTTGAATGCCAAGTGGAACTTGGGTTATCTGGTATTTCCCATTCACAGTCTGGGTTGAGCCAAAGAAGGGAACGTCAGGATGGATACTTTCTACAGTGATTTGAACTCCATCCAGAGGTTGGTGATTGTCATCATAAACCCAACCTTCAATAATTTCATGGTGTTCTTGTCTCACGGGTGGTCTATCAGCCTGTAACTCAGAAGGTTTTGGGGTGGGTCGTGGCAGAACAGCAGATGGCGTGGGACTGGCTAAAATTGTTGGGGAAACAGAAGCTCGGGGAATGGGGCTGGGTTCTGGCAGAACCCCTTGAGTTGTGCAGGCACACTGGCTGCTCAATACCAATGCCAGAAAAAACCAGCCTGAGACAGCTCTGTGATTGTGGGAACTCATGGTATCAATACCTTCAAGGGAGTTTGGCTATTCGAGAGGGGGTTGCCCGCTGGGTCAACAATATCAGGATTGGCGGTGATTTCAACTTGGGCTCCTGTCACAAAAGCAGGATGAATAGATTTAGAGCTGAGCACGATGGTTCTATAACTGGCATCCCAAGACGCATAACTGGCTTCTCCCCCCAGCCTAGACCATGGCCCCTGGTAGCCAACCCGGCCATCAGGGCCTGTGACCTTGATTTGGTAATTTTCAGCAGCCTTGATGGCGGTACAGAGCTGGGCCCCCGAAAAGCCTGCCGGAGCCTGTTTGCAAGAGGGGAGTTCATCAGCCATGCCACCGGCCAAATTCAAGCTGTAAGTTTTGAGTAACATGGGTTCGCTGTACTGGAGCAAAAGCGTGGGTGTTTGTCCCGAAAAACCAACCCAACGGGCCTCTTTTAAGCTGGGCATTTGCTGATCTGCTTTGACTTGAAACTGGTATGCGTCCTCAAAATCGCCATCGGTCAATTTGAAATGTTTTTCTTTGCGCTCGACACCTGTTTTGTCACGCAGGGTGCGGTTTTCATTTGTGAAATGTTTAAAAGCCACTTGGTAATGGGGGGTGAATTCGGGGATTTTATCTGTGGGCAAGGACAAACCTGGTTTGAATTGAAAGATCACTTGGGTATCATCCGCATTCCAGGTGAAATTAAAGGCGGATGAATCGTAAATGGGGGTGCCGTTGCTTATTTCGTAAAAATGAGGCGATCCAAAATGGGTATTTGCATCTTTCCCGTTCAAAGTATACTTAAATCCTTGTTCAGAAGGGAATTTATTCATGGTATTATCCACAGATAATTTGTGGTTTTTAAAGCTGCGCACAGTAAATGCATCTTCTACAGACTGTCTGTCCATGGGTTCAGAAAACTGCAAGATGAAATCTGTTATAGGAGACAAGCCTGTACCATTGCGGGCAGGGGTCACTAAAGTGACTTCGGGTTGGTCGCTCAGACCTTCGTAAGAAGCAGAAAAATCTTCTGTAAAGGGATTTGCATCTCTACCAAAATCATAGCGGTTATAATTGGGCTGCCCCCGGTTAGCCTTGATTATTTCTACTCTGCTGCGGGACGTATATCCTGGTTTTTGAGCGGTTAAATTCACCCTAGCACCTGCCGCAGCACAGGGAAATTGATAATAACCCCTCTGTGTTTTCTGCTCGGAGTAATAGGAAAATGAATAATTATTAAATTCTGCCGTTACCCGTACATCCTCCATCAACTGAGCATTATCATCAAAAATATAGCCTTGTAAAATATCATTTCTTGAGACCCAATCTAGCTCGGCCTGATAGACTGCAGCACAACTTTCCGGTGTAAGACCAGTTTTGGTTGGAGAATAGACACTTGGTGTTGGCATAGGAAAGTAGGGGGGGAAGGGCTTTGATGTGGGACTTACATAGGGAGTCGCTGTTGGAACCAACGCAGGTGAGGCCGTGGCAATGGGTTGCACTGCCATTGTTGGCGAAGTCGAAGGAGTCGTTGTTTGCAACGGACTGGGACTGGCAGTGGGGCTCAAAGGAGTTGAATTGCAGGCGCTGATTCCCCCCAGCCCCAAAAGCAAAATACCCCCAAGCGACAGAGCTGAGCGCTGTCTGTGAAAATGGCTGTAAAGGATGTCTTTCAATGCACGATCAGCCATTTAAGGTCAGGCTCACGTTGTTACGGGCGCTATCCACAGTATTGCCTGCGGGGTCCATCACATCTGCTTCAACCCGAAAGGTGAGACGCTCTCCAATTTCAAACAAGCTCGGAATTACCCCTTCGCTCAATGTTTGACCGCTGCTTAAAAGCTGAGCCAAACGGGTTTGAACGTCGGGATCTGTTGCTGCTCCGGCAAAGGCGGGCAAAGTCAGCCTGACACTTTTGCGGCTGGCATCGCGGCTGAGATACTCCACCCGCCCACCGAGTTGGGCCCAACTGCCTTCGAATCGGGTTTGCCCCAGCGCGTCTTTGACCAGCAAAAGGTAGTTTTCAGCCGCTTTGGCAGATGTGCAATTGATGGCCCCTGGATATCCAGCGGGGGCCTGACGAAAGGCAGTAAGGCTATCACTCATGCCGCCCGCAATGTTCACGCCCAGGGTTTCGAGTAACATGGGCTCGCTGTAGTGCAGAATAAACCCGGCCCCGCGTGGCGACTGGGGATCGGGAGTGATATGGGTCAGCGTGGGTTTGACTTCGTCGATTTTGATAGAGAATTTGTAAGACTCTTCAAAATCGCCATCGGTCAGTTTAAAGTGTCTGTCACTCCGTGAAATACCGCTCTTGTCTGTCAACACGCGGTCTCCACCTGAGAATGCACGGAAAGCAACATTGTAATTGGGAACCAGGTTGCTGTCTTTGTCGGTCGGCAGCTGTTTTCCTTCTTTAAAGGAAAAAGTGGCTTCAGAGTCATCGCTGTTCCAGCTGATATTAAAGGCCGCTTTGCCCCAAATTGGGGTGCTATTGCCGGGCAAGAAATTAGTGGCAACGAGATCTTTGCCAATCACCGTATTGGCCCCTCCTGCCACACGCAGATTGTCTGCATCCACCGTCAGTTTTCGATTGTTAAAAGCGAAGATCATGAAATTGTTTTCAACTGTCTGTTTATCCATGGGCTCAGAGAATTTCAGCACGAAGCTGGTGTTGAACGCTACACCGGAGCCATTGCGGGCCGGAGTGACCATCACCACTTCGGGTTTGTCGCTCAGTGCGTTGTATGCGGCAGAGAAGGTCGCTGCGCCTCCATCGGTACCGAAATCAAATCGATTTCCCTCAATGCCTTGCGGACGAGATTTGACAACTTCCACTCGACGTCGTTCTGAATAGCCTGGCTTTGAGGCCTTTATAGTCAGTGATATTGAACTTGGCACATTTTTGAAAGCATATTGGCCATAAACATCACCCTCTGTTTTATCATAATAATTAAAGGTCTGAGAATTTGAATAGACCTCCACCGTAACGCCTGAAAGGGGTGAAAAGCTGTCATCATAAATCTTGCCATAAAACGAATTCAATTCAAGATCTTCACAATTACACCTTCGGAATGGGGTTGGAGTAGGATCCGGTTGTCGTGGGGTACGTTTGGGGGTTGGGCTCACTGAATTTATCGTATTTCGAAAGGGTTCAACTGAAGCAAGAGGGCTGGGTATAGGGTAAGGGATAGGACTGGGTATAGGGTAAGGTGTAGGGCTGGGAAGGCGGGCCTGGAGCTCAAATCTGAGTTCTCCCACAGCAGTCACCTGACCTCTGGCGTTGATACTTTCCAATTTAAGGGTGTGGCTGCCCAGGGCATAGCCGGTTAAATCCAATATCTCGCGCGGCAAGACCAAATTGTCTTTGTAAAGCTTGCCATCGAGCCAGAGGCGGTAGCTATAGGCCTCGGGTTGGGTATTCCAGCGCAGCTCATAAAAGGCGGAGGCAATGGGTTCCAGGCTGAGATTGAGGCGTGCATGCGGCAAGGAAGCCCTTGAATCAGGTGTGGGAGTCGGCGACGAGGGGGAGGGGAGAGAGAGCGGGGATTGAGAGCGGGGTTCACAGCCCCAAAGCCCCAAAACCAGACAGCAGCAAAAGATTTGAGTGGATAACCCCTGTGATCTGACCATCAAAAATCCCCCTCAAAAGCAGCGATTTTTCTCAAGACGCTGTTTCGAAGGGGGATGTTCCCATTTGGGCAAAAAACCTGCGAAGGCCCCGCTTTTTCAGAGAATTCAGCCAGGTTTGCCGCTGTAAGCAGGCTTACGCGCCTTCAACCACCTGCGCGATTTGGATCAAACGGTTTTCACTAAAGTCTTTGACGGCGCTGTAGAAGGTGTGGCTGTCCACGGGCACCCGGCGGCGCACATCACCGAGAGTCTGGCCGGTGGTCAGGCCCCAGAAACAGGCTTCGGCATGGGGGTCGATATTCTCGGGGGGGGCCTCGGCCAATTTAATCACCACCGAATCATCGGGGAACATCTCCAACATGACTTTGGTTTCGTCGCTGCGGCGCATGCCTTCGATAATCAAATGCATGACGGAGACCTGAATGGTGCGACCGGGGGGCTCTTCGTTTTCGTTAAACGAAAAGGTGCCATCGGTCCAGCCCATCATCTCATAAGCGGCCATGGGGCCGGTTAAAAAGGGCGGGGAGCCAGAGGTTTCGGCATAATGCACTTCGCCCCGCTGCAGGTAAATTTTGCCCGATTGGGGTTTGCTGTTGATCGTGACCGAACCCGTTTTGGCATCGTTGCCGAGCATTTGCAGAATATTGGGCGGAATGATCACCGAGAGGCTGCCGCGCACAGCCCCTGTGTCGTCTTCTTCCATTAGGGTTTTCATTTCGCGGACCTCGGCCTCGGATTGTTCGAGCTTGCCGAGAATCATATTCAGTCGGGTATTGTCTTCTTTGAGCTTGTCGAGGGTTTGTTGCAGCAAGGTATAGAGCTGAGAGTTCTCAATTGCGATCGCAGCAATATTGGCCAAAGACGAAAAGAGAATCAGGTCGGTTTCGTCGAAGGTGCCTTCGATTTTATTGAGCACCTGCAAAATACCAATCACCTGATCGCCCGAACGCGACAAGGGCACACAGATAATGGAACGGGTTTGGAACTTGCTCTCTTCGTCCACGCCTTTGTAAAAGCGCTCGTCTTTGGTCACGTCGGGCACAATCAGAGGCCTGCCTGTTTCGGCGACATGGCCTGCAATCCCTGTGCCCACTGGAATGCGCATGCTCTCAACCACTTTGCCCGCTTCGCCCTGGGCAAAGTGAAAAACCAGCTCTTGGGTGCTTTTATCCAAAAGTGCCAGCGAAGAAGCTTCGGCATTCATCACGATTTTGGCCACGTCAATAATGGTACGCAGCAAGACATCCAACTCCATTGAGGAGTTAATGCTGTTGTTGATTTCCAATAATACCTGAAAGCGTTCGACGAATTTCAGGGCTTCTTCGTGGTTCAGATTCTCGATATCTATATCCATGCACTACCTCAACACTTAGCTTTCAGCGAATCGTAAAGATATTATTACACATTCCGCTTAACCGGGAAACAGCCGAACAATATTGCTCTGGGCTCGCACTTCGAGTTCTTCGGGCTTTTCTGCGCTTTTGTCGCCCACGGCTTTGTAAAAGTCGGTATTGTAGGGGCGGGTGCGAATCACCACCGGCATGGGCACAGCATAACCCAAGATCAGCGCCTGTTGTTTGGGATCGAGCTGCGAGAGCACCGTGCGCAAACTCTGGCTGCCACTCACGCCCGTAAAAACCGCGTCAATGTCTTTGTCGTCGTTGAGCAGGGCCGTGATGCGTGTGCCGACCTGGCTGAGAATTTCGCTGTCGATGCTCGACGGGCGCTGATCGACAATCAGCAGGGTGACTGAATATTTGCGCATCTCACGGGCGATGGTGCCAAAGATCGTCTGACGGGCAATCGCCGGAGCCAAAAATTTATGCGCCTCTTCGATCGTGATCACCAATTGGCGGGGTTTGACGTTGTTGAGCGGGTCGGCGTTGTAGATGTCGGATTTATCGACATAGCTCTGGTGAATCCGGCGGGTGATGATATTGGTGGCCAGCATATAACTGAGCAGGCTGTTGTGGCCGCCAAATTCGAGCACCACGTGTTTGCCGCTTTCGAGGTATTTCAGAATCATCTGAATCGCGTCGCCACTGCCCTCATCTTTGATATAACTCAGGTTCGTGACCTTGATCAATTTGCGCTGCAGGGCCTTGAGCGCACCGCTGTGGCCCTTGGCACTGGCGACAAAGTCGTCGATCTCGTTGGCCGACATCTGCAAAAATTGCTTGAGCCAATTGCGGCCCAGGGCCTCTTCGAGAATCATCGCCGACTCAATGCTGGCCTCGGAGAGATTGAGTTCCTGTTTGATCAGGGCCAGGTCTTCGATCTGGATCTGGCGCAGAGGAATGCTGAGTTCTTGGGCATCTTTGATTCCGCGCTGGCGCGAGGACTTGAGATCGAGGGTAAAAACCACCACATCGCGGCCAAAGAGCTGTTTAAGGCCTTTGACCACTTTTTCGCCTTTGTTTTCACTCAGGGCCTGCCAGCCATATTCGTTGTGCATGTCAAAGATCAAATTGACAGCCACCTGCTTTTTGATAATCCCTGAAAGCACGAGCCGGGTTAAAAAAGACTTGCCTGTGCCGGATTTGCCAAAAATCGCGTTACTGCGTTCGACCAACCGGTCGAGATCGAGACAGAGCGGCACGTCCATATCCAGGGGCATGCCAATAAAAAAACGGGCCTTGTGTGGATCGTCTTCTTGGCCAAAAACGGTGGCAAAATCTTGCTCTGAAGCGACCTTCACGGGGGCAAAATGGGAGGGAATGGTTTTGACTGGGCGCAATTCCTCTTCGGGGTCGGCGTCAGCACTGAGGGCATTTTTTTCGAGCATCAACATCGGCTGGAGCGAAACCGTGCCCAAGGTGCCTGTGCCCTGCAAAATCTGAGCCAAAAAATCGCCCTGAGCTGGCGGGTTGAGCAAAATCTGGGGATTGGAGGTGGTCAGAGCGACATCGGTGATCAGGCAGAAAAAGCGCTTGAGCTGGCCTTCGACCACCACAAATTGCCCCACGCGAATGTCTTCCACGTTCTGATCAGCTGCCAGCCGCATTTTTAAGCCACCCGAAAGTGAACCTTCAATAATGGTGCCCAAAACAGGGGAGGGATGAGGCAAACGGGGTCTCCTTTTGAAGCCTGTTTTGCGACAAGCTAAATACAGATGTATACATCTATATTTTACCGCAAAAAGCAGAAGAAAACCAGTGGTTTTAAGTGGCCGCTAGAGTGTCAGAGATGAATGCCCCGTATAACCCCCCTGCAACATTTTGACATATTGCACCCGTTCAAAAGCAGAGGGGTCGGGGCAGTACATTTGGCTGACACTGCCCTGCAATTGGCGAATAGAATCATATTCATGTTCTTCCAGCCAATGGATCAGCTCCAATTCCAGTGTGCGCACATAGCCAATACCCCGGCGCAGCAAAACCGAGGCCATTTGGGTAATTTTGGCGCCCGCCATCAGCAATTTGAGCACGTCTTTGGCCTGATGCACCCCTGTGCTGGCAGCCAGATCGGCTTCTATCCGGCCAAAGAGCAATCCGATCCAGGTCAGAGGCAGGCGCAATTCCTGGGGCGAACTCAAGAGCAAATGGGGCTCGACCTCCAAG
Source organism: Candidatus Blackallbacteria bacterium (assembly GCA_051715345.1). GTDB lineage: Bacteria > Cyanobacteriota > Sericytochromatia > UBA7694 > UBA7694. The sequence continues at coordinate 100,102 of JBPXJQ010000004.1, forward strand.
GTCTCGATATTGATGTCTGGCTGGTAAAAGCGATTAAACAGCACCAAGCCATCGGCACCCAGCGCCGAAAGCTGGTGGGCAAAATGACCAAAATTGGTAAAAAACGGGCTCAGTTTTACGGCCACAGGAATCGTGATACTGCATTTGATCTCATGCACAATGTCGAGATAGTTTTGCTCGATCACCGCTGCTGAGAGCATGGGATCGGTTGGGATTTGATAAAGATTGAGTTCAAGCGCATTGGCCCCAGCCGCTTCCAGCTCTTTGGCATAGCGAATCCAGCCCCCCCGACTGTAGCCATTGAGACTGGCAATAATCGGGATTTTGAGGGATTGCCGGGCAGCGGCAATATGTTCGAGATAGCGTTCGGGGCCCACGTGAAAATGGGGCGAACCCGGAAAAAAACTCTGGGCTTCGGCAAAGCTATCGCTGGCAAAGCTGTGGTAATGCTCCAATTCATCGTGGCTTTGCACCAATTGTTCTTCAAACAGGGAGTGCATGACCACAGCTGAAATACCCGCTTCTTCCAAGGCGCGGATATTGTCGAGGTTTTCGGAAAGGGGAGAGGCAGAGGCCACCAAAGGTGTGCGCAATTCCATGCCCAGATAATGGGTAGACAGATCCATTTTTAATTTTCTCCTTGGTTCGGGGTCGTTTCAGCCATCTGCTGGTAGAGTTTCCAGCGGGAATGAATTTCTTGTTGGGCCTGTTCCAACAAGAGTTGGGCCTGTTGGGGCCGTGTGCTGCCCAGCAAACGGAAGCGATTTTGCCGGTCGTAGTAATTTTTGAGCGGCATTTTCGGACCTTTGCTGTCGAGTTGCAAGGGTGATTCCCCTTTTTCGGTGCGCGCAGGGTGATAGCGATAAAGTGGCCAGGCCCCGCTGTCTACCGCTGCTTTGTGTTCTTGCATGCCCGTATTCATGGGAATGCCGTGGGCGATACAGTGGCTGTAGGCAATAATAATCGAAGGGCCAGGCCAGGCTTCGGCCTCCAAGAAGGCCCGCAGGGTCTGCTCATCTTTGGCACCCATGGCCACTTTCGCCACATAGACATGGCCATAAGTCATGGCCATCATGCCCAGGTCTTTTTTGCCCAGGGGTTTGCCCCCGGTGGCAAATTTGGCCACGGCCCCTTTGGGCGTCGATTTGGACATCTGCCCGCCGGTATTGGAATAGACTTCGGTATCGAGTACCAAAATATTCACATTGGCCCCACTGGCCAGCACATGATCGAGACCCCCAAAGCCTATGTCATAGGCCCAACCATCACCGCCAACCATCCACAGGCTCTTGCGCACCAAGGCATCAGCCAATTCCATCAATTGTTGAACCTGTTGCGCTTGGGATGGTTCAAGGCCTTGAGACAGTTCAGCCAGTGCAGTTTTGAGTACATTGACCCTTTCGCGTTGGGCATAAATTTCGGACTCCTCACTTTGGTCGGCCCCAATCAGGGCCTGCACCAGATTCCAGTCCAAGGCCGGCTCTAATTTGAGCAATAATTCCAGCGCCATTTCCTGTTGTTTGTCCAGGGCCAAACGCAGCCCCAGTCCAAATTCGGCATTGTCTTCAAAGAGTGAATTGGACCAAGCCGGTCCCCGACCTTCGCTGTTTTGGCTCCAGGGGGTGGTGGGCAAATTGCCACCATAAATTGAGGAACAGCCCGTGGCATTGGCCACCAGCAGCCGGTCACCAAAGAGTTGGCTGAGCAATTTGAGATAAGGCGTTTCGCCGCAGCCAGCACAGGCGCCCGAAAATTCAAACAGCGGCAACATGACTTGTTGCTGGCGCACGGAGGTCTGTTTGATCATGCTGCGCTTGAGTTCTGGCAATTTCAGGAAATAATCCCAATTTTCGACCTCGACGGCCTTGTGAGCGGGTTGGGGAGACATATTGATGGCTTTGAGCCGGGCCTCGGATTTGTTGCGGGCAGGGCAGACGTCGACGCAGATGCCACAACCGGTACAGTCTTCGGGGGCGACCTGAAGGGTATAATTGAGGCCGTCCCAACTGCGCTCGCTGGCAGAGACCGAGCGAAACCCAGCTGGGGCCGTGTTTAACAAAGCGGGTTCGTAAACCTTGGCGCGGATCGCGGCGTGGGGGCAGACCAGGGCACATTTGTTGCACTGAATGCAGACAGCCGGATCCCAGATCGGGATTTCGGCTGCCAGATTGCGTTTTTCCCATTGTGAGGTGGCCGTGGGATAGGTTCCATCGACAGGCAGGGCACTGACAGGCAAGAGATCACCTCTGCCAGCCAACATCGCACCCAACACGTTTTGAACAAATGCGGGGGCATTTGTCGGGACAGAGAGATGACGTTCACGGGTGCTGTTGCAGGTTTCTGGCAGGGGAATCTGATAGAGATGGGACAGGGTCTGATCGACGGCCTCCAGATTGCGTTGGATTACCGCTTCGCCTTTGGCGGCATACGATTTGCGAATGGCTCCCCGGATCGCATCGAGGGCCTGTTCGCGGGGTAAAACTTCTGAAATGGCAAAGAAACAGGTTTGCATGATCGTATTGATGCGGCCACGCATGCCACTCATATTGGCCACCCGTCCGGCATCGATCACATAGAAGTGGGCTTTTTGTTCAATTAAACGGGCCTGAACGGGGTGAGGGAGCTGGTCCCAGACGGTCTCTTTGTCCAAAGGACTGTTGAGCAGAAAAACGCCCCCCGGCAACAGGGCATCAAGCAAATCTGGCCGCTCCAAAAACATCGGCTGGTGACAGGCAATAAAATGGGCCTGCTGAATCAAATAAGGGGCTTCAAAACGCTCAGGGCCAAAACGCAGATGCGAAATGGTAATGGCCCCAGCTTTTTTGGAATCGTAGACAAAATAGCCTTGGGCGTGTTGCGCGGTTTCTTCGCCAATGATCTTGATCGTGTTTTTATTGGCGCCGACGGTACCATCAGAGCCCAGACCATAGAAGATGCCACAATTGGCCGCCTCCGGCTCATGAAAAAGCAGGGGATCATAAGCCAAATGGGTAAAGCTGACATCGTCTTCGATCCCAATTGTAAAGCCGTGTTTGAGTTGAGCACTGTTTAAATGGGCAAAGATGCCTTCGGCCATCGCCGGGGTAAACTCTTTTGAGGAAAGGCCAAAACGCCCGCCAATGATTTTGGGAAATTCTGCCAAATCGCCCAGCATATGGGCCTGTTGCAGCGCAGCGACAACATCAAGAAAGAGAGGCTCCCCCCCACTGCCGGGTTCCTTGCAACGATCCAGCACAGCCACCCGTTTGACACTGTTAGGCAGGGCCGAGACAAAAGCCGAAGCTCCAAACGGCCGATAGAGTCGGACCTTGAGCACCCCCACTTTTTCGCCACGTGCATTGCATTGCTGAACGGCCCGAAGAACCGTTTCGGCCCCTGAACCCATCACCACAATCACCCTTTCGGCTTCTGGATGGCCCTGGTATTCGTAGAGCTTGTACTGACGTCCAGTCAAGCTGGCAAATTGGTCCATCTGGGCCTGCAAAAGGGTGGGCAGGGCGGCATAAAAGGGATTTACGGTTTCGCGCGACTGAAAGTAGACATCGGGATTTTGGGCTGTGCCCCGAATAAACGGGTGTTCAGGGGAGAGGGCCCGCTTGCGATGCGCTTGAATCCAAAGGGGATCGATCAGGGTTTTTAAGACCGTGTCACTCAAGACCTGAATTTTGCTGATTTCATGTGACGTGCGAAAGCCATCAAAGAAGTGGATAAAGGGGATTCGACTCTGCAAACTGGCTGCCTGGGACAAGAGCGCAAAGTCGTGGGCCTCTTGGACACTGTTTGAGGCCAACAGGGCGCAACCTGTACCACGGCAAGCCATCACATCGCTGTGATCACCAAAGATCGAGAGGCCCTGGGCGGCCAAGGCACGCGAAGCCACGTGCAGAACCAGTGGCGTCAATTCTCCCGCTATTTTGTATAAATTGGGAATCATCAGCAAGAGGCCTTGGGAAGCCGTAAAACTGGTGGCCAGGGTGCCGCCTTGCAGAGCACCATGTAAAGCTCCCGCTGCGCCGCCTTCGCTTTGCATTTCAACCAGACGGGGCACGGTGCCCCAAAGATTGGGCCGGGCGGCGGAAGCCCAGCTGTCTGACCATTCACCCATGGAAGAAGAGGGGGTGATTGGATAAAGGGCAATAACTTCATTCAGCCGATAGGCAATATCTGCAACGGCTTCATTGCCGTCCATGGTTTGGGCTATTTCTGCGTGCTGCATCGAGCTCTCCTGTTAAGCAAAATCCCTGTTTGCCCTCTGAGATGGTTGAGAATGTAGATCAATGCAGAGAGCGGGTATTAATAGCATAATCAGGAAGGCACAAAATTTCCTGAGGCTGGATCAAAGGCAGAATTGATTCAGATCAATTTTGAATTAATCATCGCCAAAAAGAGAAGTGATACCACCCTGGTCTGAGCCTCCACCCAGATTCAGACTGATTTCTTGTTCGCCAAAGAGCGAGGTCAGACCTGAGGCTGGTGCGGCATCTGGGGGGGCTGCTGCGGTCTTGATCGGCAAAAAGCGCGCAGCTTGAATCATCAGCTTGTGGGGCATAATGTCTGAGAGCGTGTCTTTGGGTGGATCAAATGAGGGATCTTCGAAAAAATCGCCATTTTCAATTGCCACTATTTTGTAAAAAGCCTCTTGGCCTTCCAGATCTTTGTAGATGGCGTGCACAAAACGTCCACGGTCGATATAGACCTTGGCATCGATATTCGTGGCCAAATCGCGGATGTGCAGCTTTTTGCGATCCAGGGCCGAGAGATTGAGTTGAATAAAGTCAAAAACCCCAATTTGACTGAGAAAGCCCTTAAATCCTGTTTGGCCAATTTCGGCCAACAATTGTTTGAGCTTGCGCAGGTCGATCGGCTTGGCCAGCAAACGGGCGTGACCCAGCTTTTCGATTTCTTCCAATTCTTCTTCGCTGGCGTTGACAATCGCCACCACCGGGGATTGGGGGTAGTGTTTCTGCAACCAACGCAAAAAGCTGTGCTGACTCAGGGTGTCTGTAATGACCAGATCAATTGGATCGCCATCGATGGCCATCATGGCCTCTTGGGGGGTTTTGAGCGAAATACAGTTAAAGCCCTCGGCAAAAAGCGCGCGCTGAATGATCATGCGGCTCATGGGGTCGGTATCCACCAGCAGGATATTTCTCAAGACGGTACTCTCTTGGGCGGTCGCAAAGGGGTCCAGCGGCCCCACGCTTTCATCCATAAACTGAGCGGCGTTCATCGAGAGACTGTCAAAGGGCAATTGAATTGTGATTTGGGCGGGCTCGGTCCAGTTTTTCTCCTGAAAAGCCCCATTTTTAAATTGCACAATATGGTTGAAGGCCTCTATCCCCTCCGCTTTTTGGTAGCGTTCCAAGGTTTTGGGGTGGGTTTCGTAGAGTTCTGCGTGGATGATTTCTCCGCTGCGCAGATAGAGAATGCCCTCTTGCCGGGTCAATTTATCGCTAAACGAGACCAGGCACTGGGGTTTATTCATCCGCATCACCTGCAGCAAATCGAGCAAATTCATGCGCTGAACTTGCCCTTCTAGCCCCTGCAATTGTTGGTCTAAAAGGCCCAAGAGTCGCAATCCGGGAACCGGTTTGGGAACAAACCCCAAAACGGATTTGTGCTGGCGCAGCTCATCGACCTGATCCGAAAAATCTTCGTCGGGAGAGCCAATCAAAATCACTTTGCGCTTGGGATAATTTTCGCAAACCCAAAAAGCGAGTTCTTCACCCTCATCATCAGGCATGTCCAAGCAGGAGATCACAAAATCGAAGGGGCGATTTTTAAAGCGCTGGGTGGCTTGATACAGTTCCTGTTCAATGGACAATTCCCACTCAGAAGCGGGCAGTATGTGTAAAAGATGTTTGTGGTGGGAATTGTCGTTGTCAAAAATCAAAATCCGCTTAGCTTTGGCCGACATGGGAAAAACTCTCTTCAATAGGTCTCTACATTTTTCAACAGTGTTTAACATAATTTTAACAGATGCTGTCTTTCTTTGCTGGTTTTTGCCAAATGTTCCCCGTCTCGGCAGGCTCTGTTTTTTGTTGATTAAAATACGATTAAATATCCCTGCTAATCAGCAGAAAAAAAACAACTTCAGGGTATACACTGAGACAAGGTGGATTGTGACCAAACCAACATTGTTTTCACAAAAATAATGTGAATATTTAAAGGCCAGCTCAGTTATGATTCTCTCAGCAGCTTTACCCATTGCCGACCTGCTATTGCCCGCCTCAAGCAAGAGGAGACAATCGTTTGAAGTACGCTAAAATTGCCTTGGCCGTTTTAATGGTTTCGTGCAGCAGCTTGCCTTCGGGCACACAATCGACAGCCCCTGCTGTACCAGGTGCCAATCGCAATCCCGTCCAGCCAGGAAAAGCAGAGACCCTTCCACGCCAACCCCAACAAACCCTGCCTCAGGTTCCGCTGATTGATTCTGCTCAGGCCCAGATTACAAATAGCGGTAAAAGCGATGAGCTGAGTTTAAAAGTCATTATTCAAAAACCGGGCATGCGCACCCAACAGTTGGAGCTCGATAAAATCTCCCATTTGCGGGCATGGGTCGCAGGTTCGGATCTGGCTGCTCCGATTTACAATCTCAACCAATATGTCGCAGTGAGTTCCAACGGCGAAAACACAGCTTTGCGGATTCAGACCGTGCCCAGAGGCAAAAATCGGATTGTCAGCGTTCAGGGCTATGACAATTCAACCAATCACCTTGAAATACCCGGAGCCCTGCTCAAAGCGGTTTACTCATCGCCTGAAAACAGCACCGAGGTGGTTTTGACCTTTACTTGGCGCAGCACCGCCACCGCCGCGATTCTCGAAGCCCTGATCAACCGGGTGCCCGCTGTCACTGGGAATCTGACCCCAGAACAAGTCAATGCACTGGTTGAGAACATCAACCTGAGCCAGTTAAACACCCTGCTCGATCAGGTCATTTATGGCAATCACCCAGTGGGAGGCAATACCTTTGCCCTGCATCCCTCGCGGGTCAATGCTGAAGCCCTGGCCAAGGCGTTGGTGGACAACAATGGTCAGGTACCCACCCTCAATCAGGGCGATCCCACCCCTGGGGCCTGGGTCAAACAAATGGCCAATTTGAATGTGGTGGTGAGAACGCCCAATAATGTGGCATTTAATTCAGCAATTCAACTCCAGATCACCGATCCGGCCTCAGCACCGATTTCGATTGCGGCCGGCCAAGACACGGGCAATTTGCCCCAAATTATTCCAGGAACCTGGCAGGCAATCGCCAAAATTGATGGTCTCAATGGGGGGGTCAGCAGCCGCACAAACTTAACCGTGGATGCCAATGGCAATGTCACATTGACCGAAGGCACCGCCAACAACCCCCTGGTATTGCCGCCTGTCATGAAGGCTTTGAGCGCCACACAAGGGTCCAGTGGCAGCCAAATCACAATCAGTGGGGATGGCTTTAACCCTGCTGGCGGCAACGTGGTCAAATTTGGCACCGTCACTGCCACAGTAGAATTGTCAACCGCCACTTCGCTGGTGGTCAAGGTGCCACCCGGCATCAGCGGCACCCAGCCAATCCAAGTGACAAACAATGGCAAACTGAGCAATACGGCTAATTTTACGGTAGATACCCGGATTGTTTCGCTAAGTAATCCGGGCGGCAAGGTTGGAGACACGCTGAGTATTCAGGTATCTGGCTTTGACGCAACCCAAAATCCGACGGTGGTTTTTTCCAATGGCGTGACCGCCACTATTAATAACGCACTCACCACAGCAGGCACCTTGGTTGTGACCGTGCCTGCAGGTGCAAGTACAGGCCCAATCACTGTTACGCCCCAAGGTGGCACAGCGCTGCAAAGCACAAGTTATGCCATCAATACCCCTGTGATCAGCACCATCACGCCAGACTCTGCCAGTGTTGGAGCCACAGTTACCTTGACAGGAGCCAACTTGACGGGTGCAACAGGCGTCACTGTCAACGGTTTGGCTGCAAACAATCTGACGGTTGTCAATGACACTACCCTGACCTTTACCATTCCTCCTGGCGCTTCGACAGGCCCTGTCCAGGTGACGACCCCCTTGGGTACGGGCACCTCGACCAGCAATTTGACCATTCCCCAGCAAGTGGTTGCACTCAGTGCCCCTGGAGGAAAACCCAACGACAGCGTCACGATTACGGTCTCTGGCTTTAATCCTGCCACAAGCAATCCAACCGTGTTCTTCAACGGGGGCGCTCCGGCCACGATCACCGGCACAACAGCCAATACGGTGACGGTGACTGTGCCAGCTGGGGCAACAACAGGGCCGATTACGGTCACACCCAATGGGGGCAATCCGTTGCAGAGTCCCACCTATACAGTCAGCACCCCTGTGATCAGCAGTTTCACGGCGACGGCAGCGATTGGGAATCAAGTCACTTTAACCGGCGCCAACTTCACGGGCACTACCCAGGTTCAGTTTAATGGGGTCAATGCCCCCACTTTTACAGTTAATAATGATGGCACCATCACTGTGACAGTGCCCGCCGGGGCTACGGATGGACCGATCAGAGTCACCACGCCTTCAGGCTCAGGCAACTCTGCCACCCCCTTTCAAGTACTCAGGCCCCCGACCATTACAAATGTCGCCAATGATCCCCTGCAACCCACCGGACCGATTGTTTTAACAGGTACGGGTTATGTTGCCGGATCTGTCGTCATGATTGGGACCACAGTCTTAAACACCAATGCCTATACCATTAACAGCCCCACTCAAATTACGGTCAATACCCCCCCTGTGGGCAACCCCCTCGATACAGTGACCATTTTTAACCCAGCGGGCAGTGCCGTTTCCTCACTCTTGTACAAAGACGTGATCAATTTTATTGGCAACGCAGCTCTTGTCACACGCACCGATGTTAACTTTGCAATTGAAAACGCACACGGGATCAATGTAGACCACAACAGCAATATCTATATCGCCTCGCTCAGCCACAAAATTTACAAATTTAATCAGGCAGGTCAAAACCAGTGGGTCTCAGGCGACAATTCTGCGGGATTCCGCAAAGATGAATTGGCTTTCCCTGCGGATAAACTCAAAGAGACCACCTTGGCCAATGCCCGTTTCTCTGGCCCAGAAGATTTGGCCAACGACAGCTTTGGCAATATATACGTGGCAGATACCAGTAACCACGCCATTCGTAAAATCACCCCCGATGGCAAAGTACAGGTCATCGCCCGTTTGCCTGGCCCCGAAGGAATTGAAGTCAGCAAAAACAACGAATTGTTTGTGACCTGCACGGATCCCCCGAATGCGAGCACGACGGTGACCAATGTCTTTGTGGCCAAGATTGCCAATCTCAACACTTTGCCCACCTTGGCAGAGGCCCAGCTCTACGATGTGAATAAAACCCTCACCCCCAATGTGCAGATTATTGCGGGAGGTGCGCCAGCGGGTGCTGCAGGTGCCACACCTGTGAGCCCGATTGCAGATGCCCGCTTCTTACATTTGGAAGGCCTGGGCATCGATGGCGATGGCAACGTCTATGTGGCCGATGTCAATAATTACCAGATTCGCAAAATCAATTTCCAGACAAACCAAGTCACAGTTTTCGCAACCTTGAGTTATTCCTTTGCGCCGCCCAACTCAGATTCTCGCCCTTGGGTGGAAATGCATGAGATTCGCGTGGATCCCTATGGCAATGTCTTTGTACCTGCTCCCTGCTGTAATTTTGGCTTTAACAGCGCCTCTAAAATTTACAGAATCACCCCCTCTGGCCAGATCTCAAGGATCGCCGGAACAGGCTCCAGCGGATTATCAGAGGGAAAACCGTTAACAGTGGCCACTTTTAGCAGTCCCAGAGGCATTGATTTCGCCCCAGATGGTACACTGTATATAGCGGATACAAGTTGGGGTATTCGCCGGATCGATCGCTATCAACCTTTGCCGGTCAATAATTGATGAACAACTTAAAACAAACTTTTCGACTTTTTACAGCCTTAACGGTCTCATTGCTTGTCTTTGGGAGCTGTAGCGATGTTCAGCTGAATTATGGGGCGCCACTGAGCGGACTGGTGAATCTCAGTGAGCGCAACCGCAATGCCAATAATCCCAATACCCAAGAAAATTTTGAGCAGCAGCGGGTGCCTGTTCCCTCTCCCACGCCCAACGATCGGGGCCTTGGAGACGGAGGAAGTACAGGCCCTGCTGGAGCGGGTAAAACGACAACCCTGCCCCCGGTGGCAACAATCCCTGAGAAAACACCCCCTGAGGCGCCTGTTAAAGGGGTCAGTGATACGGTTCCAGCATTAAAATTACGGGCAATTCCGGGCCGTGTCGAATTGTCTGGTTTTGGCAGCGAACAGTCCATTCAGCTCTTGCTTCAAGATCTCAATGGCAATAATTTGGATTTAACAAAATTCGAATTTAATTGGGAGTCGCTCTCGCCAAGCCTGATCAGCGTGGACAATAAAGGTGTTATTCGCTCCAAAACCACCTCTGGCAGCTACAAAGTGGTGGTCAGCCTCAAGTCTGATCCCGCTGTCAAAGCTGAGATCGAAGTGATCATCAGTGCGCCATCCTCAGGGGGTGGCGGCGGCGGCGGGGGTGGCGA
>JBPXJQ010000005.1:0-72463 GCA_051715345.1 Candidatus Blackallbacteria bacterium
TATCGCAACTGTAAACGGCCAAAACTGGCTGGTTATCAACCCAGATCTCGATCCCCCACTGGAAATGTGTGCCAATGTGGGGGCTTCTGGCAGCGCTTCTGGCTCGATGAGTATGACGGTGCACATTCCGTTTATCAAAGAAGTGCCAGATTTAATCGATGTTCATGCGACGCCAGGTAGCTTTTCTCCTGCCGATAACGAAACTAGCAAAGTTACGGTTACGCCCTTCAACGACAGCCGCCCTTGGACCCTCAAAGTCAGAGCTAAAAGCCTGAACGGGGATTGCACATTTACAGAAACAACCCTCAGCAGTGGCAGTATAGGCGAAAAAGATATCTCCTTTGGGGGCGCTGTGCCCGATGGAGAATACGAGCTGATTGCGGACTATGACGATGCTAATGCCCCCAAAGAGCCCGGAACCACCACTGTGACTGCGAATAGCCCTTTTGAAATGAAAGCAGATCCCACCCAGATCGGTATTGGCGGGAGCAGCACTATCTCCGTTACCAAAGCCCCTGTTTGCCCCGGCTGGACGATCACCCAAATGGGAGGAAAACATGTCAAAACCTTTCCGACCTCACCCGATGTGAGTTGTACAGACAGCCTTTTTGCCACAAATATAGGTGCTCAGGCTATTCCCTGGAATGGCACCTGCAGCGGTACCGATGCCGCTTCTGGCAATGTGGTTTCGGGGCCAGTAGCAGATGGTGTGACCTTTAAAGGACAAGCCGGAGACAAAACGGCCTCGGTGAGTGTGAGCATCCAAGGCATCACGCCAACCCCCTGCCCAACAGGCGAGAATTGTCCTCCGCCAGGTCCACCCTGCCCCGAGGGCCAGGTTTGCCCGCCAGGGCCCACCAATCCCCCTGGCCCTACAGAGCCGCCTCCGCCTCCGCCTGGGCCGACAGCCCCGCCTCCACCCCCTTGCATTATCGAAATTTGCAAGCCCAGACCCTGCCCCCCTGGCAAAGTCTGCCCCAAACCCCGGCGAACTCCCAGACCGGGTCGTTCACCTAAGCCGCCGACGCCTCCGACACCGACTCCCACACCTGGCGGTGGCTCTTGCCCTGCCGATACAGATGCCCAACAGGTTCAAGACAGCGGCTATAATCTCATGTCGCAAACGCCAGACGCCTTTGAAGACACCCGTGAACTCAACCAAAGCCTGAACCAGTGGAACAACCTTCAGGATCGGCTCAACGAAGGCGGTTTTACCACTGCCGCGCTCAAACCCAAACAAGAAGAGCGATTACAAGAGAAGCTCGAAGCCGCCAATCTGCGCTTTCAGGATCTGTACTGGAATGTGCGCGACGAGCTGGGCTACCTCGAACCGATGCGCCGCCAATTGGCTGAAGTCTTGCAAAAGCAGGCAGGCTCTTTGCCCAGCGTCACGCTCTCCTCCAATCTTGTGGCCCAGGCAGAGAGCTATGCCCAGCAATTCAAAGCCCAGAAAGGGGATTTGGATGGCCTCGAAGAGCTGAAGATTCTCTACTCAGAATTGCAGACCTATCTCTGGGTGACCCAGTTGTTCATTGAGCAAGACAGCCCCAACCAAGAGGTGGTGGAAGCCCTGCGCAAGCTCAAGGGGCAGATTGTGAATCACAGCGAGTATTTGGCGCAACGGCCAGATACGATTGACCGAGGCACCCCTGAACTCGATCAGCTTTATAACGCCTATTTAAATACCTCGATTCAAGAACTGACGGCCCTGAGTGCTGAATTGGGGGGAGATTTTCAAATTCAAGCAGGCCCCTCCAATGATGATCTCAAACAGAAAGTGGACCGATTAAAGGCAGCCTTTGATGATGCCAACTTGGGTAAAACCACTGCTGAACGCAAAGCAAAAATGGCAAATGTGCAAAAGAACAGCTTGAGCCTGTGGAAAAGTTTTTCCAAGGTCAAAGCCTTTGGCCCTGCTGGCAGAGGGAAAGCGATTCTGAGTGCGCTGAGAACCATTGGAGAAATTGCCCTCAAGGCCCGAGACATTCAACTTTCACTGGAAGAAATCAACGAAGAATGTTTAGGTAAAGAACTCGAAGAGAAGTTGAAAAAGATTCAGGCAAAAAATTTAGAGGCAATACATAATTACAAGCAATTATTGGACAAAACAGCTTCGGATCCCTGTCTTGAAAATGCAGATCCGGAATATTTAGAGAAAGTCGTCCGACGGGTATTAGGGGCAGGAGATGCCGCTATAACTCAGGGTTCACTTGCGCCGATTCAGACCAAATATGATAGATTGCTGGAAGTTATTCAGCAAGTGAAAGTGTCAGCCTCTGAATCTGAATTGAGAGGCATTCTTGCTGAGGCCGATGGATTACTTGCTTTGCTGGAACACTTTGTCGGCAATGCCCAGAAATATTTAAAAGAACTAGATATTCAATGTGAAAACCCATGTAAAAACGATAAGCCTATTTTAACTTTAGCAACATCTAATGCTTTAAACCAAAATATTTATAATCTTGTCAGTCCAAATGAGTACGAAATTATAGACTACGAAAGAGAGATTGCTAGGCGCAATCAAATTTCAGATATTAATAGACTAATCCAGTTTTATGGAGACGGTAAAAATGATTTAAGGCTATTCTTTTTTAAAATGAGCACAGGGTTTGAAATAGGTGATACGTTTACCCTGATTAAAAATGTCAAGGCACCCTATGGCCATGAAGGTCGAGCTGTACCAAAGTTGGCCGTCTTCTGTGAGGGAGATGAACTGGAAATGCATTGGTACACTTATCGAGGAGGTCCCAAAACCAGTGTGGTATCTTCAGGAGACGAATTTGAGTATAAGCTCAAGTGCTACGAAGGAAAGGGTGAGCAGTGTGAAAAGAAAAAAAGATGATTGTTAAACTCAAAACATCTCTTAGACCCGAACCCGAACAGGAATTTATTGAGCTTGTAAAAAGTTGGCCTGTTCCCGCTGATTGGTATTTTCGTTTTGAAGAAAATAAGATTTATACAGTGATTGAGTTATCTTGCATTGGAGTGGAAGATGGGGGCCATTTTCGGGTCACCAATAAATCTCGTTATCAAAGAAAGCGGCATGAAGTATGTACTCCTGATTTATACCCAACTGAGTTCTTTGAAGTGATCGATGCTCAATTTGGGAGTGACTGGATATTTGAACTTGATTTAAAAAATGAATTGGAACCTAAGGATTACACATTAGAAGAGTTTCAACAAATGGGAATCTTTAACTATTTTGATTTGTGTGACTGGTGCTTAAAAAATGATGAAGTGATTTCTTCTCGCCTCAAACCGTTTGATCGGTATATTTTTTCAGAAGAGCTACCCTTAACACAAGAAACGGAAGACGCGGTTAGCGCCTATATGTTAAACATCTTTGCTATCGAAGATGAGTTAAATGCAAAACTATGAAGCTCTATTGTCAACTCGATGTTTGGACGCGTGTTGGAAAGAATGCGCTTATCTGATACGTCTGTTTTAAAAACATCATCACTTACAAGTTTTTTGTTCAGCATTCCACACTTTACAGCTCACCAGCTACAAAACCAGCTCAATCCGGGTTTCAGCATTGCCTCAGAGGGCGGAGATATCCGTTTGCAAGAAAAGCTGGCAGTGGTCAACCAGCGCTTTCAGGATCTCTTACTGGAATGTGCGCGACGAGCTGAGTTACCTCGAACCGATGCGCCGCCAATTGGCCGAAGTTTTGTACAAGCAAGCAGGCAGTCTGCCCAGCGTCACGTTGTCGTCCAATCTTGTGGCTCAGGCAGAGAATTATGCCCAGCAGTTCAAAGCCCAGAAAGGGGATTTGGACGGCCTCGAAGAGCTAAAGATTCTCTACTCAGAATTGCAGACCTATCTCTGGGTGACGCAGTTGTTTATTGAGCAAGACAGCCCCAACCAAGAGGTGGTGGAAGCCCTGCGCAAGCTCAAGGGGCAGATTGTGAATCACAGCGAGTATTTGGCAGAAAAAACAGTCTTTTTTAGTCTTCCCACTCAAGCTGAGATTGAGGAAATAGAACAAAAAATAGACACCCTTATTCAAGAAATAGATGTGATTTTCCCAGGTGGAGAATTTTCTATTCAACAAACAGGAGATCCTTTTGCACATTTAAAAACAGAATTTGCATCTTTAAAAAATAAACTGACTGAGTATAAAAACTTAAAAGAAGTCCCCTATAGCACAAGAGTCCAGCGTGTACTTGAAATGTCTGAGCAAGTAAAACCTTTGCTAAAAAAAGCTGGAGAGTACATTCGTTTCACATTAAAACTTGGAAGAAGTATACCGCCAATAGGGCCTGTTGGTCTTGCTGTTAAAACAATTAGCCTATTATTGGATATTCAAGAGCTACTCGATGCTTGTCAGAAACTGGATAACTCAGAAAAGTTATCTGAGTTAAATCAAGCTTTAAAAAATGCAACAAAAGAGACAGAAATTGCACTTAAGAGAGCAACTTCAGCAGAGTGTCAGGAGGTGGATGCTCCCTTAGATAAGCTAAATACAGAAATTTTGAAATTAATCAATGACAAGAATCTTGCGGGTTCAATGAATTCGCTTTGGGCTGAATTTAATAAAGCCCAAAGGGCAGCGTATATCAATGAAGGAGATTTTGAGAATTCACACAAGAAAACCACAAATGCCTTAAAAGAATACCTTCAAAAATTAAACGAAGTGAATGCCCAAATTGATATAATATGTCAGTGTAATAATGAGATAAAAAATGAATTGGAAAAGGTGTTTCAAGCTTATCGTAATCAATGTGTTAATATTTCAAATCCTGCAGCAAAATGCAATGTCGCAACCACAGATCTAAGAGTTAATAGTCCCGTTCTCTTTGGTTTCTGGAATCAATACAGTGTTAACGATTTTAGAACTTGGCTACAAGATCCAGGAGGCACCGGTATTTTCAATAGGATTGCAGAAATACAAGCTTTAATGACGGTTTATGAAGGAACTGATCCCACTCTGATTTCTCGTCCATCTTCGGAATTTGGGTATGACTTTTATGTTGGCTCTTTGCGCTTAAGTCTCAAAAGAACTCCTATTGATGGATCTTTTAATCAAGACACACAAGGCAAAATTGCTACGTTTTTTAGAAATGGACAAGCCAGGAAAGACAAACTTTTATTGGATCAAAGATGTAGTGCCGACACAACGCATGTTAAAGAAATAATTAAAAGCATAGATAAGTTTAAAAATCTCCCAACAGATGAAATTTATTCCCGATTTGTAGTGGAGGCTCAGCACAATAGGATCCCTCCATTAAAAGTGAGATACTGCTCCAAATCCTATATCTTTCAGTGCGGAGTTAATTCTCAACCCATTATCACAAGTTCATTTTAAAGCGAAACATGCTACCCAAAGAACACTTAAAACGAGCGATTCTGCGCTTTTATAACTTTGAGCCTTTGTTAGATCGGTCTCAGCAAGCGGAGTTATTTTTAACGTCTTTCGACATCTATGAATCGTTTCGGCTGCAAAGCAATCAAGCCACTCATTGGTCTTCAGAGGCCTTTGAGATCTGGCTCAAACAGCTCTTTTCTTCTCAACAGCGGATCAGTTGGGATTTGTTTTGCAACCCAGCGTTCCCCTGGACCCCGCCTCTGCTCAAGCAATATGCCGATCAGATCAATTGGCGGGCTTTCAGCCATAATCCCGATTTCTTTAGGCTCTGCTCTGAGGACTGGCTCATGCCTTTTGCCTCTGAGTGGGATTGGTATTATCTCTCTGCTCAACCCCTTTTTCCCTGGTCAGCCGAGTTGCTGGAGCGGTATGAGTCCCATTGGAATTGGCAGGCTCTGAGTGCCCATTCATCTACGCCCTGGTTCAGCGAGGGGTTTGAAATTTTTTTGCCCAAACTGAATTGGCTGTATCTCTCTGAAAATACCCATTTGCCCTGGTCTGAGGACTTTTTTGAGACCCACTTGGACAAATGGTCTTGGTACGATCTCAGTGGCAATCCCGCTCTGCCCTGGACAGAAAGTCTGATCGAAAAATACCAAGACAAGTGGAATTGGGAAGCCGGTGAAAAATGTTTAAGTGCCAACCCTGCTCTGCCGTGGTCCAAGGCTTTGATTCAGAGATACCTCCAGCGCTGGGCCTGGTGTGGTCATCATGATGACAAGGCAAATGGGCTGAGCGGCAATTCCGGTTTGCCTTGGTCGATTGAATTGATTGAGACTTTTGTCTCTCATTGGTATTGGGGTTTAGCAGGATTGGCAGCCGTGGAAGAATTGCCGTGGGATGCCTATTTCCTCAAACACTTTTTTCCCTATTTTAATGCCTGGGGCAGTTGTATCACCTGGGTAAAAAGCATGCCCTGGACTCTCGATCTTTTGCTGGAATACTATTCTTTGATTAACCGGTCTTATGGAGGGTGGGGTTGGGATTTTTTAGGAAGAAATACAGGCTCTTTCTGGTCGGCTGACTTACTCGAAGGCCTACTCCCACTTTTGCCGCTTAGTAAGAGAGCGTTGTTTTTTGACTATCTGGCAGACAATCCCAGTGTTTGGCAATACGCGCTGCAAAGCCAGTGCACCCCAGAAAAAGTGGCAGAGGTGCTTGCCGGGCCATGAATCCAGCTGTTTCGGAGACCGAGCGGGCACTGCTCACCACGCTCTTAGAAAAATACCCCGAATGGCTGAAACGGGCCCTCTGCCGTTATGCCGCTCTGCCTGCCGAGAGCTTGCGCTTCTTTGTGCCCGACAGCGGCAGGGGAGCCCTCCAGCCTTATGTGCGGCTTTTGGTTCAAAACACCGCTTTGTATTGGGAGCCCGACAGCTTTGTCTCTCTCTTTTGTGGCAGTGGCACCTACCCGTATGAATACAATCTCGATCGCAACCTCAATGCACTCAACAAAATGTTCTTGTTGCAGCACCCGGCTTTTCCCTTTTCACTTTTGCAGCAACCTTTGCTGAACTTAAATGCAGATATTTTGCCAGGGCTCTGTGATCACCCGCGATTTCCTTGGAACGCGGATTTTATCTACCAGCAGATGGAACATCTCTCCTGGGAAGGGTTATCTTCCAATTGCCATTTGCCCTGGTCTGAGGAGATGTTTGAGGCCTTTAAAGACGAATGGGACTGGTCTGAAAGTATCAACCTCAATCCCGCACTGCCTTGGAGTGAAGCCTTTTTAGCCAAATACGCTGATCTCTGGGAATGGCCGCAGTTGTCGCGGAATCCCGCTCTGCCCTGGAGCCTTGCTCTGCTGGAAAAATACGCTGAGCGCTGGGATTGGAATTGGCTCTCACTCAACCCCAGTCTGCCCTGGTCAGAAGCCTTGCTCAGCCGTTTTGCCGAGCGCTGGAATTGGCGTCTGCTCAGCCAGAACCCCTCTCTGGGCTGGACAGAGGCCATGCTTGAAACCTATCTTGAGCGCTGGAATTGGTCTGTTTTAAGTGGCAATCCGGGTTTGCCCTGGCAGGCGGGTGTGTTTGAGCGCTATTTCGAGCGCTGGGACTGGCTCAGACTCAGTGGTAATACGGGTTTGCCTTGGTCGCAGGCGTTTTTGGCCCAATACGCCGAGCGCTGGAATTGGGTGGGGCCAGGGGGCCTCAGCAGCAATCCGGGCCTGCCCTGGGATTTGGATCTGATACAAGCTTGGCAAGACAGATGGATTCAGCCGGGGGTGGCTCCTTTTAGCCGCAATCAAGGGTTGGCTTGGCGGCTTGAGTGGCTGGAAGCCTGTGAACCGCTTTTGGAGGCTGTCCCCCAAGGACTGGGTTGGGAAGGGCTCTGCCTCAACGAAGCCACTGAATGGAGCCTGGACTTGCTTTTGGCACTGGAACAGCGGGGCAAGGTAGAGCCCTATCTGGGTTGTTTGAGCCTGAATCCACGCATCTGGAGTCGGGTTTTGAGTCCTTTTGAAGAATCGCTCACACAGCTGTGTTTAAGCCAGATCTCTGCAGAGGCACCCGTCGTGACAAAGGATAAGAACTGAACGCAGTCCTTAAACCCAGTCAAGCGGGATCTTTGCCCAGCGTCACGCTGTCATCCAATCTTGTGGCCCAAGCCGAAAACTATGCCCAGCAGTTCAAAGCCCAGAAAGGGGATTTGGATGGCTATTGACACTCAAGCGCCGCGACCTCGTCGGCACTCAGCCCGGTGTACTTGCAAATACGTGCCACTGGCAAGCCATCGGCTTTCATCTGGCGGGCAGTCTCACGCAGACCTTCCAGCTTGCCTTCCAACCTCCCCTCAAGCTTACCCGAAGATTTCTGTGCTTGAATGAAGGGGATCTTTTCACTCAACTCTGGAGACTTCTCCAATAATTGCTCCACAACCCAAGCCACATTTTCTTTTTCACTTTCCAATACCTGAATCACAGCTTCGGCCTCCTGTTTGTGTAGCGCTGAAATTATTGTAAGGTATTCGTTCTGTAAATTACTACCCGCTAATTGCTTCAAACCCATACGCAGGGTTTCTCGCAACGCTTGACCTGAACGCATAAAGGTTTTTAACTCAAAAAAATCTTCAGTATTTGGCAAATGGTTGTATTCCACCACTCCCAGACGATAAAACGTGGTCTCAGCCTGCCAAAACCCAGGTAGCCGTGATTCCAATTGAATCCCATAACTTTGCAAACGGCTCCGCAACGCTTTGTTCATCGCCGAAACAACCAGCCAACCGCTTACCTCTGTGGGCAACGACATGGGGTGTTGACGATGGGTCAGAGACACATAAGCAGACAGCGTTTCCAAATCATGAGCGCGAAAGGGATCGACAACAGACTTAAACTCCAGCACCGTATAAGGGCTCAAATGACACCACAGGGGATGCTTTTGCCATGCAGACTTGGCCTGAGAAGCCGCAATAATTAAAACGTCTGCTTCTAAGGGCAATTGACTGAACTGGGGTTTTTCTTCAACCACCAAATCATGGCGGGGCAAAGCGTGTGCCAGCCACTGACTAAAATAATGATCCCAATGAATCCGTGGTTTGCTCATTAAAAACCATTATAACATACAGTGGTATACGGATGGCCGGTGTTTCCCGCAATGAAAGCTTCTTTACAAATGTTCAAGCGGTTAACCAGCGCTTTCAGGATCTGTACTGGAATGTGCGCGATGAGCTGAGCTACCTCGAACCCATGCGCCGCCAATTGGCCGAGGTCTTGCAAAAGCAAGCAGGCAGTCTGCCCAGCGTCACGCTGTCATCCAATCTGGTGGCCCAGGCAGAGGGCTATGCCCAGCAGTTCAAAGCCCAGAAAGGGGATTTGGATGGCCTCGAAGAGCTAAAGATTCTCTACTCAGAATTGCAGACCTATCTCTGGGTGACCCAGTTGTTTATTGAGCAAGACAGCCCCAACCAAGAGGTGGTTGAAGCCCTGCGCAAGCTCAAGGGGCAGATTGTGAATCACAGCGAGTATTTGGCACAAAGGCCCAATTTGCTGGATAGAGACAAAAGCTTGATTTTGGCCGATTTAAGCCGGATGGGCAATGTTGCACTGCAAGCTTTGGATACCTTATTGGCCAATACCGAACCAGAAGGTTTTGGTATTCAGTCAGAAAACGAAGTTATCAAAATACCTGCTGAGTGGGATAATCAGCTGCTTCAATTGCGCTCAAAAGTAGATATTGCCCTTAATCAAACAGCCAATAATGATCTCGCAATCGGTGTCCGTAAAGAGGCGATAAGAGTTGGCCAAGGCATTGCTGTAAACCTTCAAAAGAATCTCATCAAATCACCCGCCAAAGGTGCTGGTGCGATACTTGCTGGTGTCAACATTGCTTTTGCTGTCTTATTTGCAGCAGACATTGCCATTGATATTGGTAAAGACATTCATCAATGTATACAAATTGGCAATTACATGAAAAACATGGAAGATGCTTTGGCGGAAATGCTGCCCGTTATGAACCTTCTCTTTACCAAACAATGTCTGCTGAATGGCTCTAAAGATAAGCTGTTGGGTATTGCTGATAAACTGAATTATGAACTGGCCCGAGCCCAGCGAAATTTGAAAGAGTTACTGACAGATGCAGAGCGGCGCGATGATAAAGCCTTTGCACTTTCTTCTGAGCGATATCAGAAGAATATTCAGAACTTCAGAGATGTGCAGATTCCCAAGGCTAAAAAACAAGCTGAGCAAGCGTGTAAGGAAAAAATTTGTAAAGAAAATGAAAAATATTTAGGCCAAACCGATTTTGGATGGCATGTGTGCCAAAATCCAAGAATAAGAGAAGATCGGCAAGTAAATATTATACACACGCTCAATACAGCTAAAAATACAAATGATCTGTTTATTGATATATTTGAGGGAGGTAATAAAATCTATTTAAACCGGGTGAATAAACGCGATAATAAGCATCAGGAGTTAGGTGCAACGGAAGATGTACAAAAAAAAGTATTTTCAGTTTTTCATGCCCAATGGCGTGAAGTGAGATATATTAACGATAAAATCCAGAGAGGTCAATGGCTACATAGAGTGAGAAATAGCTTGCAAATTCGCCAATATGGATATGATCCGACGGTACCTTTTTAATGTACCGTGTACTTCATATTTGGGACTCCTTAGTGAAAGAAACCGCCTATCAGGATATTCTGTTTCAAGAGTTACGTTCAAATCTCTTTTTCCATGTTAAATATGTTTATCATCGCAAGGATGAAAAATATGGACATACCTATGCACGCTTGAATGACAATCAGGGGCGAAACATTTATCGTCTTCTCTTAAGTAGCGATCCTCCTGAAAAACCTTCTTCAGCACATCCCGAATTGGCCTGGGAAAACAGTATTCAGGCATCTATAAGTCATTATGCTAATTTGGATGAATGAATGTACGAAAAAATTGAAATTTTAGATCGGATAAATACTCAAACCCTTCATAAATATATTATTTTCAGACATGTTCAAACTGAAAAATACTTTCTCTTTTATGAATACAAATTGATATTCCCATCCGCAGATCAGGATCCTTTTGTCCACCACGCTCAAGAATTGGTCAATGATTCAGATGATCCTGAAAACCCTGAGTACGTGAAAAAAGTGCATGATTTTACCGAAAAATACACTATGTATGATCCCGAATACGAGCTTCGTTTATCAACCTATGAAGCAGAGATCAAATCGATTATTTACAAAGAACAGGCTTACTTTTTGGATTTGATTTTAAAAAAGACTCCGGAAAGCCAGCATCGAAGTTTATTTGAAGATCATTTCCCAGATGGTTTTGAGAGTATCAATGAACTTTTGGATGCCTATCTACAAAAATATTATAACAAGACGTTAGAGCAGCGATTGGAAGAGCAGAACCAAGAAAGACATGATGAAAATGATCCTTATCAAGAATGGATACATTAGGCCGTGTCCTCAAAAGGAATAGATATTTAAATGCTCGTTCGCTTAAAACCCGATATTCGCTTGAGAGGGCTTAGGGAAAACGAAATCTATGTTGTTATTGAAATTTGGAAAAGAGAAGAACCTGATTACGATACGGGCAGTACATTAATGTATCGGGTTTTAGATAGCAGTTCTCCCGGCTATGTAGATGCGCGTATTTTTGATGTTGTTAAAGAACATCCTTCTGACTGGGTGACCGTCAAGTATGATGACGAACATTTCACTTTGCCCCTTGCCTTTACTACCGCTGATTTTTGGTCTGACTATTTTAATGATAAAGAATGGGCGATTCAAGTTTTTAATACAACCGTTGAAAATCTGTTTAAACAGCTGGAATTTGATCCAAGGGATCAACGCACGAAATAGAACCGCTTTCAAAGCCAGAGACCTTTGATGAGACGCGCGAACCGAACCAGAGCCTCAAAGATTGGAACCAGCTGCAAAACCAGCTCAATCCGGGTTTCAGCATCGCTTCAAACAAACCCCAACGAGATCTGCGACTGCAAGAAAAGCTCGAAGCCGCCAACTAGCGCTTTCAGGATCTGTACTGGAATGTGCGCGATGAACTGAGTTACCTCGAACCGATGCGTCGCCAATTGGCCGAGGTCTTGCAAAAGCAAGCCGGCAGTCTGCCCAGCGTCACGCTGTCGTCCAATTTTCTGGCCCAGGCAGAGAGCTATGCCCAGCAGTTCAAGGCCCAGCAAGGGCATGTCCTCTGTGTCGGCAGGGCGTTGGCTCCGTTGATTGTTCAATTGAGCACTGGCTGCCAAATTTACGGCAACCGGGCCAGATCCATCCCAATATGTTTGCGTTCGCCTGACTTGAGCTGGCGATTGTCTTCACCGGGATCATCGACATAGACCACGTTCATCAGATAGGGTTTAAATTCAGAGACAGGCATTTCAATCTGTGCGCCATAGGTTTGAATAATCACCTTGGGCTCAGGCCCAGATTTATCCATCCCCACCAGGGCCATGGCATGCCCCCAGATATTCACCACCAGTCCCCGTCCACGGCTGAGATC
The DNA here is from genome assembly GCA_051715345.1 of Candidatus Blackallbacteria bacterium. Lineage (GTDB taxonomy): Bacteria > Cyanobacteriota > Sericytochromatia > UBA7694 > UBA7694. Next base: position 12,330 of record JBPXJQ010000005.1, read on the forward strand.
GTCTTCGACCTGTTCCAGTGAGGTGTTTTGGGCAAACCGGTTTAAAGGCCAGATCATCGGCACATTTTTGTGGGTATAGTCCAGTTGATTGCCATAAAGCCGATCGATGGCGCTGCTTTGCTGGCCCACCCGAGGAGAGGCCTGATCTGCACCGGTATCTAAATGACTCTTGTATTTGCCTGCACCCAGCATCAGATCCATCAGGGCATTTTGCACAATGGCTTCACTCATCTGGCGATCTTCACCGGGCAGACGCCAATTGTCATTGGGGTTGAGCTGTTTTCCATCGGGCAAGCTAAAGGTTTTTCCCTCTGCCAGGGCCAGGGTCATGTCCAAGTATTTTTGCGGGTGCATATTGGCGGTCAGTGCTTGGATTGATGCCGCAGCACAGGTGCCTTTGCCACCTTGGCCAATCATGCCCGGTGCGCCAATATCCCGGATCAAAGAGCGCATCAGAAAGGTACTTTCGTTTGGGCTTAAGCGGGTGTTTTGCCCGGCCTGTATCTGCTGAAACCGTTGAATTGCTTTTTGAGCGCCCTCAAAGCCCAAACGGCGGAAAAACAATTCTGCGTTGCCAATCTCTGAGGCCAGTCCAAAGACAATATTTTTTTCGAGCAACCAGGTCATCATCGGCTCCAGTTTGTCTTGAGGGACACCCAGCCGCTCTGCCATTTTTGCGATATTTTCAGTGCGATGTGTTTTGCCCTGTTTGTAAATATCTTTGAAGTGCTTTTGCAAATAACTTGTCGCATCATTGCGAATGGCCAGATCCTCAAAAACAGCAGCCCCTCCGCGTACTTCGTTATCTGGCTCAAAGAGAGGGACTTCTTGCTGGGCGCGGCCCTGTTCTGGCAACGGCTCAGAAAAATCACGTTCATGAGCAGGGGCCGGTGGGACTGGCTCTGGGGATTCACTTGGGTTGGGTGTAACAGGGGGTGTTGCTTTGGCCACTTTTTCTGAAGCGGGAAGTTCGGGCGGCTGCATGGGCTGAGCAAAATGAGAATCTAAAGAAACCATTTTTAACGACTCCTGTCTCTGAAATGAGTAAGCACAAAAAATAGCTTGAATGCGTATGATGTTTAATTTTACGACAAAAACAAATCATTTTCAGAAAATGAAGCTATTTAGGCTGATGGAGCGCTTGGGCCATCGCCAGATTCACAATAAAAAAGCGGGCTGATCGCCCATTCTCATGAGCAAGAAGCCCGCGTGGGTGATGAAAAAAATTAACGTCCCAGAGGTATCGCGACGCTGGCTCCGAGAAAGCCCCCTTTATTGGTGTAATTGGCATCCAATCCAAAGGACCAACCACTTTTATTGGCCACACCCACGCTGGCGCCCCCGCCATAGGAGCCATTCACTTTGCCACTGAAGTCCATCCCCACCCCCGCCATGGCTGTTGGGGTGACAAAGAGATAACTGTGCTTGTCGTTAAAACTGGCCACCTTCATTTGATACTTGGCCTTCAGATCGAGATCCACACTGAAGGTTGATTTGTCTTTGACTTTGGTATAACCCGTTGCGGGATCCGTCACTTCTGCTTGGTAGCGGGTATTGCTCAGGCCCAAACCTGCATCCAGCTTGAATTTACCTGGTCCGACTTCTTGGCTAAACAGGTTATAGCTTGCACCCAGCTTAAATTTTTGAGCGCCATCCACAGAGCCTGAGTAATTGGGGGAGAAACTATAACCTGCCAAAAGTGAAAGTCGCGGCGGCTTTGATTCTTCTTTTTTGTAGGCATTCACAGCGTTATGCCCATCTTGTTTGGCTGTTTCGCCATCTGTTTGGGTCGGGGCTGTCTGAGGGGTGGGGGTTGTCACCTGGGGTTGTTGCTCTTGCACAGGTGGGCTTGATTGCACAGGCGTTGTCGGTTCGACAGGTTTGGTCGGCTGAAGGGGAGGGGCAGATTGAATCACAGGGCTACTTGGAATATTTTGCATACTTTCAACTCCTTGAATAATGATCTTTTTTTATTTTTGTTTATACATCAGGCAAAGCAAACTCATCAAAGTCATCCAGTTCTCTGACAGCAACAGGGGGGCGTTCTGGCTCAAGGGGCAATTGCTGTTGCAGTTGTTCAAGTGCTTCGAATTCGTTATAAAGCGCTTCAAGCTCTGCAATTTTGGGAAAATCAGGGTTCAGCTTTCGCGCCTTTTGCAAATACTTGCGCGCCAAGAACAGGTTTTCCATCAAAAAAAACAGGTATGAAAACAGGGCGTACGGATTGGCGGTACTGGGCTTGAGATCAATCACACGCGAGAGCGCATCCACCGCGTCACGAAGCAGCCCTTCGGGCAAACGGCGCTCAGGAAACTGGCAGGACAGTTGGTGTAAATGTTCCACTTGTTTTAAGGCTGTCTGATAAGCCTCAACAAAACGATGATGCACTTTGTCGTTAATACCCTGCGCTGCTGTTTTGGCTTCAGCCAAGGCTTTAAAATCGAGCATAGATGACCTCATGGATCTTGTTAAGATTAGTTATATGCAAATATGTATATGTATAGCTAAATAAACTATTCCCATAACAAGTCCTTTTTATGCAAAAGACCCAAATTTTATGCGCGAAATTAAAAAAAAGCCGGTCCTGTTTCCAGAACCGGCTTTTTTACTTTGCTCCCGACTTCAGCGGAAGACGTCAAAATAGAGGCGTTTGTAATTGTCGCCGCCAAAGATATGGATCTGGCGGATCGAGCGATTGTCCCACATTTTTTGGAAGACATTCATTTCCATTTCGACATAGGGGCCTTCAAGGCTGTCGTGGATCACCAAGGTGCCTTTTTTCTGGTTGTAGCCAACCACGAGCACATAGTGTTCCTGAGAGAGGCCACCGAAGTCCAGCAGCACAGGGGTGGGACGGCCTTTGTTGACCTGTTCGATCAGGTTGTTCAAGACGCCACCGCGAAAATCCTGGGCCTTGAGGCCTTTTTTGCGCAGATAGCTGGTGATGGCATCATCGGTGGTGGGCAAATTGCCGGGGTTGGCTTGGTCCACGACCTGTTGATAGGTCATGGGCGTGCCCCAATAATTCAGCAGCGAGGCCAAAACGGCCTGACCACAGGTGTTGTCTTGCCCCTGGTGGAAAAAGGGCACGTTTTCGAGCACCTTGCTGCCATTTTGGTAGATCTTGATGCGCTGCCCGCCGTCGCCGACTTGCAGGGTTTTAAAGGGCCCCGCCATGACTTGGCTGGCGGCCACCGATTGGGTCACCATATTGGCGGTGATATTGCCGTAGGGCATGGGTTGCAGGGGCACTTGGGGCGTACCACAGGAGGCCAACAGAGCGATACCCAGGGCCGAACTCATGGTCAGGGTGGCCAGGCGCTTTTGCAGGCGCAGGGCGCGCATTAACTCTTTAAAAGGCAGTAGGCCCTTTTCGACCAGAATATCCCCCAGGCGGCGCAAGCCACTGCGGTGCTGTTCTTCAACTGCGACATCGAGCTGTTCGCGGGTCAATTGGTGGGTGTCGACCAGGATCTCACCGATCTTTTTCTGGACAGGTTTAAGCGGATCGCTCTCATGGCGGCCACTGCCACCGGCGCTGTACTGCAACCACAATTGGGTGGTGAGCACGTCTTCGAGTTCTTCTTCGTTTAAAACCCCTTTTTGCACCAGCACATTGCCGAGATAGTCGTGGCTTTGGTGTTGCTCTTCGAGGGCTTGGTGTAATTGGTCGGGGGTCAGGCGGTGGCTTTGCAGCAGCAACTCACCCAGGCTGACACGGCGGGGGCTTTGGCCGGGCACGGCTCCAATCGCCTGATCACTCAGGGCCTGTTCGACTTTGCCACGGGTCGTATAGCCAAATTCCACCAGGAGTTGGCCAATTTTGCTTTCGCGCAGTCCTTGCTCTTGGAGGGCGCGGGCCAATTGCCAGCGGCTGATGGCGTGGTGTTCGAGCAGGATTTCACCCAGGTGTTTGTGCAGGCGTTGGGCACGATCGTAGCGGTTATTGAGCTGAATTTCGAGAATATCCACCAATTGTTGCTGGGTCAAATGCCCGTTGCGCACCAGGATCTGACCGAGCAGTTCGTGGGTGCTTTTTTGAATTTCGATGGCTTCGTTCAGGGCCTGTTTGGAGACCAACCCGGCCTCAAGCAGGATCTCTCCAACAAAGCGGCAGAGGCCCGATCTGATTTTTTCTGTCAGTGCATTCACTGAAATCTACTCCCTTGCGAGATGACTTTACACTATCTATGTAGTCTATTCTGGCAAAAACTGGCGAGTCAGAAGAGGAATATTAACCATAAATTAAATCTAATTTAATTAATATTTAATCTTTTGCCGCCTTCCCGTTTGATCTTTGCGCTGGGACTGATACACTATTACAATCTAGCAAGAACAAAAACAGGTGCAACTCCACGCATGGATATCAGCATCAAAGACGGAACGATTGTCACGGCCAACGATATTTTTAGGGCTGATATTGGCATTCGCAACGGCAAAATTGCCGCCATCGGCCACGACATTGTCGGTATGGAAAATATTGATGCCTCGGGCAAATATGTCCTGCCTGGTGTGGTTGAAGTCCACAGCCATTTTGAATCGGCCTTTGGCAGCACCCGCTCGATTGATAACTTCTTTAAAGGCACCCAGGCCGCCGCTTGTGGGGGTGTGACCACCATTATTGACACCGTCATGCCCAAGCTCGATGAAAGCCTCTCTGATGCGGTCAAGCAGCGCAAGCAGTTGCTCGATTCGCAGGCTGCCGTGGACTATGCTCTGCACGTCTGCCTGCCCGATGCCCAGGCCAGTTACCTCGAAGAACTGCCACAGCTTCTCAACGCCGGCATTCCCTCGTTTGAGGCCTTTTTGTTTGGCCCTGATGCGCAAATGGTGCATACCGATGCCTCACTTTTGCAATTGATGGACGCCATTGGCAGTGCCGGGGGCATGTTGATGGTGCACTGTGGCAATCAGGCGCTTTTGCAGTCGGCAGCTCAGCGCTATCCCCTGTCTGAGCCCAATGCCTTTGCCCATTATTCTGAATTGTGTACCACACAGTCTGAGGCCGAAGGGGTCTTTCGCCTGATGACCCTGGCCCAGGCCAGTCGCTGCAGCTTGTATCTCTGCCAGCTCAGTTGCCGCGATGCCCTCAATCAGGCTTTGCAAAACCATCCCCTGCAAAGCCGGATCTTTACAGGCACAGATTTGCATTATCTGACCCACACCGATCAGGCTTATCTTGGCTCTCAGCCTCGAAATTACACGGTGTTGCCGCCCTTGCGCAGCCAGCGCGATCTGGAAAATCTCTGGAAAGGCCTCGAAGCGGGCACCGTTCATTTGGTTTCGAGCAATCACTGGGCCTTTACCCAAGAGCAGAAAAAATTGGGCGAAGATCTGGCCAGTATTCCCACGGGCTTTGCCAATCTGGAGCTGCTCTTGCCGGTTTTGTACCACCATGCGGTGGGGGGTAAGCACATGGATTTGATGCAATTGGTGGCGCTTTTGTCGACCAATCCAGCCCGGATCTTTGGCCTCTCGCGCAAAGGCTCCATTGCTGTTGGCAAAGACGCCGATTTGGTGGTCTTTAATCCCTTAATGAAAAAAACCATGAGCAGTTCTCATCTGCACAGTGAAAGCGATTTTTGTCTTTACGAAGGCCTGGAATTGCAAGGTTATCCCGAAATGACCTTCTCGCGCGGGCAGATTGTCTGCGATAATGGCAAATTCACAGGCGAACAAGGCGCGGGACAATTTTTATCCCGCAGTATTTAGCGCGCAGGAGAAATAGAGATGGCAAATCCAATTGCACCCGCTGAGGGCATGGAAGGCCTTGCGGCCACCATTACCGAAGGCTACCAGACCCTCAAACAGATCACCTGTTTGGAAGATGTCTATGAGATCATGGACTATCTCATGGACGAAGTCAAAGACAAATACAGCAATATCCGCTGCAAAATTGACTGTGCGATGTGCTGCAAGGGCCTGCATCCGCCTTATGTCACCGCTGTTGAGTGGGAGTTGATCCTGTATTATATCAACGAGTTTCCCCAGATTATCAAAGACGAAATCGTGCGCAGGGCGCGCTTTTATGCCGCTGAATACCGCGACTCTCTGCTCTTGCAGCAGCGCATGATCGAAGGCGAAATCCCGCCCGAGCAAATTCGTGACACCTATCAAACCCTCGCCCAATCGCTCAAACACGCCACCTGCCCGTTTTTGGTCATGGACAAATGTGGGATTTATCCGGTGCGTCCGGCCAAATGCCGTGCCATGGGCAATACCCTGGTTCAGATCGAAGAGACGGTCAAGGTGCATACCTGCGCTTGGGAGATCAGCAATTTTGAAGACTTCATGCGCGAGCAAGACAGCCGGGCTTTGACCATGCCGGTCTGGAATGTCTTTGAAAAGGTGATTGAGATTATCAACCCCCCTGGCAGCATGAAAGCCGTCCTGCCCGTCTGGCTGATCACCCATATTCGCGGCAACTCAATGCTCGAAGAGCCCGATCCCAAGCCCACGCTGGTGCTTTAGGCCTCTTCTGCGCGCAGCTCTCTGACAATTTGCATAAAGGTCTCAACCCGTGTAATATCCACGGGATTGCGCACCTGTCCCGCTTGTTTAAAGGTGCTGCCGACAATCAGGCCGTCAACCAGCGGCCAGAGTTCATGTAAATTGTGGGGGGAGGCGCCGCTGCCGACCCAAATGGGCAAATGGCTGTGGGCACGGACTTCGCTCAGATCGGCGCTGTTGGTGGTAGCCCCTGTAAAGGCCCCTGAAACAATCAGTCCATCCACCTGTCCCCGTTCTGTCAATTCGTGGGCCTCAGCGGCCAGGCCGCGATTGACCAGGGGAGCTGCGTGTTTGACACCCACATCTGCCACAATCAAGACCTGAGATTTGAGTTGGGCCCGCAGCCGCAGACTGAGGTGGGCATTGCCCTGAATCAGGCCCTGATCGGCCACTACGGCCCCCAAATGGACATTGACCCGGATAAACTGCGCTTCTGCGGCTGTGGCAATCGCCACTGCGGCTGGGGCGTCGTTGCGCAGGGCGTTGACGCCAATCGGCAAATGGGTGGCTTTGACGATTTCGCGGGTCAGGGCAGCCATGGCCGCCACCGTCTCGGCAGGAATCTGGTCGGGATAAAAAGGTGAATCGTTGAAGTTTTCAACGATCAGGCCATCTACGCCCGCCTGTTTAAACAGCGCGGCCTCGGCCAGGGCCTGTTCGTAGACAGGTGTCATGCTGCCAGCATAGCTTGGCGCACCGGGCAAGGCGGGCAGGTGGATACAGGCAATGATCGGATGGGACTGGGCAAAAAGACTTTGCAAAGAATACATGGGATTCTCTTTTCTAAAATTTCTTTTCTATTATACGCTTTTACAGAAATAAAAAATGTATTTAATACATTTAAAATATCTCTGGCGGTTGAATTTGTTATGATTAAGAACAAATGGGCAAAGAGGTATTGTAAGCGATGAGTGTGCGTGAAGTGATCCAGTGGTTGGGCAGTCATCCTTCTTCCCTGTGGCTGTTTTTGTCGCTACTGCCCGCTTCGGCACTTGTTTTACCGCTGTTTCATGGCAAAAATCGCGGCAACTTTGCCCCCTGGCGGTATTTTTATGCCTTGATGACCTATTTGACCTGTCTGCCCGGTATGTTGGCCTGTATTGTGGTTGCTTACAGCCTCTTTTTTAGCCGTGAGAATTTGTTGGATGCCAATGCCCTGGTCTATTTTGGCCCCCCGATTTCGATGACGATTACCCTGATGATCATGGCCAAACAGGTGAAATTTGAAGACTTACCCGGGTTTGACCGGCTGTCGGGCCTGCTGATTTTGATGGGGGGCACCTTTGCGATTGTGCTCTTGATCAGCAAAATGTTTATTGGCGTGGTCTTTGCGGGCAGTTTGGTGCAACTTTTGGCGATTGCTGCGGCGGTCTTTTTACTCTTAAAATGGGCGGCCCATGCCGTCTTTCGTGGGCCAAGTGAAGCCCGCAAGCCACGCCCCTCACTCTTTTCTTAAATTTCTGCAAACAAAACGTTTGAGCCAAATCCGGCCAAGAAAAAAGACCCGCTTTTTATTTTCAAGCGGGTCTTTTAATTTGATTTAAGCTTCGACAAACGATTCGACAAAGTGATAGAGCAAGCGGGTGCCTGTGCCCGTGCCGCCCTCTTTGGGCAGATAGGGGTTTTTGACATAGCGGGCAATTTCTTCTTCCATCAAAGAGGTACCTGCGATATCTATGTGGGCCCAAGACTGGCCTTCGTCGACAAATTCTTTTAAGAAAACAGCTGCTGTGATGGTTCCCGCCGAGCGGCCACCGACGCTTTCAATATCTGCCACGTCGCTGACGAGCTGGGAGCGGAATTCGTCGTAGAGCGGCAATTGCCAGACGCGCTCACCACAATACTCTCCGGCATTGTAGAGACGGGTGTAGAGGTTGTCATCGTTGGTTAAAACGGCTGAAACTGTCCGGCCCAGGGCGATGATCGCGGCCCCGGTCAGGGTGGCTATATCCACCAAGACATCGGGTTTGTGGTGTTTTTGGGTATACGTCAGGGCGTCACAGAGCAGCAAACGGCCTTCGGCGTCGGTGTTTAAGACTTCGATCGTTTTGCCCGACATGGAAGTGAGAATATCTGAGGGTTTAAAGGCTTTGCCATTGACCAGATTTTCTGTCAGGGGCATGACCGCCACCACGTTGATGGGCAGTTTTTCCAGGGCAATCGCGTGAATCGCACCCAAAGTGGCCGCCGCACCGGCCATATCGCCGTACATGCGCAACATGCCTGAAGAGGGTTTGATATCATAGCCGCCGCTGTCAAAGGTTACGCCTTTGCCCACGATCCCGATCTTTTTTGCGCCGGGTTTGCCCGTGTATTCCATTACGACCATTTTGGGGGGCTCATCAGAACCTTTGGCAACGGCCAAAAAGGCGCCCATGCCTTCGGCTTCGAGCTCGGCTTGATCCAAGACCTTGATGGCAATGCCCGCTTTCTGGGCCAGGGTCTGGGCCCGTTCGGCAAAAATGGTGGGGGTCATATAATTGGCGGGTTCGTTGACCAGATCGCGAACATAATTGGCGCACTCAGCCAGGTGTTTGCCTTTGTGGGCACCGGCCTGCAGAGCCGCAACGGTTTCTTCATTGCTGGCAATTACGGTGACAAACTCCAATAATTTTGAGGGGTTTTTCTTTTTGCTTTTGTATTTGTCAAAGCGGTACATGCCCAAGAGCACGCCTTCCATGATCGCTTCGGCGCTGTCGGCGGGGTTCACATCGCAGGAGGCGAAATCGTGAATGGCCATTTCTTTGGCCTGAATCCGGCGGGCGTAGCGCGAGCTATTGGCGGCAATCGAGCGGATGCGATCGAGGGAGAAATCTTTGCGTTTGCCCAGACCCATCATCAGAATCCGTTTGGGACCAATGCCTTCGGTGTGCAGAATGGTAAATTCGCGAAATTTCCCCTGAACTTCACCCGATTCGATAATCCGGGCAATTTTGCCCCCGAGCTTTTCGTCCAGAGCCAGGAAATAATCCTGTTTTTTTAATTCGTCTTCAAAAACGGTCAGGACCAACATTTCTGTTTCCTGTTCCTGCAACGGTTTTGCGACAACCTGTAAATCCATCATGCACTTAAATTCCTCTTTCAGTCATATAAAATTGCGGATTCATTATGCCACACTTGCCGATCCAGCGGCATTCTTTGCGCTTTCTGACTCACTTCGCAGCCACTGAAAAGTGATCCAAACCAGGGGACCCAACCAAATCAGAAGTGTGGGGCCTTCGCGCAGGGGATTGTAAGTCCCGTGGGGGCTTGCCAGCAGGCCCCATTGGCTCAGGCAAAGCACTGCCCAGATCCAGCCTGCGTGTAAACCCATACTGGCTCCCAAATGACCTGTCACGTGGCGCAGTCCCCCCAGCACAAGGCCAATCAAGAAGAGGTGCAAGGCCAACCAGCCCGAATGCCAACTCTCTCCATGCACGGCACTAAAGATCAGGGCCTGGAGTAAGAGTGTCTGGCGAGGCCCCAGTGCGGGCAGCCAGACCTGCCAGAGCCAGCCGCGAAAGAGGATTTCTTCGATGCCTGCCAGGGCCCAGGCCGAGACCAAGCTGGACAAACTAAACAGGCCCATCAAGCGCAAATCGGGCCCTTTTACTGATACCAATTGGCCAGAGCCATAGCCCCAGAACCACAAACAGCCAAAAAACAGCAGGCCAAAGCCAAAGGCGGGAGCGACCTGTGTGTACCAGCCCTTTCCCAATCCCCAGGCCTGCCATTTTTGCCCTGAGCGGCGCAGGCTCAAGTGCAAACAGATCCCCAGCCAGAGATAGAGGCCCAGCAGATACAGATTTTGCCAAAAAGCCGGAATGGGCTGTCCCGCAAGCAGATTTTGCCAATGGGCGGGTGCCAAGCTGAGCAATAAAACCAGCCAAAGACCTGCCCCCAGACAGACCTGCAAGAGCAGAGTGAGACTTTCTTTTCCTGCGGTCAAATAGGGGGTTGTTACTTGTTTTGAGGGTTTTGTCAAACGGACCTCTTTCAAAAGATCACAGACGCCTGATGCCAGACTCCTGATACAATGATAACAGGCTCTGTGTAAGCCTCTAGAGAAGGGTGTCCGATCTATGTCGCAAGAAAAATCCGATCTGGAAATCAGCGCCAAGCTGGTCGAAAAGGGTCTGATTACACAAAACCAATTGACCCAGGCATTGGAGTACCAGTGCCGTTTGCCTCCCGGCCAATACACGACTTTGCCCCAGATCTTGATTGATTTTGAATTTGTCACCGAAGCGCAGATTCGCACGGCATTGGGTGAAGCTTATAATGCGATGGAAGACCCGATTGCCCAGATCCTGATCCAGGAGGGCATTCTCTCGGCTCAGCAATTGCATCATGCCATGGATATTCTCAATGCCTTTCCGACCCAACATATCGTGGATATTTTGGTCGATTTGGGGCTGGTGTCCAATGCCCAGATTGAACAGACCATTTCCAATTATCAGCTCAAACAGAGTCAGATTTTTGTGCGCTCAGATGCCTCTCTGCAGGGCCTGAAACCAGCCATCACGGAAAAAGAAGAGGTCTATCAAGAAGAGGCCCGTTCTCCTGAGCCCACTGTGCACATGCCTTTGGGGCGAATTTTGGTGGCCAAAGGCTGGATTACCCAGAGCGAATTGGATCATGTACTCGAATACCAGCGCCGCCTGCCCAAGGTTTTGCACAAACACCTGGGCGAAATTTTGATCGAACAGGGCTATCTCGATCAAGCGCAATTGGACGAAGCCCTGGCCAGTCAGCCGCAAAAGCAGCCGAATCGGATTGGTGAGCTTTTGGTCAAAGCTGGGGTGATCAACGAAGGTCAATTGGCCCATGCCTTGAGTTTGCAGTTCAGCCCCGAACACGCCCAAAAAAAATTGGGCCATTTGCTTTTGGAATTGGGGTACAGCACCCGCGAGCGGATTGAAGCTGCGCTGGCACAGGCCCAAGCACCGGCCGCAATAACGCCTCCGGTTTCTCCCCCGCCTTCGGCTCCACAAACAACCGAAACACCTGCCAAAAAGCCTTTGGGTCAAATTTTGCGCGAGAAAGGTTATATCACTGAGGCTCAGTTGCAGGCCGCTTTGAACTTTCAAAAGAGTGGTGGTAGCCAAGATTACCGTCCATTGGGAGATATCTTGGTGCTGACAGGTGCAATCACCGAAGCCCAATTGCAAGAGGCCCTGACGGCCCAACCTGAGTTTAAACAGATGCCGATTGGCCAAATTTTGGTGAAATACGGTCTGATTGCCGAATGGCAACTCGCCCATGCACTCTGTGTGCAATTTGAACCCGGACGCCCCCATATTACTTTGGGCGCTCTTTTGGTGGAATTGGGCTATACTAATCAAGATGCTATTGAAGAAACCATGTTAAAGCATTTTCGCCAGAGCCAAGGGGTGGGCTAATGTTTCTAGATAAAACCGAGAAGGATCGTTTCCGTGTTTCCCAAACGCACTGAGTCCATTGATAAAATTCTGATTGAAAAAGGCCTCTTAACGCCGCAGCAATTGACAGAGGCCTTGCAGTATCAGTGCCGTTTGCCCAGTGGACAAGAGATGACTTTGCCAGAAGTGATTGTGGCGCTTGAATTTGTTAGTGAAGACGATATGCAAGTTGCCCTCGGAGAAAAACCCCCGATCGAAGATGTGCTTTTGCAGCAATTGATCAAAGACGGGGTGATCCAAGAGGGGCAATTAGCGGATGCCCTCCAAAACCGCGAGTCCAGTGGTGAAGAAAAGCGTATGGGCACTGTTTTGCTCGAAATGGGTTATACCACCAAAGAGATGATCGAAGCCGCTCTGCAGCATTATTATAAAAAGCAGAACCCCACCGGACAATTGCCCTCTTATCAAGAGATGGCAGGCTCAGCCCCAACTGAACAAAACCAGGCTCAAAAAATGCCGGTCGCAGGGGCTTCCAATGCAGAGGGAGACGGCGAGCCTGTGGGCCAATTGCTGATTCGCAAGGGCTTCATTACCCAAGACGAATTGCAAGACGCCATGGACTATCAGTTCCGCTTGCCGCGCATTTTGCATAAACCGATTGGGGAGATCCTGGTGCTGTTGGGGTATATCACCCAACAGCAATTAGAAGAAGTGCTGAAAGAACAGCAGGCCCCTCCGAGTGATTCACTTGGATTGGTTTTGGTCAATATGGGGCTGATTCAACAATGGCAGCTTTCCCATGTCTTGACTTTAAAATACCAGCCCGAACATGCCCATAAAAAAATAGGCACCCTTTTGGTTGAAATGGGGTATGCCCGCCGCCATGAAATTGAAGCCGCGATGAAAGAATATACTGAACGGCAAAAACACCATCTTTCTTGAGCTTGTTTCCTGGGATTGTTTAAAATCTCGTGCAAGCGGGTAGAAAAAAAATGGACCCTCATTCCTGCGACAAGAGGTAATCTCGCTTAAATGGCAACCATGGCCCGCTCACAAGCCCTCTCCGACGATCAGGTCGATGAATTACTCAACGCCCTTTTGGATTTTCACAGCCTTTTAACGGGGCTTTCGAATAGCTTTCAGTCCCGTTTGGCCCAAATAGAACAGCAATTTTCCCAAGAGCGTGCCGCGGCACCTGTGCTGGGTCAGCCTGTGGCCAATTCAACCATGACCATGCGACTCGGGGAAAAGCCCATCGAAGAAAAACCGCTTTCCCAGGCCAATTCGATCTCGCTTTTAAAAGAACTTGAAGATGAGGTCTTTGAACCTGAGTCGGGCGAAGAATTTGCGATTGTAGACTTTGAAGACGACGAAGACTTTTAATTAGAGCCGCTAATTAGAGCCGCGACGTTTTTGGCCCCAAGAAAAAAGCAAAGAAAATGCCCAAGAAAAAAGCCCCGATGAACTCGGGGCTTTCGTTTGCCTTGTTTTTTTAGAGAACAGCTTTGGCGAAACGGCTTTCGTTCCACTGGGTCTCGGGGCGATAGCCATTGACCGGAGCGGGCTGAGAGTCATTGCCTTTGGTGCCTTTGTGGGTCACGAAACCGGCGACCAGACCGACAGCTGCGCCAGCGCCAGCACCGATCATCCAGCCTTTGGTGCCTGCGAATTTGCCACCGAGTTTGCTGCCGATGTCAAAACCCATTTTGGCAGCGATACCGCCGACAGCTGCGCCGAACATCCCGCCGCCGAGGGTGGCAGAGGCAACGTGTTCAAATTTGGAGGTGCCTTCGCCGATGGCGGGAGAGGAGCCAATGGCGCTTTGCAGTTCTTGTTCAACCAGCCAACCGTCGTTGTTGGAGTCGAAGATGCGCAGTTCGTTGCCCAGACCGATGCCACCTGTCTGTTGATCCACCATTGCAATGTTGAGTTGGTCTGCCGAAATAACAAAGTGACCCCGAGCCCGATCCTGAATGACAACTTCCACACGCCCATTGTTCTGGAAACTTTGCATTTGGCCAGAGCTGGTCAGCTGTTCTACACGCATATTGCCGGGCATGGCAGGCTGTTGCTGCACAGGCTGGGGCTGTGGTTGATACTGGGGTTGTACAGGCTGAGGCTGATACTGAGGCTGTTGGGGCATAATTTCGTTGAGGGGTCTCAGGCTTTGCATGGTCGGGGTTCCTCCAGGGGTTCTTGGCAAACTTTACACAATTATTGTCGTGAAACAAGCTTTGGATCTTGTGGTATCCCTTTTAAGCTTAGAGCAAATTTAAAGATCACTTAATGATCTCATTCTAAAAAGGCTATCTTTAACTATATCAGAAGCGGGGCGAGATCTCCAGAGGGGCACACGATTTGACACGAAAGTTCTGTACAACTGCGTGCTATAATCTCTGCATGAATCTCAAACCCGCTCTTGGCCCCGCAAATTATGGCTTGGAAGTGGCTCCCGAACTGCGCAAGCAACCCGTGGGGCGCATTCAATCTGCGCCAGATCCCGAACGCCGGGCTGCTGAGAAATTGCTGCCAGCGGGCCGCCTGGAAAAAGAGGGAAGTTTTGTCCACTCCCTGGGTTTTGTCGAAAACGAGCCTCCCCCGCCGCCCAAAGAGTTTAAACACGGGGTCGCTTTGGTTCAGCGCCTGAGTCTGAACTGGCTCTAGCGGAAAATCCCCCCTTCACAGGCTATTTGGCTGAGATAATCACCTTCATGCCGACCCTGAAAATCTGAAAGAGCTGTTCCACATCGCCATTGTGCATGCGCACACAGCCGCCGGAGATGGCTTTGCCAACCAGATTGGGTTCGTCAGTACCGTGCAAGCCAATGGCCACACCTGTTTTAAAATGTCCGACATTGAGCTGCATCCAGCGCGTGCCCAGCGGGTTATTGGGGTGTTTGGAGGGGTAAGAGCGGCGGCCCAGATGGGGACTGCCGTAATACGAGGGAAAAGGCACCTTGGAAATAATCCGAAACGTCCCCTCAGGGGTGTCTTTGCTACCCAGACCTGTAGACACAGGCACCGAGGCCACGACCCGGTTCTGATCGACCACCTGCAAGAGCTGTGTTTTTTTGCTCACGCGGATATAGGCTTGTTTCGAGAGACTCTTGGGCAAACTGAGCCTGCCCGGTTGGTAAGGGGTTGCTGTTGGCAGGGGGGTTGGGACAGGTGTCGCGATCGGGGTGGCTCTGGGAGTGGGGGTGGCCAGAATGATCGTGCTGGGGGTCGGTTCTGGCGTGGGTTCTGCCGTAGGCAATGGGCTGGGCGTGGGCCCCAAGAGCCACCAGCGCCGTTTGGGGGCTGGAAGGGGGGTCTGCGGAGACAGCTCGCGCGAAGCCAGGGAGATCAGGGTCGGGGTGGCATGCGGCAATGGGCTGATGGCGGGAGTGGCTGTTGGAGTGGCTGTTGGGCTTGGCGTTGGACTTGGGGCCTGGCTGGGAGGTCTGCTTGGGAGGGTGCTGGGCAGCGGCGTGGGAGTCGCACTGGGCAGAGCTGGGGGTTCCAATTGGGGATTGGGGTATTGTAACAGCGCCAAAAGCGTTGTGCGGTAGCGGGCCCAGGCTTTCTCCGGGGATTCATAGCCTGTCTCAAAGGTAATCACAGGAATGCCATGCTCTTTGCCATAAAAGGTGCCAAATGAGCCCGGTGTGGCGTAGCCAATACTGTCACTGATTGGCAATTTGCTCTGAGCAGAAAGCACTTTGGCCAAAGCCAAGGCCGGACCGTCGTAATTGACCACAGCCAAAGGGCCGTGAATGCTCAAGATCTTGAGGTTCTTTTTGTTGCCACTGAGATAGGGTTTGATCAATTCATAGACCAAACGGCTTTCGGGTTCGGAGAGGGCCTGGGCACCTGCATAATAACGTGTTCCCGCGTTGAGATTGGGTTTGTAATCGCGGGTTGGAAAATTGCGATTGAGATCGACTTTGCGGCCATTGGTGCGGCTATTTGCTTGATAGCCATCGGGATTGACCAAAGGGACACAAAAAATGGTCTTATTGGCGTAATATTGCGGTTTTGCTGCCAGCTCTTTCATCAATTGTTCGAGCATATACACGCCCTGTCGCTCATCGCCATGAAAGGCAGCAAAGAGAAAGATCGTCTCGGCACTGCCCTGACCAAAGCGGTAAACGGGAATGGCGCGTTTTTGGTGGCTTTCGGCTTTGCTTGGCGGTTCCAATAGTTGGTGGGGGCTGGGCCCTTTCTGGGCCAGGGCTGGTCCTGCCAAACTTAAGACAAGCGCTAAACCTGCGCTTAGTGTGCTTAGTGCACTTAAATGGAGTCGAAACATGCAGCTACCTCAGCTTACGGTTTTTGACGCAAACCCTGTCGGATGGTGTGCATATTGGCTTCACCCGGATCAATCTTGTGGTAGGGTTTGTCGTCGATTAAATCTTTGACTTCTGGCACTTCTTGGGGATTCATGCGTGCCACGGCTTGGTGCGAATAGAGTTTGGTCTGATCGAGCTGGTAATGCTTCATCAGGCAGCGGACCAATTCTGTCGCTGTTCGGAGGGTGCTTTTACGTTTGGCGAGATCCGCAGCATCCCGCGCCACCATTTCGATGCTAATGGCGCGGTGATTGATCCCGTAGGTTGCTCTGGAGCGCACCGAAGGTGGCAGCAATTCCCAAATCTGATCACCATCAACCACATAATGGGAGGCCAGACCTGGCTTTTCGCCTGCAAAATCTTTGCTGTTGACCAAATTCCAAGGGAAAGTCTCTCCGGCAGTATAATGCATGACAATCGCCGCTGGCTGCAGTTCCCAGGTTTGTTCGCCATAGTGGCGCAGGCTGTATTGGCTGATTGCGGGTTTCCATTCACTCAGTGACCGTGCCCTGTCGGTTTTGACTTGAATCCCACAGCTCGGGTAATTGGGGTTGCCGTTTTGGGCGGGAGCCTGGGCAACTTGAACCAGGCCCAATCCGATCATGATGGCGGGCACACACCACTTGAACATACTCTCTAACTCCTGCTTAAGCACACGCGTTTTCAGGCATGATACCTGTTGTGCAGCTGTTTTGTCGGTGATATATGTTCCAGTCTGGTATTATGAAGGCGGTGAATAAGTCGATGGAGGTCAGCATGGATCTGGACAGCAACGAATATTTGCTTAAGCCGCACTGTGTGCCGGGTGTGTTTACCCCGGAAGAATGTCAGCAGATAATTGCCTTACAAGGCTATACGGGGCCTTCTTTGGTCACCGATGACGCCATTACCGAAAACCGGATTCGCAATTCGACCAGTACCTTTGTACCGGCTGACCCAGATAATCAGTGGATTGCCGATCGTCTGATCGCCAAACTCACTGAAATCAACGATCATTATTACCATTTTCGGCTTACGCAGCTCTCTCCTTTGCAGATTATTTCCTATCCTGAAAACGGCTTTTATGATTGGCATATCGACATTGGGGGCAAAGAGTATTCTTCGCGCAAGCTCAGCACTGTGACCTTTTTGTCCGATGCCTCAGAATACGATGGCGGCTCGCTCAAGCTGATAGTGGGAGCCAATGCCCGGGCCGTGCCGGATCAATTGCAGGGCACAACTGCCTTTTTTCCCTCGTATATTTTGCACAAGGTCGAACCTGTGCGCCGGGGGCTGCGCCGCACCTTGGTGATGTGGGCCCACGGCCCCTGTTTTCAATAGCCATGTCGATTCACTCCGATTGGAAAAACAACTATCTCTTTAATACCTGTTTTTATCCCCAGGTCTTCAGTCCGGCTGAATGTGAGCAATTGATCGCTCTGCAGGGCCAGACCAAAAAATCGGGACTCGCGGGCAAACCCGAACCCCTCGATAGCGTGCGCAATTCGACCTCCACTTATTTGCCCCTGGATGAGAGCACCCGCTGGATTCATGAGCGGATTTATCCCTTGGTGCAATTTCTGAATGAGAATTATTACCACTTCAAAATAGAATTGCTCTCCCCAGCCCAGGTGATTGCATACCCGGTGGGGGGCTTCTACGATTGGCATGTCGACCTGGGTTATGACGACCTCTCTGCCCGCAAATTAAGTGTGGTGGCTTTTTTGACCCCCCGCAGCGATTATCAGGGGGGGCAACTCAAATTGGTCAGTGGGCTGCGCATGGAAGAAGACATCAACCAAGAACAGGGTACGGTGGTCTTTTTTCCCTCGTATATGTTGCACAAAGTTGAGCCCGTGACTGCAGGACTGCGCCACACCCTGGTGATGTGGGCCTATGGGCCGAGTTTCTGTTAATGGGGGGGCAAAGCGCTTTCTCAGAGTTGAATTTTCAAGCCGGGCCGTTATAATAGGGATATATGTCAGAAAACAGCACAGCCACCACTACTTCCGGCAAAACTGCCGTTCGCGATCGCCACGAAGAGAGTTTCGAGCAGTATTCCCGTGGCATGGAATGCCTGCTGCTCTCAGAAGAAGAGGGCTTTCGCAACAAACGTCTTTTGCAAGAGGCGGCGGACTGTTTTATGGAGTCGATTCGTTACAATCGCCGCTATGTTGAGCCGCATATTGCGATGGGCTATCTGCTCTGGCGCTTTAACGACCCGGTTTGGGCCATGCACTACCTCGAAGAGGCCCTGCGTTTAGAGCCCACCCACGAAGACGTGCATATTCTGATTGGCCAAGTCAAAGGGGCGCGCCTCAAACCCGAAGAGATCGAACGCATTGCCTTTGCCGATGAACCCCCCCCGGCGATGTCCCTGGATACCCAGATTCGCGAGGCCCTGACTGAATTGGGTGAAGAAAAAACCAGCACAATTGTGCCCACGATCAATGGACATATGCTGGCCCGCCTCGAAGAAAAGCAGGTCTATTGGTTTAACCGCTACGAAGAGTTGCAGGTGCAGGCCAACCGCAGCCGCGATCTGCAGACCAAAAACCGCCTGCGCGAGCAGATCCAGCCCATGCGTGAACGCACCCAGCAATACCGCGACGCCTTGCGGGTTTCGCGCGAGATGCTGGCGCTGAGTGATCAGATTTTGGAAAATGATCAACTCGTCCAGCAGTACCTCGAAATAACGGCCAAGCCCATCAATGCCGCCCAATGGCAGGAGATGCAGGGCCATGTCGACACCCTGCTCGACAATTGTGACCAATTTGCAGATACCCTGGATGAGTTGGAGGGCCGTGGAGTGCCCCTGCGGGCCCTCTCAACCCAATACGATCAGTTGAGTGAGCGGATTCAAGACCTGCAGGCGGCTTTGGCCCGCCAAACCAGCTAAGCGCCAAAAAACAGGGAATAGCACAGGGAGACAAACAAAATGCCATCGATTCAAGGCGGCGGGGGCGCCCAGTTTCAGAACCTGCGCCCGATTCAGGGGCCCCAGGCCCCGCAGGTTCAAAAAGCGGCCGAGACCCAGCAGGCCCCCAAAGACACGGTGCGGGTCTCGCAGACCCCCACGGGCACGACCCAAAACGTGCAGCGCCAGCAGCTTTTGACCTCAGAAACCACCCAGGTACGCATTCACCAACTCTTGCAAAACGGCCAGCCCAATCAGGCTGAGCGCCCGGCGGGTCTGAGCTTTTTGCAGCGCAGCTCGATGGCTTCAGCCCTGGCTGAAACGCTGGCAGGCAAACATGTCCCCGATCCCCCCCAGAGCCAGAATACCCAGGCCCAAAATGCCGCAGGTCAGCAGGCGGCTGTCACCTATTACCGCCAAACGGGCGGCAATGAGGCCCAAGATACGGCCTGGCAGCGCTCAGCCCAGTCTGGGCGCAAGCTCAAAAAAGACGACCACGAAGAAGGGGAGTTCTCGATGTTCGACGACTCCGCGGGCCAGGGCATGTCGCAGCAGCAATCGGGGGATGACAAACACTCGGGCCAACAGAAGCGCCGTCTGCTGGTGGACGAAAAGCGCCGACAGGATCAAGAAAAAGCCGAACATGCCGCTTTTGGCGATAAAAAGGTCAAACTTCCCCCTGTGCCGCCGCGCAACCCGCTCGAAGCCCCCAAATCCCTCACAGGCAAGACCGCTGAATTAAAAAAGCCTGAGCTGAAAAAAATCGAGGCCCCCAAAGCCGAGATGAAAAAACCCGAAATTAAAAAACCCGAAGTCAAAAAAGTTGAAATCAAACGCATCAATACCATGCAACCACTCTCACCGCCCAAGAAAGCCAAGGCCGACGAGTGGGATTTTTAAAGCGCGTTTAAACCTTATTCATGCTCAGCCAAATTGAACAGGTTTTGCTTTTCATTTCCTTTTTCTGCCTGATGGTGGGGGTGGGTTGCTCGATTGAAAAGGCCCAATTGCAAAGCGTTTGGAACGACCGCCGCTCGTTTTTTTGGGGCCTCGGCCAGCAGTATTTGCTCTTGCCCACCCTGGCCTGTTGCCTGATTCTCGGCTTTGGGCTCGATCCGCTGGCGGGCGGCACCTTGCTCTTGATTGCCTGTTGCCCTGGTGGCACGACCTCGAATATGTTCACGTATTTTGCGCGCGGCAATGTCAGCCTGAGTGTCTTTTTAACCTTTACCACCACCCTGGCGGCTTTTGTGGTCACGCCGCTCTTGCTGATGCTCTTTGGCTCTCAGCTTTTGAGCCAGAGCCAGCAAATTCAAATTCCGCTTCAGAACCTGATCGTGACCCTGATTGCCTCTTTGATTCCGGTCGCTGTGGGTTTTGCGCTTCGGCTTAAATCCGAACGTCTGGCGCTTTTGACTGAAAAATGGGGCGCGCGGATTGGCTATTTGAGTATTGTCTTGATGGTGCTGATCTGGTATCCCAAAATCTATGAAATTCTGCAAAAACAGGATCTCAAGGTCTTTGCTGCCACGGGGTTGTTGAGTTTTTCGGGGATTCTCTTTTCTTTTGCCTTTAGCCGCTGGGCCGCGCGTTTGAGCTCTGAGGTGGCACGCACCCTCTCCTTCGAAACCGGGATTCAAAACGCCCCTCTGGCCTTTGCCATGATCACCCTCAATTTGCCCAAAGAGACTGCTTTGGCCGTGGGCTGGATTCCTTTGCTCTACGGGGCGCTTTCGGTGGGCAATGCCGCTTTGTTTACAGGGCTGTATCTCTGGGCGCAGAAACGCCAAACCACATGAAAGCCACCACCTCACGCGCCTTTCGCAAAAGATATATCAACGTTTACAGCTATGCCGACTTCGACAATTTTGAGGACTTTTTCCTCTATTTGCATCTCAACCGCCTCGTGCTCTGGATGCATTTTTTCGGGGCCTTTGTCTCGATTCCGATGCTGCCCTGGGCGCTGTATATGGCCTGTTTTCAGCATGCCTTTTGGCCTGTGCTGCTGTATCTGGGGCTGTATTATGGCTGCGGCTTTTCCAGCCATTTTCTCAACGACGGGCGCATCTCCCGTACCACCCCGGATTATGGCCCTTCGTATTTTTACGTGATCAATATTAATTTTCGTATTCTCACTGGCAAAATGCGTGAATACGAGCAGAATTATATTAAAAAATACCCACACACCCTCTGGCTCTACGATAAAAGCCTGCCCCCGCCCCAATGGGTGCAAGAACGTGAACAAAAAGCGGGAGGGCAGCGATGAGACAGATCCGCTACGCCCCCTGGGTTAAACCTTTTCTGACTTCTCTGGTGCTGCTGGGCGCGCTCTGCTGTTTCTTTGACCCTGTGCGCTATCTGGGTTGGGGCCTGCTCTTGCAGTCGGCTTATCTGGCCGTGGGTTATGTCTGCATTTATGTCGCCGAGGTCGAAAGCGACCTGATGACCGAGGCCAAACGTGAGGCGGGTGACTGGAACCGCCTGATTGTCGCGCTTTCGATCTACCGCCACGCCCACCCGGCTCAGGCCGAAGCCACCCAGCGCCTGCAGGATCTCAACCGCCGCTTTTGGCGTGAATACATGACCAGTCGCCGCTACCTGTTGCGCAGCGAATTACAACCGAACAGCGATTTTGAATCCCGCTTTGAGGCGTGTAATGCCCTGGCCCGGCAGTGGTTAGAACAGGTGCAAGCCAAAGTCGCCCAAGGGCAGGTGGAGCCAGAGGCTGCGCAGCGCGAGGGGATTGAGGCGATGGTCGGTTTTCGGCAGGAGCACTAGGTGTTAGGATGCTGTCGCTTTGCCTAAAATCTATAACCGAACCCCTAACACCTGCTTATTCAGGCGCTTCATCAAAAAGCGAAACAGGCCATAGGGCAAATGCCGCTCCAAAAGCACGATCAGCTTGGCGTCTTTGCCCACGACCACGCAGCGCGGCAGCCGGGGGCGTTGGCTGAGGCTGAGAATCACGTCGGCCACCTCTTGGGGGTGAGGGGCCTTGGGGCGCGCGGCCAGGCGTTGCATAAAGCCCTGAAAGTGTTGACCCATGGCGCGGTAGGGCGAGTCGGGCGCAAAGCTCTTTTCGCCCCAGACCAGCGAGCTGTAAAAGGGAGTGCGGTAGCCCCCCGGCTGCACAGTGCAGAGCTGAATGCCAAGCTGGGCGACCTCTTGGCGCAGGCCTTCGCTCAGGCCTTCCATGGCGTATTTGCTGGCGGAGTACAGGGTCACCAGTGGCATGGCGTAGCGGGCCATGATCGAGGTGACGGTAATAATCCGCCCTTGGGAATGCTGCAACGCAGGCAGCAAGGCGCGGGTTAGCAGCAGGGGCCCGAAGAAATTGACTTCCATTTGGGTGCGGATCTGGGCCTCGCTCAGGTCTTGGACCGCGCCATAGGTGCCAAAACCAGCGTTATTGACCAATAGATCCAGGCCCTTTTCGGCCACCTGCAGCTCTGCAAGCAATGCGGGCAGGGCCTCCAGTCGGGTCAGGTCGAGTTCCACCAATTGCAGGGCCTGGGGGTATTGTATGAGGGCCTCGGCAAAGGCTGGGCTCTCCTGCCTTAGGTCTTTGAGCGAGGCAATCACCTGCCAGCCACGCTCCAAAAGCGAGAGCACCGTATAATAGCCAAATCCTGTGGCGGCACCTGTCACCCAGGCCCGTTTGTTTTGTGGCTTCACGTGAGCGATTTAAAAATTCTGGGCAATTTTTTCATTTAATTGAATGATCTTGGCGGGGGTCTGAGCGGCTTCGACTTTGTCGGGCAGCATTTTGAGTGCTTTTTCGCTCGAATCGTAAGTGCCAAACCCCCAGAGCGCGGTCTTTTGTTTTTCCAGGTGCTGAATGAATTTAATAATCGAAAAGTCTTCTTTGATCGGGCGCTTGAACTTAAACTTGATCGTCTGAAAGAGCTTGGTATCCCCTGTGGCGAAATAATTGCCCACCAGCATGGTGGCAAAGAGAATAATCGGATTAAAGGCATTGAGCCAGCCCAATTTGGTCTTGTGGGCTGTTTTGGGTGTGATCAAAATCGTCAGACCTTGGGTTGTGCCTGCGGCGGTGGGGCGCAGGGCAAAGATAATATGGCAGTGTAAAAAGTCGGGGCCGACCGTAACGGAGCCTGTGCTGCCAGAGGTATAACAGAGCGAATAGGTCAGGGGTCCTTTGTAAAAACGGCTGAAAAAGCGCAGGTACCACTTGGTCTGGGGCATGGGGGTGGTATTGTTAAACTGCACCATATTCGGCCCTTGGGGTTGGCAGTCAAACTCCACGCGCACGGGCAGATTGTGGACCGAGTTAAAGTGGTGGGCGTCGATGGCGTTGACGAGCACCACGCTGGGGTGGCAGCCTTTTTCAAATTGATTGCCAAAGGAGTGGGCCACTTCGACGCCTTTGAGTTCGGGCACATAATGCACGGGGTGGCTGGGGCTCTCGCCGGTATAAATCCAGATTACGCCGTACTGCTCGCAGACCGGATGGTGTTTGATCTCGGCCTGGATACCTGGTGCTTGGCGGCAGGGAATGTCTTCGAGCTGGCCTTTTTCGTTGAATTTCCAGGCGTGAAAAAAACAGCGCAGACCTTTGCCATCGACTTTGCCTTCGGCCAAATGGGCCCCCATATGCGGGCAGAAGGCATCCACGGCTCTGACCACTCCATCTTCACCGCGGTAGACAGCCAATTCGCGGCCCAAAAAATTCAGGGGTTTGACCTGGCCTTTTTTGAGGTCCGCAGATTTAAAGGCCCAATACCAAGATTCGACAACAGAATTGGGCTGATTAAAGATCTGGGTGTCTACAAGCGAGGCCATTGTATCTCCTTGAAGGGCATTTTCATGCAAATGGGGGTTGTTTTTCAATTATACACGCCAAAGCTGCAAAACCGATCCTCAGCTTTGGGGTGCTCGAGGTAAGGGCGCTCGGGGTAAGATAGAGACCATGTATCTGAGTGAATTTGTTAAAAGTCTGCAATTTTTGCATTTTCAGCCCCTGGATATTATCATGGGGCTGGATTTTGACTCTGAGATCGCAAATACCGTCCTGCCGCCAGAATATGCCCATTTGGCTGAACAGGCGCGGCCTTTGGGCAATCTCAAACGCATGTCCACCTTTCCGATTGCAGCCCTGATCGGCGTGATTCTCAAACACCTGCCGCCGGGTCAAATCTACCTGAATATTGGTGTCTGGCATGGCTTTACGCTCTTTGCGGGCATGCTTTTGGCCCCCGAAGTACCCTGCGTGGGGGTCGATAATTTTTCTGAATTTGGCGGTCCGCGTGAAGTGTTCTACCAAAACTGGCAGCGCTTTTACTCGGGCCCGCATCAGCAGTTTTATGAACTGGATTACCAGGTCTATTTCCAGACGCAGCTTCAAACCCAGGGTCAAACCCAGACTGCGCCGATTGGCCTGTATTTTTATGATGGCGCCCACGACTATGCCAACCAATACCAATCCCTGGTCTTGGCCGACCCATTTTTGGCCCCCGGCGCTCTGATTCTGGTCGATGATACCAATTTCGAAGAGCCCCGCCAAGCCACCCTGGATTTTTTGCGCGCCACCCCGGGATATCGGCTCTTGGGGGATTTGCCCACGGCCATGATGCACCACCCGACCTTCTGGAACGGGCTGATGATTCTGCAGAAGCAGCCCTAATTCACGCATTCCCTTTTCGCCCCTAAAAACTCTGTGTTATACTGGCTCACTAGTATTGGCTGAACGGCAACCAGTGTGCCAACCGATGCGCCTCAGGAGAGGTACCGAAGTGGTCATAACGGGGCCGTCTCGAAAGCGGTTAGACCCGCAAGGGTCACGTGGGTTCGAATCCCACCCTCTCCGTTGTGATTTTACACATCTCTGGGCAGATGTGAGAGTGGTTGATTCAGCAGACCTGGAAAGTCTGTAAGCGGTGATGAGCTGCTTCGAGGGTTCGAATCCCTCTCTGCCCGCCTTTTTTCTTTGATAACTTCCCCTGGGGAAGTTATTATTTTTTGCAGCGAGGTTCGCTCACTTCATGCGCAAGCCCCCGATTTCAAGCTGGATACTTCTGGCTCTGATTCCGCTGTACTTTCTTTTGCTTGAAAGCTATCCGGGCTTTTTGAGCCTTTTGGCCCATCTCAGTCATTTGCCTCCGCGTTTGCAGATGGTGTTGCCTATGCGTTTGCCAGCCCAAACCCCGTATACCCTTTATGGCAGTGTGAGTGATCCGCTCAGCCATCGGCCCCTGCAAGTGGCTATGCGCCTTTCGCTCAGTTCTCCCGCGGCAAGAGATGCGTATTTATTGCCTGTGCAGAGCCAAAAAAATGGCAGTTGGAAACTTGACTTGCCCGAATTGACACCGGGCCCCTGGAAATTTAAATTGACCAGCGATGATGGGCATTTGCTCTTGCCCGAGTCGCAATTGCGGGTTGAGAATGCATTGCTCGCCAAGCTCAGGCCCGATCGGCAGGTCTTGCAGCCTGGAGAGAGCGTTGTGGTGCAGGCCGAGTTGACTCAGGCCAAACAGCTTTGGGCGAATATTCCGCTCGAGTTGCGGCTGGTCTGGGGGCAGCAGATCTTGCTGCGCCAGCAGGTCAAAACCAATTCCCTGGGCCAGGCCTCGGCCTCTTTGCAGATCCCGCCCCAGAGTTTGCCTGGGCGCTACCACTTGCAACTGCACTTGCCCCGGCGGCTTTTGGCGCAAAGCGCCTTGCAGGTACAGACCCTGCCGCCTGCTCCAGCCAGTCCAGACTTAAATCTCAGAGCCCTGATGCCCCAATTGCAAAAAGGGTTGGATCAGACCTTGCTCTTGAGCCTACGCGATGGCCAGGGCCGTGTCGTCCAAGGGGGGTGGCTGCGCTACCAGGGCAAGGCGGTGCCGCTCAAAGGTGCCTATGCCGAGATTGCCTTGAAGGCCCAAGATATTCACGCCGAGCTGGAGTTGACCGCTGGAGATGCCCAGGGCCATTTGCAAAAGATCCAATTGCCGCTGGAGATCTTGCGCAAAGGCTTCAGTCTGCAGCCACAAGTCAACCCTCAAGGTCAGTTGCTCTCTGAATGGCAGGTATATAGCCCTGAGAACGATCTTCTAACCTATGCCTGGGGCCAGGGTAACCAGGTTTTGGGCCAGGGGCAATTGGCTTTAAAAAAAGGGGCTGTGCGCCTGAGCTTGCCTGCGGCCAGCAATCCCGATCCGCACTGGCTTTTGCTCTTGCTGGCTTCAGACCCCGAGCCCCAGTGGCTGAGCTTTTCAGGACGGGTGGGGGCTTCTCCGCTGGACTTGAGCCCCGCTTCACCCGATGCCCTCAGTTCGGTGATTGTGCGTTTGCCCGCTTTGGCAGGGGCCGCCCTCAAAGCGGGAACAGGCCCTTTCGAACTGAGTGCCCTGCAAATGAGCGTGGGGCCCCCCCTGCCTGAAGACCTTGGGCTGCCCTTTGAGAGGCCCTTTTTATTGCCAGCCGAGGCCAATGGCACAGATGTTCCGTTGCTCTATCTGGGCAGTGTCTGTTTCTATTTGTTTTTGGGGATCTTGGCCTTTGCGCCGCTGCTGTGGTTTTTAAGCTTGCTCAAACACATGCGTGAGCAGCAGCCGACGGTGCCTTTTCCCTCGCAACAGCGGGTGCGCCGTCTCAAACGCGCACTGCTCATGGCCCAAAGCAGCAGTTTGGTTTTGCTCTTTTGTTTGGTTTTGAGTTGGTTGACAGCCTTGCAATTGCTCCCGAGCGGACCGTTTGCACCAACTTGGCTCTCTGCATTGGCCATCTTGGCTTTTTGGTTGACCTTGTTTTGGAGTTTGGCCCCAGAATGGAACAAAATCCATCTCGATGGCGCCTTTGGGCTCAGTCTTTGGGGGCCGCTGCAAATCATGTTGGGCATTTCGCTGAGCATTTACCAACCTGCGCTTTTACCTGCGCATTGGTTGGCTCTGGCTCTGTCTTGTTGGGTTTTGGCGCAGGCGCTGCGTTCCAGCTTTTTTCCCCCGAATCTGCGCAGCGAAGATCTGCGTCAGGCCTGGTTGCTCAGTGGCCTGCTGGTTTTGAGTCTTTTGCACCCGCTGGTGCTCTTGTCTCGGGGGGCCGTGTATTTTGAATCCCTGACCTCTGACTTGGCTTTGGCCGCTCAAACCCGCTCAGAGCTGGATATTCCCCTTCAGCAAAGCCAGCCATTGCAATACACGCAAAAGCGCCTGGCGCAATTGCCGGGCGAGATCTTGCTGCCTCCAACTTTTCATATGGGCCCACAGCATTTGCGTGTGAGCCTGCGCGATAGCCTGGGGCACAGCCAGAGCTGGCAAGAATCCTTGAACTTGCGCCCAGCGGTGATTCCCCAACTCTATGCACCCAGATACGCTTTGTCTGGCGATCAATTGCAATTGGCGCTCGACTTTCACAACCAAACAGGCCTGCCCCAAGAAATGACTTACCGCTTTGCCCGCCAGAACTGGCAAAAAGTCAGCTTGGCTGCCGGGGAAACCCGCCGCCTTTGGCAATCGTTTGAAGCCGGTTATGGCGGCAAATACCCGCTCAGCCTAGAACAGGAATGGCAGGGGCGAACCGTGTCCCGCGAGCAGGAATTGTATGTCTTGGAGCAGCGTTACCGCCAGAGCCACCCCCAGATTCAATTGACTTTAGAGGCCCCGGCCCACGAGGGCTTGGTGCCCGACGAAGAGGTGCCTGTTTTGCTTAAGATCAGTCACAGTCATGCGCTGCCTCAGCGTCTCGGGATTCAATTGGGCATTCCCAGCGGTTTTTTGCCCTTGCTCGACACTTTGCAAGACAATCGCTGGCTGGAGTCGATTCAGCAGGCCCCAGGGTATATTAATTTACAGACACGCCCCCTGCCGCCCGGTGAGGAATTGTCTTTTCATTACCGTTTGCGCAGCCAATACCCCGGACGGGTTCAAATGCCTCCGGCCCAGGTCTTTTTTATGGCCAACCCCCAATTGCGCTTGGTTGAAACAGAGACCCCTGTCTTTGATACCCGCGAAAAATAATTCCAGGATCCTGTTCAGATTGGCAGGTCTTTGGGTATAACTAAGATAGCCGCCACTATGTACAAAAGGAGTACCCGCATGGGAAATGTTAATTTAAAACCCACTCTGCCCTCGACCATTCCAGGTCAACGTATCTCAAATGAGGCTCAAAAAGCCCAAAAAAAAGACGCAGTCATCCAGGCTGTAAAATCAGGCATGAAAGCCATGGGGGCCGGGGCTGTTTTTAATGGTTCTCAACCTGCAGGTGCTGTTATTGGCGGACTCATGGGGGGACTCGTTGGTCTGCAACTCGCATTGCCCAATAACAAGAGTTATACCATTCAACCCGGTGACAATCTGACCTCGATTGCCAAATCCCAATTGGGAGACAATGTGAATGGTAACGATTTAGAAAAGTACATGAACAAAATTTTGGACATGAACGAAGACGTGATCCAAAACCCCCACATGCTCTACAAGGGTGACACAATTGCCCTGCCCGCTGCCCCTGCTCAGGGACAGGCCAAACAAATCCAGAATTTCCTGGATTAGAGGTTTATTATGGTACAAGGTGCATCCTCTCGAACCGGCTCACTGGCCCCGATTACTTCTCCAAGGCCCCTCAGCCGCCCCCCGCAATTGGGTGGGCAAGTAGGTGGCCAAACAGGTGGTTTCAACACGCCTGCCACTCAAGGTACTGATACCAATCTCACTGGAAAGTTTGCCGCCCATGGCTCTGCGGCCACTGCCCTGTCTTTTCCCGACAAACCCAGTACTGGTCCCGTGACCAAAGAAACCCTGATGGGGGCGATTGAATCCGACAATGGCCCCGGCGGTTTAGCCTCCAAACTCACAGGCAAAAGTGGTGCCGCCAACCGTGCCAAATTTGAAAAAATTGCCGAAACCTGTATCAAAGTCGGGCAAAAAGAGGGGGTTGATCCCCGCATTCTCTTTGCGATGGCCATGCAAGAATCTGATTGTGGTCTGAACACCAAACACAGCAGCAGCGCCATGGGGGTAACAGGTATGAAACCCACTTCGGCACCCGATCGCTCGGCCCGGACCAAACTCGATGATCCCGAAGTCTGTCTGACCCAGACAGCGCGTTATCTCAAGGGCCAGCTTGTGCGCGAACTCAAAGCCAAAGGCCACGATGTCAGCGCTGCGGACGTCGCTCCTGGCGCCAATAATGCCGGAACAGCCAAGCTCTTGCTGGCCTATCGCTATGGCGCAGGTGCACTCAATGGCAAGCTCAATGTGATGACTGCCGCTGAGAAAAAAGCCAACCCAGGTCTCAAAAAAGCCCCTCCCGCCCTGCAGGCCGAGAAGCTGAACAAACTCGTCACCCATGGCGATTATTCAGCGGTCTTCCGCCATATGCGGGATATGGGCCGCAGCTAAGCCATTTAAACACTTAAAAACCGGCGTTGTTAACAACGCCGGTTTTTCTTTGGGCAGATCTGAGTCGATCTCAAAAGCGTCTTAATGCCCGTGCTGGGCGCATTTGCAGTCTTTTTTTGCACCAGAAATGCCCAGGCTTTGCAGCGCTGAAGCGGCATCGAGACCCTTGGTTTTGGCGATCAGCCAGGCGGAGACGGCGGGGTCTTGGGCCAATCCACGCTCAGCCTCGGGATCGAGCACCCGTCTGACAAAATCATGCAAGCGGGGGTTGGTCTCTTTGAGGTGGTCACGGGCATTAAACTTGCCTTGAGAGTCCTGTTGGAAATAGGCTTCGACGCCTTCGGCAAAGAACTCCATGTGGTTGGTGCGGGCATAGTCGGTGATAAAGCCTTGATTGGCAGATTCCGCGGATTTGGAGAGCGAATAAATCGCCCAGATCTCCAATTGCTCCTGGTTGCTGAGGAAATAGCTGTGTAAGACATGCCCCATTTCGTGGGCAAAGGTGTCTTCGGAGGAGTTGGTAAACATGCCCCCCACGTCCAGGGCGCCCACACTGGGTTTGACCTCTCCCACGACTTCCATGGCGGCCCGAGAGAGGGCTTGCAGACCTCGGGACACAAATCCATCTTTTTTGATCAGGGCTGTGGGTGAAGAATAGACAATGCCCGTGTAGCTGACATCACCGCCAGTTCCGCGCACGCCACTGGGCACGTCCTGCCAGCGGGAATCGTCTTTTTGGGGGATAAAAAAGAACTGAAACCCGGCTCCATATTTGGGATTGTCTACTTTTTGCAAACGGGTGAGAAAATCTGGGTGTTTGTCGATAAAGAGTTCAAGTTTGTTGAGCACCCCTTTTTGGGTGTCTCCTGGCAAAACATCAAAATGGCGGAAGACGTTTTGAAAGTCAGCGGAACGCTGCAATTGCCATTGGCGTGGGGTGAGATTGGCAGTGCTTTTGATTCCCGAGAGTTCATCCATGGGTTCAATCAGGCGAATGGTCGAAAGCCCAAAACTGGAACGCCTGGATAAATTCAGGTGATCTGTGCTCTGAAACGGATTGATAGCCGGATCCTGCGCTTTGGGGGGCTGTGTGGGCTTGCTCTCACCCAGACCTGTTAAACGCTGGACCCAGCCCAGGTTTTGGACCGTTGGCATGGGTTCCTCTTTTATGAACATACTCCCAACCCCCAAGGGGCTGTTTCGATACCTGATTATCGTGAGTTTAAGTGCTAACCCTGCGGGGCTTCCCCAAATGTTAAACGATATATAACTTTTTTTTAAGTTTTTTCAGCTTTTTTTAGCTGTTTTCAGTTTTTTGTGGGCCCACTTCCAAGGCCCACTTGACCTGTTATAATCGAGGCAAGGTCTGATCGGGGAGAGTGAAAATGTCTTTGACCGAAGCCCAGCACGCCTATCAAAGGGGATTTGCCCTTCAAAAGGAGCAAGATTATTTAGCCGCTTATGGGGCTTTTGAGCTGGCTTTAAAATTGTCGCCGGAATTGAGCGACGCCAGTTTCCAATTGGGGGTGCTCTGTCAGGACTTTTTGGCGCGTCCCGAGCAAGCCCGCGCTTATTTCCAGCGCAGTTTAAAGGCCACCCCCCATGTTGCTGAAATTCATTACCGGCTGGGTCAATTGGCGTATCAAGTAGGTGATCCGGTTGCCGCGCTTCAGCACTGGCAGAGTTATTTGCATTTAAAACCCGAAGATCTCAAAGCCCGCCTAGAAACAGGGGATCTGCTGGCCGAGCTGGGACGCAGTCACCAGGCCAAAGACCTGTATTTTCAAGGCACACAGCACCTGAGCAAAGACAATGAGATTGCAGACCGTTTGTTGCAGGCCGAGGTCAGCCAAAACCCGCTTTATTTCTACCGGGTGATGAAACTCTCAGCTGAGCTTTTTCCTGAGGCGAGTCTGCAATTGGCTCACAAACTGGGTTATTTTCTCGAAAACAGGGGTTATCTCAAAGAGGCGCGGGACTGTTACGAACAGACTCTCACCCAAACGGATTTGCCGGATCGCTTGGCCTGGGAATTAAAACGGGATTTATTGGTGTCTGTTTTTCCACCGGATCGGGATTATCAGCTGCATTATCTGCAGCAATCGCGGGAATGTCTGCAAACTTTGGCTGGGGCAGCGTTGCCCGCTGATGCCCGCATTCAGCCAGACTTAAGCAATCTGGGTCTCTATTTGCTGAATTGGATCCCGCTTGAAAACATGGCGTATACGGCTTACAATCCCCATTCCGAAAGGCAGCGCCTGGGCACGCTCCTGCAGCGCCTTTTGCCTGAATTGCCAGGTTCCTCACGCAAGGTCTTGCGTGCCTCGCGCCGGCGGGTGGGTTTTGTTCTGGGGCCCTCGGGGGCGGTACTCAAATTTATGTTGGGCCTGCTGCGCCATTTGCCTGCTGCGGATATGGAGATTCACATCATCCACACCCATCCCATCAGCGCACATCATTTTTCGCCAGAGCTATTTCAGCGCAACTTCAACTATCATTTGCTCGATGGGGATTTGCTCACAGCCCGTGAGCAGATTTTAAAGCTGGAGCTGGATATTCTCTATCTGACCGAGCCCAATGCCCAGCAGACGATGCAAACATTTTTGGCCAGTTTTCGACTGGCGCCGGTTCAATGTACTTCTTGGTTGAGTTCGGGCAGTACTGGCCAGCCCGAAATGGATTATTTTCTCTCCTCGGGGCTGCTTGAACCCCCCGGCGATCCCCAGCAGTTTTACAGCGAGTCCCTCTGGCTGAACCCCACGCTGCCCACTTATTTCTACCGGCCTGAGCGCGTTCAAAAATGGGGGCGGTCCGACTATGGTTTGCCTGAAACAGGCAATCTCTACATCTGTCCGCACCTGATGCACAAAATTCAGCCTGATTTTGAAAACCTGCTGGCAGATCTGCTGCGCCAAGATCCGTCGGGGCATTTGGTTTTGTTGACCAATCCCAACCATCCCTATTTACGCGGGCTTTTATTGGCACGCTTTGAGCGCAATCTGCCTGAACTCATGTCACGGATTTGGTTTTTGCCCTATCTCAAAGTCGAGGAGTATCTCAATTTGCTTGAAATTGGGGATGTCAGTCTCGATCCCCTCTATTTTGGTGGTGGCACCACTGCCTATGAGGCGCTGGCCTGTGGCATTCCGACGATTACTTGGCCAGACCCCGAACGCTTACATGGCCGTGTGACTTTGGGCTGTTATCGCAAAATGGGATTCTTGGACTGTGTGGTAGACAGCCGCCAAGCATATATTGCCCGCGCGATTGAAATGGCCTCCGACAAAAGCCTGAATGCCCGGTTGCGTGCTGAAATTTTAGAGCGGTCTTCGCTTTTGTTTGAAGATCAGGCTGCGCTGGCTGATTTGGCACACTTTCTGCTTACGGTGCCTGTGCGCGGGTGAAAGCAGTCAAACATTCAAGCAGATTAAGCCGCGGTCGCAATTTCATCTAAGGCGTCTTGCAGGGCGTCGGTTTTTTTGACCAAGCGCTCGTAGAGGGCCAGCAAGGTGTTGATTTCAATCCCTTCGGCTTCAAGGGCATCAAGCCGGTCTGCGAGACGATCACAGCGGTCGAAGAGGGCGTCGAGTTCTTTTTCTGATCCGGGTCTGCCTTGGCGGGTCTGCTCAGTCCATTGACGCACCGTTTGGATTTCAGCTTGCATTTGGGTGTTCAAGGCCATCATTTGCTCGGAGAGCCGCAGCCAATTCTGCCATTGTGTAAAGCGCATTTGCAGCGGGCGCATGCAATTTTCCAATTCGGAGAGTTCAAACTCTTCTTCGAGAGTGCTTAAAGCCCCTTCTGTGCGCTGGATAAATTGCCCCAGGGCCCTGTGAATATGTTCCAATTGGCGGTTGATTTCGGGATCCAAGCTCGGCTTGAGGTGATGGTAATGCACGGAGAGAATGTGTTGGGATTTTTCCTGAATTTGGCTTTTGACCTGATCATAAAGGGCATCGAAATCGAGACCTCTGTGATGGCTGCTGGCCTGTACGGCAAAGATCTGGGACTGGGCTGAGGGGGTGAGCAAGGCCAATAATTGCCGGGTGTGTTGATCTTGCGGCTGCAGGGCTTGGGCCTGATGGGCGTAAACCGCTGCTTCTGTGATGTGATCCATCAGGTAGAGGATATAGCCCAAAACCAGATGGGGGCGGTGATCTTCGCGGTTTAAATGCAGGGTTTTGTGCAAAAGCTGCATGCTCTGTTTTATGGCCTCTTTGTCTTGAAATTCACTGTTGACCGCCTGTTTAAAATAGACCAGGGCCTGCTGATACACATCCTGACCTTGCTTGTGGCGAGAGGTTTGGGCTTGGCGGGCCTGTGCTTGAAGCACTTCAAATTGTTTCATGTGCATCTATCTGTCTCCTTGGTTCGGCATCTTGCTCCAGAGTGTGCTCTGGCTCTTTTGATATTTAGTTTAAACTTGCCAACTTGAGAAGATAACTCAGATAGCCTTGGGAGAAACCCAAGAGAGGCTTAAAATTTGCTGAAAACCACTGGGGTTGAAATGCTAGAATGATACCCATATGTGTTCGTTTCTTGAGGAAGGTCTGTTTTCATGTCTGGCTATATCCTGATTGTTGACGATAATCCCAATAATTTGCGACTGTTGATCGCCATTTTGCAAGAGCGTGGTTACCAAATTCGGCCAGCCAATAACGGGGTGCGGGCTTTGAGTACCGCCAAAAAACAGAAGCCCGACCTGATTCTCTTGGATATTAATATGCCCGAGATGGATGGCTACGAAGTCTGTCGCCAGCTCAAAGCCGACCCATACACAGCAGATATTCCCGTGCTTTTTATCAGCGCCAACGACGAATTACACGACAAAGTCAAAGGTTTTGATGTCGGTGCTGTCGACTATATCTCCAAGCCCTTTCAAGAGGCCGAGGTTTTGGCCCGGATTGAGGCTCAATTGACCATTCTCAGGCAGCGCAGGCAATTGGCGGGTATTCTCAACAGCTCACTGGATGGCATTATGGCCTATCAGGCGGTGCGCGATCCCGAGGGGCATTTGCTCGATTTTCGCTGGCTTGAACTCAACCCAACTGCCGCAGAGATGGTGGGCAAAAAACGCGAAGATCTCCTGGGCGAGCACCTGTTAACCCAATTTCCCTTTCTTCAGAGTGAAGGTATCTTTGCTGAATATGTCCAGGTCGTTGAGACCGGTGAAAGCCTGAGCCGAGAGCATTATTTTTCCCAATTTGAAAGCTGGATTCAAATGTTTGCGGTCAAATTGGAAGATGGTCTGGCAGTGACCTTTCGCAATACCACCGAACGCAAAAATTTAGAGCTGACTTTGGCCCGGCAGGCTGAACAAGATGGGCTGACGGGTATTGCTAATCGCCGGGTCTTTGCTCTGCAATTGACACAGGAGTGGCGGCGCAGTATTCGCTCGCAAAAACCCCTGTCCTTAATTATGTGTGATATCGACTTTTTTAAGTTGTACAACGATCTGTTTGGACATATTCAAGGGGATACCTGCCTGATTCAGGTGGCCCAAACCCTGATGAATCTAGCGCGTCGCTCAGGAGATCTGGTATCCCGTTATGGGGGCGAAGAATTTGCCGTCATTTTGCCTGAAACTGATGCAGCTGGCGCAAAAGAGGTGGCTGAGAACCTGGCCCAGGGCATTCGCGATTTGGCTTTGCCCCACCCGCACAATGCCCATCAGGGCATTGTCACTCTCAGTTTGGGGGTGGCAACCCTGGTGCCGCGCCGGGGCGAGGAAGAAACAGAACTCTTGTTGGCAGCGGATCAGGCCCTGTATGCGGCCAAAGAAAAAGGCCGCAATCAGGTTCAGGTCTTTGCCCCAAACGATCAGCGCGAGAGCTGAACCTGGGGAAAACGGCGCTTTTGCGATTCCCATTCGCTTTGTAATTGGCTGACAAATTTAATCAAGCGCTCGTAGCCTTTTTCCAAGGTGATGACCGCCGGATTCTGGTTGCCGAGACTGTCGACAAGATCGGCAAAATGATCACATTGATCGTAGATTTTTTCGAGTGTCACTTCAAAATGTTCAAAGTCTTTTGGGCTGCGCAGCGAACGCACTTTCTTTAATTCTTCACTGATGGTTTTGGTGGCCTGACCCAGCTCTTTTTTAAGCTGGATCAGCTGTTCGGATTGGTCATAGGCGCTGCTCAGTTGTCGTTGCTGGCTGCGCAGGGGGGCTACCAAGTTTGCGAGGGCCTCTGAATCAATATGGGAGGCCAGAAAATCCAAGACGGGTTGGACAATTTCCCAAAAGCGTTCCAGTCCCAGCAGGCGATTTTTGAGGGTTGCCAGCTCCGCTGGGTCGAGAGCGGAACTGCATGGGGCTGCCGAAATGGTTTTAAAACGCTGCTGAATCAATGCCTCACATTCGCTGTAGAGCAGATCAAGATCGGGATTTTGTCTGTCGAGGGGCAGGGAGAGGTCGATGTGTTTAAACTGAGGCAATTCTTTTTGCTCAGCCAGGGTCTTCAGCAATTGTGGAATTGCTTTTGTTTCGGCATTGAGTTCCTGGGCTCGTTTGAGAAAGGCCTCGGATTGTTCATAATTGTCCATCAGCATTAAAAAATAGCCCAGGAATAAATGGGGACGGTAATCTTCTTCGTCTTGTTGCAACATGCGAAAAAAGGCGTCACCACTTTCTTTGAGGGCAAGTTTGTCTTTAAAACCACTTTCAAGGACTCTTTGAAAAGCGCTTTTGCCTTGTTGATAGAGAATTTCCAACAGATCTTCACGCTCAGTGGCGAGAGATTGGGCCTCTTGGGCCAGTTGATTGAAGTGTTGGCTTTGCATTGTTTTGCTCCTGTATTTTTGAATCAATCAAGCGACAGCAATCCAGTGTCTGTCGAGGGTTTCTTGCAATTCTCCGACCTGGATGATCAGATCGACATAGCGGTTTTCCAAAGCTTGAATTCTGATACCAGAACGCTCCAAACGGTCCAATTGGTTGGCTACGTGATCACAGCGCCGGTACCAGTTTTCCAATTCCGACTGAGAGGTGACCACCCTTTCTGCCAAGGGACTGAAGCGCAAATGGGCGGTCAGGGCTGTGACCTGTAAGATCATTTCAGGCAGGTCTTGTTGCAGCCGAGCAAAGAGTGAATGGACTTCTTCTGCTTGTGTCAGCAGCTCTAAACGTTGGTAGAGCGGTTGACAGAGGCGCGTCAGGGCTGCGGTATTTTCCTGTTTGCTGAGCAGATCAAGTGGCGCAGCCAACAGGCTTAAATGCGCTTCCAATTGGGTTTTTTCGCTGATGAGCTGTTGCAATTCTGTTTCACTGGCAGGCAGAGATCCTTTCGTGACTGGCAGAACCTGATCCAAGATACAGAGCAGGTATTTTTGCAGTTTTGAGCCAAAATCTGGGGCCAAAGCGGGCCAGGACTCGGAATCAAAACTGGGCTCTGGCGTTGTCGCAGGCCTGGGCAAGGCCTTTGTTTTTAATAACTGCCGCAGGATCAGCGTGTTTTTCATGCACATTCATCCATTCTGTCTTGCAGGCGTTCAACTTGGCCCACCAATTGTTCATAATGGCTTTCAATCGGTTGGATTGAAAGGGTGTCGGAGAGCTGATCCATTTGATCTGCCAATTCATCACAGAAATCCAACAAACTGTCGAGTTGGACCTGCAATTCCTGTGGCTGTGCGCCTTGCCCCAAGGCTAAGGTGAGCGTCTCGACCTGTTCTTGGGCCTCTTCGATGCCTGCCAGCAGGACCTGATACAGGGCAAATCCTTCCAGGGCCTGGGCAAAGCGGGCCTGCATCTGGTGCAGGGGTTTGAGCAGGGTTGTGAAGGTCTGGATATCCACTTCCTGATCGAGAATCTGCAATTTTTGGTTGACCATCTCTTCCAGGGCTGTCAACTGCTCATAAACCTGTTCTTGTTCGAGCATCTGTTCAAAATCCAGGCTGGGCTGGGGAGAGACCATGGTCTGCATCATGACTTTGACCTCTTGGTTGAGAAAAAAGGCGACCTCGTCATAGAGATCGTCAAAGTCTTCGCTTGCAACGGGTTGGGGCAAGCCTTGAAAGGTTTGCCAATTGGCCAGACGCTTGCGCTCGGGAGAAGCCTGCTGCAGTTCTTTGAGGTTCGCTTGCAGCAGCAGAGCGCGCTCATTGCTGGGATCCAGTCGCAGGGCTTCGCCAATATGCTGCAGGGCCCGCGACGGATTTTCAATCAAGATCAGCAAATAGGCCAAGGCTGTGTGGTAACGCGGCTCATTGCGGTTTTTTTGAACTGCTGTTGCCAGGTGCCGGTAGGCTGCGAGCAGGGCTTTTTTATCGCGGTAGGCCTGCAGTTCGGCCTCTTTGAGCTTGCCCAAGCCGGTCAAATAGTCCTGTTCGGCCTGTTGGCGGCGTTCGCTCAGATCTGTCACTGCGGCGATCTCTCCGAGACTGTTGGGGCTGGCTTTGGCCAGGGCTTGCGGGCGGGTGTAGTTGGCGAGGGTGTTTAGGTGTTTGAACATCATTACCAAGATTTCCAGGGACGAACAAAGGTATTGTAGAGGCCGAATTTGAGGGTGCCAGGGCGTGCGCCACTCTCACGAATGATGTTTTGTGTGATTTTCTCTCTGCGTCTTTGGGTGATTCTGGCATTTTCTTCCCAATTGGGATCTTTCAGTGATTTTTTGTAATTGTCATAGAGCTTGAGATTTTTTTTCATTTGATCTCCGCGCATTTTGGCCATGTTTTCTTTCCTGTACTCATGGGCGCTGATGCTGACAATTGATTTGTTGTGGAGCTTGTGGGTATCGGCTGAAACGGGTTCAAAACGGCGGAAGGTATCACGCATCAAGCCGTTGATTTCTTTGACTGATTCAGAGAACCCTGTCAGCATCTGAGCACGGGCCAGAGACATGGCCTGCTTATTTGCCGGACTTGGATCAATTTCGAGATTTTTTTGGGCGGTTTGAAATTGGCGATAGCTGGTGGCCAAATATTCTCGCGTGCCCCATTCAATATTGACCTGTTCTTTGGAACCCACTGCTTTCAGGTGGTGATTATAAAGGTGGGAAATTTGGGTATCAAAATCCTCTGACTTGGGATCCGTTTTGCTGAGGGCGTGGGCTTTGTCGAAGAAATTTGTGTTTTCAGTAGAGAACTCCGATTTGCAGAAGAAACGAAAGAACTCAGCTTCTTTTTTTGCCGCAGAAGAGGCCAGGGGATTGTGGGTCGCCATTAGCAATTTGGCTGGGGTAATATCCGGGCGGCCATCAGCTGTGCGTCTGAGTTCTACCGTACTGCTGTCAAATCGGCTTTTTAAGGAGGCCATGCTCTGCTCAAGGGTTGGGCCAGAGGGGGCACTGGTGCTGGGGGTAATGCTGTCGGTAGCGCTGACAGCGGGAGCGTCTTGCATAATTGCATCGCGGCTGGCTTGCATCATTTGTTGGTTCTGACCGACGGTGCTGCTGGGGGTGCTCTCAATTTTGCTTTGGGCTTCGCTGCTGGGATCTGCATGGGTCTGAGGAGCTTTAAAGTGCTGGGGCTGTGAGGCAGATTTTTGGATTTCGGGTTTGCTCTCGGTTGTGCTGCCCACAGAGGTCAGAGAACGTGAGCGCGTGGGAGCTGCCGTGGCCGGCAAAGATCTGGGGGCCGCTGGTCGGCTAACGTTCATATCACTCATACTTAAAAACACCTCGCTGTATTCTCTTCTGTTTTTAACTTTAAAGCCCGAAACTTGAGACTTCCTCCAGACAGGCTTGAGTCTGTTTGAAGGCTGGCTTAAAATTCACTTAAAACCATCAGCGTAAAAAGCAGGTCAGCTGTGAAAGAACCCTATTTTAAGTCTCTGCGTGTGCTCGAATTGGCTTCTGTGCTGGCGGGCCCTGCTGTGGGGGCCTTCTTTGCCGAACTCGGCGCCGAGGTCATCAAGGTCGAAAACTTGCTCACGGGCGGCGATGTGACGCGCTCTTGGCGACTCAGACAGGAGGCGCCCGACTCGGATATCTCGGCTTATTTCTCCTGTGTCAATTGGGGCAAGCGTTCGCTGGCC
The DNA here is from genome assembly GCA_051715345.1 of Candidatus Blackallbacteria bacterium. GTDB lineage: Bacteria > Cyanobacteriota > Sericytochromatia > UBA7694 > UBA7694. Next base: position 51,746 of record JBPXJQ010000005.1, read on the forward strand.
TTGGATTTGCGCCAGCCAGAAGCCCTGCAGATTGTCAGTCAATTGGCCGCTCGGGCAGATATTGTGATTGCCAATTACAAGCCTGGGGACGCGGAAAAACTGGCGGTGGATTATGCCTCCCTATCTGCGCTCAATCCTGGCCTGATCTATGCCCATTTAACGGGCTATGGCTCCGACAACCCACGCTCGGGCTTTGATGCCTTGATTCAAGCCGAAACGGGCTTTGTGATGCTCAATGGCGAGGCCGACGGGCCCGGTTTAAAAATGCCGGTGGCCTTGATGGACTTGCTTGCCGCCCACCAAATCAAAGAGGCACTGCTCGTGGCCCTGCTGGAAAAACAATTCAGTGGTCAGGGCGCTTATCTTCCCGTGGGGCTCTTTCAAAGTGGTTTGGTCTCGCTGGCCAATCAGGCGGCAGCTTGGCTGGTGGCCAAGCAAGACCCCCGGCGCATGGGCTCTGAGCACCCCAGCATTGTGCCCTATGGCACCGTTTACACCACAGCTGATCAGGGGCAGATCATGTTGGCCATTGGCAACGACCGGCAATTTCAACAGCTCTGCCAGTTTTTGAATTGCCCCGAATTCAGTTTGGATCCCCGTTTTGCCACCAATCCCGAACGGGTCAAATTTAGACAGGTCTTGCACCCGCTGTTGCAGGCCCAAATAGAGAGATTTTCGCGCGAAGAACTGCTAACCGGGCTCTGGGCCCTTGGCGTGCCAGCAGGGGCCCTGCACAGCGTCTCTGAGGCTTTGGCGATGCCCGAGGCCCAGTCCCTTTTGCTGGAATCACCTGTTGCTGCAGGAGATGCTTCTGCCTGTATCCGGGGGCTGCGTACCCTGGCCTTTGAGCCTCCGGGTGGCAATGTGGCACTTTTGCCGCCGCCCCATTTGGGCGAACACAGTTTGGCCATTTTGACTGAATTGGGTTTAGCAGCGCAGGCCCAAGAATGGCAGGCCAGGGGTTTGCTTTCTTGGCCGGATAATGCTTGAATGAAAACATGGCATTAGAAGTACATACCGTTAGCTACCCCCAAACGTACGACCGCTCCCCCGAGCCTGAATTTTGGCATATTGGCGCCGAGCAGCACAGCGTCTTTTTGCTGGTGACCGGGTTCTTGCTGACAGCCTTTGTCGGCAATGTCTGGGGACTGATCGACATGCAAAATCAGGTCTCTCCGCTGCAATTGCTTTGGCAGGGCCTTTTTTGTCTGTTTTATCTGGGGTTGGCCTTTGCGCTCTGGTATTTGCAAAAACCGCTGTTTTTTTTATTGCTCGCAGGGCTGCTCAGTTTGAGTTTCTTGGCTGCAGGATTTCCGCTTTTGCAGCCAGCTCTGTTTGAGGTGACACCGCTGCGGGCTGTTTCGGGCCTCTTGCCTCTCTTGGGCGAACGGGCCCTGGCACCTTGGCAATTGGCTTTGCACTATGGCGTTGTGCCACTCACTGCACTCTGGCTCTTTTTCCACCGTTCTTTGGAATCGCTGTTTAAACCCGAAGCAGAAGACCTGGAGTGAGAACACATTTGCTCAATTGCCCAATAAAAGACGGGCTCCCTGTTTAAAGCCTGTTTGCAAGGGTTTAAAGTAGCGCGGATTGCCTGGGTGCAGGCTGGAAACCAAAAATTGTCCCTGTTCGGGCAGAGCATGTAAGACGTCGTCATTGCCCAGGTAGAGCCCCACCAGCTGACCATAAAAATACAGATCGCCAGGTTTGAGTTGGTTGCTGTCCCGAATTGCCAGTGTCAGGGGCAATAATTGGCTGCTTTTGCGGGGCAGAAGCACGCCAATTTGACGGTAGAGATGTTGGATACAGGCGGAGTCATCCCAGCCTTTGATGGTGTTTCCTCCCGCCAGATAAGGAACCTTGAGCCAGCGTTTGGCTTCGGCAGCCAAGGCTTCGGGGATCAAGGGCTGGCCGGGAATAAACAGACGCAGATCTTCTTTATTGACAAAGGCCGGGGTGGCACCCGTGGCTCCAGGCACCAGCACCTGATAGCCCGAATCAAGCACTTTTTGCAAGGGCAAACGTGTGCCCGCCACGAGTTTGAGCAGGGGCTGGGTTCGGGCTTCGTCTTGAAAGAGCTGGGCTTCGGCAGTGTGAACGAGGACCGAATCAAAGGCGATCCACTCATTAAATTTCGCTTCGGCCACAGGCAGAATTTCGGGATAAGGCACCCAAGCAATAAAGCGATCCGAGACCGATTGGACCAAGGCCCAATCTCCCTGGGTTTTGAGCACCTTTAAAAAATTACCAAACAAAAATTGGGTCTTGAGCGGGGCTTCTGCTTTTGGCTCTGTGCGGCCATCCAACCAAGGTGTGCGAACCCAGGCATAAGGCATGCTGACCTGGCGAAAGGGGAAGATCTCCACTTGATCGACCACAGGCAAACTAAACTGCTGAAAACCAGCGAGAATCAACAATTTTTGTTCGACATCTCCGACTTTTCCGCGCAGCACCAATTTGTTTTTCTCTAAGTTCACATCGAGTTCAAAAAAGGCCATGTCGGCGTCCCGGCTGCTGCGTTGACGCACCAGTTCTAAGGCCTCTTGAAGTTGAGCCCGGGTCGGCACGCCACGATAATAGCCACCCCCTTGCAGTAGCAGGGACAGCAACAGCAGCGTGCCGATCAACCAGAGGGGCTTAATACGCTTTGGCAAAAAGAACCTCATACATGGCTGGTTCTCCCGAATAAACACAGGTGCCGAGGTTGTCGGGCTGTTCAAAGGGAATACAGCGAATCGTGGCTTTGGTCTCTTCCTTGATTTTGGCTTCCACTTCAGCACTGCCGTTCCAACCTGCGCGTACCCAGCCTTGATCGGCGTTGATAATCGCTTTCAGCTCGTCGTAAGTGCTGGCATTGAAGATATGTGCGTCGCGGAAGGCTTTGGCTTTGTCGTAGATGCCCTGTTGAATACTGGCCAGCAGAGCGGGTATTTGCTCACTTAATTCAGCCATGGCAATACTGGCTTTTTCGCCAGTGTCGCGGCGGGCCACCATCACCTGTTTGCTCTCCACGTCGCGGGGGCCAATTTCCATGCGCAGGGGAATGCCCAGCAATTCGTATTCTGCGAATTTCCAGCCCGGTTTTTGTTTTTGATCGTCGTCGAGTTTGACGCCCACCCCCAATGCCGCCAGCTCTTTGCGGATACCATCAGCCACTTCACAGACGCTGTTCCACTCTTCTTCGCTGCGGCCAATCGGCACAATTACAACTTGCACAGTGGCCAGACGCGGAGGCAGAATCAGGCCTTTGTCGTCGCTGTGGGCCATGATCAGGGCGCCGATCAGGCGGGTGCTCACACCCCAACTGGTGGAGTGGGGATGTTTGAGTTGGCCATCGCGGTCTTGAAAGGTCACTTCGAACGCTTTGGAGAAGTTTTGGCCCAAATTGTGGGATGTACCAGCCTGCAGGGCTTTGGTATCCTGCATCATGGCTTCAATACAATAGGTGGTCACTGCGCCTGCAAATTTTTCAGACTCACTTTTGCGGCCTTTGATCACGGGCACAGCCATATGTTCTTCGGCGAAGGTGGCATAGACGTTGAGCATTTTCATGGTCTCTTCTTCGGCCTCTTCGGGGGTGGCGTGCGCTGTATGCCCTTCTTGCCAAAGAAATTCAGTCGTGCGCAAAAACAGACGGGTGCGCATTTCCCAGCGCACCACGTTGGCCCATTGGTTGATCAGCAGAGGCAAATCGCGGTAGGACTGAATCCAGTTTTTGTACATGCTCCAGATAATGGTCTCAGAGGTGGGGCGAATCACCAGCGGTTCGTCGAGTTTTTTACCGCCCCCATGAGTGACCACGGCGACTTCAGGTGCAAAACCTTCGACGTGTTCGGCCTCTTTTTGCATAAAATGTTCGGGAATAAACATCGGGAAATAGGCATTGACGTGGCCTGTGTCTTTAAACATTTTATCGAGAGCGGCCTGCATTTTTTCCCAGATGGCGTAGCCGTTGGGGCGAATCACCATGCAGCCTTTAACGGGAGCGTAATCTGCCAGCTTGGCGTGGTTGATAATGTCCAGGTACCACTTGGAGTAATCCTGGGCACGGGGGGTAATTTTGGCCATGGTTTTCGTCCTTCATCTTGCGAGAATTGAGCTTTTAGTTCTGCTTCATCATAACCTGAAACAGGTCTCAGATTTTAGGGGATGCTCAGCAAATCGATTTCAAAGATCAGGGTGGAGTTGGGGGGGATGAGGCCTACCTGGCTTGATCCATAACCCAAATGAGGCGGCACGGTCAATTTGCGTTTTCCGCCCACTTTCATGCCGATCAGGCCCTGCTCCCAAGCGGGAATGACCTGATTGGTACCGATTGTAAAGCTGAAGGGTGTGTTGTTGGTGTAAGAACTGTCAAATTGCGTTGTGTCGGTGAGGGTGCCGATATAGTGAACGGTCACAGTATTGCCTGATGCGACGGTATCACCTGTGCCCACCACCAAATCTTCGATCACAAGCGGATCCAGCAGTGGGGCAAAACTGCCCTGGTAGGCGCCGAGATCGGGCGGCGACGTGCGGGTCACACCCAGCGCGTCTGTGGCAGGCATGCCGGCCGCGACACCGGCTCCCAAAGCGGGACTGCCTGTTGCCAGACGTAGGCCGTCATCGCCCGTTAACGGCGCATCATCAACCCCATCTATATCGAGGTAATTGACAAAGAGGGGGTCTGAGGTGCTATTGCCAGAACCATTGATGCTCGTCAGATCGCTGGCGATCGAGTTGGTCATGGTGACTTGGCTGCCCGAATGTGAATCTACGTGTTTGGCCCGACCGGGGTTCCAAATAATGCTGCTGAAAAAGCTGGCATTGGCAAAGATATATGAAAAGACATCTGCGCCTTGAGGAGCCACATTTTTGTACATGCTGATATGTCTAAAAACCGGGGCTGCCTGGGTCGTGACATGCACCCCACCACCGGTGGCTGAAGCCGCATTATTGGCAAAGACAGCGTTGCTGATCACAGGAGAACTATTGCTGCGAATGGCCATCCCCGCACCATCGCGGGCGGTATTGTTGATAAAAGCGACGCGATTCAATTGGGCCAGACCCGCAGAGGCTTTGTAAAGATAGATCCCGCCCCCATAATAGGTGGCTGAATTGCCATTAAACGTGGTCTGGCTGATATTGACCATTGAATTGTTGTAGGCAAAAATACCGCCGCCATTGTCGGCTTTGTTGATTAAAAAATAAAAACCGGTAATGGTGGGTGAAGACCCGTCCACGTTGTACATGCCCGCTCCCAAACTGGCGCGGTTGTTTTGAAAAATGCCCGTGTTTAAAACCGGTGAAGAGCCATTGCGATTGCACATGCCGCCCCCAAAATAGGTGGCAGTATTGGAGACAAATTGAACCGTATTGAAGGTCGGAGAGGAGCTGTCATTAAAGATTCCGCCGCCGTGTTTGGCTGAGTTATAACCCAGGGAGCCATTGCTGAAGCTGGGGGTGGAGCCCGGTGTATTGTAGACGGCACCCCCGGCATGTTGGGCAAAACAGCTGTTAAAGGAAAAATTGCTCAATTGCGGCGAGCTGCCATTGCCGTTGTAAATGCCGCCCCCGGCATAATTGGCACGGTTCTCCAAGAAACGCACATTGTTTAAGATCGGGGATGCGCTCATATTGTAGAGCCCGCCGCCGCGATCGAAGGGAGCCTTGCCCGTTGCATTGCCGCCGGCAATGGTAATTCCATCAAGGGTGGCATTATTTGCCCCAATCACAACATGGTAACTGTTGTCCGTCACATCGCTGAAATCGGCATCGCTGTAATTGTCGTTGCCGGTCAGATCAGCGCTCAGGATGGTTTCGTTCAACTCGACATTGCGCTGGCTGATATCCGTTTCTGAACCATCAAAGCCGCCATAGAGTGCCACTCCTTGCTGCAAAATAAACGATTTGCTGCGGTCGGTGGTATTGGTGGGTTTATAGGTGCCTTTGGCGACCCAGACCTGTTCTCCCGCCTGAGCCATATACATGGCCATGTCGAGGCGGTTCATCGCTGTTCCCCAACTGCTGCCGGACCCACCTGCGGAAGCAGCTTGATCGACGTGCAAAATACGCGCAGGGCCGCTGTAAGCCTGAAAGGTAAAGGTTTCGGTTGAGCTGGCAACGCCACCGGGGGTGGTGACTTTGACCGTGCCCGAGGTAAATCCGCTGGGCACCTGGGCCGTAATTTGCGTATCGCTGTCGATCGAAAAAGAAAAGGCCTCTTGATTGCCAAATTTGACGGAGCTGGCATTGGTAAAGTTGAGTCCTGTAATCACAACTGAATCAAAGACAGCGCCGGTGGTCACACTCAAATTACTGACACTGGGTGGGGGAACTGCGGGGGTGGGTGTGGCTGAAGGGATCGGTGGTGGCGTGGGGGTGGCTGCTGCGATATCGCCACCGGTTCCGGTTAAGGTCGCGCCCGTAACCTGTGCTGCCACCTTGGGGCAGGGACTCAGGGCTGCTGATTCCCCATTGGACTTCAATTGTACGGTCACGTCAGCCCCGGTCAAATCTGTGACATTGACCGAGTAGTCGATATACCCCAATTCACCGCCCTGAGCGTCTTTAAACACAGTTTGTCCAACCGAGGTGCCCACGGGCAAATCTGCCAAGGTATAATCGAGTCCCAAGGTGTCTTGGGCCAATTGTTGCAGGGTGTTTGAAAAAGTCAAAAGGGTTTCGGGGCCCGTGTCTTGAACCTGGACACCGGCTGCGATCAAATTATTGGTGGCTTCGGTTGTGAGATCGCCGGGAACGGTCAGGGTGGTTTGCACGGCTGTGAGAGCCGCTTGACAGGGGCCCACATCGGTGACTTGTTTAATGCCAAAGCCCTTTAAAAGACTGGCGTCGGCCAAAAACTTGAGTCGAATGGTGCGTGCCGGAGCGGGTGTTTGGTTGGGCGCTGAAATCGGTGCAGGGGAGGGGGGGAGTACCACCGGCGTCGGTGCGCTTCCGGTACTGCTCACTGTTGGGGCGTGAGAGGGAGAACACGCCACCAGTGTCAAACTCAGAAGCGTGGTGCCCACCATCAGGCGTTGGGGCCAAAGATCTTTTTTCTGGGTAAATTCCTGCATGTTTAACTCCGGGCAGCGCAAGGTCTATTCAGCATTGTAACAGGATTAAGCAAAAAAAAGGGGGAAAAACGATCAGAGTCTCTCTTTCTGAGGTCTTCTGTTAACAATCCCTTGAAGCCCTGTTCGGCCTGAGTGATAATTAACTATCTAACCTTTAGCAAAGAAAACAGGTCCAAACGAGACACAATGACAGAGCATGCATCTGCCGAGGCAGAAACCCACACCCATTTTATTCACGAAATTATCAACGGCGATTTGGCCAGTGGCAAACACACCACTGTGATCACCCGCTTTCCACCTGAGCCCAACGGCTATTTGCATATTGGCCATGCCAAGTCGATTTGCTTGAATTTTGGCACGGCCGTTAAATACGGTGGGCGTTGTCATCTGCGTTTTGACGATACCAATCCAGCCAAAGAAGAAGTGGAATACGTCGAGTCGATCCAGGAAGACATTCGCTGGTTGGGTTTTGATTGGGGCGATCACCTGTATTTTGCCTCTGATTATTTTCAGCAGCTCTACGATTATGCTCTCTCTCTGATCAAACAGGGCAAAGCCTATGTGGACGATCTGACCCCTGAGCAAATCCGCGAATACCGGGGCAATCTCAAGCAGCCAGGCAAAAACAGTCCCTTTCGCGAGCGCCCGATCGCAGAAAATCTGGACCTCTTTGAGCGCATGAAAAACGGCGAGTTTGATGAAGGCAGCCGGATTTTGCGCGCCAAAATCGACATGGCCTCGCCGAATATGAATCTGCGTGACCCGGCCATTTACCGCATTAAAAAAGCCCACCACCACCGCACGGGAGATACCTGGAATATCTACCCCATGTATGACTATGCCCACGGCCTCTCCGATGCCATTGAAGGTATTACCCACTCGATCTGCACCCTTGAGTTTGAAGATCACCGCCCGCTCTATGACTGGTTTTTGGACAATTTAGATGTGCCCTGCCACCCCCAGCAGATTGAATTTGCCCGTTTGAATCTGACCCAGACGATCATGAGCAAGCGCTATTTTCTGCGCCTGGTCAACGAGGGCCATGTCAGTGGTTGGGACGATCCGCGTATGCCCACCCTGCGCGGGATGCGCCGCCGGGGCTATCCCGCTGCTGCCCTGCGCACCCTTTGCGAAAAAGTCGGCGTGGCCAAGAGCAACAGCATTGTCGAATTGGCTTTTCTGGAGTCCTGCGTGCGCGATCAGCTCAACCAGACGGCGCAACGCCGCATGGCCGTGCTCGATCCGATCAAAGTGGTGATCACCAATTATCCCGAAGGTCAATTTGAGACCTTTGAGGCCGACAACAATCCCGAAGACCCCGAAGCCGGAACCCGCCCCGTGTTATTTGGGCGTGAGCTGTATATTGAGCGTTCGGACTTTATGGAAGTCCCCCCCAAGAAGTTTTTTCGCTTGGCTCCCGGTCAAGAGGTGCGCCTTAAACACACCTATTACGTGACATGCCAGGAAGTGGTCAAAGACGAAAACGGCGAGATTGTCGAATTGCGCTGCAGTTATGACCCACTCAGCCGAGGTGGCTGGACCGATGATGGCCGCAAGGTCAGAGGCACTCTGCACTGGGTCTCAGCAGCCCATGCCCAGCCCGCCGAAGTGCGTCTTTATGAGCCGCTCTTCCCTGAAAACCCCGATTCCGAAAAAGACTTTGCTGAGCAGCTCAACCCGAATTCACTGAAAACTATTCAGGCTTGGGTTGAACCCGCTTTGATGGAGGGCCAACCGGGAGATCTGTTTCAGTTCTTGCGCAATGGCTATTTTTGCATGGACGCCGATTCAGAGCCCGGCAAGCCGGTCTTTAACCGCACGATTGGGCTGGTCGACAGCTGGGCCAAAATGCAGAAGAATCAGGGCTCACCGGCTTAGACGCAACAATCAGGGATTTGAAAAGCCACTGACATCGGTAAATTTGAGCAATTGCTCGCCTAAATTTGAGCGATCAAAGGTTCCTGCAACCGATTTGCCCTCTGCTGCAAACACAGTTTGATTGGCAATGCGGCCAAAACGTTGCTTATGTACCTCTTTTTGGGTTGCCGTTTCATAGACAAAGAGATAAATATAACCTGTAACGGCCACATATTTGCCATCGGGGCTGATATCAATGTGGTAAGGGTAATAACCGCCACTTTCCAGGCTGCCTTTGGCTTTAAAATCTGAAGTATCCACGACCTGAACATAGGTGTTGGATATATTTGACATCAAATATAAACGAGATCCATCGGGACTGATTGCCATATCTTTTAATGTGTAACCCAGTTTATTTGTTTCACTCGTCAATGCGACGGTTGGCGTTGCCCCCAAAGCCACTTTATACAAGACAACCGAGTAGGCTGTGTTGCCGACATATAAGAAATTATCTGAGCTTAACTGCAGATAAGCTTTGCCTTTTGTTGTGGTTGGCAAAGAGGCTGTTTTTGTTTTACTTGTGAGATTGTAGATCTCTTGGGCTTCATTGTTACCTTCATAAGAAACATACAATTGGGAGTTATCCACTTCAAGATCAAAAACGGGGGATGCCACAGAAATGGTTTCTACCTTTTCCATGCTATTGAGATCAATCACATCCACATTGTTGCTGGTTTTACTGCCGACGTAAAGGCGGGTGCCATTTGGATTGATTTCTGTGGCCTGGGGGTCGGGTGAAACCCCAATTTTTTTCGTGATTTTACCTGTGGAGGTATCCAGTATATTGATTTGATTCTTGGTTTGGTCGGGTACAAACAGATACTTTCCATAGCTGGATATCTCTCCCATTTTCGTGATCAGAGATTCATACTGAGCACTTGAATAGGAGCCACTGGCAGGGGTCGCCTCTGTCAGGGGGACTTCTGGGATTCCGACGCGAATAAAGAAAATGCGCCAGAGATCAGGATCTTTGCTCGAGGATGCTTTGAGGGTGATTTGACCGTCTTTGAGGGGAGAGAGTTTTCCTTCTTTGATTTCAGCAATACTGCTGTCACTGACTGTCCAGACGGCTTGTTCTAAGACCTTTCCGTCAGCAGACAAGACCTCTGCACTCAAGGCCAGCGGCTCGCTCTTTAATTCCAATGCTTGAGAGAGTTTGGTCTGTAATTCTGCTGCCACACGGATTTCTTTTTGCCCACTTTCTGTCGAATTGGCAGAAGGGGTGGCTGAGGGAGATGCAGATGGGCTGCTTCCTGGGTTGGCTGAAGCTTGGGGAGACGCTGAAGTCTGAGGACGTGGTGTCATAATTGGCGTTGGTTCAGGGGTCTTGTTGGGTTTTGGAATAAAGAAGTCAGAATCAGTCACTTTTGACCCGGTACAACCGTTAGCCAAAATCAAGCTCAAGCACAGCAAACCCGCATATAGTTTGGAATTTCTCATTTTTGAATAAAGACCCCCATCATTTTCATTGGCTGGTTTATTTGATAGCAATACCATACAATATTTTTATTGGATTGTAAACCAAGTGTAAATTATACATTTAAAAAATCAAGCCTCCAGAAATGTGGCTCAATTTTTTGTCTCTTGCGGCAGTGGGCAATGTGTTATGAGGCTTTAATACTGGCTCAGCGCCAGTTCCAACGCCCGCCGATTTTCATAAAAGCGGGCACCAGTACCATGCGAATCAGGGTGGCATCGATCAAAATGGCGGTGGCCAAGCCAAAGCCCAGCTGTTTGATAATGCTGATCTCGACCTGGGTAAAGGCCCCAAAGACCAGGCCCATGATCAAAGCGGCATAGGTGATCACGTCACCTGTGGCGCGAATGCCCGTGGCCGTGGCCTCTTCATTGCTCTCACCGCTTTCGTAGGCCTCGCGGATGCGGGTCATCAGAAAGACCTCGTAGTCAATCGAGAGGCCGAAGATCAGGCAAAAGAGCAAAAGTGGCACATAGGCCATGATCGCCTGGGGCGCAATTGCGGGAATGAGTCCTTCTTGAAAGATCAGGGTGATCACGCCATAACTCACAGCCACCGAGCAGAGATTGAGCAGAATTGCTTTGAGCGCAATAAACCAAGATCTCAGCGAAATTAGCAAGACAATCCAGGTCAAAACCACCACCCCGAGCAAGATCTGCGGGCTGTGGCTGAAGGTCGCCTCGTTATAGTCCAGGGTGAGTGCGGCAGGCCCGCCAATATGCAGGGTCAGCCCCTGTCTCTTGAGTTGAGGGGCCAGGGTTTTGCGCAGCTCGGCACAGAGATTGACCATTTCGTCAAAGTCAAACAGGCGTTTGGGTACGACCTGCATCAGGGTCAATTGCTGATCGCGGCTGAGCAGCATTTGAAAGAGATCTGGGGCGATCAGGCGCATCAGCGGGAATTGACCGGCCAGATCCGGGTGTTCTTGCAAAGGCGAAGCCAAACTGGTGACCCGTTCAATCAGTGGGTTGGCCTGGAGTTGGGCGTGAACCCGCCGCAATTCGTGTAAATCTTCGGAATTGAGAATGCTGGCTTGATCGCTTTCAAAGACCAAAAACAGCGGGATCATCATGCCCGAGACCTCCATTTGCGTCAGGCGATCAAAGCCCTGTTTGGACTCCAAGCGGGCAGGTAAATTGGGCATGTCAAATTGGCGGATTTGCAATTTGAGCGCCGGGCTGCTCAGGGCCAGCACAATGGCCAATGCACCTGTGCCATAGACCCAAGGGTGGCGCATGACATGGTAAGCGAGGGGCTTCCAGAGCCTGGATGGCCGCAAGTTTTGCAGGCGCGTGGCCAGGGTTTTGGGAAAATCCAGCCAGGGCCCGAGTACCAGCAGCAGGGCGGGCAAGAGGGTGAGCGAAGCGGCGACACTCACCATCACCACCAAGATACCCCCCAGACCAATCGAAAAAAGGGCCGTAATCCCGCTGAAAAACAGCCCTGCCAGGCCAATCAAAAAGGTGCCCCCGGCAAAAATCACAGATTTGCCTGCCGTCAGAATGGTTTGGTGCAGGGCCAGTTTGAGTTCTTGCCCTTTTTCGCGCTCTTGGCGCAGACGCCAGACCAGCAGCAGCGCGTAGTCGATGCCCACAGCCAGGCCAATCATCGACGAAATACTCTGGGCATAGGTCGAAACCATCGTAAAACGGGCTATTACCGCCACAATCGAGAGGCTGATCAACATCGATACAATGGCCATCAGCAGGGGCAGCAGTGCCCCAGTAAACGAGCCAAAGGCCAGCAAGAGAATCAAGAGGGTCAGGCCAAAGACCTGTTTTTCAGCCGCTTCGGTGCTGGCCGTGGTGATCAGGTTGATATCATAAATCACGGCATTCATGCCCGTGAGAAAAATCTCAAAGCCTGCCTGTTTTAATTCGGTCACCAATGGGCTTAAAGCTGCGCGCATCTCACCTGTGCGCAATTCGAGTTTTTGGCTGGCTTCGGGCTCTTGGCCCACCAACAAAAAGGTGCGGTGGCCCGCTTGGTTGCGCATCAGCGGATCACGGCTGCGGTACCAACTCTCAATCCCCTGGGTGTCTTCAAAGGTGTTGACCACGGCCTGCAAGCGCTGGACAGCCCTTTCAAAGCGCGGGTCTTCGAGTTTGAAATTTTTGTTTTCGACCACAATTAAATAGCTGTTAATAAACGGAAAGTCAAAGCGCTGCTCAATGAGGTCTTTGGTGTGCAGGGCCTGAGATTGGGTGACGCCGCCATTGCCGCCCACCAGAAATTGTTTGACCTGCAAAAAACCAGGCAGAGCGATCAACAGAACCAAGATCCAGCCCCAGAGCCAGCGCCGGGGATGATTCAAAACATTGTTGGCCAGGCTGTTTAAGGCCTGGCGCAGCAGAGAGGCTTTTTTTTGGGGCTCTGTTTCGGGTTGTGTTTCGGGTTGTGTTTCGGGTTCTGTTTGGGTCATGCCTGCGACCAAAAAGGTTCAATCGCCTTTAAAATGCCATTTTCGACCCTGAGTAAATAGTGCAGGCCCGCCAAGGGCACATTCTGGCCCGGTTTGAGAATCCAGCCCGCGTCGCTCCAGACCGGAATGCTCAGGGGCATCGGCGGGCCGTCTCCGCTCAAGACAATTTGCACGGCACCTTCAATGGGCAATTCCCAGAGCGGGTGGTACCATTTGGTGATGCCGTGTTTTTGGGTCAGGCGCTTCCAATTGACTGCCCGCTCTTCTTCTTTGGCCTCGGAGAAGGCATGGTGCTGGTGATAGGCCTCTGTGCCCGCTTTAATAAACAGCATTTTCATGCCATATTGGGCAATGCGGTAGCCCAATTCGGTGTCTTCGTGGCCCCAGCCAACAAAGCCCTCATCAAAATTGCCGACTTTTTCCAGGTCTTCGCGCCAGATCGAAAGGGCGTTGCTGTCGAGGTAATAGGTCTCTTCGACGGGTTCCTGGCGCTCAAACAAGCTGTAGCGGTCGCGGTTGTCGGGTTTGAGATTGTCGCGGTGTTTGGGAATAAACTCCTGCGGGGGCAGACCCAAATCATCATCAAGGGGTTCCAACATGCGCATCACATAGCTGTTGATCGCGACATTTTTGTGCTGCTGGTGGGCCTGCCAATGGGCCGCCAAAAAGCTATCGGGCACGACCAAGTCGCTGTCCAAAAACACCACCAACTTGCCACGGGCCCGGCGCATGCCCAAATTGCGGGCCTCTGCGGCGCGAAAGCCCAAATCTGCTTGCCAGCGATAGCTCAGATTCAGCCGGTCTTTATAACTTTCAGCCACTTCGCGGGTATTGTCGGATGAGCCATCGTCGCAGACAATCACCTCAAAGGCCTTGAAACTCTGCCAAGTCAAGGATTCCAGGCAGTTTTTGAGGTTGCGGGCGCGGTTATACGTGGGAATAATTACCGAAATTTCAGGGGTCACAAATGGCGTTTTCAGCGGCGATTCGGCCATGCGGCTGCTGCTGAACGCCGTCAAGAATTGGTGCCACTCCAAGGCCCGCTGCTGCCAGGTGTATTCAGTCAAGATGCGTTCACGGGCCGCTTGGCCCAGGGCCTGGCGTTTGCCACTGTCTTTGAGCAGCTCCACCACCGCGCCGACAAAGGCCTCGCCATAAGCGGCACTGAAGGGCTCTCCCTCAATCAAAATGCCGGTTTGGCCTTGCAAAACGGTTTCGGGCAGAGCGCCCCGTGCGCTGGTGATCACGGGCAAACCTGCGGCCTGGGCTTCGATTGCGGCAATACACGAGGTCTCGGCCCAAAAACCCGTTAAATCCATCGGCTCGGCGGCATGATTGGGATAGGTCATCAGGCTGCCCTGGAGCAGGGCCTGAGCCAATTGGGGGTGGGGCAGCGGATCGTGTAAAAACACCCCCGGCAGGGCCCGCGCTTTTTCATAGAGCGGGCCGGCTTGGGCGGCGTTAAACTCCGCACTTTTGCCCCAAACCGTAAAACTGGAATAGAGGTGCAATTCCACCTCGGGCACCTGGGCCTGGATTGCAGGAAACAGCTCCAGCAGCAGGTCCAGTCCGCGATCGGGCACGCTGGTATAGAGCAGGCGCGGCGGGGTTGCCGGTTGGGGAGCCGGTTCAAAATAGGCGGCGTTGACGGCATTGCCCGTGATAAAAAAGTGCTCCAGCGGGATATTCAACACGTCTGACAGTTTTTGTGCATGCCAGCGGCTGACCGCCACCAGTTTATCTGCTTTGGTGGCCAGAATCTCAGACGTTTTGGCGCGTAAATCGGGCATTTCATCCCAGAGAAAACAATAGTCGTTGTGCGACCACCAGAGTGAATATTTGCTCGGAATGCCCAGTTTAAGCGCGCTTTCGTCGGCACAGGAAATAAAAAAATCAAGCGGGTTCTGGCGGGCAAAACGCGCCAGCTCAGGCAGGTTGTGGTAAGTGACTCCCGCAAAGACCCCTGCCTGCTCTTTGCAATTGCAAAAGACGTGTACCTCGTGGCCGAGGGCCTGCAATTCGCGGGCCAAATAGACCAGGGCACTTTGGGTGCCCCCGAGTGGTTCTCGCACAACCGTATCGCCATTAAAGGCCCGAGAGATGCGGGAGAGAAAAGCAATGCGCATGAAAGCCCCTGCCAGAAAAAGAGTTCTTTGTATTATAGCAGCAGGGACGGAGGGGGATGATGGCGGTTGCGGGTTCTGGGGTTACGGTGTTGGGGGCGAGCTTAAAAAAGAATCTGCCTCAGTTGCTCGAGATCCGCACAATTTGCTTTTTGACAGATATTTCTGAGGTGGGTTTTGATCGTGTTGATACTCAAATCGAGTTCTTTGGCCATTTGCGTTTGTTTATGGCCATTGCAAAACAAAATGAAAATTTCTTGCTCTCTTTCGGTCAGTTCTTCTTTCCACACCAGCGGTTTGCGTGCCACTCGGGATTTTTGATGCATGTGGTAATAGACAAGCGGGTCCCAAAAGATATCCCCTGCTAAGATTTTTTCAACGGCCATTTCAAGTTTTTCAATGGGGCTGTTTTTAATCACATAGCCTCGGATATGTTCATGAGCGGTATCTTGCCACTCTAACAAATCATCATATCCGCTATACAAAAGAATCCGGGGAGTTGGAGAGAGCGTTTTCGCAAAACGAGCGACGATCATCCCTGAGGTCTCTGGCATATTCAAATCCAGGATCATGAGATCCGGCTGAACATTTTTCAGCTGTTTAATTGCTTCGTTTGCTGATCGGGCTTTTCCTAAAATTTGAAAGCGGTAGGGCAAATCGCAATTGTCGGTGAGCCACGCTTCTAAAAAATCCAAGGTATTTGGATCGTCATCCACAAGCATGACCGTGATGATCTGCTGCATCAAAAATCAAGTCCTAGCGTTATAAGTTTCGATTAAATTAAAGCATGATTTTGCATAAAGTCAACCCGTCAGTCCTCCAAAATAATTGCCAATTTAGGCGGTAAACCCTTTTGGTGCAAAAGCTGAGGAAGATAATCGAAATTTAATGAAAAAGGAGCCTTGATTGAGCGATTGCATTTTCGTCTAACCCTAAGGGTGATATACAGGCTTTTGTATATTTGTTATAACCGAATCCATAGAATGGGTCATAATTGTCTCTTTTTTGGGCAGACTTCGTTTTATCACTTTTCACAATAAGATTTTCTCCACGGAGGACATATGAAGTTTTTGCCTCTTGCCCTGGCTTTTACTGTATTACTCAGTTTAAATGCGTGTCACGCCCCGTCACTTCCTGTCTCTCAATCATTGAGCCCAAGTGTAAGTACGCTGCAAGATTTTTTAGTACTGTCCGCCAAGGAGGGCTCGAAAAATGATAAAGATAAAGGCCACAATGAAAACAGAAAGCCTCCCAAACTGTCAGATCGGGATTGGAAGGACTTTAAACCCCGTTCTCGGTGTGAACGAACGCCCGAACTCTTAATTACGGATATTGTGTTGACAGCAACAGGTGAAAGTATCATGGGGCCAAGTGCCCTTATTGGTTTGCGCCCTGACTATGCAGGGACTGAAATTGGTTTAACGATCAAGGGCCAGTTTGAAAAACGCAATGAAAAGGCCTTCAAGCTCAAAGATTTTCTGTTTCAGTTTGAAACGCCACTGGTTCAGCAAAGCTTTATTGGTAAAGAGCCACAGGCCAGGGTTTTGTTGGATGACAGCATTTTATTACAGGTCGAAAGCGTTACGAAGACTGAAATTAAAGTTCGGTTGAATACCCAGCTTTTGCCAGATCTTTATTTAAAGGGCAATCACCGGTTGAGTATAGAGCTTGATCGCTGGTATACCGATGCTTTGCTGAACGTCGGGGAACCCGCTCCCGTGGAGGTCAGTGCTTTGCAACCCAGAATAGAGAGTGTAGAGGTTTTACGTGAACGTGGGAAGCCATTGCATATCAAACTCACGGGGCGGGGGTTTCTGGTTTTTCCCAAGTTTAGCTATGCCACCATTGATGGGGAGTTTGGCTTTGGGTATCAGACTGAGGTGATGGCAGATGGCTCAGCAGAGACGGTTGTACATATCCCCGATCCCAATAGCTTTGACTTAAATCCCCACCATAATCTTGTTTATGTCACTCCTTTTGGTGTGGCGTTTAAAGCGTTTTAAGGAGTTTTTGACGATGATTCAAAATATATTCAAATCACAGACATTTTCTTCAATTGGTTTTGTATTGATGCTGGCACTGACGGCTTGTGCTCCGGGCCCCTTGAATACCAGTGCCACTAAAAATCAGTCCTTTACAGAGCAGAGTCCTGTTCAAAAGCGCCCAGCTTATACAGGCCCTGTGTCAATGCGTTTTGATAACGCTTTGCTGAGCCCGTCTTTGGCCAGTTACGGCTTTAAAAAAACAGTGCCCCACAAAACGCAGGTTTTTGAGCCGCCCTCAGAACAGGCTTTTTCGATTCAAGCACTTCCCAATGGGCCTGTGGTTTTTAGTGAAACCTTTACCAAGGGGCGTCAAGAGCTTGAAGTGCTGCGTGAAATTCGGGTTAGCGATACCCAAAAACGCTATACCTTACATGTACAAAAATTGGGAGATCCCCGTTCAGATGCCCAGGTTGTCGTGAATATCAATGGCACAAATTGGGTCAAGGAAGGGGATTTTAAAGGACAATCCCAGGAGTTTCAGCAGGAGAGTTTGCTCTTAAATGCCCAGAACTCACTTCGGGTACATTTAAAAGGAAAACAAGGCAGCGCGGTGAGGATTACCCTCGTAGAAGGGGGCCAAGCAGACACTGTTTTGCGCCGTCGGGGGGCTTTGCGTAAACCGGGAGAAACCCAGGCCACCCATGTGCGCAGGAATGACACCAATATTTTTGACCCCAATGATCCCACCAGTTTGGGCGGTTTGGTTCCCTATTCCCAAATACCCAAAAGCGCAGATGGCCGTTCTTTGCCTACTTTTGCTTTAAATGGTGGTGTGCCCGCCACTTACAGTGGGGGTGAATTTCAATTAAAAATAAAGGCACCTGTTCAAGCCAATCTCAATGCCCTTTTGCAAAAATACAAGGGCTACGTGACAGGGGAAGTCAGTGCCGATGAGTTTTTGGTCAAATTAGATTTGAGTCAGGCCAATCTGAATGCTTTGCCTGCCCATATCCAGCAACTTAACCAACTTGTAGACGGCTCTCTGGCCATTCAAGATTTGGCGTTTGACAGCCTTGAAGGGGCCCAGATGTTTGCTCTGATGGTGGAGCTTTTGTTGGAGGTGCGACAGGGCAATCAATTGCAGAGCATGGATATTAACCCCATTCTCAACAGCAATGTGGCATCTAGCTCAGAAGGATTTACCTCTGGCCCGAATGGTCAATCGGCTAACGCTGAAGACAGCTGGTGGCTGACCCAGACCGGGGTGCTCAAAGCCTGGGACTATACCTTGGGTTATGATCGCCAAACCAACAAGCCTGTGCGCGTGGCGGTTGTAGATTCCGATTTTCAAAATTTGAACCAAGCTATGTCGGCCCAAGGGGATTTGGATAGCCAGGTTTTGTATACACGGGCAGCAAAGGTGCATTTTAATGTTGTTTCTCAAGTGTTTCCCGAGAATCAGTCTCAAGCAGGTTATAAAATCGCTTATTCTCAGACCCCCAATCCAAGTAGTCATTATTTGGAACCAGATTTTTTTGTAGGAAAAGGCAAAACTGATCACGGCACCAGTCAGGCCTCAACCATTGCTTCTCGTATCAATAACCGCAAGGGAATTGTGGGTGTGGCACCCCATGCAAAAATTATTCCGATTAAAATAGGGAGCCCTTTTACCGGAACGGTGCCAAGTCAAGCTAATTCTAATGCCTTTGAAATTATCACAGGCTGGGAATTGCGTTTGGCAGTCGAAGCAGCAGGGCGTTTAAGGGCAGATATTGTCAGTATTACGCATTCTATGGTGGGTAATGGGCCAGAGCATTGGCTGCAAAATGTTCAACAATTTACAACAGACATGCCCTTTGGTTGGTTGGGGGCTTTGCAATACCAAATCGATTTGGCTTCCCAGCCCAGAAATAACAGCACCTCTTCGAATCGCCTGATCTCCGTCTTTAATGCTGGAAATGCGGGCAACCATGTGCGAACGACACTCCCTGCAGGTAAACTCAAAAATATAGTGATAGCAGGGGCTTTGATGCAAAATTCAGCCTCTTTTAAACGTGCTTTATATGGATCTGTCGTTGATGTTGAAAGATTTTTATTTTCTTCTATAGATATAGATGGACAATACGCATCCTCTTGGTTCATGGGAAACAGCAATTCTCCCAACTCAGATATTCAACAGTATGAAAATACTTACGGCAATCATGTTGTCAAAGTCTGGGCTCCTGGAGACAGAATGTTTGCCCTTGGCACATATAAAAATAACTCACAGGGTCTTGAATATGGTGTTAGACCAGAGTGGGGAGGAACCAGTGCCGCCACGCCTTTTACAGCGGGAGCATTGGCCTTGCTTAAATCGCTCAAGCCAGATTTAAGTATTCAAGATTTAAAAACAGGCAATTGGCTGCGCTACAAAACCATTCAGATCTCTGACTCTTTGCTCAAAGATTTTGTTATAAATGGCACCAATCGCAAAGGCCTTCGACTGCAACCTCAAAGTTTGAGTTTAAATGTGTTGGATTTGGAATCCACCATTGCAGGAAATCCGGTATTGCATCAAGGGCGTTTGCTCGAAATAGGAACAGGCACTTTGCGCAAACACAGCAATGGTCGGCCTTATCTGGAAACTTCAGCAGGCAATTATGATCTCTCGATGTATCTGGAACAGGCCACTTTTGACGGTGATTCAACTCCCAGTATTGATCAGACTATTTTTCAGCAGGCTTCGTTGCTCTTGCACCAAGAAAGTTACACTGCTTTCTGGAATACCTATGGGCTTAATCTGGGGGGGCAATCCGCACCCTTCTCTGATTTTGAAAACAAAAATGTAGAAGTGACCGGTTGGAGTTATCAGCCCTCTGATGAACCCGAAAAAAATATCGAGGTTTTGTCGATAAAAGAAAGCAATTCAACAGGAGGAGGAACAGGAGGCGGTTTCCAAATCAAATCTGAAGTGCCGTCTGCCGCGGAATTGCCACAAAATCATTATCTCTACGATCAAGTGGGCAACCGCTGGATGCGCCCAGGATTCCGCATTCAGGTTGATGCCAATGAATATGCAGGCATTCGTTTCACCCAACCCATTCGCGATCTCGAAGTCAAGATTGGCCCCGTTTTGGTGCCCATCACCAGCATTCTCAATGATTTAGCCGTGATTGGTATTCCCGACAATCTGCCTGCGGGTGTACACGATGTCGTGCTCAAGGCTTCAGGCCAAACACTCACGCTGGAACAGGCTGTTGAAAAAGTCTCTCAAGCCATTCCACCAACACCTGAGCCCACCGCTCCGCCCAGTGGCAATCCCGGTGAGTATCAAAGTGTGCGTGTCTTTAATATTGAAGGCAATGATGAAGGGCGTGTTTACCTCAATGATCAACTTATTCTCTCGGCTCATGCTGGAGAAGATAAGTGGGCCAATTTGGGACAATATGGAGATTTTCCACTGCACAAGGATCAGCGCAATGAATTTCGTTTTGAGCTTGTCAATAATGGGGGCGGCTATACCTATGGCTTTGAACTTCAAGGTGGGGGTGGAGCGGTTTACAAAGACATTCAAGGCTCTCCAGGGCTTCAAAACAAGGTTTTGCCTGATGGTTCAGAAGATCTGCGGCAAGGAGTCGTTTATAATGAACGTATGATTACCAATAGCAAATTTTCGCCTGTGGGTACAGGCCCATTCTGGATGAAGGTGTTTAATCTCAATCCCGATGAAAGTCTGACGATTCAAACCTATAACGAC
>JBPXJQ010000006.1:0-87758 GCA_051715345.1 Candidatus Blackallbacteria bacterium
TGCCGCTGCCGCTAGATGAACCACCTGAACCATCGGAAGAGCCCGTGGTAAAGCTCCAAACTTTATCGATGGCCAAACCATTACCTGCCAGGTCTGTGGCTTGGGTGGTAATGGTCGCTGTAAACAGCGTATTGGCGGTCAGATTGACAGAGGGAGTAAAGGTGGCAATTTTGCCCGTGTAGGTCACTGTGCCTGAAACAGGTTTAAAACCTGGCAAAGAAACCAGTTTAAACGTGGCCGATGTCAGGGTCAGTGGGTCCATAAACTCACTGAAGGTCACATGCAATTGGCCGTTGACTGCGACACTGTTGGCGCCATTGGCTGGATTTGAGTAGACCTCAGTGGGTGAGGTTGTATCGAGGGTCAGGCCGGTGGTAAACGCCCAGACGGTGTTTGTGGGCAGTCGATTGCCAGAGAGATCTTCAGCCCCGGTACTGACCTGAGCCGTGTAACGCGTATTGGCACTCAGCTTGGCAGAAGGGGTAAAGGTCGCAAGCGTGCCGTTGCCCGCATAGCTGACCACTCCAGCAACCGGGTTTGAGCCCGGGCCTGTGAGGGTAAAGGTATTGTTATTAAGGGTGTTTGGGTCCATTGCTTCGCTGAAGGTCAGGGCGATTTTGCCATTGATCGGCACACCCATTTCGTCATTGGCTGGGACTGTAAAATTTACAGCGGGATTGGTCGTATCAGGGCTGGCACCGGTGGTGAAGGTCCAGCTTCTGTTTTCTGCCAAGGCCTGACCTGAACGGTTCCGAGCACCGGTTTTGATGGTTGCGGTATAAAGGGTATTGGCAAACATTGGGCGCTTGGGAGTAAAGGTGGCAACGATGCCGGTATAGCTCACGACACCTTCAATCGGTGCTGAGTTTCTTTCGGTCAGGGTGAAGGTATTTGCATTGAGGCTGCTGGGATCCATGGCCTCGCTAAAGGTGGCAGTTATTTTGCTATTAAAAGCCACACCTTGGCTCGCGTTGACAGGTTGTGTGGCACTGACTGTCGGTCGAGCAACGTCAACAATGGGGGGGTTGGAGGCACTGGCCCTGGGGGGGCCAACAGCTCCTGGTTTAACTTCTGGTTGACATCCGGCCATAAATACAGCCACGGATACCATCAACCAGATCCGGTTGAATATTCTCATCTGAGTCTCTCTTTCTTGATGAATGGAAACAAGTCTCCAGAGAGGAGTTGATGTGTTTCGCTGACCTTGATTTAGTCAAAGGGGAAAAGGGTTTTCGCGGTTTTGAATGAATGGCAGCAGCAAAAATGCATCAATAAGAAGCGGGTGTATTTATTTCCGCTTTCTGGCCTTGCGAAATGGGGAGCAAAAGGGGCTTTTGAATTCCATTTGGGAATGGGTAGTTAAATACAAAATTCCAATCTTAAATTGAAATATTGAAAAAAATAAAAGCCAAAAATCCATAATTTTATTTTTGTTTTATGAATTTTTATTTATTTTTATTTATTTTTTTAACTTTGCTATTTTAGCGTAACTGTTTTTTTGCCATAATGTCAATTTTCTTACTTAATGATTTTTCCATTTTTCCTTGCTTTGTTGCGGTTTTTGACTCACTTGACCACTTGCAGAGGGATTAAATTTGGGCTGAAAGTCTATCAGAGATTGAATGTGAAAAACAAAAAAAACAAAAATATAAAAATTATTGATCTTAATCAATAAAAACAAAAATTAATTAAAATAAAAAAATTAAAATTAATTATTTTTTAAAAATTATATTTAAAACGTTTATTTATTGTCATTTTTAAAATATCGAAAATTTTTCGTGAAAAAATCAAGCGGGACTGCGTAGCTTATTTTGAGCCTATTTGTATTATGAAAGGAACGACTTATGAACCTGATCCATCTTTTTTCCCGCAAAAGCACCTACTTGGCGGCAGCCCTGCTTTTGGCCAGTACCTTGGTCCCTCAAACAGCCCAGGCCCAGTTTGATTTGAACAATTTATTGCAGAACAAATCAAATCCGGCCACGTCTGGAACCGCTGCAGCTTCAGACAAACACCCGGTGATTGTCAAATACCTGACACCCGGTGATGCGTACTGGAATACGATTTCTTTAAATCCAGCCCAGAAAGTTAATCAGCTGATCGCCAAATGTGGCGAAGCGATTGGACAGCCGTTTAAATGCCCGGATTTGGTCTCTCAATTGGCCTTTGAGCAAAAATCAGATGCCGAAGTGGTGGCCTCTGCCCAGGAATTTTTAACCACCGTTCCCTCTTCAGATAACCCTTCTGGGCTGGATTTTGCCCTGAATCCCAAAATTGGGGGCGTGAAGATGTATGGGCTCAAGCTGATCGATTGGGGGATTGAATACCTGGGTTTGGCAGCGAGCAAAGAAGCGGTACCCAGCTTAAGCGCCTTGATCGACAGTGATGCCAAATGCCACAATCTGGTTTGCCGCCAGAAATCGGCGGTGGTCAAATCCCTCTGGCAGATTGGCGATAAATCGGCTGCCAAGACGATTGCGGGAGCCATGGAAAACACCAAATGTTTTTCTGACCACAAACGTTATGGCGCCTATTGGCTCGGGCTCTGGGGCAGCAAAGACGCTGTCGGGGTCTGTAAAAAGGCCTTTAAAGATGAAAAAGATGGCGAGGTATTGACTGGCTGCATGAATTATCTGGGCTTGGTCAAAGAAACCTCTGCCACCCCCCAGATCTTGCGCATGCTCGAATCCCAAGAAAAAGGCGCAGTGATGGCCTTGACCGTAATGGGGGATCCTGCTGCTTTAGACGGCCTCAAAGAGGTCTTGGCCAAATATGGCGACAATCAATATCTCAACCGCATTCCCGTCTTGATGGCCCTGGCCGCCTCAGGCCATACTCCGGCTTGGCAAGAAGTGGTCAAAAAATACCTGGGCAAAGGCCAAGAGGACATGACCAAATTGATCTCCGCCTCTGCTGTTTTGCTCAAAGATGGAAAAATGGGAGCCCAAGTCAAAAAAGATCTGGCAGCGGCCCTGGCAGCCAGCAAAGGCAGTGATGAAAATGCCCAATTGCACAAATTGGCGCTCAACAGTGCCTTGGCACAGATGGGCGATAAAAATGCCCTGAATGCCATCCTCAAAGAGTTAAACAGCAGCAAAGCCGATCTGCGTGAGCGGGCTTTGGAAGCCTTGGGGGGCAATGAAAATTATTCGTACAGCCTCTACAATGGCTATGGCATGGTGGGGATCTCAGATACCAGCGTAATTCCCAAACTCAAGGCTTTTTACGAAGCTGAAACCACAGAAAAATTACAGGAAATGGCTTTAACCGCAGCCCTGGAGGTCTCAGCCCGCGCCAAAGCAGCTGCCAAATAAGGCTTTTAGGTTTGCTTTAATCGTTCTTGGCCCCCGCGTGGGGGCCTTTTTTTGTGGCACAATACAGCAGAACTTTCCGCAAAAGGAGCCCGCCATGAAAGCCGATTGGGAAATTGCCCGCGATGCCGAACCGCAGATGAAAACCGCCTGGGAATTGGGAGAGGCACTCGAACTCGAACGCCACGAGATTTTGCCCCATGGCCATTATTTGGCCAAACTCGACTACCGCAAAATTCTCGAAAGGCTCAAAGACCGTCCCCAAGGCCATTATATCGACGTCACAGCGATCACCCCCACTCCTTTGGGAGAGGGCAAGTCCACCACCACTGTGGGCCTGATTCAGGGCTTGGGCCGTTTGGGCAAACGC
This sequence comes from Candidatus Blackallbacteria bacterium, assembly GCA_051715345.1. GTDB lineage: Bacteria > Cyanobacteriota > Sericytochromatia > UBA7694 > UBA7694. Next base: position 3,682 of record JBPXJQ010000006.1, read on the forward strand.
GTCACTGGGGCGATTCGCCAGCCTTCGATGGGCCCCATTTTTAATATCAAAGGCTCGGCCGCGGGTGGGGGCTATGCCCAATGTGTGCCCTTAACCGAATTCAGCCTGGGCCTGACCGGAGATTTTGATGCGATTATCACGGCCCACAACCTCGGCATGGTGGCGTTGACCTCACGCATGCAGCACGAGTTTAATTATGGCGATCAGACCCTGGCCGACAAGCAGCTCAAGCGCCTGAATATCGACCCCCGCAATCTGGCCACGGGCTGGGTAATCGATCTCTGTGCCCAGTCCTTGCGCGAAATTGTCATGGGGCTCGGCGGCAAAATGGATGGATTCTTGACCCAGAGCGGCTTTCAGATTGCTGTCTCCAGTGAATTGATGGCGATTTTGAGTGTGGCCTCGGATTTGGCCGATCTGCGCAAGCGTGTGGCACGTATGATTCTGGCCTATGACACCTCAGGCAAGCCTGTGACCACTGCGGATCTCGAAGTCGATGGAGCCATGACCGCCCTTTTGGTCAAAGCCCTCAACCCCAATTTGATGCAAACCCTCGAAGGCCAGCCGGTGCTGGTTCATGCTGGGCCTTTTGCCAATATCGCCCTGGGCCAGTCGTCGATTCTGGCCGATCGACTCGGGCTCAAACTGGCGGATTACCATGTCACCGAAAGTGGTTTTGGGGCAGATATTGGCTTTGAAAAATTCTGGAATCTCAAATGCCGCTTTTCGGGGCTGCGCCCGTCCTGTGCTGTGATTGTCGCAACTGTGCGCGCGCTCAAAATGCACGGGGGCGGGCCAGCTGTGACCCCAGGCAAAGCGCTGGACTCCGCGTATACCCAATCGGCCCCTGAACTGGTCGAAAAAGGCCTGCCAAACCTGCTCGCCCATTTGGAGACGGTGCGCCTGAGTGGCGTGCCTGCGGTGGTCTGTCTCAATCACTTTGTCAGCGATTCAGCCGAAGAAGTGGAAGTGGTACGCCAGGCCGTCGAAGCGGCGGGGGCACGTTTTGCTGTCTCCCGTCACTGGGAATTGGGCGGAGCCGGGGCCGAAGAACTGGCCCAAGTGGTTTTGGAAGCCTGTGAAGACGCCTCTCAGTTTGAATTTCTCTACCCCGAAACGCTGCCCCTGAGCCAGAAAATTGAAGCCATTGCGACAAAGGTCTACGGCGCCACTGGGGTGCAATTTTTGCCCACAGCCCAGGCCCAACTCAAAAAAATTGAAGCCGATCCTTTGCTCTCACTTTATGGCACCTGTATGGCCAAAACCCATCTCAGCCTCTCAGATAACCCGGCCCTCAAAGGACGCCCCCGCGATTGGGAATTAACCATACGTGAATTGCGGGTGTATCAGGGGGCCGGTTTTGTGGTCCCTGTCGCGGGAGATATCAAATTGATGCCTGGTACGGCCTCGGATCCGGCTTATCGTCGGATAGATGTGGACACCGAAACCGGACAGGTGATAGGGTTGTTTTAAAAGACTGCAATCAAAGGAATTCCCATATGACCAAAATTCAAAAATCGGATGCTGATTGGAAAAAAGAACTCAGTCCTGAGCAGTACCGGGTGTTGCGCGAAAAAGGCACTGAGCGTCCTTTTACGGGGGAATATTGGAATCACAGCGAAACAGGCACTTATCTCTGTGCGGGTTGTGGTGAGCCCCTCTTTGTCTCTGACACCAAATTTGATGCCGGCTGTGGCTGGCCCAGCTTTTATCAAGCGCTGCAAACGGAGGCGATCGAAGAAGAACGTGATACCAGTTATGGCATGACACGTACCGAAGTTCACTGTGCCAAGTGCCAAGGTCATTTGGGCCATGTTTTTGACGATGGTCCCCAGCCCACAGGGCTGCGCTATTGCATTAATTCAGCATCGATTCAGTTTCAATCCCCAGAGAAAGCCTAATCTGTTTTGTTTAAACGATTACACCCGATTAAAATCCTCGTTTGCACAGGGGCCCTGCTCTGTGGCCGTATCTTTGCCGCTGAACCCGCGCAGGCCTGGATGGATGCCTATTTTCCTTTGTCTAAACCGGCCTTGGGAGCACCTTTTGGGCTGCAACCACTGGGGCAGATTTCCCCTCACTCTGCCCCACGCAGCATTGCTGCTGGAGCCGGACAAGTCTTGTTTTCCCAGCAACCGGAAGCGTTGCACCTCACCGGCAAAGATCGCTTTGGTTTGCCCTATTCGGTTCAATTGGAAAGCAGGCCCTATACCCTCTTTCGTGCGGATCTCGATCACAATGGACAAGTCGACCTGATTTTGAGCCATGAGACCTATGGCAATGGTCTGGCACCGACCCATCATTTGATCAGCTTGCTCTTTGAGGTTGATGGTCGGCCCATGCCTTTCAGCGCCGAAGGTTATTTTGAAATCAAAGCCCAGGGCATTCCCGATCTGATCGACCTCGATCGAGATGGCCGAGCTGAATTGATCTTCATGAGTTATGAGCAAGGCTATTGGATTACCCAGCTTTATAAGGCCCAAAATGCCCGTTGGCAAAAAGTGACCGGTCTGTTTGCGCAGCAGCGCTTCCCCCTGTACACCCGTTTTACCGAGCGCCCCAATCGCCAACCGGTCCAACCGCCTGCCAAACTTCAGTTTGGGGTACCTCAATTATCAAATGCCCATCCGACCTTTGTCGGACAATTGACATCGTATCAATGGGCAAACGTGGACCAGTCTGAAGACATTCTTTTGAATCTAAAGGCAGAAAATGGCAAGAGACAAAGCTGTCGACCACTTTCTTGGTATTCCACCTTTACGGTCATGCTTGATCATGAATCGGGCAGGCAGATTGCTGTTCTCTCTCAGGAGACAGCGATGCAAGGCTTACTCGACGAGGCAATCAAACAGAAATATGCTGTAAAACTCTTTGGGGAGCGCGATTCAAAGGTTTGTCGGCCCGAATTACTCTGGGCCAGTGATCCCCGCAGACCGGATTTTTAAGGTGGGCGCTCTGGGCTATTCTCCTGGAAAATGAAAGGCCTTTTCAATCCGGGATTTTTGCTCTTTGCGCCGAGAGCGACGGGCCTGGCGAAAGATAATCGGGGGCACCACGACCAGCAGCACAATGCCAACGAGCCAGGCCAATTGGGTTTTGGAAATGGACGGATCGCGCAATAATTGCGTGCCATAGCCATAGATAAAAGCCGAGGGAATCAGACCGATTAAATTGGCAAAGACAAAGTGGCGCAGTTTGATGGCGGTAAAGGCACAGGCAAAATTGAGCAGATTAAAAGGCAGAATTGCCAGGGTGCGCACCAGCAAGAGGTAATAAAAGCCGTCTTTTTCGAGGCGTTTGTTGAGGTTTTCCCAACGCTGATTGCCCGCCTGTTTGCGAATGATCGCTTGGCCCAGCAATTTGGACAAACTGTAGACAGCAATCGCCCCAAGGGTGGCTCCCAAAACGCTCCAAAGGGTGCCCCAAGCCACGCCAAAGAACAGTGCTCCCATCCCACACATCAGCCAATAGGGAATCACCATCAAGAGCATGGCCACCACAAAGAGACCGATAAAAGCGGCTGGGGCCCATTGGCCAAACGGCTCCAGCCATGTTTGGATCTGTTCTTGGCTGAAATAACTGCCCAATTCAAAGCGTTTAAACAACACAATTAAAACAACCAAAACACTGGCTATGGCCAGCCAGCGCAGCGGGTATTTGATCTGCTGCCAAAAACTGGGCTGAGTGGGGTCAAAGATCGGCATATCTGCGGGCAGGGGACCTGTGCGGTAACTGGCTTTGGCTGCGGCAGCTTTGCGTGGAGTGGGGGGGGCGCCTGAAGGCGGACGTTGCGGAGCCGGGCCTGCAGTGGGTCTGGGGCCGGTGGGTTTTCCTGGCCGCGGGCCGCCCGAACGGGGAACTTGGGGCTGTCCTGGTTTAGCTGGGGGTTTACCTGGGGGTTGACCTTGTGGTCGTCCCTGAGGGGGGCGGCCTTGAGGACCTTGGGAGGGCGGTTTGGGGGGGCCAGAAGACATACTCATCAGGCGCTGGCCTCCAGAAATTTTTGGCAAAAGCTCAGGCGGTGTTGGGGAGAGGGGCCTTGGGCCTGTAACAGACGGGTATGTACTGCGGTGGGATAACCTTTGTGTTTGGCAAAGTCGTATCCCGGCCAAGTCTGGTCGAGGGCATGCATAATCTGGTCGCGGGTCACTTTGGCCAAAACCGAAGCGGCAGCAATTGAGACCGAGCGCTGATCGCCTTTGACCAGGGTTTGCATCGGCCCCTCCCAAAAGGGAATGGCCCGATTGCCATCGATCAGACAGGCATCTACGGCTTTGAGTTGGCTCAGGGCTCGCCACATAGCAAGATAGGTGGCCTGCAAGATATTCAGGTGGTCAATCAAAGGGGCGTTGACAATGCCCAAACCGTAGTCGAGGGCCTCAGCTTGAATCAAGGGAAACAACGCCTCTCGCTTGGCTTCGCTGAGTTTTTTGGAGTCATTCAGCCCGGCCAGACGAGAGGCGTCAAAATGGGGTTTAAAAATCACAGCGGCGGCCACAACCGGCCCCGCCAAGGGGCCTCGCCCAGCTTCATCCACACCAGCGACACAGAGATGATTCTGCTGCCAAAAATGCTGCTCGTGAACAAAATCGGGCATGGTCAGACCCCCAACACGGGTTTATTCAAAGACCCGTTTGATTGTGACTTTTTTCAGCACGACGTCTTCCATGGGTTTATCCATGGCATTGCGTTTCACGCTGGTGATTTTTTTAACGATCTCCAGGCCTTCGATCACTTCGCCAAAGACCGAGTGGCGGTTGTCGAGGTGGGGGGTGGGCACTTCGGTGATAAAGAACTGGCTGCCATTGGTATTGGGGCCTGCATTGGCCATCGAGAGAATGCCGGGTTTGTTGTGTTTCAGTTCGGGGCTGAACTCATCTTCAAATTCATAACCAGGGCCGCCGGTGCCTGTGCCCAGGGGGTCGCCACCCTGAACCATAAATTGGGGAATCACGCGGTGGAAAATCAGGCCATCGTAAAAATGACCTTTGGTTTTATTGCCTGTTTTGGGGTCGGTGTACTCTTTTAAGCCTTCAGCCAGGCCGACAAAATTGGCCACGGTTTTTGGGACCTGTTTGTGAAAGAGGCGAATGACCATGGTTCCTTGGGTTGTTTCGAAAGTGGCGGTCAGTTCTTTGGCTTCTTTGTCGCCGCCGTTGATAATTTGTTTGATATCTGCAGACACGGTGGTCGCTCCTTTGTTTTCTGTTTGGTTGAGATTTTCTGGGTTTTCCCGATCATTTTTCTGGCGCTCTGAGCAGGCGCCGAGGGTCAGGGCCAGTCCCAGGGTGAGCCCCAGAGTGATGAGTCTGATTTTTTGCATGGGAAAATACCTTTCTGGATTGCGTTTCAAGCATCGTTTTTAGCCTGGGTTCGCGGCTATTGGAACCTATTCAGGATACCACCATCCGCCCCCGCAGGGTATTGGGCGTGACATCGAAGATTTTGACATCCACCAGCTGGCCGACCAAGCGGGGCATGCCCTCGAAATGCACAATTTTATTGCCACGGGTGCGGCCTTTGAGATTGTTGCGCTCGGCGTCGTGGGACTCGACCATCACTTCCTGGATTTCACCCAGGTGGCGGCGGTTTTGTTGCAGAGCCACTTCACGCACAACCTGATTGAGTACGTTCAAACGGAGGCTCTTTTCTTCTTCGCTGAGCTGCTCTTCGAAGCGGGCTGCCGGGGTTTTGGGCCGGGGTGAATACGAGGCCGTATTGGCAGAGTCGAAAGCAAAACGCCGCACAGACTCCACCGTGCCCATGAACTGCTCTTCGGTCTCACCGGGAAAGCCCACAATAAAATCGGAGGTCAAGACAATATGCGGGATTTTGGCGCGGATTTTGTCGACCAGTTCGGCATAAAACTCCACGGTGTGGTTGCGGCGCATGCGCTTGAGCAATTCATTGTCACCGGCCTGCAGGGGCAGGTGCAAAAACTCACAGACCTTGGGCAACTCGGCCATGGCGTCGATCAGATCGTCGCGCATATTGATCGGGTGGGAGGTCAAAAAGCGAATGCGGCGAATGCCATCGATATCGTGGATCAGGTGCAAAAGTTGACCCAAAGACGTACCCGGTTCGAGGTCCCAGCCATAGGTGTTGATATTCTGACCGAGCAGGGTGATTTCGGTATAGCCTTCGGCGGCCACTTTGCGAATTTCTTCGGCAATGGCTTCGGGTTTGCGACTCTGTTGCTGACCACGGGTATAAGGCACAATGCAAAAAGTGCAAAAGGCCGAGCAGCCATGTTGAACGGTAATCCAGGCGTGGTGTTTGCCTTCGCGGATAACCGGAATCTCTTCGGGGTATTCATCGACTTGGCGCACAATTGAAACAATCGGGCGTTGGTTCTGGTGAAACTCGTCGAGCAACTCAGGCAATTTATGATAGGTCTGAGTGCCAAAGACCAAATCGAGGTGGGGCACCCGCTTGAGCAAGGCCTCTTTCTCGTGCTGGGGCACACAGCCACCGACACCAATGATCAGATCAGGGTTTTTGCGCTTGAGTGGTTTAAACCGTCCCAGATGGCCAATCAGGCGGTTGACCGCATTTTCGCGAATGCTGCAGGAATTGATCAGAATTAAGTCAGCCTGTTCGGGGGTATCGGTCCAGGCATAGCCCTTTTGGGCCAGCAGACCGAGCATTTTTTCGGAGTCGGATTTATTCATCTGACAACCGAAAGTTTCAATATGCACGTGTTTGGTTTCGGTTTCTTGCGCGTTGAGGGCAGGCAGGGCAATTAAAGGGGGGGTCATGGGCGGATCTCCTTGATATACAACACAGAGCATTATAGCCCTCCTCGAGGCACTGCACCAAGCCTTTACCCCTCTTTCGCGCTTATCTGGGTGCAGCGAATGATCCCAATGCCTTTGATTTGAGGTAAGATAGACCAGGATATTTATTCGCTATAACCCCAGGAATGTGAGACAGAAAAACCCGTGTTAAACAGAAGTTATGAAGTCAATGTGGCCAATCATCCCTATCTGCTCCAGGAGACCCTGGCCTGTGCCCGCATACTCAAAAACAGCGGCTGGGATGATTTTAACCAAGCGGCCCTTCAGGATCCTGTGATGCAAACCCTGAGTCCGTCCACGGCCCAAAGTTATTTGCGCGCCATTCGCCACCGCCTCGAAGAAGTGCCGCCCAAATTACTGACTTTTTTAGCCAGTGAAGATGAATCCACAGCTCAGCTCACCTTGCTCTATATTCTCTTGCAAAAAAATCGCCTGCTGCGTGAATTGGTTGAAGAGCCGATCCGTGATGCGGTGATTGATGGTGAACCAAACTTGCCCAAACAGCTCTTTGAAGATTTTTTTGAATCCAAACGCGAAGCCAGTCCCATTCTCAAAGAATGGTCCGACACCACTTGGCGCAAATTCTGGGGAAACACCCTCAAGGCCCTTCAGATCTCAGGCCTTTTACATGGCCAAGATCCTGTGGATTTGGTCATGCAGGACATTCCCAAAGAACTCCAGACCTGGCTCAAGGCCCAGGGCGAAGAGATCTATTTACAATTATTGCTGGACCGTGATGCTTATTAGGTTTTAGGAAAAAAAGGGGTTAGAAAAGCCGCTGCCCCCAACAACCTAGCCCCTAAAACAACCCTGTTTGCACCTGCACCTGCAAACCCGGTGGAATGCCCTGCACAAGTAGATTTAAGACCCAAATACCTTGCTGCCAGCTCAGCATGGTCTCGGCGGCGGAGAGGCCCTGGGCAGGTAAGACCCATTCGACTCGCCCACCGAGCGCCAATTCAGGCAGGATTTTCCAGATTGTGTAGAGCCCGCTGCGGGGCAAAAGCCAACTCTCCTGGGCAAAGCTGCCCACAGGCAGGCCACTCAGATATTGTTCACCATAGGCGCCCAGAATCCAGTGGGGCGAGGCTTCCCATTCAGCCAAGAGGCGCAGCCCCCCCGTGAGGGCTTGGCCACTTTCACCGATCAGGCCATTGAGCACGCCACTGGCCTGAAAACCCAAACCGGGCAGGGGAATCCAGGGCCGACTCACCGCCTGCAAGCTGCCCGCCCCATGCCAGTTTGAAGCCGTCACCCGTGCGCCCCAGAGGCTGCGCAGGCGCAAACCAGGCAAAGAGAGCCAATCGCTTAAAAACAGGGCCTCGCTGTGCCAAGCCAACGGCTCTAAGCTATTTTTGAGCGGCGGCAGCATCAGGCGGCCAAAAAAGCCGGAGGGTTCCTGCAAAAACAGGCCTGCGCGCAGCAGATTTTTGCCAAAGAGCCCCCCCTGCCATTCGAGATGGCCACGCAGGGGCAGAGGGTTTTTGCCCTCTGAAACGTTTTGGGGTAAATTCTGGGCCAAAATCTCACTGTTGAGCACGCCCTTTAAACGTTCGGGGCGCCATTCATGGCTCAGACCTGCGAGGGCGCCCTGCACAGGATGGTAATCCAGCCGGGCATAGAGCCGCTGCGAGGCATCTTGGTAGAGGCGGGTGGTGCTGCCCAGGGCCAAGCCACCGGCAAGTAGATTGAGGCTGGGCGAGAACCAGCCTGTCTGGCTGCGCAATTCACTGGCCAACTCAGGGGGAGGATCTCCCAAGGGCAGACTCAGATTGAGCGTGGGCAGAGAAAAGGGCAAAAGACGCCAGCGGGCATGGGTTAATTGTAAATTCTCGCTCGGCAGTTCTGGATAGAGCAGCACCTGCTTGGCTTCAATCTCGCCAGGAATCCCAGGAACGGTGATCTTGACTCCCCTGAATAGCCAATTAAAGGCGTTCAATTCCGCTTTTTCAAACGTCAGGTCCAGACCCAGATAAGACAAGCGTCCCTGTTCCGCTCTCAGTGTTTGGCCACGCAGGTCCATGTGCAAGTGCTCGGCCCAGAGCTCCCACTCGGGGCTGGCCAATTCAATTTGGCCACTGGCCTTGAGCGTTTGGGTTGCTTTGTCCCAGTGCAGGCGCTCGGCCAAGATGCGGTAATTGCCGAGAAACAACTGTACCTGGCCCTGCAGATCGATCTGATTGAGTTGGGAATCGCTTTGGGCCTGTTCTGAGGAGAAGATCAGATCCTCGGCCTCTGCCCGTGGCGTGAGCAACAAGCACAGCGCGCCAAAAAAGCACAAGAAAAAGCTGTGCACAGGTTTTCCTGGCACAGCGGGTATAAATCTTGAAAAATTAGAAGCTGTAACGGCTATAGACCGACAAATCATGGGCCATAAACCGGCCTGAGAAGAAGGCACCTTCCATCAGTGCGTTGTACTCCAACACCAGATCAAGATGGCTGCCCATGATATTTTTAAACGGAGCGCTGACGGTAAAGCCAGAATCCTTCATGAGCTGATAGCCACTTTCTGTGCCGAAGGTATCGCCAAAAGATTGGCGTACGGCAAACAAGACCTTGGGAATGCTGCCGCCAAAATCAGGCAGGGAAACATAAGCACCGGCATTGGCTGCGGCAAAACTCTTGGCTGCAAAATCGCTCAGGCTGCGCAGGGCCACTTTGCCCCCGATACCCAGGTCGACGCCACTGCCTGCGACGTTATTGGCAAAGACACCCAACGAGCCCATATCGTAGCCGATAAAAGACGAGTTGATCTGGGCGGTTGCGCCCAGGGCATTGGTGCCAATGTCCACAACCGCAGAGATCTCTTTGCGGGTACCGCTCAGCGCAAAAGCTGCGTCGTTCCAATAGTCCATGCCATGTACACCCAAGCGAACGGGGAAGGTATCGTTGCCAATTGGGCGACCCAAATCCAGTTCAACACCGACCACGCCATAGCCATCATTCAGATCAGCAGGCAAATCGAGCACGTTGGAGCGAATCCGTTTCAGGCGGTCGAGGTTGCCCACGGTGGCATCGGCATTGATCAAGGTGCCAAAGATATTGCCACGGGAGACAGAGCCAATGCCTGAGAGGTTGCCCTGGGTGGCAATTTGGCGACTGGTATAAAACGAGCCATTATTGGCACCAAAGAACAGACCGAGCGGACCCCATTTAAAATCCACCGAGACAGCGGGTGAAGCGGCTTGGTTATAGCGTTTGCTATTGGGATCTACGCGGCTGGCGTTGATATCCCCGACCCAGAAGCGGGAGACGCTGTTGTTATAAGCAGCACTATTGCCACCACTCTGTTGGGCCTGATTCACGGTTGGCAATTCGTCGCCACCCCAACCGACCAAACCATAGCCATGGCCGAGCCAGCTTTCACCACTGAAGTGATTTTTGAAATGGGTGCCAGGGTTGATCGTTTCGCTGAAATTATACAGCCCGAACTTGACGTTCATGACGGGGGCATCACTGGTTTGACCGAGGTTAAACTGTTTGTTGACAAAAGATTTGTCGACATAGACGGGGGAGCCCATAAATCCTTCAGCACCAAAGTGGCCACCAATAAAGGTCGCCTGTTGGCCTGCCGCTGTGCCGAGGAATCCGCCTTCATCTGCGATAAAACGGCCCGAATAGCTCAGGCCTGCGATCACATTGGCATCCAGGTTGAGATAGGTGCGCACGCGGAAAGGGAAGCGGTCACGGCGGGTAATAAAATTGCGGGCGGGGGAATTGACCTGTTCACGGTCGGGATTGCTGTTAAAAACTGGCGAGGAGCTCAGGGTCGAATCGGTCACGGCCATGCGATCGCGGTAACGCACTTCAACGGCACCACCGAGTTTAACCTGATCGAGCAAATTGACACGCTCTTCGAGTTTGTTCAAACGGCCCCGGAAGGTGTCGAGTTCGGATCTGAATTCTTTTTGCAGGGCAGCAATGGTTTCCAGGTCGGTGCGGTCGATATCAATCGGGGGGCCGCCTTTGTTCACACCAGCGGCAGCAATCATTTCCTCCATGCGGGTCATCACGCGGTAAAGAGCCGCGGCAAATTCATAGCGGGTCAGGGTGCGGTTGCCGCGAAAGGTTTTGTCGGGATAGCCCTCGACAATTTGGTATTTTTCCATCAGGGCCTGAATGGCCTGGTAAGCCCAATGTTCTGGGCTGAGATCGCTCATTTCGTTGGTGGGAATAAAGGCCTGGGCGGTGGGTGTATAACTGGCAAATGCCAGTGTAAATGCCAGGGATGCCCCCAAAAGTGCTGCTTTCCGAGATGCCATGTCTTACTCCTTGTCCTGTTTCATTGCTCGGCCTGTGTCCGACGTCTCTCCCCCAGGAGAATCTTCAGAAGGATGTCTCTGTACAGATAGTCCCCATTCATTTTAACTGCATTTTAAGGATTTGCAAGGTGTGAGACTCACAAGCGGCTTGCTGTATCGTTTCTATCCACCTGTCTGCAAGCGGGCCAGCGCAGCTGGTAAACAGCCCAATAACTCTTTGAGCGAGAGGCTGGCAGCCGGAAGTTCTGAAGCGGCCAGATCGGCAGCCAAACCGTGCCAATAGACCCCCAACAGCGCGGCTGCCTCTGGGGGATAATCCTGGGCCAGCAGGCCTGCCAAAAGACCGGCCAGTACATCGCCGCTGCCACCACGCGCCAAAGCGGGATTGCCAGAGGTATTCACCCAGCAGCGTCCGTCAGGGGTCCCAATGAGGCTGCGGGCCCCTTTGAGAATATGCGTACAGTTAAACTGCTTGGCCCCCTGGTGCAGAGCCTGCAGACGGTTGTTTTGAATTTCTGTTATGTCGTGACCGAGCAAACGGGCCAACTCGCCGGCATGGGGGGTGATCACCGTTGGACTTTGAAAGGGCTGGGGAGCCTGGGCAAAATGGTTCAGACCGTCAGCATCCAAGACAAGTGGCTGAGAAATCTGTTTGAGCAAGGCACTGACAAAAGCGGTTGTGGCTTCGCCTTGGCCCAGCCCTGGCCCGAGCAGGACAGCCTTGGCTGTTTGCAGCGGTTCAGCGAGGTGCGCCAGGGCCTCCAGGCACACTTTTCCGTCTTGTTCAGGCAGTGGAAAGACCAGCGCTTGGGGAACCTGAATCGCCACCTGGGCCTGAATCGAAGCGGGAACATAGACATAGACCAGCCCAGCCCCACTGCGCAGAGCCGCTTCTGTTGCAATTGCGGCAGCGCCCCCCATGCCCAAACTGCCTGCCACAATCAGGAGACGGCCATAACTGCCTTTGTGAGAATTTCTGCGCCTCGGTGGCGGTGCCAGACTGGCGGCGAGCGACAAATCGAGCAAATGCCCGCCTGCTACCTGGGAGGCATAAGCGGGGGGAATGCCAATATCCACCATTTCCAATTGGCCGACGTAGTCCAGTGCCGGGTCCATCAGCAGGCCCCATTTGGGCAGGCCACAGGTTACGGTTAATTCTGCCCGCAGGGCCAAGTCACCCAGGGGCACGCCCGTATCTGCATCAATGCCCGAAGGAATATCCACGGCCACCACGGGCACGGCCAAGCCATTTAAATAGGCCATCACGTCGGCCCAGGGGCCTGTGATCGCGCGGCTCAGTCCCACACCAAAGAGGCTGTCCACGATCAAGCTGGCCTGGGCCATTTGGCTTTGCCAATCTGCCACTTCTTCAAGCCAAAAACAGGGAATGTTTAATTTTTCGACCATGTCCTGTTGTTTGCCATTGTCGGGACTGCGTTTGGCCGAGTGATCACTCAACCAAACTTTCACAGGCACACCCTGCCCAGCCAACATGCGTGCCAGGGCCAGACCGTCACCGCCATTATTGCCTGTGCCAACCAGAATTTGAACGGCTTGCAGGGCTTGGGGAAAATGTTCGCGCAGGGCTGTGAGGACCCCCAAGGCTGCCCGCTCCATCAAGACCAGCGAGGGCAACCCCAATTCTTGAATGGTGCGTTGATCGAGGCTTTTCATGGTTTCGCTTGAGACAATGCGCATGTTTCTTCTCCTGGGTCGAGATTGGGTGGGACAATGAAGGGGGTGCTTTACTGCTTTCTAATATAGCTTGATCCATATCAAGCCGGGAGAGGTCAAAACTTGTTAGAATCAAGTTAAGACTGGATTTCTGGAGAAGATAACCCCCCATGACAAAGACCAAAGAAAGCCTGGGTATCCGCGGTTGGGATACCTTTGAATTTATTGTCCACGACCTCGAACGCAGTCAGCGCTTTTACACTGAATCTTTTGGTCTGCCTTTGTTGGGCCAGGCCACCGAGTCCCACCGCCAAGCGCAAGGCGAAGACGTTCGACTCTTTGGCCGGGCGGGCATTAGTTTGGCCTGTGTCGCCCCCACAGCCAGTGGTTCCCGTGCTGATCGCTGGCTTAAACGCCACCCCGACGGCATTGCCGTCTTGGCTTTTCGGGTACGCGATCTGACCCATACCCACCGCGTACTCCGCGAACGCGGTGCAACTTTTTGCACGGCTGTACAAAAAGGCCAAGATGTTTTGGGCCAGCCTTTTTCCTGGTTTGAAATTGCCACCCCTTTGGGTGATGTCCGCTACCGCTTTGTCGAGCGCGCCCACGAAGCTTGGCTGCCCGGCATTCAGCCCCTGGAGAAACCCGAAGGGCTGAGCCAGGCCTACCAGTCGATTGATCACGTGACCTCCAATATGTTGACCTTGGAGCCGTATATCTCTTGGTTGAAGGAGATCATGGGCTTTGAAGAATATTGGCAAGTGCAGTTTCACACCTCCGATGTCAGCGGCGAAGGAGGAAGTGGCTTGGCTTCGACCGTGATGTGGGATCCCGAATCCAAGGTCAAAATGGCCAATAACGAGCCGCTGCTGCCCAATTTTGAAGCCAGCCAGATTTATAGCTTTGTCGAAGATAATGCCGGTCCAGGCGTGCAACACATCGCCTTTCATGTGCCAGACATCCAGAACACCGTGGGTGAGTTGCGCCAAAAGGGCTTACATTTCCTCGATGTGCCCGCCACCTATTACGAAATGCTGCCGGCCCGTCTCAAAGAACACCACGTGACCAATTTCACGGAAGATCTGGCCACTTTGCAAAAATTGGGTGTATTGGTCGATGGCGACGATGACAAATACCTCTTGCAATTGTTCATGCAAGAAGGGGCGACCTTGTTTCAAGAAAAACAGGCAGGGCCTTTTTTCTACGAGGTGATTCAGCGCAAAGGCGCGACCCTCTTTGGTGAAGGCAATTTCAGGGCCCTGTTTGAATCGATCGAACGGGATCAGGCCCAGCGCGCCTCCGCCTAAATGATTGGGCCGAGTATGGGCAGGATTTAAGGCCTGTGAAAGACCCGGCCCATCACGGCTTGGCGTACAGCCTCGACATCTTCAGGGCCAAGCAGGCCCTGCTGAAGCAGAATTTGGGCGGCAGCAAGGGCGTTTTGGGTCAAATAAACGCCTTGAAAGCGCGCATCTGTGGGCTTGCCCTGGGTTACGTTATTGATAAAAATGCCTTTGACCCGGCCTGGGTATTCTTGGGCAATTTGTTTGTAAATCTCGGGGTCTTTTTCGCCACTGTCGCCAAAGAGCAAAAACGAGCGACCTGGATACATGGCAAAGAGCTGGCGCAGCCGTTCGAGTTTAAATGATTGCTGGGCCAGGGGGCTGTCGTCGCCAGCTCCAAACCCCCATTTTTTTAGCTCCACGGCGCCGGTGGGAAAGCCCCGGTAATCCATAAATTTATAGATATACTCGGCCAAATTGATGGGACTGCCGCTGATATAGGTGATATCCCCATCATTGAGCCCATCGAGGCCTTTTTCCAGGCGCTGATAAAGCACAGACGCTCCCGGAATCGGCTCAGAGGTATACGAATTGTTAAACAAGAGCCGCCGCAGGGCCGTCAATTTGCTGGCCACACTGCTGAGTTTGATCGTGTCGTCGATGTCCGAGACAATACCCAGGCTCTTGTCGCTGCGGGCCTGAATCACCATTTTTTCGCTGCTGACGGGTGCCGTGGCTTTTTGGCCGGGCACCAATTCGGCACTCAGAGTGTAGATGCCGGGGGCCATTGGACCAAAAGCGGTGGCGGGCAAGAGTATCATGCCCTCTTTGTCACTGGCCAGACGCAGGCTTTTGCCATTGAGATTAAATTGAACCTGAATGCCTGCCACTTCTTTGACACTCAGCGAGGTCAAATTACGCCAAAAATTGAGCAAAGACCAGTCGCTGGGACTTTCGGGCTTTTGATTCTCGGCTTTGATCACACGGGCCCGCAGGCTGAGCTGCTCTTCGTTGCCATAGCTGCGAAAGATGCGAATTTCTAAGCGTTTATTGCCGCGCAGGGCCTCGACCTGGGCTGGATTCAAATTGGCTTGAACAGCGGGGGCAAATGGAAGACTGCTGCAGGCGCTGAGCAGGGCGGGCAAGCAGACCATTAAAATCGATTTTTTCATTGCGGGCGGGCCTTTGGAAGTTGATCTGAGGTTAATTTGGCGTTTAATCGAAGCTATTCCCAAATTATAGCAATGCTGGGCCCAAATCTGAATATCCAGCCCTGCAAATTGAGACATCTGCGAAGCTAGTTTGGATCAGAGAGGGCAAAATCCAGGTCTTTGACTTCGGTTTGATTAAAATTTGTGGGCAAAAAAGAGGCGCTAAAAATTTTGGGCAGGTATCCCCGTTTGCTGACTTTTATTTCAATCGGAATGCCTTGGGGCACGTCATTCAAACTGTAGCTGCCATCAACTTGGGTCTCCGTGGTTTGGGCATAAGCGGTGTTGCTATCGCGTGAGCGGGCCTCAATTTGCACCAAAGCCAGGGGCTGTTGGTTGGTATCCGTGACTTTGCCTGAGAGTTTGAGTTTTAAAATACAGGTCTTATCGGTGGTCTGCCATTTGAGTTCTTTCCACAGCAGCGGGCTCTCTGTGATTTTGACTCTTTGCGGGGCCGCCGTGATCGGATTGCAATTGCCCCGGTCGTGACCACTGCCTGAAAATTCCACCGTTTCACCCACTTTGACCCCCGGCAATCGCATCTGCAGTGGGTCTGCAATCTCTTGCACGGGAAGATCTGCGCTGTAAATGGGCTTGCTGCCAGGGGCACAGGCTTTGATACTGCTGTCTGCCGCGGTGGGTATGTTGGTGCAATTGTAGACTTGAATGGTCAGTTTGCTGGCTGAATCAAAGCCCAGGGCCGCACTGCTGAAGGGAATCTGTAAGTTAACCGCAGCAGGTCCTTCGACTCCGGGCAGGCTGCCTGGACTGCCCCCCTGGGCTGGACTTGACGGAGTTGGACCTGTCTGAAGGAGCGTCCCCTGAGCTGCACCGAAGGGGACAGGCGTGGGCTCTGCTGTGACCAAAATATTTTGGCCAGAACAGGCGCACAAGCCAAACAGGGGTATCCAAAGCAGGTATTTTACCAGGGTCTTCATTGATGCGCAGATTCCTTGGAAGAGATAGGTGACAAGCGCTTTCAGTATACCCTTTGCGGGTAAAAATATTCCAGCGTTCATGCCCATGTTCATGGCCAATATTCACGGCCAATATTCACGGCCAATGTTCGCGCCAATGTTATAATACCCCGCATGCACAAGAAACCTGCTTATTCTGCCTTTTTTCTACTTTTGAGTTTGGGCCTTTTGGCCCTTTTGGCTGTTGCTTTTGCCGAAGACAAACCCAAGGTGGCCGTGGTGCAATTTGACAGCATTGGCGTTGAACCCTCCTTGGGTATGGCTGCCAGTGAGATTTTAACCACACATTTGGCCAGCCGTGAACAGGCTTTCCGTGTGGTCGAACGCACCCAATTGCAAAAGGCCATGCAGGAATTGGGCTACCAGACCAGCGCTTTGGTCGATCCAGAGTCAGCAGTGCAAATTGGCAAACATCTCGGCGCCCGTTATATCGTGGTTGGCAGTGTGACCCGTTTTGGCAGCAGCTATTCGCTCAATGCCCGGATTGTGGAGGTCGAAACCGCTGAGACCCGCTCAGTCGAGCCTTTAACCACGCCAGAACTCAACCCAACCTCTGTGATTGAGCTCGGCCAACAAATTGCCACCCGCCTTAATCGTCTGATTGCTCCGGCCTTAGCCCCCTCTCCCCTGCCCTCTGTCAGTGGTAACGAGGGACAGACCCCGCGCCCCTTTCAATCTTTGGCACCCCTGCCATCCCCTGCGCCGGTCGCTTTGAACCAGATCGGACGTTTGATCTCTATTCCTGCCGGGCCTTTTTTGCGCGGAGATCAATTCAACGAAGGCCAAGCAGACGAACGCCCCGCCCGCACGATTTATCTCGACGCCTTTTCAATCATGGAACACGAAGTGACCCAGATTCAGTACATGGGATTTATTCAGGCCACAGGCCGCAAGCCACCGCTCTCCTGCCATTATGGCAAACCCATCTGGGATCCCGAAGGCAAGCCCCAGTATCCGGTGGTTTGCGTCAATTGGAACGATGCCTACGCCTATTGCAATTGGGCAGGAATGCGCCTGCCAAGTGAAGCCGAGTGGAAAAAGCTGCTCGGGGCCCCCAGGGCTTTCGCTTTGCCTGGGGCAATGAATCCCCCAATTGTGAGCGTTCGGCCTATTCGGGTTGCAAAGGCCAGGAATGGGGCCTGCATGCTGTGGGGGCCAAACCCTTGGGCAACAGCCCCTATGGCCTGCGAGATATGACTGGCAATGTCTGGGAATGGGTGCAAGACTGGTATGACAGCCGTTATTACGCCCAAAGCCCTGAAAGCAACCCCACTGGCCCGGCTGGCAAAGGTGAAAAAGCCACCAAGGTCTTGCGCAGCGGCAGTTATGGCCACGACGCCTTTGCTATACGCGCCAGCAACCGCAGCGATTTGGATATCGAATACACCAGCCATTTCACAGGATTTCGCTGTGCCCGCTGAGCTTCAATCCGGCTATTGATCAAAGATCACAGCTTTGCTGGCGGGCCCTGTGTTACATTCAAAATAGAAACAACTTCTGACATAGAGGATGGCTAAAGCCCAATGTACAGCGATCTGGATTGTAAAATCTCTCCCCCTGTGATTACCCCTGAAGATATTGACCGCCTGGTAGGAACCCTTGGCAGCGAAGGCTAAAAGCGTGGAGGCCTCTTCTTTGAGCCCCGAAGCCCTGGCGCGTCTGATGGCAATTGCCCGTCAAATTCGCGATGAGGTGGAAGCTCTTCCCGATTCCCCAGACAAACAGGCCTTGATCCAATCACGCATTCGCGAACTCTACCAGGCCCAGTTCCCTGAGGACTATCTGCGCATCCAGCACCTGCTGGGCACGCCGCCCGAGCAACGTTAATTTTAAACGGCTGCTTGAATCAGGGCGGCATGGGTTTGAATAAACCCCAATAATTCCCCAATCGCTTCAATCATCTCCGCAGAAACCGCTGTGCCCGTGGGCAATAGCAGGACTTTTTCTGTCAGGGTCTCAGTCACGGGCAACTGGGCTCCCGCTCCTGGATAAAGCTGGACATAGGGTTGGGACCGGTGGCAACCCGGATAAAAATAGCGCCGAGCAATCAGGTTTTCGGCATGTAAAAGCTGCACCAAGCGATCGCGGCTCAAGCCAAATTCAAACGCCTCTAACTCCAAGACCACATACTGAAAATTGCTATTTTCGGGCAAGGGCAAGAGTTTTAATCCCTGAATTTGGGCTATTTGTTTTTGGTAAAGTCTGTAATTGCTGCGGTTATGGGCAATAAAATCGGCACTGTGGCGCAGCGAGCTTTGTCCCACAGCCGCACAGACCTCGTTCATTTTGGCATTGATACCCAGTGCTTCGACCTGATCGTAATCGATAAAGCCAAAATTGCGCATCAGCCGCAGGCGCTCGGCCAGAGCATCGTCATTGGTGGTAATAGCGCCCCCTTCGAGGCTGTTGACAAATTTGGTGGCATGGAAACTGAAGACCTCCGCATGACCAAAATTGCCCAATTTGCGCCCCTGATACTCACAGAGCAGGGCGTGGGCAGCGTCGAAGATCAGCTTGAGCCCGTGCTGCTCTGCCAGGGCTTCCAATGCGCTGATCTCACAGGGCAAGCCCCAGAGATGCACCCCCAAAATGGCCGAGGTGCGTGGGGTGATGAGGGCAGCCACACTCTGGGGGTCGGGGGTGTGGGTCTCGGGCAAAATATCGCAAAAGACGGGGGTCAGACCCAGCCATTGCAGGGCATGAACCGTGGCGATAAAGGTAAACGAGGGAACGATCACCTCCCCCGTGAGGTTCAAGGCCCGGATCAACAATTCCAGGCCAATCGTGCCATTGCTGACCGCAATACAGTGTTTCACACCCAGGGTTTGGCAGAGCATGGCTTCAAAGCCTTTGAGGTAGGGACCGTCGTTAGAAAGCCAGCGCTGATCTAAAATTTGGCGCATATCTGCCAGAATTTCGTCTGTGGGCGCCAGATTCGGACGACCGACAAAGCGTTTCTCGGCAAAGAGTGGCGAGCCTCCGAACAGGGCGAGATCGGGCAGAATGTGTTTGGACATGGTGTTCAGCATAAAGGCAAGACTGCCGATAAGCAAGGGCTTGGGCTTTTGGCGTAAGTAACCCACAGCAATTTGAACAGGGGGCTTGAGTTTTGTGTCTGACTCTTTGTATGCTTGTTTTTGGAGGCCTGTCTGATGCCCATTCTTGACCCTGTTTCTGAGCCTGTTTCTGTGCCTGTCCACCCGCCGGAAGCTGCCCCACTGCGCTTGCATCTGCTGGTGCCACTGGCTTTGTTGGGGCTGTTCAGCACGGCGCTTTTGCTCTTTCGCCTGCAGTATTCGGGCACGCCCTATTTCTCTTTTTTAATCTGGAATCTCTTTCTGGCCCTGATTCCACTCGGTGTTAGCACAGTTTTTAGATTGGGCCAAAGCCGTTTTAAAGGCCCTGTTTGGCTGGGGATTTGCCTCTTGTTTTGGCTGCCCTTTTTTCCCAATGCACCGTATATTGTCACGGATCTGATTCACCTGCGCCACCCTTTGAATATGCCGGTTTGGTTTGACGCCCTCTTGATCTTTGCCTTTGCCCTCTGTGGCCTGATGGCAGGTTTTCTCTCGCTCTGGGACTTTGAAGAGGCGATTGCTCAGCGCTGGAATGGCTGGCTGGGTGGGGGGTTTGCGCTGTCGTCCCTGTTTTTGGCAGGTGTGGGCATTTATCTGGGGCGCTTCTTGCGCTGGAACAGCTGGGATCTCTTGCGCCACCCCCGTGCGGTCTTGGCAGATACCCTCACGCCCTTTTTGCAGCCCCAGGCCTTTCTCTCTGTTTTGGCAGTGATTGGCTTTATTTTTCTGTTTCAGGCCTGTGTCTACCTCTGCTTTCGCCAAATGCTCAATCCGCCCCGTAAAATTGCCCGCGAAGCAACACGCTGAGTCTTTTGGCAGGGGTCTTTTGCTTTGGACCCAGACAGGGTAATCTGTGAGAAACAGATCTTACGATAGAGGTATTTTATGAGGTATTTGAATTTAGCTGCACTCCTGCTCTTCAGCGCCTGTAGCACAACCACACCAGCAGTTACGCCGTCGGCATCTCCCTCTGGGAGCGCTTCCAGCAACCCAGCAGCATCTGCGAGTCCTGCTGTGACTGCGGGTTCAACATCCGCTTCGGGTGGAACCTTAAAATACCTGGGTTTGAGCCCCACTGACAAAGCCTCTCCCAGTTTTGTCGGCATGGGTGACGGCAATCCCGATTATGTCTTTACCTATAGCTACAATTTTGGCAAAGAAGTCACGGTGAAGTCCCTGATTCTGAGCCGAATTGAAAATGGCCAGCCGATGGGCCAAGCCGGTTGGTCGACCACTGCGGGCAAATATTGGCTTTTCCACGTCAGTGCCAATGGCAAAGACCTCAACGAAGGCGCTCCCAAAACCACGCTGGGGACTGTCAGTGGCCAAGTCGAATTTGTGATGAGTGGAGCCAGCCTGGATCCGGGGCTATTTGTCTCCGGTACAGTGTATGAGTTGCTTGTGACCTATCTCGATGGCACGACTGAAAAGACCGTCACTTCCCGTGTCACGCTGTCGATTTAAATGAGTACTTGGCAGATTTTTGGCACACGCAAATGTTCAGAGACCCGCAAGGCCGAGCGCTTCTTTAAAGAGCGCGGGATCAAGTTTCAGCTGATCGATCTCAAAGAGACCAAGATCAGCAAAGGGGAGTTGAACAGCGTGCGCAAAAGCATTCCGCTCAAAGACCTGATCGATATGCAGGGCGCAGAATACCAAAAACGCAACCTCAAGTACATGGTGCATGATATCGAAACCGAATTGCTGGAGCACCCGCTGCTGCTGGTCACACCGATTGTGCGGCAGGGGCAGCGGGCCACGGTGGGCTTTCAGCCAGAGATCTGGAAGCAGTGGATCGAGGGCAAATAGCTATTCGGCTTTTGCGCTTGCGCTGAGAGGGATATAGATATCAAAGGCCGAGTCGGCTTGGTCGGGCTTGAAGCGGCTGTCGTACCACTCTATTTCGGGGCGCTGATCGAGCTGGTAGCCCGAGCGCGGCAACCAGGTCAGGTGGATATACGACATCGTGTGCTGGAGTTTCGCGAGTTCACCCTGATGGGTAAAACGGGCGTATGGCCCGGCAGGAATGCTAATGGCGCGCATGCCTTCTGGCAGTGGATCGGTGGGCTCTGTTTCGAGCAAGCTGCCCGCGAGATAGCTCAACTCACCTGTGTTCTCAGTTTCTGAGGCCTCGTCTTCACAGAGGCAGAGCCCGAGTGAAACGCCTTGGCGGGCCCCTTGGATTTCGCCTTGGCGGGCATTGAAGCGATCCCAGAGCGCGGGAATGACCTCAAAATTATTCGGCTCAGGGGCCAGGATTGAGATAAAGCGGTTGCTCAGACCCACCACATGCAGGGTGTCTAAATGAATGATATCGGGTTCCATATTCAGTCCTCCAGAGAGATGTTTAATATAATCGTTTGAGATCAGCAGTGGGGCTTGGAGCCTTCTGGGCTGCAAGCGAAATTGGCCCGGTGGGCAGCCAAATTGGGCCTGAAAGGCGCGGGTAAACGCGGCCTGTGACTCAAAACGGTATTTGAGTGCAATCGCCAAAATGCGCTGTTTGGACTGCATCAATTCAACGGCAGCAGCGCTCAGGCGGCGTTTGCGGATATACGTTTTGAGCGGTTCGCCCGTGAGCGTTGAGAAAAGCCGCTGGAAATGCCAGCTTGAAAACGCAGCTTGATGGGCCACTTCGGCCAGCGAGATCGCTTCTGTGAGGTGGCTTTCGATATAGTCAACGGCGAGTTGAATGCGGTGGGCGTATTCCATGAGATCAATTTAGCAGAGCGGGGGGTGGGTTGTTTTGATATTTTGTGCGGCGTTTTGGGGAATTGAGAATTGAGAGTTGAGAATGGGGAATGGAGCTTAGGGTCAAGGGATTTGGGAATGGGAGCAAGGAAGTGTGGGTGAGATTGAAGTGTGTTGGTTGATTTTGTGGGGGGGGTAAAAGCAAGGGTAATCAGCTCAGACGCCCTTGGGAGGGAGGCATTCCGGCGTGAGCCTCCGCCCCCACATCCGTGTGGGGGCTGCGGTCGTGCGCGCTCCTTCGGCTGACCCTCCTGGCTCAGTCGCGCGCAAAGCACCCAAAGGGTATACTAACACGCCTCCATAGCCTCCCTCCTCAACGGGCATCAGGTGGATGGTTGTTTTTAGCCAAAGGGAATTAAGAGAGCCGTTTTAGTACAGCTTGTCGGATGTCTTTGCCCTCGGCCCTTAAATTGGATTCAAGGGTCTCAGATAATGTTTGATCGCTGTTGTGGCGATCTAAAATGGTTTTGTAGGCTTTAAAGAAACCTTCTAAGACATTTTGTTCCCATTTGGGCTGGTCTGATTCCTTCCATTTTTCGATGGCCAATCGGACGATTTCTCTGTAGAGAATGGGTTCTGCGTCCAGATGTTCAAGCCCTTTGCAATTTTCCCAGCTTGAGCCTGTGATAATGGCTTGGTCAAAACAGGTGTCTTCGAAAATACAGTGTTTAAATTGAACGCCTGTCAGATCCGTATGGCTCAAATCTGCACGGGTAAAATCGCAGTGGGTAAACTCGGCTCCTTGAAAGTGCCCATTGCTCAAATTGGTGTCTTTAAAGTTGTTGTAGCTGAAGATGGCTTGATTGCTACCATCAAAACAGGCTTCTTCAAGGGCCAAGCGTGAATGGCTGTTGTGTTCGCCTGATACACGGGCATAGAGGCTCAAAATATCCCCAGTTTCGAAACAGGTTTTGAGGCGATCATGCCACAAATAAACAGCCAAGCGGCGATGCTCTTCGGAGCGCCAATTCCGTTGACTGTCTTTGAACTGCAAAACATGGATAAATTCATTTTGCAGTTGTTTGGTTTGATCTGGACTTTCAGTAACTTTTTCAAACTTTAGGTAGTGATACGGATTTTTGTCTAAGTTTCCGCAAGACTTAAGTAGGAGCCATTTGAGCACCAATTCCAAGCGGGGTTGATGGCTAAAACCTGAGACTCTTTGTTGTTCTTCTTTGAGAACATCTAACAAGAAAATCGCTTCGTTCCAGAGCCGTTTGAGCTTGCGCGGGTTATTGCCCATGAGTTCGCTCAGTGCGCGAAAGGCGGTTTTCTGGGTCTCATCAAGGTTTAAAATATCTACCAGATATTGGCTGTTGTGGGGCGGCAATTCAAATGCCAATTGCACAAATTTCTCCAGATAGGCTTCGCCTGAATTGGGGAATTTGTGATTGATTGCTTTGATAATCTGGCTGCGGTCAGCGGCAATCAAAAACAAGCAATTGTCCAGATGCAGAAAGAGTTTGATCTGCTCTAAGAGATTCACTATCTGGGTCTGATCATGGCAGCGGTCGAGGTCATCAATCAAAAAGACCAGCTTT
This sequence comes from Candidatus Blackallbacteria bacterium, assembly GCA_051715345.1. Classification (GTDB taxonomy): domain Bacteria; phylum Cyanobacteriota; class Sericytochromatia; order UBA7694; family UBA7694. The sequence goes on from JBPXJQ010000006.1 coordinate 27,258, forward strand.
TTATCTCCCTGGGTCGCTGTTTTAACGGCATCTGCTATTTGTTCTTGCAGGTCTTTGGCTTTTTCTTTCTCTGTGTGTAAACTGTGCAAAAAAGTGAGTAAAGGTAAGCCTGTTGCTGCTGTTTCGGTAACAATTCCCAGTCCTTTTAAAATTCCGCCTGTTAAAACCTTTAACAAACCCGGCCCAACTTTGAGAATGGATTTAACCAATTTTTCAAAAGCGGGTTGTTGAGCTGCAAGTGTGGCTAACAATGGCAATAATAGCGATTTTTCATTGGCATAGAGCCAAGGCGAAAACCGAACCACAATCCATTTTCCTTGTGTTTCAGGTTGCTTTAATTTGTGTTCTATCATCTCTAAAAGCGTGGTCTTGCCACTGCCCCATGCGCCAAAAATACCGATCACAAGGGGTGCATATGAACTGCGGTTAAGTACTTTTTGTTCTAATGCCTGGATATAACGAGAAAAATATAAGGCATCCTTAGTAGCAGAGGGCTGGTCATCGAGTAGACTTAAAAGGGACATAAGCATGAACCTATATCAATGAGTTCGATTGTTCTTAGTACATCACTCTGTACAAATGAGTTTCCATCTTTGAGAGCCTCAAAGAGATAAGGCAATGACGAAGGATCTTTCAGCCCTATAAGTGTATATAGAGCGAATATACGCATATTAGAATCTTTATCTTTGAGAGCCTCAAGGATATGAGGGAGCGCTGAAGGAGATTTCAGCTTGGCAAGCCCATATAAAGCAGAACTTCGCACATTAGAATCCTCATCTTTGAGAGCCTCAAGGATATGAGGGAGCGCTGACGATTCTTCCAGCTCTGTAAGAGAATCTATAGCAGAACTTCGCACATCAGAATCCTCATCTTTGAGAGCCTCAAGGATATGAAGGAGTGATGAAGGAGATTTCAGCTTGGCAAGTCCATATAAAGCAGATCTGCGAACAGATGAATCCTCATCTTTGAGAGCATCAAGGAGATAAGGGAGAACTGAAGCGTTTTTTAGATCCACAAGTAGATATAGGACAGAGCTGCGTATATATGAACTCTTATCTTTGAGAGCATCAAGGAGATAAGGTAATGACAAAGGATCTTTTAGTATCCTAAGTACCTCTATGGCAGAGTAGCATACAGATGAATCTTGATCTTTTAGGGCCCTGAATAACAAATGTAAACTATCAGGAGTGCATTGCATTTTGGCTCCTGGCTGACTTAGCAGTTGGAGCATTACATCCTGCAATTCGCGCTGTTTAAAATAAATCTCAATCCATCTTCGAAACATGTAATCTGAGACTTCAAGTTCTACCTTGGTCTCCCTCATACATAAGAAAGCAAATCGAAAGGCATAGTGCATCAAGTTTTCACGAGGATGTTCTTGTTTACAAATGGCTTGAATAAACTCACTGCCACTTTCTTCATCTTTCATGCCTTGATGGGCCGCCGCCAAGCGAATAACCTCTCGCCAATTGGGTTGAAAAAGATATTTTTTGAGATAGCTTTCGATTTCCCGTTTTTTGCGTGTAATCGCACGGGCGGTGAGGTATTCCTGAAAAGTCAGGTGGAAAAAACCATATTCATCATTGCCGCGATCAATTAAAAGACCCGAAACATCGCGAATGAGATCCAGTAATTGAGCGGCTTTGTGAGTCGCCTCTTGTTCAGGCATTCCTTGTTTCTTAGATAAAAAGTCTTGGGTCAATTTAATCAATTGAGAACGAGAAGCGCGGTTCTCGGGGCAATGCTCATGAAAATGGAGGGCGATTTCTTCGAGTACAGCTTGGGTTTGATCGCGATTTAAACTGTCTACTTGATCTTTACGGTGGCGTTTGTTAATTTCCCAATTAAAAATAAAGGTATCGATACAAAGTTTGTAAAGCTCTGCTCTTATTTCGGGCAAAGTTGCTCCTTGACGGCGAATCAGACCAATTATCGTGCACAGAAGTGGATTGCTGGCCAGACTGCGAATACCTGGATTTTTGTGAATCTGTTCGATCAGGGCTTGGCTGGTTTCATCTGCACGCTTGCGGGTGTACTCATCTACCTCCAAATCTTCTGATGCTTCTATCGCAAAACACCATTTTTCAAAGAAAGCCGCCATTTGTACGTCATTAAACGGTTCCAAAATGGCTTTTTGAAAAGCTGGGCCCAAGGGCGCGGCGTCATAGCCGATGATACGTGAACTGACCAAAAAGCGGTTATTGGGATTCTGAAAGCGGCGCTGCAAAGCCTCAATCACATGAACTGTTTTACGTTGCAGTTCTGAATGGCGCTGTTCGTCTAAGCCATCGAGCAGAAGTAAAATCTGACCTGAGTTGATCGCCTGAACAAAATGCTGAACAAGCTCTTTGCGCTCTTGGGACTGGTCAAAGCCCATTTCGCTTAATCCGAAATGTTCCAGATAATCAAACAAGACCCGACTGGCTTCCCATTCAGGATGTTCTTCCAATGCCCCTGCCAATAAGCGCAAAGAGACAAAAACCGGAATATGCCCATTTTGTTTGTTTTGATAATCACGGGCATTTAATAGCGCGATGTGTTTGAGCAAAGTGGTTTTGCCTGAACCGGGATCCCCCAAAAGGGACCAGGCATTGTGACGCTCCCAAAGCTCATCAGCGGCTATACCTAATTCTTCATAGACAGATTTTAATTGATTTTGAGGAAGAGCATTCAGACGCTTTTTAAATTCATGTCGAATGGAATTTTCGACTTTTTGTCGCTTTGATTCTTCAATGGGCCATGTATCATCTAACTTTATTTCTTGCAGGAGTTTATCCTGGTGGTCAATGCGAACCGTTAGGCTGATAAAAACATCATCCATACTGAGTTCAACCATGCGGTTGACTTGTTGTACACCACGGGCATCAATACTGCGATTGTCTTGAATGACCTTTCCCAAATAGCGTTTTAGCAAGGGTTCTAAGTCAGAATTCATGGCAGCTCCTGAAGACAAATTGAATACAATTTTAGGCCAGCTAAGACCTTGGCTATTTTTCAGGATAGCGGTTTATTCTGGTACTCACAAGTTGTGGTGCAGATTGTCTTAATTCATTCACAGAACCCGTCTGACGCCCGCAGAGGAGGGGGCTATGGAGGCGTGTCCCTGCGCGCGACTGAGCCAGGAGGGTCAGCCGAGGGAGCGCGCACTGACCGAGTGAGCCACATGGATGTGGCGATTGAGGCTCACGCCGGAATGCCCCCTCCCAAGGGCGGCTGAGCCGATTACCCTGTTTTAATGACACCCCAAAGGCTGTATTCGGGCGTATAATTCCCCTCTCTAAAATGGGTATAATGACCCTATGAAAACCATCTTTGAATTTGATGATTAAAGGGCTTTTTCACTCACCCCAATAGAAAGAATCACCGCAGTGTCCTTATTCAAAGCCCCATGATTGTGGGGTGCTTCATTTTTAAAGCGGCAAGAAGACCCGGGGTTTACCGCCCCCATAGTGAGACTTCATCTGATTACCGACAAAATCACTGATTTCCTTGCCTTTGCCATCGGCAATCGAAATATGCCCAGATTTGGATTCCCCTTTGCCCCAGACCACAATGGCCCCTGCGGGCAGTTTGTGCAAATCTTTGGCTGCCACTTTGATCTCTTTGAATTTGGGGTTGCGGGCCAGTTGGTTCGCTGCCAAATAGGCATGACCCCCACTTAAAAAGGGGCCAATCTTGGCATCGACAGCGTTGGCAACAAACTCATAACAGCGCTTGGTACTGTAATTACGCCCCCCTGTTTTGCGCCGGGCAAAAGCGGCCAAGGCTTGACCTTTTTCTGTATTGTAGTCTCCGAATTCGGAGATCTGTTTGAGTGCACCCAGGGTTTGTTTTCCCACTTTGCCCAGGTGGGGACTGTTCGCCTTGAGCAAGCCCTGTTTGACTTGAAAGTCAGCCACTTTGGGTTGAACCTCGTCATAGCTGAGGGTATCTGAAACAGCATAACCGGCTTTGTTTAATAATTTAATCAGCTCTTGCACCGCTGGGCCCGATTGACCACTTTGCATGGTTCCTTTGCCTGCCAGAATGGCACTCAAAGCAGGGGCTGGGTCTGGGGCTGCTTCAACCCCATCAGCTCCGGTTTCTTGTGTATTTTGACTTTCATCCACAAAGGGAACGACACTGGCATTCACTTTTAGGGGCTGCTGCAGAGTTGCTTTCAAGACAATATCTACTTTGCCATTGAGGGCATCCAATAATTGGTCTTCCTGGGGGTCGATGATATCATCTGCCAAAACCGCTGTTCTAATCTGGGCTTCACGTTGGGCCGGTGTAGCCTCTTTGTTTTCTTGGGCAGATTTAACTGCCTGATAGACATTGGTTTTGACAAAAATCTGACCCATATTGAGGTGCTCCTGAGAAATGCTGGTTAATCTATCTATCCGCTTGACAAAGGTTTGGCTGAAGTTAATTTTGTATTAAGTACCGGCTGGCACCCGCTGGCGGCGCATGGCCTCCAAAAAGACCAGCAGCACCGAGATATCTGCGGGCGTCACGCCCCCGACCTGAGCGGCCTGCCCCAGTGAGGCCGGGCGCAGTTTCGTGAGTTTGTCTTGCGACTCGCGCGAGAGGGCTTTGACACCGTAATAGTCGAAATCGGCAGGGATGGCCAGGTTTTCCATGCGTTGGGTGCGTGCCAATTGCACCTGCTGGCGTTTGATATACCCTTCGTATTTGACCTGGATTTCGACCTGTTCACCCACCTCATCGTCAAGTGGCCCCGATTCTGGCGGATAAAATTGCTGTAACTGAGCGTGGGTGATTTCGGGGCGACGCAGCAATTCGAGCAAGGTCTGGCTGCCGAGAACTTCGTCGATGCCACCGAGTTTGTCGTTGAGTTCTGCCGCTTTGACGCGGGTGTTTTTCAGGCGATCGAGTTCGCGTTTGATCGCCTCTTTTTTGGCCTGTAAACGCTGCATGCGCGCTTCACTGGCCAGGCCAATCCGGTGGCCCAATTCGGTCAGGCGCAGGTCGGCGTTGTCGTGGCGCAAGACCAGCCGATACTCCGAACGCGAGGTCAACATGCGGTAGGGGTCGGAGATCTCTTTGGTGACCAGATCATCGACCAAGGTGCCAATATACGATTCCGAACGCTGGAAGATAATCGGGTCGGCCTCTTGGGCCCGGCGGGCGGCGTTGATACCTGCCACAATGCCCTGGGCAGCGGCCTCTTCGTAGCCGCTGGTGCCGTTGATTTGCCCAGCGGTAAACAGGCCGGGAATCTGCTGCAGCTCCAGCCAGGGATGCAATTGGGTGGCGGGAATCGCGTCATATTCCACGGCATAAGCCGGGCGGATGATTTCGACGTTTTCGAGGCCTTTCATGGTGCGCAACATGGCCAATTGAACGGGTTCTGGCAGGCAGGTCGACATGCCCTGGACATAAATTTCGTTGCTGTCAGCACCTTCGGGCTCCAAAAAGACCGGGTGTTGTTGGCGGTCGGCAAAGCGCACGACCTTGTCTTCAATCGAGGGGCAATAGCGTGGGCCGACCCCGTCGATCATACCGCTGTACATCGGCGATTGCTGAATATTGTCGGTGATTACCTTGTGGGTGGCGGGGTTGGTGGCCGTGATCCAGCAGACATGTTGGGGCAGAGCCTGTGCTGGGGGCTCAAACGAGAAAAAGCGGATCGGCTCTTCGCCGGGCTGCTCTTCGAGAATCGAGAGATTGATGGTGCGGCGGTCAATCCGGGGGGAGGTGCCGGTTTTGAGCCGATGCGTACGCACACCCATTTCGCGCAGATTGAGCGAGAGGCTCTCCGCTGAAAATTCACCTGAGCGCCCGGCTGAAAAGGCGGTTTTGCCAACAAAGATTTTGCCCTGCAAAAAGGTGCCCGTGGTCAAGACCAGTGCACGGGTCTGGTATTCCATGCCAAAATGGGTGCGCAGCCCAACGACGGCACCATTTTCGAGCAAGAGCTGATCGACCATGGCCTGTTTGATTTTGAGGTTGGGCTCGTTTTCGAGCACCTGGCGCATCATGCGGCTGTACTGTTTTTTATCGCTCTGGGCGCGCAGGGCTTGCACAGCCGGGCCTTTGGAGCGGTTCAGGGTGCGGATTTGTAAATAGCTGCGATCGGTAATTTTGGCCATTTCTCCGCCGAGGGCGTCCACTTCTCGAACCAGGGTGCCTTTGGCCAAGCCGCCGACAGCGGGGTTGCAGGGCATCCAGGCCATGGTGTCGAGATTGATCGTTAGCAAGAGAGTCTTGCAGCCCATGCGCGCCGCTGCCAAAGCAGCCTCGCAGCCGGCATGGCCCGCGCCTACCACAATTACATCAAAGCGGTTTTCGTCCTGGTTGAGTATCAGCATAGGGAATCCTTTAAATTGCAGGGTCAGAAACAAAACAGACATTTTGTTCGGTTTTAGGGTAATTTTAACACAGGGGGTGGGAGCTTCAGTAGCCTATCTCTGTGTTTGCTCGGTGGTTTGATGCCTTAATGCACCCGAACTGAGAAAGGCCTGGGACAATTAGCTTGAGGCTGTCTCAAAGGTTATCGGCGTATTGTGAGAGCCACCCCAAAAAACGAAAACCGCCCCTTGTCCAATCTGTGTATAATGAAACAGCAACACAGGCTCAGCTTTTGAATAAACAGATCATGAATGAAACCCTGACTTTTCGCTCGCAGATAAAATCTTTGCAGACCCGCGTAGACGCGTCTTTGCAAGCCTACTTGCAGCCCCGCGTCGCTCCCCAATTGTGGGAGGCGATGGCCTACAGTGTGCTCAACGGCGGCAAACGCATTCGCCCACTTTTGGTCTTGCTGACCTGCGAGGCCCTGGGCCAAGATTCCCAACCCGCCTTGCCCGCCGCCTGTGCCCTGGAGCTGATTCACAGCTATTCCCTGATTCACGACGACTTGCCGGCCTTGGATAACGACGATTGGCGTCGCGGCCAGCCCTCGAACCACGCCCATTTTGGCGAGGCACTGGCGATACTCAGTGGCGACGCTCTCTCATCTTATGCCTTTGAAATATTAAGTCTGCCAGTTCTTTTGCCGGCTCAAACCCAGTTGCAGGTCTTACACGAAATTGCTTCAGCGTCAGGGCCCTCGGGCATGTGTGCCGGTCAGGTGCTGGACATGTTTGGCGAAATTGCTGAGAGCGAAAAGCTCGGTGCCATCGCCCAGATCTACCAACTCAAAACGGGCCGTCTGATTCGGGCCGCAGTGCGCTGTGGGGCCTGGATTGGCGGGGCAAACGAAAGCCAAGTAGCCGCATTGACCCGCTATGCTGAGGCCCTCGGACTGGCCTTTCAGATTCAAGACGATATCCTCGATCTGACCGGAAGTCTCGACACCCTGGGCAAAACCCCACAAAAAGATCTGCAACAGGCCAAACGCACTTGGCCCTGGGCCGTGGGCCTCGAAGCCGCTTGCGAGCAGGCCCGGCAATATCTGGCAGAGGCCCTGGAGGCCTTGCAAGCGGCCCAGCTCAAAGAGCCAGAGATGCTCGAATCCATGGCCCTGTATTTGGTGGAACGTCAGGCATGAATACGATTTTGGGCGCCTCGCTCTTTGCCATGCTCTTTGCCCAATTTCTGAAGTTATTCACCCACATGATTCAAACCCGCCGCCTCAATTTGATGCGTTTTGTCGAATCGGGAGGCATGCCCAGCTCCCACACCTCTTTTGTGGTCTGCCTCTCGACCTCGATTGGCTTGGTGGATGGCTGGAACAGCAGTGTCTTTGCTGTGGCAGTGACCTTTGCCCTGATTGTCATGTACGACGCCACAGGCGTGCGCAGAGCAGCCGGTTTACAGGCCCGCGTCTTGAACCAGATGATCGATGAGTTGGGCAAAGGGCATATGATCCAAGACAAACGGTTAAAAGAATTATTGGGCCATACGCCCAAAGAGGTACTTGCAGGCGCGTTGCTTGGCATTTGCGTGGCACTGGCTTTTAATCTGCCTTTGCCGCTGGGCCCCTGAATCGGTTAAGATCCATTCATGGAAACCACAGAACCCCTCACCGCTCTGCCCCGCTCCAGCTTCCGTGCCGTGCTTGGCAACCGAAGCTTTATGTATCTCTGGCTCGGCCAGGTCTTTTCACAATTGGCGGACAAAGTCATTTTGGTCTATTTGATTGTGCTCCTCGTCGCCACCGGCAATACCGCCAATTCGGATATCTCCCGCCTGACCCTGGTCTTTACTATCCCGGCGGTCTTGTTTGGCTCTTTGGCAGGGGTCTTTGTCGACCGCTGGAATAAAAAATGGCTGATGATTACTTCCAATGCCTTGCGTGGGGCTTTTGTCTTGGCCCTACCGGTGGCCTTTTTCTTTGGAGACAAAGGGTTTTTGTGGATTTACACCATGACCTTTTTAATCTCAACCGTGACACAATTTTTTGCCCCAGCAGAAATTGCGACCATTCCCTGTTTGGTCGAAAAACACAATTTGCTCGCAGCCAATTCACTTTTTACCACCACCATGTTGGCTTCGGTGGTGATTGGTTTTGGTGTCGGGGATCCGATTTTGCGTGTCGTCGGTGATGATTACGGCCATTGGGCAATTGGCGGCATGTATTTTCTCTCAGCCCTGTTTTTGATACTCGTGCGCCCGCGTTTTGCCGAGCAAAAAGAGCGCAAAGATGGCTCTTCTGTGATCTCGGAAATGAAAGAGGGCTTTCAATTTATTCTCAAAGATCCCCAGATTATTTTTTCTTTGGCCCGCCTGATTCTGCTCTTTTCGGCCTTTGCGGCCCTGACCATTCTCGTGATTGGTTTCGTCGAAGACGTGTTGCGCCTGGAAAAGCGCTATTTTGGCTATCTGCTGGCAGTTTCGGGGCTGGGCATGGGCTTAGGAGCAGGAGTGGTCGGGCGTTTTGGCACATCCATTGGCAAAGAACGTCTGATTTTTGGTGGTTTTATTAGCATGGGCAGTGTTTTGATGCTGCTCTCAAACATTCACATTATTTCTGGATTTTTGGGGGTCTCCTCCAAAGCCGGGCGCGCCTCCGGGCTTGAATTGACCATCGCCCTGGCCCTGTCGCTGCTCTTGGGTTTAACGGCAGCCTGTATTGCAGTGCCGCTACAAACCCTCTTGCAAGAAGAAATTCCCGAAGGCATGCGCGGCAAGGTCTTTGGCGTGCAAAATATGTTGATCAACACAGCCTTGACCCTGCCCATGTCATTGGCTGGCATCTCGGCCGATTTGGTAGACAATTGGTTCCCAGGCCATGGCGTGGAAATGATCATGACAGCTGTGGGACTGAGTTTGCTGGCTGGTGGCCTGCTGGAATTGGTCGTGGTCAAAAAACGCAAGATTTTGCAATCAGCGGCTCCCGGCCCAGGAGGCGTTGCATGACCGACAGCGCCCAGCCACAACCCTTGCGCTGGCTTGAGCTTTTTGAGACTTTTTTGCTTGAAAAAAATTGGAAGATCTTTTTTGCCGAGACCGAGTGGCAAGAATTGTGCCAAATGTCTTCGCAAGCAGAATTGAATACCCTTGCCCAGGAGCATTTTTGGGGCCGTTTGCTGGTCAGTTGGGAAACCCGGAACCTCGAAAAAAGCCGCTATGTCTATGTCCAGGTTCGCCAAATTCTCAAAGAATATATTGAGTTGATGTGCCACCACCGCTCTTGGCCCCACGACCAACTCGACACCCTGCTCTTTGCCTTGGCCGAGACCCAGATCGACCAGCAGCGCAAACAGCTGATTTTCTGGAATTTTGAATACGAAAAAAAAGCCGAGCGCTCCCAGATTGCCGAACGCGAAAATGAACATGCCCAAGCCGAGTTTTACAATCTGCGCAAATTGACCGAATATATTGGCCAAAAGACCCTGCAAACAGAGCAAGAAGTGGTGCAAAATGCCCTTGATGGCCTGATGGGCATCTTAGAGGCCGATCACACTGCGATTTTTTTGGGCGAAGACCCGCGTTCAACCAAAGGCACCTTTTATCTCTATCGCCACGGCGTATTGGAAGTTCATCCCGACTTTCAGATCAGCAATACCAGTTTTTGGAAACAGTATCTGCGTTCGATTCACCGGCGCACCGACAGCCAATTGGCCGAATCGATTCAATCAGACAGCTTTGGGCCTGTGGCCGAAAAAAGTGTCCATGCCCTGTTCCCCTATGCCTCTTCGCTTTTGATCCAACACTTGCGCTTGCCCGATCTGCTCAGCGGCTTTATTTTGGCCTGCAGCGAAGAGCCCTTTGCCTTTGATGGCTTTCGCCAGTTTTTTCACGTGATTGCAACAACCGTGGCTCACACCATGCAAAACACCCGTTTGCATGCCCGCATCAACGAAATGGCGATCCGCGATGCGGTCACAGGTCTCTACAACCGCCACCATATTGATGAACGTCTGCGCCACTCTTTTGCCATTTCCAAACGCTATAACCGTGAACTCTCCCTGATTATGGTGGATATTGACCACTTTAAAGTTTTTAACGATACCTATGGCCATCAAATCGGCGACGTGGTGCTGCGTGAGGTTGCCAATTTGATGCAAAACCGCTTGCGGGCCACGGACGTGATTGGCCGCTATGGCGGCGAAGAATTTATGATTATTTTGCAAGAAACCGGCCATCCCGGCGCACGAATTGTGGCTGAAAACCTTGTGCGCAAAGTGAACCAATCGCCGCTGGATATTGGCGTAGAAGAGCCGATCCATGTGACAGTCAGCGCGGGGTTTGCCTCTTATCCAATTGATGTACCCGATGCCGATGGCCTTGTGCGTTTGGCGGATATGGGGCTCTACGAAGCCAAGCGTTCAGGCCGGAACCGGGTTTGCTACACCGGTGCCGTGGAGGACATGTTACAATAGGCCCGTATGAAAACCCATTTTGAAATCCCCCAATTTACCTCTCCCTGTGCGGTGGCAATTGGCACCTTTGATGGTGTCCATCTCGGCCACCAGGCTGTGATTGGAGCCATGATGGCGGAAGCACAACTGCGCGGCCTGCCCGCTGTGGTTTTGAGTTTTCAAAACCACCCCCTCTCAGTCTTGGCCCCAGATCGCCTGCCGCCTTTGCTGTCTACCCCCCGAGAAAAAGCCCTGGCCCTTGAAGCCCTTAAACCCGATGCGGTGATCTTATTGCCCTTTGATACAGCCTTTTCCCAACTCAGTCCCGAGGCCTTTGTGAGTACCATCTTGCAAGAAAAACTCCAGGCCGCTTATGTCACCGTGGGCTTTAATTTTCACTTTGGTTTTCAGGCCCAAGGCACACCAGAACGACTGAGCGAACTCGGGCAAGCGCAGGGCTTTGAAGTGGCTATCCATCCCGCCTTTCAGGCCGGGGGAGAAGCGGTCAGCAGTTCCCGCATTCGCAAATTACTCGAAAAAGGCGCTCTCGAAGAGTGCAATGCCTTGCTCGGACAGCCCTATCTTGTGACGGGCCAGGTCATTCGTGGCCAGGGAATCGCAGCCACCGTCTTGGGCGTGCCCACGGCCAATTTGGATGTCAATCCGGTCAGTAAACGCCTGCCTCCCCATGGGGTCTATGCCTGTCAGGTGAAGATCCCCGGCCAAGACAAACCCTTTTGGGGGATCTTAAATTCAGGCATGCGTCCGACTTTTTCAGGGGTCAGCTTCAGTCTCGAAGTGTTTATCATGGATTTTGAAGGGGATCTTTATGAGCAGGAATTGCAAATCCGGCTTTTGCATTTTATCCGCCCCGAACGCCGCTTTGAAGGGCCGGAACAGCTCAAAGCCCAGATTCAGACAGATATCCACAGTGCCCGTGCTTTGCTGGGCCAAACCGTCTGAGTTTTTTTCCCTCCTGTTGAGCGACTGAGCCATGCACTTTCCGCTCTTTCGCTTGGCCCATGTCGGAATCGACACCCTGCTCTGCTTGGGCGTCTATCTCTGTGTCTATTTGCTGCGTTTTGAGGGCCAAATTCCGGCCGGAGAAATGCGCGCATTCTGGCTTTGTTTGCCAATTTTACCCGCTCTGCGTCTGTTTTCAAACTATGCCTTGGGACTCTATTCTCATCTCTGGAAATATGTGGGCCTGCGGGAGTTGTTCAGTATTTTTAGAGCGGTGTTACTCGGTTCGGTGCTCTTTGGGGTCACGACCTATCTGCTCGGTCTGACGGGCTTTCCCCGCTCCATTTTTGTCTTTGAAGCGGCTTTTTATTTGATTGCCATTGGGGGCGTGCGTTTCAGCCGCCGCTTTTCGGTTGAAGTCAGCCTGTTTGAACAGGGACGCCCAACCCTGCGCACAGTGATTGTCGGAGCCGGAGACGCGGGAGCGATGGTGGCAGCAGGCATGTTGCGTACCCCCGAACACGGCTATGTGCCTGTGGGGTTTATCGACGACAACCCCGGAAAATGGCGGGCCCGGATTCATGGACTGCGGGTCTTTGGTGGCCGCGATAAATTGGCCGAAGTCATTAGCAATCGCGAAATCGACTCCGTAATTGTGGCCATGCCTTCGGTCTCACGCCAGACCATTCGCGACTATGTCGAATTGTGCCAAACCCTGCCTGTCAATTTGCGCATTGTGCCAGCCACCCATCAGATTCTCAAAGGCGAGGTCTCAATTGAGCAATTGCGCAAAATCCAAATCGAAGATTTGCTCGGGCGCGACCCTGTTAAACTCGACGATCAACCGCTGCACAGCTTTCTCAGAGGCAAACGGGTCTTGGTAACAGGGGCAGGGGGTTCCATCGGCTCCGAGCTCTGCCGCCAGATTCTGGACTATGGTCCCGAAACGCTCTACCTCTTGGGTCACGGCGAAAACAGCATCTACCTGCTTCAGCAAGAATTGCAGGGCCAACCGGTCCAGCCCGTGGTCGCAGATATTCGCCATTATGAGCAACTCAATGCCCTGTTGGCGCGCTTGCAACCCGAGGTAATTTTTCATGCAGCGGCCCACAAACACGTGCCCTTGATGGAGTTGAATATTCAAGAGGCCTTTTTAAACAATGTCTGGGGCACCCACCAATTGCTCAAAGCAGCCGTGGCCCAAAACGTTTCGACCTTTGTCCTGATCTCAACCGACAAAGCCGCCGAGCCCAGCAGCGTGATGGGTCTGAGCAAATATTTTGCTGAGTTGGTGGTGCATCAAATCGCTCAAACAGCGCCACAACTGCACAGCAGTATTGTGCGTTTTGGCAATGTGATTGGCAGTCGGGGCAGTGTGATCCCCCTGTTTCAGAAACAGATCGAAAAAGGCGGACCGATCACGATCACGGATCCAACCATGACCCGCTATTTTATGACCATTCCCGAAGCGGTGCAATTGGTTTTACAGGCCTCTTTGCTCAAAGCCCCCTCCCAGGCCTTTATCTTGGATATGGGCGAGCCGGTTAAAATTCTCGATTTGGCCCAAAACCTGATTCAACTTTCAGGGTACCAGCCCCACGAACTGGAAATCCGTGCAGTGGGGATTCGCAAAGGCGAAAAACTGCACGAGACCTTGGTTTGGCAGGATGAAACCCTGGCCCCCACGGCCTGTACTCAAATTTTGGCAGCTCAAGCCGATCCTGAGCGTCTGATGCGGCATTTGAGCTGTTTAAACGCCGTACTTTCTCATTTGGCCGAGCCCCAGGCGTCCCAATCTTTTGAGGCCTGGTTTGAAGCCGAGATGGCCCCACTTTTTCCGGGTTTAGAACCCTTTCCCAAACAGGCCCTACCTGGATGAGTGAGGCGGCAGACCTCTCAGCCGAGAGAGACCGGCAAGCGCAATTACTTTGGCTCAAACGCAGATTAAAGGCCCGTGACAAGGTGCTTTTGCATCTGGAGCAGCGTTTGCGTGTGGCGCCCGACAATCAGCACTGGCTGTTTTTAAAAGACGAACACGAAAAGGCCCGCCTCGACTTACAGGAACAAGTGCGCCAACTTGAATTGGAGCGGCAAAGCGCGCACCAATTGACCCAATGGGTTGAAGGCTATTTGAGCCACTGGGAAGAGACGGGTGACGAGGTCTTGGACCCTGGCGAAAGTGAGGAACCCACAAAAAACCAAGCCCTCTCAGCTGAGCAAGCACACGAATTGGAGACCTGGCAGTCCCTGCTGCGCAAAGTCGAGGCCCGGCTTTTGCGCTTACCGGGAGATCCGCGTCTATTGGACTTACGTGCGAGTCACCAAATGCGCATTCAGGCCCTGCAAAATATTGGCAAGGAACCTGTTTCCACACCCATAACGCCTACGCCTGCGCCAGCCGCTTTGCCCCCCCCTTTACCAGAGCCGCTCTCAGAACCGCCCAAAACAGCTGCGCTGCAGGGACGCAGCCGCGAACAGATTGAAAAAGAGTTGGAAATTTGGGCCAAGCTGGTCAAAAAGTCTCAGGAACGTCTGGCAGCCAAACCTGAGTTGGCACATTTGCGTGGCATGATTGCAGAGCACCAAAACAAAATGGCAAGTTTGGTAGCGGAGCTGGCGGCATTGCCTCAAGAAAATGGGGACTAAAAGGGGTGTTCTTCGCTTTTTGGGGGGGCCAAATCGTGTTTGCTGCCAAGCAGGCGCAAGCTGATCGTGTGAACAATCAATTCGGGATACTGGCCTTCTGGGTGGGGGCGAAACTCCAGCCGGCCCCGAATACCTACCAATGAACCTTTTTTGACATATTCATAGGCAATTTCGGCCTGTCTGCCCCAGAGCTCAACTTTAAACCAATCGGTGACACTTTCACTATCGGGACTGGTTTTGGGGCGATCCACAGCCAGACTGAAGCTGGCCAGGGTCTTGCCGCTTTCAAAATACTTAATTTCTGGATTGCGACCGGCCCGGCCCACAAGAATGACTGTATTGATCGGTGTCATGCGGGGTTGAGGATTTTCCATGGCGTCTATTTTAACACAGCTTTGCGCCATTTCGTCAGTCTTGTCGGCAGGGATGCATGAAGGCGCCAGTCAGGGTTTGTGCTAAAATTGAGCCTATGAATTTTACTTGGTTCAAATCTTTCACCCTGGGCTTATTGTCCCTTCCTGTGCTCAATGCTGGAGGAAGGTGGATTTGCAAACATGTTCCAGCGATCAGAAAAGCGCTCTTGGGCAGTCGGTTGTTTCCCTATGCTGGAGAGTTCACTTGGCAGCCCTTGCCAGGCAAAAACCTGAAAATGTATTCAGATGGTCAAGACAGTATTGTCTCTGCTCTTTACGTCAACGGCAGCCATGAGGAAGAGATTACTTGGTTTTTCTTAAAGGCCTGTCAGCCGGGCATGACTTTTGTGGATATTGGTGCCAATACAGGTTATTTTAGCTTACTGGCGGCAGGCTGTTTTGAACAGGTGCGCGTTTTGGCTTTTGAGCCTGTACCAAGGGTCTTAAGCTATTTATACCGCAATATTGACTTAAACAAATTAAACAAACAGATTCACGTCTTTGAAATGGCCCTCTCTGATCAAAATGGTCAGATTGAATTTTATGAAGTAGACTCCGTCACATTGCCCTTGGGATCGAGTGCCAATAAAAGTTTTCGTGAACAAACCCGCTCTTACCAAGTTCAAATGAACAGATTGGATTCTTTGGCGGCTGAATTGGCCTTAGAAAAAGTAGAGTTGGTTAAAATCGACACCGAATCGACTGAGCACGAGGTGATTGAAGGCATGTTGAGATTGATTCAATCCTCGCGCCCCGTAATCATTTGCGAAATTCTCTATGATCAAGTCGGGGAAGCCGTAGAGGCTTTGTTGGCTCCCCTGAATTACCGTTTTTTTTCGTTAAGACCCCAGGGACTCTTGCCTGAAAAAGAGATTCGCCTTTTTTCAGAGGCTTATAATCACGCCTTTATTCCCATTGAAGACACGCGTTTCGACGCTTTTGTGCTCAAGAATTAACCCCTCTTGGGAGCGGAAAGAAAACCCGCCTTCTCATTTCGCAAGGATTGACGCAGCGTGTTTAGCTGACTATACTGAAAAACAGGTCTTGTGACCAGCCACACAAATTGAAGGCACACAAAATTCAAGGACAGAAATACAGCAACGGAGTGGAAGCCAAGTGAGTTACGTACAGGTTCCCGAAAAAACACAAAGCTTAACCGGTTCCGGAGATATTGGTGCTGTACTTAAGCAAACCCGCTTAAACAAAGGGATTTCGCTTGAGGAAGTCTCGCGACAGACGTTTATTAAATTGCATTATTTGTATGCCCTTGAAGAGGGACAACTCGAGCAATTGCCCGCACCTGTCTATACGTCGGGTTATATACGTCAATATGCCCGTCTCTTGAATCTCGATGAAGCCGCTTTGATTCGGCAATACCACACCCAAATTGGGACAGGTCTCAGTTATAATCGAACAGGCAGTCCAGAAGTTGCAACGGTTTTAGTGGATCAGGCAGCGCCCCGTCCGGGTCAGTTTGTTCCTGTTTTGTCCCAGCGCAACGGCAGTGTCTGTGTGGATGAAATCAGTATGCCTTTGCAAGAAATCAGCACGAAAACGGGAGTCAGCAGATTAGCCATGAACCAGAATGCAGCCCTTTCTAGTCCCAGTCCAGTAGTGACTGCGGCTTCATCCGACAAACGCGTAGTGGAAACCATCGAAGGTGCGCGTAAAGAGGCTCTGGTCATGCGCCATCAGACTGAACAATATGCCGATAGCGTGCTGAAACACGTCGAAGATGAAATAGAGAAGACCCTCGGCGTGATTCGCAACGGCCGGAATTATTTAAAAACACGTCTCGAAAGCTACCCCAAACATTAGGCTTTTGAGACCCATGTTAAGGTTGTGGGAGCGTTGCGCAAAAGACTGCAAACGCTTCTTTTTTGTGAGAAAATTTGGAATGTTTTTAATCAGGACTTAACCCCTGGCCCCAATTTTAACGCATGGCTGGCCGCTCCTCTCTCTATAATATCCAAAGACATCTCGCGCCCCAAATCCCAAAGTGAATATTTGAGTCTGGAGTATTAAATTATGAGTGGCAGTATCCAATTTTCTGGCAATAACCGTCAGGTTCCCGATTATGTTCTCAACAGTCCCCGTGAAAACGTCTTTGAGAAAAACAATATTCGCTTTCGCATTGATGGCCAGTATCTGACCGACTTCAGCGACAAAGGCATCAAAAACTTTATCAAAGAAAATTACAACAGCAAATCTGGATTTCTGGGTGGTTTGGGCCTGGGCTGGGGCGGTAAAGATCTGGAGTTTAAAGAGGTTAAAGCCTTTATCCAAGCTGCAGCAGCCAATGCCGACAAATTGCAGGGCGCGACCTTTGAACTCACCGATCCCGAACTCGGCCTGTTTGACGATGACGATATCAAAGTCAGAGACATTCAACACAGCTTTTCACTCCAGTTTAAAGACAATTTAGGCAAATCCTCGCAAGAAGTTTCGTTTGTCGATGCCACCAGTGCCAGCTATGATCACCGCACCGCCAGCCAAGCCGAAAAAAAAGCGGGAGAAGCGCTCAAAGGCGTTGAAAAACAAAATTCAAAACTCGTCGAAGGTGTCGCCGACGCCAAACAAGATCGCGATAAAATTGCCAGTCGGATCGGCGATGACGCCGTTCAAAAACTGGCCGAAATTGATGGCCGTTTGGCGGATATTGATGAAAGCATCAGCGCACTCGATAAAGATATGCGCACAACCGAATCCCGGCTCAGCCAGGGGCATATAGAACCCGCTGAGCGCCGTGAATTATCTTTGGCCCTGCGCGGCATGAAGGCCGAACGCGAAGACCTGCTCAAAGACAAAAGCACACTCAACAAAGAACTCAAAGAAAAACATGGTTTTTGGAGTTTTCTGGGTGGAGGCAGTACCCTCGAAGATCTGCGCAAAGCCAATCGGGCTGTGGAACAGGCTCAAAAACGCTTGGATGCCTTTAAACCCCAATTGGATGAAGCCCGTGCAGCTGCTCAGCGTGCCACGGATCGGCGCAAAGCCGTAGAGTCGGGCAAGAGCCTGGCCGAATTGGATGCCGCCGAAAAACCCGCTGCAGATGCTGCGCCGGCAGCCCCCGCAGCATCTGACGCCGCTCCCACAGGTGCCGCTGATGCCCCGACTCCGGCGGGTCCTGCAGCCCCAACGGCTCCTGCGGCCCCTGCTGCCCCCCCCGATCTCGCGCTCGAACAAGAAGTGCAAAAACTGTTGACCACACCGCCTGAACAACAATTGGAGGCCCTGAGCAAAATTCCAGCGGAAAAGCGCCAGGCCTTTTTGCGAATTGCCGATGATTATATTTTCGCGGCCCAGCCCGACAATCCCTTGGGCCTTCCCCCCGCTGATTTTGAAGCCGTCAAACAACTCAAAGATAATTCAGCCGCTTTGCGGATGAACGCCCTCCTGAGTTGGCCCGACAGCCAGGATGAATACCTCAGCCAGCGCGATAACCGCATCAAACAGCAATTGCTCTCTCAGCTCAATGAGCAGCGCTTTGCCCAGCAATTGAGCACCCAGGCCCAAGCTCTGAAAGCCAAATTGGAAGCGGCTGCGCCCAAAGAAGAAGTCATCGCCCGTCCCCCTTCAGAAGAGGCAATTGCACCGGCTTCTCCAGCCGCCCCCCCAACAGCAGTGCCAGCAACGCCTGCGGCTCCCGCAGAACAGCCCGCCGCACCGGCTGCGCCTGCAGCGCCAGCAGCTCCCACGGCCCCTGTGACAGGCGCAGAGCCTTTCCCAACGTCCCCCACACCCCCTGTGACCGAAGTGCCCGCCTCGCCGGTTTCCCCAACCATGATCGATTTCAACGGCTACCTGCAATTGCCGAAAAACGAACAGTTGCAGCGTTTCAGAGATCTCAGCCCAGCGGATCAGGATCGCCTGTTTAAAGCCCTCGGTCTCCAAGACAAAGCCGATGTTCTGTTGGCGGTCACCACCCAGCAGATCGACAATCAAGAGCTGCGCTCCCGTCTAATTGCCAGTATGAGCCCCGAAGAAAAGGGCCAGATTGCCACTTTTTTCCAATCGCTCTTGCAGGGAACAGCCGGTCAGGCCTTCTCCCAAACCACTGAGCTGAATTTATTGGTAGGTGAACTCGGCGGCAAAGCCACGGTAGCCCCTTTGACGGCTGCCCCAGCAGCCCCAGCCCAGCCAGCGGCTCCCACTGTGGATGAAGCCCCAGTGAACGTACCTGCGCCTGCTGCGCCCGTAAATGTACCTGCAGCCCCCGTCTCTCCTGCGGATGTGGCAGCAGGAGCAGCAGACTCCGCGCCCGTGGTTGAAGAAGCGCCTGCGGCCCCTCAACCAGCAGCCCCTCAACCAGCAGCACCCAAGCCGGCAACCCGTGGGATATCGCAACCTGCCGCCCCGGCCTTTAATGCCGCAGCCTTCCTGGAATTGCCAGCAGATCAGGCCTTGGATACCTTTCCAACCCTGAGCAAAGCCCAGCAAAAAGAGGTGTTCAAACTCTACAACGATCAAGCCAAAACCGAAATTTTGTTGGCCTTGACGCTGCGTACACCCAATGAAGCAATGCGGGCCGACTTGATCAAGACCATGACCCCTGAACAAAAACAGGCTTCAGCCGGGATTTTAACTGAGAGTTTGCCGGATGTTCAAGGTTACCCTGACGTGGCAGCGGGTATGACCAGTGTTTTAAATGCCCTGGGCATTGCCCCTGACCAGGTCAAACCCACTGCGGCTCCGGCCTCGCCTCAGCCAGCAGCCCCTGCTCCGGCCGCTCCCGCAACACCCGGAAGTGTCGATCTCAGCCAATTGCAGATCGCCCCAGCCACACCGGGAGAAGCTCCGCAACCGGCTCCCAAGCTCGATCTCTCAGCTGAACTGGGTGAACTCAATAAACAGCTTCAGAACAAAACCTATTTTGGTTATGGTGGTGTGGCTGATCCCACAAAAGTCAGTGAGTTGGCCGAAAAAATCTGGGTCAATGGCACACCTGCAAACCGCAACCAATTGGCAAAGACCCTGGTTGACAGCGGTCAAGCGGCTGAATTGGGCAGGATCCTCGGCAACCTCGGCGTCACAGACGAAGAGGTTCTGGCTGTGGTCACCCAGCCTCAATTCCCTGCCAGCCGTTTCTTGAAAGACATCGATGACAATCGCTCTTTCTTGATCCTCTACTCGCTCACAAAAGCAGCCGCCACTGGTAATAAACCTGCTCAAAACCTGATCTCCAGCACCATTGATCAGTATATGAGCGGCGTTGACCGCGAAAAACCGATCAAACGCCTCAAAAACCAGGCGATGGCCGATGGTATCTGGAATAAACTGCCGCAGGACATTCGCACCAAAGCGGATAAAATGCTCAGCTCCTGGTGGAATTAAGGTTAGAGATAGGTTTTAAGACAATGGCCGGTGGTTTATTAGAAGATCAGATTTTTATTGCACTTGATCTGGAAACCACCGGCCTTTCTGCTGTACGCGATCGGATTGTCGAGATAGCAGCGGTCAAGTTTTCACTCAAGCAAGGCGTCTTAGACACCTTCTCACATTTGGTCAATCCCCAAATGCCCATTCCAGCGGTGGTGATCGGCATTCACGGCATTACCCAAGCCATGGTGGCCGATGCGCCTGTGTTTGCAAGTTTGGTACCCGCCCTGCAGGCTTTTTGGCAGGATGGTATTTTGCTGGCCCACAATGCCAGTTTTGATCTGGCTTTTTTGGCCTGCGAATTGCGGCGTGCAGGCTTTGCCTATCCGCCTCACCCCACCATGGATACCTGCCGTCTGGCCCGGCTCTTATTGCCCGAGGCCCCCAATTACAAACTCACCACCCTGGTCTCCCACTTTGATCTGGCCATGGATGGCCCAGCCCACCGCGCCCTGCCCGACAGCTGGGCCTGCGCAGAGCTGTTTAAGCTCTGCGTCTCGCGTTTGCCAGAACAGGCCAAGACACCTTTGGAGAGTTTTTGGCAGCATTATCCGGGGGTGCAAAACGATGTGATGCAGGCCGCAGTGGCCGTGGATCACCCTTTAACCCCCCCGCTGAACCAGGCCATATCCCAGCAGCAGGATGTCAAAATTTATTATCACAATGCCCGCAATGAGCGCACAGAGCGGGTGGTCACCCCCCTGTTCTTGGCGGGCCGGGGCACATTTACCTATTTAGAGGCATTTTGCCACCTGCGCCAAGAAAACCGACAGTTTCGTCTCGACCGGATGCAATTTTTGGGTTCGACATAAGAAACACGCCCAAATCTGACTGGTCAGAGCCGCAGTTATAAGTTAAACTATCTATATCTTTTAACTATCTGCCATTTGGATGGCGTTCACAGACGTGATAGTAAAAAACCAAATGTTAAGTTCTATTTATTTTTTAGCAAGAAAAGGTTAAGTTCCTGTTAAAATTAAATTAGGTCAGATCTCTCTTATCCAGATGAACCAAAGAGGTTTCAGCATGAAACAGATTCGTTCCCTTCTCAGTACCGCTCTCTTGGCCAGCTTGACTTTGTCAGCCTGTGCCAACTTGGGGGGCCCCACCCTCAACCCCGGCAATACCCAAATCCCTGGACGGGTTCAGGCCCAGGGTGCTGGCACCCAAAGCGATTTGTCTCGCTATTCAATTGGAGCCGCCAAAAACCTGATTGCCGCTCGTCAGAAAGCCTCACCTGTGGCGCCGATGGCTGCTCGCAACAATGCCGGTTTCCCTACGCCTGAATGGGTTAAAGATGCCGTTTTTTACCAAATTTTCCCAGAGCGCTTCTTTAACGGCAATCGCCAGAACGATCCCGCCGGCACACAACCCTGGGGCAGCAAACCCGAATTGTTTAACTTCATGGGTGGCGACCTCGATGGCGTGATTCAAAAATTGCCCTACCTCAAAGAGTTGGGCATCAACGCAATCTATTTCAATCCGATTTTTGATGCCCCGACCTCGAACCACAAATACAATACCGCCGACTTCATGAAGGTCGATCCCGCTTTTGGCGATATCAACACCTTCAAGCGCCTGATAGCTCAGGCCCATGCCCTGGGCATCAAGGTTGTTTTGGATGCGGTCTTTAACCATTCTGGAGATACCCACTGGGCCTTCCGCGACGCGGAGAAAAATGGCACCCAATCCAAATACTGGAATTGGTATCTTTTCCACGGCTTTCCCGTGGTCAAAGACCCCAAACCCAATTACGAATCTTGGTGGGGCCATGCCACCCTGCCCAAATTCAACGAGTACAATCCCGAAGTACGTGAACACCTCTTTCAGGTGGCCGAGTACTGGGCCAAACTCGGCATTGATGGCTGGCGCTTAGACGTGCCCAACGAAATTCGCGATATGAATTTCTGGCGCGAATTCCGCACCCGCGTCAAACGCGTCAATCCAGATCTTTATATCGTCGGCGAAATCTGGGGCGACGGCTCTCCCTGGCTACAAGGCGATCAATTTGACGCCGTCATGAATTACCAATTCAGAGATCAGGTCCTCAACTTTTTGATCGAGGACAAGGCCAATGTCGATCAGACCGACTGGGGCTTGGAAGGCATACGTAAACGCCATCCCGACTCCGTGACCTACAGCATGTTCAATGTTTTGGGCAGCCATGATACCGCCCGCATGTTGACCATGGCCAAAGGCGATCTCAACAAGGTGCGCTTGGCCGCCCTGTTTATGATGACCTATGTTGGCGCTCCCGTGATCTATTATGGGGACGAAATCGGCATGGCCGGTGAAATGGATCCTGATTGTCGGCGTGCCTTCCCATGGGATCCGGCCCAACAGAATTTGGAATTGCGCAATTATTACAAACGCCTGATTCAAATTCGCAACCAATATTCGGCTCTGCGTCGGGGCTCTTTCCGCAGCCTGATGCGCCACAACGACAACCGCACTTTTGCCTATCTGCGTGAAGACGCCAAAAGCAAATTGATGGTGGTGATCAATAACAACACCAAAGCCCAGGATATTCCCATTGATCTGAGCCGGGTCAGTGTACCCGATGGCAATCTCAAAGATCTGCTCACGGGCCGCACTCTGCAGATTCGCAACGGTCAATTGGTGGTGCCGCAAGTCCCCCCCAAGACCGGCGTCTTGATGGAGTGGAGCCCTCTGCGTTAAGTTTCACACAGTTTAAAAAGCCGCTGTTTGCTTGTTTCCCAGGCAACAGCGGCTTTTGTCTATTGAGATCCCAGAAAGTGAAGCAAAGTAAGACAAAGCCATGTTTAAACACGCCGCAGTGCTGATCCCAACCTATAACTCACAGACCAGTCTCAAACGCTGTCTGGCAGCCTTGCGGGAGCAAAGCTACCCGGATTTTGAGATTGTGGTGGTGGACGACGGCTCCCAGGATGGCAGCGCAGATTATCTAGCGGCGCTGAGATGGCAACGGCTGAAATGGCTGCGTCTGAGTGAAAACCAAGGGCGATCCGCAGCCCGAAACCAGGCCATTGCCTTGGCAGAGGCCCCGCTCTTGATCTTTCTCGACAGCGACATGGTTGTTAACTGCGATTTTGTGGCGGCTCATTTGCATTTTCACAGGCAACGCGGGGAAGGCTGGATCGGGCAGGGGCGGGTGATCATCAGCCATGATTACACCAACCCCACACTCACTCCCTTTAGCCCCTGGACCGACGCTTCGCGCGCCTTTTTTGCCACGGGCAATGTCTCGGTGGCCAAAGCCGCTGTCGAAAAGGCCGGGGGCTTTGACTTGGCCTTTCGCGACTATGGCTGGGAAGACCTAGAATTGGGACTGCGTTTGCGCCAACAGGGACTGAAATCTCGGCCAGTTCCGGAGGCCGTGGGCTACCATCTGGAACCGCCTTTTGATTTGGCGGATTGGCCGGTATTGATCGCCAAAGAGCAGGCCCGGGCGCGGGGGGCTTGGCATTTATACCAAAAACACCCCAGCTTGGAAGTGCGCTTGATGACCCAACTCACCCCCTTGCACCGCTGGCTGGATGCCTTGCTCAGGCTCGGTGGACGGGTGGATGAGGCCAGCATTTTAAGAGCCTTGCAAAATATGCAGCAGCGTGGCCAAGCCAAAATGGCCCTGGCTCTGGCACGGGCCTATCTCAATCACTATTATTTACAGGAATTGGCGCTGGCCCAATAAACGGGCCCAATAAAAAAGCCCCTGAACCAGAGTGATTCAGGGGCTTTTTTTCTTCGTCGCTTGTCTTTAATAGCCGTAGACGGGCATGGGGCCGTAAGCAGGAGCCTGGTAGGCGGGCTGCTGGGGCTGAGCAGGCTGGGGAGCGGTGGGCTGAGTGGGCTGCTGGGGTTTGGGCTGGATGCTGCCGCCCTCGAGCATGCCGATCACTTTGCTCTTGATCCACTCTTTGGCGCCGGTTTTGACCAACAGCTTGTCGGCCAGATAGCCGCCGAGCATGCCTGCAGCACCCACAATCAGGGTGACAGGCCAGCCAGCCAGGCTGGTGGCAGCCAAAGCAGTCATTGCGGCACCACCGACAACGGTGGCACCCAGACCGGTGAAGGCACCGGTCACAGTATCAGTAGCAACATTGGACAAAAGCTGGGTTTTGTTTTTCTTGCCTTGCAGATAAGCAATGCCGTTGGTGACGAGGGAGAAACCACCACTCACCAAAGCTGAGAGGCCAGTGGCTTTGACAGCGGTCATGCCCAGGCCTTTCAGACCGGCCAGAACGGAGCCACTGCCATTTTTAACGGCACCGATAATGCCACTGATTTGGCCTGCAACAATTTTGCTGTAACGGATGGAGGCGACGTTGGCGCCGACCCAGGGAGACTGAGCAGCCAGGGCATCCATGAATTCCATTTTGATTTCCTGGTTGGCTTTGAAACGGGCCAGGATATTCTGGTATTTCTGCTCTTCTTCGGGGGTGGGTTTGTAAGCGTATTTCTGAACTTTTTCTTCCAGAATCAGCGACCATTCGATTTCAGACAGGGTAACCTGTTTGTCGGCGGCAGGCAGATTGGGATTGGTGAAAGCCTGGGAAGGCTGGTTCGGCTGAGTGGGCTGCTGGGTGGCAGGTGCCTCAGGAGCGGGACCAAAATTCTGAATCTGGGGCAGGGCAGGAGCCGGGCTCAGGGGCTGAATATTTTCACGCATCATGTTCAGCTGAGCGCCGACATTTTTATAATAAGCGGCTTCTTCAGATGTGGGCTGGTAGCCCTGCTGTACTTTGGCTTCGAGTTCAGTGGCCCACTGCAAATCGGTTTTGGAAATGCTCAGGGTGGTCAGGGTGGGGACAAAAGGAGAGAAGTTGGTATTGGCTGCGGCAGGCTGGGCAAATTGAAAGGCGCTGGCAGGAGCGGAGAAGACGGGGTTGGCACTGGTCATAAAAGAATCTGTTGCCACGTTCTGGGGAACATAGCCGGTGGTAGCTGCCGGTGCCGGGGCAGCAAGGGGTTGCAGGGGTGCATACCCATTGCTTGTGGGGAGTGTGCCAGTGACTGCGAAATTCATTTTAAACGTGAACCTCATTCCTTTTCCATTTCAATTTGCCTACTTATACTCATCCCCCCTTGGCCAACAGATCTGACGTACGAAAGAATAAGGCTCATATAACCTCAAAATAAGATTTGGTTAAGACGCATAAATAGGGTCTGTTGGCATTTTATAGAAAAGGGGTTCTGATTTTTCTAAGCAAGACAAAGCGAGGTTGGCTTTGTTAACTTTGATTAAAAATTGATTAAGTTAGCCAAGTAATGTTTTAAATTTGTTTTTTTTGTATTAAAATGACTTGAGTAAAGCTCACTATAAAGCAATAATAGAGTTAATATCAAAAGCCTGATCAGGTCTTTACTTGATCGTTCCTTTGGTGCAAACCTAGATATAGCTTGTTCCAATCTAGATATAGCTCGGAACACAACTCATTGCTCTATCAGTTGGTTTTAAATTTAAGCATTATCATTCGGCGGCTTCAGAGATTGTTAGAAGTCGCTTAAAATAACGAAGCACAACAATTTGGAGGCTAAATGGGCCGCGGAGATTTTGGATTTGACGGACTTTATTCGCTTGGCGCAATCAACAGCTGGATTGCTGTCATTAACTCCAATCTGAACGCTACCAGCCGTACCGGTTATAAGGCCAATAAGGTCAAGTTCCGCGGCGGTGTGAGCGAAGTTGTCAGAAACCCCAATGGTCCTGTCCTGGGGATTCAGTTGCCCGAATCTACCCTGCAAATTGATCAGAGTTCGATTGATTTCTCTCAGGGTTCAATTGTGGCCTCCACCGAGCCCACCCACTTGGCCATTCAAGGCAAAGGTTTCTTCCGCTTGGCAACGCTGGCACCCGTTGGTGGTGCTGCAGGCGTGGCTCCGGGTGGTTCGATCGCCTATTATTCCCGCGATGGGGAATTTCACGTCGTCAACGATGCAGGCGTTTTGCGCTTGGTTCACAGTACAGGTCTGTACTTGGTAGATAGCCAGGGTCGCGGTGCGAACCTCGACGTGGTCAACGGCCTTGTGGTTGTTGGCGGAACGGCGTTTGGGGTTGCCGGTGTACGTGTGTACGATGAGCGCGACGTCTTTAATACTGCGACCCCCAATTTCCTGCGTTTTAGCCGTTACGGTTCAACAGTGTTTGAATCCACCCGCGATTCGATCATGGTCAACTTGAACCCCGGTGACGCCCGCGTGATTGCCCAGAGTTTGGAAAGCTCAAACAGCTCCCTCTCTCAGACCTTGCCTGAACTCTCACTGGCACAGAAGTTTTTCAGTGCGGTCAGCAAGATCATTTCGGTACACCAGACCAATCTGGACACCGTGATCAACCTCGTTCGTTAATCAAGATTAGACAATAAGCCCCTGGCGTCTACGTCAGGGGCTATTTTTATGGGAATATTCTGAGTCTTCACCCGTTGTTGAGCAGTTGCAAACACCAATCGCCAAAAGCCCGATTCCAATCGGTTTGTTCAAAAATCAGGGAGTTGTTTGCCAAGATTTGTGTTGAAAATGCCTGGCGCAAATCGGGATTTTGCCCCAAAAGCAAGGCCTTTTCAATATAGTCTTGGGCATCACTGGCAATGCCACTTTGCAAGCCCATGCGCTGATACAGTCCCCAGGTCGAACGGGCCTTGAGCTGCTCTGAGGGCAAGGTCACTACAGGAACCCCCAATTCAAAGGCCAAAAACGAGGTATTGCCGCCACTAAAATAGTGGGTATCCAGCACAACATCCGCTTGATTTAAAATCTGCAAAAAGCCCTCAAAACTTTGAAAAGGCAAAAACAGAATACGTTCGAGAACATCTGAAAGGGCCTGTTCAAAACGCTGCTTTAAAAGCAGATGGTAGGGGGTGTTCAGGTATTCAAACAAAACGATCTGCCCCTGGGGATCACGGCGCAAAATCTCGGCAAAACAGGCATCGAGATCCGGGTGGATTTTAAAAAGGGTCATTGGGCAGAGATAGAGCGTGGCGTCTGAGGGCAGACCCAACTGAGAGCGAGAGCGGTGGGTCGTCGGCAGTGTTGGGCGGGGGTATTGAATCAGGCCAGGCAAACCCACCCATTGCTCTGTATAGTGGCTCTCACAGCCTGGGATTTCGAGTTCTGAACTGGTAATAAAATAGTCCAGCGTGGAAAGACCGCTGGTAAGAGGGTGCCCCGCCAAAACGGCCTGGTGAGGTGCCAAACGGCTGTGGGCCAGCATATAGCTAAAGGGATCCATGCCGATCTCAGGATAGATCAGCAAATCCAATTGGGCAGCTTGAATCGTTTGCGCAGCCGCCAAAACCGGTTGTTCCATCGCCAGGGGCTGCCAGCTATCAGCCAGTTCCTCTAAATGACGCGAGACCGGGTCATCACTTAATTGGCTTTCGTAGATCGGAAACAGATATAATTCAGTATTTTCGAGTTGGGCGAGAGACTCAAACAAGCCCCCAAAACAAAACGAAACCGCATGACGAAAGAGAAAACGCGAGACCACGCCAATCCGTTTGGGCCGGCCTGAACGGCGCTCCAATTGAGCAGGCAGGGTTGGAATCAGACGCCGGTACAACCGATGAAATTTTTCATTCCAAAGCCGATCGTTGCCATTTTGGTAAGCCAGGTGAAAAGGCAGGCTGATCAACCGAAAATCAGGGATCTCCCAGACCTCTTCCAGGGCCTTGTCGAGCAGCCTTTCGACTTCTGCCAGATTCTCACGCTGGGCATCTTGGCTGGGATAAACGGGAGCAGGCAGGGTATTGAGCAGCAGCAGCAGGTGTTCTGGGCTGGGATCGCTGTGGTAGAGTAGACGGCTGTGTTTGAGGGCCAAAGCATGGTTGTTTTTGAGGTTCCAGATGATCAATTGACGTCGGGGCAAACGCCAATCGGGCATCAATTGCAATGTGGTGTTTAAATACAAGCGGGCATTTTCAAGCTCACCCACACTTTCGTATAAACAGGCCAAAAAATAAGCCGCAGGACCCGATTGAGTGTGTTTTCTGAGCAATTGCTGGTACCAGACGAGACCCGCTTGCTGGGCCCCTTGGCTTTGGTAGAGTTCGTAGAGGTATTGATGTAAAAAAATAGCATCAGGGGCTTTCCAGATAGCTGTTTGGGCCAATTCTAACGCTTTGTCGCCTGCACCCAGACGTTGATAGGCCTGACTCAGGTTAAAGGCACTGCGGTAATCAGGCTGGAGCTGGTAAAGCGCTTCAAAATGGGTCAGGGCGGCGGCATCGTCTCCCCGGCTTTGCAGCAAAAGCGCCAAATTATTGTGATATTCGGGCTCTGAGGCATTTAAATCCAAAGCTGTCAGATAATGTTTCAAGGCCAGCTCTCCCTGGCCCTGTTGTTCGGCCAAGAGTCCCAATCCATTCCAGACATCGGGATGTTGGGGATACTGCACAGCCAAGGCCCGGAACAAGACTTCTGCCTGTTGTGGATGCCCCTGAAAAAGTTGGTGATAGGCCTCTTTAAGGGGGCCCTGGGGATCTATCTGCATGATTCCAACTGCCTAATTGCGCAGTTAGGTCTCTGCTTGAAGTTTATTCAGCTTATCTTGCGACCATTCCAGGGCATTTAAGAGTTCCTGGTTTTCGGGTTGGACTTGCAGGGCTGTTTGGGCCAGATAAATCGCCCGTTCAAAATTCCCCTTATCAATATGCAAACCCACCAATAACTCATAGGCCTCGATCACATCAGGCTTGAGTTCAATCACTTTTTCAAAATAGGGAATGGCTTCTTCTTTGCGGTCCAATTCGAGCAGAATCATACCCCGATGCAGATAGGTGGTGTCTTCGTTGGGGATCAGCTCTTCAAGGCCTTCCAGTTCGCGCAGGGAGATCAGGTATTTGCCCTGGTTGTGGTAGGCATCGGCCAGGGTCAGGCGGGCTTCTACAAAAGCGGGCTCCAAACGCAGAGCGTATTGCAGATTGGAGATACAGGGATAATACTCGCGCATTTCGCTATAAGCCATGCCCAACATAAAAAAGGCGTTGATATTTTCGGGATCAACCATGATCAATTGCTCAAAGACCTCGATCGCCTTGGCATAATTTTTGCGAGAGACATGGGTAAAACCCAACCGAAATTGGGCATCGGTATTGTTGGGATTGAGAGAGATGGCCTTTTTAAACTGCTCTTCGGCCTCTTCAAAACGCTCTTGGGCCAGCAATTTGATGCCCTCTTGGACAAACTCATCCATGAACTCGGGATTGGTGGTGAGGGCGGTATAGACCGATTGTTTAAGGGTGTCAATGGCGCGGCGGGCAATTTTGAGCAGGGCAAAGACGTTATAAAGCGGCGAAAGCGGGGGATGTAAGTCTATCGCCTGAACAATTTCACTCTCAGCACTTTCAAGCTGCTGCTGTTTAAACAGCACCATCCCTTGGCGCAAATGGCCATAGGCCTCTGGAGAGATCTGCTCGCCCTCGGCATCCCGAAAAACAGTGTCCTCGGGAGGAGAAGAAGGATCTGTCTTGGGTTGACCGGCTTTGGAAAAACGGGATTGAGATTCAGCCATGCTTGTTCAGTTTCTTTGTTTAATAGTCTTATAAATAGTCTTATAATAGCATTGAAAAGCCGATTCGGCCATAGACGACCGTCAGGCAAATCGGGTGTTAAACCCCGGAAACAATTGAAATCCGGGGGGCGAAGGACAATAGCACACGATTGGCACTCTGTGTTATCTTGTATATAATGGGTTGCCTCCCAGCTTGCCAAAAGGAGTTCACACGAAGGGGTATTATGCTCAGATTTTTCAGAATTCCCTCTGACGACTCCGCTCCCGGTAGCGAAGGCAATCGCCTGCACCGCTATATTCAATCCTGCTCCGTGCAAGACATGGCCAAATTAGCGGCAGAAATCAACCCCGAAGTCAAACAGATGATCGGCATGAATGTGCAGGCACTTTTGGGCTATTTGCCCTCAGCAGACTTTAATACCACCATTTCTGCCAGCAAAGAAAATATGCAAAGCCTGCTGGCCTCGGCCATGCTGACAGGTTATTTCTTACATGCCATGGAAAACCGCATGATGATGGAGAACCTGCTCTTGGACGGAGAACCTGGCCCAGCCATGAAAGCAGACCTCTTGCGCGATCCCGAATCTCTTTTTGCCGACAAAGCACCTCAAGCCACGGAAGCCGAAACCGAGTCAAAAACAGCGCGTCAAGCGGGCAAGTTCATCAGCATGAACGAGCTGATGGATGAAATCGAAAACAGCGAAGAGGCAGAGATTCAAATCGAAATCAACGCCCACACCATGGATCTGCCCGCCCTGCTCGAAGAATTGCAGAGCCTGCCCAGCTTCGCAGATGAGCCCCATTCAGCTGCAGACGAAGCCCCCCGGCAGGGCCCCGAAGCCCAGGAAAACGACTAAACAGCCTGCTCCCTGCTCCAATGGTATAATGAAGCCAATTCTGGACAGACGAGGCAAGGCATGCGCGATTATATCCTGTTCTATCTCAACGGCAAACGTCACGAAGTGCGTGGCGAACAGGCCTTTATGAGCCTGGCCGACTTTTTGCGTTACGAACGCGGCTTGACCGGTACCAAAATTGTCTGCGCCGAAGGCGACTGTGGCGCTTGCAGCGTCTTGCGTGGAGAGGTCTTGCCCGAGCAGGACGAACTGCGCTACAGCACGATCAATGCCTGTATTACCTTTGTGCATCTGATGGACGGCACCCACGTGGTCACGGTCGAAGGACTGCAAAACGAACAGGCCTTGAGTCCCGTTCAGCAAGCCATGGTGGAGAATTATGGTGCCCAGTGTGGTTTCTGCACCCCTGGTTTTGTCTGTGCCATGACCGATTTGGTCAACCACAATGCCTACCAAAACCCCAAAGGCCAGACCCATCTCGACGAAAAACAAATTCGCAATGGCCTGACCGGCAATCTCTGCCGCTGCACGGGTTATACCCCGATCATTGAGGCCGGCAAAGCCGTGAATTTGGCCCAGTTTACCCCTTTGCAAAAACGCTACAACAGCCCCGAAATGATGGCTGAACTCAGACGCCACCGCAGCGTGCCAATCCGCATTCAAGCAGGCAACAAAGATTTTTACGCGCCGCTGAGCTATGCCGAAGCAGTGGCCTTCAAAAAGGCCCAAGATGCTCAAATCTTTGCCTCTGCCACCGATTTGGGCGTACAAATCAACAAAGAACGCAGCAATCCCACGGTGATCTGCAGTTTAAATCTGGTGCCCGAAGCCCATGCCCTGAGCGAGTCGGGGGGAATCATCAGCGTGGGGGCCCGCGTCACCCTGAACGAATTGGAGCATTTTATGCGCGGGCACATTCCCGAATTTGCCCGCCTGCTCAAGATTTTTGCCTCGCCCCAGATCAAAAACAAAGGCACTTTGGTGGGCAATGTGGCCAATGCCTCGCCAATTGCCGATACCCTGCCCTTTTTGTTTGTGGCCGATGCTGAAATTGAATTGACGGGCCCCAACGGCAGCCGCCGCGTGAATATCAACCGCTTTTATACAGGCTATAAACAGCTCGATATGCGGCCTGAAGAATTGATCTCGCGGATTCTGATTCCGATTCCCGACCCCGCTGACAGCCTGCGTCTGTTTAAGGTCTCCAACCGCAAAGATTTGGATATTTCGACCTTTACCGCGGGTTTTCGGCTGCGGCTCGAAAATGATTTGATTTCCCAGATTGCGATTGCCTACGGCGGCGTCGCAGCCACGGTCTTGCGTCTGCCCAAAACGGAGGCATTTTTGCAAGGCAAACCCTTTAATTTGGAGACATTTCAAGCAGCTGGAGCCATTGCCCGCAGCGAAATCAGCCCCATTTCAGATGTACGGGCTTCAGCGGCTTACCGCTTGAAATTGGCTGAGAATATCTTGCTCAAGCTCTACCACGCATTGGGGCCAAGCCCTGCTGAGACGGTTGGCGTTTAAATCCGCCAGCAGCGAGGCGATCAGGGCCTGCCTGGCTTGGCGCCGGCGCACCAGATTGAGGTGGCCCCAAACCGGCAAACATGACTCTTGGCGGTTTGGCAGCGCTCGGTCAGGGCTGGGCAAAGCGGATGTCTGTCGCGAGGCGGTGATTTCGTCCGCTTGGGCAGAAAAATTGAGATGCCTGGCATAGCCCTCTGCCAGTATGGCGGGTTGTTTTTTTAAAAAGGATGAACCGGGAATCAATTGCCGAGCCGCTTGCAGTGGGCTGAGCAGCCAGGCCATGGGGGTGCCAGCAAAAGCCACCCCCAAAGTAATCAGCGTCGAAACACGCCAACGACTTTGCTGGGGAAGGTTTAAAGCCACCCAGCCACCGAGTGAATAACCCAATAAATAACAATCTTGGAGCCCATGGGTTTCAAGATAAGCAGCCAATTTCTGACCTTTGCTGGCAATATCACTGGCCTGAAAGCCCAGCGGCACAATCCAGACCTCAAATCCAGCGGCTTGAAGCTCCCTGCGCAGGGGTAGCAATTCCAGACCTCGGCCGAGAAAGCCAGGCACCAACACCATCTTTTTTTGCGCGTGGGCAGCATTTTGTTGGGATGGCAAAGGTGCTTGCCAGAACCAACTCAGGGGAATCAAGAGAATAAATACCCCCATTTCCCAGGCTTCGAGCAGCCAAAACCACAAACAGCGGACAAACATCTTGAACCTCGTTTAAAAAGTCTTGGGCAATTGGGCCCATTGAATCAGACTGGGCTGGGGCAGGTTGGCAAACAGGGCTGGTGTGGGCAGGCTGTGTAAACGGGGAGCCATCAGCACTGCCGTTGCCAAGGCAGCGAAAAAAAACAGGCCTTGCAAACGAATTTTCATCGGGGTTCTCCTTTTTTGCTTGAAGCAGCGTGCTTTTGCCTTTATGCTATCTGAAGGCCTCTCTCTGCGGAGGCAATGTAAAAATTCAGATTGCAACCAAGGAAACAGTTTCATGACCTCTCTGGCCAGTGACCAACCCGATGCCCTGCGGGAAATGCTCGAAAACCAGATTCAACTGCGCAAAGACCTGATTCAGGAATTTATTCAGCGCGAATTTGAAGGCAACCGTGCAGCTTTTGGCCGCAGCCTGGAACTCCAGGATTTGCCTCACCGCAAGACCATTCTGCGCTGGGCCTCGGAAGAGGATTTGAGCCTGCCCAAAGGAGCGAAGCGTCTCTTGGCACTGGCCCAAGCCCTGGATGTCGACCCCTTTATGCTGCTGGATCTTGATCTCGATTTGCTGATGGAATGTTGTCGCAAAGCCTCCTGGAATTTGGCCTGGGGTACCGTGCACAAAGCCCTGGCTTTTCTCAACGAAATCTTTCGGCTGACCGAGGAGGATTGGCCGCCCTCAGAAATCGCTGAACTCTTTGATGGCAAGTGGTATACCACTCATCTGGAGCACAACCCCCGCCAGGGCCGCAATTATTTTCAGCCCCTGAAAATTCAAAGTGACCTGTTTTATGGCGAAGATGGGGCAATCAAAGGCCCCCGCAATCCCCAGCTCTGGTATTTGGCCTACCGTGATGTCAGTTTTGGCGCAGGGGTCTTAGAGCCGCGTTCTTTTTGGCGACCTTATGCAATTGTCTATTTATATCAAAACGAGGTCGTGTTACTGCATTTGGCGGGTTTATTGCAGCGGGTGGCTTTGCCCCCAGGCAACACGGGCCAGTTTGTACTCGAGACCTTTTTTGGTCAGGGGGCTGCTCAGTTTCGCCTGGCCTCGCTGCATCCCTTTGAAACCCAGACCCTGACAGCAAAAGAGAACGGGGCTGATTGGGCTGAACTGCCAGTGTTGCGCTGTGATTTTCCTGAGTAAAGTGCGATTCAAAATCAACAAGTGTATCGCAAAATAAGCCTTTAAAGGACCGTCGGTTAAACCATGTTTTCGCAGCTCAGATTGAACGTTTTTTTTCTACTGTGGGCTGTCGGCCTGAGTTGGGGCCTGTTGGGGAGTTTTGCGCAGGTCGGGGCGGAGACTGCCCTTCGGCCCTTGCGGGTCGGACTCTACCAAAATCCCCCCAAAATTTACAGCAACGCAGAGGGACAGGCCTTGGGCTTTTTCCCCCAGCTCTTAAATGCCATTGCAGCGCAAGAGGGCTGGCGATTGCAGTATATTTCCTGTGAGTGGAAAACCTGTTTGGATATGCTCGACAAAGGCCAATTGGACCTCATGCCTGATGTGGCAGACACCCCCGAACGCAGGCAACACTTAGCGTTTAATCAGGTACCCGTGCTGACAGGCTGGTCACGGCTCTATCTCCAGCCCAACAGTGCCATTCGAACCCTGCTCGATCTGGATCGGCAAGCTGTGGCAGTGGTTAAAAATTCAGAGCAGGCCCACAAATTGCAGGAACTGGCCCAGGCCTTTGAAATTCAACCGCAATTGATCTTCGTCGATAGCTTTGAACAGGCCTTTGTCTTGCTCGAAAAGAAAAAAGTAGCGGCTGCGCTGGTTAATCACTGGTTTGGCAGCAAAAACCGCAGTGCCTATCATATCGCAGAGAGCAATCATTTGCTTTTTCCCGTGCCTTTGCATATAGTCACGCCCCGAAACCAACACAGCGAACTGCGCACAGCCCTTGACAAACAATTGCGCCGTTTTAAACACAACCCCCAATCACTTTATTATCGCCTCCAGGATCAATTGATCAGCCCCCAACGGGACGCTCAACAGACCCCTTTAAAACTGAGTGAAGCAGAGCAACGTTGGCTAAGAGAGCATCCTGTCTGGCGGGTGGGCAATGAGCGGGATTATCCCCCGCTGGATTTTGAGATCAACAATGAACCCACTGGCTATTCACTGGATTATTTGCGCTTATTGGCTGCAAAACTGGGGGTTGAACTGGCTTTTGAAAGTGATTCCTGGCAGGCACTTTTGCAAAAAACCCAAAAACGCCAAATTGATCTTTTGCCTGCGGTGTTTAAATACCCTCTTTCGCGGAGCCAATTTTTGAATTTCACCCGCCCATACAAAGAGATTTTAACGGCCATTGTGGTTCGTGACCCAAAATTACCGATCACCAACGTGGCGGACTTAAAAGGCCGCAAGGTGGCGCTGCTCAAAGGCGATTCGCTCGTCCCCGCTGTCCAGAAAATGGCACCCGGGGCCCATTATCTCTATTTTGACAATTTTCGCGAGGTCTTTGCAGCGGTGGCGCTGGGCAAAGCTGATGCCACCGTTACCGATTTGCCTCTGGCCCATTATTGGATTCAGGCCCTCTCTTTAAATAACCTCAAGATCAAGGCAGATGCCCAATTGTCTGCCCTGCGTGACCAACAATTACATCTGGCCGGGCGCAAAGATTGGCCTGAATTAATCCCCATTTTGGAAAAGGCCATGGCCAGTTTGGGGCCCGAAGACCTGCGTCCACTCGAACAGAAGTGGATGGCTTACGATTTGCCCGCGCCAGTAGGGCTGTGGCTGAGCCCCGAAGAAAAAAACTGGTTAAAAGAACACCCCAAACTGCGGCTGAGTTATGACCCCAGTTTCCCTCCTTTTGACTTTACCGATCAACAGGGGCAATATGCGGGAATTATGCGGGATTATGTCGAAATTTTGGCCAAGCGCCTGGGCATTACTTTGGAAATTGTCGCCAGTCCGACCTGGAAAGAGGCGCTCTACAAAATT
Source organism: Candidatus Blackallbacteria bacterium (assembly GCA_051715345.1). Taxonomy (GTDB): domain Bacteria; phylum Cyanobacteriota; class Sericytochromatia; order UBA7694; family UBA7694. Next base: position 62,948 of record JBPXJQ010000006.1, read on the forward strand.
GAACACAAAGAGGTAGATCTATTGGGGCTGATTCACGACAGCCAGGACTATTCGGGTTTTGTGCTGCGCAGCAAACCCTTTTTTAACTACGATTTGGTTTTGCTGACCCGCAAAGGCGATAACGCCCTGATCACCAGTCTTGAACGTTTTGCCCATCAGCCTGTGGCCTTTGTCAAAAATGCCAAAAGCTCCCAGGTACTCTTGGAAAAATACCCACGCATTTTACCCCATTATGCCGAAACCAGTTTGGAGGCCTTGGAGGCTTTGGCCTCGGGACGCGTGGAAGCCGCTGTGGTGATCTTGCCTGTGGCAGCCTATTTGATCCAAGAATACCACCTCAGTAACCTGGAGTTTGCGGCTCCCGTGGAGTTTACGGTGCCCGGCCGCAGCATGGGTGTGCGGGCAGATTGGCCGATTTTGGTCGGCCTGGTGAACAAGGCCTTGGACTCATTGACCGAAGCTGAAAAACGCAGCATTGCCCAGAAATGGTTGCCCTTAAAAACCAAGGCCCCCCAAGACTATACGCTTTTGCGCAATCTCGGCTTGCTGGCATTGGGAGTGGTACTGGCCGTCTTGGCTTGGAATTGGCAACTGCGGCGCGAAATTCTGGCCCGGCAAAAAGCCGAAGCCGCGCTCAGTTTGCGCGAGAAAGATCTGCGGGTTGCCAAAGAAAAAGCCGAACGGGCCTCACAGTCAAAAAGTCTGTTTTTGGCCAATATGTCCCACGAGATCCGCACCCCCATGAACGCCATTTTGGGGTTTAGCCATTTGCTCAAGGAGCAGATCCAAGAACCCCGTTGGCAGCAGTATTTAACCGCAATAAACAGCAGCGCTGAAGCGCTTTTGCACCTGATCAACGATATTCTGGATCTGTCCAAAATTGAGGCCGGCAAACTGGAATTGTATTTACAGCCCACCGATTTGGGCAGCCTGATGCAGGAATTGGAATTGTTGATGCACAATGCCTTTGTGCTCAAAGGTCTGATCTTTGAGATCAAATTGCCACCCAATTTGCCTGAATACCTCAATCTGGATGGCTTGCGACTGCGTCAGGTTTTGCTGAATTTGCTCAGTAATGCGCAAAAGTTTACCCAAGTAGGCCAGGTTTTTGTGGTTGTTGAATACCAGGAAAATTCGCCCAAGACAGGGCGTCTGCTGATTCGCGTCAGCGATACCGGCTGCGGGATTTCGCCAGAAGCGCAAAAACGGATTTTTGCCGCTTTTGAACAAGAGGGGGAGAATTACCGCCAGAGTGAAGGGGGTACGGGACTGGGATTGGCCATTTCACGCAATTTGATCACCCTAATGGGTGGGCAACTTTCACTTCAGAGCCAGGTCGGTCAGGGATCTGTTTTTCAGATTGAACTGCCCGAAGTCGAAAATGTGCGGTATCAGCAGGAGAGAGAATCCCTTGTCCGGGTCTTGCCCTCCCGTTTTTACCCAGCCCGGGTGCTCTTGGTGGACGATGTCGAAAACAATTTGCTTTTGCTGCGCAGTTTATTAGAGCCCTTTCCCTTTCAATTGTATTTGGCGCGCAATGGCCAAGAGGCCTTAAATTTAGCAGCAGAATACCAGCCTCACCTGATTTTGATGGATATCAAAATGCCTGTCATGGATGGGATTTCGGCCTTTGAACATTTAAAACAAGATTCAGCCCTGAGGCATATTCCCGTGGTGGCTTTGACGGCCTTTAGTTTACATGAAGAAGAAAGTGATTTGCTCAAATATGGTTTTCATGGCTATTTGCGCAAACCAATTGAAATCGATAAACTCTGGGAGTGTCTGCAGCTGTTTTTGGCCTATCGTTCTTTGGATGCGTCTCCGTTGCCTCTTTTGGCCCCTCATTTATCTGCCGAAGAGGCTCAAAAATTGGCAGCGATCTTGACCGAACAGCTTTTGCCAATTTGGGAACCGATTCAAAATGCCTGGGTGTTGGACGATATCGAGGGGTTTGCTTCTCACTTAAACCAATTGACAACCGAATACGCCTTTGAGCCCCTGGCAGAGTACAGCCGAAGACTCCAGGCACAATTACGCAATTTTGAACTGGATCAGACCCATCTCAGCCTGCAAGAATTTCCACAAGAACTCGAAAACTGGTTAGAGCAGCTGGCCTCAGCTTATAATTGAAAAAGATTGCCATTTTGCTCTGAAAGGTCTATGACATGCAACGCTCGCTTCTTCTGCTCTGTCTTGTATTGGCGGCCTGTGCCCAGCCAACCCCCCAACCCACCCAGTTGCCCTCCCCAAACACTTCGGCAAGCCCTTCTGCTCTCCCTTCCGCAGTCTCTTCCGCTGTTCCAGAGGCCTCGGCAACCCCTTTGCTGCCCTTGAGTGCGGCAGAAGGCAATCTGATCGCCAATCCAGGGGTAGAAATAGCTTCAGGGGTGGCCCGGCCCGAAGACTGGACCCCCGATTTTTGGGGAACACAATCCGCCAATTTGGCCTGGGAAAGCGCCGAGCCTTTTTCGGGCAAAAAATACCTCTCCGTGAGTGTACAAGACCATGCCGAGGGAGATGCCAAGTGGATTTTTAAGGCCCAGAAATTGCAGGAAAACAGCTGGTATGAATACAGCGATTATTACCGTTCAGACGGCCGCAGTCGCATGATTTGGGGCTGTTCCACCGACGGCGGCCAGCGTTTTTTTCGCACCGTCTGGCAAACCCATCAAAGCAAGTCCTGGGCCCAAAACAAATTCCGCTTTTACAGCTCGAGTTTTCGCGATTGCAATATCACCATGATGCATGTGCTCGATCGCAATGGCTATTTGCACACGGATCACCACCAGATGGTCAAGACCACCCCCATGCCTTTAAAACGCCCCTTGGTGAGTATTACCTTTGACGATATCTGGACCTCTTCGGTCACCGTGGGCGCAGCGGAGCTGGAAAAACGCGGCTGGAAGGGCTCGTATTATATCACCGGCAAATATGCCCGTTTGCCCAATGCGCCCCAATATGCCCATGTCGATGAGATCAAAAAAATCATGGCAGCCGGTCATGAAATTGGCTCCCACTCCAATACCCATCCCCTGATGGCGACCCTGACAAACAACGATGTGATTGCAGAATTGCAGAGCAATTATGAGTATCTCAAGTTCTTGGGCCAAACCCCCGAAGGCATAGCCTATCCCTTTGGTGATTTTTCTGATCAGGTCGAAACCGAAACCAAGCGCTTTCACCAATACGCCCGCACCAGTTTGGTGGGGCTCAATGATCGCTCAGCGGATCCCTTCCGCTTGCGGATTGTGCCTGTGACCACCGAAACCACCACCTCTGAGCTCTTTACCTGGGTCGAAGATGCAGAAAAGACCTCCACCTGGGTGATCTTTCTCTTTCATGATTTGCAGCCCGGGGTCGGTGATTTTACCTATACCACCCCGGTCACGCAGTATATTCAATTGCTCGATTATATCGAGCGCAAGAAGCTGGCAGTGGTGCCGGTCAATCAGGGCCTGAAAGAACTCAAGAACTGAGCTGGGCCTAACGCGGCAGCAAACAGACGGGTTTACTCGGATCAGGCAGCGCAGCGATGCGCACCTGTCCCGGCCCGGCCGGACGTACCTCCAGGTTTTTGCCGCCTTGAACGGCGCTGGCACTGCTGCCTTTCCAGCCTTCGGGCAGGGTTAGCAACAGGGTCAGGGGCTCGACAAAGTCGGCTTCATTGAGGCCATCGTCGAGCAGCAATTGTGCCCCACTCGCCTCCCAGCGGGTGGTGCTGACTTTGAGGGCTTCGCGCTCTTCGATATAATGGCCGACATTGACCACGGGCGCAACCCAAATCTGGGAGCCAAAGCTTTCAATATGGTCAAAGTGTTTGCGGAATTCTTCAATTGTACGTGGCTCCCAACCGCCTTTGACACCAATGTCTTCCACCCCGTGCAGCTCTTCGATAAACCAGCCGCCAGCCCTGACAGTAGCGTCGGTCCAACTGTTCCAAGAACTGAGACTGACACTTCGGGTCGGGGCTTTGGCTTTGAGCGCGCCAAAATCGGGTTTGCGGGCGTCGTTGATCGGATACGGCGGCGTGGGCGCGCCCTGATCCCCAGCGCGGTTATAGCGGTGGTATTGCAGGGTAATCGCAGAGGTTCTGGCATCGGTGGCCTCGTAAGGGTAGGCAAAACTCTGAAGTTTGAAATCAGCCCCCAGACGCTTGCGCAATTCGGCATTGCCGGTGCTCAGTTCATGGTGGACCTCGGCCTCGCTCAATTTGGTCAAGTTCGGATGGTTGTGGGTGTGGTTGCTGACTTCGTGGCCCCGTTCATGGGCCAGAACGACGCGATCCCAGCTTTTTTCGAGGGTCGGTTGCAGGGTATAGATATAAAACGAGGCACGCCAGCCCCGCAGCTCAATTTCGGGCATGAGAATATCGTAAGGCTCTTTGAGGCCTTCATCGATCGTCAAACTGATCGCCGCTTTGGCCCCCCAGGGCCAGAGGTCAACTTGGGCCTGGGTTGCAGCAGGGCTGGGAGCATTGCTTTCAGGCAGACATGTTGCCACAGGCGCTTGGCTGGCCTGGGGCTGGGCCGCTGTGCTGGCCGAGGCCCGCACCAGAGGGATCACCGTGGCGGAAGGCTTGGAAGAGGGCCGAACCAAGGTGTCTTCAATTTTAAAGCCCCCTGGTTTTTCGGCACAACTCTGGTTCAAAACAAGCGCTCCCAAAAGCAGGAGGGCGGATGGGCGCAAATTGACCTTTTTCACGATCTGGATCCCCCAATAGATGCATATTCATGCATCTGAGTATACCAAATCTGAAATTCAATTTAAGAACGTTGGATTCCAGAAAGCCAGGCTCAGGTAGAGTTCGCTGAGATCTTGCCGGGCCCGCAGGGTTTCGGTTTGCAATTGCAGCCATTGCTGTTGGGCCTGCAAAACCTGCAAAGCCGTGATTTTGCCCATTTCCAGCAGCCTGTTTAAATTTTGCAAATGGGTTTCAGCCAGGGGCAGCAATTCTTGCCGGTAGCGTTTTTCACGCTGCTGGGCCTGCTCAATTTTGGCCAAGAGCTGATCTAACTCGCGTTTGAGCTGGCTTTCCAAAGCCTGTTTTTCCAGTCTTGCCTGCTCCAGCCGAATCTGAGCCAATTCGATGGCCAGGCCCGGTGAAGAGAAGATCTGCAGCGGCACACCCAAAGACAGATTCAGCCCCAACTCTTGGCTCTGGGGATGCCAGCGCAGGCCGCTGCCCAGACTGAGATCGGGCCAAAAACGGGCCAAAGCCAGTTCTTTTTCCTGCTGGGCCAATAAGATGCGCTGCTGCAATTCCTGGGAGTGGGGATGGGCAGCGATCAACGCCTCAGCATTTTCGACCTGGGGGGCCCTTGCAAAGAGGGGGGTTAAAATCCGCTCCGACACAGGCTGTGCCTGCCAATAACTGGAGAGAGTTTGCCTGCTGAGCTGAAGCAAGAGCTGTTTCTGCTCCGTTTCAATTTCGAGACGGGCCACTTCTGTGGCCGGAAAGGTGCGTTCAAGTTGGGTCAATTTGCCCGCCTCAATCAGGCGCTCGGTCTGTTTTAAGAGGGTTTGCGCCCGTGCCAGCAGTGCTTGGGCCAGCGCCAAACTCTCCTGGCCGTTTAAAACTGCCAAAAAGTGGCGACTCAGCTCCTGATCCAAGTGACGCTTGCGCAAATCACATTGGGCCTGTTGGGTTTGCCACTGCTGTTTAAAAACGGCCTGCTGTTGATTCAAGCGCCCTCCCAGTGGCAGCTTTTGACTGGCAGAAAGCGTGAACTGCATGTAGTTTTGGCCCGAACTGGCCGCATTGCCGAGAAAGTCCTCACCCAGGGCTTCGATCTGAGGATTCTCCAGCAGCCCGGCACTCTGGGCTTGGTTTTCCAGGGCTTTTAACTCCTCTTGGCAGGCCTTCAGGCTGGGATGGTTCTGATGCATGTCTGCCAAGGCCTGGGACAAGCTGAGCGCCGTATTTTCTGGGGCAGGAGCTTGAGCGGCCAGAGCAGTCAGATTGCCGCCCCCAAACAGGCTGCCCAGCACGAGACCAGCCAGCAGCCCCAAGCGGCGGGGTCTGCTGCTCAAGATCCCCTTTTTTGTGTTGCCGTGTAATGACATTTGTCTCATTTTGTTTGGTCTCATTTTACGTCACCCCCGTTTAATTCACCAGCTTGGGCATTCCTGCGGTTAAAGAGCAAATAGAGCACCGGCAAGACCACCAGTGTCAGCAAAGTGGAGGAGAGAATCCCCCCGATCACCACGGTGGCCAGTGGCTTTTGCACCTCCGCGCCAGTGCCATGGGCCAGGGCCATCGGCACAAAACCAAGTGAGGCCACCAAAGCCGTCATCAGGACCGGGCGCAAGCGAATCAGCGCCCCTTCGGTGATCGCCGTTTTTAGGTCTTTGCCTTCTGCCATCAGGTGTTTAATAAACGAGACCAGCACCAGACCGTTGAGCACCGCCACACCTGAAAGGGCAATAAACCCAACTCCGGCAGAGATCGAGAGCGGAATCCCGCGCAGCCAGAGAGCCAAGACCCCACCGGTCAGGGCCAGCGGCACACCGCTGAAGACCAAGAGGGCGTCTTTAAGATTGCCAAAATTCATAAACAGCAGGCCGAGAATCAGCAGCAGGGCCAACGGCACCACCAGCTGCAAACGCTGAGCGGCAGAGATCATCTGCTGAAACTGCCCGCCCCAGGCCAGCCAATAGCCACTGGGCAATTTGACTTCGGCCTGAATGCGCTGCTCGGCCTCCGCCACAAAGGAGCCAATATCCCGCCCCCGCACATTGGCGGTGATCACGATCCGGCGTTTGCCCTGTTCGCGGCTGACCTGATTGGGGCCAGGGGCCAAGACAAATTCAGCCACAGCTGAAAGTGGCACAAAACTGGGGTGAACGGCATGCATGGCCTGTAAAGGCACAGGCAGACGCTGCAAAGTTTCAATATCGCTGCGCAGGGCTTCGGGCAAGCGCACCACCAGCTCAAAACGGCGGTCGCCTTCAAAGATTTCCCCCGCCGTTTTGCCACCGAGGGCAATTTGAATCAGCTCCTGGACATCGGCCACATTCAGGCCATAGCGACTGAGCTGGTCGCGTTTTAATTTGACCGTCATCATGGGCAAGCCCTCCACCTGTTCCAGTTTAACATCTGCAGCGCCGGGCACTTTTGCGATCAACTGGCTGATTTTCGCGCCTTTTTCGCTCAAGATCGCCATATCGTCGCCAAAAATTTTGACAGCCACATCGGAGCGGACCCCAGCGATCAGCTCGTTAAAGCGCATTTCAATCGGCTGGGTAAACTCGTAGACACTGCCAGGCAAATCTTGCAGCAGGGCCTCAATTTTGGCAATCAGCGCCTCTTTGCTCAGATCAGGGTTGGGCCATTGGGACTTGGGTTTGAGCATAATAAACGTGTCACCCTCGTTGGGAGACATTGGATCTGAGGCTATTTCACCCGTGCCGATCCGCGAAAAGACCTCTTTGACCTCGGGCAGGGTTTCCAGGGCTTCATCCAGGGTGTGTTGCATTTCCACCGATTGACTCAAACTGGTGCCGGGAATGCGAAAGCTCTGCACGACCAAATCGCCTTCGTCGAGGCTGGGCACAAATTCTTTGCCCAATCCCAAAGCCACCCAGGTACAGCCCAGCAAAAGCGCTCCCGTCAGGCTCAGCACCAACAGGGGATGGCGCAAAACCAGACGCAGACTGGGCACGTATTGCTGTTTGAGCAGAGCCAGGATTTTGTTCTCTTTTTCAGCCACCCGGCCCCCGACAAAGAGCGAGACCGCAGCGGGCACAAAGGTAAAACTCAGCACCATCGCCCCGACCAAAGCCATCACCACCGTCAGCGCCATGGGGATAAACATTTTGCCTTCGACCCCGGTCAGGGTCAGAATCGGCAGGTAGACGATCATGATAATCAATTGGCCATAGAGAATTTCTTTGCTGGCTTCGCGCGAGGCCTGATACACCACTTCGCGGCGCTCAGCGGCAGAGGGCGGTTGGGCATGTTCATGTTGAAAAATCGCCAAGCGGCGAATGCTGTTTTCGACAATCACCACAGCGCCATCGACAATAATGCCAAAGTCCAGGGCCCCGAGGCTCATTAAATTGGCGCTGAGTTTGCCTGCGACCATACCTGTGAGCGTGAAACACATCGCCACAGGAATAATCATCGCGGTGATCAACGCTGCGCGAATATTGCCCAAAAACAGAAAGAGAATCACCACCACCAAAAGCGCGCCTTCGCCCAGGTTTTTTTCGACCGTGTGAATGGCTTTATCCACCAGTTCGGTGCGATCGTAGACGGGTTTGGCCCGCACCCCGCTGGGCAGGCTTTTGTTGACTTCGGCCAGTTTTTCGCCCACGGCCTCCGCCACTTCTCGGCTATTGGCCCCAATTAACATCACAGCGGTGCCCAAGACCACCTCGTGGCCCCCCCGGGTGGCAGCCCCTGTGCGCAGCTCTTTGCCCAAGGCCACCTGCGCCAATTGACGCACGCGAATCGGAAAACCACTGTGGTAATCCACGATGATATTCTGGATATCTTCCAAGCTCTGGGCTTGACCAGGCACCCGGATCAGGTATTGCTCGCCGTTGCGTTCGATATACCCAGCGCCAACATTGGCATTGTTGTTTTCGAGGGCCATGACCAAATCCCGCAGCGAAAGGCCGTTGGCAACCAGTTTTTCGGGATAAGGGGTGACGTGGAATTGTTTCTGAAAACCGCCCATCGAGTTGACGTCGGTGACCCCTTTGACTGTGCGCAATTGGGGCCGAATCAGCCAGTCCTGCAGGGTGCGCAGGTCCATCGAGGTATACGTGCTGCCGTCGGCCTTGCGGGCATTGGGAGCCGCTTCGACCGTCCACATAAAAATTTCACCCAGACCTGTCGAGATCGGCCCCATCTCAGGTGAAATCCCCGGCGGCAGGCGGTTGGCAGCCGTCTGGAGTTTCTCACCCACCTGTTGGCGGGCAAAATAGATATCTGTGCCGTCTTCAAACACCACAGTGACTTGAGAGAGACCGTATTTGGAGAGGGAGCGGGTCTGTTTGAGGTGGGGAATGCCCGCCATCAAGGTTTCGACCGGAAAGGTAATGCGCTGCTCTGCCTCCAAAGGAGAATAGCCGGGGGCCTGGGTATTGATCTGGATTTGCACATTGGTAATATCGGGCACAGCATCGATCGGCAGGTGCTGAAAACTGAAAATGCCAGCGGCCAGCACAGCCAGGGTCAAGATCATTACCAACCAGCGCTGCTCAATCGAGAAGCGGATCAAACGGTTTAACATGGGGTTATTCCTCCCCTGCCGTTAAAAAGACCGACTTGATCACAAAGCTATTTTTGCTGACATAGTTTTCGCCGGGTTTGAGACCTGTGCGAATTTCAACCCATTCGCGGTCCTGGCGTCCGAGCTGAACCGGGCGCATCTGAAAGGTATTGCCCTGTTTGACAAAGATCACGGGTTTGCCTTCGAATTGCTGCACGGCGATGCGCTGAACCGCCACAGGCACCGGGAAAACCCCTTCGGTCACGGCGACAGTGACATACATGCCGGGCCGCCAGATCAGCCCCGGATTGGCCAGATGGGCATGGGCCTCCGCTGAGCGGCTGGTCTCGTTGACCAGCGGTTTGACATGCGTGATTTGACCGGATGAACTCTGTTTAAGCCCCTCAGCACGCACCACGACGCGCTGTCCCAGGCGCACATGGTCGAGTTCACTTTCGTAGATTTGCACCTCGGCCCAGATTTCGGAGAGATCGGCAATGGTGTAGAGGGGGCTTTCGGGCATGACGCCCTGCCCTTGGTTGATCGGTTTTTCGACCACCACACCGCTGATCGGAGAGCGAATTTCAAAGCGGGTGAGCTGAGACGGAGAAAGGGATTGCAGGCCAGCAGGGCCAAAGGTCAGCAACTTGGCTTTGCTGGAATTCAGGGCAGAATCGGCCAAACTCAGATTTTTGCGCTGTTCCAGCAGCACATTTTCGCGTTGCCAGGTGATTTCTTCTAGGGCCCCCAGATACATGGCTCTGGCGCTTTCCAGCTCTTGCCGAGCAGCTTCAAATTCTTGAGAAGTGGCCAATTGAGAGGCGATCAGCTCTTTTTCGCGTGTATAACTCTGATGTGCCAATTTTAAACGGGAATAAAAGCTGAGTAATTGGCTTTTGCTGCTGCCAATTTGTAAGCTCAGCACCTGCTGATGCACCTTTTCAGGGCTTTGGCCCTGGCGCAGGGCCCGAATCAGGCTCTGAATCCGTTGGCTCAGACTGTCTTCGCGCTGAAGCTGTTTCTGAGCCAGTTCTCGCTCTTGGCTGCGCTGCAAGTATTCCAGGCGCAGATCTGCCAATTCACGGCTTTCAATCACGGCCAAAATTTCGCCCGCCTGGACCCGCTCACCGATGTGTTTATCACAATGGGCGGCCACACCCGCCACTTTGGAGGAGACACTGCGCACCCGGTGTTGGTCGAGGGCAATTTTGCCGGGAAAATCTTTGACCTGTTGCAGGGTACGCGGGCCCGCCGTGCGAATTTCCAATTGCGAATTTTGAATCGCTTTGGCAGTCAGGGTTTGGCTAAGTGTTTGATTGGGCGTTTGGCTTTGCGCTTGGGCCTGTTTTGGCGGGGCAGAAGGCGCTGTTTTGGGGGGTTCAGGGGCTTTTTCACAGCTCAAAAGGCTGAGTGTCAGACAGAGGAAGGAAGCAAAGTAAAGCCGAAAAAACATGTAAAACTCCATTTAATCATTTGATCTTGTAAAAGCAGGGCAACACCGGCAATACCGGCAAAACCGAACAAGATCAAATCAGTAAAATGGTCGAAGCGAGTTGGGCCAAAAGGGGGGGTGGATGAAAGGCAAAATGGTCCTGATCCCAGGGGCGGAAATCTGGTTCTTGCAGCAAGATGGGCACGGAATCAGGCTCAAGTGGAGGAGGGGCAAAGCAAAATACCGTGGCCCCGCCACTGTTTTCAGGATGCGACAGGCTTTGGGCCTGGTGGGCATGGGGCCCTGCTTCAGGCGCAAAAGGCATCCCCCGCAAAACGGCTTGAAAAGGACTCAATTCCTGCGTTTCAGCTTTCACTTGACTGCTGGCTTGCATGTGCAAGCCAGGGCTGAGACTGAGACTGTCGAGATAATCCCCCTGGTGGGGAATCAAGACATAGGCCAACATCATCAGCAAAAACAGCCCTTGGGGCAAGCGCTGAGTGAGGCCAGCTGAAAGTCTGGTTAAAAATGGGAGTTTGAAAAAACGCAGGATCATGCAAAAAATAGTACCGCATGGAAAAGGCCATGTATAGGGGGTATTGTATTTGCAACACTGTTCAGCTTGGGTTCAGATTCGAGAGCTAAACTCAAGTTATCAAAGTGAAAGGAATTGAATCTCAAATGGATTCTGTTCAAATACATTTATTATTGAATCACGCCCCGGTCATGGGGTCGCTCTTGGCAACCGCACTCTTGGCCTGGGGCCTCTTTCGCAAAAACGAAGAGATCGTGCGGGTCAGCCTGTATATTTTGGTCGGCAGTGCGCTGGCCGCTCTGCCCGTCTATTTCAGCGGCGAAGGCGCCGAAGAGGCCGTCGAACACCTGCCAGGGGTGGTCGAAAACCTGATTGAAGATCACGAACATCTGGCCAAAGTTGCGATTATGATAATGGAAGGGCTTGGACTGGCGGCACTGGGCGGGATCTTTTTCTCGTTTCGCAAACAGACATTGCCACTCTGGTATGCCGGTCTCTTGCTCGCTCTGGGGCTCGTTAACGGGGGAGTCATGGCCCAAACCGCCCATCTTGGAGGCTTGATTCGCCACAGTGAAATCCGCTCTGGAGTAACCAAAGAACAGGCAGCCCAAGTACAGAATGACAAACAATTGAAAGATCAGCCGAAGGATACAACGGAGCAGAAAAATGAATCAAAGAAGGAAAACGACAATGACCACGATGATTAAACAACTGACGCTGTCTCTGTGTTTGACTGTGGGAATCACGCTCCCCGTCTGGACAACACTCCCAGCCCAAGCAGGCCAAGACACACCGCCTCCTGTGGCACTGCAACAGGCCCTGCAAAAATTTCTACAGGGCCACAAGGGCCGCCTGATCAAGTTGGAATACGAAGATGACAAAGCCCCTTTGTATTACCGCATAGAATTTCTGGATGGCCAGGGTGTCTTGCAGCATTTTCGGGTTGAGAGCCAAAAGGTCCAAAACCTGAATCAGCCTGTCAAACACTACCCTGCCCCACCCACCAATTTGCTCTCGCTGCAACAATTATTGCAAAAAGTCTTTGGCAAAAATCCACCTCGCCTGCTCGAAGCCACGCTCAAGCCCCACACAGCTGGGTTTCAGTTCAAATTGGAGTGGTTGGATGCCCAGGGAATAACCTGGGAAGGCCAGTATGACGCCCGCACAGGCAAACAGCTTTCGCGCAAACGGGATTAAAATGCGCCTGCTGCTGGTAGAAGACGATAGCGCTCTGGCCGCCGATCTGCGCCTGAAATTGGCAGAGGCGGGATACGCTGTGGACTGGAGCGCTTCGGCGCGGGATGCCGACTGGCTGCTGCGTCAGGAGGACTACCAGGCCGTGATTCTGGATTTGGGCCTGCCCGATCAACCCGGATTGGACCTGCTCAAAAGCTGGCGACACGCTCAGCAAGAGTTGCCCGTCTTGATCCTCACGGCCCGTGGGGCCTGGTTTGAAAAAGTCGAAGGTTTAAAAGCCGGAGCCGATGACTATTTGGCCAAACCCTTTCACAGCGAAGAGCTTTTGGCCCGTTTAAACGCCCTGATTCGCAGACACAACCGGGTACTGCCGGGCCAGTTGGTGGTGGGAGAATTGCATTTGGACGAAGCCCGCCAAGCGGTTTTATTGGCCGGCCAGGCCCTGGCACTCACCGGGCACGAGTTTCGCCTCTTGCGTTTTTTGATGCACCACCCCGGCCAGCTCTTTTCCAAGGCCCAGCTCGCTGAACAGCTCTATGACCTGGAACAGGAAGTCGACAGCAATACCCTTGAGGTCTTTATTGCTCGCTTGCGCCAGAAAATTGGCAAAGAGCGGATTGTCACCCGCCGGGGACAAGGGTATTGTCTGCATGTTTAGGCCCGGCTCTCTGCACCAACGCTTGGCCAGGGGGATTGCCCTGGCACTGTTGGGGCTGTTTATCTTGCAGTATCTAGGTGTGGACTTGGCCCTGCAACACCTGACCCGCAGCTATGTGCGCTCGCGGCTGGAGCACGATCAAGAAAATCTGCTTCAGGCCCTGGAGATGCAACCCGGTGGCATTCCCCTTCTGCGGCAAGATCGCCTCAGTCCGACCTTCTTGCGGCCTTTTTCGGGTCATTATTATTTGATTCAAACCCAGAGCCTGAGTTTGGGCTCGCGTTCGCTTTGGAACCATGTTTTGCCGACGTTGCCATTGGCAAGAGGCCAGATTCAAATGACCTATCTGGCTTCGGCCAAAGGCCCGCTGAGACAGCCCTTGTTGCTGCTCAGCCGGGGCTTTGAAAAAGGCGGGCAGACCCTGACGTTGACAGTGGCAGAAGATTTGAGCACACTCGAAAGCCAAATGACACGCTTTCGCTGGAGCTATGCTCTGATCTCCGGCTTGTTTTTGTTTGTCTTGCTGGCTTTACAGGCCTGGCTCTTGCGTTTGGGCTTGCGCCCACTCCTGGCAATGCAAGCCGATCTGCTGGCCCTGGAGCAAGGCCAAAAACGGGATTTGGGCCTGAACCTGCCCGCTGAATTGCTCCCTTTGGCCTTGGCGTTTAACCGTCTGCTGGTGCTCTTTCAGGTGCGCTTACAGCGTTCTCGCGAGTCTTTGGGGGATCTCTCCCACGCCTTAAAACGCCCGCTGACCCGGATTTACCAATTGCTCGAAAGCCGTCCCTGGCCGGAAGTAGAGGCCGAGGCCCAGCAGCTCAAACAGCTGATTGAATTGGAATTGCAGCGGGCCCGCACAGCAGGAACAGCCCAGCCCGGACTCTCTGTACACCTGTCTGAAGCGGTTTCAGACATTCAGGCCGTTTTAACCCCGATTTATGCCACCCGCGCTTTGCACTTTGAGCTGGATTTGCCCCGCGATTTGCGGGTCTGGATCGATCGCGAAGACCTGCTCGAAGTGTTGGGCAATTTGCTCGACAATGCCTGCAAATGGGCAGCCTCAACAGTCACGATTCGGGCCGGACAAACAGACAGCCATTGGTGGCTGGAAATTTGCGACGATGGCCCCGGTTGCCCTGAGGCGCTTTTGGCAGACCTGACCCAGCGTGGGGTGCGGGCAGATGAACACATGCCCGGCCACGGCCTGGGTCTGGCCATTGCCCGCCGGATTGTCAGCAGCTATGGCGGTCAACTCACTTTGGCCAATCTGAGCCCCGGCCTGGGCGTCAAAATTGAAATGCCCCAACAGTTCTGAACCCAAGCGGGAAGGGTCTGTTTTTGTGTCCGGAGTACCTCTGCTCTGGGATCAGCAGGAGTAAAATGAGGAGAGACAGTGTCCCACTGTCTCGCTTTTTGGAGATTTTAAAAAGGAACCTTTTTCATGACCCGTAAAATTCAGCTAGGCATTCTCTTCGGTGGCCGTTCTGCCGAACACGAAGTTTCAATTCAATCGGCCCGCAATATTATCGAAGCTCTCGACAAAGACAAATACGATCTGACCCTGATTGGCATCGACAAAGACGGGGGCTGGTACCTCAACGAAACCACCCGCTTTTTGCTTGAAGCGCAAACCCCTGAATTGCTCAAACTCAACGAGGCCCGTCAGGCCCTGGCGCTCTTGCCCGGCGGCAGCGGACACCAATTGGTCAAAACAGCAGACATGAGTCAATTGCCCACTTTGGACGTGGCCTTCCCGGTTTTACACGGCACCTACGGCGAAGATGGCGCAGTGCAGGGCCTGCTCAAAATGGCGGGCATTCCCTGTGTCGGCAGTGGCATTTTGGGCTCTGCCGTCGGCATGGACAAAGACGTGATGAAACGCCTGCTGCGCGAAGCGGGCATACCCACCCCGCGTTTTGTCGTTTTACACGCCTCGCAACGGGCGGAAATCAGCCTGGAGGCGGTGCTGGAAGAATTGGGGGGCTATCCCCTCTTTGTCAAACCCGCCAATTTGGGCTCGTCGGTGGGCATTCACAAGATCAAATCCGCGGCCGACTGGGAACCCGCCTTGGAAGACGCCTTTGGCTTTGACCACAAATTGGTGATCGAAGCCGGGCTCAATTGCCGCGAAATCGAATGCTCGGTGCTGGGCAACGAAACACCCCGCGCCTCGCTGCCGGGCGAGGTGATTGTGCAGGCCGAATTTTACAGCTACGAAGCCAAATACATCTCCGAAGATGGGGCTCGGCTCGAGATTCCTGCCCATTTGCCGCCTGAGCAAATTTCAGAAATTCAGCGCCTGGCAGTGGAGACCTTTCGCTGCTTAAATTGTGAGGGCCTGGCCCGCGTGGACTTTTTCCTGACCCCCGACAACCAGCTCTACGTGAATGAAATCAACACCTTGCCCGGTTTTACCCGCATCAGCATGTATCCCAAGCTCTGGGAGGCCAGTGGCCTTGCTTACCGCGATTTGCTCGATCAGCTGATCTCGCTGGCCTTAGACAGAGCCCAACAGGATCGCTCTCTGCGCACCAGTTATTTGGATTGAGCGGGCTCAGGCAGGGCCAATAATTGCTCAAAGCGCACCTGCGCAATTTGGAAATTATAACTGTTTTCCAATTGCGCCAATCGGGCCTGCCGCAGTTGATTGGATGCGTCCAGCCATTCCAGCAGAATGGCTTTGCCTGAATGATAACGCAATTGGGCAATGCGAAACTCCTCCTCACTTTGGCTTAAGACCTGGGCACTCAACTCCAAATTGGCGCGATTCAGTTGCAAGCTGTGCCATTCCTTGAGCAGTTCTGCTTGTAAGCGGTTTTGAGCATCATTTAAGCGGTTTTGGAGCTGGCTGGCTTCGCGTTTAAGCCTTTCCACTTCTGCGTCTCTGCGAAAACCATCAAAGACGGGCAAGGAGATCAACAAATCCAAAGCGACACCACTGGAATAGTCCATTTCGGGTCTTTCGGGCACACGCAGTTCGGCGACCCCCACCAAATAGACAAAGGGAAAATAACTGGCTTGGGCAATCTGAACCCGTGTTTCGGCTTCGGCCAACATGGAGCGAAAAACCCGAAGCTGGGGGGTATTTTGCAGGGCCAATTTGCTCGCATCAGGTAATGAGGGCAGATAGCCGCCACTGGGGTTGGCCTCCAATTCTGGAAGCGGGGGCAAAAGGGTCTGCGGCGGTAGGGCTGCCCAGCGACGCAGATCGGCAAGACTTTTTTCCTGTTGCAAACGGTTATTGTTGAGTTCTTGCAGACGGCGGGCCTGTTCGCTGCGCACCCGTAGCAGAATATAATAGGGGTCTTTACCCAGACGGTAACGCTCTTCAGCGAGGCTGAGAGCGACCTCAAGGCGCTTTAACTCTTGATGCAACACACGCTGCTGAGCGCTCAACATGCGCCGCAACAGTTGTAGTTGTTTGACCTCGGCCTGAACTTCCAGCCGCTTGCTTTGGTATTCTGCCTCGTTTTGCTCAAGGCGGCGTTTGCCTCCTTCGAGCTGGGCCTGAACCTTGCCCCCGGTGAACAGCGGGTAGAGCGCGGTAAGGTTGAGATTGGCCGTGAGTCCGGGCGGGCGCATACTCATATTGGCGGGTTCTATCCCCGGCACGGGCATCGACATGCGTTGATTGCTGCCTGCTGTGCTCTGGCTGTTAAACGAGAGCCAGGGCCAGAGTTCTGCTTGTAAGCGGCGGTAATCAGCCCGCGCCATTGCAATCCCCTCTTGGGCCGCCAATAATTCGGGGTTGTGTGCCAAAGCCCGCTCAAGCAGGTCGTTCTCTGTTTGAATCCTCTCGCTGGGGGAGGGCTCTGCCAATGCGGGGGCAAACCCGAATCCCAAAACCAGCAAGAGGGCCATGATGACTGATTTCATGTTTTTTTCCTCCAGCGCAGCCAGCTCAGGTGCAAATCGTCCACAAGGGTATGCATCATGGGAATATCCCAAAGGCTCAACAAGGTTCCTGCTGTCAGGCCCCCAATCACCACCATGGCCAAAGGAGCGTAGGCATCCAGGCCAGTAGGTGGGGCAAAGGCGATGCGACTCATGACCAAAATCGTGATCAAAGAAGTCATCAAAATCGGGCGCAGACGCTCAGGACAGGCCCGTCTGACGGCTTCATCGCGGGGGAGACCTTCGCGGCGGTAGCGCAAGATATGGTCAATTAACAAAATAGCGGTGGTAATGTCCATGCCGGTCAAGACGATCACAGCCATGATCGAGACAGAGGAAAAGGCCATATGCGCCAGAAACAAGGCCAGAAACACCCCTGTCAATTCCAAGGGCAGAGAAAAAACCATCTGCAAGGGTTGCCAAAATCCCCGGAACTGAGCCACCAGAATAAAGAAGATCAGCAGAACAGATAACGCCATGCCCTGAAAGAGACGCGAAAAGCTGTCCATCATCTGGGTCATATCCCCCCGCATTTCAATCGTATAACCCGGAGGCCAGTTCAGGGCCCCCATCGCTTTCATCAGCACTTCCATTGAGGCATCCATTGAAGGCTTGTCCCCAGGACGATAATAAGCCAAAACAGTGTTGCTGCGGCGAATCCCGTCGCGCTCGATCAAAGTCGGAGAGGTACTTTTGCGCAAGCTGGCCAGAGATTTGAGTGGCACAGCAGCTCCTGTGGGGGTGATCACTTCAAATTGTTCCAGGTCAGCCAGGGAGAGGCGTTGTTCTTGTTCCAGGCGCAGCAGAATCGTGTTTTGGCGCACCTGGGGGGTGTAAAAATCCTCTTCTGTCAAACCACCCCGCAAGGCGTAAAACAGTTGTTCACCCAGCTCTTTGACACTCAGGCCCACTTCTTGCAGTCGACGCAGATCGGGTTGTACTTCCCAAGTCGGAACACCCATGGTCCAAGCAGAGCCAACTTGGTACAACCCCTTGGTTTCACGGGCAATTTTTTCGACTTCTTGTGTCATTTTATCGATGACGTGGAGATCTTTGCCTGTGACCAGAATGGAAATTGGGGCCTGGGAGCTGGCCATGACATCGCTCCCCATTTCTTTGATCTGAAAACGGCGGATACCGGGAATCGTGGTCATGGCCCTGTGTTGAATTTCATCGACAATCTGCCAAAGGCTGCGTTTGCGCGTGTCTTTGTCGCTGAAGGTGAACATCATGCTTGCACCATTAACACGGTTCATGGCATAACCGGTAAAATAAGTGCCTCCTGGCTCAGCGCCCAGTTCAGTTGAGACCCGCTCGATTTCGGGATACTCCGCAATGATCTCTTCGACCGCACGCACGATTTGCTCGGTACGCTCAAAGGAAGTACCCGGCTGGGCTTCAAGCACGCCGTAGGCCTGTCCCACATCCGCCAACGGCATCATCTCTCCACCAATGAACCAAAAAAAGCCAAAGCCAATCACCACAGTGATCAGAATGCGAATCAGGTTATTAAAACGGTGGTGCAAGAGCCAATCGATCAGGTGGGCATAGCGCTGCTCAAGCCGCCCGAGAAAACGATCAAAGGGGTAGACAATCCAGCGGTAAATCGGATTCTGTGTTGATACAGGCGTTTCGGGCTCTGGCTTGAGGAGTTTATCTGCAAGCACGGCAGTGAGGGTCATCGAGACCACAAAGGAAACGCTCACGCCAATCACGATTGGCCAGACCAGCCCTTCAAACATCAATTGCACAATGCCTCCGGTAAACAGCAGGGGCAGCAAGCCAACAATCAAGACCAGGGTTGAAGCCGCAACAGAGACCCGCACTTCAGAGATGCCATCAATGGTTGCCTGCCGGACCGATTTGCCAAGTTTGATCTGCTTTTGAATGGCATGAATATCAATAATGGAATCATCGACCAGGCGACCAATCGCCACCAAAAAACCAATCAGTGTCGATGAATTCAGACTCATGCCAAAAGGCACCATGATCAGGATCGAAAAAGCCAGCGAAACGGGAATGGTCAAAACCGAAATAAACGTGGCCTGAAGATTCCCATGGAGAAACAAAAACACAGCAATGGCTGTCAAAAGAATCGCCAAAAGCAGTTCTTCCAGCATATTTTCCATCAGAATATCGACAAAATGCGCATTGTCGTAGGTGGTCTCGAGCTTGAGACCGGGATACATTTTCTGAATATCTGCCAGTTCTTGTTTAACGGCTGCAATGACCTTGGGTGAACTGGCCCCCGGATTCTGGATAATCTGCACAGCCACCGCATCTTCATAGCGCTTGCCCGCTTTGAGATAGTGATAGGCACTGCGCTGTTCGCGAAAGGTGTCTTTAACCGTTGCCACATCACGCAGAGAGACAATTTGATCCCCTTCATTTTTGATCGGCAAATGAAGCAGGTCTTGGGGCCGAATGGGCTTATTGTCGATACGCACAATGCTCTCTTGTGCCCCTTTTGTGAGTAAACCTGCACTGAGACTGAGATTATTTAAGTCTAAAATCTGGCGCAGGGCGGTGATGCTAATGCCGTAGCTGGCGAGCTTATGACGATCAAGGACTACCTGCAATTGACGCTCACGGCCACCATAAGGAAAAACCGATTGCACGTTGGGGATGCGCTTGAGGCGGTTGACCAGTTCATTTTCAGCAAACTCACGCAGTTGAACGGGATTCCAATCAGGGGCTCTGAGACCCAGAACCAAAACGGGGATATTCAAAGGGTCAATGGGCACCACCCAAGAAGGTTTAACATTGGCACCTGTTCCAGGCAGATCGGCTTGTACCACACGCATAATCGCCTGAACGTTGGTGAGGGCTTTCTGCATATTGGTGCCATAGGGAAACTCCAGCGAAACCATCGAGAAACCATCCTGAGAGGCCGAGCGGATAAAGCGCAAATCCGGCACTGCCGTCATGCGTTCTTCAATCGGTTTGGAAAAGTAAGTTTCCATCTCCATCGGAGCCAACCCCGGTGCCTCTGTGACAATGCCAATCATCGGGCTTTCGATATAAGGCATCATACGCCGGGGAATGACCTGACTGACCGCCAGAACAGAGGCCAAGATCCCGGCTAAAAAAAAGGTGATGATCAGATAAGGATGCTGAATTGACCAAGCAGGCAGATTCCAGCCCTGAGGGGGTGTCTGTGGAGAGACCTTGGGGTCTGAGCCAAATAAATCGCTCATGGCAGATTAAACTCAAAGGTCAACGGTTTGAGACGTTTGCCTCCGGTTTCAACCGTTGTGACCACTTGCCAAAGGCCACTCATCCCGGTAAATTCGGTCTCATAACGGCCTTTAATTTTGTGATTTGCGGTCAGGTCCGGGCCGGGCATATTCATAGCGGGCATGCTGGTTTCGAGGCGAATACGGGCGTCCGTGATGGGATGCTGCCCCCTGTGTAATAACTCAAAGCCAAGGGTATTTTTGCCCACTATCGGCGGTTTGGGGTCAATGGCCACTTTCAGAACAAGTTCCTGAGTGAGATTGGCCTGCAAGGTCCAGCCATTGCGATCATGAAGGCGATTGCTCCCCCCGGCTTCTGGCAGGCGTTCAGGCCCGTTTTCTGTCCAGCGCACAGGGGTGACCACCAAGCCCTCACTGAGCCCCTCATAACCCTCGCTAATGATCGCTGTGCCCTTTTCCAATTCAGAAACACTGACCCAGTCCCGGCCAGTGGCTTCGACAGTCACAGGCACAAGATGGGCACGCCCGTTGCGGATGGTCCAAACACTGTCTTGGCCTTGTATTTGAACCAGTGCTCGCTCAGGAATGGCAGGTTTGGGAGCTTCTCCCATTCCTTTGCGTAAGCGCACTTTAACAGAATGTCCCGGCAAAAGCTGGCCCTCGGGATTGGAAACAATCGCTTCGACAATTTGGGTGCGGGTATTGGCCCCTGAAGAGGGGGAGATACTGCTGACACTGGCCTCAATCTCGTTATCTGGCTGGGCAGCGGAGTTGAAGACCAACATATCACCGATGTTTAAACCAGAACTATCGGATTCAGAAATGCGCACCTGGATCCGAACAGAATCGATTTGTGCCAAAGTCAAAATGGGCGTACCGGCAGTGACGATGGAGCCGGGAGCAAGCAAACGCTCTGTAATCACCCCACTGACAGGGGCTGTGATCTGAGTAAATCCCTGTTGAATCTGGCGCTCGCGAACACTGCTGCCCGCACGGGAAATCGACTTTTTCTGCGCCCCTTGGCGGGCCAGATTTTCTCTGCGCAGGGCCTGACGGGTCTTGCGCTCACTTTCGGCAGCATTGAGGCGTTGGCGTGCGGCCTGCACACCCGATTCTGCCCCTTGATGATCAGCTTGGTAGCGCTGGTATTCTTCTTTGGCAATCCCGCCTGCTTGATACAATTCAAGCTCCCGTGGCAGGCGTTCACGCCAATAAGCCAGATTGGCTTCGGCTGTTTTCAGCTCTGCTTGGGCTTCTCCAATGCTGGCATTGGCGGTTTGTTCTTCTGAGAGCAGACGCTGGGCTTCCTGGGCAAGAACCTTCAATTCAGCTTGAACTTCTTGCTGTTCTGCCTGAGCAGTGTCAATCTGAGCGCCCAATTCAGGGGCCGAAAGCGAGGCCAATAACTGGCCCCGCCTGACCCGAGAACCTGTGTAGACGCGGACGGCACTCAAGCGGCCATCGACACGGGCCGCGATGCTGATTTCATTCAAGCCCCGAACGGTGCCCGTATAAATGAGTTCCGGTTGCACCCGGCGCAGCGTCACTTGCGTGACGCCCACGGGCACAGAACCGGGTTCTGGCTTCATGGTATTCATATCCATGGCCAGGGATTCCAGCATATTGGACTGGCCGGGCAGACGAAAGCGCTGGACAGCAAATGCTGTCAGTGCAATCGATGCAATCAGCAACACCAAACCGGGCAGATATTTGCGTAAAATCACAGCGACTTACATCTGATGGCCAGCGTGATTGCCGCCAGACACCATCAGCTCGAATTTGACTTCTGTCTTGACTGGGGCGCTCTGTTGCAGTTTGAGTTGCCATTCCCCGCCCATGCTAAAGTTTGTCTTCAGCTCAAATTCGCCATTTGTCTGAGGGGTAATTTTGACCGCGGCTTTCATGCCGTCATCCATGCTGATCAACCCAGTCAATTTGGCGTTTTTAAGCAGCTGTGTACCCTGCATTACTTTCAGTCTCAATTTCTGTTCCCCCATGGTCAAAGGTTGAGGGAGGGTCAGTTTATAACTCAGACCAGCCGCATTTTTTGTGAAGCTCTTGGTGGGGCTGGCACTCACTGGCAAGCTGAGCAGGGCCAAGCCCAAACCCAGAATCAGGCCTTTTTTTGCTCGGAAAGACGTGGATTGAACTTGCATGGCTCATCTGCTCCTGATTGTTTGAATGGATTCAACGTTGAGTTTAACAGGCAATTCTTTGAATTCCCTAAGAAGCTTGTTACTCTCGCTTTTTTCAGTGTTAAGATGCTTCTCATGAGCACTTTTTCGCGCAATTCATTTCGGCTGCTTTTAACCCAGCGTTACGCAGTTTCTTTTTTCTGTCTGATCTTGCTTTTGGGCGGGGTGACCTATCTCAGCTTGTACCAATGCCTCTTGCAAAGTTTGGATCAGAATCTTTTGCTGATTGCCCAAAGTGAAGCGGATTTTGCCACCCAAAATGCAGAACTGCATCTACATCGCACCCAGGATGTTTTACCCGGCCCCAATGCTTATTCTTTGCCGCGTTATGTCCAAATTACCACCTTAGAAGGTCAACTGCTGGCCTCGAATCATGGTTCTCGCCAATCTCCTTTTGCGCTGTCTCTAAACAGTCTCCCCCCGCAAGCCAGCTTTCAGGTTTTGACGCAAGACGATTTAACACACCAGCCCTACCGAGTTCTGTTTTTGGCGATTGAGCACAAACAACAAAGGTATTCACTGCAAGTAGCAACGCCTCTTGCCCCTATTTATGAAACACTGTTACAGGTCATGGGTCTCTTTGGTATCGCCAGCGTCGCCATTTTGATTCTGGCTTCTTTTTGGGGCTGGCGCATCGCTGGGCGTGCCGTTGCGCCATTGGCGCAAATTGCCGCCATTACCGCTCAGATCGATCTCAAGCAATTGTCTCAGCGCATTCCAGATACCCCGCAGGCCCCTCAGGAGTTATATGAACTTACAACCCAACTCAATGCCATGTTGGCCCGGCTTGAACAAGCAGCAAGTGAATTGCGTGCATTTACCGCAAATGCCTCCCATGAACTGCGAACACCCCTGACCATTCTCAAAGGAGAAATTCAGGTAGCCCTTCGTAAACCCAGAGAAAAGCAAGCATACAAGGCCTTGCTGCTCAGCAATCTTGAAGAAGTCAATCGCCTGATCCAATTGGCCGAGGTTTTGCTCAACTTCAATCGAATTGAACAAGCCAGTGAAATGGGAACCTTGCTCCAAGGCCAGACCACTTTAGAACCACTTTTAGAAAAAACTCGGCTGCGCTGGCTAGAAAAGGCCCATGAAAAGGGGATCAACCTGATTCAAATAGCAAAAGGCCAGCAGCACTCGGTTGCGATTCATACCCGCTATCTGGAGCAGATTCTGGACAATCTGCTCGAAAATGCCTTGCGTTTTTCACCCGTTGGCAGCCAAATTGAGCTGGATATAATTGAATACCCCCATCTGCTGGGTTTTTCAGTCACAGATCAAGGGCCGGGGATCGCACCGGCAGATCAGGGGAGGGTGTTTGAGCGTTTTTTTCAGGTCGAGCAGGCCCGTACCGCTAATCGCCAACATTTTGGCATGGGTCTGGGGCTGTGCAAAGCACTGGCAGAAGCCCATGGTGGGCAGATATTACTGGCAAGCGAAATGGGTCAGGGGTGCTGTTTTAAAGTGCTGTTTCCGCTCTCGGCTTAGAGAGTCATCACTTTTCGTCTTCGTATAAGTAAAACCCGCTTCGGAACTGATCTGAGTCCTGATCGTGTTTCGTTCGTATGAGGACTCCAAAGGCTTTCTTTGCTTTCAAAGTGCTTTTTTATGCTACAACCCTTTTAGGGGGGTAATTTTGGGGTTAAAGGTCACTTTCAGAGAGGATACTGGATTGTATACAAATGAAGAACAAAATATCCCTGCAGATGACAAGATTTTCATAGTTTAGTCGTATAATATGATCGACTGTTTTAATTTTTGATGGATGGAGCTGACAATGTTTGTAAACAATTCAAAGCCTTTGCCCAATTTCCCGACTACTCAGCCAGTTACCAAAACGCCCTCGTCAAATGAGGGGGACAGCGCTGTTTCACCAGTGCAAAATACCAATTCTATTCCTGTTGATAGCGTTAAAAATGATACCCCTTCTTTGAAACAAGGAAACGGTATTCCTGCTGTTGATCTGTTAGGTGATGAGGAATCTGGTGCAAGAATTCCTGGTTGCTCCTTTCCTATACCTGTTCCAGGCTCTGGGCCTTGTAATCCTCCTAATTTCCCTAATCAGCCCTCTCCTCAGCCTCCTGGTGTTCAACCTAAACCACCTGTGAATAGTCCGAAGCCCCCAGGTAATCAACCTCCACCAGGTGGGCAACCCCCTCCTCAACCTAAACCTCCAATTCCTCATCCGCAACCAGCACCCCCACCAGTTATGCCTAAACCACCACAGCAACCAAAACCACCGCTACAGCCTAAGCCGCCTGTGGCTGGTCCTAAACCACCCCCCAAAGCGTCATCTTAAGCTGGTTCTTCTTGTTTTTAACACAAAAAAAATTAAAATTACACCCAGATCTCATTTTATGAGGGGTTGGATCGCTATTTTTTTTGTGTTTTTATTTTTTACTGGTTGTTCTGCGCAAAGTAAAACAGATGATAAAGGTACAAAATCTCTTTACCTTGAGTTGGAGAAAAAATATGGTATTTCTAT
>JBPXJQ010000007.1:0-41953 GCA_051715345.1 Candidatus Blackallbacteria bacterium
CCTTTTCCGATCTTTCAACACGTTTGCGGGTGGTGAAGCCGGCTTTGGAAGAAACGATTTCGACCTGAACACCGGAAGGAGCGTTGTTGAAAGCATAGGTGCCGCCAGCGGTCACGGTTTCAGCTTCGAAAGGCACGGAGCTGTTCAGTGATTTCACTTTAACGGTCACGCCGTCCAGGGGAGAGAACGTATCATCGAAAACTTTGCCGTTGAAGGTGGTTTTTTCGATAACCGAAATATCGCTGGTGGCGCTGGGCAAGGGAGCGCTAGGAGCAGTGGTGGGAGCAACGCTGGGAGTAGCGCTGGGAACGGGGGTTGCTGTAGCTTCAACACTGGGGGTTGCAGCCGGTGTGGGGGTTGCAGCCGGGGTGCTGGGGCTTTCAGCAGGGGTGGGGGTTGCAGCGGGAGCGCTGGGGCTCACTGAAGCACTGGGGCTTGCGCTGGGGGTGGTGGGGGCGTTTGTTGCAGGGCCGCAAGCTACGAGCATGGAAATGCTAGCTGCTGCTGCGAAACTGCTTTTCAGAATATTCTTCTGCATGTCTGTTAAAAATCTCCTTAAGGTTTATAACTTGTTTTTTTGTGTATCTGGGCCATCATAAAAATTTTACAAGAGCTCAAACACAGTTAGTTAGTTTGTTGTCTGAGTATGAGACGCGGGGTTCGGAAATTTGTTCCATTCCTTTGGCTCTTTTTGGGGAAAAAATTTTTTCTTAACTTTTTCCTCCTCAAATCCTAAGTCTATATAATTAACATTAAAACGGGTTTAGCGTCAAATTTTTGTGATGCCTGTTCCAAGATTTTTGGGTTTTTCACAACTTTATTTTAACCTAACAGAAGTTTGAATTTTCAAGCCGGGTCCTCTTGTGCCATGATGGAGGGCCTGCGTTCAACAAAAATAAACTGTAAATGACTTAAAAAGCATGAAAAAAATTGACCTCTATACCGATGGCTGTTGCCTGGGAAACCCCGGCCCCGGCGGCTGGTGTGCGATTGTGCGTTTTGGAAAACACGAAAAAATTCTGCGCGGCGGCGAAGCGGCCAGCACCAATAACCGCATGGAAATGATGGCGGTACTGGCCACCCTGCGCACCCTCAAAGAGCCCTGCAAAATTCGCCTGCACGCCGATTCACGGTATGTGCTGGACGCGCTGAAGAGCTGGATTCACACCTGGGCCAAAAATGGCTGGCGCACGGCTTCCAAAAGCCCTGTGGCCAACCGCGAACTCTGGGAAGAACTCTATGTGCTGATGCAGCCGCACCAATGGGAGATGATTTGGATCAAAGGCCACTCAGGCCATCCCGAAAACGAGTTTTGCGACCAGGTGGCCAAAGAAGAAGCTGAGAAATTTCGCTAAAACCAAGTGGTTTTTTAAAGCTTGTCGTCAATGACGCTATTGTCGCTAATAACGCTATAAGTTGTCGTTGACCGTCTTGTCGTCAGAGGCTAGACTCAAATCAGGCCAACAGATGCAGCCGAGTCATCCAACCTCTGCTCAAGCGTCGGGCCCAGGAGAAAAGCCATGTATAACAGCCTGATGACCCCCAGCATTGTGCCCGAAAAATTGTATACCAGCGAAGAGGTCGCCGAGCTGCTGCGCGTCAGTCTGCGCACGGTGCAGCGCCTCTTGCAGGCCGGCAGCTTAAAATCGTTTAAAATCCACGGCCAGTACCGCATCAAAGGTCTGGATCTGCTGGGCTACCTCGATGGCGTGCGCCATGACAGTGAAGCACTTTCATTGACTGAAAACCGACCCGCCGATTTGCTTGAAAGTCTGGCATTGGCCCCAGTGGCCTTGGAAGTATCTCAAGCTTGGGCCCAGGCCATTGCAGCCAGCGCCGACGATACCAAGAGTGAAACAGAATCCACTGACTTTTTAAGCCAATTGCAGTCCCTGCGCGAGCGCATCAGCCAGGAGTTGGGCTTTGTTTTGCCCGGAGTGCGCATTCAAGACCACAAAACCCTTGAACAGGGCCAGTATCAAATTTTAATCCAGGGTCAGATTGTGGCACGGGGCGAACTCTCCCCCAAGGGAGATTATTGCTTGCAAGCGGCCAGCGCCACCCACCCACAAAAAAAGCCCTTAGAGCGCCTGTCTGAGACCTATTTGCCCACAGAAAAAAGCCCAACAAGCCTCAGCGGCGAAGAGGTCTTGCTCAGACACCTCGAAGGCATCGTCAAAGCCTTTGCCCACGAAATTCTCTCACGCGAAGAGGTCTTTGTGATGAGCGAAGCCCTGCGCAAAAGCCACCCGGTGGTGCTCGAAGAAATTCTCAGCCTCGACGGCCCGCAAACAGGCAAATTAACCATTGGTCAATTGAGCCGCGTGCTCAGACAATTGCTCGCAGAAAGCATCTCAATTCGGCCGCTGGCACTGATCTGTGAGAGCTTGGCTGACGCCCTCGACCAGGGACTGAGTGGAACAGCCCTGTATGAAAAAGTCAGACAGGGCTTGGCCCGCCCCATTTGTGCTCGCTTGGCGGATAGCCAAGGCGTGATTCGGGTGCTAACGCTCTCGCAAAGCAGTGAAAGAGCCCTGCGCCAAGCGTTTGCAACCGAGGGGCCTGAATTAGAGAAGCTGGCCCGCAATCTGCAAGAGGCCTTGCTGCGCGAAGTGCAAAAAAGCCGCGTCCTGCTCTGCGCCGAAGACCTGCGCCGCCCCTTGCACGAACTCCTGGCCCGCAATTTCAGCGCCTGGCAGGTGATCTCCACGGCTGAAATTGACAGGCTCTATTGGCTCTCGTCGGTGGCTGAGCTGGAGCTATGACGACGCCTTGGTCGACTTGGTCGACTTGGTCGCCTTGGTCGCCTTGGTCACGTTTGGGGCTTTTGAAGGCTTGCTTGCCTTTGCGGGCTTGTGATAACTCGCCGCTTTCTCCACCTCGTGTTTGCTGCCAATGTACACAGGCGAACGCTGGTGGAGTTTTTCCAGGGTCAGATCGAGAATATTCTGGGTGCCGTTGGTCGCTTTGCCACCGGCCTGCTCACAGAGGAAGGCCAGGGGATAGAGTTCAAACAGCAGGCGCAATTTGCCTTCCGGCGATTTTTTCAGCGCTGGATAGGAAAACAGTCCGCCCCCTTTCATCAAAATCTGATTGAAATCGGGCACCAAACCGCCGCTGTAGCGCAGTTTGTAGTCGGTGATGACCAAGTCGTCGATAAAATTGCGGTGGGCTTCAATCCACTCACTGCGCAAGCCGCCGGGGCTGTAGATCGAGCCCTGGTCTTTCATGCGGATATTGCTTTTGGTTAAAACAAACTCCCCTTCGGGACAGAGCACAAATTCGTGAACACCTTTGCCCGAGGTATAGACCAAGGTGGTCAGTGGGCCATAGAGAATGTACAACGAGGCCTGAATATACCGGCCTTTGTTGATCAACTCTTCGGAGGGATAGATCCCAACGATGGTACCCACAGCCAAATTGACATCGATCAGCGAAGAACCGTCGAGGGGGTCTACCGAGACCGAAAATTTGGGCTTTTTATGCGTGGTGGTGATCGATTTTTCCTGCTCTTCGGAGGCATAATCATGCACATAATCGAGCGAGGTGATCATGTCTTTGAGAATAATATCCGCCTGTTTGTCGACTTCGAGTTGGTCTTCGGCGGAGGTATTCTGGGTGCCCGCCATTTTGCGGTTGGCGGCTTGAAGCAAGGCGGAGATATATTTGCCTCCGACCGAAATGGTGTGAATCAGGCGGCGCAGATCGGCGTCGATGCCTTCATCGTAGAGAAATTTGCGTAAAAATACCGAGGTATGATCCATCGTGCATGACCTTTCTACAGCTCTTGGAGCTGAAAAAATAATACCTGAACTATAGCAGAATTATCCGGCAACCACTTCAACCGTTTTGCCCTGATAAGTCACCTGATCACCCGGATGTAATTTGCGGCTGCGGCGGGTCTCAACCTCGCCATTGAGCATGACATCGCCATTTTGAACCGCAAATTTGGCTTCGCCGCCGGTTTGGCAGAGATCTGCCAATTTTAAAAACTGGGCCAGTTCAATGATCTCGGTTTTAATCGCACAGGTGGGATGTGCTGACACGTTTTCAGACATGGTCAGAGAGCTCTTCTTCCAATTCATATTCGTCTTCTTCATCCTCTGGATCATCGTCTTCGAGGGTTTTGCCCAATTCGTAGGCGATGTCTTCGGCATCTAAACCATCAGAACTGCTGCTGACGGGGTTTTTCTGGGCTTCCATTTCGGCGTCCAACAGCACCCGTTGCAGCTCTTCGTTCATGCGTCCGGTGGCCATCAGACCAAACATTTTAAAGTCGCCGCGCAAAGACTCAAGCGGGTATTTAAACGTGGCCGGCCGGTTTTTTTCGACCAAAAAATGGCCAATCCAGGCAAAGAAATAGCCCGCCAAAGGGGCCAGCAAAAGCCAGCGGGGTTTGCGCCGCAGAGCGGCATTGGCCACACAGCCCAAGGCCAAACTGGTGCCAATAAAATGCAAGCGGCGATTGAGGGGGTTCTTGTGCTCTTGGACATAAAAGGGCCAAAAGGCTTCAAAGGTCGTGTATTCTTTTCCGGTCTTTTTGCTCACTCAAAATGCTCCTTTGCGCCTGTTTTATAGGCGGCCAGATTATAGTATACTAGAAAGATGCCAAGCGCAATGCAGTCCCCTTCTGCCAATCCCTATCTCACCCGCCACCTGGTTTTTGAGCATTTTTTTAGCGCCGAAGAATGTGAACAGATCGCCTTTGCCGATCTGACCGTCTACCAAGCCGAGGTGAATTACACCCTGCCAGAAAAAGCCTCACTCAGCCAGGTCAATTTGCAACACCGCAACGCCCTCAACAAGGCAGTGCCACGCTGGCCGCAATATGAGTGGATCTATGCCCGTTTGATTCACAAAATACACGAATTAAACCAAGCCTATTATCATTTCAAATTGACAGCGATGAGTGATCCTCAGATTCTGGAATACCAAAACACAGGGTTTTACGGCACCCACGTGGATATTGGCACGGGTGAACTGTCAAACCGCAAGCTGACCCTGGTGGCCTTTTTATCTCCCCCCAGTGATTATCGCGGCGGCGAACTGCTGATCAAACCTTCAGGCATCGTCGTGCCCAACCAACAGGGAAATCTGGTCGTTTTTCCTGCCTTTTTGCCCCACGAAGTCCAGCCGGTTACCCAGGGCATACGGCGTTCGCTCGTGAGTTGGATTCTGGGAGCGAGTTTTAAATGACAGAACCCCTGATCAAGCCCTTTGCCCATCCAGTCAACGACACCTTGATGCGGGCCTTGTTTTTTCCCAATGAGTTCAGCCCCGAAGAGTGCCAACGTCTGCAAGCGATTCCCGCTGACGCCGATTTAACCCGCCATTATCAGCAAATCGCCGGGCAAGATATGCCCTGTTATACAAAAAATGGGCGTTTTAAACCAGAACTCTTGCCTTATCAGCCTCAAAACGAATGGCTCTTTGACCGGCTCGGAAAAATCCTGCAGAGCGTGAATCAGGACTATTATCAGTTTGAATTGGGCAATCTGGCAGGAACCCAACGCGCCCATTTTGGCCCCGGCGATTACCTCGATTGGCATTTGGAGTTGGGTGAAGGCCTGTTCTCGCTGCGCAAAATCAGCCTGATTCTGTTTTTGAGTCCAGCCAGTGAATACACAGGTGGCAAGCTTGAAATTGGCAGCAGCAGCCAGCGCCACCAAAACCAATCCCAAGGCAGTCTGCTGATTTTCCCCGCTTATTTTATGACCCGGATTCATGCGGTTCAAAGCGGCGAATTGACATTTTTACAGACCTGGGTTCATGGCAAAAACCCCTTTGCCTGAGATGCGCGACGGCCCAGGCACCCACAACCCCTATTTGACGCGTTATGTCTCTTTGCCAGATTTTTTAAACCCAGACGAATGCCTGCAACTGATCGCCAGCAAAGGGGCCTTTCACCAGGCCAAAGTGGTTGCTCAGCAATCGGGAGACGTTCAACTCAGTTTAAACGAGCGCAAAACCGACACCAAAAGCATTGAAGCCCATCCCGAAACCGACTGGATTTACCAACGCCTGCGCGAGACCTTGGTGCGACTCAACCGCCAGACCTTTCGCTTTCAACTCAAACGCTTTTCAGCCCCAGAGATCTTAAGATACGAGCCGGGGGGATTTTATGCTCCCCACGCAGATTTGGGCACAGGAGAGACGTCTTCACGCAAATTGAGTGCAGTTGCGCTCTTGTCTCCTCCTGAAAGTTATACAGGCGGGGAGTTGGTTTTTTATCCGCGTTTTGATCCCTGCCCACGGAAGCAAGGCACCCTCTTTCTCTTTCCCACTTATTTGATGCACGAAGTCAAGCCCGTCAGCCAGGGCCAACGCTATACCTTGGTGACCTGGGTACACGGGCCGTGTTTGCACTAAAAAAGGCCTTCCCCGCCGATTTTCTCTGGGGCACAGCGACCTCGGCCTATCAGGTCGAAGGGGGTATTCTCAATGATTGGAGCGCCGCCGGACACGACGCGGGGGCGGGCGTGGCCCATGCCGAGCGTTACCTTGAAGATTTTGAATCGGCCCAAAACTTAAACACCAACGCCTTTCGCCTCTCCTTGGAATGGGCCCGTTTAGAGCCCCAAGAAGGGGTCTGGGACAGCGAAGCCGAGGCCCATTATCTGCGCGTCTTTGCGGCCTTAAAGGCAGCGAATCTCGAACCAATGGTGACCCTTTTTCACTTTACCTTGCCCGTCTGGTTTGCCGCCAAAGGGGGCTGGACCCGCTCTGAAAACGGGATCTATTTTCAGCGTTTTGCCGAGCGGGTAGCAGAGCGCTTTGGGCATTGTGCCCGTTTGTGGATCACGCTCAATGAACCGATGGTCTATGTCTTTAAATGTTTTGACGAAGGTCTTTGGCCACCGTTTGTCAAAGACCGCCGTGTGGCCCTCAAGGTCTTTCAAAATCTCTTGAAGGGGCATACCCTGGCCTATCACAGCCTGCACGCATCAGCAAAACAGATTCAGGTCGGGATCGCCAAAAATTTCACCCTGCTCGAACCGCTTCAGCGCCTCAATCCGCTCGATCAACTCCAGGCCTATTTTCAGGATCGGATCTTTAACCGGGCCTTCGTGATGGCCCTGATGGAAGGGCATTTTGAGATGTTTTTGCCTGGCTCGGGAAAAATCAATGTGCCATTTGATCCTGCCATGCGCGGCAGTCTGGATTTTCTCGGGGTGAATTATTATACCCGCTTCCGGGTCAATGCCCAGGGGGCCCATTTGACACCGCCAGAGGTCCCCCGATCGGACTTGGACTGGGAAATCTACCCCGAAGGCCTGCTCAAAGTACTGCATCTGGCACAGCGTTTGACAGCAGCCCGCAAATTGCCCCTGTATATCACCGAAAACGGGCTGGCCGATGCCTCAGATCTGCTGCGGGGGCCGTTTTTAACCGCACACCTGGCCCAATTGGCCCAGGCGCTTCAAGCAAAGCTCCCAATCAAAGGTTATTTTTACTGGAGTCTGCTGGATAATTTTGAATGGGCCGAAGGTTATGGCCCACGTTTCGGTCTGCTGGATGCCGAGCGGCGTTTGCGGCCCTCAGCCAAACTCTACCAAAGCCTGATTCAAGCGGCACAGGCTGATCCACAGACAGACAGCCAAAACCAAGAAACCGTTGAAAAAAAATTAAGACCGCTTAAAAACACGGGCCCAGCAGGCCCCTTCCCCCATTAAAGCAAAAATTAAAAACACCAGTGCAATGGCACTTAAAATTTGCAGAAGCATGATTTCCCCGTTATTGTCATTTTAAAGGCATTTTGAAGGCGTTCAGAAGACGCTTTCAAATCGCTTTAAAGTCAGTTATCACAAGGCTTTAAGACTGTTTAAAACAATCTATTTTGACCTAAAAATGATCTTAACACAGCGCCACCCAGAACGGGAGAGTTTGAGAGCTATGATATGCTGAAAAAGAGAGAAAATGAGATTCAGGAGCCCCCGATGGAAATCCCCTCCCTGTCGCCGCAAGAGCAAGATCTGATGGCCCGAATTCTGACCAAGGGCTGGCTCTCTGAGGCTGAAATGCAAGCTGTTTTAAACAAGCGAGAAGCTGCCTGGAAAAAAGCCTGGACACCGCTGCAAGGTCTGTCTGCTGAAATTTCAGAGGAAAGTGGCTGCCTCTGTTTTAACAGCTTTCCCGAGGGAAAACTCCAAGCCACAGTGCCCCTGGAAAAAGAAGCAAAAAAACCGGGCCCCCAAGTTTGGGGCCGAGATGTGGTGTATCTCAATCCCGAAGATGGACGTCTGCTGGAGTACCGTGCTCTGCCAGCAACTTATCAGCCGCGCTTGATTCTGCCCGAAAAAGGCCAGGCCTATCTGGGCAATTTTGAAAAACGCGACCCCTACCTCGGGGCGGGCAATCAAAGTTTGGACGTGCGCCTCTCGCGAGAAGCGGGCTTTCGCCCCTGCGATCTGACGGTCTCCCCACGCAACCAATTGCTGCTGGTGAGCAACCGCAAAGCGGGCACCTTGCAGGTGATCTCGCTCTTGACCCTGCGCCAATTGGCCTTGGTTCAGGTGCGCCCACCGGGCAGCTTAAAAGCGATCAATACGGCCATCGATGCCGAAGAAAAAAACGTCTATTTGACCGATCAGAGCAGCCCCCAATTGCATATCCTTGATTTGGGTTCGTTTCGCCTGCTCAGTTTACAAACCGGCCTGGGAATTTTGGGCAATTTGGTCTGTGCCCCAGATCCCCGCTATTTGTATCTGCTCACACTCAAACCCCAGATGCGCCTGTTTTACTTTGACGTCGAGAGCTTTCAGCCGGTTCAGGAACTGAGCCTCAAAGGCGAGGCCTTTAGCCAGATCAGCGATCGTCCGACCGATCTGATGCACCTGAGCCCGAATCAGGAACACCTGGCGCTGATCACCTGCCTGAATGAACCCACCCCCCTGACACCGGTGGTGCATATTATCCGCACCGACACGATCAAAACAATTCGGCGCTACGCGATCAAAGAGGGCTGCCACCCTGCGGCACTGGTAACAGGCCAGCCAAATCCATTGCAAGAATTGGAGGCGCGCAAACTGGCAAATTGGCTCAGCGATAAAATTTCACTGGCCCAGATTCGCGAACTCAATGCCCCACAGGACGCCATTTTGGCAACAGCCCCCCTCACCTCAGAGCCAGAGGCAGAGTCCTTTGCGGCCGTCGCGCCCCCGGAGACAGACTCAGAAGTCACGGCCCTGCTCTCACGGCCAGCGCCCCCGATCAGCCTGCCGACCGAGGCCGAAGCTGCACTGGTGGAGTTGTTGGTTCAGGCCTTTTACCAAGAAACCCAGATTCAGCTGCGAACCTACCCGGCAGAGGTCAAACGCCTGCGCCAAGCCGCCCACGAACTCAAACTGGAGCTGGAGCAAAAATACGCGGTCATGGCCCAGCTAGAGGCGGTCTTGGAGCAATACCATTTTCAGACCCTGATCACCCGCGAAGCCCTGATTCAAACCACCCATCCACTGATGAAAGGCAAACGCCTGCCCTTTGCGCCAGCAGAGAATTGTCCGCTCTGCCAGGCCTCTTTGGCCCCTCCGGCCCTGTGTCATGCCTGTGGCTTTCATCTGCCCGAGACGGCCAGTGAAGAGAAAGGGCCTGAATTGGCCCCCTCGCTGGAGGCTTTTGCCCATTTACTCGAAGGCCAAATTTTGCTCTGTTTGCCCGAAAAAGCCGAATTGCAATTGCTGAATAATTGGCACCGCCCACTCTGGACGCTCACAGGCCAGAAGGGCCATTTTCAAACCCCCGTTTATGCCGTCGCCCTTGAAAACAATCACTATCTACTCACCGATCAAGGGGCCCAGAAAGTGCTGGAGATCAATGCCAAAGGCCAGGTCATCTGGGAGAGCAAAATCCCCCTCAACCGGCCCCAGATGGCCACAGTCTGCATTGAAAATGGCGAAGAACTGATTCTGATCGCCGATGCCAATCGTGTGATTGCCCTCAACCGCCAGCAGCAATTGCGCCATGTCTGGGGCGATGAGACCGGCCTACCCCTGAAAAACCCCTGTGATATTCAGCGCACGCCCAAAGGCACCTGGCTGATCACCGACAGCAATGGCGTGGTAGAAGTGACCAGCGAACGCCACGTCTTGCAGAAATGGGGGCGCTTTCAGGGACTCAAACGCCCCGTTTCAGCTCGCCGTATTGGCAAAGGCCAGGTGCTGATTGTCGATGCCGAGCAAGGCAAAATCCTGATCTTTAAAGACAATAAACAGGAACAGGCCTTTACCTATTGGCCGCCGCCCAAAGCCTCACCGCTGATGAGTAAATCACCACCGCCGGATCGGGTGCTGTATACCGCCAAAGGCGAACTGATCTTGGTCGGCAGCAAATTCTGGCTGCAGTTTCAACCTGAACTGGGCAAACACCGCTGGGTCTCGACCCTGCCCCAAGATCGCAGCACACATACCCATCAAACCGGCCCGATTCCGCAAATAGCAAAAATTACACCACCGTCTTCGCCTTATACGGCCTTGCTCAAACAGGTCAGTTTTCTGGCCGAGGCCGAACCCGCGCTGATCAATACCTTGGCAGAAAAATTGGTACCCGTTTCTCTGGAAGCCGAGGAATGGGTCTTTCATGAAGGTGAAGTCGGTAGCACCCTCTATTTTGTGGCTGAAGGCGAAGTTGCAGTGGTGCAAGAAGCCAAAGCAAATGTGCTGGCCCAGCTGGGGCCTGGCGATCTCTTTGGGGAAATGGCCCTGATTCTAAGCGAGCCCCGCAGTGCCGGGGTGCGCGCCCGCAGCCAATGCCAATTGCTGATGCTGGAGCGCTCAGATTTTAAAGCTGTCGTGGCCAAGTTTCCGGGCTTGGCCAAAGACTTGCGCGTGGTGGCCCACCGCCGCAAGGTCTTGGCCCATCAGCTCAAAACCTCCAAGAACCAAGATCTGGTTCACCGCCTCAAGTCCAAAATGGCGATTGGCAAATTGCGCGAAATGCCCTTTTTTGAAGGGGGCGAAGAGGCCTTTTACGATACCCTGGCGACCTGTCTGCGGCCCTTGAATTTTTTACCGGATCAAGAGGTCTTTCAACAGGGCGAGCCCGGCCATTCGGTTTATTTTATTAGCCGGGGTGCGGTGGGGGTCTTTCAGGACAAAGGCAAAACCCCCAGCATCGAATTAAGTGTCGGCGATGTTTTTGGCGAGATGGCCCTGATCACGGAGCAACCCCGCAATGCCACGGTGCGCAGCTTGGGCTATTGCCAGTTCTTTGAATTGGAGCGGGAATCTTTTGACCACGTCTGCCGCCAATTTCCACATTTTTCTGAGCGCATGCGCCAATTGGTGCGCCAGCGCCAAGAAATGAATCTGCTCAGCCAGACTGGCCAGCGAATCATGCCTGTGAATATCTCCGAGTGGCTCTCTGCCACCGAGGCCTGCTCCTTTTATACCAGTCCCTTGCAAGAGCGCCTGATGGCCTTGAACAAAAACGGCGAGTTGATCGAAGCCTGGGGCCCAGACAAAGGTCTGCATCTCTTTCAGCCCTTTCGCGTGAATACCTGCTGTGGCAGCTTGATGTTGGCCGATACCGGCAACGACCGGGTACTGGAATTGGATCAAAAAACCCAGAAAGTGCTGAGAGAATGGGGGGATCACCGCCTGGGCCTGCAACAGCCGCGCTCGGCGGTTAAAACCTCGGGCGGCTTTTACCTGGTTGCCGACGAAGGCAATCAACGCCTGATTGCCATGAATGGCGAAGGACAGATTGTCTGGGAATACACCACGCCCCACGAGATTTTGAGCCCGTATTATGCCGAATTTACCCCCGGAGACGGGATCTTGTTTACAGATACAGCCCTGCACATTGTGCGTGAGATCAACCGCAATGGCGAAGTACTCTGGAGCTATGGCTCGCTGCTGATAGCCGGTTCGGGCCCCGACGAACTCTGCGAACCGATGTGTGCTCGGCGTCTGGCTGATGGCCAGACGGTGATTGCCGATACGGGCAATGAGCGCCTGCTGTGGGTCAATCCCGCCGGACGGCTGACCCACAGTTGGCACCCCCCAGCTCACGGCAAATTCCGCCGCCCTGTGCATATCGAGGTGCTGCCAGAGGGTGAGTTATTGTTGTACTCAGGCCAGTCTGAGGTGCTGACCCTGCTCAGCCCCCAAGGCAAGCAACTCTGGGAAAAAGAACTGCCTCAAGCTACTTATTAGGCCACGTATTAGGCCGATTATTCAACCATTTAGGCCTTGTGGTAAACCGGAATCACAGCCCCACTGACAGCACGGGCTTCGGTGGAGGCCAAAAAGGCAATCACATGGGCCAGATCTGCGGGGGTGACCCAGCTGGAAAAATCCGCGTCGGGCATACTGGCCCGATTGGGTGGGGTGTCGATCACACTGGGCACGACGGCATTGACGGTAACAGACGTCTCGCGCAATTCTTGGGCCAAAGACTGAGTAAAATTGACCACCGCCGCTTTTGAAAGGGCATAAGCCGAGACCTGGGCCGCGCCCGCAAAGGCCTGACGGGCGCCAATATTAATCACCCGGCCAGCGTCAGAGGCCAAGAGCAGAGGCAAAAGCGCTTGGGTGGTCAAAAAAGTGGTGCGCACGTTGAGATTGAGCATTTTTTCGAGATCGTCGGCAGAGGTCTCGGCAAACGCTCCCCAATGAAACCCCCCAACAATATTCACCAAAGCGTCAAGGCCCCCAAATTGGGTTTGAATCTGCGTTGCAAACTGGGCCAGATCTTCGCCTGAAGTGCCGTTGACCACAAAAGCGTGGAGAGATTGACCGGCTGGACGCATTAAAAAGGCTTCCGACGCTGGGCGCACATCGCTGACCAAAACCCGATCTCCCTGGGCCAGAAAACGATCCACCACCCCGGCTCCCAGTCCACCGGTTCCACCCGTGACCAATATGGTTCTCATTGCCGATCTCCTTACTTTGTCTTATTTCAGGCATTTTAGCAAATTTTCAAGCAGCACCACAGCCAGGAATTGCGCGGGCTCTCAGCAGATTCTCAGACTAATTTAACCACAACTTAACCAACGAATGCCGCCTTGAGGTTGAAAACGAAGATCATCTGAGCTTTAATTAAAATAAGCTCAAGTAAAGGTTGTCTTTTGATGAAACTATTGAACCGTACCCTTCTTGCTTCCAGCTTCCTGGCCCTTTTAGCGGCCTGCCAAAGTTTGCCCCTCAGCAATGGCCTCAATCCAGCGCTGAATCAGACAGCCTTGAACCCGGCACAACTCCAAAGCTTTGCCCGTTCCAACGCTCGCAACGATTGGTTTACCCAACTTCCCCCCGCCCTTCAGAGCTATTATGCTGAAGCCCGTGGCAAAACAGGCGCCGAACTCTTGAGCGCTCTGCACACAATTATCTCTCGCAATACCACCGCTTTGGGGTATGGCGAAGCCCGTTCGTACATGTACGGCCTGGCAGATAATTTCAGCAATGGCAATCAGACCGGCGTGGTGGATGTCTACTCGGATCTGTTTATCCCAGGCAAAACCGGCAATGGCAATGATTACCGCGAGCAGGGTGACATGAACCGCGACGGCACCGCTGGCGATTTTATCAATTGCGAGCACACCTGGCCGCAGTCCTTTTTCAACAAACAGCTGCCGATGGTCTCTGATATGCACCATCTCTTCCCCACCTTGAGCAAGCCCAATGGCATGCGCGGCCACCATCCCTTTGGCATGGCCAGCGAAGGCCGCGTGAGTTATTCCACCATCAGTGGTTCCAAGCTGGTGATTCGCAGTGGCCGTATGAGCCCCAGCACTGCTCCAGACCTCGAAAAAGGCCTGACTCCGTTTAGCGACAGCGATGCAGTTTTTGAACCTGGCAATAAACAAAAAGGCAATACCGCCCGTGCCATGTTGTATTTCTGGGTGCGCTACTACGATCGCAATATCCGTGGCGGCGATTTTGATGCTCAAGACTTCTGGGCCCGCCGCGTGCCGATGTTCAAACAGTGGGCCGAGCAAGTGGATCCTGTCGATGAGCGCGAACGCACACGGCACGATCTGATCGCCAAAAAACAGGGTAACCGCAATCCCTTTATCGACATTCCCAATCTGGTCAGTTTGATTGGCGAAGCCAATCTGCAAAAGGTCAATTAAACAGACGTTATTTGAACTTCCCCTCTTGGAGGCTTCTCACGAAGCCTCCTTTTTTCAGGGCAATAAAATGACAGAGCCCACAATTCTAAAGCTTAATTATAAAGCTTGAAGCGCTGCCTCTATCGCATAACGCACATCGGCATGGCGGGCTTTGGGCAAGAGCTTTTGTAAATCAGGCTTGGCCTCACTGGCCGCTTTGCCCAGGCGCGCAAGAATTTTAACCAATTTGTATTGCAGACCGGTTTCGTTGAGATCCAGCCCCATCAATTTTTTGCGCAGGGCAGGCACAGCCGGTTTACCAATTAAAACCAGGGCCTCTTGGGCATTTTCAGCAAGTGCATCATGGGGCTCGCCCAGCACTTTGAGCAGAAAGGCCAGGGCTTCGGGTTTGCTGCAGCGCTGTCGCCCCAATAAAAGCAGGGCCTGGGCCTGCATATCTTGCAATTCACGCATATGTTCGAGATCTTTGAGCTGCAAGAGCCGCAAGAGGGCCGCTTCGGTTTGGGCTGCCGGGGGATTGGATTTGCTTAAAAAATCCATCGCCGTCTTGCGCTGGCTCCAATCAGAAGCGCTGAGAATGGCCTGGGAAGCCTCCTGTACAGAGGGAATCAGGCCGGGAATCGCAATCCGCTGGCGAATGCAAAAATCGATGCGATCTTGCTTTTGACTGGTATAACGGGCCTCACGGGTATATTTGGCCAACGAGGTCTGATTCAAGCTGACAAAATCAGGCAAAATCGCAGTGGCATCAGGCGCTTTTTCAATCAGATAGGCCAAGTCAAAGAGTTTGTCCCCGATTTTATCCGTCACATCGGCCCGGTTCACCAACGCTGCGGCCATCTCGACCAGGGCTTTGTGTTTGCTCGCGGGCAAGGCCGGGTAAATGCCTGCCATGACCTCCAATAATTCAACCTGCTCACGGGTTTCGCGCCCAGCAACAGCGCCAAATTGTGCCAAGACATAAAAACGCAAATCGGGGCGCTCGCGCAGACCAGACAGAAGCTGAGAAACCGCTTGGGACTCCGTTAGCGGACGCGGGCGGCCCAATTGTCCCTGGCGCACGCGCCCAAACCACTGTTCGATGCGGGCCTGGTCGCGGGCGGGCTGAGAAGCATAGAGATCGTCGCCAATCAAGCGGTGCAGGCCAATATGTTGAATGCCTGGAGGGGTTTTCTCAAGTGCGGCCAGTCCAGCCTCCCACTCAGCGTTGTCGATCTGTTTATCGACGCTAAAATAATGCAGGATTTCTTGCATGCGGTAATCGTCGCCGGTATAACTCAAGCTGCGCAGGGTGTCTTGCAAAAAGGTCTGGTAAAGGGGCTGCACCCATTTATAGCGGTAAAAAGCCCCGATCAGACTGTAGTGAATCTTGCCGCAGGGGCCATTGTCGAAGGGAATTTGCACAGCGGCTTTGACAATCGCTTCGACCTGGGCGGGCTGGCTGAGATCTTTGAGCGCGGCCATCAGCTTTTCGGGTTTGCCGCCACAGGGATCCGGCGGGGGACCCGAAGCTTGGGGCACAGGCGCTGAAGATTTTTGAAAGAGTTCAAGCTGCTCGGATTTTAAACTGGCCCGCACTGAGCCACTGAAGAGGATCTCGCCCGTGACGGCGCTCAATAGGCGCACCTGCAGTTCCAGCCCCCCAGACAAGGAGAGATAAGAGCCCGTCAAAATCGCGTCGATCGGCAGAATTTCCCCCAATTTTTGGGCCTGGCTGCCACTGACCAATTCCGACAATGAGAGGGCCTGCTCTTTGACAACCAAATCCAAACGCTGACGTTCAAAGAGCCGAAACGACTGCTTTTGGGGAGCCAGTGCCGTGACCAAGGCGTTGCCCAAATACTCCCCCATGCCCAGATCGCGCAGGCCCGAACCAGCCACCAAAGGCAAAACAGCCAAACGCAGCGGTCGCCCCTGCCCCTGAGAAGCCACCATTTGCTGGGCCAATTGAGAGAGCCCTTGCTCCAAAGGGAGACTCTCTTGGGCTTGGGCGCTGGAAACGAGGGCAAGAGAGTCAAAGCCAACAGGCACGGGCAGAGCCACTGGCGTAGACATGGGAATAGAAAAACAGCTCAAAAAAGCCAGCCCCAGACCCAACGAGACAGAACCCAGGGGCTTAAAACAGCGATGGTTACCCATCAAACGATTCTCCTTGCAGCATGTTTTCGAGGCGAGTCAGCAAAACGTGCTCTTCATCGCCAGTCGGAACATGGGGCTGAACAAACTGTGCGTGTGCCAAAGGTCCCAAACGCAATTGCGCCTGCAGCGCTTGCAAAGGCGTCGGCAAGGCCAAAGGTGAAAAACCACTGGATTTAAGTTCTTCTGGGGACAAAGTATTCGGCAAAAACACCGGGCCCCGCTGCCAGCGTGAACGCATCCAGGGCCCAGCCATCAGCATAGGGTCCCACAATATCGCGTCAAAATGTCCGGCCCATTCTGCCTCAGGCCCAAAGTCTTCGGGATTGAGCAAAACCAACTCAGGACCAGATTCGGGATCAAAGCCCTCTGAAGCCATCCATGCCAATAATTGGTCTTGCGCTTCTTCGAGCGAGCCCTGTTTGGGCATGATCACCAGGGCTATTTTAGATTCGGCGGTATAGGCCTGTAAATAGGCTCTCAGCCAATGCTCACAATGCCCACGCACAATGCCGAGCTGTAAAAACAGCAAGAGGCGAAAGGGCTGCTCGGTTGGCAATTCTCCCAAAGGATTTGGCCACAGACCGGGCCATTTTAGCGGCAGCACCGCATGGGGCAAAGTGGACAGTTGTGGCTGCGCCAGAGACAAAAGTGCGGGCTCAGACACAGAGAACCAGCTTGCATTCTGAAAAACCGACTCAGGCACAGCCCCGATGTCCGGTGGTGCAACCAAATCCACGCCACAGCCGTCTTGGGGCTGTGCCAACGGTAGCAGCGTTTGTGAATCATAAAACATCCACTCGGGGCGGCGCTGTTTTAAAAATTGACTCAAGCTGTTCTGCCTGCGTTTTTCTCTGCCACTGGCAATCGCCGTTGTATAGCGCTGCTCCAAGGCCTCAACATAATCTGCAAAAGAGAGGGGAGGCATCATCAGCGCCTGCCAACGGGGTATGGGGGAGGGGTCGTCGATCAGGGCCTGAAGCCGCTGAGCCAGAGCTCGTGCGTCACCAGCGGGGTAGAGCGCCCCCGTTCCGGCCTGCAGATAGTCGGGAATCCCGCCAATCTCAGCCCCAATGACGGGCACCCGCGCAGCTTGAAACTCGCCAATCACCAGCGGTGAGTGGTCGTAACAGACCGAAGGCACCACGCCCAGGTCCAATTGACAGAGCAAAGCCGCATGGTCGGCGTCTTCAAAGCGCCCGGCAAAGGTCACACAGTTCTTGCGGTCAAAGGCCTTGAGCTGTTGCAAATAGTCGGGAGGCCCTTCACCATAGATCACAATCTCAAAATCGCCTTGCAAATATTGGGCCGCTTCAACCAGGGTGTGCACCCCTTTGATCGGCAGAACGGCCCCGGTAAAACCAATCCGCAATTTAGAATTGACAGCGGGAATACGTTTTTCGCCGGCTTCTTGCCAAATCTTGACTGCGCGTTCATTGCCCAGTTTGAGAATGTCGATTTGGCCAGGGTCGTAGCCATTTTCGACCATGAGGGTTTGCACAGATTGGGACGTGGCCAAACAGGTTCCCACCCGCTCGCGGTAATGGGCCTGCAGGGTGTCGCGCCGGTGGATGTAGCGCTCGCCAGGAAGCTTTGCCTGGGTACAGCTCAGGCAATTGCTGCCATTGGCGTTGACCCCTTGGCAAAGGGCCAAATTGGGCAAATTGAGGTAGAGGGTCGGGCAGAGCAACCAAAAATTGTAGGGGGTGTAAAAACTGGGTAAACCCGCTTCCCAGGCCAGATCGGCAATACCCAGCGAGAGCCCGAGGAAATTGTGGTAATGCACCAGATCCGGTTGAAACTGCTCAAAATAATGCCTAAAAATGCGCAGGATATGTGGATCGTGGATTTCGCGTTCGGGGTTCTGATCATCCAGAAAAAAGGCTGGACGGTTGTGAATGCCCACCCATTGAACGCCTTCGTCGATCTGCTCCAACACGCTGTAAAGCGGTGCGCCCGGAATCTGCGGCACAGCGGCAGAGATCACCAGCACTTCGTGGCCCCGGCGCACGAGTTCCAGGGCCAATTGACGCGGAAAAATGGTGCCTCCGCCACTGTCACGCCAGCCAAACATCGACATCAAGAGGCGCATAAGAGTTCCTTGAGACCGCTTTCGAGTGAAATCTGCGGCATCCAGCCGAGCAGGGCCTGGGCCCGGCGGGTATCTGCGACCACATCATCGACTTCGTGGTGGCGCACACTCTGGCTATAAGCGACGGGCAAGGCGTGACCGTACAAGCGCACAACCAAGTTCACCAATTCGTGTACCGAAAGCGAATGCCCAGAACCCAGATTAAAAATCCCTTCAGCGCCGGTTTGCAGCACCAAGCGAAAGGCCTCAGCCACGTCAGCGACAGCGACAAAATCGCGGCGGGGAGCGGCATCACGCAGGTGAATCTGGCCGGTTGGCAATTGGGCCAAGAGGGTGGGCAGCAACATGCGCGCATCTTGGCCCGGCCCATAGACATTAAAGAGTCTGAGAATGCTGAGTTTGAAGCCGCAGTCCCGGGCATATTGTTCGGCCAATTGCTCACAGAGGTATTTGCTGCGCTGATAAGCATGGTGGGGCTGAATCGGGTGTTTTTCGTCGACCGGCAAATACTGCGGCGGTCCATAGACATAGGTCGAAGCCAGTACAAAGTGCTGAATTTGGTGAAGGCGGGCGTATGCGAGCAGATTTAAGGTGCTGAGAAAATTGGTGCGCCAGGCCCCTTCGGGATCGGCGTCAAAGGCAAAGGTGGTACTGGCCCCGGCCAAATGCACAATTTGTTTGACCGGCGGCAGGTTCAGAACGGCATCGCGGTCACAGAGATCAAGTTCTTTGCGCCCAGCCAGGGCCAGACAGCCGCCCTGCTCAGCCAAGTCCAACGTCAAAAGCGGCGCCAAAACCCGGCCAATAAAGCCCCCAGCCCCGGTCAGCAGAACCGAAGCGGTCGCTCTCTCGGCACTCACGCGCCACCTGCTTTTGGGGCCTGGCTGTGCTCCGGATTCCAAAAACGCTCTTGGTGTTCGGAGAAGAGGGCCTGGGCCTCGGCGTAGTCTTCGGGCCTGCCAATGTCGAGCCAAAGATCGTCAAAGAGGTAGGCATAAGGCGATTGCCCAGCGACAATCAGGGCCTTCATCAGATCGGGCAGGTCCAGACGCTGCTGGGGCGGGATATAGTCGAGAATCTGGGGCTTAAAAAAATAAATTCCCATGCTGACGTGGTAATGCAGCGTGGGCTTTTCGATATAATCGCGAATCTGCTGGTGCTCATCCAATTCAAGCACCCCCAAGGTGATGGGCACGGCTTTGCGGTAGGTGCCAATGGTGGCCAGCCCGCCATGCTGGATGTGAAAGTCAAACATCTCACGAAAATTCAGGGTACAAAGCACATCGCCATTCATGACGAG
This sequence comes from Candidatus Blackallbacteria bacterium, assembly GCA_051715345.1. Lineage (GTDB taxonomy): Bacteria > Cyanobacteriota > Sericytochromatia > UBA7694 > UBA7694. The sequence goes on from JBPXJQ010000007.1 coordinate 19,600, forward strand.
AAAGTCCTGATCGAGGTTGGCCACCTGCCGAATCGGGCCTGCGGTGCCCAGCGGCTCGCTTTCACGCGAGTAGTCGATTTCCAGGCCCAGTTTTTCGCCATCGCCAAAATAGGTCTGAATGAGTTCGGCCAAATAGCCCACCGCCAAAGTGATCTGGCTAAAACCCGCCTGTTTGAGCTGGGTGAGCACAATTTCAAGAATCGGCTTTTCGAGAATGGGCATCAGCGGTTTGGGAAAAACCGTGGTGTAGGGATAGAGCCGACTGCCTTTGCCTCCGGCCAAAATTACTGCGCGTTTGGGGCTCGCGGGAGTATGTGTAGAAACGTTCATGGGGCCACCTGCTTTCGGGCCTGCAACCAGGCCAAGGTGTCTTCAAGCCCCTGTTCCAGCGAGACTTGAGGCCGCCAATTGAGCAAAGTCGCAGCTTTGTCCAGATTGGCACAGAGATGTTCACGCAAAAAACAATCCAGACCGGGGCTCTCACCCACTATCAGCGGTTTGTGAATGCCCATTTGCGCCATGACCCGCTCCGCCAATTGGGTGACCGACAGCTCCTGCCCAGAGCCAAAATGGATCACATCCACCGGCAAATCGGCCTGATCAGCCACGGCCAAAAAAGCCGAAACTGCATTGGCAATGGGGCTGAGATCAAGTCGGGCCGTTAGCGAGGGCAGTGAAATCGCCTCACAGTGGGGATCGCTGAGACGCTCAAACAACCAGGGCACCAAGGCTGAGACATGCTGGCGCGGGCCAAAAACCGGAAAGAGCCTCACCACACTTAGATTGAGCTGAAAGGAGCGAAAAAAGCTCTCCGCCAGCATATCTGCGGCAATTTTGGAGGCCACAAAGGGCGAACGGCCCTGCAAGGGATGTTTTTCGTCAACGGGCTGGTAGAGGGGATCGCCGTAGACCTCTGCCGTCGAGGTGTGAATCACGCGGCAATCATGGGCCAGAGCGGCATGGAGCAAATTGAGGGTGCCCGTGACATTGGTGTCGATATACGCGCGGGAGTGTTGGGCCGTAAAGCCCCGCGTCAGGGCCGCCAAATGGATGATCAGGGCCTGTTTTTGCACCAATTGGCGCATGCCTTCTGCATCACAGATATCACCCCTGAAAATCTGCAATTCTTGCAAAATAGCAGGCGGCAGATCTTCGAGCCAACCCAAACCTGATTCGGAATGAACCAAGGCCTGTACCTGCCAACCTGCAGACACCAAGGCTTCGCAGACATGGCTGCCCACAAAGCCACCGGCACCGGTGACCAGAACCTGATTCATAATTTACGCGCTACTCCCAGGGAATCTCTGCTTCATGATACCAGATTCCGCTGGTTTCGATATCTCGGCAGGCGCGACGCCTCGCTCCGATTAGCCAGCGTCGGAAAGCCGGGAGACTCTCTGGTGAAAACACAAGATATAATTATTTTCATTTTTTGTTATTTATTTAAATTTTAAAAAATAAATCGAAATAAATATTATTTATTTTATTTTTTCATTAATTTGACTTTTAATCACGCAAAGGACTATGGTCAATATATAGTTTAAACCATATTTTAAAAGCAGGAATACAGATGCAAGCATTAAAAAAAATCGAAGAGCACAGATCGTTTGATCGCAAAATAATTTGGACCTTGGCAGTGCTCTTCATTGCCTCTGGGCTGTTCAAGTTTTCGGGTCAACCCCTGCTGAGCGAAGTCTTCGTCAGGTGGGGATACCCAGACTGGTTTGTCTATTTGGCTGGCGGAATGGAACTGGCGGGGGGTCTGATGCTCTTAAAACCAAAGACCCTTTTTTATGGGGCGCTGTTGCTTGCTTGGCAAATGTTTGGGGCTGCGCTTACCCATGTGCTACATGCTGAAGCCTTTTTAAGCTTTTTACCACTGGCCTTGATGGTCATCTTGATCCAAATTGCCCACCACTACAGCCAGCCGATTGTCAAACAGGTTGCTCGTCTGTTGAACTGGGACGCAGTCGAAGCCAAACGGCCTTAGCAACCGACCGGTAGTGATGATGGGCGCTTATTTGTGAGCGATCGGTTTTTTGGTAAACAAATAGTCTTTGAGTTCTTTCGAAAAGCGGGTATCTTTGCGCCGAATCCACTCCAACATCATCGCGGCATGTTCTTTTTCTTCGTCGCGATTGTGCTCCAGAATCGCTTTGAGTTCTTTGTCTTTGCAAGCGTCTGCACGTTGGTTATACCAATCAACGGCTTCGAGTTCTTCCATTAAAGAGACAATCGCCCTGTGCATATCTTGTGTTTCATCACTCAGCTCTGATACGGGTTCGTGATAACCAATACTGGACATTTTCTTTTTCCTTTGGAGACACCGTTGTGTCTGCTAGGGATTATCGCACGGTTCAGCTATTTTGCTGATCTCAGACACTTGCAAAGAAACGCCAAACTCAAGGTAAAATAAATACAGTTCCCTTTCATTCAATTCAGGAGGCAAACGAGATGGACGTTTCTTTGGCCATAGACAGCCCCTCATTGCAGCGGATTGCCAGCCTTGGCACCCATACGGCCCCTTCTCTCCGTCCGCAGCCCCCTGACCCCTATGATTTTCAGCAGGCCCTGGCCTTTTTTTTGCGCCCCCCGCAAGGCTCAGTGGCCAACCAGAGTCAAGACCAAGAATCCCTGCTGACCATCAATCCCAACCTCAACCTCAAATTGATCACGCGCCTGCATCCGGGGGCCAGTTTGGTGCATGACCAAGGCCGCACCCGCTTGGAAATTGCCGAAGCCCCCCCCAAAGCCCCAGAGCAGCAGGTCAGCGACCAAAATGTGATGCAATGGGCCCAATTTCAGACCCCCAAACCGATTGAAATGTCCCAACAGCCGGTGATTTCAGCACAGAGCCCCGATCTGGCCTTTGGTCAAACCCTGGCTCCCAGCGGTTTATCTGCCCTGTTTATGGGTCAAGGCGTGGCCCGTGGTCGCTCATTGGCCCCCGAGAGCCTGAATCGCCTGTTGCAGGGCCGGATTCCACCCCCGCCTGTAGAGGCCAGCGAAGAGGCCACCCGCCTGGCCAACGACTTTAGCCATTGGCAAATGGCGGCTTAAAACGGGGCGAACCCAACTCTGTTAAGCCCAGCGCGCATCCGTCCAGAGCTGACGATCGGCATATTCTTCCATGAGGTCCTGCAGCGCGGTTTTGACGGCCTCGCTGGTGGCCAGCCAGCGATCCCACTGGGCATCGGCTGTGTCAAAGCGGGCCGCAAATTCGGCATCAAACAGGTCAAAACCATTGGTGGCAAAATCCAGATCGCGGGCAATCGCCCGTTCAATCGCATCGCGCCAGATCAGACCCAAGATCGCCTGGGCAATGGACATGGCCTCATCAGAGCTGGCTTCCGCAGAGCTGGCCCCATCGGCCAAAAACAAGCTGGCGCAAAAGAGCGGGCATTGCGAACAATAGGTGCGAGCATCCAAGGTGTCGTAATGGCCTTCTTTATCGATGTTGGGCTGGGGCAAACCCAGGGCCAGGATCGCTGCCGGGGTGGTTTCAGGCGGCAGATCTGCCGCTTGCAAAGCCAAGGGCCAGAGCTTCTGCTGGAGCCATTCTCGCGCCAATTCTGAGAATAAGTTGTTCATTTTTGCTCATGCCCCGCTTCTCTTCATCACGGTTTGACACTCCCCGACCTAAAGGTCGGAGATTCTCAGGCCACGCTTGACCTAATGGTCTACGTTAGCGCCTGAAGGGCCAGCCCGGCCCCACGCCACGCAGGACTTACCCTGCTTTAATATTTCTTGCAGCGTTCTCATCGCGGTCAATTTCGAGACCACAAACCTTGCAACTATGAATCCTCACAGCTAAGGTCTTCGGTACGATTTCACCACAACTTGAACATTTCTGACTGGTGCCTCTTGGATTTACTTTGACAAGTTGGCGACCAGCTTCTTCCGCTTTGTACTCCAACAGTTCAAAAAAGAGACCCCAGCTTGCATCTTGAATCGACATGCTTAAATGCCGATTCTTAACCATGTTTCGGATTATTAAAGCCTCCACATGGATTTCCGAATAGTTTAAAACATAGTGATTGGCGACTTTGTGCAGGAAGTCCAAGCGCATATTGGCAATCTGGCGATGGGTTTTCGCCAGCCGCTTGACCGCTTTTCTCCTGCGATTTGAGCCTTTTTTACGTCTAGAAACCGCCCGCTGTTGCTTGCGCAATTTGGCCTTGAGCTTGCGATAATAGCGGGGGTTGGCAATCGGCTGACTGTCTGGGTCTGAATCCACACAGAAATGTTTCAACCCAACGTCTATGCCGACTTTTTCCTTAAACGATTCTGGATATTTTTTGGCATCCAAAATACAGGAAAAGCAGACCCACCAATCGCCATTGCCGTCCCGATGGATGGAGACCGTTTTAATTTTGCCCTCAATCGGGCGGGACAAAAGGAGTTTAAATACACCCACTTTCGAGACAGTCAAATAGTTCTCATTCAGCTTCCACCCCGCCGTTTTGAGGGTAAAAGTGTCATAGCGTGAACGGGCTTTGAAGCGTGGAAAGCCCCCTTTTTCGCACTTTTTACGCTTGCTATAGAAGTGCTGAAATGCTTTTTCAACACGCTCCAGAACATTTTGCAAGACCTGCGAGCCCACTTGGGCAAATTCAGGAAATTCTCGTTTAAAAGTGGGCAACTCAGCAGATTGAGCGTTGTAATTGAGGCTTACGCCAAACTGCTTATAGGCCAAAATTCGCTGTTCAAGAGCCAGATTGTAGAGCTGCTGACAGCGCCACAGCCATTGCTCAGCATGGGCTGCGGTTGTCTTATTCACCACAGCTTTGTATTTAAATGTTTTGCGAATTTTTTTTGTTTTTGAGTCTGAATCCATATAGTTATTATACAACAGAATACAATTATGTAAACAAATTTAATCTTAGTCTAAATCGCCTGACTGTCTGCACTTCAGCCTATATTAAATCTCTGAGTCCCTGTCAGGTTTATGACAAAGCTACGCTTTGTGTGCCTTACATCCCCGGCATGAATACCGGGGTCTTTCAGCACTTCTGATAAAATTAGAAACTAATATCTGTATTACTCAGTAAAAACACTCAACATACCCCGGAGGCCCCCATGCCCTTGCTCCCCCACCTCGAACGCTACAGCATCAGCAAAGATGAGCCCGTGATCGGCACCGTGATTTGGCTGCATGGCCTCGGGGCCAGTGGCCACGATTTTGAACCGCTGGTGCCTGTGCTCGGCCTCAAACAAAATCTGCGTTTTCTCTTTCCCCATGCGCCCAATAAACCCGTCACGATCAATGGCGGCATGGTCATGCCCTCCTGGTACGATATCCTCTCGATGGGCTTTTTGCGTCAGGTCAGCTGGCCCGAAGTCGAAGCCTCCGTCGCTGCATTGAAAGATTTTATCTCTGCTGAAGCACAAAAAGGCATTCCATCTGAGCGGATCATTTTGGCCGGATTCAGCCAGGGCGGTGCGATTGTGCTGCACACGGCTTTGCGCCTGGAGACAAAATTGGCGGGCATTCTTGCCCTCTCGACCTATTTGCTCGATCTCGACCATGTGCCCCCAGCCGCTGGCTCGGCCAATGCCAAAACACCACTGGAAATGATGCATGGGACCTTCGACCCTGTGGTGCCGTTTGCACTGGCAGAGCGCTCCTCAGAAGCGATGCAGAAAGCCGGTTACGCATTGCACTGGCAAACCTATCCGATGGAGCACCAGGTCTGCGACGTTCAGATTCGCGATTTGGCCAAATGGTACCAGGCCCGTGCAGCGGAGTTGGAGCTGCTCAGCTAGTTTCTCCAGCAAGGGAAAGCACTCAAAAGGCCACTGCCAAGGCCGATAAAGGGGCAAAATTCATCGCCTGAGACAGCGTATTGCCACCGACCAGGACAAATGGGAGTAAAATAGGAAAAGTAAATTTCTATTTTATGACCCTCGGGCTGTGTGCCCGCCTCAAAGGATGTACCGTCAAAATGTTGAAGTTATTGCAAAAGCTCGTAGGCGATCCCCACAAGCGCACAATTGAAAAGATCCAGCCGATTGTGGCTCAGATCAACAGTCTCGAAGATTCGATTCTGCCCCTCAGTGACGACGACCTGCGCTCCAAGACCTATGAGTTTCGCCAAAAGCTCGACAATGCCACCCGCGACCTGACCGACAAAGACAAAAAATACCAAAAAGAGCAAGAAATGCTCGCAGACATGCTGCCCGAAGCCTTCGCCGTCGTGCGCGAGGCCTCCCGCCGGGTCTTGAACCAGCGCCACTTCGATGTGCAGCTGATCGGCGGCATTGTGCTGCACCGGGGCCAAATTTCAGAGATGAAAACAGGCGAAGGCAAAACCCTGGTTTCAACCAGCCCAACCTACCTCAACGCCCTGGCCGGACGCGGCGTACATGTCGTGACAGTCAACGATTATCTGGCGGGCCGCGACTCGGAGTGGATGGGCCAGATTCACCGCTTTCTCGGCCTCAAGGTCGGCGCAATTTTGCACCATCTGACCCCCCACGAACGCCGCAAAGTCTATGCCGGTGACGTGATCTACGGGACCAACAACGAATTTGGCTTTGACTATCTGCGCGACAATATGTCGACCGAAATGAGCCAATGTGTGCAGCGCGAACTGCACTACGCCGTGATCGACGAAGTTGACAGCATTTTGATCGACGAGGCCCGCACGCCGTTGATTATTTCAGGCACCTTGGCCCAGCCCGCCGAGACCTACCAACAATTCAACCGAATTGTGACCCGCCTCGAAGGCAAACAAAAAGACTACAACAAAAAGAAAAAACTGCTCGACGAAATCGACTACGAAGAAGATGAAAAAGACTGCGATTATGTGATCGACGAAAAGCAGAAAAATATTATTCTGACCGAGCAGGGCATTCTCAAGGCCCAGAAGGTCTTAAATATCCCCGATTTATTCAGCGCCGAGCACCCCGAACACGCCCACCATTTGATTATCGCGCTCAAGGCCAAAGAGCTTTACCGCCGCGATGTGGAATATGTCGTGCGCCCCAATGAACGGGGTGAGATGGAAGTCGTGATCGTCGATGAGTTCACAGGCCGCCTGATGTTTGGCCGCCGCTACTCCGATGGTCTGCACCAGGCAATCGAAGCCAAAGAGGGCGTCAAAATCCAAGACGAAACCCAGACCCTGGCCACCATTACCCTGCAGAACTATTTCCGCCTCTACCGCAAACTCGGCGGCATGACCGGTACCGCCATCACCGAAGAAGCAGAGTTTGGCAAAATCTACAACCTGCCCGTGGTCGTGATTCCCACCAACCGGCCCGTGGTGCGCAAAGACCAGCCTGATGTTATTTATAAAAATATTCAGGCCAAATTCAAGGCTGTGGCGGATGAAATCGAAGAGATGCACAAAACCGGCAGACCCGTGCTGGTCGGTACCGTCTCGATTGAAAAATCCGAGCAGATTGGCGATGTCCTCAAGCGCCGGGGTGTTCCCCACAATGTGCTCAACGCCAAAAACCACGAAAAAGAAGCTGAGATCATTGCCCAAGCAGGCCGCAAAGGCGGGGTGACGATTGCCACCAATATGGCCGGTCGCGGAACCGACATTCTGCTCGGGGGCAATGCGGACTTTTTGTTGCTGCGCAAATTGCGCATGGAAGGCGAAGATCCCGACACCGTGGATCCCGCCCTCAAAGCCAAGCTCTTAAAAGAAATCGAAGCCCAGATTGCCGCAGAACGCGACGATGTGCGCAGTGTCGGTGGCTTACACGTGATCGGCACCGAGCGCCACGAATCCCGGCGTATCGACAACCAATTGCGGGGCCGCGCAGGCCGTCAGGGTGACCCCGGCTCCAGCCGCTTTTTCCTCTCGCTCGAAGACGATTTGATGCGCATGTTTGGCGGCGACCGTGTTTCGAAAGTCATGGACATGCTCAAAGTCGAAGAAGACGAGCCGATTGAATCGGGCATGGTCAGCAAAGCGATTGAAAACGCCCAGAAAAAAGTCGAGATGTACCATTTTGGCGTGCGCAAAAGCATTCTCGAATACGACGAAGTCATGAACAGCCAGCGCACGATCATCTACCAACAGCGCCGCAAGATTCTCGAAGGCGACAGCCTGCGCCCCGTGGTCGAAGAGATGATTACCCGCAATATGGAAGACATGTTGGGCCGTTATGCCCAGAACGGAATTCCCCAAGAAGAGTGGGATCTGCCTGGTTTGCACCAGGAATTGTCGCACCATATTCCGCTCTTGGGCTCGATTCATCTCGATGAATTGCGCATTCCAATCGAAGGCCTGCAGGTCTTTTTAAAAGATCAGGCCCTCGATGCCTACGCCGCCAAAGAGACGATTTTGGGCGAAGAGTTGATGCGCGATCTGGAGCGCATGGTGATTCTGCGTGTGATCGACCAAAAGTGGATCGACCACCTGCACGAAATGGATGCCCTGCGTGAAGGGATTGGTCTGCGGGCCTATGGCCAAAAAGATCCCCTGATCGAATACAAAAAAGAGGCCCGTGGCATCTTCCAAGAGATGATGACCAATATCCGCACAGAAGTGGTCACCACCCTCTTCCACATTCAGGTTGAATACCAGATGCCGATGATGCCCGGCATGATGGATGTGGCGGTGGATTACCAAGAATTTGATCCAGAGGGTGAGATGTCCATGCAAGAATTGACAGGGGAGATGAACAACCTCATACCCGGTATCCTGGGACTCGGAACCATGGGAGTCGGTATGGGAAATGATACCTCACAAGGCCTTGAATCCAATCATGCGGATCTGGATGGCAGTGACCCCGTCTAAGTTTTAGGTTTCGCTTTTGACTCCCGGTTCAGGTGCCGCCTGAACCGGGAGTTCTGTTTTTTGCCAAGCCACCAACAGCGTTTGCAATTCAGCCAGCAGGGGCTGGCAATCAACCGGAGTCAACGCGGCAAAACGCAGTTGATTGAACAAAACTTGCATTTGCGCAAAGGTCTCATGCAGCTCGGGGTGTTCTGTGGCAATTTGCAAGCCAATTTCCCCAAGGGTCTGGGTCTGGGCCGTTGAAATACCCCGGCGAGACAATTCCTGCTCAAACTGGCTGTTTAACTGCGCCAATTGGGGCTCAAGCGGCAAATAGTTCAGTTCGCCCGGTGTCGGTTTCGCTTGAATGGGTTTGGCCCGCAGCCGCTTTAAAAAGGCATTGAGGCCGCCGAGCAAAACCAGCACCAGATAAAAAGCAGGTTGGCTGAGCAAAGCCAATGCGCCCGCTTGCAAATTGCTGAGCAATTCTTGCCACTGCAGCCCAACGCCCACACTCAAACGCGCTTTTAAGAGGCTGAAAAACAGGCGAAGGCCATCAAATTGGCGCTGCAAGGCATTAAAGATATCTGCTTTTTCGAGCAGGGCATCCAATTGCTGACCGGGAGTCGGATCAAAGGACACCCAAGTACCCGAATGGGAGTCAAAGACCTCGACCCAGTCATGGGCCTGCTTTTCACGCACCACCCAGGTTTGGCTCAGGGGGACGTGCTCCATACCACGCCAACCACTGACCAAATGGGCGGGAATATCCAGGCTGCGCAGCATCAAAACCATGCCCGAGGCAAACCAGGAACAATAAGCGGGTTTGCGGTTCAGGACAAAGTCCACGGTGGGGTCCACATCAGGGGGCACAGGCTGGGTTTGCAAACTGTAACGAAAATTCTGTTTAAACCACTGCTCCAAACGGGCCGCTTTTTCAAGGGGCGAAAGGGCATCCTTTGTAATTTCTTCTGCCAGGGGACGCAAAGCCAAGCGCACATCAATGGGTACCCCCAAATTTTCTTTGCGCAACTCAGCACCTTCGGGCAAAACGGGAGAAAACCCCTGTTCAACCCAAATCCAATAGTCCAGCTCCAAACTCTGTCGTTCCTGGCGCAAGAGCCCATACTGGTTCTGATAGACCGGCGCATGGCTGGGAATGGCCGCCAGCGAAGCCTGAACAGGCAAAAACAGCAGGCCATTGTGGTGGTTTTTGAGCTGAATTTGGGCCCAAAAACCGGTCTCACTGGGGCGGTGGTCCGAACCGGGAATGATCAGAAATTCCTTTTTAAGCAGCGGGGCCTTGGTTTGGGGCAGTGGGCCATTTAAAAGCAGAGGGACGGTGATATAGTCCTGGGGAGACCAAAGTCCTTTGTGGTAGACCGTGAGCACATTGCCACGGAGGTATTCCAGCGGCCGGGGAGAGTCGATCAGCAGCGCAATCCGCTCCGAAAGTTGAATATTGGCATTGCCCTGCAGATGAGTGGTGCCTGAAAAACCACTCCAACCAGATTGCTGGCGCATCACAAACTCGGAAAAGTTTTCCGAGAAACTGTCATCGACCCATTCCGCCAGGGCAATAATATTGGTCGAAAGCAGAATAAAGACCCCAAAAGACAAGAAGACATGAAAGACATATTTGTGTTGATTGAGCAGAGAGGGGCGGGTGCTCCAACGGGCAGACAAAGGCAAGCGTGAGAGCACAAAGGCCGAGATAAAACTCAAAACCAACCAGATATAGGCCAGCTTGTACGAAGCCAGCCCTGTAAATACGGTCGAAAAAAGCAAAAATAGACCGATCGAAAAAAACAGCCAGTCAAAGCGGCGCGAAGACCAAGAGTACCATTGCAAGACAATCATCGCCAAAAGACAGAGGCCCAGGGCCTGAAACTGGCGCTGACTGTAAATCAGGACAAAGGTCTCTGCTGAATCAGCGTAAATCACAAAATAGGCAAAGAGAAAGGAAAACAGGGCGCCAATAAAAAAAGTCTGGGGCTTGGGACGCAAAAGCAGGGGCGTACGATAGGCAAAAGCCACGCTCACCAAAACACCCAAAGCGCCCAGCCAGCGGGCTGGCGCCTGCAAAGACCACACCCCCAAGGCTGAGGCCAGCAGAAAAAAATACAAGACCGGCGGACGTGTTTCGTTCATAAGACAATCTTCCGCCAGGCTTCTGCTGAAAAGGCCATCACACCCGGCAAATCGGGTGGTTCTGCCTCAGCTTCAGCGGGCGATTGAATCAAGAGGACCTTCAAAACCAATCCCTGTTCCCGCAGCATTTGCAAGAGGGCTTTGCGCTCTTCATCCCATCTTAAGAGAATCACCACCATGGCACTCAATTCAAAGATATGCGGCTGCACTGCGCTTTTGAGCAATTCGGTTTGAAATTCTTGCACCCCCTGAATCGAGGCCAGAATTTCGAGCAAAAATTCCAAACGGGTGTGGGCATTGCCCGTGGGAAAGTGGTAAATCTCATGGCCAGCGGCAAAGATATCGATTAAAAACTCCTGGCGCGCAATCCATTCAGAAATACTGGCCACCAGCGAAATCCCCGCTTCAAGTTCTGGATTGACACTGTCTGGCTCAGCAATCTGGGTATCGAGAATGACACCGAGGCGAATAAAATACTCCTCTTGGTATTCGCGCACCATCAATTTGCCGGTTTTGGCCAGGGCGGGCCAATAGATCTGACGCAGGGGATCGCCCTCCATATATTGGCGAATGCCGCGAAACTCCAGGGCTTCTCCCTGTTGCTGACTCAGCACCTGGCCGCCACTTTGGTATTTGCGCATCAGATCGAGCTGCAAATAGGTCAAAATGCGGTATTCGGGATAGACCAATTGTTGCCCATTTAAAGGCCAGGGGGTGCGCCAATAGAGAATATCAAAAGGAAAAGTCGAGATCACCACCAATTGGTGGCAGAGGTAGGTGCCGCGCCGGGCCAACTCACCGCGAAATTTGAGCAAGACGCGCTGACCCGGTTCGAGCAAATCCAGAGCGCTGAGGCAGGGCAAAACCAAAAGCCGCTGTTGCGGGGTGCGCAAAACCAATTCAAAGCTGAGATGGTAGAGATTGCGCTTGCCCTGATAACTCAGCCAAACCTGAATCTCTGCTTCGGCCCCCGAGATCACAGGGGCCCGTGAAACAGATTGAATTTCAAAGGCCCGGGGCCGGTGCCAGAAGCCTTCAAAGACCACCACCGTCCACAGGGCCGTCAAACAGACCATCAAGACATAGATCAAAATTTCAGTGCCAACCATGCCCAGCGAGATCGAAAGAATCATCAGCAAAAACAGGGCCTTGCCTGCGGGCGTCAGGTGGGTTTCATAGACCGATTGCAGCAGCGAAAAGGCATTTTTTTGCTGGTAGCTTTTGATCTGATTCAGCAGAGAACCCCAGAGCGATCTGCCCGACATGCTGAAGACTCCCTGTTTTAGCGCGGTACCGCGACTTGTTCAAGACATTCCAGAACCACATCGACTTTGCCAATCCCCTGATAACGGGCTTTGGCATCCAATTGCAAACGGTGGGCCAAAACAGACGCCGCCAGGCTTTTGACATCTTCGGGCAAAACATAATCGCGCCCAGCGAGCAGGGCATGGGCTTTGACCGCCTGAAACAAAGACAAACCGGCACGCGGACTGGCACCCAACTGAATCGCTGCATGTTTGCGCGTGGCATCTACCAATTTAATAATATAGGCCCCAATGTCACGGTGAACGGCGACATTTTGCACGGTTTTTTGAAAAGCACAAATCTCAGAGGGGCTCAAGACAGGTGTCAATTGCTGCAGGGGCAAACTGTGTTCATGATCGTAGAGCATCGCCAATTCCTGCTCCAGGTCGGGGTAGCCCAGACGCAGACAGAGCATAAAACGATCAAGCTGGGCCTCGGGCAAGGGGTAAGTGCCTTGGTATTCGACCGGATTTTGGGTGGCGATCACCATAAACGGTGATTCCAGGGTATAGGCCTGACCGTCTACCGTGATCTGTTGCTCCGCCATCACCTCCAACAAACTGGACTGGGTGCGGGGAGAGGCACGGTTAATTTCATCGGCCATCAAAATCTGGGTAAAAACCGGGCCCGATTTAAAGTGAAAGGCGTGATCCACCGGATTGTAAATCGAGGCGCCAATGACGTCTGAAGGCAAGAGATCCGGCGTAAACTGAATGCGCCGAAACTGGCAGCCCGTGGCCAAAGCAAAGGCTTTGGCCAAAGTTGTTTTGCCGATGCCCGGAATGTCTTCGAGCAGAACATGCCCCCCAGCGAGCAGGGCAATCAACATCTGATCGACCTGATCTGGTTTGCCCAGAATCACCCGGTTTAAAGCCGCACGCAAAGCCTGCAGCTTGGGATGAACCTCAGTGAGCGCATCTGGTGACACGGAATCAGACAGCGGGCTTGCTTGTTTTGGCACTGGAAGGTGGCAATTCTGGCAAAATTTTGGCTTCAGATGGCAACTCTCCAGTTAAAGCAGACAAAAAGGCCACAATGCTTTCAATCTCAGAGGGATCCATGCTCAATCCCAATTGGGTCTCGCCCATAATTTTGACCGCCTCTTTGAGTTCCCAGACTGCCCCATCGTGAAAATAGGGATAGGTGCGCGTGATATTGCGCAGCGAAGGCACCTTAAAGACAAATTTGTCTTCTGCTTTTTTTGTCAGGTCGTATTTGCCGCCATCTTTGCGGTTGGCATAGGGTTTGATGATGCCAAATTTCTGAGCCATCCCCCCGCCAACCGCCACGCCGCTGTGGCAGGCGGTACAGCCTTTATTGATAAAGGTCTCCAGACCCTGTTTCTCTTCTGGCGTCAGCGCCTCGGCTTTGCCTTTTAAGTAATCGTCGAAGCGCGAAGGCGTGACCAAGGTGCGTTCAAAAGCCGCGATTGCCTCAGCCATATTCTGGTAAGTCACTGGTTTTTCGCCCTCGGGAAAGGCTTTTTTGAAATGATCCTGATAGCCTTCAATACTGGCCAGTCGGGTCACAACCTCTGCCTCATTGGGCATGGCCATTTCCACAGGGTTCAAAACAGGGCCTTTGGCCTGCTCGGTCAGATCTTTGGCACGCAGATCCCAGAATTGGGCGGTGTGAAAGCCTGCATTTAAGACTGTCGGCGAATTGCGCGAACCTGTTTTAAAACCATGGCCAAGTGAAACAGAGCGGTTGTCCACGCCGGCACTGGCCAGATTGTGACAGCTATTGCAGCTAATGGCCCCACTTTTGGAGAGGCGCGGGTCGTGGAAGAGCTGTTTGCCCAAAGCCACTTTTTCGGGACTATCGGTCAGGCCTGCCGGAGCAGGTATCCGCTCCGGTAAGGGGGCAAACAGCCCTTTGGCCTTGGTCCAGAGGGTTTTATCCTGGGCACTCATGCTTGCAGTAGAATCAGCCGCAGTACTGGCTTCAGAAGCTGTTTTTTCAGGTTTTTCGGCAGGCGCACAGGCCAAACCAAAACAGATCCAGAAACCGAAGATCATGGACACAGCAGCGCGTTTCATTGGGAGACACTCCTTACTCAGGCTATGCCTCCAGTTTAACAGGAATCAGAGCCGCTCGAAATTATGCCCAGCGGAAAAGCAATCGGGTTATACTTCAAAACATTGATAAATAAAGGACAGACATGCCATGAGCCCAGATCTTCTGAAAACCTTGCAAGAGCGAGGTATGTTAGAGCAGATTTCAGATCCCGAGGGCATCAGCCAAGCCCTGGCCCAAGGCCCTGTCACTTTGTATATTGGCTTTGACCCCACCGCCACCAGCCTGCATATCGGCAATTTACTGCCGATTATGCTCTTGGCCCATTTTCAGCGCGCAGGCCACCGCCCAATCTGTCTGGTCGGGGGCGCCACAGGTATGATTGGCGATCCCAGCGGACGCAGCAGTGAGCGCGTGCTTTTGACCAACGATAAAGTGCTCGAAAACGTCAATAAAATCCGCACCCAACTCGGGCGTTTTCTGCGTTTTGAGGGCCAGCAAGCGGCGCTGATGACCAATAATCACGACTGGATCGCCCCCCTGAGTTATATCGACTGGCTGCGCGATGTGGGCAAACATTTCAGCGTCAATTACATGATCGCCAAAGAGTCAGTCCGCCGCCGCCTCGAAGACCGCGACCAGGGCATTTCTTATACCGAATTCAGCTATATGTTGCTACAGTCTTATGACTTTTTGCATCTCTTTCGCACAGAGAATTGCAAAATTCAGGCCGGGGGCAACGATCAATGGGGCAATATCACGGCAGGGATTGATCTTGTCCGCAAGGTGACAGGACAAACCGCTTACGGCCTCACCATCCCGCTTTTGACCACCGCCAGCGGGGAAAAGTTTGGCAAATCTGCAGGCAACGCCGTCTGGCTGGATGCCGAGATGACTTCACCCTACCAGTTTTACCAATACTGGATTCAGGCCGATGACCGCGATGTCGAACGTTACCTGCGCATTTTCAGCTTTTTGGAATTGGACGAAATAGCCGCGATCTGCTCAGAACATGCCCAGAAGCCCGAATTGCGCTTGGCCCAAAAGCGTTTGGCATCAGAAGTCACCACGATTGTCCATGGTGCCGAAGCGGTCGATAAAGTGCTGCAAGCCACCGAAGTGCTCTTTGGCCGGGAAATCAATGGCCTCTGCGATGCCGATTTACTTGCGATTTTTGCCGATGTGCCCTCCACCCAATTGGAGCGCAGCCGCCTCGGTGGGGATTTGACACTGACCCAACTGTTGCGGGAAACAGGCCTGAGTGCCTCCAATGGCGAAGCCCGCCGCCTGATTCAAGCAGGCGGGGTTTATCTCAACAACCGCAAATGCAGCGATCCGCAAATGCTGATTGAGGCAAGTAGCTTGGCCTCTGAGACCACTTTGGTTTTGCGCAGTGGCAAAAAAAATTATCATCTGGCCCGATTTAAAGCCTAAAGCCAGACACGCCGATCAGAGGGTATAATGGCGAGCAGTAATCTGTTAAAATGTTAGTTTGACACGTCTGATTGACACCTTTATTCGAGTTTAATCGAGATATTTGCACAGAAGGGCTGCCCGTAGCTGAATCATGTCCGCACAAAAAAAATACTGCCTGGAGTGCTTTGCGATCATTGATGCAGAGCTTGAAACCTGCTCGCAGTGTGGTTATGTTCAGCCCACAGAGTACAATCCCCTCTATTTGAAGCCCCCATTTCGGCTCAACCGCCAATATGTGATTGGCAAGGTGCTCGGGCACGGCGGGTTTGGGATTACCTATCTTGGTTTTGATCGCCATCTCAATACCCGCGTTGCCATCAAAGAGTATTTTCCGGCCGAATTTGCCAGCCGGGCCCCCGATGGCCAGCAAGTCATTCCCTACAGTGGCGACAAAAGTGAACTGTTTAAATTGGGCCGAGATAAATTTATCGCAGAGGCCCGCCTGCTGGCTTCGCTACGCAGCCCACATATTGTACGTATTCGCCATTTCTTTGAAGAGTGCAATACCGCTTATTTTATTATGGAATACCTCGAAGGTGACACCCTGAGCCAGCATGTGGCCAACCAGGGTGGGCGAATCAAACCCGAAAAAATCAAAGGCCTGCTGCTGCCCCTCTTGGAAGCACTCGAAGAGGTTCATGCCAAAAATTCCTTCCACCGCGACATCAAACCCGACAATGTCTATGTGACCAGCAAAGGCCAGCCCATTTTGCTCGACTTTGGCGCGGCCCGTCAGCAGATGTCGGGTGCAACCACCAATTTATTGGCCTTTTTAACCCCTGGTTTTGCCCCGGCGGAACAGTATTCCACCAATGGTATTCAGGGGCCCTGGACAGATATCTATGCCCTGTCCGCCACCATGTATTATGCCCTGACCGGAAATATCCCACCGGTTCCCCACGACCGCATGATGGGGGACCAAGAATTGATCCGCCCCTCGGCCCTGGGTGTGCAGATCAACCCCAAAGACGAAGAATGGCTGCTCCAGGGCTTGGCGCTCAAATGGAGCCAGCGCCCCGAAAACATTGCCCAATGGCGCAAATTAATCGAAGCGGCAGATAGCGCGGCTGCCCCCATGAATAATTTTAAGCGTTCAGAAGAAGAGAACTTCATGCGGATCGCCATTTTGCCGCGTTTGGTTTCGCGCTTTTTAACCCCCACAGCAGAAGCCGAGATCCATGAATCAGCCGGATTTATGGAGATCTCCCGTGAACGGGTGGAAACCCTGATCGAAGAAGCCCTGATGATGACCGGCTCTACCCGCCGCGACCCAGATGCAGAAAAACGCAAAGAACAAGAACGCCGCAAACAATTGGAAGAAGACCTAAAGCGTCGTCAGGCCCGTGATGCCGCAGATGAGGCTCACCGGCAGGAACAAAGACAAAAACAAGAAGCCGAACAAAAACGGCAAGAAGAAGAACTACAGCGCAAGCAAGCAGACCAGCGCAAACAAGCAGACCAAGAGCGCCAGCGCAAACAAGAAGAGGAAAAACGGGCAGCAGAACGGGCTCAACAAGAGGCCGCGCGACGGGAAGAGGCCCTGAGGCAATCACAGAAACAACAGACAGCAGCAGCCAAAGAGCCCGTGGCCGAAGCCCCAAAACCCGAAACACCCGGCAAGGGCAAACCCCACAAGCCGCCCCCTGCCACTCCTCCCCCCGCAGCTCCCCCCCCCACAGCCGATATCCCCCCTGCAGCAAAGGTCAAAGCAGCTCCGCGTTTTACCAATTTAATGGGCATGGATTTTGTCCTGGTCGAACCCGAAGCACAGGCCTTTCAAATGGGCAAAGCAGACAATCATTACAACGTCATTCTGACCCGCGCCTATTATTTGCAAACCACTCCCATTACCCAGGGCCAGTGGCGCATGGTCATGGGCATCAATCCCTCCCGCTTTCAAGGTGACGAATGGCGCCCGGTTGAACAGGTCAGTTGGGATGATTGCCAGATCTTTATTCAGCGCCTGAATTCACTCAAAGAAGGCAATTACCGCCTGCCCACCGAAGCAGAATGGGAATATGCCTGCCGCTGGGGACAAAAAACAGCCTATGGCTTTGGCGATACAGAAGAAGAGTTGCTTGAAAATGGCTGGTTTGACCGCAATTCCGAAGGGAGCACCCATCCTGTTGGCTTAAAAAAGCCGAATAAATGGGGCCTTTACGATATGCACGGCAATGTCTGGGAATGGACCCAAGATCGCTTTTCGGCCTTTCCCACAGGCACGTTTACCGATCCCAAAGGTTCAGACAGTGGCGCTTCTCGCGTCATGCGCGGAGGCAGTTGGAATCTGGGAGCCAGCTATTGCCGGGCCGAAAGCCGCAATTATGAGATTCCCAGCTACCGCTTTCAGAATCTGGGCTTTCGGCTGCTGCTCGAAATCAAAATTTAAAGGGATGCGCCAAAAGGCACGTCTTCGGCAGGTTCAAATTTCAGGGGGCGGCTGCGCCAAAACGAAGCCAAAGCCAGACCTGAGATCAGGTGCCAAACACCCCACCAGGCACAAATCAGCGCCATGCCACCCAGCCCATTAAAAAAATTAAAGACCAGTATCAGGCCAAAGCCCGCATTTTGAATGCCCACTTCGATGGATACAGCACGGGCATCATAGGGAGTGAGTTTGAGCCCCCGCGCGGTAAAATAGCCCATCGCCAAGGCCAAAGCATTGGTAATCGCCACAATCCAAGCAGCCATGCCAATAAATTGGATAAAATAAGTCAAATTTTTGCTCAGAGCCAAACCAATAAAGATCACCAAAAAGATCAGAGAGAAGATCTGAAAGGGCTTTTTGAGTTGTTGAGCCAGCTTGGGCAATTTCACATGCACAACCATGCCCACAACCAGCGGCAGAATCAAAATCTGCAAAACCGTGATAAAGATATCGGCAGGATCCATCGCGATGCTTTTGAGCAAGGCCGCTGTGGCAGGGTTCATCTGCCCCCAAAAACTGAGATTGAGGGGAGTCATCAATATCGACACCGCCGTCGAGATCGAAGACATAGTCACAGAAAGTGCCACATTGCCGCCCCCAAAATGGGTCAGAAAATTGGAAAAATTCCCGCCTGGGCAAGCG
The DNA here is from genome assembly GCA_051715345.1 of Candidatus Blackallbacteria bacterium. GTDB lineage: Bacteria > Cyanobacteriota > Sericytochromatia > UBA7694 > UBA7694. The sequence continues at coordinate 38,353 of JBPXJQ010000007.1, forward strand.
GCCACCAGAATCAAGCCCAGGGCAATGCTGGGCTGGGGCTTAAACAGGAGGGTCAAGCAAAAAGCCAGCGCAGGCAAAAGTAAAAACTGACAGACCAGACCAATCATGGGTGCACGGGGCGAGCGCAAGACACGGCGAAAATCATCGGGATGCATGTCCAAAGCGACACCAAACATGATCACGGCAATGGCAATATTTAAGATTTGCAGACTTTGGGGACTGAAATTCAAGCGAACCAGATCGATCTCCATCGGGGCCTCACTGCAAAAGATTTGTTTTAGCATACCACGGGGGTTGCTCGGGTTTAACGCCACAAGATCTTTTGCAAAGGATACTTCCATTCACAGAGACAAGAGCCAGCCACATGCCCACAGGGAAGCAGATAATAACGGGACTGCTTTTGAATATTCTTTTTGATCAGGGGCCAATCCTGCCATTGATCCGAGCCAAAAGTCAAACTGACCAAAACGCGCAAGGTATCTGCAGGGCCATAAGGCTGAGTGCTGTGTAAAAAACCCGTGCCAAAAATCAGGGCCTGATGCGGGCGATAGTGATAGGTTTGGATCTGTCCTGAGCTGTCTTCATAGAGCAGGTGGCCCATTTGGGGTGTTAAATCAAACAGCGGGACAATCAGGGTAAAGGCCACAGCCCCGAGATGGTAATCATAATGCCAAAGAGGCTTGGGGGCCTGTTTGCCGACCACAAAAAAGCCCCCATACATGCGCAGCGAACGCGAAGGACGTGTCTTTTCAGCAAAGAGTTCGGCCAAATTGAGTTGCTCATACAAGCGCAGAAACAATGACAGGGTCAGGGCTGTATTCGCCGAGAGCCAGAGCAGGGGATAGTCCTCATACGAAAACAGATAATAGGGGCTCTCACGCTTGGCAATCGGCTGCCGAAGCAAACGCCCGCCCTGAAAGAGCAAAGTCTGTTCAGGGGCATTTAAATAGGCGCTCAGATCCTGGTAAAAACTCTGACGCAAAGGCTCCAGCCAGCGCGGGTCAAAATCCAGCGTAAAGGCATTGAGAGCTGAGGCGATTGGTTTGAGAGCCCGCGAATGTGACATGATACTGGATTTTAGCAGGTGTTCGCTTCCAGGTGTTAGGGGCAACCGGCAGGGATTCAGCGTCTTCAATTCCCTGCCTTGCCCAGAAGCGAAAATCCAGCCCCTAACACCAGCCCCTCTCGTGCTATCCTGAAGCAGTGGTTTATTCACGCAGTTTATTTACAAGGAGAGTATAGATTTATGGCTATTCGTGTTGGTATTAATGGTTTTGGCCGCATTGGGCGTCAAGTTTACCGCGCCGCCGCAGACATGAACGATATTGAAATTGTGGCGGTCAACGATTTGACCAACGCCAAAACGCTGGCTCATTTATTGAAATACGACTCAGTCCACGGCCATTTTCCTGGCGAAGTCAAAGCAGAAGGTGACACCATTTACGCCAATGGCAAAGCACTCAAGGTCTTGAGTGAGCGCGATCCCGCTGCTTTGCCCTGGGGCGAATTGGGCGTAGATATTGTGATTGAATCCACGGGTCTGTTTACCGATGCCAAAAAAGCAATGGCCCACCGCAACGCAGGCGCCAAAAAGGTCATCATTTCTGCGCCCGCCAAAGGCGAAGACATCACCATCGTACTGGGTGTGAACCATGAAAAATATGATCCCCAGAACCACCACATCATCTCCAATGCCTCTTGCACCACCAATTGTCGGGCCCCAGTGGCCAAACCCCTGCACGATAAGCTGGGCATTGTCCGCGGGCTGATGAATACGATTCACTCTTATACCAATGATCAGCGTATTCTCGATTTGCCCCACGAAGATCTGCGCCGGGCCCGCGCTGCGGCCATGTCGATCATTCCCACCACCACCGGTGCCGCCAAAGCGGTGGGTCTGGTCATTCCCGAACTCAACGGCAAACTCAATGGCATGTCCCTGCGGGTTCCCACCCCTGACGTCTCAGTGGTCGATTTGGTCTGCGAAGTCAGCAGAGACACCAGCATCGAAGAAGTCAACCAAATCCTGCGCGACTTTGCTGCCACTGCTTACCCCAATGTGCTCAAGGTCTCTGATGAGCCTTTGGTCTCCATGGACTACAAGACCTGCCCGATCTCTTCGATTGTGGATTCGGCTTTAACCATGGTCTTGGAAAAACGCATGGTCAAAGTCATCTCTTGGTATGACAACGAGTGGGGCTATTCCAACCGCGTGGTGGATTTGGTTCACTATGTGAGCAAATCGCTCTAAACCCAGACAGACAGAGTTAAAGGCCCCCGCTGGTGCGGGGGCCTTTTCTTTGGGACCAAAATAGTGTCGGGACAAAAGCAATTAACGTTGGTAACTAACTCTGATAACTAACTTTTTAAGTGCTTTTTGCTGAAGGCTTCGTAGTCCATGGTCCGGTAAGAGCCGGTTTCGATAAATTGCAACATGCCTCTAAATTCCTTGGGACCGAGATAGCCAGGAATTTTGCCGATCACTTTGCCATCGGGCTCCATAAAAACCAGGGTGGGGAACCCCTGTACGCCATGGGCGGCGGTCAATTCCCGCTCGGTCATAACTTTGCCCTGATGGGTGACCTTGTCTTCGGAGCTTTCCGTCACACGCACAGCCACAAATTTTTTCAATTGGGCCTGCACTGTGCTATCGGTAAAGGTCTCCTGATCCATTTTGCGGCAATAACCACACCAAGTGGCATAAAACTGCACAAAGACGGGCTTGTTCTTCTTTTCAGCCTCTTGCAGGCCTTGATTATAGCTGCGCCACTTAACCGGCCCAGACACAGTTTTGGCAGTCGCTTCGCCCACTTCTTCCATGCCCATTTTTTCAGGCAGGATTGAAAGACCCATGCCTCCCACAGCCAGCAGACCAAAAACCAGTAAAGACGTGAACAAAGGACTTTTTTTCATTGGGCCACTCCCAGATCAAACATTTGTCTTTATCTTAGCAGGTCTGGGGCCTATTTGTAATTTGAAATGCCGCTTACTTCTGATTCTCAGCGGCTTCTTTGGCCAAGGTCTCACCCTGGTGAATCAGGGCCTGGGCCAAGTGCTCAGGCTTGATATATTTCATGCGAATCAAAATTTCACCCAGGAGCAGTTTTTGGTCACTCTGCTGTTTAAGCGCTTGCTGCAATTGGTCTTTTTTGAGATGACCCTGTTGAATCAGAATATCGCCAATGCGATTGCTGCTTCCCCCTTTAAACATATTCAAGAGCTTAAACCCAAGTGAATTGCGGGGAATGCTCAGACCTGCACTGGGCTGGTAGTGTTTAAGTGCCACTTTGTCGGTGGGATCAAAGTGCAAAGCCACCTTGAACTCGGCCTGGGCATAGCCCCCCCATTTTTTCTTCTCCAAAGCCATTCCCAATTGACTGTGGTATTTGGCCACGTCGTTACAGAGCCGAATCGCCTCTTGGTATTCTCGCACAGCGTCATCCAGCTGATTCTTGGCCTCAAATTGTTTGCCCTGTTTAAAATGACCTTCGGCCTGATCTTTGCGGGCCTGCAGGGCTTTTTCTTCGGCTTGTGGATTGGTTTGTGGGCGGGGAGGGGCGCCCGGAAAGGGACGGGTGCCAGAGGGCGGGGGTGGCGGTGA
>JBPXJQ010000008.1:0-211059 GCA_051715345.1 Candidatus Blackallbacteria bacterium
CGAGCCCGTCTTTGCGCACCTGACATCCTGTATGGGTTTGAAGCGATTTAGCTTTCGAGGCAAAGCCAAGGTGAACACACAATGGCGTTGGATGTCGCTCTTACACAATGCGCTCAAGCTCCACCGATACGCGGAGTTGAGGTAAAAGGGGGGAGTGAGGGGTGGAAATTGTCAAAGATTTTGGGATAATAGAGGAGTTGGAGAAGAATCTATTGCATTTTACCCGCTTGCGGAAAAAGATGTTTTCTGCGAAAACACTTTTCCTGCAAGCTCGTTGGCGCGCGACAAGAAGTTATATAAATAATTGTTAAAATATGGAGGAAAAAACGTAATTTAACCTGTTATGTCACTAACAGTAGCCTAAGAGCTATGGCAGATGAAGTAATTCGCTGTCTAAAGCGCTCTGACAATGTACCGACCCCGCAACGGGGCAACCAAACCGCGAGGAGAAGTTGCTGCTGCCAGCATCAGGTGGCATAGGCCTAGGCTTGCTGGTATGGCTAAGATATCTGAACTCTCGCAAGGACCGTCATCTGGAACAAGCCAAAGATGCTGTCAGGCTTGACCCAAAAGGGACGAGGGGGTACAAAGCTCTCGGCATTTGCTTTGCGTGACCAACCAACCTCTCCGGTCCATAGAGAGAGCCTAAACCAGCGTGTTACGGACGCGGAACTCGGTAAGTCCGTCGTTCTCCCGGAAGGGAAGGGAACCCGCAAGGGGGCCTGACAGGGCGGCTTGTATAGGATGGCAGAGAAAGCGAATGCCGGTTCCTGCCCCTCACGAGGCGCTCAAAGTGATTGAAGGCCGGGCGGGTGAAGTCGGTGCTGAAGTGACGTGGGATTTCAGGTGTACTTTCCATTGGGCGTACTTCTGGTTTGTTTAGTCACTTTTCAGGGTGCGCCATTCTCATTGAAATCCCAAAATCTCCGAAACTGCAGATTTAGTCGTTTCAGTTACAACTGGATTTTTGATTGTTAAGGGTAATTTGATCTTAATCGGTAGTTTGATATTACCTGCCTTGAGCGGTACTTTTAGCTCAATATTTATTTGTGAACCTATCGCTTGTGGATTTTCTTGATAAAAGCTATTTGGTAGCGTAAGGATCAAGACAAACCTGTTATTGACGCCTTGATAAAAGGTGATATTCTTGCTTGCTTCATCACTGATTTTGTTAGAAATTTGGATGCCAGGAAATGCGTCATCGATAAGGTTTGAACTTGGGATTGAGATACTGATTCCAGGTGGGTTGCTACCGCCACCATTTAGCAATGCATCTCTATCAATCAAATTTTCTGAATCGTTTAAATCTAACACATATCTAAATTCAACAAATTTACCAGACTGGTCTAAGGTTCCATTCTGATTGCCAGCTAAACTAGTTACATGAACAAAACTTATGGTAGCATCACTAAATTGAACCAGTACAGATTTAGTTTTGCTAATTTCATTGACTCCATTAGTTTTTAAGTATTTTAGTTCGAAATTCTGACTTACTAAATTAGCAGTGAATTTTATATTCTGATCGTGTTCTGCATTGACAGAAAGTTCACAAGGAAACGATTTGTTTGATTGGTTGACTTGTGCGTCTGAAACGTTGATTTGTTTAAATAAATTTGAGCTTTTGTTAGTGATGCTCCAATTATTTTTATTGCACTGGCTTTTTGGAGCGCTTATATTGATTTTAAACGGAACTGTTGAGGGAAATTGATTCTGTTTAATGGTAATTGCGTTTGGAGCTTCAAAATCAATGTTTCGTTCAATTTTGGATTTTAACTGAGAAGAGTTTGGATAGGGCTGAAAGGACTCAGGTGTTAAAGACTGGAAAAAACTTGTTTGGTTATTAAAATATACATCATCTTTTAACTGAAATCCGGCATCTAATTTAAATTGGCCTTGTGCATCTCCAAAATCAGCCACGCGAGCTCCCAGGCTTGCTCCCATTTGGCTATCAAAAGCCGTATTTGAATTCTTGGAATTCAAATTCACAAGCCCCAATCCAAAGCCTCTTTGCAAATAATAAGAGTTTCCGTCACGTGTTTCGTTGTTATGATAAAAATCCCATACACTGAACAGTGTATCAAGGTCATTCTCGTCAAGAAGTTTTTTTAACGGAGATATAAAATCTCCTTTTATTAAAAGTACTGAAGAATCATTGCGCGCGTCAGTATTCAATGAAGCTTGAAAATGCCCCTGTAGTTTAGCAATATCGACATTTCCATTCGCTTTTATACCTGCCGACAATAAAGCATTTAGGTAACTTGAACAAGTTGTTTTATAGATGGCTGAATTAGTGCCATCTATAACTTCCGGGACTTTACTAGATGGTTTGAGAATTGGATAAGAATTATTCAAGCTCTTGCCTGATACAATTTCATTCGTTTGGGAAAGGGAGAAAACCCCTGTGAATACGTTATTTATAGACTGATTAAAAGTAATTGGTTTATCGCTGGTTTTAAATGGTGAAATAAGAGAGTTGGTTAAATTTGGAAGAAAATTTCTTTTTTCACTTACACTTACATTAAAGCAGGTGTTATAGAAATTTTGAAAGGAGGTGTTAACATGAGAGGAGATTTCTTCGTTGGGAAAAGGAGATTCAAGTTCACCCGTAAGAATATTTATTGGATCTACTGTGGAACAAGACGTGCTCGTTAAAATAAGTAGAGAAAAACATCCATAAAAGCGCTTGAGATAGTTTTTCTTCATGGTCATACTCCATTAACTGTTTTTCAAAATATTCATATGTATTAATTATTTGTTACTCTGGAAATTTCCTTGCCATATTCAGGAAATTGCCGTTAAAGTTTAGCTTTTGGGCAATTCTCATTTTTCCATTACCCCATTATACTTGTCTGTAAAACTTTCGCAAGGCTCTAGAGTCATCCGGAAAATAAATTTCAAAAGCCTGAGAGTCAGTTTTGTTGCGGTTTAAGAGCAGACAAAAGCACCCAAAAAGAGATAAAGTTCATCAGTCCCACCCGTTAAGGAGGTCCCAATGAACACAATAACTCTGAATCAGGATACCCGAAAAAAGGTCAAATGTGAAATGAAGCAGGCCCAGATCAAGGGTGAGATGAGATATTACAACCGTCTTCAAGTCTTTTTATTGCTGGATTTACGTCAGTCTTTGGCAGAAGTCGCAGATTACCTGAGACACACCCTGCGAACCCGTTATACCTGGCTGCAACTGTTCATCATAAAACGCATCAAAGGCTTAAAGCCATATCTCCCAAAGGCCGAAAAGCCAAGTTAAGCAAACGCCTGAAGCAAGAGCTGAAGCAAAAGATTGCGGCTAGGCCTGAAGCGAATGGATACCCATCAGGACGCTGGACGGCGGCCATGATTCAAAACCTTATTCTCCAGCACTGGGGCAAAGAATATTCCATTAAATACATAGCTGAATTCTTGAACATTCTTGGTTTGACCCACAAAAAAATGGAACTCTTCAGCCACAGAGAAGACATTACCGCCAGAGAGAAATGGAAAAATGAAACTTGGCCAGAATTGTTCAGAAAATCCCAAGAAGAAGGTGCAGTCATCCTTTACGAAGATGAGAGCACCTTCCGAATGTGGTCTCGAAATGCCTATTCCTGGGGAGAAAAAGGCATTCCGCTGAAAGGTTCTGCTTACATGAACAACGTGCTTCAGAAGGTTTTCGGTGCTCTGGAGCTGAAATCGGGCCGGTTTATCTTCCGACAAGCAGAGTCTCTCAAAGCAACAGAATTTGCTAAATTTCTCAAATATTTGTTAACTCGCTACAATTGCAAGATTTATCTGGTTGTAGACAATGGTTCTTCACATAAGGGGCAAATTATCCGAGACTTTCTGACAAAAAATGAACGGATTGAGTTGGTCAGATTACCTGTTTACAGCCCACAGTTGAACCCTATAGAAAAACTTTGGAAACAGGTCAAGCAGGAGCGTTTACACAATCGCTTCTTTGCTTCTGAAAAAGTCTTTCGCAAGGAATTACTCAAGGCATTGAGGTTATTTCAGGACGAGCCATCACGGGTTGACGGCATTCTCAAGAAATGGAGGGACAAAGCATTGCTTTTGCAAAACAACTATTAGGCCAAAAGGATTACTATTAAACGATTTGAGTCGATGAAAATCTTTTTCTGGAAAACTCTAATTAATCGTGGAATGTTTCTACCGGATTACGTAAGTAGAACAGCTGGTGGTCCTCCGAGCGTTAAAATTGGCAAAGGGGAGATTTCCCAGTTAATCTATCAAGTAATAAAACGTGGAGAAGATATTTCATCTAAGTTAATAGATCCCTCAGAAGAAATTTTACCAGAAGATTTATGTTACTAAACTATAGTTATATCTTTCTTAATTTTTCTAGTACAGTCATGCAAATTGAAATGTCTCGCGACTACTTCGTAGCCAGCTCGCATCTCATTTACTTACTTCAAAGCATTTGAAGGGGCGTTTTCAAATTCAAGATTGTTAAAAAGGACATGTGGTATAACCTAGCGAATAAAGATTATCCTACATATTTGCGTGTTATAATTAATACACACTTGTACAGGAGAAATATTGGGTTTAGTCTAAATTTAAAATTAGCTTAAGCCTTTTGTAAAAAAAATGAGTATACCTTTCAGTATTTCTGAAGATAAAAGAGTTTTAGCTGAAGCTATTTTCGAATTTCATTGGCAACTCGCTGGTGACAATGGTGAAAATCTCGATCCCAAATATAGCTTTTTGCCAGGTCAATTTCAAAGCTCATTATCTGCAATGTACCCTATCACAAAATCTTTACCAACTATAAAAATTCCTCCAGAGATGGTTCCTTGGCATGTCCAACATCAATTTATGAAGAAAGAAGATTCATTTCCAATAATTCAATTAGGCAATGGAATTTTGACAGTAAACCAAAATGGACAGGGTTACAGTTGGGAAGAATACAAGTCTGAAGTTCAATTTGCTTTAGATTCTTTCAAAAGTGTTCATCCCGAGGCTTATAACAAACCTCTTAAGCTAAATTTATGGTACAGAAACACAATAGATTTTGACTATTTATCTGAGCCCACCATGAAATTTATGGCTGATAACCTGAATACTCTTTTAAAAATCAATTCACCAATAGAAAACCTAAAAAAAGATATCGACTCTCCTATCTCATTAGGTTTGAATATTGCTTATGAATTTTCTAATCCAAAAGGTGTCTTAGTAATTTCAATTAATACAGGTAAAAATAGTGAAGAAGAGAATTTAATAGTCCTGGATATTAAATTTATTTCTGAAATTAAGCACCTTGATGATACTGAGTATATGACATGGCTTGAAAGCGCTCACAAGAATTGTGTTGAAAAGGTATTTTTTGGCTTGTTAAAAGGTAACTTAGAAAAGGAACTAAAAGGCTAGTCTGATGGAGCACAAAGTACAACCCACATTTAAAGATTCTTTCACTATACTTCAAGATTACCTTCGAACATTTCCCAAATCTTCAAAGATAAATTATGAAAGTCGCATGCCAATAGCTAATTCTATGGAGGATTTTTTTGATAAGTATCACTCGTCAACTTTAAATGGATTAACTTCTGGCGTATCAGATTCGAGTATTTATAAAGTAGTAATTGCAATTACTACGAACTTTGAAAAAACAAGTAAAAAAAACAATACAACTCAAAGTGCAATTTTATATGATGCTTCGTTCAATAATGTTGCAACAAGAAAACAAATTGCTTTAAAAATTGATATTTTAAAGTCAAAATATAATGTATCCATTAAAAATGACCAAGTTTACTTTTTGTTGCACACATCACCATTATTATTTGACTCAATATTCGAATGCATTTCAGAAATAAATGATAAATTTTCTGAGCCAAGTTTTAACATTTCGATTTCTGAAGATACATTAGATTACTCTCTAGATTTGTTGGTTAGAAAAAAAGAATATGAATCTGGATTCTCAAAATCACTAAGATCTTTGAGAATAAAGTATAATTTAAAATCAATAAAACAATTTTACCTTTATACAGATTTGGTAAAAAACAAATAGAACTTGACAACTTATGTTTTTCAACCATCTATATAGTTATGCACTTCATCTAAAAGAAGCAAGTCAACGCGAAACAAATATTGATAAAAAAAACCAATTGGTAAGAAATGCTGTAAGTAAGGGTTATTACTCTTGTCATCATTTATTAAAAGAATATGCAATTAGAAATCTACGATATATTCCTGTTCAAACCAGCAGTACATCACATGATGATTTAATAAATAAATATCATGGCTCGATTCATAGGGATTTTAGAGACAAAATTCGAGACTTAAAGCAATATAGAATTACTTGTGATTATGAAACAAGTGAGATAGATCTAAATGAGATTATTACAGATGCTTTTGAGCTAATTGAAGAAATTAGAACGACTGAAATATTTAGGTCTTTTCTTAGGCAAAATGCCTATACAGAATTATTTTAAATATACGTATACAACAATCCACTTCAACCTGTCTTGTTATGCTGCACGGGTTAAGCGGATAAATAACCACCATCCACCCCCCAGCTCTCCCCATCCCAAGCAGACGCCGCTGCCAAGCGTGCCAAGTATCAACCTTTTGCAAGCGCGCCTGGGTTGTCTCTCTTTTTACAAACGCAGCCATTTGCGAAGCCCTCTCCCGACCGGGTAAACTGAAGCAAACCATCCCAACCCAAGGAATACAGGCACGCCGCAAATGGCATTAAAGAAATCTGAACTCTACTCTTCTCTCTGGCAGAGCTGCGACGAACTGCGGGGCGGCATGGATGCCAGCCAATACAAAGACTACGTTTTGGTCTTGCTCTTCGTGAAATACGTCAGCGACAAATACGCAGGGCAGCTCTTTGCCCCGATCACGATCCCCGAGGGGGCGGGCTTTGCAGATATGGTGGCGCTCAAAGGCAAGCCAGATATTGGCGACTTGATCAACAAGAAGATTTTGGGCCCGCTGGCCGAAGCCAACAAACTCTCAGACATGCCCGACTTCAACGATGCCACCAAGCTGGGCAGCGGCAAAGAGATGGTCGAACGCCTGACCAACCTGATTGCGATCTTCGAGAACCCGGCCCTCGACTTCTCAAAAAACCGCGCCGAGGGCGACGATATCCTGGGCGATGCCTACGAATACCTCATGCGCCACTTCGCCACCGAAAGTGGCAAGAGCAAAGGCCAATTTTACACCCCCGCCGAGGTCAGCCGGATTATGGCCCAGATTCTCGGCATTCGCAGCGCCCCCACCAGCAACGAGACCACCGTCTACGATCCGACCTGCGGCTCGGGCTCTTTGCTGCTCAAGGTGGGCGCAGAAGCCACAGCCAAGGTCACGCTCTATGGCCAGGAAAAAGACGCAGCCACATCGAGCTTGGCCCGCATGAATATGATTCTGCACGACAACCCCACCGCAGAGATCAAACAGGGCAATACCCTGGCCCACCCGCTCTATCTCGATGGCGAAAAGCTCAAAACCTTCGACTATGTCGTGGCCAATCCGCCTTTCAGCGACAAACGCTGGAGCACCGGCTTTGAGCCCAGCAAAGACCCGTATGAGCGCTTCTCGCACTTTGGTGTGCCCCCCGACAAACAGGGCGACTATGCCTATTTGCTGCATATCGTACGCTCGCTCAAGCCCAACGGCAAAGGGGCCTGCATTTTGCCCCACGGGGTGCTCTTTCGCGGCAATGCCGAGGCAGATATTCGCAGCAATTTGATCCAACGGGGGTATATTCAGGGCATTATTGGCCTGCCCGCCAATCTCTTTTATGGCACGGGCATTCCGGCCTGTATTGTGGTGATCGACAAAGCCGGAGCAGCGGATCGCAAAGGGATCTTTATGCTTGATGCCAGCAAAGGCTTTCTCAAAGATGGCAACAAGAACCGCCTGCGCGAGCAGGATATTCACCAGATTGTGGATGTCTTCAGCCGTCAGCAAGAGCTGCCCAAATACGCCCGCTTGGTGAGCCTGGAAGAAATTGCCAAAAACGAATACAACCTGAATATCCCTCGGTATATCGACAGCCAGGAGCCCGAAGACCTGCAAGACATCGATGGCCATCTGCGCGGCGGCATTCCCGAGCGGGATTTGGACTCGCTGGCCCGCTACTGGACGGTCTGCCCGGCCCTCAAAGATGCGCTGTTTGCCCCCCTGCGCCCCGGCTATCTGCAATTGGCGATTGCCCCCGCCCAGATCAAGGCCACAATCTATGCCCATCCCCAATTTGCGGATTTTATGGCCGGCATGGAGGCCCATTTTGGCCTCTGGCGTGCAGAGACGGCGGCCCGCCTCAAGGCCCTGCAACCCGGTTACCACCCCAAAGATTTGATCGCCGAGCTGGGTGAGAGCCTGCTGGCCCACTACGCTGACGTGCCCCTGATAGCCCGCTATGATGTCTTCCAACATCTGATGGACTATTGGAGCGCCACGATGCAAGACGATGTCTATTTGATCTCCGCTGAAGGCTGGAAAGCTGAGCCCAGCAGGTTGATCGAACGCGACAAAAAAGGCAAAGAAAAAGACAAAGGCTGGGGCTGTGATCTCGTGCCCAAGGCGCTGATTGTGAACCGCTATTTTGCCCAGGAACACGCCGCCCTGAATGCCCTCGAAGCGGAGATGGAGAGCCTGGCGGCCATGTTGAGCGAACTGGAAGAAGAACATGGCGGCGAAGAGGGGCTGTTTGCAGAGTTGGAGAAGGTCAATAAGGCCAGTGTGAGCGCCCGGCTCAAAGAACTCAAAAACCTGTTCAACCAGCAGCCCGAAAGCAAAGACGAGGCCGCCGCGTTGACGGCCTGGCTCAAGCTCTCCAATGACGAAGCTGAGCAAAAAAAGGAATTGAAGCAGGCCGAGACAGACCTGGATGCCAAGGCCTATAGCAAATACGCTGAATTGAGCGGATTCGAAATTCAGACGTTGGTGGTCGAGGACAAATGGCTGAGTGCCTTGGGGGCGGCGGTGCATGGTGAGATGGACCGCATTAGCCAGACACTGACGCAGCGGGTGAAAGAATTGGCGGAGCGGTATGAGACGCCGTTGCCAGAGTTGACCGAGCAGGTGAAGATGCTGGAGGCGAAGGTGGCGGGGCATCTAGAAAAGATGGGGTTCAGTATTTCTCTTTGATGTATGAGTTTGTATAATATCCTAAGAGGAATTTCCCATGCGCCCTTTAACCGATTTCGATGTTCAAGCTGAGTTGAGCTACGCGTATATTCATGCCGTTGCTTCTTTTGCCAAGATGAGTTGTAAAGTGAGTACCCGCCATGAAGACAACTCAGGGATTGATGCATTGATTACTGCTTGGGGGCCTTTTGAGCCACCAGCCTTAGCGCAATCACCGGCCTTGCCGCCCAGGCAAGAGGTCGATATTAAAATTCAGCTGAAAGCGACCCGCCAAACCCCACGCGAAGCGCGTGACAATCACTTTTCCTTTGATTTTCCAATTCATGGAAAGATCGGTCGCTACAATGATCTCTGTGAAGAGGCCTTGGCAACACCCCGGTTTTTAATTGTTTTGTTTTTACCAAATGATACCTCTGATTGGCTAAATATTAGTTCAGAAGAACTTTCTATGAAAAAAAGCGCTTATTGGATGAGCCTTTCTGGCGCAACCAAGATTGAAAATGCACCCAGCTCAAAAGTGGTTTATCTACCACAAGCACAATTATTCACCCCTGAAAATTTAACGTTTTTAATGCGGCGAATCGCTTACCGTGACTTTCCACGTTTTCAGGAGGCCGTATGAATCCTCTAAAACTGGATATTTCACCTTTGGATCTGAGAGATTTTGCAAAGTCTAAGGGTTGGTTCAAAATAGATTTACCAGAAGACATTCCCCTGTTTATTTTGGAACACGCTAACCACCCTCATCGACAGCTTGTTTTTCCAAAATCCATCACTGCTGCTGATTACCAAGACTCTGTAATGATCAGTTTGGAAAAATTGGCTTTTTTTGAAGCTACCAGTTTTGAAAGTTTGTATCAACAAGCGCTTTCAATCCGTGAAGATGTTTTGCGTATGCGCATTGCCGCTGACAGCTTAAAAAGTCATGTTCTACCTTTGGGCTTTGCAACACAATTTATCACAGGAACTGAAAAACTACTTAAATCTGCTGCGTGTACTGTGTCTAACCCAAGAACACATCATCCCCGCCTACACTCCAGCATTGCCCAGCAATTGATTGAAAAATCCCATTTTGGACAAACAGAGCCTGGCAGTTTTATTATTCAAGTTTCTTGTCCTTTAAATGCGCTGGACGAACAACCCCAATTAGAACTGGGAGACCTATCTGCTCCCTTTGTTCGCAAAGTCATGCTGGCTATTTTTCAAAGCATTCAACAACTCAGCCAAGCAATTGAAAATGATTCAGTTGAAAATCTTGTCAATCAACTCAAGGGCGAATTAAAGCCTTTAATTTCTTCTAATTTTTGCGAATCATTACAAATGATGCGCGATGAGACTTTAGACAATTCGCTGGATTTAAGTTTTGATTGGTCCGGCTTAAGACCTGTGAATGATCCCTCACTCAAACGTCCTTTGATTTTAGCCAAAGACTATTTTTTACGCATCGACGAAATCCAGCGGGCATTGCGGCCCCATGAACTTCAGCAGCCAGATATTTTTATTGGTTCAGTTGAAAGTTTGTTGGGAGACATGAACGACACAGGCCAACGTGAAGGAGATGTAATTCTTGCCATCTTACCTGAAGACGGGGAAAGTATACGGGTCAAAGCCCGATTAACGGCAGAGCAATACAGTGCCGCTTTACGTGCTCATGAAACCCCGCATACGTTTGTCCGCCTCAAAGGCAAATTAAGGCAAGGCCGACAACCCAGGGTTTTGGTGGATGTGACACAGTTTGAGGTATTGAGTGATACAGGAAATTGAGTTTTGAAAGCGGCAAGCCCCTTCTCCTTCGCAGAATAAAGCAACCTTGTTTTGGAAAACCCGAGAAAAATGGTCAGAACTCTTTTTAATTTATGTTCAGGCTGTGAAAGACAGTGTCGCAACCCGTCGGAGGGACTTGAATGGAGAATGGTGAATTGAAAATGGAGAATGGTAGGCCTCAGCAGTGGCTTGCAATTGTGCAACAGCGCGTTGCACACATTGTTGTAACGCTGTTACAAGATTTGCGGATGCAATCCTGCTTTGCAAAAGCCGAGACTGGCTCTCGGAACTCTTTTTCTGCATCTCACGGCTCTAAGGGCCTGGCTTTGCAAAAAGGTCAGTCAGTGCCTGACTTTTTTTCCCCAACACAGAGGTACTGGTATGAGTGAGCAATTGAAACCTGGCTATAAGCAGACCGAAGTGGGTGTGATTCCTGAGGATTGGGTGATCCATAGAATTGGAGACTCTATGCGCCTCATTAATGGCCGCGCATTCAAACCAAATGATTGGAAACAGAGCGGTCTACCAATTATTAGGATTCAAAACCTTAACGATCCAGAATCGAGCTTTAATTACTGTTCGGATCCAGTTGAAGACAAGCATCTTATTACAGCAGGAGATCTATTATTTGCTTGGTCAGGAACTACAGGTACATCATTCGGTGCTCGAATTTGGAACGGCCCAACTGGGGTACTAAACCAACATATTTTTAAAGTGCTACCTGACCAGAAAAAGCTTACTCTTAATTACACATTCCTTGTGCTGCAAAAAGTGCAGGAAAGTATTGAAAAGCAAGCACACGGTTTTAAGGCTTCGTTTGTTCATGTAAAAAAGTCTGACCTAGTTGGTGTTGAACTACCTTTCCCGCCAACAATAGCCGAGCAAGAAGCCATCGCCGAGGCCCTCTCCGACGCCGACGCCCTGATTGCCTCGCTGGAGCAGCTCATCGCCAAGAAGCGCAGCCTCAAACAGGGCGCGATGCAGGTGTTGCTCACGGGCCAGCAGCGCTTGCCGGGGTTCGAGGTCAAACCGGGGTATCAGCAGACGGAGGTTGGGGTGATTCCGGTAGATTGGACTGTTTTCTCTCTTGGAGAACTTGGGAATTTTAAGAATGGTATTAACAAAAACAGCGATGCCTTCGGTCATGGACATCCATTTGTAAATCTTATGGATGTTTTTGGTGTTTCAAGTATTAAATCAAGCGAGGCACTTGGTTTAGTAAATACAAATAATGTAGAGCAACAAACATACGATTTAAAAAAGGGCGATGCGCTTTTCATCCGGTCATCCGTCAAGCCTTCTGGAGTTGGTTTAACAGCACTTGTTGAAAATGACTTGTCGAAGACTGTCTATTCAGGGTTTTTAATCAGATTTCGAGACAAAGGAAACTTTGCAGATAGTTTTAAGAAGTTCTGTTTTTATGAAGAAGGTTTTAGGCAAAGAATAATTGGTGCCAGCTCAGTGAGTGCAAATACCAACATCAACCAAGACAATCTCAAAAAACTACCTATAGCAATTCCCCCCACCAAAGTCGAACAAGAAGCCATCGCCACCATCCTCTCCGACATGGATACCGAAATCAGTACCCTTGAAGCCAAGCTGTGCAAGGCCCGGCAGCTCAAACAAGGGATGATGCAGGAACTCCTCACTGGGCGGATTCGATTGGTATGAAAGAAAACCAAATCACAGAATGGAAGGAGTCCTGGCGCGACGAATACCTGAAATGGATCTGTGGCTTTGCCAATGCCCAGGGAGGCGTGTTGGTGATTGGTAAAAACGACCGGGGCCAGCCAGTGGGTGTCTCGGATACGCGGGAGCTGTTGGAAACCTTGCCCAATAAGATCCGCGATCTGCTCGGCATTGTCGCTGATGTCAATGTGTTCAACGAAGCCGGGCATGAGCTGATAGAAATCAAGGTCGCACCCTACCCCACGCCGATCAGCTACAAGGGGCAGTACCATTACCGCAGCGGCAGCACCAAACAGGAACTCAAAGGCGCGGCCCTGGAGCGTTTTCTCTTGCGCAAACATGGCCGCCACTGGGATGGCGCGCCCATTCCCTATGTGAGCGCCAAAGATCTGGACCCCCGCGCCCTGAAGTACTTCCGTGAGCAGGCCCTGCAGGCTGAACGCCTGAGTGCGGCGGATCTCAGGCTGGGGGATCAGAAACTGCTGGAAAAACTGCATCTGATCGAAAATGGCTACCTCAAAAAAGCTGCCATTTTGCTCTTTCATCCCGATCCCGAATACCTGGTGACAGGGGCGCATATCAAAATCGGGTATTTTGAGAGCGAGAGCGAAGTCCGTTACCACGACGAAATCCATGGGCCCCTGCTGCTTCAGATTGATCTGGCGCTGGATGTGCTGTTGCTCAAATACCTCAAGGCAATTATTTCCTATCGCGGGATTCAGCGCGTTGAGACCTACCCAGTACCCCGTGCGGCCCTGCGCGAAGCCATGCTCAATGCCATTATTCACAAAGACTATGGCAGCGGCGCACCGATTCAGATTCGCGTCTACGACCATAAAATCACCGTCGGCAATGCCTCTGTCCTGCCGGAAGACTGGAGTGTGCAAGACCTGACCCAGGAGCACGAATCGCGCCCCTTTAACCCAGATATTGCCCATGTCTTTTTTCGGGCGGGCCAGATCGAAACCTGGGGCCGAGGCATCGAAAAAATCTTTGACGCCTGCGCTGCTGCCGGTTTGCCCGAACCCCGTTATGGAGACACGGGTGCGACCCTGCGGCTGACGTTTCCTTTTAAGGATTTACCTTCCATAAATACGCCAGAACCTGAAAAAACTAGGGAGAAAACTAGGGAGAAAACTAGGGAGAAAATTCTTGACCTATTGCTCGAACAGCCCCAGCTAAGCACAGCGGATTTGGCTGAGATGATTGGTATTACGAGAAAAGGCATCGAATGGCAAATAAAGCACCTCAAGCAAGAAGGTCTCTTGGAGAGAATCGGTTCAGCGAAAGCTGGATACTGGAAAGTGAATCGCCATGAAAAAGCAGAATAATGCGCTAGTCAAAAAAGAAAACCAAAACACCGAGTGGAAAGAGTCCTGGCGGGACGAATACCTCAAATGGATCTGCGCATTTGCCAATGCCGAAGGCGGGGTGTTGGACATTGGCCGCAACGACAAAGGCGTTGTGATCGGTGTGCCCAATGCGGCCCGGCTGCTGGAAGAGATTCCCAACAAGGTTCGGGATATTCTGGGCATTTTGGTCGAGGTCAATCTGCGCGAAGAAGCGGGCAAGGAATATCTGGAGATTGTCACCGAGCCCTACCCTTCCCCGATCAGCTACAAAGGGGAATACCATATTCGCAGCGGCAGCACCAAACAGGAACTCAAAGGCGCGGCCCTCGACAGATTCTTGATGCGCAAACAGGGCCTGCATTGGGACGGCATTCCTTTTCCGGGTTACACAGCCGAAGATCTTTCTCCGCAGGCCTTTGCCTTCTTCCGCAAACGAGCGGCCCGCAGTCAGCGCTTGTCTGAAGAGATGTTAGCTGAATCTAACACAGTGCTACTGGACAAGCTCAAATTGGTTGAAAAAGGCTATCTCAAACGTGCGGCGGTGATGCTGTTTCACGAAGATGCGGAACGGGTGGTCACGGGTGCCTTTGTTAAAGTCGGCTATTTCCGAACCAACACGGATCTGCTCTACCATGATCTGATTTACGGCGATCTCTTTACACAGGTTGAAAAAACCCTGGATCTGTTGCTGACCAAGTACCTGCGGGCGGGTATTTCTTATGAGGGAATCTACCGTGTAGAAACCTTCCCTATTCCTGAGGCCGCGTTAAGAGAGGCCGTGATTAACGCCATTGCTCACAAAGACTATGCCAGCTGTGTTCCAATTCAGATCAGCGTCTACCACAACAAGCTTATGATCTGGAATCCGGGTCAATTGCCCCCCCATTGGACCCAGGAGCAGTTCACGGGCAAACACGCCTCTGAGCCGCACAACCCAGATATTGCCAATGCCTTTTTCAAAGCCGATTACCTGGAGTCTTGGGGCCGGGGCATAGAACTGATCCAGAATACCTGTCGGGAGCATGGCAGCCCTGAACCCCTTTTCCGGTGGGACAGTGGCCTGTGGGTAGAGTTTCCCTTTAATGAAGTACCCGGTTTGGGAAATGGGTTAGGTAATGCGACCCAAGCAAAAAGTGACAGTTTAAATGGCACGATAAATGGCCTGATAAATGACACGATAAATGGCACGATAAATGGCACGATAAAGCTCAGTCAGCTAGAGCAGAATCTTCTGATTCTCCTCTCCAATCAACCCACTTTAACCATTCCAGAATTGGTAAGCCAGTTAAAAAAATCTGAAAGAACGATCAAACGCAGTTTGAAAAACCTTCAGATAAATGAACGACTTAAACGCATTGGGTCACGCAAAACAGGCCACTGGGAGGTCTTAAAATGAACGCTATCGGCAAATCCGAGCGCCAAACCCAAAACCGCCTGATCGCCCTGTTTCGCGATGAGCTGGGCTACGAATATCTGGGCAATTGGTCGGACCGGCCCGGCAACAGCAATATTGAGGCCTCTTTGCTCACTGCCTATTTGCTCAGATGCGGCTATACCCAGGCCCAGGTCAATATCTCCCTGGACAAATTGGGCAAAGCCGCAAACAACCCCAATCGCAGCCTCTACGACAACAACAAAGAAGTGTACCAGCTGCTGCGCTACCCGCTCTCGGTCAAAACCGAAGTGGATCAAAACAGCGAATCGGTCCATCTGATCAATTGGGAAAACCCGCAGGCGAACGACTTTGCGATTGCCGAAGAAGTCACCCTCAAAGGCAAACACGAGCGCCGCCCCGATCTGGTGCTCTATATCAACGGGATTGCCCTGGCCGTGATCGAACTCAAGAACAGCCGCGTCAGCATTGGCGACGGCATCCGTCAATTGCTCTCGAATCAGAGCCCAGAATTTAACGCCTGGTTTTTTAGCACGGTTCAATTTGTCTTTGCGGGCAACGATTCCGAAGGGCTGCAATACGGCACCATTGGCACCTCTGAGAAGTACTTTCTCAAGTGGAAAGAAGACGAAGCCGACAATACCCGCTTTAAGCTCGACAAATACCTGCTCAAACTCTGCGACAAACAGCGCCTGCTCGAATTGGTCCACGATTTTGTGCTCTTTGATGCAGGTGTGAAAAAGCTGCCACGGGTGCATCAATACTTTGGTATCAAAGCCGCTCAGCAACACGTGGATGCGAACAAAGGCGGGATTATCTGGCACACCCAGGGCAGTGGCAAAAGCATTGTGATGGTGCTGCTGGCCAACTGGATTCTCGAAAACAAGCCCAAAGCCCGCGTTGTGATTGTCACCGACCGCGAAGAGCTGGATCTTCAGATTCGCGATGTCTTTACCGACGCAGGCGAAGCGATTACCCGCACCAGCAGTGGCAGTCAGCTCATGTCGCTGCTCGGCCAGGCCACCCCGCGCCTGATCTGCTCATTGGTGCATAAATTTGGCCAAAAGGGTGTCGACGACTTTGAAAAATTCCTCAAAGACCTGCAAGACCAGCCTTGCAGCACAGTGGGAGAGATCTTTGTCTTTGTCGATGAATGCCACCGCACCCAAAGCGGCAAACTCAACCGCACCATGAAAGCCCTGATGCCCAACGCGATCTTTTTGGGTTTTACAGGCACACCCCTGCTCAAAAAAGACAAACAGACCAGCAACGAGGTCTTTGGCGGCTATATCCACACCTACAAATTCAGCGAAGCAGTCGGCGATCAGGTGGTGCTCGATCTGATCTACGAGGCCCGCGACATTGATCAGCGCCTGGGTTCTCAAGAACGCATCGATGTTTGGTTTGACGCCAAGACCCGTGGCCTCAACGATTGGCAAAAAGCCGCCCTGCGCGAGAAATGGGGCACAATGCAAAATGTGCTCAGCTCCCGCTCGCGCATGGACCAACTCGTCAGCGATATTGTCTTTGATTTCAGTGTCAAACCCCGGCTTTCAAACGACCGTGGCAATGCAATTCTGGTTGCTACGAGCATCTACGAAGCCTGCAAATACTATGAGCTGTTTCAGAAGACTGTTTTTAGAGGCAAATGTGCAGTAGTCACCTCTTACAATCCTCAAACCAAAGATATTACCACCGAAGACACAGGGGCCAATACCGAGACCGACAAAGAATTTATCTACAATACTTACACGGCCCTGCTCAAAGAGGTCTCCCCCAAACCCAATCTGAGCAAGACCGAAACCTACGAGGAAAATGTCAAAGAGCTGTTTAAAAAGCAACCGGCCCAAATGAAGCTGCTGGTTGTGGTGGATAAACTGCTCACGGGCTTTGATGCCCCCTCTTGCACCTATTTGTATATCGACAAGTCGATGCAGGACCATGGCCTCTTTCAGGCCATCTGCCGCACCAACCGCCTCGACGGTGAAGACAAAGATTTTGGGTATATCGTGGACTACAAAGATCTCTTTAAGAAGGTCAAAAATGCCATTGCCGTCTATACCTCCGAACTGGATCACAGTGCAGGCGGCAGCGACCCCGAAGTGCTGCTGCAAGACCGCCTGAGCAAAGGCCGCGAACGGCTCGACACGGCATTAGAGGCGCTCGCCCTGCTCTGTGAGCCGATTCAACCACCCAAAGGTGAGCTGGAGGCCATTCACTACTTCTGTGGCAATACCGAGCTGCCCGAAGACCTCAGCAACCGGGAGCCCCAGCGCTCAGCGCTCTACAAGGCCACGGTGGCCCTGCTGCGTGCTTATGCCAATATTTCCGATGAACTGCAGGCCGCCGGTTATAGCGCCTTTGAGATTGCCAATCTCAAAACAGAGTTGGACCGCGCTCTCAAGCTGCGCGAGCTGATTCGTCAGGCCAGTGGCGAGACCATCGACCTCAAGGCCTATGAAGCAGATATGCGCCACCTGATCGACACGTATATCGCAGCGGATGAACCCCGCAAAATCTCGCCCTTTGATGATCTGCCGCTGTTGGATTTGATACTCAAAGCGGGCATTTCAGACGCGCTCAAACACCTGCCCACAGGTATCAAAAAGCATGAGCGAGCAGTGGCTGAAACCATCGAAAACAATGTGCGCCGCAAAATTATCAAGGAGCACCTCAACGACCCCGCTTATTATGCCTTGATGTCGTCCCTGCTCGATGAGCTGATCGCCACCCGCAAGGCCAAAGCGATTGAATACGAGGCCTATCTCAAACAGATCGCCGAGTTGGTCAAAAAAGTGGCGATTGGCCACGCAGAGACAATCCCTGAGCAGATCAACACGCCAGGCCGCCGGGCCCTCTACAATAACCTCAACCAGGATCAAGAATTGGTGCTCAAAATCGACTACGCGGTCAAACAAAAGCGCCCAGATGGCTGGCGGGGCAATATGATTAAAGAGAAAGCCATTCAATACGAGGTCTACCAAATCGTCCAAGACCCGCCCGAAGTCGAACGCATCTTCCAAATTCTCAAACAACACCCGGAATATTAATGCTGAAACACATCTCTCTCGGTGCGATCACAGCTGAAGTGGTGCTCAAAGACATCAAAAACATTCACCTGAGTGTCTATCCACCCCATGGCAAGGTGCGCATTGCCGCTCCCCTGCGCATGGACTTAGACACCATCCGGGTTTTTGCCATTTCCAAGTTGGCCTGGATCAAACAACAACAGAAAAAGCTCAACGCTCAGGAACGAGAGACCCCCCGCGAATACCTCAACCGCGAAAGCCATTATCTCTGGGGCCAACGCTACTTATTAAAACTGGTAGAAAAAGAGGCTCCGCCTCAGATCTGGCTCAAACACAAAAAGCTGCATTTGCAGATTCGCCCAGGCACCTCAGCACAGAAAAAAGCAGAAATCCTGGCCGAGTGGTACCGAGAAGAAATCAGGCAAAGAGTTCCAGCTTTAATTGCCAAATGGGAGCCCATCCTCAACGTCAAAGTTAGCCGTTGTTATATTCGCCACATGAAAACCAAATGGGGAAGCTGTAACCCTGTTGCCCAGAGTATCCGACTCAATACCGAACTGGCTAAAAAACCGCCCGAATGCCTGGAGTATATCGTCGTGCATGAACTGGTGCATCTTTTAGAGCCCACCCACAACCCCCGCTTTGTGGCCCTGATGGATGCCTTTATGCCCAAATGGCAGTACTACCGCGATATGCTCAATGCACTGCCTGTCAAACATGAAAGATGGGATTATTGATTTTTGGGCGAAGGGAATCATGGTTAAATAAAAAATGTCAGACATTTACGGTATAAATAAAAAAACGCTCGATGAAATTAAATTTGAATTGGAAGTATTGTTAAATATCCAGTTTGAAGACAGATACAGTGATTATTTAGGCGGAGACTATTGTTTGGCCCGCTCTATACCCGGAGATTTTACTTCAAGCGAAGTGAGAATTATCAAAAATTTAAGTGATTCACCGGTTAATGAAGGATGGTATGAAGAGGATTTTCAAGAATTTGAATTTATTTTAGAAGTTGATGATAATTTCTCTCCCTCTCCTGAAGAAATATTTGAAATTATAGCGATTCAAGCAAACGACATTCAACACTTAGTCAGAAGAAAACTAAATCAGGAAGAAAATCATATTTTAATATATAAATGGATAAATAATAATTTTGAATTAATTATTTAATCATTTTTTCAGCGCATTCTGCTAAAGACAACCATTGGTCGCCGCTTAAAAAGCGTTGTTATAGAGCATTTTTTACTTTTAACTCATTTAAATTTTTCGGACGGGTCTGCATGGATCTGGCCCTTGAAGCCTTGAAGATGGGTCTGGGAAAAGGCGTCAAGGCGAGATTGCTCAATTTGGCTCATGTCCAAAAGTCGGATTTCCAGCAGTTACTAATGCGCTATGCCCTCGAACGCCTGCTCTCTAGATAAGCAAGTTCTTCGCAGCGGTACTGCGGTTGGCGCAGCAAAGGGGATTAATGGAGAATTGAAAAGGGAGAAAGGTGAATGAAAGACAAGAGAATTCAAGGGACAGATTCTTCCTCCCCACATTCTCAATTCTCAATTCTCAACTCTCAATTCTCAATTCTCAACTCTCTTCCAAGCGCCAAACCCACACCCCCGCTTTGTGGCCCTGATGGATGCCTTTACGCCCGGTTCTTCTTTGCGTATCATGAAAGCCTGGCTACAGGCTATGCGCGGCGAGAAAGGCGATACGAATCATGATTCCCTACGAACAGCTGTCTGAAAAAACCCAACAGATTTTGGTACGCAAATCCAAGAGCAACGGCAGACTCCCCGCTGAATGTCTAGATATCTTTGAAGGTCAGATCCTCTACCTCGTAGACGCCATTAACGCCTTGCCCGGTCTGGTGAGCAATGAAAGCTGCGGCGGCCACGCCGAAAAACTGCGCCTGCCATTTGTGAAGTTCACGCTGCTGGAGCCGGCAGCGGCGCAGCGGGACCTGGCTTATGTGGTCAAAGGAGCCTATCTCTCGCATTGGCAGGTACTCTGCAGCTGCTCTCGGCCCGGATCCGCCGAGGGCATCTATTACAGCTATTTGCTACTGCCGCGCCTGGGGCATGCCAGCGACACGGCAATATTGACGTTTGACGCGCCAGCCGTATTCAATCCCTATCAGAATAAGGCCGTCAGCGCGGTGGCGGTGGAAGCCAGCCAGAACAGCATCATGATGGTGGGTGAACAGATCCGTCGACTCTCGGTGCTCAGCGTGCCTGCCGGTTGCAGTGAGGCGCGCCTGTTTATTTGACTTCTGATAATGAAAAAAAATAGCTGTTGACTGGTCTTCGAATTTAAATCAAGAAATTAAAATAAGTGATAGTTTAGAAATAGCTAACGTCTTAAAAGAAGGTATATATGAATATACCGCTACAGATGTTAATGATAAAAACTAAAAGACCACTATTTTAATACAACCCCTGATTCATTTTTTTATAAATGACAACGTCCTGCTCTAAAAGCATTGGCTTGTCCTGAAGATATTGTCGCCGGTATAAATAAAATGGAATCCCAGGGTAAAGATGGTGGATCAGATGATAATTCTGCCACATCAGCAGGGGTGTTAACAAAGGAATGTCAAAGATTCGGGTGTGATGATACTTTTCCATGGAATGATGAGGGTGATGGGGCAGCCAGTTAAAACCAAAGGCCAAAATGGTAGACGCAAAAAAAGCGGGTAACCACCAAAAAAGCAAGGGGTATTGCCATCCCATTGTCAGGCCCCAGACGAACGTTAAAACATAGACAAAAATAAAGCCAATGATCATCTGAGTTCTGTGCTGACTTTTACGCTCTTTAAAGTTCAAACGGTAAAAATGATAATAATAGGCTGGAATAATCGTCAAAAATTTTAATAAGCGTTTGCCAGCGGTATCTCCTTCGACCCAATAATCAGGATCTTTAACGGGATCATTGGTGAAAGCATGATGAGTCAGATGGATTTGGCGAAAGACGGGAAATGGAACGGTCAACAAGAGTGCCGATATCCATCCAATCAAATTTTCAGGACCCTTCAAAGATTTTTTCTTTCCAAAAATATTGCGATGAGCCGCTTCATGAAGAACGGTAAAATTCAGATAAAGCAGGAGCGTATTGCAAAGAATACAGATCCCCAAAGGGAGTTGATGGGTCATTCCAGCTCGAACAATCCAAGCAAAGCCCATTGTGACAAAGATAAACAAGCCCATGGTTGGCCATGCGGCTGTGTAAGTGGAGCCTTGTCTGGAGTTCTTCTTAATCATGTCCAATTCTCCATTATCCAAATGAGGATGTCAATCTTGAAGCCAGAGCGGAAACCGTACCCCAGTGAGGCGCTGGATTGTATAAAAAACCTTTGCTCAATTCTATAAATTCAGAAGGCTCAGTAAAGACGATGAATTTCTAAAGAATCCCCCTGTGGCGGGAGGATGCGAGCGGCTCCCATCCTGGACATAATCTATCGAGTAGGAATTTGCTCAGATTAGCACTTGACTTATTCGCTATTCGCGAATAGCATATAAGCATGACAATGCTCAAACCTCAAGATGTACTGGTACTGCTTAAGTTGAGTCTACTGAAAGACTCAGGATGGTCTTATGCTGGCCTTGCCCAATCACTCAAGATGAGTGCTTCGGAAGTCCATGACGCCATTAAAAGAGCCACATTAGCAAAGCTGTTCAACAGCCAAACCAAACGCCCTATTCTCAAAGCCCTTGAAGAATTTCTAATTCATGGGGTCAAATATGCCTATCCACCTGAGAAGGGACCTCAAACCAGAGGCGTTCTGACTGGTTATGCAGCGCCACCACTCTCTGAATTTATCGCTCAAGGTCAGGATTCACCTCCCGTCTGGCCCTATCCCAAAGGAGAAGACTTGGGCTATGAATTCTCTCCCTTATTCAAATCAGTCCCAGCTGCCATTCAGACAGATCCACAGCTTTATGCCCTCCTGGCCTTGGTGGATGCGATACGCGATGGCAGAGCCCGTGAGAGAGACCTTGCCATCGCACAGCTCAAAGAAAGGCTTTATGCATGAGCCTGGCTGAAGGTGGACCAAATGTTCAAATGCTTTGCAAAGTTGCTGAGCAATTGGAGTGGCTGCTTGACAGACTCGTCTTCGTTGGTGGAGCAACGACGGAACTGTTGGTAACGGAAAAATCAAAGATGGGTATTCGTCCCACCAAAGATGTCGACGTGATTGTGAAAGCAACGTCACGGCTGGACTATCATGAGCTAGAAAGTTCTCTGAGAGCACATGGGCACTCACCCAGGGCCAAAGCCGGAGATCCCATCTGTCGTTGGTTGATTGGTGAGATTGCTGTTGATCTGATGCCAGTGAAGACAGAGATTCTAGGGTTTTCAAACAAATGGTATCCAGAGGCTGTCGAGAACTGGTTTCTGTCAGCACTCACTGAGCGTCTGGAAATCAGAGTCATTACCGCGCCTTATTTTCTCGCCACCAAGCTGGAAGCATTTCTTGGCAGGGGTGAAGGAAACTATCTCAACAGCCATGATATTGAAGACATCATCATGGTACTGAATGGCCGGTCTGAGCTGGTTGAAGAGGTCAGAAACAGCGGGTCAGAACTTAAAAAATATTTGTCAGAACAGTTCATTAGTTTTCTAAATGATGAGAGCTATTCAGATGCAATCCTCTGGAACCTGCCTTCAGACTCAGCAAATCAAGGCAGATATCCGTTGATCGTTCAAAGAATTCAAAAAATCATTGCGGCAGCAAATGGATGACTAACCCTAATTTGCAGACTTGGCCAACCAGACCAGATCATGCGGGTTTCTTCGCATATTTGGATTGATAACAACCCTTCACCCGTCAGTTATCAAGGCTGAGGCAGACGCGGCCCCTCTATGTCAGGATAGTTGTCCGAAAAATCAAGTAGCAGCCGCCTTTACATTGTCATCATTGACGGTGTTCAAGGCAACGGCCCCAGATAGCCGTATCTTCCTGGCGGTGACGCTGGGCAGGCGACGAAACGGATTTGGCTGTGTTGGTGTTCGTTGTTGCACCCCTTTCATGAATCTCTGTCCATTCCCTTGTGCCCGGATAGCCGTGAATCTCCTGATTTCGACGATCCAGAAATCCTGGATCCGGCGCAACCTTTTAAATCAAGCCGCCCCTGTCGTTTGAGCGATTCCGCCCGGCGAATCTGCGCGGACCCTGAGATTCGTCAGGCCTGGCAGGACCATCACATCTCAGAGCTGCAAATCGGGGGCGTCTGGATCTTTGCCCGTTATCAGGGGCCGATTTCGCGGATCGGGCCTCTGCTAGCCGCCTGGGCAGCCGAACTGGAGCAAGCGTTGGCACTGGTCGACCAAGTCGGGGGGCCAAGACCAGATTCTCTATTTTCTGATTGAAGAAGCCAAGCATATTCTCACCCATACCGACCTATCCATGAGCGAAATTAAGCGTTTTTTACCTGCCTATTCAGCTCAATCAGCCCCATTTTCGCTATAGTGAATACAGCAATTCTCAAAAAATGTTGAAAAAAATGCTAAAAAAAATAGCAGAAAAAATGGCAATGATTGAGAGAGATGCGACAACATCAATACTTGAGGGGCATCGTATGAAAACAAGCATCCAACGGCGTGTTTTGACGGTCTTGGCGACCACTGGAATCCTGTGTTTAAGCTCTCCAAACACCCAAGCAGCGTTAATGTCCGCCCCGCAAGCAGAACAGTATATTCATGCCCCCGCTGATGCCAATCAGCAATTGGCCCGCCTGTTTCAGTATCACCAGGAATACAGCATGTTCCAATACCCTGAATGGGCGACCTATGAAGGAGATCACCGCTATGATGACCGCCTGACAGATAACTCTGAAAAAGCCGTGCAAAGCCGCATTCAGGATCTCCACCGGCTGATGTCGCTTTTGCAAAAAATTCCCACCGACAGCCTCAGCGCCGAAAACAAACTCAACCATTCACTCTTCAAAGCCATGCTCTCAGAGGCCTTGGCAGAAGTTCCGTTTCAGTTTCACCTGACCCCGATCACCCAGCAACATGGATTGCATATCGACTTCCCGCAGATCATCGAAAGTCAGCCCTTGCAGACCCTTGCCGATTACCAGAAATACCTTGCCCGCTTGCGGGGCTTTGAGCAGCAGGTCAACAACGAAATCGCCCATATGCGCCAAGGCATTGCAAAAAAATGGCTGATGCCGCGCTTCATTGTCGAACAGGTGCTCGAACAGATCTCCCGCATCACCGCCCTCAAGCCAGAGCAAAGTCCCTTTTACTCCCCCCTCTTGCGGGCCGATTCAGGGCTGTCTCCGGCCGAAAAAGCACAACTTTCTGGCACGCTCAAAGACCTGATTCAACAATCACTGATGCCTGCTTACGAAAAGCTTTTTACCTTTATTCAGCAGGAATATCTGCCCCAAGCCCCTGAAATGCCGGGGATCTGGACCTGGTCCGATGGTGAGAAACGCTATTCCCACTTGATCAAAACGCACACGGGCACCGCCATGACAGCCGATCAGATCCATGCCTTGGGTTTGCAAGAAGTGGCACGCATTCGCGCTGAGATGGAGAAAGTCAAAAACCAATTGGGTTTTCAAGGGACTGTGGATGAATTCAACCACACGTTAAAAACCGATCCGCGTTTTTACTACACCCAGAAAGCAGACCTCATGGCCGGTTACCAAAAGATCTTGGATCAGATGAATGCCAAATTGCCGCAATTGTTTGGCACCCTGCCCCTGGCCCGCTGCGAATTAAAAGAAATGGAAGAATACCGGGCCAAATCTGCCCCACAGGCCTATTATTATTCAGCCCCGGAAGATCGCTCCCGGCCTGCCTGGTTTTATGTCAACGCCTACGATTTGCCTTCTCGCCCCAAATACACCATGACAGCCCTGACCCTGCATGAAGCGGTGCCTGGGCACCACTTTCAGATTGCAATTGCCCAAGAGCGCAAACATTTGCCTTTTTTCCGCAAACACACAGGTTTGACGGCCTTTACAGAGGGCTGGGCCCTCTATGCCGAGAGTTTGGGGGCTGAAACCGGGATGTACACAGATCCCTACCAGTATTACGGCGCGTTGACCTTTGAAATCTGGCGGGCCTGTCGTTTAGTGGTCGATACAGGCATCCATCACAAGCGCTGGAGCCGACAGCAGGCTGTGGATTTTATGCGCAAATACACCCCCAATTCCGAGTTGGATATTCAATCTGAAATCGACCGCTACACGGCCTGGCCGGGTCAGGCCCTGGCTTACAAAATTGGGGAACTGCGCTTTAAAGAACTGCGAAAGAAAGCCCAAACGGCCTTGGGAAAACATTTTGAGATCCGGGAATTTCACGACCTGATGCTCAAAAATGGGGTCTTGCCCTTTGAACAACTCGAAACAGAACTGGATTTCTGGTTAGAACAAAAGCGAAGCCGGTTATGATTGAGCATAATGGGTAAGGAGTCTCACGCATGTACAAAGCCCTGCTCAGTCTGGCAGCTCTGGCAAGCACCAGCCAGCCCGGTCTCCCACCGCTGCTGCCTTTGAACCTGCCTGCGGCTTTTGCCGCCCGGCCTCTGCTCATGGCAGAGCTGTTTGCGCCGCTGCCAGAGCCCGTGAAACACGAAGACTGGATCCGCTATACCTTGCCCCAAAGCTGGCTTGGACAAGAGCCCTGGCCCAGTGTCTATCTGCTCCATGTTTCAGGTTATCTGCAGCGTATCGAGGTCAGCCCACCGGCCCAGGCCTGTGACGGGCTTGAGCAACACATCAGTCATTGGCTGGGCGCGCCTGTGCAGTCAGGAAACTCCCCCCAATATCTGTACTCGATGCACTATGCCCGCTGGGAGCGCGAAGGCCTGATATTTGTTGCCGAGTTTTTTGTTCCCGGCTGTGAGCTGGCCATTTATTAGTCGGACTTTTTATTCCGATTCAACTCAAAGGCTTTGGTCAGCTTGAGGGTAAACTGTCCCGCCACAGCATCATGGCTTCCGGTGCCGCCACCGACGACCGAATACTTGCTATAGTCCAGATAAGAAACAGCATAAGCCGCTTCAATCCCGACCCGACCCAATTTGGGCCCCAATTCGTATCTCAGGCCATTTTCAACGGTGGCCCCCCAACCTGCGACAGCAAAGGAAGAGGTTGTATGATCAAATTGATCTCCATTCAAGACCGTCGTGCGGGTCGTGGTCATAATCACGCTGGGACCGGCTTTGACAACGTAAGACAAACGGTGATTTTTGGGGGCCGGCAGATCAAATTGACGTGTTGCGAGCAATGAAACCTGCTCGTTGGCATAGGTTTGCTCATGCTGCTGCATGAAGGTGTTTAAAGGCGCATCATGGTCGACATGAACGCCATTGATCATGCCATTAAAATGCACGGTCTGATTGTAATCGCCGACAATCACCTTGTTGTGCTTGGCATCGAGTTCGAGACCGAATTTATTCGCAAATTCAATATTCACACCCACGACATTTTGCGGTTCATCGGGCGCAAAACGCCCTCCCGATGCGGGATTGATATATTCCCAATTGTAGCGAGGGATCTGCTTGATGCCCGAAATCTCGACATCTGTATTGAATTTTTCATTTTTGATCTGCATCGGGCCGGTGTGCATGATGCTGTGATGCGCAATATATCCGGCATTGACGTGTACGCGCTTAATTTTCCAGGGACCGTCTTTTTCTTGGCTGTCAGATTTTGGCAGATCCGCGAAGGTGATTGGCTCCATGGCTTTGGGGGCGCGGGGAGCAGAGCTGACATGAACTGCATCGGGAAGAATATGTACAGAGGTCTGTTGCGCTGGAGTAGCCGGAGTAGCCAGAGTAGCCAGAGTAGACTGGGGAGTTCCAGCCGATGTGGATGCCTTTTGCGGCAGGGCAACGGGTGCAGAAGCTTGGATGGAAGGAGTTAATTTAATCATGCTCATTCCGAGCTTATCGCAGAATTAACTAAATTTCATGCTTATTTTAACCAAATCTTAACTCCTGTGGTGTTTGGGCCAACCGCTTTTGCAGGGTCGGTCAGTTCACGGAATCCGGCTCCGATTTTCGCCCCGGAAGCCGTTGATGGTCTTTGTTTAAAGCTATCACACGTCCATTCTGCGGATAAAATTCTCTATTGATTGACAGTGAAGAAACCGTTATTCTGAAAAAATTACAGCAAAGGAATAGATAGATGAAACGAAATCCTCAGTTGCTCCTTTCAGTCTGGCTGGCAAGCACACTCATTTTGCCAGGCCTGGCTTGGGCCGGTCCCAATCAAGACTTGCAAATGGGTCTAACTGCAGGCCAATCAACGGTGGTTGAAACAGCGATTCTGCAGGGAGCCAACCCCAATAGTGTGCATTCATTAACAGGTCAACCTGTTTTGGCATGGGCCGCTCGTTGGGGAAACACCAAACTTGTGAAACTCTTGCTGGACAAAGGCGCAAACCCCAATGCGAAGAACAACAATGGCTCGACAGCCCTGATGTATGCAGCCTGGGGAGATCATCTGGAGGTGGTGAAACTCTTACTGGACAACGGAGCTAACCCAAAGGTCAAAGACAATGATGGCTCGACAGCCTTAAATGGGAATATAGAGGTAGTCAAACTCTTGCTGGAAAAGGGCGCTGACCCAAAGGATAAGAACAATGATGGCTATACAGCCCTGATGAATGCAGTTAATAATGGTCATTTGGAGGTGGTCGAACTCTTGCTGGAAAAGGGCGCTGACCCAAAGGCGAAGACGAATAAAAAAAGCAAGACAGCCCTGATTTATGCAGCAAGAGCAGGCCATCTGGAGATGGTGAAACGCTTGTTGATTAAGGGCGCTGACCCCAGTTTCAAAGATAACAAGGGCAAGACGGCTCTCGACTACGCAAATGAGCTTGGGCATTTAGAAATTGTAAAGTTGTTGCAAAAGAAATAATTGCGAGGAAAGCGCCCACGTTCCCAAAACAGTCAGTTTTCTTTAGCCTGAAAACCCTATTTGCGAAGACTGTAGTCGAATTCGTGACGGGTACTATAATCGGGGGTAAAAGCCATCATTTTATAACGGGGATCATCCACTTTGGTTTGAAAACCGTGTTGAAAAGTGCCAATCACATTTCGCAAAGGCAAAAGCGGATGTTCGAGAATATCAAAGCAATATTCTGTGCCCCAGGTGGTGGCGTCGCGGCTCTGACTTTGTTGCAGCCAGGGATCATAGACAGAAGCTGTGGATAAGGTCGTGGCGTTTAAATTGGCCACCGTGTCTGGCGGATCGACAAAACCCAAAGCGGCATGATTGACATTGGCCCCGCCAACGCCTTGCACCCCAATAATAAACAGACTGTCTTTCATAGTTTGCTCATAGCCCAGTTGTTTGGCTCCCTCCATCGCAAACTTATAATGGAGATCAGCCAAATCGCCACAGCGCCCCGTACCTGTTTGAAAGACAACACTGCTTGAATTTTCGGAACCAAAAATTGTAAGCGGGGAGCCCGCAATCTTGAATTTGCCGGCCAATTCAGCCGTGCTTGCGTAGGGCAGATGTTTGGCATTGTCGATCAGAGTCGCCAGCAACTCACGGGGATTGGGATCCCGGCCCCCATTTTGAGAGCGAAACTGTTGAATGGACATAGACGTATACAACTTAATCGCCCGCTCTTCCTGAGCGGGGGTCACATCGCTGCCAACAGGCCAATTCACCTTGTCCCATTGGGGGTGTCTGGTTTTATCAATCACAAAACGATCGCCCGATAAGCGGTTTTGGTGAACAGAAGGAGCGACAAATTCATAATTGTCTTCTGTGACCATCGAAACCATTTCAAAATTCATCTGTTTGGGGTCGTTGACAATCTTGCTGACGGGATAATCTTTGACCTGTTCAATATTGGCTTTGGTAAAGGCGTAAGCAGAACCATCATCGATGGCATAGACATGGTACTTGCCCTCTTTGTCTTTAACAATGGCTTCGGCCCCTTGATTGGCTTGGGCGGCAGCCACGGCTTCGTCCCGGCTTTCAAACCCCTTGCCGACTTCTTCTTTGGCTTTGATGGTGCTATCGAAAAGCCTGCCTTTCCAAGTTCCGAGCGATTGGCCTTTGAGACTGTCCATCTGAGTTCTCCTCTACGAATCTGACAAAAATACAGCTTGAAAAAACGGCTGCGCTGACATAAAATGCCTGAATTGTCTATATACCTTTTCATATGGAGAAGGGAAAATTAAAAATGGAGAATGAAATGAGGAGAAATCCAGGGAATGGCTAAATTCTTAAATTCTCAATTCTCCATTCTCAAATCTCCATTTTTCACCCTCCTCAAAATCTTCCAAGCCCGTTTCCTGGGAGCCGAAATCCTGATTCAGATTCACGCAGGTCAATGCCAGTTGCTCTACGGAAACATCGCGCCTTCAAAATTGACAGTGATCGAAGAGACCTGCCAATTAAACGCCGTCCAAGAGGGCTGGATCTTGGTGCTGGCCAAACAGAACCATGTCAAACTGCGCACCTATGGGCAGGTGCAGCGGATTCAACAGGCCCTGATGAATGTGATTTATTTGGGTTGATGGACGCTTTTTAAAACAATTAAATTCAGACTTAACTATTCTTAAGCTTAATATAAGAATATTTGGGTCGAATTTGCAGATATAACTCTCATAGGTCATAGCGAAAAATCAAGAAGAGAGAGTCATTCCCATGGGAAACATGAGCGTCCAATCATCCCCTGTTTTAACCCCTGTCACCAAAGCCCCCTTTGCTCCAGCCGTAAAAGACACACAACCCGCTCCCTTAGAAGGGCTCTCTCTGCAACCAGATTCCGCTGCGATTGGTTCCAGCGCGAAAGCCCAACCCACAGGCAAAGTCCCTGTGCAGCCCCTTGACTATGCAAAAAAAGGCGCTATCGGCGGAGCCATTGCCGGTGGCCTGGCTTTGCCTGTTGCCGCTTATTTAATTGCCAACTACACCCCCGCCAATCTGGCCTTTACGGCCGGCTTCGCTTTGCAAACCCTGGCTGTTGGGGCTGCTGGGGGTGCAGCAATCGGCGGCGTCGGTGGGCTGACCGTGGGTGGCATTCACGCGGGTATTCAAAGTTTACTCAAAAAATAGATCACGTTTTTTGAGGAGAGAGTGGCGTGGACTTTAAGACGCTCGAAGATTATTGGTTTGTGCTGTGTGAATCCAAAGATGTAAAACAAAAGCCAAGCAGTTTCAAACTCTTAGACAAACCCGTGGTTGTTTATCGCAATGGGCAGGGAGAGGCCTTGGCTTTTATCGACAAATGTCCTCACCGCAATATCCCTGTTTCTGAGGGCCAAATCATCAATGGCAATTTGCGCTGCCCTTTTCATGGCTGGGCATTTAATCACGAAGGGACCTGTGTGAAGGTGCCAGGGTTGATGGCAGACAAACAGGTCAAAGCCGCCAAGCTCAAAAAGTTTCAGGTGCGCGAAGAAGCCGGTTATATTTGGGTTTGTTTTAAAACCAGCTCAGACAAAAAGCCCCATCTGCCCGCCCATTTAAACGATGATTCGCTGGTGACGACCTCTTATCGCACGCATCTAAAATGTGGCAGTCTGGATATTGCCGAAAATTTTCTGGACCCTTTTCACACCCCTTTTGTCCATGCTGGCATTATTCGCACGGAATCCAAACGATTTAGAAACCAAATTAAGCCCCTTCACCTCGAAGCGGGCTTGGAAGTTCAATACACCAAAGATAAACCTCAATCAGGGTTTATCTCTCTGTTTGGCCGCGAGGTCGACCGCGATTTGGGGCGTTTTTTGATGCCGGGGATCATTGAATTGGAATACTATTCACAAGACAAAATTGAATTTGTAAATACCATGTACATTACCCCCCGATCGCAAACCGAATCCAGCATCTATTTTAAAGCATCGCTCCGCCCCACGCTGATTCCACCATCGTTGATCTATGCTATCGCGGGATTTGCGATCAAGGTCGCCTTAAAACAAGATCGTGTGATCTTGGAAAAACAAACAGACGTGGTCAGCAAAAACGGCGGGGCAGCGTTCTGCCACACCGAATTGGATATTGTAAGAAAACAACTCGAAAATTTGTATGCCGGCAACGGTCTGCAAGTTGAATTTAAAGACTTAGAGGCGATGATTTAGACCCGCTTTAAAACAACTCAGCGGGCGTTTTTTGCACGGCTTTTAAAGCATTTTTAGACCAGATCTGGATATCGTGTTTGGCCATGGGATTAATGCCCGGCCAAGACATTTTTAATTTTAAAGTGGGATCCAATTGAAATTGAATCGGCTCGCCTTCTTTGGCCTGGGGAGCATAAGCCTGATAGGTGCCCAAGCGGAGATAATTGTAGCCATTGGTGGTGTAATTTTCAAAATACAAAACGCCATCACGGCCAAAACGCACATGGCCCATGGCAAAATCGTTGGAATTTTCATAGCGCAGGCTGTAGCGCAAGGTGCTTCTCTGGCTTAAGCGATAAGTGGAATTAAAGAAAAAAGATTTCACTTCCATCATCAATTCGGCATGGGGAACCGTTTGGCCATATTTGGTGTGATAGCCCAAAAATCCTTTAAAGGTTTCCATCAAACGGGCGGGCTGAGAGGCCTCTGGGGCAGAAGCGCGCAAGGCGTTGACCTGAGAGGCTGATTGTTGCAAGGGCTGCACAGGGGTTGTGCCACAAGCACTCAAACTATTCATGACCAGCAAAGATACAGAAAGCAACAGACATTTTTTCATTGTGGGAAATTCTCTCTACGCTTGATTTAGAATCGACACTTGATCGGAATCAACACTTGATAAAGGGGTTCGCTGTTTTAAGTATCTCAGACAAAGTCAAAAAATTCGCTTATATTTTAGTTAATTCTTAATTAAAAAAGATTAAATTCACATATTCCAGAATGAGGTTTAAAACAAATTATTTCAGGGAAAAAACAACATATGTTAGAAGATCCTGAATTCAAACGCTATGTTTTAAATGAGTTCTTTTGGGAATTGGCGCAACACCCGCCATTGCCCCCCGAATTTGTGGATGTCGATCGTGAGAGCATCGTGGTTTTGAATTTTAAACCCAATCGAGAGCTGTGTCTGCGTCTGGGTAATTGCATTTATGATATTCGTCTCTCTTGGCAGGGGGCAGTCCCTGCTGAGATACAAAAGCGAGAGCCCGTTCAAGACTAACGTGTTTATACACTCAATCTGCGCACCCTTGCATCAGGAATTGGCGCTCTTGAAACAAATAACCACTGCCTTCAGCCAAAATACTCACTTTGAGATTTTCGATCAAAATGGGGGTTAAACCAGCTGCCGTGTGGATATTTGTTTGGCCGATCTTGCTGCCATCAATCAGAATCACCATGCCAGAACCCAGACATTCAGCTCTGTTGCCCTCAGAAATGAGCAAAGCGGTGTCTTCACCCAGCCCCACCCCCAAACAGTCAGGATTTAAGCCCACCGCATGGGCCAAACGCCCAAAGCGCCCCCGTTTGATAAAATGGGTGTCCACAATCAGGCCTGAGATCAACCCAAATCCCGTGGCTATTTTGATATCTGAGGAATACAAAGCTTCGTGAATCAGGCCACCGGTAATAATGGTTTCGGGCATCACCATCGCTCCGGCACTGGTGCCCCCCACAATAAAATGGGGATCTGAAAAATACTTCTTGTGAATGGCGCTGAGCAAGTCGGTCTGCGCGATTAAAGCCAGTAATTTGCTTTGATCGCCCCCGGTAAAAAAAACAGCATGGGCCGCTTGAATTTGTTTGATCGCATCGGGATGACAAGCATCTTTGCGCTCTTCCACTTTCATAATGTGTACTTGGGTAAACCCGGCTTGTTTGTACGCCTCGATGTACATTTTTTCCATTTCGAGCGGCAGCGAGGAAGCCGCTGTGATAATTTCTATGCGGTGATGGGCCCGTGGAATACGCGAGATCAAGCTGCTCAAAATTTCAAAATGGGAGCGCGTGGCTTTTTTGCTGTGAACCTTGAGATTTTCACCGGCAATTTCGAACCCTTTGTCTTCGTGTCCACCAATCAGCAGAAGTTTTCCCTTGGGGATCAGCGTGCTGCACATCTTAAGTCTGCCCTTGCAGGAAGCCGCGCATCCGTTCGAGCCCCGCGATCAGATTGTCTTCGCTGGGCCCAAACGAGAAGCGAATAAAATGGTTGAATTCAAAGCTCTTGTGTTTGTGGGCGGGGCGAATGTCAAACATATAACCGGGAACGGTGATGATTTTGTGTTGCAGAGCAGCGAGGAAAAAGCCCTGGGCATGATTCAACGGAGGGGGCAATTGGCTGATATCTGCCCAGAGGTAAAATGTGCCATGGCTGTCTTCACTACAAGACATGCCATTTTCAAGCAGGGCCGCGCGCAGCCGGTTTTGTTTGCGGCTAAAGGTCGCACGCAGGGCCTGACTTTCTTGGGCCAAATGAGCGGGTTCAAACAAAGGCAGGGCCGCCCGTTGAATTGGCACACTGGGGCCCCCATCAATTGCACTGGCGGCGTTGCCCAGATCTGCGATCACAGAAGCCGGGCCCAGAATCCAGGCCAATCGCCAGCCGGGATAGCGAAAAGATTTGGTTAAACCATCCACAATCAAAACAGGGTCTTCATTCACCTCTTCGACATATGCCGCCGACGAGACAGGCGCAGAAGCAGCTTGGCCATTCTGATAAATATAATGGGAGTAAAATTCATCCAAGATCAGCGCACAATCATAGCTTTGAGCCAAGGCCACAAAGGCCTTTAATTCTTCACCTTGAATCACATGGCCGGTGGGATTACAGGGATTGCTCATCAGAAAGGCATTTAAGCCCTCTCTTTTGATCGCCATTTCAAACTCTGAAGCGAGCAGGGCATGGTTATTGGCTTGTTTTGTGGGAATGCAAACAGACTGGATCCGTTCCGACTGGAACTGCATCATATCCTGGTAAGCTGGGTAATCTGGAATTTTATAGCCCAATTTAATGGTGCCCAGACTGTTAAAAATCCGGGTCAGGGCCAAACGCCCGCCCATGGCGATACTGACATTTTCAGCGCTGTATTGAGAGCGTTTGCCCTTGCGATAGAGCCGGTTATAATAATCGCTGATCGTGGTTCTCAAAGCCTCGGTGCCATTGAGGGGGCCATATCTGTCGTCGTCGTTGGCAATTTTAAATGCTTCAATCCGGGGGCAGCCCCCCGCCAAAAATCCCACTTTGGGTGCCGAGATTGGCCCAGTCAGGCGCGCCATTGACAAAGCCCAATTGGCTGGCCTGTTCCATGACCCAAATCACGCCAATATTCTTTATTTGATTAAATGCATTAAAATGTTTAATTTATTCCACGCTTTTTAACAATTTTATTATTTCAACAGCATAACACGGTTTGTAATTTTAAAATACTAGCGCGCAGAATCATATTCAGGGGACAGATCACGCAATTGAATTCTCTCAGACCACACAGGTCGCTCAGGTTCTAACTCGCCGATGCAGAACCAATACAGTTTTTCAAGTGCCCATAGGGGAGCTTGCTCTTGTGTCGGGCCCCCTTGTGAGGGATGGATTTTGAGCCACGCAAAAAGCAGACATTCCCCCAAAAAATCACGGGCAGGAGCCACCTTTGCCCGCATTTGTTCAATGGCCAAGTCATCGCTAATTTCAACCGCGGGCAAATCGTCATCGCCCAACAACCAGACGCCCTGGGCGTCGAGCCAGAGCGTGCCAACCACACAAATGGGGTGCTGAAGCATGTGGCGATTGAATTCGTGAACAGAAAAACTGATACTCATGCTGCGTTTAGCATAACATGGCGACTTGGAATGGCATTGAGAATTGAGAATGGAGAATGGAGAATGGAGAATGGAAATGGGCCGGGGGTGACTTTTAATTCTAAAAAAGCTAAAATAAGTTATCAAATTTCGATGGGATAATGTGTATGTCTGTTCCGCGGATAAGACCCCGATTTCAAACATTGGTGCCCTGTCATCCCCAGAAAGCCTTTGAAAAGTTTCGTTTACGCCTGCAACAGCCCCAGTGTCAGTTTGAGGGAACCGTTTTAGATACGTTTATCCATGTGACGGTCAAACCAGAGGCCCGCCATTATTGGTCGCCTGTGCTGATGGTTCAAGCCAGGGATGTTGAGGAGGGAACCCTTTTACACGGCCATTTTGGCCCCCATCCCTATGTTTGGACACTGCTTTTGGCGATAGCTGCAAGTATCGGTCTGCTGGGGCTGTTTGTTGCGATGTACGGATGTGCCCAAATTATCCTTGAGCAACCCCCTTGGGCTTTATTGGCAATACCCGCATCCGTTCTGGGTATGGCGCTGGTTTATGGCATTTCACTGATCGGCCAATGGCGGGCCCATGAGCAAATGTTGCAACTTAAATCTTTCTTTGATGTCTCGATCTGTGCTCGGGAAATGGACGCGATTGAAACAGCCCAGGCCCAGAAACAGAAACAGGCCCAGGATTTACTCCAAATTGAAAAAGAAAGCAGCTGTGTTCAATGCCGCCAGCTGTGTCATCGTTCAGCATGAAAATGCATAAGTCGCTTTAGGGCTAAAATCCCCAAAATACCTTGATTAAAGGTCGAAAATAAAGACACATGAACATTCAGTTTCACCTGACAAAAATCGCAAATGTGTATCACGTTATCAACGCCATTTCAAACTGGGATCCTCACTGCCGTCCCAATATTCAGTCTTGGTATCGGGCGATGTTTGGCCTCTCCAGACAGGATGAAGACATCCTTGCTCTCTATGCTCAGGCCCGGCGTAAATGTTTAGAAGCGGGATTGAGTGAATCTCTCATTCCCGCCGCGTTTCTTTTGAGTGAAGATCAGGAGGCTGCACTTTTGAAACTTTCAAACAGCCTTCCCGCGTCCTCTGTATCTGATATCCGTGTCTGTTTTGAGCATTTTATGGACAATGCGGGTCTTTTATATGACCGCTGTCTGCCCGATCTTTTGCGCAGAAAGACAGAATTGGAACTGCGAAGATCCGAGAACAGACTCGAAGAAATGCTCTGCGAAATGAGATCTTTTTTGGGGGCACCCAGTCAATTACCGGATTTAAATGTCCATCTGCTTTTAAATACCAGCAGTGGTTGTACTGGGGGATATGCCCCTGTTGGATATCCTGGCCATGTCGCTGTAGAGCCCAAATTTTTGGGTAAGAGCCACCCGGATTACATCGCCAGTGATTTTTCGATTGCTGCCCACGAGGTTTCTCACCTGATTTTTGCCACAAATCCCTGTCTTAAAACATCTATCGAAGCGGAATTGGAGAAAGTCGGGCAGGATAAAAGCAAGGCCGATTTTGTCGAAGAAGCGCTGATCGTCACTCAATTTCCAGTTGGCTATCTGGCGGTTAAGTATGGACTCGTGGAAGCACCCAAATTGCTGCAATGGCAGGATCGGCCGTTGCCGAGCCAACAGGAAGAGCCAAATCTGTTTATCTATACCCTTCAGAACAAACTGGGAGCAGAGATTTATCCCCTTGCATGCGAATATTGTAAACAAGCGAAAGCCATCAGCGAAGGTGAATTCATTGCCCAGGCGGTTAAAAAATTCGTAGAAATTCTGGGCCAAATCTAACGTCAATGAAAATGTGAGATTTAAAACCGAGACTTCGCAAAAAGCGTTACAATTTTGTTTAGGCCCGTGGAACTTCGGAGGGACTTCCGCAACTCGCTTTTGAACGATCATTGTCTGTCTCTCTGTGCTTTTGTCCCGGGCCTATTCAATCTGATTCAGACAGAGGTGCCATGGCGGAGTACACAGCCCAGGTTGAAACCGGGGATATTCTGCTCTTTCTCAGCAGCTGTATCAGCGGAACCAGCCAGAGCACCTATTACAGCAGTGCTGCCGAGCAGCGCGCGGCGTTGGACTTTTTGCATCTGTATATCTGTGCCAATTACCGCAAGCTCTACGCCGCCACCCTGGCCCAGGAGATCAATCAACACAACCAAGCACGGATTATTCACAATCTGCTGCAAACCCCAACAGCCCATCGCCAAGAACAGGAATGGGAACAGGGACTGATCACCCGGGCCCTTCGCGATTTGCCCGTACACCGGGTGTTTAAGCTCTTTGCAGGTCTGGCCCTGGCGCGGGTCAACAATCGCCGCAGCCGAGCCACCGTCAAAGCCTACCTTGCATGGCGCGACAATTTGCTCTTTGATTCAGTTAAATACCGCCGCCTTTTGCGTCTGATCACCCGCCATTGGCACCTGGCTTTGGCCCCCGAATTACAGCTGTTTTTACACAGCAAAAACTGGAAAAAAGGCAAATTTGAAACGCCTTTTTTGGAGCATTTTCGCCAAGCCCATTACAGTGCCAATGCCCTCAAACACTTGCCCCTGACCGTGGCCGAGGGCTTGGCCCCGCGTTTTAATCTCAGCCGCAAGGCCTTTTTGGCTTTGATGCAAGAACAAATGACTGACCACGAAAAGCTGAGGCAGCAGACCTCGGCCCAGACGGCCAAGCTCAAATTGGATTATAATCCTGAAAAAGTCGGGCTCACACGGCTCTTGGCTTATATTCTATCGCTGCCTCGGGCTGAGCGCAAAGCCGAATTGGAACAGTTAGAAGGTCTGATTGAGCGGGCCTTGAAGCGCTACCAGATTCCCTGGCTGCAAAT
The DNA here is from genome assembly GCA_051715345.1 of Candidatus Blackallbacteria bacterium. Taxonomy (GTDB): domain Bacteria; phylum Cyanobacteriota; class Sericytochromatia; order UBA7694; family UBA7694. Next base: position 37,863 of record JBPXJQ010000008.1, read on the forward strand.
CGACAAAGTGGCGCTGATTATCGACAACAGTCAATCGAGCCGGGGCAGCCGAGAGAGCCATTTGCGCCCCTTGATTACAGCCCTGGCGGCCCATTACCGCCTGCCCGCTTTGAGCAAAGAATACCGGGCATTTTGGCTGCATCCACCTGAACACGCCCTTTTGACAGAGGCCAAGGGCCAAACCTCGCTGGCTGAAACCCTGATTGAGGCACTGGCCTGGGCCCCCAGCGATATCTTGATTATCTCCGATGGGGCCGAAAACGATCCTGCTGGCGGGGTACATTGGGTCTTGGAATCGGTCCAAAAAGCCCCTTGGGCCCAGCCCCTGCCACGCCTGCTGCATCTCAATCCGCTGATCTCACCCCAAACCTATGGCCCCTCTTCGCTCAGTCCCCATTTACCCATGTTGGGGATTTTTGAAGGCGAAAAAATTGGCCTGCTCTGGATCTTGGCGCGTTTTGCCCGCCAAGAGCTGGGCGTAGAAGGACTCAAAGACTATTTTTGGAGGTCGGTCCATGGCTGAATGGCAGACACGGCAATTGGCTGAGATCTTTCAGAAACAGGGTTTGCGTGCCGCCTCCAGCCAAGTGTGGCAAGGGATTCGGCTGGTGCCGCTGATCGACCCCCAGCCGGTGACGGATCTGCGCCTGTTTCGCCACAAAACCGAGGCCGACCTCGGGATTGTCAGCGTCGAAGACGATTTGGCCTATTATGCCTATTTGCCCCACAGCTATATCCTCAACTGGACCCCAGCAGGGGATCCTGAGGCCTTGAGTGGCACACAAATGATGAAACAGGGAGGGGGCAAAGACACGGGAAAACATGATGGCAAACGCTGGAAAGCCGCACCCGTGATGCAATTTGAACGCATGGCCAAAAAATTGGATACCCAGCATTTGCGTTTTTTGCCCCAACACCTCGGAATTGAAGGCTATTTACACCAGTTTTTTAATGCGCCGGGGATTGATTGGCGTGACACCTATCGCCGCAGTGCGATCTCAGAGGGGCTTTTGCCTCGCGAAGCCTGTGTCTTGAGCGGCTATGCCTTGGAAGGACTGGAAACGGCCCTGCGGATCTTTGAACTGCATCCAGGGCAGGTCGGTCTGTTGGTCTTTGTGGCAGATGCGCTGGCAATGATCTGTCTCTATCCCCATCCCAGTGATTATGCTTTTTTACACCGCAGTTTAATAGGCGATCTCTTTGCTGAGCTGTTTTGGTATTACAGTCGCTTGGACTATGCTGTGCAGCCGCTCAAGTCAGAAGGGAAGAGCCAAGCCCAAAATTGGCAAGAACTCAAAGCCGAATTGCAAGCCCTGCGGGGAGAAATCTCAGATTTCCAAACCTGGATGGCTGCTGGCTTGCTCGAAATACCCATTGAAACCCAAGCAGTGCAAGACTTGGGGCCTTACCAATTGCTGCGTTTTGTCTCCCAATTGGCACCAAACCAGACCCAAGAGGGACATATGGGCGAGCTGATTCTGAGCCAGAGCGGGAAATGTGTCTATTTTAAAAGTTGCCGACTTTCCGAAGCGCAAATTCAAACAGCCTGGCTCTTGCAAAGCCTCGAAAAACAGCTCTGGCATTTGGGTAATACAGCCCAGGCCCTCAATTTGAGCTATGATCAACTGGTCTTAAAACTGCTCAAATACGATCTCGGCAGGTTGCTCAAGCCCCAGATCATTGATCAGGTCTTAAAAAGAGAGCGGGAAAAACAGAAATAGATGAGCCGACAAAGGCTTGCGCAAAAACGAACGTTCGTTCTATAATTAAACTATGAAAAACCAGATCAAAAAAGGCAAACTCACCAAACAGCTGATCTTGGATAAAGCGACCGAAATGGCCAGCAAAATTGGCCTGCAGGGCCTGAGCATCGGCCAATTGGCAAGCGCTCTGGACATGTCAAAAAGTGGTCTCTTTGCCCATTTTGGCTCCAAAGAAGAGCTGCAAATTCAGGTTTTAAGAGCCGCAGCCGCGCTCTTTGCCGAAAAAGTCAGCCGCCCAGCTTTAAAAATGCCGCGCGGGGTACCTCGGTTTCAAGCACTGTTTGAATTTTGGCTGGAATGGGGTCTCTCCGACTCGCAATTGGCCCGAGGTGGCTGTCTGTTTGTGGCATCGGCCATTGAACTCGACGATCAGCCGGGCCCGGTACGTGAGGAGTTGGTGCGGATTCAGGAAGAGTGGATTGGTGTTTTGGAAAAGACCTTTGTCTTTGGCCAAGAAGCCGGTTACTTTAAGCCCGAATTGGATCCCGCCACCGTGGTACAAGAGGTTTATGGGCTCTTGCTCTCCGCTCATTTTTATGTGCGTCTACTCGGACAAAAACAGGCCTTGCAGCGCGCACGCCATTTATTTTCAGACTTAGCGATCCGCATTCAAAAATAATCCAAGGAGTCCTCTGTATATGTTTAATTGGCAAAAAAAGGCACGAACGTTCGCATTTAAATTTAATCTCTCCGCCCACCGATTGGGGTTTAAATTGGCGGGCCTCTTGGCGCCAGATGCTGCCGCTGCCAGAGCAGAAGCCCTGTTCTCAACCCCCCGGCAATTTCGCCGCAACCTGAGCGAAATTCAGGTCCTCAAAAGCGCAGAAGCGTTTATCGTGGACTCGCCCTTGGGCCCGATCAAGGCCTGGCGCTGGGGCCAAAGTGAGGCCATTGTCGGACTGGTCCACGGCTGGTCTGGCCGGGGCAGCCAGTATTATGCCTGGATTCAGCCCTTGCTGGATGCGGGCCTCTCTGTGGTGACCTATGATGCACCCGGCCATGGCGACACCCCCGGAGGACGCTCTTCACTGCCCGAATTGGCCCAGAGTTTATTGGCGGTGCAAGCCGCAACAGGGCCATGGGTCGGTGTGGTGGGACATTCTTTGGGAGCTGCCGCGACTTTGTTGGCTCTGGAATTTGACCTTCAGGCCGAACGGGTGATTATGCTGGCCACACCCGCCGAAATAGAGCGCATGATAACCCTCTTTGCCAAAGGGGTGGGGCTGAATGCCGATGTGCGGGATCGCATGCAAAAGCGCCTCGAAAACCGCCTGGGACTTGAAGTAGACACCCTCAATCTGTTGCAAATGGCGGGCCGCCGACAGGAAAAAGCCCTGTTTTTCCACGACCTCGACGACCGCGAAGTCAACTGGGCCAGTGGCGAAAAGCTCTGTCGGGCATGGCCGGGCGCACGGCTGATGACCACCAAAGGCCTGGGCCACGTGCGGATCTTAAGGGCCGAAGCCGTGATCCAGCCCGCATTGCACTTTTTAACCGACACCTTGGTTGAAGGCCCTGTTAGCCCAGATATGGAACTGATTCTGGCCCATTAAGCAAAAAGACTTGAAAGGAATTCTCTGCTTCGCTTATGCTGAAGATAAGAGGGTTCTATGTTGATTCAAAAACTTTTGCGCTACCAAACCATTCCTGGTCCCTATTTGGGAGAGTCAAATGCGGCTGCCACAGCAAAAATAACGCCATTTGTCTTACCTGCCACCCAGAGTAAAACAGTATTGCCGGTTTTGCAGTCGCTCTCACAGCAGATTCAGGTTCAAATTCAAAAACCCCTGCCCCAACAGCAGCAACAGACACCCGCCTTGCGCCCACTTCAGCAGCTCACCCCTGAGTCGACGAGTTTGTGCAAAACCACCTTACAACACTTGCGCCAGCACCCGGTGCAGCTTCCTGAGAAGACGTTTAAACACAACCTGAACCCTGTTGGGCACGAAAACACACAAGCAGAGCCTGTTCCAGAAGTTCAGCAACAGGTTCTATTGTCTTTTCTGGCCTTGGAACGGCCCTTTGAAAGGGAAAAATCTGCAAAACGCAAAAAGGCCCCTCACGGTACACCGTACATGGATTTTGTTTTTGCCTGGGAACGCGAACAAGCAGACAAAGAGGATGAAAACCCCCTGCCGGATTAGACGAGTGCCAATTCCCGTGCGCTGGCTTCAACCACTTGGGTAATGTGGATTTGAGCCAGGAGTGAATCCAACAGGTCATCTTGAGAGATATAGCCATTTTCAACGGCCAAATCACCCAGGCGCTTGGAAGGATGTTCGGATTGTTGCTGCATTAAATCTGCAATTTGGAATAATTTGAGTTTGCCTTCACGCAGGAGCACTTCGCCGAGGCGCTCGACCCGCAGCAAAGAATCCATGTCGTTTTGGTTCGTCAAGGAGGGATTTAACTCTGTCATCACTTAGCTCTTCTGATTGATTCAATCTGGATTATTGGGAGTTACCTGCGTAAAACGTATTTTCGTCTCTTACGCTTTTCACGTTTATAAAATATGACGTATTTTTATTAGACGTATTTTTATAGACGTTTCTTTGTAACTTAAACTTTAGATAACAGTCATTTTAACGAAAATACACGAATCTTGACAAGTACCTAACACACTTTTAGGGAAAAAAACCAAGGGCTGAAAAGGAGCCTGAAATGTCAAGTACGTGGACAATTTCAGAAACGCTCAAGTATAATGAATCCTGGTTGTGCTAGATGGGGAGTTAGCGGTGCTCTGTACTCGCAATCCGCTTTAGCGAGATCGAATTCCCACTCTGAGGCCCGATTGTGCTGGAGTGACTTTGGTGCAATGGCGTTGATCGTAAGGTCTCCATGCGACGGTAAACTTGTGAACCCCGCCAGGTCCGGAAGGAAGCAACGGTAAGCATGCTTTGTCGGGTGCCCTGGAATAGCCGGACGGGAGCCGTAGCCCAAATGTATCACCAGTTTGCAAGACGGTCGAAGGTGGGTGCACAGCCTTCACTCTAAAGTCTTATGGGGAGTCATTATGGCGGTTGAGTCAGATAATTCAGTACCCAAGCTTGTTGGGGGATTTAATATTCCCAAAGCCGTGATTGAGAACAAGGTCGACGTTTTGACCTTTCTCGAATTGATGGTGAGAAAAAACATTGTCACCCCTCAGGAATTGGATGAAATTCGCGGGGCAGTTGTCGCTCACTTGAATGCCGCTTATCCAGACCTTCAATTGTCTTACAACACCGCAGGCCCCCCGATCCCCCCCCCGGCCAAAGCAATGGCATCTGGGTTTCAGCCTGCTCCCCCACCTGTGATTCAACCCGTGGCTGGTGGAGCCCCCCCTGCCAGCGTACCGCTTCCTGGCGTGCCTGCCACAGAACAGCCAACAGGTGCCGCATCAACAGCAGCACCTACAACCAGCCCCTCTGCGGCCCTACCTGGCGGCGCCAATAAACCGCTGTATGTGCAAGCAGCGCCTCCGAAATTTATCAAATAAACACACGTGATCCGCAAAGACTATTACGGGATATTGGGGGTGGAGAAAAATGCCACGCCCCAAGAGATCAAAAAAGCCTATCGGCGCATGGCACGCAAATACCATCCCGATGTCAATCCAAACAATGCCGAAGCCAGAGAGAAATTTAAAGACCTTTCTCAGGCCTACGAGGTTTTAAGCGATCCCGAGAAGCGTCGCCATTTTGACAATGGCTTTGTGGATCAGAGCTGGTTTACCGAATCCAATCTCGACAATATCCGCGATGTCTTTGAAAAGACCTACCGCAAAGCCTTTAGCAAAGATGAGGAAGCGGGGCACAAAAACAAATTCAGCTTTACGGATATGTTCAACAATATTGTGGACTCCGTCAATGTCAAAGAAAAGCCCCGCAGTGAAAGAGCTACCGGGTCTGAGAGTTCCAAAAAGCCGCGCAAACTGGACGTTGAGCAGAGTTTGCCAGTCACCCTCGAAGAGGCCTGGAGCGGTACCCGCAAGACCATCACTGTCCACCGCGAAAAGGTCTGTGTGCTCTGTGGCGGCACAGGCCAGGTCAGCCGTCAGACCTGCCGCAATTGTCAGGGCAAAGGCGGTACAAGCAGCAGCAAAAAAATTGAAGTCAAAGTCCCCCAGGGTGTGCGCAAAGGCTCTAAAATTCGGATTGGCAAAGAGGGCAATACCCAGGGCGACGAAACAGGCCATCTCTATCTGGTGATTGAATTGGCCGAACACCCCTTTTTTAAAGTGGATGCCAATGGCGATTTGCGCTGTGAGGTCCCCGTGACGTTTAGCGAAGCCATTTTGGGGGCCGAAATCGAAGTTCCCACTCTCGAAAAACGGGTCAAGATCAAAATCCCGCCCGAATGTCAGGCCGGCAAGACCTTTCGCATCAAAGGCAAAGGACTGCGGCAGACCAAAACCGATCTGCCATCAGGTGACCTGTATGTCTCGATTCGGATCGAGACCCCGCAAAATCTTTCAGCCAAAGAAAAAGAACTCTACCAAGAGCTCTCGCGCTTTCCTCACCCCGTGCGGCGCAATCTGTATCAGCCACCGGGGAGTTAGGTTTTCGCTGCCAAAGAGCGTGGTTGTGGCATTTGCAAAGTCTCAGTCAAAACGAGAGCAATATCACATGAAGTGTGTGCTGCATAAAACTTGCCAAATTGGCAAGATATGATTTAATCATCGTATCAAGCGCCAAGAGGTAACAGAAAATGCAAGTCAAATTAAATGTCTGCCTGACTCTGATGCAATCATTGTTGGATTCTCTGCAAACGATGTCGAGCCAAATTACGCCTGCCGAACAGATTCGGGCTTTGGAAGTGGCAAAAAAACATCTTTCAGAACGTTTGCCCGTGCTTGTGACCAGTCGCCGCCAGCAGCAGGCTTTGGATGTGCTCAAAACAGAAGCGTGTATGGAATTGTTTTGCAATCGCCGAATCGAAAAGATCCGGGAATCTTCGCTGCCAGAGCCGCACAAACAGACCTTGATCGGGGAATTGCAACAAAGATATTTGAACGCTTGCCAACAAGTTCAAGCTCTGTGGCCCGTACTTGAACCCCAAGAAGAAGCTGTCTTGCCCCTTTTGCTGCTGCGCCAAAGTGTCGAAACAGAAATTGAAAGCCGAATTGAGCTTCTTCAGGCGCACAGTCAGGCTGCCAGAGAGGGATTCTGGATAGCGGCCTAACTGATAAAATAGAAGCAGCCCCTTCTCCGATTGGAGCAAACCATGGCTTTAGAAGCCCCGTTAAGCGAAGATTTCCGCAATATAATGCCTGAGCGCCAGAATAAATTGACTTGTTTTAGCCCAAACCGGCCTCAGGAAAAGACCGGACCCTTTGGGGGTTCTCTTTGCTGTTTGCTGTTGGTTTTTTTTAACTTAGCGACCCTGCCTGTCTGGGCTCAGAAGACCAAGCAGAGCGAAGCTTCGCGCCAGCAAGCCTTGAAGCAACGTTTGGAAACAAAAGTTCAGGCCTTTTTGAGCGATCCAGCAACCCTGGCACCGGGTTTACAAATCGGGGTGGTGACACCCCAAGGCAAAATCTATCTGGCATGGGGTTCAATTTGGCATGGCAAAGACGATCCACCCCGACCGGATACCCTTTATGAGATTGCCTCCCTGACAAAACCCTTTACAGCCCTCTTGTTGGCCCAAGTTGTTGTTCAGGGACAAGTCAGATTAAATGACCCCGTTAAACCCTGTTCACCCCCTGAAACATCTGCCTGGTGCTTTCGGGGTCAGCCCTTGACTTGGTTGGATTTACTGACCCATTCCAGTGGTTTACCTTCATTGCCAGATAACCTTGATCAGGGTGATCCCCAGACAACCCGCCGTTATTCTCCCCAAGATTTGGCAACATTCCTGCAGAGCTTCGCTCGGACAGGCCCAGCCCCAACCCAATTTGGCTATTCGACCTTGGGTTATGGACTTCTGGGGCACCTTTTGGCTGAAAAAACCGGCCACAGCTTCCAATCCCAATTGGAGCATTTAACGGCCCAATTGGGTCTTCCCGATACCCGTTTGCAGCTCAGCTCGGAACAATTTCTGCGCCTGGCACCGGGATATATTCAGACCCAGCTTGTACCCTATTTTGCTGATGCAGGCGGGTTAAGCGCTTCTGGGGGTCTCAAATCCACTCCCCGCGACTTAGTGCATTTTTTGGCCCAAATTTTGCAACTTGAACCGGCATCCAGCTCTTCATTGTTGGTTAAAACCTTGGCACAAATAACCGAGTTAACAGGCCGCCGTGGCGCCCCGTTTTGCGAAATGGCCTGGGGCTGGCAGTATTTTAGCCCTGCAGGTGTTTATTGGCACAGTGGCTCTGCAGCGGGGGGCAAAACATTTCTGGCCTTTGAACCGCAAAAGCAATTAGGGGTGGTCATTTTGAGCAATGCCCGCGTTCAAGGTTTCAAAATGGAACCCCTGGGCCTGCATGTATTGGAGCTGCTGGGCGAGCTGGAACCCAGTCAATAAATACAAGCAAATAATTATTGGCTACGCAAAAACAATTGAGTGCCATGATAGGCCAATGTGACCGCCAACAAACTGCCAAAGAGATTCAAGCCCATATTCAGCAAAGCCGCAGCAGGAAAGACGGGGTTGGGGTTGAGCCAGAGTTGCAGGGTCTCCGCGCTAAAGGCGGAGAAGGTTGTAAATCCGCCCAAAAACCCCACCATCAGCAACAGATAAAGGGGGCCGGTCGTGGGCAAAAATTTGGCTGAATAAGCCAATAAAACCCCTGCCAGCATCGAACCCAAGCCATTGACCAAAAGTGTGCCCCAGGGAAAAAGCGGCTGCCATTGCCGCAGCACAGAGACCAAGAGAAAGCGCAAAACAGAGCCAGTGGCCCCACCGAGCGCGACCCAGAAAATTTTATCGGGCGAAAAAAGCATAGGCCCATTTTAACACAGCCTTGAAAAACGATCTGAGGGACTTACCGAGGTTAAGTTTAAGCTAAAAAACGGTTATTTCTCTTCAGTGATCTGCTTTCGGGCCCTAAAAAAAAGTATGGGTGCATTATCTATTTACAATCCACAATCAGGTATATCGATCGGGCAGGTCTCACAGCTGCTCGGACGTGAGTCTCAGCCTGCTTCTGCGCCCCCCCGTCCCCAACCTCAAATTCAGCCTCAAATTCAACCCATAGCACCCACCTTTCAGCCCGATGCCCTGCGGGTGACACCCCGTGCAGCAATGCCCGCAAATAATCTGTTGATGACCCCCGAATTGCTTAAAAGCTGGAATACCCCCAGCAAACCCAATCCCTTGCCCACGCTGCCCAGCTTGCCCCTGGCCCCAGCGCTGCCTCCCCGGCCCCAGACCGGCACACATGTCTTGCCCATTTTGCCAACACTGCCCAGACCTGTTGTACAGCCTGCTGCAGAGCCTGAGTTGCCCGAAGATCCCGATGCAGAAATGGAAGACCCCGATTTAATTGATGCACCTGATGAAGATCCCTCTGAACCCCAAGGTTCACAATTGCCCAGTTCGCCAGGCCAGATTCCCATTCCCCGCCCCCGTCCCAGACCAGCCGCCCAAGACAATACCTATGTGGCTCCCAAGCCCCGTCCCCAAGTGCCCAGCCAATACCCAGCAGGGATTCACGATACCGGTTTAAAAGACAAATATGGCCGCAAGATCATCTTAACCGGCGAAGCCGAGCGTGGCCTGCGCGAAGTCTTAGCGGTCGCCAGAAGCAAAGGCGTTCGCGTCGATGTCTTCTCTTCTTATCGCAGTGTTGAGCACCAACGCGATCTGTTTAACAAAGCCGTGAAAAAATACGGCTCCGTGGCCAAGGCCCGCAAATGGGTTGCCCCCCCCGGAAAAAGCCGTCACAATGCAGGCCAAGCCATCGACGTGCATATGTACCGCAATGGCAAAAAAATCTCCCAAAAAGAATTTGATAGCATTATTGCAAAAGCGGGAATGTACCGCCCGATGTCTTGGGAAGGTTGGCATATTGAGCCGCTTTCTACCCGCAAATCCCGCGGTTAAACCTGTTTTTAAGCAGCCCAGCCATGAGTGAACGCCCCTGGTTAAGCGAACGTGTGGTCACACAAGAATTGGCCAAAATCCTGATTGAAAGTCAATTCCCAGACTTGGCACCGACAGAAGTTCTGGCCCTGGGCACAGGCTGGGACAATACGGTTTATTTGGTCAATCAGGCCTGGGCCTTTCGTTTTCCCCGCCGGGAAATGGCACTGATGCTGATGGAAACAGAATTCAAACTCTTAGACTGCCTCGCGCCCAGATTGGCACTTGATATTCCCGTCCCCCGCTTTAAGGGCCAGCCCAGCCCCGATTTTGAATGGCCCTTTGCAGGTTATTCCCTGGTACCGGGACAAACAGCCTGTGGTGCTCAGCTCAGCAACCAACAGCGCGAAGACCTGGTCTTGCCCTTGGCAGACATGCTCAAAACCCTTCACCGATTTCCTCACGAAGAGGCTTTGGCCCTGGATTTGCCGCTTGATCGCTTGAAAAAAGTGGATCTGGCCCTGCGCAGGCCCCAAATCTGTGAGCGCTTGGAACAGGCCCAAGCACTGGGGTTGTTATCGCGCCTCACTCCCTGGCAGCCATTTTTGGCTGCGCTGCCAGCAGAAACACCCCCTGAACGCCCAGGTTGTCTGGTTCACGGCGATTTGTATATTCGCCATTTGGTGGTGGATGCCGCTGGTGGCTTGACCGGGGTGATTGACTGGGGAGACGCCCATTGGGGAGATCCTGCCTGTGATTTATCTGTGGTCTACAGCGTTTTGCCCCCTGAGTCTCACGCCAAGTTTTGGCAGTCTTATGGCCCAGTTAGCCCTGAAACGCTGATGCTGGCAAGGATGCGTGCGCTGTTTCACAATTTGGCGCTTTTGCTCTATGCAGCAGATACCCAAGATGTTAATCTGGAACGCGAAGCACGGCAGGGTTTGGACTGGTGTGCTGTCGCGTAAAGGGGCCAGAGCCTGTGGATGTGACCAACTGAGGATGAAGCTTTGACCATACTGTGACACAAAAGCCCACAGCTCTCTCTTACACTGAAACAGATAGACCTCACCGAGGAAATGATCGAGGAAAATTCCCATGTTGTCCTTTTTACCTGCTCCCTTGCTGGGTTGTTTGACGGCCAGCTTAATTATTCTAAATACCATCTTTTGGTTTTCGACCTTTTTGCCTTTTATCCTACTCAAGTTTATGCCAGTACCCGCTTTGCAGCATTTCAGCACCTTGGCGCTGATTCAAATGGCCCAAAATTGGGTCAAAGGCAATAGCGCCATTATGCACAGCACCCAAACAACACGCTGGGATATTCAGGGCCTCGAAAACTTAGATATGAACCACTCCTATCTGGTGGTCAGCAATCACCGCTCCTGGACAGATATCTTCGTGCTCCAACATGTTTTTCAGGGCCGGATTCCCTTTCTCAAGTTTTTTCTCAAACAGGAATTGATCTGGGTGCCCTTGCTGGGCATTGCCTGGTGGGCCTTGGATTTTCCGTTTATGAAGCGCTATTCCCGTGAGTTTTTGGAAAAACACCCCGAACTGCGTGGCAAAGACATCCAAACCACCCGCCACCACTGCGAAAAATTCAAAAAATACCCGGTTTCGGTGATCAATTTTTTGGAAGGTACCCGCTTTAAACCCGAAAAATTGCTCAAACAAAATTCGCCCTACAAACACCTGTTGCGGCCCAAAGCGGGCGGCGTGGCGCTGGTCTTGGCCGCCATGGGAGAAACCTTACACCAGGTCGTGGATGTGACCGTGCTCTACCCCCACAACAGCCACAAAAAACTCTTTTGGGCGCTGTTAAGTGGCCAATTGCCCGAAATTGTCGTGCGGGTACAAACCCTGCCGATTCCCGAAAATGTCGCTGGCAGGGATTATCTCTCCGACAGTGCTTATCAGGAACAGATCCAAACCTGGGTCAATACCCTCTGGCAGGACAAAGACGCTTTGATCGCGGACCTTTTGACTTAGGCCTGTTTCTGAAGCAGCATCAGGCCATTCCAAAAGCTGGGGTGGCCGTTGCAGTGGGTTTTTTGTTCAAAAGCAAGTGTGTACTGATCGCGGTGATCGTGGAGAAAATCCAAGGTCGCCCGGTAAGGCCCCTCTTCGTTGATATCGTCGACCAAAATCCAAGCGCCAGGCGCCAAACAGGGATGGGCCAATTCCAGACCCTCATACTGGGCGGCATAAGCGTGATCAGCATCGTAAAAATACAAACCGATCGGCATATTTTGGTGAAAGAGTTCAAAGTAGTCGCGAAATTCCAGCTTAAAAAAGGCATGCATCGGGCTGCGCTGCTGGTCAAACCAGGCCCGAAAGTGCGGTTCGGGATCGCTCGGCGGCAGGCGTAAATTGAGCGTGGAGACGATATCGTTGGAGAAATTGTCGACACCAATGCAGATTTTGGTCGGATTGCCGATGATCCCCGCCAAAAAACTAAAGCCGTACCAGGTGCCAATATTGAGAAAACATTGCTGTGAGGGCATTTGGCGCACGGCAAAATTGATCAAAGCCGCCATGGCAAAGGTGCTGAGCTTGGGAATGGCCTGCAAGGGAGCCAAAAGGGTTTTAAAGCCGGAATCGTTTTCGGGCAAAAAAGTGTCTTGCCATTCCCAGTGTTCGGGCTCTCCCTTGCTGGGCAGCGTCAACGGCGTAAATCCCTGAAATTGAATGGCTCGGGCAAATTCGGCGGGATTCATAGTTGTTTTGGGGACCTCTTTGGGCAAAACGCTATCTGCAGTTCAAGATTGAAAACTGTCACAGTGGATACATGGGTTATAATATTATTATATCGGTTTTAATCTAAATTTTAATCCGATTATGATCATCCCCCTATATCACCAAAGGCAATCCTCCGTTCTTACATGCTCGAAGCCCGTGATCTCGTCAAAACTTACCGAATGGCCCAACAAGAGGTCCAAGCCCTGCGGGGGGTGAGTTTTCATGTGGGTGCGGGTGAGATGGTCGCGATTATGGGGCCCTCGGGCTCAGGTAAATCGACCCTGATGACCCTGCTCGGCTGTCTCGACACCCCCACCGGGGGCAGTTTGAACCTCGATGGTGTGGATGTCAGCTCGGCCTCTGAGGTGGAATTGTCTCAGATTCGCAACCAAAAAATTGGCTTTGTCTTTCAGTCCTTTAATTTGCTTTCAGACATGACGGCGCTTGAAAATGTGGCCCTGCCTCTGTTTTATGCCCGCATTCCCAAAGCAGAAAGGCTGCAGAGGGCCTCAGATGCCCTCAAACATGTGGGCCTGGGCGAGCGCCAAGAGCATACCCCGATTGAACTCTCTGGGGGGCAGCAGCAGCGCGTCAGCATTGCCCGCGCCCTGGTGAGCAAACCCGCGCTATTATTGGCGGATGAACCCACAGGTGCTCTGGATACCCGCACCAGTTACGAAATCATGCGCCTGTTGCAAGACCTCAACCAAGAGGGCTCAACCCTGGTCATTATTACCCACGAACCAGATATTGCCAGATGTTGCAAACGGGTGGTGGTACTCAGAGATGGAAAAATTGAATCCGATACGCCCAATACCCCATGGCGGCCGGAATTGCCCGAGGAGGAAGAAACATGAACACCCGATTCTCACGCTCCCTGTTGGGAGGACTTGTGGTCTGGGGGCTTTTGAGTGGGCCTGCTGCTGCAGAAGCGCTGAAATTGAGTTTGCAGGAATGTATCGAACAGGCCCTGCGTACCAATTTGGGCTTACAGGCCAGTCGCTTTGCCCCCAAGATTAGTTTGCAAGAATTGGAACAACAAAAGGCCCAATTTGGCCTCAAACTGGGCGCTGAAGCGGGGATCAACCAAAACGTCTCCCCCAACAATACCTCTTTTATTTCAGGTGGGTCGGTCTTGGAACAATTGCGCCAGAACTACAACCTGTTTTTGGAGCAAGAATTGGCCAGTGGCGGCAGTTTAAGGCTGGCGTTGCAAAACGATGTGCTCAATACCAACTCCACGCGGGTCGACGTCAATCCGGCCTTTACCCCCGAATTTTCACTCAATTTGAATCACTCCCTGCTGCGCAATACCTTTAATGGGGCCCGCCAAATTAGCCTGCGCGAAAACAGTCTCAAATCTGCTGAGCTGACCCTCAAAGGACAGGCCATTGATACTGTGGCCGAAGTCCAAGACGCCTATTGGAGTTTGGTGCTCTTTCGTCAGCGGCTGATGGTGCAGGAGCGTTCGCTCAAAATCCTCGAAGATTTGCTGGCCATGAACCAAGAAAAGGTCAAAGCCGGTTTTATGTCTCGGATTGATCTGCTCCAAACCGAAGCCAATATTGCCGCCCGCCGCGCCAATTTATTGGATGTACGCCGCAACTTGGAAAACACCCAAGACCGCCTGAAACAACTGTTAAATCCCGGTGGCAAAGACCAGCGTTTGAGCTGGGACAGCGAGCTAGAACCCTCGGATCAGCCCCTGTTTAAAGCCTATGCGGTTTCGGTGGACAACAGCTATAACACTGCCCTGGCCAAGCGGCCTGACTTTCTGAGCCAAAACCTGACCCGCGACAATATCCAAATACAAGCTGAGATTGCTGAGCAAAACCGGCTGCCCCAGCTCAATTTGCGGGGCAGTTCGGGGTTGCAAAGCCTCGATGGCAATCTCGGCGGGGCCCTCGGCAAACTCTTTGGCTTTCAAAATTATTATTGGTCATTGGGCCTGAATTTTGAAATGCCTGTGATCGGCAATAGCTTTGAGGCCATCTATGCTCAGGCCCAATTAAACCTGGAGCAGCAAGAAACCCGTTTGGCCGAAAGCCGCCAACAAATTCTCAGAGATGTGCGCATGGCCAGCCGCAACGTCGAAATGACGGCCCAACAGGTGGAAGCCACACGTTTGGCCAAAAGCCTGGCCGAAGAACAACTCAAGGCCCAAACCGAAAAGCTCAATCTGGGCCTGACGACGAATTTTCAGGTCTTGCAATTTCAAAGCGATTTCGAATCCGCAAGTTTGGCCGAGGTCAATGCCGTGGTGGAAAATATCCGGGCGATCAATCAACTTCAACGGGCTGAAGGCACACTCTTGGAGGCCGTTGGGCTGCAATGGGAAAATATCTAAACAGCGCATTGTTGCTGCTGGTCTTGAGCACAGGCACACTGCTCCCAGCTTGCCAAAAGGGGGATTTACAGGCCGAAAAAGCCACAGTCACCCCCCTGCGCCAGGATTTTGTCCACAGTCTCAAAGCCGAAGGGGTTTTGGAGCCCGTGGTGCAAGAGACGCTGACTGTGCCTGAGCGCATGGCGGGCACCCTGGAAATGTTGCTGCCGGAAGGCACCGAAGTCAAAAAAGGCCAGACTGTGGCCAAGATCAATTCGCGCAGTTTTTTGGAGCGCATGAGCCGTTATACCGAACGCTCGACCGAAGAGCGCGCGAATTTGATGAAACAGCGGGCCGAGATGCCCTTGGAGCGGCTCAAAATTCAGGCAGGTATCCGCGATAAACAACGGGCAGGCCGCTTGAGCCAACTCGAAAAAGACCTGATCCGCGAAGGCCCCCGTTTGGATGAACGGGTGCGGGTACAGATGGAAGAAGAAATTGCCGCATTGAAAGCCGAGCAATACCCCCTGCAGGAAAAAGAAGAACTTTACAACAAAGGCTATTTGCCCGAACAAGAATTGCTGGCGGCCCGCCAAGAATTACTGGCCCTGGAGACCACCCGCGACACCGCTGAACTGACCCAAACCCAACAGGGCAATGCCTACCGCCAACCCGAAATTCAGGCCGCCGAACTCAAAACCCGCAGCGCGGGGCTCGAAACAAGAATTGCAGAACTCGAAGGCAAGGCCCGCCAATCGCTGCTGCGCACCCAGACCCGCAACCAGGGCAGCCGGGTACAGGGTTTTGAGCGGCGCTTTAATACCATGCAAAGCCGCCTCAATGGCACAGATTTGCGCGCCCCTTTTGATGGCACCGTGCTCTACCCCCGCCTCTTTGGCGATCAGGTGCCCAAAGTGGGCATGGATGTCTGGAACGGCCTGCCCGTGGTGCAGGTGGCCCGCACCTCGCAATTGCGCGTGCGGGCCCGAATCGATGAATTTCGCATTCCCTACCTCAAAGTGGGACAAAAGGTCAAACTCAGCAGTCCAGGCCTGCCCGGTGAGTTTTTCAGTGGCACAGTCACAAAGATTGAAAAACTGGCCAAATACAAAGACGAAAGCAAACCTGTGGGTCTGAAATATTTTGAGATCGAAATCGCGCCCGAAAAGATCCCCCCAGCGCTCAAGGCCCAAATGCGCGTCGATCTGGAGATCGCAATCGAGACCCTCAAACAGGTCTGGACAGTGCCGCTGGAAACCTTGGTCGAGAGTAACCAAACCAGCCGATTGCGCATTCGCGAGGGCGGCCAGATTCGCAACTTAGAGGTCAAAGTGCTGGCCCGCAGCGAAAACCGCGCGGCAATCCAGGGGGAACTCAGTGGCAAAGAGGCCATTCTTTTGGGAGAGAGCCCTTTATGATTCCGCGCTTAAATTTTCGGACCCCTGCGCCACTTTGGCAAAAATGTGGCCTCTCACTGGGGGTTTCTCTGGCTTTGTCTACGGGTTTGGCGCTGGTTTTGACTCAGTTGCCCGCCTGTCAGCCCCAAGTAGCTTCGAACTGGGAGGTGCATACCGTTAAAAAAGAGAAATTGGAACTGGGCTTGCACGAAAGTGGAGAGATTGTCTCACTCTCGGAAGTCTCACTGCGTGTGCCTTTTGATGGCAAATTGACCCAACTTTTGGCCGAAGGCACCGTCTTAAAAGCGGGGCAGGAATTGGGCCGCATGGACACCAGTTCGCAGCTCACGGAAAAAGACAATTCGCAATTTTCCCTGACCGAGGCCCAGATGGATCAAAAACTGGCTTTGCTTGAAAGGGAGATTCGCAAGCAACAGGCCCTGTTTAATCAAGAACAGGCCAGAATCAAGGCCCGCTTTGCGGGTCTCAAACTCAAACAGCTCAAAACCGAGCGCGACCCCGCTGCCCTCACCCGCATCCGCGAAGGCCTCAAAGCCCTGGCCCAGCGCCAACAAATCCTCGAACTCGAAGCGCGCGAGCGGGCCCGCCTGTTTGAATTGGGCTATCTCTCGCGCCAGGAGCGTGATCAGGCCCAATTGCAATTGGATGAATCGAAAAAAGAAAAAATCCGCCTCGAAGCAGAGTTAAAAATTGCCGAACAGGGCCCCCGTACCCAAGATCTTCGCAAACAGGATCTCGAAGTCCAAAAGGCCAAAGCAGAAGTCAAACAGGCCCAACGCGAAGGGGCTGTGCTGGTAAGGGTGGCCGATGTCATGAAACGTTCTGCTGAGAGCCGAATCAAGACCTACCAAGAGCGCCAGAAATATTACCAGGGCCTGATCAACAAAGGGGTGCTCAGGGCACCTGCCGCCGGGACCTTGGTCTATGGCAAATTGCAGGTGGGCCAAGAACAGGTGCCTGTCAAAGCGGGAGATTCGGTCAACGAAGGGATTGAATTGGCCAAAATCATGGACTTGCAAATGCCGGTTGTGCGGCTGAATTTACACGAAATAGACGCCCCGCGAGTGCATTTGGGGCAAACGGCTCTGATCACGTTGGAGGCCTGGCCCGGATTGGAACTCAAAGGCAAAGTTCACCGCCTCTTGCCAATTGCCCGGCGCACCTTGAGCAACGATCAAATGGAATTACAGGGCGTGACCTGTGAAATCCGCCTGGAAAAGCCCGATCCCCATTTGCGGCCCGGCATGACAGCCCAGGTCAAAATTCGCTTTGAGTCCCTCGATCAGGTGCTCACCTTGCCCTCCCAGGCCTTGATTCAAACAGGCCAAGAGAGTTATTGCTGGGTGCTCGAAAACGGCAAACCTGTGCGTCACAGCCTGACACTCGGGCCCAGTGACGCCCGTCAAACAGTGGTGCGCCAAGGGCTCAAAGCCGGAGACCAAGTGATTCTCAACCCTGCAGAACTGGAAAAATCCGTGGAGGCCTCACCCCATGGCTCCACTTAAAACCCAGACCTCAGCGGGCACCCTCCGCCGCTGTCTAAGCCTGCTTGTGGCATTCCCCTTGCTCGCCAGCTTGAGCTGTCAGCCCCAGAGTTCGCAGTTAAAAGGCCTGCGTTTGACTTCGGCACGCCAGGGAACCTTTGTGCGCCAAGTTGAAATGGTGGGAGAAGTCGAAGCCCAGACCCAGGTCTATTTGGCCCCCGCCTTTACGGCCAAATTGCAAAAAATAGCTGAAGACGGCGCGCCGATCAAACAGGGTCAAGAAGTGGCCCGTCTTGACGTTAAAGACGAAGAAGAAGATCTCGAAGACCAGCAATTGGAGCTGGATGCAGCCAAAAACGCCCTGCAAGAACACGACAACAGCACGGCTGGCGAAAAGGTGCGATTGGGGGCCGAAATTCAGCGGGCCGAGGCTGAATTGGCCCAAAAAGTATTGGCCTCTCATGAATTGGAAGCGGGTACACGGGCCGAAGAGTTAGAGAAAAAGCGCCTGCAATTGGAATTGACCCGCAGAGCGCGGGAACTGGCCCAATCCAATTTGGCTCTGAAAGAAAA
Organism: Candidatus Blackallbacteria bacterium; assembly: GCA_051715345.1. Taxonomy (GTDB): domain Bacteria; phylum Cyanobacteriota; class Sericytochromatia; order UBA7694; family UBA7694. Next base: position 56,116 of record JBPXJQ010000008.1, read on the forward strand.
ACTGGCCAGCAGAGGCATAAGTACCCAATTGGAAGTCTTACAGGCCAAACAGGAACTCAGCAACCGCGAGCGGGATTTCCGCGTGGCAGAAGCAGAAGATCAACAGGCCCGCGCGGGCGCCACCCGGCTGGCCCGACAATTGGCCCGTGTGGAAGTGGAATTGGCCCAAAAAGTGGTGGTCTGGGCCCGCCGCAGCCGCGAGCTGAGCCTGAAAAAACTGGCCCTCGAACGCCAGAAAAAAAAGGCCAAATTCGAGAGTACAAGCCTCAAAGTCAAACGCCTGCAAACCCGCATCCGCCAATCTTCCCTCAAGGCACCAATGGACGGCACTGTGGTGATCAACCGCAGCTGGACCCAAGAAGGCCTCAAGCGCGTGGGCGTGGGCGATGAAGTCTATGAAGGCAATCCCTTTATGTCGGTCGCCAATTTGGCCCAGGTACGCATCCGCAGCGAACTCGACGAGACCCTGATCCGCGAAGTCAAAGTGGGGTTAAGCGCCTTGATTGAATTGCCCAGCCTCAAAGGCAAACGCTTTAAAGGCAAAATCACCCGCATCGGTGTCTTGGCCCATGAACCCAGCAAACGCAAAAATACCCAGGGTCTGAACAAGGTCTTTGATCTGGAGATTCTGCCAGAGGTCCAAGAGGGCCTGTTTAAACCGGGCACCAGCGTGGATATTCGTTTGCCTTTGCAAGAGCGCAAACAGGTGCTTTTGCTGCCCCGTGAGGCGATTTACCGCAAGAGCGACGGCCACTATGTGCTTTTGGCTTCGGGCGAGATGCGCAGTGTCAAATTGGGAGAAGCCAACCCCAAAGAGGTGGTGATTCGCTCAGGACTCAGCGCCGAAGAACAGGTGCGCCTGCCTGCCAGTGAAGATCCAGAAGCTGATGAATCTGCCAACAATGCGAAAAACCCCGCTCCCAAGCAAGGAGGTGCCAAATGAATTTTTGGCTTGAAAGTCTTTGGTATGCCTTTAAAAGCCTTTACCAACACCGTTTGAGAACTTTTTTAACCATGCTCGGGGTGATCTTTGGGGTGGCTGCAGTGATTGCCATGCTCTCGATTGGCAAAGGGGCAGAGCAAGAGATGATTGAACAGATCGCCGCGTTTGGGATCAACAATGTGCGGATCTATGCCCGCGAGCTCAACGAGACCCAAAAACAGCAAGCCGAGCGCACCCCTTCGGTGGGATTGGCGTATGAAGATGCCAAGTACATCCAAGAAATTCTGCCTTATGTGGTGGCTTCTGCCCCCCAAAATCTGCTCGACAAACCCGTCACTTACCGCGATTTGAGTCCCGAGACCCAGATTGTCGGTACCACGCCCGAGTATCTGGGCATCAACGGAGGTGGGCTGCAGGCTGGACGTTTTCTCAGCAACGACGATTTGCTGCTCTACCGCAAGGTCTGTGTCTTGAGCTTTGAATTGGCCCGGCAACTCTTCTTGACCGAAGAGCCGATTGGCCAATGGTTGAATATTGGCGGCATGCGTTTTGAAGTTGTCGGCGTACTCAAAGACCGGCAGGCCACCAAACAGCGCGTACAAATCCGCTCGCGTGATTTGGCCAAAGACGTGTATATCCCGATCAGCACCTCCCTGAAAAAATTCAGCCTGACCCCGGCAGAAAACACCCCCCACAATCAGGTGCTCTACAATGTCGTCGACGAACTCTCCCTGCAGGTCAGCGGCCCCGAATACCTCAATGCGGCCCGTACAGCAGTCAACCAGATTCTCAAACGCCGCCACTATGGCATCAAAGACACCGAGATTATCGTACCAACGGAGTTATTGGAGCAGAGCCAGGCCACCCAGCGCCTGTTTAACCTGGTTATGGCCTGTATTGCCGGGCTCTCGCTGTTGGTGGGCGGGATCGGGATTATGAATATTATGTTGGCAAGTGTCACTGAGCGTACCCGTCAAATCGGCATCCGCCGCGCCATTGGCGCCACCCCTGGGGATATTTTGATCTTCTTTTTGCTCGAATCGCTGTTGATCTCTTTGATTGGTGGCCTGATGGGCATTGGGGTGGGAGTGGGTATCAGCCAGATTATCACCGCCGCAGCGGGCTGGAAGACAATTGTCTCTCCCGAGTCAATTCTGCTCTCTTTTGGCGTCTCTTCGGTGGTTGGGATTTTCTTTGGACTCTATCCCGCTTGGCGGGCCTCGAAAATGGACCCGATTCAAGCCCTGCGCCATGATTAAGCGTCTCTAGCAGAGCCGAAGGCGATGCTTAGAAGACGCTTACGCGAAGCAAGCAGGTTTTACTCTCAATCAAAGTCACCTCCAGCAAAGCTGAGGCTTAGAAGACGCTTTTACCGTCGGCGAGGCACGAGCCATACGGGGCAAGACAGACGAAGATGCTTGCCTCAGACCTTGGCGAAGTATGAGCCTTGCTCCAGTTGTTGGCGACAAAGGAGCCTTACAACTGGGGACAGCATTGCTAGGCCTGAGGACAGCTTGATACGCGAAGCTAGCAGATTTTACCTCTCAAGCGAAGCCCCTTACCCAAACTTAACGTCAGTTTGCAGCTGACGCTACGGATATAGCCAACAATACCCTTTCAGGAGCACCTGTCATGCAATTGGATCCCTCGCGCCGAAACACCGCACCCGCAGCCACAACCCGAACAGCGGCGACCCCACCAGCACCCGCAAAGTCTGCTCCAATCCCCACAAATGCGCCGACCAAACCAACGCAAGACCAACGCACGTCAGCGACCCAGTCGGGCCGTGCCACAGCGTCTTTGTCTTTGAGCGACCCAAAGCCACAAACAGGGGTCATGCTCTTGGGACTCAATCAGGGCGACAAACTGGAGTTCGATGGCATTGCCTCCGCCAATGGCGAGGGCCAGATCAAAAAAATGGATGGCAAAAACCTGGAAATCCAGGCAGAGATCAACATTCCAGGGCTTGTGCGCGGCCTGGCTGATGATTATTTTGGCCTGCGCAACGGAAAAATCAATTTAAGCATCAAACTCTCTCAGGACAGCAAAGGCCAATGGCATTATCAATTGCACGACAATGTCAGCAATAAAGGAGCGGGTTCGGGAAAAAGCAACTTACAGGTCAATGAAACCAACAGCAAAGGCAACCGAGTACAGACCATCACAGCGTCAACCCCCAATGGCGATCTGGTGATTCGCATCAGCCAGAATTCAAAGGGCAAAATCGAAGGCAATTTGGCCATTCCCGGTATTCCCAAAATAGTCAGCGGGTTTGACTTCAGCAAACGTTAATTTGTTTGTTCTGAGCGCTTAGAGCTTGTCGCGGGTTTGCCAGGCGATGTCTGAAAAGAGTTGTTGAAAGACGTCTAGTTTGACTGAGAAAACCCCATCATCCACCCCATCAGCGGCTTTGCCGTTTTTGCCAAGCAATTCGGTGTGGTTCCAAGGATTGCGCAGTTTAATCGTGTCTGTGGCCGGGTCAAAGCCAATCACGCTATAAGCATGTAAACCCACCAAGCCATCGGCATAAATCTCTTCGTTGCGTTTGGTTTTTTCTTTCAGAGCCTTGTCTTTGGCCTGGGCCGAGTCGGGATTCAGGGTCACCAGCAGAACACGGTTTTCAGCCAGTGTTTGGGCCACAAAACTGCGCAACTGGGGCAGGGGGGTACCAGGAATAGTGCCATCTTGGGCTTTGTTACCGGTTAAAAGGCGAATGCCTTCACTGAGGTAATAACCACTGTTGACAGCCTTTTCCACCTCTTCTTCGGATTTCCCTTGCATTTGACTCTCCATGCGTTTGACAAAGGCCTTTTCCAAGACACTCAACCAGAGGCCATCCGGGCCCGAACTGGCATGTAAAATCAATTCAGCGTCCGTCGGGCGTTTGACGGTCACTGCTTTTTCAGCTGGAAACTTGACGACAAAACTGCCGTCGGGTTTTTCTGAAATCATCTCAAACAGGGCCTGTTTGCCAGCGGGATTGGCCGCCATCGCTGCGGCTGCGGCCAGAATGGTACAGGTGCCATATTCGCCCTGTTGGATGTGATCGGGTCGAATACTGGCAACGCCTTGGGGAAAAAGGCGCTGATCGATTTGTCGCAATTTAATCCCCTGATTAAAGACATACGATTCCACATAGAGCGTCCATTTGGAAGGTTCGTCTTTGGCAGCCCTGCGGCCGAGGGCCGAGAGATCTTTGAGATGGGTGCCACTCTGTTGTTTCCACTCGTTGAGTGAGAGCTTTTGAATCGATTTATTCAACTTGAGCAAGGTGGTCAGGGCCACGGCTTCGCGGCCTTTAAAGCTCGGATTGAGACGGGCCGCTTTGATTTCTGAATCCGCCAAGAATCCGCTCTTGTCGCGGTCGAGACGGGCAAAAATCTGAGTCATCACCGGCACGGTCTCGGCCAAGGTGTCAACCGCAGGCAAATCTTGACTGGCTTTGGCCACGCGGCGGTAGGCGCCCATTTCATCCACAGTCGGGTGATAGCCTTTGCGGGTGCGCTCCAAAAGTGCCAGGGCCGCCTCTTTGTCCGCAGCGGTGATCACCACAGGTTCATCTTGCCAGAGGGAGAGCACGGCTTGAATGGGGCTGCGGGCGGTGGGTGCCTGTAATTGGTCTACTTGAAGCGGTGGGGAAGCGGCCTGTTTCAATTCAGGATTAGACTCCGCAATCGCTCCGGTTCTGGGGCTGAGAGCAGAGGCCGAGTTCGACAGGCTGAGGGGGCGCAGAGATTCCATTTTAGGGTTTGCCTGTTGCGCCAGTTGTCGCTTGGGAAGCAGGCTCGGCAAAACTCAGGCCAAAGACATAACCTTTGTTGTCGTAGAGCAGCTCTTTGACCTCTGTTGGGTTGAGGCGCTTCATCGCCCGGCCGGCACCATTGTCATTGACCCCTGTATCGAGCAGGTAAAACTGGCCTTTTTCGTGATAGAGCGTGACAGCATGATTGTACTTTTCGTAGTCTTGAGGGGCCCGGACGGGAGGCCCGCCTTGAACGGTGAGATAAAAAACCGCCTTCGGATTTTGAGCCAAATAGGCCTTAACCGCAGGTTCTCGCTCGGTCATTTTTTCGCGGGTCGGGCCCATCAGGGCGTGGGTTTTGAGTCCCAATAAATTGGCGGCAATGCGGCTCTCTCCAACCACTTCGGGCCGGGTGATCCTGCCGGTTTGAAAGTCGTAGCGATTGCTGTCGGAGATATTTAATCCGTCTCCGCCATTCACATTGGCCTTGAGATAAATCGCCTCTTGAACCCGGTGGGCGTTGCCGTAAGTCAAATCACGGCTCTCCAATTTAAGTCCCAATTGGGCTGGCAGGTCTTCAAATTTGCCCCCGAGCAACAAATAGGCATTGAAGACGGTGGCGGCAGCACAACGCACATTGTCTTGTTTGGTTTCAGCCAGTTCGTCGCCTTGGGAGAGGTGAGAGACTATTTCGAGCGGGGTTTTGCCTGGCACAAGTTCATTTTCGCCATAGGTCGGCGTGAATTTAAAATCATAATACAGGGGCTTTCCATCGGCCTGGGCAATGGGCTGATTCACGCGGGTGGTACCTTTGTAGCTGTCGAGGCTTTGCAAAGTCCGGGCTGCGACACGCGCAGGCTCAGAACCAGGGGCAGACTTTTGCAGTTCGTTTTTGAGCTGCCGCAATTGATTCAATTCTGGCCTGTCAATCAATTTGTCTGATGCGGCGTGGGCAAAGGCTTGGCGAAAGATTTCAGTCATGAACAAAGCCGCTCCCCTGCGTATAAAGATTAAAAGGTTAAATTAAAGTTATTATAGCAGGGGAGTGGGTCAAACTGACGTAAAAGAGTCGATTAGGGAGCCTGTTTGAGCCCCAAATCTTCTTGCAGGTATTCTATTTTTTTCAGCCCCAATTGGAGCCCGCCATCGACAATTGGATTGATTAACTCGGGAATCATGACGGGTTCAATTGCCGCTGCTGAGGTTTCTATGACCCCCGATACCACTGGTGCAGCTACATCAATGACTTCTGGAGCAACATTGGCCACAGCACTGATCACATCGGTAGCAGTACTCACAACATCTCCCACAACGGGGACAAAACCAGCCACATTGCCAGCCCACTCTAGGCCTTCTGGGGCTGCCTCAATGCCCAAATCAATCAGTTCCGGGGCAATGGTTGTGACAGCTTCAATCCCTTCTTGTACTTCTTTGCTGATCAAATCAACACCCGATTTCATTATGGCTTGGGGTGCAGAAGTCGGATCAGCCAAAATCGCACCCAGGGCTTCTGTGGCCTCTTCAACCACAGGAGCGGCCATTTCAACAACACTTGAGACGACAGGGGCAGCAAGGTCAATGACTTCAGGCAAGAGATTACCCACTGTTCCCACGGCATCGGTAACCAAACCAATCACATCGCCAACCACAGGCACATAAGAGACAACATCGCCAACAGAATCAATGCCTTGAGGTATCAGACCCAACACCAAATCAACGCCTTCTGGCAGGGTTTGAATTGTCGTTTCTAAGGCTTCGATACTTCCATTGCCAAAGCTTTCTATTGCTGAATTGGCGAAATGTTTGGGCACTTCCAGCATGCCAGTATCAACGGCAATATGGGCCATTTCAGACATACGGCCAGCCGCTTGTTCGCCAACGACCCCAGACAAAGCATCTGGAACCGTTTCTGTATACAGATCTGAAAACACCTCAGGCAGCCCCCCTGAAGCCTGCTCCAAAATATCCCCGATCTGAATCTGACCCAAGGTATTGCTCAGTGCTCCTTGGGCCAAACTGGACAGATCTTCAACTGAATTTAATTTCAGATTCTGGGCAAAATTGACTTCCCGTTGTTCAAGCGGAACTGAAACTGGAGCAGCAGAGGCGGATGCCGCCGCAGGTGGCGCGACCGGAGTTGGAGCCACAGAAGCCGCAGCAGCTGATGCAGCTGATGCAGCTGATGCAGGGACGCCAGGTAAGTTAGAACTGATTCCATTGTGCATAGAATCTAAGCCTCACCCAATATTTGATTGACACTGGGTACTATGGCTCCCAAAATACTTTGAGAGCTATCCCCAACAACGGGTGCAACTTGTCCAGCGGTGTTCGCCACTTGAGAAATAATCGGGGTTACTGCGCCCGTGATCTCACCCAGCGCTTTGACGACTTCTTCGCCACCCCCAATGGCATCAGCCATAGGGGCGATGGTTTCCAGGATTCCAGGTAAAACTTCGCCAGCCATATCAGCCAAATTGGCGACCATCGGCGCGGCATTGCCAACCAAATTACCTGCTGAACCAGCCAAATCTGGCAGGATATTTACCATGCCAGGGATGACACCCTGACCAATCTCCATTGCGTTCCCAATCACACTTTCAGCCGCACCCATGACATCGCCTTGGGTTAATTTGCCAACCGCCTCACCGACCATTTCAGGGATTTGGGAAAGACCTTCTGTTAATTCTCCAATCGGCAACAGACCAGCAATATCTGTGATATTGCCAACTGCACCCGTCGCATTTCCGCCAAGGGTATTGTTGATCATATCCCCAAGCCCTGTTGGCCCCAAAATATTGTTTGCGATATCTGTGACCGGGGCCAAGAGATTTTGTCCCATGCCAGCGACATTGCCCACCTGTTGAATGGCCTGCTGGGCCATTCCTGGCAGAGAACCTAAGCCATTCGAGAGCATCTCAGGTAAACCACCTGCGGCATTTTCGATAATATCTGCAGGATTGGCTGCGTCCAAAGGGCCAGCAAAAGCCTCTTGGGCCCCTGTAGCCAAATCTGCAATGGGGGCCAGCATCTGGTTTTGAGCAAAAACAGTTTGGGCTTCTGCCGATGAGCTGGGGGCAATGGGAGGCAAAACACTTTCCACCCCTTCACGGACCGGTGCTGTTAACGTTTCTGCGACTTTCTGAAATGGAGCCAGCGGATTGTTATTGATCATTCCCATAAAGTTGATTCCTCTTTCCGATCTTTTAAGATACCCATCAAAACGCGTCAAGAATAAGCAGAAAAGCAGTTTTAATTCAGGATCTTTTCTATTAATGTGTATTGAATCACAACAATTTAGCGAAAGCAAGTTTGACCTGTCATCAAAGTAGAAATGATGCTAATATAGCCTTACTCAATCGAAAAAACCTCTACGAATGAGCATCTTAAAAACCATGCACATGCACTTATTCCAAGAAATCACCCAAGCCAACGATCAACTTTCTGCGCTTAGCAAAAAACGCCAACAGGATGCAGACCGACACTATCGGATGGGCTTTCAAATTTTAGATACCGCTTTTAAACAGCGCTTTCAGAATCTCAGCTTGCTCGAACAGGCCTGCAATGAATTTATTCAAGCCATGCGCCACAATCGCAACGATGTGCGCCCCTATTTGGCTCTGAGCTATTTATTCTCACTCGTTAACAATTATCCCAACGCCTGGAAATACGCCAAAGCCGCCAAAAATCTTGAGCCCCAGAGTGAAGTCGTCCTCAACTGGCTGAATACACTCACCGAGCAGGAAAAAAAAGCCGAGCTAAAAAAACAGCGCCCCCCGGAATTGGGGCATTCTGAGGCACAGGAACTGGAAGCCACAGCTCAGAATATCCAGCAGATGTACACCAAATTGCAAACCTTTTTAATTGCTCAGGTCAAACATGTCATGGAGCTGAAAGCCCCAGAGCCCTCACTCGACAATGCGGCTTTGCATGAAATGAACATGGCCCTGCAAATCTTCCAACAAAATGCAGAACAAATTGAAAAGCAATTTGCCTGGCTTGAGAAACATCGAAATATTGACGATTTACGCAAGCTATACACTCCTTTTGAAGCCAATTTGCGCAGATACCGTGAGGCCATTGGCGTGGCCATGAGCCTCTCCGAATTGCTTGAGCGAATCCAAGAATTGAGCAAAGAGGTGGTCCACAGCAAAGGGCAGATTGAGCAATTGCAAGACGCTCAGGAAATTCCCCCTGTCTCAGAGCATCTCGAAGCGATACTCGATCAATGTGATTATCTGGCCGATAATATCGACTACCTTGACACCCAGGGCTATGATTTATCGCTGGTCGAAAATGCCTATACCGCCTTGACCCAACAAGTCTCCGTGTGCCAGGATTTGCTGGACAACACGGTGGAGCGCTTTAATAAATTGCGACGTCAGCGCAAGGCAGAAATGCCGCCTGAACCATCTACGGCAGGTATCAAGCCCCTTTTGCAAAAATTACCCGATCCCCATTTGGGCGCACTGGCCGAACGTTTGTGGTTTCTCATGCCCATCAACCCTGTTGAAAAAATTACCTTGGGCTTGCACACCTTTTGTCTCAATCCCGACAAACAAAAAATGCTGTCGATCGTCAAAGAGTTGCTCAATACCCTCAGTGTGGGCGGCAGTCAGGCAGAGGAAGCCTCCATTTATGGATTGCTTGCCAGCATTTTCTACAGCTACCGCAAGCCCCTTTTGGCGGTAGAGTATATGGATTTTGCCGATTCCCTGGCCAAAGACCAGCCTCACACCGCCCGCTTGAAAGACTTACTGGTCACGTTCAGCCGTCAACGGCTGAGCCTCAAAACCAGTGCCAAGAAACCCGTATTACAAGGGGTCTCCCGTTTACTTGCGACCACCACTTTGCCGATTGATCAGGTCGCAGAGAGCCTGCGTTTACTCTTGCCGACACACATGCATCAAAAAGCCCCCAGTCTTTATTTGGAAGCCCGCGAGCTGCTCTGTGATTTTTGCATGAATCCAGTGCGAAACACCCTCTTGGCAGCGGCGGATCGGCTATTAATGGCTCTGACCCGTCAAGAGCAAGCAGCCGAAGTTTATGCTCTTTTGAGTGCGATTTTCTTTGCGATGGGCAAGCCCTTACTGGCTCAAGAATACATAGGTTTTGCCCAGGCCTTGCAGAGTGACCTGGAAGAAGCGAGCTATGTCTTGCAACGGGTCGGATTTTTAAAAATGCCCGACTCCGGAAAAACGGCCCCGATTGCGGCAACGTCAGCAGGGAATACAGCACCCACCCAAGCCCCTGCGCCGCCTAAACATGCGCGCAAGCCAGCCCCAGCGATTGCCATGAGCACTTTGCAAAACGCGCAACTCAATTTGGCAGAGTTGGCAATAAAATTGCCCCCCTTGATCAAACACCCAGGGGATTTTGCGACAGACTATGTCCCTCTCAAACTACTGCAAGATTTTACTTTTCAACCCAGCCCTTCAAGCTGGGGAGATGCCATTCACAGCCTGAATCAGGTTTTGGAAAGCACTGAAGTCAGGGCTGAAGATTATGCCCTGATGGGCCTCTTGCTCTTTGCCTGTGGCAAACCGCTGCTCTTGTTGGAGTATCTTGATTATGCCCGCTCGCAAGATCCAAGTTCGGCTTTGGTTCAGCGTCTGCAGGAACGTTTCCGCAAACGCTAAAACCACATTTCCGTTTTCGAAATTAGATTCCCTTGAAATTAGATTCCCTTGGGCCGGGCGGCTTCAAAGGTCTGCATCACAGCCTGGACGGGATTGCCCGGCAAAGCGGCCTGTAATACGCCTTGCATCTGTGCACTGGCTTGGGCAGCCAAATTGGAAGCAGCGTCACCCAGAGGCCCCTCACTCAAAGCTTGAACTGCTTCAACAGGTGCACTGAGGGCAGGTCCAGCCACCGACTGAACCTCCCCGTTGACAGCCCCGAGCAGGTCTTCTCCCTGGGTTTCTGGTCGAGAGGTCGGTAAGGGCGGTGATTGGGGCAGAGGAGCGGCCTCAGGAGCGGCCTCAGGAGTTCCCTGGATCGCGTGTGCATCCCCTGCAGGCTCGGTGTGTTCAGGGCGATGGGCCTGGCTAGCAGCCTGGGTGGGATTGATCCCTGAAAGATCCGCCCCGCCATGGGTAATCGTATTTTGACCCGGTCGAAAGACGTTTTCTATGGCAGCAATCCCTTGCTCCACACCACGACCCGCCAACTCAGGTAAATTACCCAGGGCTTGGCCAAAATCTGAATCATGGATGACAGATGCCCCTTGTTGCATAAGGTTGCCAATTTGATCGATCATATTGGAGGCCTTGCCATCTTCATCAATGGTTTGGTTGATCATCGCCGTGGGATTCTGAATGAACTGACTGGCCATCGAACTGAGATTGTTGAGAATGCCTTCGGGGCCCGTCCCAAAAGCACTTTGAGCCAATTCCTGAATGTTAGCAGCCACGTCGGTCAGACCTTTTAGCCCCTCCGTCACCCCATTGCGCAGCACCTGGCCGACATCTGGAACAGCCTGATTGACCACATCTTGGGCAGGATTGATAACGGTCTCAAAAATAATTGCATTGGGTGTGGGGGGGCCATCGGTGGTAGGAGCTGCTGGGGCTGCACTTGGAGCCGCAGGCGCGGCTGGGGAAGGTTGCATCGGCAAGATGGAGCGAGCTGCTCCCGTAATATTATTTAACATTCAAACAAAGATCTCCTCAAATTGGTTGTTTAAGCAAAATCACTGTTGGCCAAAACAGCCTGTTCCACCAAGCCGACCAAATATTCAACAATGTCTTTGACTGAAATAATGCCCGTTAGATGCCCATCGATGTCCGTCAGCGGAATATGGCGATACCCGCCAATGGTCATGCGGTTTAAGGCATAGAGAATTTGGTCCTCTGGGGTCAAGCTCTCAGGATTTGGGGTCATGATCTCTCTGACAGCTGTGCTGTAAATATCTACCCCTTTTCCCAAGACTTTAAACAACATATCCCTTTCGGTCACGATCCCCATCAGCTTGTTGTCAGCTTCAATTAAAAGGGCGCCAATGCGCTTCTCCTGCATCAACTGAACAGCCTCTGCAATGGGCATATCTGGCCCAACAGTAAAAGGCGTTTTGGGGTTTAAGTGCTGAATCGGATCAGTGGTGACAGCCGCAAACAGGCTGACAGAAGGGGAGTCCGTCTCAGCCGTGGAGAATTCAGACATGGGGAAATACCTCTTCTGGTGTGCTCAGATTTGAAGGGTATTATAACATTGGGTCGTTAAGTTTGTTTTGGCTGAGGGGATCATTCTTGTGGGGGTCGGTTAAGCACAGAGGTCAAAATCGGATCGACAGCCGCCTTTATTTTTTCAATCAAGATGTGATCCATATAGCAAAATTTATCTGGAATTTTTAAAATATATATTGTTTTATTTGAGATTAAATTTCTAAATTCAGATAAAATACGTTCTTTGTGTTTACTTTCCATAACAAAGATAATTACTGCCCAGATAATATCTTTATTTGATATTTTTCGCATTGCAGATTTGGATATTCCTGCAGATTTTACCTGAATCATGGGCCTGTTTTATAGATTTTTTCAGCTGTGGGACTTCGCCACTTATTTTTTGAACAGACAAGTGAGGAGACTAGACAGGTCTCGAAATAAACGCTAACATTCTCTGCGTGAGTCTTCGTATTCATTTCAACCATTATAACTGTAATCAGGAGTCTAACTTAGTAAAATGCCGAATAAAAAAATTGTTTCACTCATATTCTGTTTATTTTTAACCGTTTCTCTGAATGCCTGCAGCCCTGCTGAAGAAAAACCCACAGAGAATACAAACACCACAACTGAAAAACCCGCAGCAGATATGGAAACCAAGTCAACCGAAAAGACGGAAGAAACCACCAGTTCTGCCGAAGAAGAAGTCGATGTCGATGAAGATGCCTTTGAAGAAGAAGATGTGGCAGATGAGCAAGAATCGTTAAAAGCGGCTGAAGGTTGGACCCCCGAAATTGAAAAAACACTGGCCAAAACTTTTTCAGATGCCTGTTCTGCTGATGCAAACATGGGCAAAGCACTTGAAATGGTCAAAAAAGCAGATAAAAAAGCTGAATTTTGCGGATGCTTTGGTGATGAAAATGTGAAAGGCTGGAAAGCGGTTTTTCCAGATCTGAAAACCCTGCATGCCACCAGCAAAGAAGATGCAAAAAAGATGCTGTCTGAGAAAAAAGTCGGAGAAAATGCCGCCGTTGCTTGCGGAAAAAGCGTTTTGGGCGTCAACTTTAAATAGATTTGACACCCGCATTTGATTGTCTATTTTGAGCTTAAACAGCAAGATCACTTAGGATCTTGCTGTTTTACTTTTAAATAGGTTTGGATTTGGAAATGAATGGGGGTTTTCAATTCGGACATTGTTGCTAAATGCAATTTTTGTTCTGGGGGTGTATGCCAATAATAGGGAGTCATGGTTAAGAGATCGAGAATATCTGAACCCGCTACACTGATCTCCTGGAAGATTTCACGGGTGTCTTGCCACTGAAACAGCGGGGATTGTGCCAAATCTGCATAATTGCCCCGGTGTTCAAAAACCTCTGTGTAAATAGCCTGCATCAAGCCTTTTAAATGGGTTTTGCCAGGTCCAACCATAATGAAAATGCCATCCTCTTTTAAGACCCTTGCTGCCTCTTCTAAATAGACCGGTGAAAAAATGGAGAGCAGCAGATCAAATTGGCGATCAAAATAGGGCAGGTCTTTGGCGCTGGCCACGGCCAATTGCACACCCAATCTGCGTTTGGCATGTTCATGAATGGCCTTTTTGGAAATGTCGATGCCTGCCATTTGCAGCGAGGTGTCTGTTTTGGACAGCATTTGGCTGAGTTGTTGGAGATAATAACCTTCGCCACAGCCCAAATCCAAAAGTTGAAAGCCCTGTGCTGAAGGTCTATTTTGCAAAATCGGAATTAAAATCTGTTCCAGGCCTTGGGCCAAAGCCAGATAATAACCGTGCTCTAAAAAACGTTGCCGGGCCAAAACCATTTCATCGGCATCGCCAGGCTGGCGGCTCTGTTTGTGTTGGGCCAATAAGAGATTGACATAGCCACTGCGCGCCTGGTCAAAACTGTGGTTTTTCTCGCAGTGTAAACTTCGCGTCTGTGGCACCAAAGGCAGGCCACAGACGGGGCATTTAAACTGCACCAGAAGGCCATTTTTCGGGATCAAAGCCTTTAACCAAGAGACCTTCCCCTTCCAAAATGGGGCGTTTGATCGCCGAGGGGTTTGCCAATAAAAGTTGGGCTTGTTCTGCCGGAGAAGCCGATTCATAGGCCTGCTTAAATTTGCGAAAGGTGGTGCCCGCTTTGTTGACAGGCCACTCCCCAAATACCTCACGCCAACGTTCAAGATCTTGCAAATTGGGTTTTTGTTTGGCATAGTCCACAAAGGTATACGTCAGACCCAGTTGCTCAAGATAAGCAAAGGCTTTTTTCATCGTGGAGCAGTTTTTGATACCGTAGATTGTGTACATAAATTGTTCGTGGATTGTTCCTGTCTCAAGTTGCTACATTATACCGGATTCAAGCAGACCCGTTTCCCAAAGTGTGGCCTCGGCGTTGCGGCGGTTGCGCAGCCCCACTTCGACACGTGAGCCAGGGTTGACATAGAGCAACAGGGCTTGGCGCAGATTGGCCCAGTCTTTTTCGCGCAGTTTGCGTGAGATCGTCTGAAAATGTGCGCCACCATAAAAGCCCTCCCCCAGATTATAGGCAAAGCTCTCAAGCGCCCCCAGCATGGGCTCTGTCATTTCAGCAACAAAGGGTATTTTTTGCAGAGCTGGGTGAATGCGTTTTAAGACATAGTGTTCCAGCTCTTGGGTGGCTTGGGCCTCTGTTAAGCTGTCTCCTCGGGAGACCCGGCGGCCATCGCTGTAGACCGTGGTGCCATAGCCAATGGTGGCGACAGTCCAGCCGTTTAGAGGGTCGGGATAGGCGTTTGCACGAAAGCCTTCCCATTGTTTGATCAATTGCAGGCCGGGAGCAGTGGCACGGGTGCCGAGGGGAAAGGCCATCGAATCCTCCTGAGGGTTTTGCTTTGGTATTATTCCATTGAATCAAACAAAGTCGCTTTGGGTAAAGCTCAAGTCTCTCCCCTTCCCCTCACCTCCCACCTCGCCTAAAATGAAAGCAACACACGAAATCAAGGAAACCTGCCCCCATGAAGCATTTGCTCCCCTCACTTTTGGCCACCAGCCTGTTCCTGACCGCCGCTCCGCTCTTATTCAGCCCCCCCGCCCAGGCCGCTCCTGCCAATCAATCCACAGCAAAATCCCCTGCTGCAACCCTGCCGGTCGAACAGTTTACTTTGCCCAATGGCCTCAGGGTCTATCTCAGCCGCAATCCTGCCAAACCGCGATTTTATGCCCAGGTCGTGATCAACGCTGGCAGCAAACAAGACCCCGCTGATGCCACAGGCATTG
Source organism: Candidatus Blackallbacteria bacterium (assembly GCA_051715345.1). GTDB lineage: Bacteria > Cyanobacteriota > Sericytochromatia > UBA7694 > UBA7694. Next base: position 71,211 of record JBPXJQ010000008.1, read on the forward strand.
CCCATTATCTGGAACATATGCTGTTTAAAGGCAGCGACGAAATGGGCACTCAGAACTTTGCCAAAGAAAAAGCCCTGCTCGACAAAATTACGGCCCTGTATGAGCAGCATTTTCAGAGCAAAGACCCGGCCCAGCGCAAAGAATTGCTCAAACAGATCAATGCCTTGACCGTAGAAGCCAGCCAATATGCCATACCAGGAGAACTCGACAGCATCTATGCCCGCCTCGGGGCTGAGGGCCTCAATGCCTATACCTCCAACGAAGAAACTGTGTATTTGGTGGATATGCCCAGCAACCGCCTCGAACAATGGGCCAAAGTCGAGAGTGAGCGCTTCAAAGACCCCGTCTTTCGTCTCTTTCAATCCGAGTTAGAGACCGTTTACGAAGAAAAAAACATCTCCATGGACGACAAAGACGATTTACTCTGGGAAGCCGTGGCGGCCCAGCTTTACAAAAAGCACCCCTATGGGCAGCAAACCACTTTGGGCACCGTGGAGCATCTCAAAAATCCCTCATTGCAAAAAATGTACGCCTTTTATAACCAGTATTACGTACCCAATAACATGGCCCTGGTGATCTCGGGGGATATTGACCTCGCTGCCACGCGCAAGCTGGTTGAGAAATATTTCGGGGTCTGGCAGAAGCGCCCGGTGCCGCCTTTTCAGGTAGCCAAAGAAGCCCCTTTGCGCCAGCGGGAACAGATAGACGTCAATTACAAAGGCGAAGAAAAGGTCATGCTGGCCTTTCCGACGGTGCCTTATGGCCATCCCGACCACGATACCTTAACCCTGATCGACATGTTGCTCGACTCGGGAGACTTTGGCCTGATCAAACTCAATCTGGTACAAACCCAGCAATTGCGGGCAGCAGGTTCTTCGCCTTGGAGCAACCGCGACTATGGCTCCGAACACCTCTATGCCATCCCCCGTGAAGGGCAGAGTTTGGCAGAAGCTGAAAAACTGTTGTTGCAAGAATTGGAAAAAGTCAAACAGGGCAAATTTGATGAGAAACACCTGCAGGGCATTGCCCTCGACTTCGAAATCGCCCTTAAACGCCGTCTCGAAAGCAACCAGGGCCGCGCAGCCTTGATCTCCGAGAGCTTTTTAAAAGGTCAATCGCTGGAATACCTGCTTTCGGCACCCGCCCGGTTCAAAAAAATTTCCAAGGCCCAGGTGGTTTCAGCCGCTCAAAAATACTTTGGCAATCACTACGTTGCGGGTTATCGCCACGACAAAGAATACAGCTTTCCCAAGATCGAAAAACCCGAATTGGGAAAAATGAGCCTGAGCCCGAATCAACGCAGCGCTTTTGCCCAAGCCGTCGAAAATGTGAACCCTGCGCCCATCCAACCCCGATGGGTGGATTACAACAAAGACTTCAAAATCACGGCATTTGCACCCGGGGTGCTCTTTCACACCGCAATCAATCCCAATAATGACCTCTTTGACTTTACGGTCTCTTATGACTATGGCGACAAACACCAGCCCGGTTTTTGCACAGTCATGGACGAACTGAATTTTGCTGGAACGGGCAAAGACAAAGCCGCAGATGTGGCCCGGCGCTTTTTTGAAATGGGCGTCAAAGCCAGCTTCAGCTGTGGCGACTACGGCTTTTTGATGCGTCTCCAGGGCCTCGACAGCCAGTTTGAACCCGCACTCAAGCTGGGCGAAGCGGTGTTGTGGAACGCTCAACTCGATGAGGAACGCTTTCAAGCTAAATTACAAAACCTGCTCAGTGACCGTGCTGACGAGAAAAAAGACCCCAAAACCCTGCGCCAGGCCCTGCGTAACTATATCCGCTACGGCGAAAAATCCGGTTTTCTCGATCGGCCCTCAGCAGCAGAGCTGAAAAAGCTCAACAGTCTGAGTTACAGCAGCTTTAAAGATCAATTGCGCAAGCAGAATTTTAAGCTCTATTATACGGGCCAATTGCCCCGTGACCAGGTCGAAAAGCTCCTGCACACCCACCACCAACCGACCCAAATCACGGTGCCCCTGCTCAATCCCCGCCAAGCGCCAGAATTGGCCTTGATCAACCGCAACAGCCAAGCTGTCAAAATCTATTTCCTCGACAACCCCAGTGTTCAGAGCCAGATTGATCTTGTTGTACCGGGTCAGAGTGTCAAACCCGAAGAAATGCTGCTGAACAGCTTCTACAATGAGTATATGGATGGTGGCATGGGAGCGGTCATGTTTCAAGAAGTGCGAGAGGCGCGGGCCCTGGCCTATTCGACTTGGTCTTATTATCTTCAGGGCAGCCGCCTGGGGGATCAAGACCAAATGATGGGGTATATTGGCACCCAGGCCGATAAGACCGTTGAAGCACTCAAGCTCTTTGTTTCGTTGATGAAATCCCCACCCAAATCTGCAAGCCATTTTGAACGTGCGATGCGGGCCCTGGAAAACCGCTACCGCTCTGAAGTGATCGACTATACAGGCGTTTTGGGCCGTTTTCAGTATTGGTCAGACTTGGGGCTGGACAAAGATCCCCGGCCCGAAGAGTTCAGCCGTTTGCCCAAGCTCACACTCGATCAGCTATTTGACTATCTCAACCAAAAGGTTGCCAGCCAACCCTTGACCTTTACAGTGGTTGGAGACAAGACCAAGATCGACCTCAAGGCCTTACAAACATTGGGAGAGGTCGAAGAGATCAAAGTGGAAAACCTATTTAAAGATTAAGACCAATTTCAACTATTTCACTCATATACAACCCTGGGCGTTTGCAGATCCCAAGAACTGGGAAATACAACGCATAAGAATACACCGGATGTATTCAAAATGCTAAGCTAGGGATGGATCTGACTTATATGAATAAACGCACGCCCCAGCGTGGATTTACGCTGATTGAGTTGATGGTTGTGATTGTGATTATTGGGATTTTGGTGGCAATTGCCCTGCCCAATTTTATTGGCGCCCAAGACCGAGCCAAAATTTCGAGTGTTAAGTCGAATATGCACACCTTTCAAACGATGATTGAGACCTATGGTGTGGATTGGGGCGGCCAATACCCCAATTCTTATGTCTCAATTCAGACCGAAGCCGTGGCCCAAGACTATACCAAGGATTATTCAAATCCCTTCACGGGTGTAACGGTCTCTTTGCAGAACGACACCAATTGCCTGCGCTTGGCCGAAGTGGTCGCAGGCGGCACAGCGACCCCTGCTTCAACCACAGATACAGGGGTCTTTGGGGGGCCTGGAGGTGCCGCCTGTCTGGGGCAGGTGATTTACCGTCGGACGGTGCCAGGCTCCAATTATGGCAGATATGCCATTTATGGTCTCAATAAAACGGGAGCCTGGATCAGTGACAAAGGCAAGGTCTTTGAGCTGAGCAACGGCTAACGCACGTTTGCCTGAGCAAAAATTAGTCAGAAGGCTCTATTTTTTCGGGTCCCCGGGGGTCCACTGCGGGCACATCCAGATAGAGATATTCCAGCCGAGAGCGCCAGAGTTCAATTTCTTCGCTGGCGGCTTTTTCTTCTGAGCGCAAAGGCATGGCTGGACTGAGTTCGGGATGGGAGAGAATTAAGGGTTCTTGGATGTGTTGGGTGCGATAACGCCCTGTGAGCAGCCAGGTAAAGATCGCGACAAGCCCCATGGTAAGAAAAAAAGCCAATAAGTCCAGCCAGCCATTGTGGGGTGGCGTGACGCCAGGCGCTGTGGCAGCGACTTGGTTTGCCACTTGGGAGGTTATTTGAGACGACAGTGCAGTGACCATTTTGCTCAACTCCAAGAGAGGGGGATACCTTTCATTATATGTGATAGATTCACATTTGCGTGTATGCGAAAGCAAAAAAACTGGGTTATAATAACCTTATGCGGAATACCAACTCACCTTTACCTTTGAGTTTATTGGCCCTGCTGCTGGCTTTGAATGCCTGTCAGCCTTTCACGCGATCAAATGCCAATCCGCGTATCCCAGCGGTTTTAAATGCCCAAGCCAACTCCCGTAACCGCCACACGTCCGCTATTACGCCCAGTTTTGTCAAAGCCTATTTGCCCACGGTGGCTGAGAACGAACCTTTGGCAAGGGCCGATGCCCAAGGCCCGGCCCAAGAATTGCTCAATCTGATCAATTCCGCCCAAGCGACCCTCGATGGCGCCTTTTACGATATCCGCGAGCCGATGATGGTGCAGGCCTTGATTCGCGCCAAACAGCGCGGGGTCAACGTGCGTTTGGTGACGGAAAGCGATAATATGGGAGAAGATGCCAACCCCTGTCCCCAGCCCAATGGACAAATGCGCAAAGTCTTACAGGATTTGCTCAACGCCGGTATTCCGATTGTCTCCGACCAGCGCTCAGGCCTGATGCACCACAAATTTATGGTGGCCGACCGCATGCGGGTCTGGATGGGCTCAACCAATTTGACCAACAGCAGTCTCTTTCGCCACAACAATACCGCTTTAACCCTGATTTCGGCCCCCTTGGCGGCCAATTATACCTCCGAATTTGAGCAATTGTTTAATCAAAAGAATTTTGGGCCTCCCCGTGCTGTGCTCAACCCCATTGTGGATATCCAAGGCGCGGCAGTTAAAACCTATTTCTCCCCGCGTGGAGGCGGGCAAGAGGCCGTTTTGGCAGCTTTACAAAATGCCCGCAAGAGCATCCACTTTTTGACTTTTTCCCTAACGGATCCCCAAATTGGTGAAATTCTCAGCGGCAAACAGCAAGCGGGTCTGGATGTGCGCGGCGTCTTTGATCGCTGCCTGAGCAAAGGGCAGTACTCCCTCTATTGGCCCCTCAAACGCACAGGTATGCAGGTCTTTATTGATGGCAACGAGGCCTTGTTGCACAACAAAGTCATGATTATTGACGGAGAGACCGTGATCACCGGCTCGTATAATTTCTCTAAAAATGCCGAGAAAAGCAATAACGAAAGCTTCTTGATCGTCGAGCGGGCGCCTGAATTGGGCGCGGCATTTGAAAATGAATACAATCGCTTGCAATATGCGGCTCAGCACAACAATCCACCCGATGGACAATGCCCAGGCACAGCCCCCCCGAGCCCCCCGCCCTGTCAGCCCGCTGACCCAGTGGATCCAGTTGATATCCAAATCCCTGACTTCGATTGAGTCCCTGTAAATTGAGTCCCTGTAAAATGACAAAAATTTTACATTGACACGCTCAAGTTTACTTTTGTTTTCGGTCTTATAGTGTTAATGTTTTTTCAGGATTATTCTCAGCTGCAAAAAATTGAGCTGAGATAAATCGCTCTTTTGCTTTCCCTTATTTCTGATCACACCCCCATTTTATGTTCCACCGTAAAATTGCAATTACCCATGGTTTTAAGTAGAAAGTTTTTTTGATTGATGTCCAAGCTGCGTTCTCAATACAAATCGTTATCCTCTCATTTAAAACATTCAGGAAAAGAAGATGGAATTTACCTCAGAAAACCTGGGATAAAGACCTTTTGGCTGTATTATTTTATTGTTTATTGCCAAAATGGAAATCTCAACAGAGCCGCTCAAAAGCTAAAAATCAGCCCCGTATCGCTACAAAGGGTGCTTGATCAACTTGAAAAGCATTTGGGGGCGCAATTGCTGATCGGACAAAGCCCCTGTGCAGACCTGACTCCGCTGGGCCAAGAATTTATGCGTGAAGCGCTCAATATTATCTCTGAATTGCAGCGGATCCGTTCGGCCCTCTCCCTTCAGCCATTCAATCCCACTCAATCTATTCGGTTAGGCAGTTGCAGCGATTGGATACAGCAATTGTTATTGCCTTTTTTCACAATTCTAATTAACCAATACCCGGATAAACATATTTGTTTGGAACAGTTTGAGAGTCTGTGGGACATGGAAAAAGCACTGCAAGAGGGGCGTTTGGATTTTGCTCTGGATTGGCGAGAGCCCCTTTTGCAGGGGATAAACTGCTTGAGTGGCACCCCCAACCCGTATATGGTCGTGGCTTCGCCAGACCAAAACCGCGCTTGGGACGTTTGGCATTATGCGACGCCATATGTGCATCAGGGACATTTTAAGCCATGGGAACATGAAAGTTATCCCTTGATTCAGACCCCAGAGAGTCATTTTTCTGGATTGCTTGAATTGGCGCTAAGTGACTTATGTGCGTTGTACGTTCCCGAATGGCTGGTGAGAAAGCATTTGCAAAACGGCACATTGGTGCAGATCTGTGAGCCCTCCGTGAGCCATGTTTTGACCCCTTATCTGCTTTGGTCCGAACATCAAAGTGATCCGAACGTCAAAAGCTGTGCTGAGACTTTTATTGAAAGTGCCTTCCCCTGATGGAACTCCTGAGCTTGAAAACACTGTATGAATTTGTCGTCTTGGCCCAGAGTCAAAATTTAACAGAAGCGGCCAAACGCCTTTCAAAAACCCAGCAGGCCTTGAGCAAAAGTCTTTCCCAACTGGAGTCCGAGTTGGCTGTGAAATTGATAAAAAGAAGACCCTGGACCTTGACGGGAGAGGGACAAAAGCTATTAGAAGAGGCTTTTGTTCTATTGGAAAAGAGCAATGCCCTCGAAAAGCAGATCATGCAAATTGGAAGCAGCCAATTGGCTGGGCAGATCCGACTCTCAGCGCCCAGTTATTTGGATGCAGAGACCTGGCTCTTGCTAAAATCGTTTTTGCAAAAACATCCCAATTTAACCCTGCAATTGCAATTGAATTTGAGTGCCCAAGAAGCAGAAAATCGACTCCAAAACAATCAATTGGACTTGGCGCTATTGCCTTGTAAACCACTGGCCAAGGGCCTGCAACTGAGGGCCTTTGGCCAAAGCCCGCTGGTGATTGTGGCCAAAGAAATGCAGGCCGAGTTTGAATGGGATGACTGGCATTATTTGGCTGTGTCAGCCCCCGCTCCCATGGGGGATTTACTCAGTTGGCCTTCGGAATTTCCCCGCAAGGTGGTGACAGAAACAGACCTGCAATCAGCGATTCAACTGGCTTGTTTGGGGAATGGAGCGTTGTTTGTCCCGCAAAATGCGATCCAAAAAGAACTCGAAAGTGGCTCTTTGCAGATTGTGGCCACTCCGCCCTTTGAACGGGATGTTTATCTCTGGCTGACTTGGTTAAAATCCAGGGCTCATCTCCCACTGGTGCTCGCTTTACTCCAAGCACTCAAAGCGGAGTCCAACACAACTTTGATTTGATATTAATTTTATAAAAGTTGTTGGACAGGCGTTTTTCAGCAAGCCATAATGCCTGAAAATGTTTTGATCGTCTGGGTATATAAACACCCCATTTTAAACCCCATATCTGCCCACCATTGAGGATATAACCGTGAATCGATTCTTTTCACTTGTGTCAATTTTATTTTTTTCAACGGGTCTCACTGCCTGTAATCCCCCTGCTTCATTACCCGCTGCTGTCAATCAGAACAGCCCAACCCAATCCAATCAGAATCCGGCTTTGCAGCCCCCACCAACAGAGGGAAAAGCCCCCGCTTCGACTGCCCCTGTTGGGCCCAGCAGCCCAGGTGGTTCAACACAGCCCAATGGCACAGGTACTCAACCGGCCCAGGGAAATGCACAGTCATCAGTGGCCAATCTACGCCTGAACGCAGCTTCGCGATTTTTAAGTGCCAAGGGCGAAAGCCTCAAATTGCAGGTGGAATTGTTCGATGCAAAGGGACAAATCGTGCCTGAACAGGCTGGTTTGGTCTGGAGCAGCAGTCGTCCCCAAGACTTTAGTGTTGATCCCAGCGGAAAGGTCACGGCCTTGACTGAGATCGGTTTTAGCGAAATTGGTGTGCGTTTGTCTGGAACAGAACTCAAAGCCAGCCTGATTATCAACGTCATTACGACAAATGAACTCAATTCAAGCGGTTCCAGTACCACTGAACCGGCCAACGATGTCACATTTAACGGAGGATTTTTCTAATGAACAGCCCAATCAAACCCATCGGTTTTTGTGTGACCTTGCTTCTGCTCAATGCCTGTGCCTCTCAACCCGTCAATCTCCAAACCCCTGGTCAAAAAGCCGAAACGAAGACTCCCCAGACAGTTTTTTCGCAAAGTCAGCCGCTGCCCCCAAAATTCACTCCCCAAGCGCGGACAAGTGGGCAGCTCACCCTCTCGGGGGGTCAGGTCCAGATGCAGTTACAATTGCCTCCCCTGCCCCAGCCGGAGGGGTTTCAAACCAAAGCCCTTGATCTCAGCCGCGCCAAAACAATTAAAGCAACATTGACCAATCTTGACCCCAATTTTGTCTATGTTCCTCAGGGTGCAAACAGCGCTGGAGAATTGCCTTACCCTGCTGATGGGGTGCTCAATTTGACCTTTAAAAGCATTCTCAAGACCCATACCCGCTTAATTGCCCGTATCAAGGTCTTTGACGAAAACAATCAATTTATTTCGGGGTCGGCGATTTCCAGTGTTTTTGACAATCGAGAAAATACCCTGGCCAATATTAACTTTCGCACCACCCCCACCGCTTTAATCCTTGAAAACATGCTGAATTCAAATGCCTTTTTGGCCAAGAGTATTCCCCTGGAAGAAGTTCAAAACCTGGTTGACACAATTATCGCGGTTGATGGCTCCGGCAAAGCCACCACTTATTTAACCAGCCCTGACTTGGTGGATACCCGTCAATTGGCCAATGATATCCTGCAAAGAAATAGCGCGAAGCTGGACGTCAGCAATAATTACGTCAAAGTGGGGGGCACTTTAAACCTCACTGTCAGTGGCTTGGTAGAATTGGACACGGTCAACCTGAGACCTTCTGTGGCCTCTCTCCCCAATATCGAAGGATTGGGCAATGGCAGCCTCAACTTTGCTGGCATTGGGGAAGGCACAAACTTTAACCTAACCACCAGTGACGGCAGTGAAATAGGCACCACTTATACCTATACCGTCAGCCCCACCCCCTTTGCCATCATTGAAAATGGCACCACAAATCTGACCATTACGGCAACGCCGGCAACCCCCGTCCTCACCAGTTTAAACCCCAGCACAAGTGGTTTGGGAGGCACAGTGACCTTAAACGGCAGTGATTTCCACAAATCTGTCTTGGGCAACCAAGTGACCATTGGTGGACAAATTGCCCAGGTGGATGCTGTGAGTGTTGATCGCAAACAACTGACCGTTAAGGTGCCCGATGGTTTGGCCATTGGCAATCAGAATGTGCAGGTCAGTGTGGGGAGTGTCAGTTCTGCGGTCATGGCCTTAAACATCTCCAATCCCCCCACCATCACAGGTCTGAGCCTCAGCACAGGAAAGTCTGGGGATAGCGTGATTATCAACGGGAGTGGCTTTACGGGTGCAACTGCGGTGAAGTTTAATGGCACTGATGCTTTTGCCTATACGGTGGATAGCAATACCCAGATCACGGCCCAAGTGCCGTTTGGCAATGTGACCTCCGGCAAAATTTCGGTGGTTACTCCAGCTGGAACCGCTCTTTCTGCAGGCAATTACACGATTTCTCCCAGCAGTAAAATTTGGTTGGTTAAAGCCAATGCCGTTGGCACGGGCAGCAGCAATAATTGGACCAATGCCTTTCCCAGTTTGCAAACAGCCCTGACCAGTGCCAGTGCCAACGATGAAATCTGGGTGGCTGCAGGCACGTATAAGCCGGGGCCAGCCCGTGCGAATACCTTCACCCTGAAAAGCAATGTGCCTGTTTATGGCGGTTTTGCAGGAACCGAAGTGATCCGAACTGCCCGTGATTTTACCAACAATATCAGCATTCTCGACGGGGATGTTCTCGGTAATGACAATGTTGTGGTCACCGCCAGCGATCCCAATCGCAGCGAGAATAACGAACATGTCGTCACCGCCAATACAGCAAATACAACAATTGACGGTTTCACAATTCAGGGCGGGAATGCCAATGGGGCTAATCCGGGCGGTGGTGCCCTTGATATCGAACTGGTCCCAATGACAGTCAACAATCTGGTTTTCAAAGCCAATAGTGGCGTCAATGGTGGAGCAGTACTGATTAACGGCGGGGCAGGGACCACGATCAGCAATTCGAGCTTTACCAACAATGCCTCAAGCGGTTCGGGCGCGGGTGTTTTCAGCATGGGTTCCGCCACTCCCATTCTGAGCAATGTCCGCTTCACAAACAATACATCCGGAAATGGCGGAGGGCTGTACGTCAACAGCGGCACCACCACCGTCAACAATGGCATCTTCAGCGGAAACACAGCGACCGGCCCCCTCGGTGGCGGCGGGATGTACGTCAGCAACGGCGGTTCCAACGCGGTACTGAACAAAGTTGTGTTCAGTGGCAACACAGCTCCCAATGGGGGAGGGATGTATACTTTCACCAGCAATCCCACCCTGACCAATGTCATTTTCACAGGCAATACAGCTACGGCCCAGGGCGGCGGATTTTTCAATAATTCCAACAGCAACCCCAAATTGGTCAATGTGACCTTTAACAGCAATACTGCGGTCAGTGGTGGCAGTGCCTTTTACAACAGCAGCGGCAGTCCTGGTTTTGTGAATGTCTTGCTCTGGAACAATGTTTTTGGCAATATCGCCTTGCCGGGCAGCCAGGGCAATTTTACGGCAGGCGCAAATCCATTTAAGGCCATCGCGGATCCCGATGGCGCAGACAATGTGTGGTTTACGGCAGACGATGGCTTACAGCTCAATCCCACTGACCCTGCGCTCAATCAGGGAATTGCCAGTCTGGCTGGTTTTACCATTCCTGGCACAGATATTTCGGGTCTGGTTACACGGCCCCAAAATGGCGGATATGATCCGGGTGCTTATGAACAGCTGGCGGCCCCACTGGGCTTCACGGGATTCAGTCCCAGCAGCGGCAAATCGGGAGATCAAATCACGATCACAGGAACGGGTTTTACAGGGGCCAATTCAGTCAAAATCAACGGAGTGGAAGTGCCAACATTTAATGTAGACAGCGCCACACAGATTACAGCGCGGGTGCCTTTTGGCAACGTATCCTCTGGTTTGGTGTCGGTTTCCACGCCTAATGGAACCGTGCAATCGGCTAGCAATTTTACCGTCAATAGCCGCATCTATTTGGTCAAAGCCAATGCTGTGGGCAATGGCAGTGGCAATAATTGGACCAATGCCTACCCCAGCTTGCAAACAGCTTTGAGCCGAGCTTTGGCCAACGATCAAATTTGGGTCGCTGCCGGGGTGTATAAACCTGTGGTGCCCATCAATCCCGCCAGTGTTACGCCGACAGAAAGGGCTGTCAGTTTTCAGCTCAAACACTCTGTGGCGGTCTATGGGGGATTTGCTGGCACTGAAATGACCCTCGCTGCCAGAAACTTTGACACCCACATTTCTGAACTCAGTGGCGATATCGACAATGTAACGGATGTTTACGATACCACAATCTCCGATGGCCTCACTCATACGGGGATTGCTGGAAACAGCTTTAGTATCGTTAAAGGTGCTAATTTGGCTACTTTGGACGGATTTACCCTTCGGGGGGGCAATGCAAATGGATGGGGGTTAGACCAATATCGGGGTGGGGCCATCTTATCTCCTAGTAGTACAACCCTGACTCTTAATAATTTAAAGATAATTGGGAACACGGCTTCGGAAGGAGGAGGGCTGTGGTCAGGGGGGAATAGATTGATCGGCAATAATTTGACCTTTAAATGGAACCAAGTGACAGGCACGGGAGGAGGCATGCTTTCCGCAGTCAATACAGTAACCCTCAACAAGATCTTTATAATTGAAAATAATAGTGATTATATAGGTGGAGGAATGATTTTGTATAATTCACAGGATCCTTCCTCTAAAATCCAAAATATAGTCTATAGTCGCAATAGCTCAAGAGGTCCAGGGACCGCATTATTTAATCAAACTGATTACACCACCATCAGCAACGCGATCTTCCATGAGAATACGATCAAAAATTCAAGAGAGCACCACGGAATTGAACTTTACAACAATGGTTGGAATTTAAATTTGGCGAATGTAAGTTTCGTTGGAAATAATACTCAGTTAGCTGCAACACAATCCAGCATATATTATATTTATAATACCCCTCGCCTTGCCAATGTTCTGTTTTTCAATAGTGCTCCCCTCCCAGCGAATCTGAACTTAGCTGGAAAGGGCAATCAAGTTTTGAAGAATCCGAGCTTCGAACCGTTTGTCAACCGCGCTCTACCCGCTGGCCCCGACGGCATCTGGCTCACCGCCGATGATGGTTTGCGGCTCAAATCGACGGCTACGACCATTTTGGACAAAGGTGTCAGCACGATTACGGGCGTTACCATTCCCACTACAGATATTTTGGGGGCCAATCGCATTGGCTTGCCCGATCCTGGCGCTTACGAAGGGGGCTTTTAAGCCGATTTCTAGCCTTAAAGCTGTATCAAAGCCAAGCCGCCGGTGTGCCCGGCTCCGGCGGCGACCAAACAGACTTTGTGACCCGGTTTGAGCACCCCTGCTTGCAGGGATTCAGACAGACAGAGCGGGATCGAGGCCGAAGAGGTATTGCCGACGCGGGCAATATTGCTCAGCAGTTTTTCTGGGGGCAATTCCAGACGGCGGCCCACTTCATTGAGAATGTGTAAATTGGCCTGGTGGGGAATCAGAAAATCCACTTCGTCGAGAGAAGTGCCCAAAGCGCTTAAAAACGCGGTGGTGTATTGGCTCATGCCTTCGACCACCTGAAAAAAAATCTGTTCGCCGTTTTCCATTTTAATAAAATGCTGGTCTTGGGCCACGGTTTGAGCTGAAGCCGGCAAACGGCTGCCCCCTGCGGGAATATGCACCGAATAATAGCCCCGGCCATCGGCCAGCAATTGCAAGCCCAAAACCCCGCTGCCGACAGGCCCAGGGCTTAAGACCACGGCAGCAGCCCCATCGCCAAAGATCGGATAGGTGGCGGGATCGCGGGGATTGGTAAAGCGCGAGCGGATTTCAGCGGAGATCACCAGCACATGCCGGGCCCCGGTCAAGATCTGGCGAGTACCGAGGTCCAAGGCGTAGAGAAAGCCACTGCAGGCGGCGGAGATGTCCAGGCAGGGGCAGCCGGTTTCCGACAGCCCCAAACCGGCTTGTACAGCGCAGGCTGTCGAGGGGTTGGGATGATCGGGGGAGATCGTCGAAAGCACAATCAGATCAATTTCAGTCGGGTCGATGCCTGAATGGGCCAAAGCCATTTTTGCGGCGGCAATCGCCAGATCAGAAGTGGCCTGTTCAGGCGCCACGCGGTAGCGGCTTTGGACGCCAATGCGGCGTTCAATCCACTCGGGAGTGATCGGCAAGTCGGTGCCAGCCAAAAGCTCGGCATTGCTGACAGCCTGGGCGGGCAGGGCATGGCCCACCCCTTTCAAGATCACGCCAGAGGTGGGTTTGAGCAGCATCAGCTAAAAAAGCCCAGCACTTTCCAACTCAAATCATCCGGGTCGCGGTCGAGGATCAGCAGCACTTTTTCCGAAAAGGGCCCTTTGGGGGTGGTGAGCAAGACATCAGCGTAGACATAAATTTTTTGGTGGTACCTGAGTTCGAGCAGGCGGCTCCAAACCTGGGCATTGATGCTGGGAATCTCAGGCCCGGTCATAATCTGCACAGATTTGATTTGGTAGGGATAGGTATTTGGGATGGCAAAGAGATAATCCAGCGCCGCTTTCCACTCTTCGGGATAGGTTAAAATCCCGCCGTCGTCCATATAAAAGGGATAAGCACTCAGGCCCAACACCTGTTCTTGGTTTTTATTGTAGAAGCCCGCAATAAACTGTCGGGCGGTCTGTTCGATCATATTTTTTTGATTGGGCAAATCCAATTGGGGCAGCGGCCGGCGTTCGGGTTGCTGGCTTGAGGCACAGCCCTGAATCAGCGAAAAACTCAGGCAGATGCCCAATAACACTTTCAGACTTTGTCTCATCATGGGGTATTTTCCTCTTTTAAGGCTTGCAATAGGGCCGTTTCAGCGGGTGTTAACGTGGCCTGGGCCAAGAGGTCCGGGCGGTATTTGAAGGTGGCCAAAACCTGTTCTTTGCGTCGCCACTTGGCGATTTCGGCGTGATTGCCACTGAGCAAGACGTCGGGGACGTCCCAGTCTCGGAATTTGGCAGGCCGAGTATAGTGAGGGCAATCGAGCAAATTTTCACTGAAGGAGTCCTGCACGACCGAGTCGGCACAACCCACCACACCGGGGATCAGGCGCACAATGGCATCAGCCATGACCAAGGTAGCGGGTTCGCCGCCCGTCAAAACATAACTGCCAATCGAATAGGCATGGGTACAGAGCTGTTCACAGACCCGCTCATCTATGCCTTCATAATGGCCGCAGAGAAAGACCAATTGGGGGGCTTTGGCCAACATCTCGGCATCGCGTTGGCCAAAGAGCGGCGCGCGCGGGCTGGTCAGAATGACGGGTGTGCCTGCAGGCAATGCCAGGCTTTCTAACATGTCAAAAATGGGTTCGGGCTTGAGCACCATACCGGGCCCGCCGCCAAAGGGCCGATCATCGGCCGTGTGGTGCTTGTCGTTGCTCCAATCGCGGATATTGTGCAATTGAAACTGAACCCTGTCACTTTCTTGGGCGCGTTTGAGAATACTGGATTGCAATGGGCCCGAAAAAAAATCCGGGAAAAGGGTGCAAATGTCGATCTGCATCAGCCCAGTTTGTTCCGGTACTGACTGAACCACTCGGCCATGGCTTCACCCTGAACTTCGAGGCGGTTGCTCAAATAATGGTAGGCCAAAGCGGCGATAATGGCGATCACCAAGCCCCCACCGGTGGCAAAGAGGGCTTCGCTGATGCCGCCAGAGAGATCAGCCAAGGGGTTTTTCGGTTTGCTGGCTGCCACGGTTGAAAAAATCCGAATCATGCCTGCCACGGTACCCAGCAAGCCCAACAGCGGCGCCACAGCAGCCATAAAATTCAACCAGGTAATGCGGCGCTCAAAATGGCGGTAGACCCGGTCGAGCACGCGTTTTTGTTCTTCTTCGGTGGCGTTCAGACAGCTGCGCAGGGCAGTCACCATGCGCGATACCATGTCCATGCCTCGGATCAACTTGATTTGGGTGGGGTTAATCATCAGCTTGCGCAGGCGACGTCCCGATAAAAAACTGAACCAGACCTGTTCCAGCACCAAGCCCCCCGTCAAAATGGAGGCGGCAAAGAGGGGCAGGGTAAAACCTCCCCCAAGTTCAATCAAGGTCAGGAGACTGGTAAAAGCGGCGGTGATATCTGTCATACTTGTATTAAGTGCTTTTTGGAATTGCTTTTTGGAGTTGCTTTTTAAGGTATTTTACACGCCTGTGGCCCCCGCTGCACAGCAGACCACGACCAAGGCCCTCAATTCGTAGATAGCAAGTTGTGCTTATGTTATACTGCCCCTGGATTAGACCAGTTTGAGTGGGCCTTGTTCAACCACGTACAGCCACCCAGATTGGCCCCAAATTTACTATCTCGGTGAGGTGTGTCATGACTCAGGCTTCTCCCCAGCAATACCATCTTTTTATCAATGGCGAAGAGGTGGCTCCCCAGTCCGAGCAGACCTTTGAATCGATCAACCCCGCCACAGGCGAAGTGATTGCCCATGTTGCCCATGGCAATGAGCAAGACGTCGACCGCGCTGTCAAAGCCGCCCGCAATGCCCACGAAAGTGGCGTCTGGAGCAAAATGCCCGCCGCTCAGCGCAGCATCATTCTCAATCGCATGGCCGATCTGATGCAAGAGAACCTACCCAGTCTGGCTGCCCTCGAAACCCAAGACAACGGCAAACCGATCAATGAAAGCAGCTTTATCGACCTGCCAATGTCGATCGATGCCTTCCGCTATTATGCTTCAGCCGCCCGCATGATTGGTGGCCAAGCCGTTCCCGTACCGGGAGCCCTGACCTATACCCTCAAAGAGCCGATCGGCGTCTGTGGCCAGATCATCCCCTGGAATTTCCCGATCATGATGGCCACCTGGAAACTGGCTCCGGCTCTGGCTGCGGGCAATTCTGTGGTGCTTAAACCGGCCGAACAGACCCCCCTGACAGCCCTGCGTCTGGCTGAGCTGTTTAAACAGGCTGGCGTGCCCGATGGTGTGGTCAATGTTGTGACCGGTGATGGCCGCACAGGTGAAGCCCTGGTCAAACACCCAGGTGTGGATAAAATCGCCTTTACAGGTTCGACCGAAGTGGGCCGCCAGGTGATGATCAATGCCGCAGGCACACTCAAACGCGTTTCCCTCGAACTCGGGGGAAAATCTCCCAATGTGGTCTTTGCTGATGCCAATCTCGATCAGGCCGTCAATGGCGCCCTGTTTGCGATTTATTTTAACCAGGGTCAAATTTGTACGGCTGGTTCACGCCTGTTTGTGCAGGACTCGATTTACGATGCCTTTGTCGAAAAACTGGTGGGCAAACTGGCCCAATTGCGGGTGGGAGATCCGACCCAAAACACCACTCAGATTGGTTCTCTGGTCTCTGCCGAGCAATTCGACAAGGTCAATAGCTATATCCAAATTGGTCAAGAAGAGGGAGCCACACTGGCTTTTGGTGGCAAACATCTGCGCGATGAACTCAAAGGCTATTTTGTCCAGCCCACGATCTTTAGCGATGTCAAAAACAGCATGCGCATTGCCCAAGAAGAAATCTTTGGGCCTGTGCTGTCAGTGATCCGCTTCAAAGACGACGCAGAAGCTGCGCGTTTGGTCAATGAAATTCCCTATGGTTTGGTCTCAGCCGTCTGGACCGAGAACGTGCGCAGAGCCCATAATTTTGCCAGCATGATTCAGGCGGGTTATGTCTGGATCAATACCTACAATATTCTGCCTGTGGAAGCCCCCTTTGGTGGCTACAAACAGAGTGGTTTTGGCCGAGAACTCGGCATGGGCGCATTGGACATGTATACCGAGACCAAAAACGTCTATGTCGAGTTAAACGAAGCCTCTCCGATTACCGGCTGGTACGGGGTCTAAAATGACTGAGTTGCCTGGGTTAAAAAAAACTGCTCTGCACGCTTCCCACGTGGCGCTTGGGGCCCGTATGGTCGATTTTGGGGGTTGGGACATGCCTGTGCAATACAGCGCCATTACCGACGAACACCAGGCTGTGCGCCAAGCTGTGGGGCTCTTTGATGTCTCCCATATGGGCACCTTCGCTGTTTCTGGGCCGGAATCGCTGGATTGGCTCGAAAGCATGGTGCCCAACCGGGTGAGCGGTCTCAAACTCAAGCAGGCCCTGTATACCCAAATTCTCAATCAAGCGGGAGGCACCCTCGATGATCTGCTGATCTACCGCTTGGCTGAAACAGAATTTCAGATCGTGGTCAATGCCTCCAACCGCGAAAAAGACTGGAACTGGTTTTTGGGCCATTTGCCCGCAGCTGGCGTTGTGCTCGAAAACCGCTCCGCCCAAAGCTGCATTTTGGCTTTGCAAGGCCCAAAAGCAGCGAGTTTATTGGCCCGACTTTTGCCAAAAGCCGGTTTAAAAGAGCTGCCGACGTTTTATCTGACCCAAACAGATGAATTGGGCTATCCCCTGCTTTTGGCCCGCACGGGGTACACCGGCGAAGATGGTTTTGAGATCTTTGTGACCCCAGAACAGGCTTCCACCCTTTGGAACCAATTGCTCAGCGCCGGTCAGGGCGAAGGCATCCGTCCCTGTGGATTGGGCGCCCGCGATACCCTGCGTTTGGAATCTGCCATGGCGCTCTATGGCCACGAACTCGATGAGCAGACCTCTCCGCTTGAAGCGGGATTGGGCTGGAGCGTCAAACTGGACAAACCCCAAGACTTTCTCGGCAAAGCTGCCCTGCAAGCGCAAAAGGATCAAGGCCTGAGCAAAAAACGCCTGGGTTTTAAACTGCCAGGCACCCGCCGTGCCCCGCGCCAAGGGTATACCCTCTGGTTGGGCGAGCAAGAAGTCGGTGTGGTCACCAGTGGCAGCCTTTCACCCACCTTGGGCGTGCCCATCGGTCTGGCATTGGTGACTCCTGAGGCCTATGCCCAGGCCTCAGACTTGGAAATGGATTTGCGTGGGCAACGCATGCCAATTGAACCCTCAAACTTACCCTTTTACAGGAGATCGTTATAAATGTCCGAGTATTATTACACTTCTTCCCACGAATGTTTTGTGCTGGATGGCAACCAAGCCACCATTTCGATCACGCCTTATGCCGTCGATCAATTGGGAGAAATCACCTTTGTACAATTGCCCGACGTGGGGCGTGAACTCAGCAAAGGCGAGAGCTTTGGCGAAATTGAATCCGTCAAAACCGTATCTGAACTCTATGCGCCCCTCAGTGGCAAAGTGCTGGAGATCAATGCCGACCTCGATGCCCAGCCCGAAAAAGTCAACGAAGATCCCCAGCTTGTGGGTTGGATGCTCAAATTGGAACTTTCAAAACCTGAAGAAGTGGCCCAATGTATGGATGCTGCTGGTTATCAGGGGTATTTGGAAGGTTTGGCATGAGTCTGTCTTATTTGGCACACACCCCCCAAGAGCGCTCGGAGATGCTGGCCACCCTGGGCATGCAAAACCAAAAGCAGCTCTTTGATCCCATTCCCCAGAGCTTACAGGACTTTGAGTTACAATTGCCCCCTGCTTTAAGCGAGTTGGAATTGCTGCGTGAGTTAGAAATTCGCCAAGCCCATTGCCGTCCTGTTGCGTCTCAATTGAGTTTTATCGGCGGAGGGGCTTACCACCACTTTATTCCCGCCGCTGTAGACACCCTCGCCTCGCGCTCGGAATTTCTCACAGCTTATACCCCTTATCAGGCCGAGGTCAGCCAGGGCACGCTGCAGGTGATCTACGAATTTCAATCCCTGCTCTGCACGCTCACGGGCATGGAAATTGCCAATGCCTCGTCTTATGAAGGTGCCACAGCTGCCGCTGAGGCCATGATGATGGCCCACCGGATCACCAAACGCGACGATATTCTCGTCTCACAAGCCGTTCATCCCGAATACCGCGAGGTCCTCAAAACCTATGCCGATGCCACGGGTTTGAACCTGAGAGAATCCAGTTTGAGCGATTATGCCACCGACATGGCCAGCTTGAACAGCAGCGATGCTCCTGCGGCATTGATCGTGCAATACCCCAATTTCTTTGGTCAGCTCGAAGATATTCAGACCCTTGCCGACTGGGTGCATGAGCGCAAAGGACTGTTGATTGTGGTCATGACCGACCCCACCGTTTTGGGTCTGCTCGAAGCCCCCGGCAATCTCGGCGCAGATTTGGTCTGTGGCGAAGCCCAGTCTTTTGGCAACAGTCTGAGTCTGGGTGGGCCCTATCTGGGATTTTTGACGGCCCGCGAAGTGCATTTGCGCCAGATGCCTGGCCGGATGTGTGGATTGGCCCAAGATCAAGATGGCAAACGGGCTTTCACCCTGGTCTTACAGACCCGCGAGCAGCATATTCGGCGCGAAAAGGCCACCAGCAATATCTGTACCAATCAGGGACTGATGGCACTAACTGCCACAATTTGGTTGAGTTTATTGGGCCAAGCCGGCCTGCAAGAATTGTCGACCCTCTGCCTCAAACAGGCCCATGAACTGGCTGCACAAATTAACGCATTGCCAGATTATGAATTGGCAGCAACAGGGCCTTTTTTCCACGAGTTTGTCGTCAAAACCAACCATTCGCTCGAAGACCTCTTTGCCTGGCTCAATGCCGCAAACTGTCTGCCAGGGCTCAAGCTCTCGAATTGGTTTTCTGGACTTGAAAACCAATTTTTGGTAACTGTAACTGAAATGAATCGCCCTGATGAGCTCAAAACCTTTGTGGACCTTTTGGCTGCATACGGCCAAAAATAAGCGATTGAAAGCGGGACCGCCATGATAAAAACAGGATTGGCGGTCTTTTTTGTGTTCTTGGGGTTGGCTGCACCCGCCTCAACACAGGAGTACGAAGAGCCCTATCAGCCAGACGGACTTACCAACCCGCTCTTGGAAGCCCTGGCTTATACCTCAGAGAGTCTGGGCCTGGCAGAGACCGCCGCAGCTTATCATTCTTTGCAAGTATTGGCAGAAACCGCAGAACTGATTCAGTTACAGGAAGAGGCCGCTGAAGCCTTACAAAACGGCGAAAATGAGACGGCCCTGCGTTTGTCTTTACAGGTCTTGGCTCAGGAGCCTGAAGCAATTGACTCGGCAGAGGTTTCGGATTATTATGCCCCTGTCTATTTTTACTTGGGGTTGGCTTATTACAATCTGCGGCTCTATTCCTTTGCTTTAGAGGCCTTTGAACAGGCCGAGAAGCGCTGGCAGACTCCACCCCCCAATCTCTATTTTTCGCTGGGCATGGCCCATTATTATTCCCGTTCCCTCGAAACTGCCCAGGACTATCTCAATAAAGTGATTGCCGATCCGCAAAGTTCTGCTGAATTAATCCAAGCAGCTGAAGAACAGCTGCTGCTCACCCTGCGTGACCAAAGTGGCGCCTATCAGGAGGGACTCAAGGCCTATCAAGAGGGGCGATTTGCCGAGGCCATCCTGCAATTGGAGGTGGCTTTGCGCTTTTTGCCCAATTCAGGTGAATTGCATTATTATTTGGGCGCCAGCCAGGTCCAGGTGCAGAATTTTGACGCGGCGCGACAACACTTTCAGGCTGTTTTAAAATTGGAACCCGATTCCGAAATTGCGACCCAGGCCCAATTGACCCTGGATGTGATCGATAAAATCGCTCAAAACCTGCCCCAAAAGCCCTTTTTTGGTTCATTGCTGCTCGGTGGGATCTTTGATACCAACGTCAACTTTGGGGGGCCCACCGACAATACCACCCAATTGCCCGCAGGAGCCAGTGCCGCAGGCAATCTGATTGATTCAGGTCTGCTGCTGAATCTGGCTTTGGGTTATCAATGGCTGCCAGAGTGGGGACTGAGATATAACCTCTATTTACAGCAGTATTTGGGGCTGGGCAATCAACAAGAATTGACGCTAAACAGTGCAGATTTTAACCTGCAATTGCATTCCCTGAGCCTGCTCAATCGCTTTGCCCTCTCAGACAGCCTGGATCTGAGCCTTACCAGCCAAGCCGATGCCCAATGGCTGGGGGGTAAACCCTTCTCCTGGGGAGGGGCTGCCCGCCCCGTTTTAACTTGGTATGCCAGCGAGCGCCTGGTCTCACGCTTGAGCTTTGCCCTGGGCGGAGAGATTTTTCCCGAATTTCGCGAACGCGACAACCTCAATCACCAATTGGGGCTGGAACAGTATATCTATCTCTGGGGCAGCAAGACTTGGCTGCGCTTTGGCTACGATTGGGTGCAGGTCTACGCCCGCGACAATCTCTTGCGCCGCGAATTGCAATCCCAAAATAATTTCTTTGAGGTTGATTACCGCTTTGCCAATTCGCGGGTGGCCCATCAGGTCGGTTTGGGCTTGGGATTTCCTGTTGGACCGGTCTTGTTTGAGTTGGGCAGCCGCATGGATTTTATCGACTATACCCAGCCCGATTTGGTCAGCCAGTTTTTAATCGGGATCGATCCTTTAACGGGCTTGTCTTTGCCCCGTCAAGAGCTAAATGCGCGTTCGGTCGAAAAATTCAGGGCTGATACCCGTTTGAGTTTTTACCTGCAAATGGAGTGGCCGCTGACCAAAGAGCTCAAATTGCAAGGCAGATATACCCGCACCACCAATGTCTCAAATATCACACCCGACGATTATTCTGTCAGCCGCAGCTACCTCAAAGATGTTTTTAATTTGAGCCTGCGCTACGATTTTTAATTTGGCTTTTGCCAAGGCACATCCACTTGGCCATTCAAAAAATTGGCATAACGCGCCATCACAAAGAGCAAATCTGAGAAGCGATTGAGCCAAATCACGGCCTGGGGATTAATCGACTCGGCCTCTGCCAGGGCCACGGTCATGCGTTCGGCTCTGCGGCTGACGGTACGCGCCAAATGTAACCAAGCAGCAGCTGGAGAGCCGCCAGGCAAAATAAAATTAGTCAGCAGGGGCAAATGGGCCTCCCATTCGTCGATCCAATTTTCGAGAATATCGACATCTGAGGGCAAAATACGGGGAATAGATGCCGATCTTTGGACGTCTTCGGGAGTCGTGGCTTCGGGACTGGCCAAATCGGCACCAAGCACAAAAAGGGTATTTTGCAGGGCCGTCAAGGGAGCATTTAATTCAGTTGGGCAGACAGTTTGGGCCAGGCCGAGCAGGGAGTTACACTCATCGACGGTACCATAGGCCTGAATGCGTAAATCGTGTTTGGGCACGCGACGCCCTCCCCACAATCCCGTCTGGCCTTGGTCACCGGTGCGGGTATAAATTTTCATTTTCAATTCCTTCAAAAAAAGATCACAGCCCGCATGTATAGTCACATTTGACCTAGCGGGCTGTAAAGGGGTTAATTCGCTTGAAAAACGGCAGGGCCCAGCAAACTGGCCAAATTGGGGATATCGATAAAGGGATTGCGGTTGCCCTGTTTCTGAGCTGCCAGTTCATGGCGTTTGCGCTCTTGGGGATCAATGGGATCCACTTTGTCGGCCCACTCAATAAAGGTGGGTACCTTGCTGGTCCAGAAATCATTTTTATTGACGCGTCCAGCCCAAATATCTTGGGTGTGGTAACGCAGGTAAAAATACATCATGGCACGGGCAGTATTGCCTTTTTGGGCATTCAGCGGCTCAAAGACAATGTCAAAATTATTGCGGATGATGTCTTGGGGCTGCTGTTCATAAGGCAGGTTCATAATCCGGGTAATTTCTTGGGGGGGCAATTTGCCGGTTTTGTCGATCACGCCGAGCTTGGAACCCGTGGCGGTGGAATAGACAACCGTGCGGCCTGTCGACATGCCAAAGGGAAAATTGCTGCGCATGGCATTGGGTTTGCTCAGGGTCGGGAAAAGGTGATGCAAATCAGAGACCATCGGATCAACTTTGTTGAAAAAAGACTGGGGCCAGGTGTGCTCACAATTGATAAAATCTTTTTGCAGACCATCGCGATTTTCATCGCCATTTTCGAGGTAGATATTGCCATTCCCGCCTTGGCCAGCGACAAAGACATAAGAATAATGATCGAGCACACCCGCAGGGGCACCGGCTCTTTGCGGGGGAGCGACTTGGTCAACTGCCGCGTACATATACGATTTGGCTTCGTTATAACCCATCGGACGGTGATTTTTGGCGGCAATTTGGCTCAGGGTTTTGAAGAGGTCCATGCCGGTTTTGCCACGGGCAGGGGCATAATACTGCTGCAATTGGGGGGGCAGCGTGGCCAACCAATCACCATTGCGGGCGCCGGTGTTAAAAGATTGAAATTGAGCTGGCGCTTGCATACCAGCTTGCATACCAGGGCGCAGGGCAGACATGGCTTGCAAATTGGGGGCGGCGGACTGACAAGCGGGGAGGGCAGCAAGGGCGATGGCGCTGGCGGCAATAAGGTGGCGTTTCATGGGGGGGACTCCTCTAATAATCTCTGTGCTATTTGTGGGTGATACGTTTATTGAAACATTTCCCATGGGGCATTTCAATGGGAAAACCCGAACTTTAACGCTTATTTTACCTGTTCATTATCTTTGCTTGGCCTTTACGGGCCTTTACTGGGGCCGTTTTTGCAAACGGGTATTCAGCAGTTCGGCCAAACGGTAGCCCCCCAAAGAGAGGCGTTCCAGGCAAATTTCTTGTGCTTTACGGACGTATTCAGCTGAAATGGGGCCTGATGCAGGCAAAGCCTCATAGCCGTTTTTGACTGCCAAATGGTAGCTCTCAATCGACCATTGAATCGGGGCATAATCCAGCGAAGCCCGAAGTTTGGCTTTGGGCCAAAGTTTGATCACTTCTGCGGCCATGCCGGGAATCACAGGTTTCCAGTTTTCCGAGCGCACAGAGGGAAAATAATTGGCGGTGCTGTCCCAAAAAGAGTGTAAATTGGTTTGGGGCGCGCCTTCAATTTTGACCAAATTCCCGCCCTGATCGCCCTCACGGTGTTCATGGTTGGAGCGGCTAACAGCATGAAAAGGCTGGTGGATATCTCCCACCAAATGAATCAAGCAGCGCAGAGCAAAGGCCTTTTCAAAATCCCCAGCTTTGGGGTTCTCAAGGGTCTTGCTGAGCAATTCAATCTGGGACAAAATATTGCTGTCGGGCACGGCGTTGATACTCGGTAGCCCGTCAGGGTTATAAGGCAAATTGGCATAATGCCAGGGATCCATACTTTTCAGGCCGCGCGCTTTGGTTTCATCCATCCAAACCGAGGCAGGCACAAAATGACGCCGTTCGGGAGTGGTTTCAGCCACATCCAGGCTGCGAATCAGGCGATCGACTTCGGCCCGCACTTCGGGTTTGAGCGCATCGTGGGCAATTTGGGCCGTAATCATGTGGCCGGTGTCCCACCAGGCCAGGGCAGGAGCAGCAGCCACACTTTGAAGGCCAGCCAGCGCCAAGGCCGAACAAAAAGCGGTTTGAATCAGTCGACGAAAAGAAAGACGTTGATGCTTGAACACAGCTTTACTCCTGAGGGGGAATCGTTTGAGAATATTTGCTTGAGAGTTTTTTGCCCAGGCTTTTTTCGAGAAAATGACTGGCTTGGACCAATTTATTCAGATCAATCCCGGTTTTTATACCCATCGCATTGAGCATAAACGCCAAATCTTCGGTGGCCAGATTGCCCGAAGCGCCAGGGGCATATGGGCAGCCCCCCAGACCTCCGACAGCGGTATCAAAGACACAAATCCCCATTTGTAGGCCCATCAGCGCATTGGCCAGGGCAGTGCCACGGGTATCATGTAAATGCAGCGCCAAGGCTTCGATCGGGGCTTCTGGCAACAGGGCTTCGAGGATTTCGGCAATCAGCAGAGGATGGGCAATGCCAATGGTGTCGCCGAGAGACACCTGGTAAACACCGGTTTCGAGCAAGGCACTGACCAAGGGCCTGACCTGTTCAGGGCTGACCGTCCCCTCATAGGGGCAACCAAAGACTGTAGAGAGATAGGCCCGCACACGCAAGCCTTCAGCCAAAGCCTGTTTGACCAATACCTGGTAGCCAGCCAAGGCTTCAGAGGTACTGCGGTTGATATTGCTGCGGTTGTGGCTTTCTGTGACGGACATAAAAATCGCAACTTCAGTCAAACCCGCCTCTTGGGCCCTTGCCAGGCCCCGCGCGTTGGGAATCAGGGCCGAATAGACATTTGCATTGGGGGGCAATTGGGTTGCCACCTTGTCGGTATCTGCCAAGGGCGGAATGCGGTCTGCACGCACAAACGAGCCGATTTCGATTTTTTTCAGACCGCTTGCGGTCAGCATTTCGATCAACTTAACTTTATTTGCGGTGGGCAAAATCCGGGTTTCATTTTGCAGGCCATCGCGGGGGCCCACTTCGACCAGGGTAACAGACTCAGGATAATCGGACAGTTTACTTGAAACCATCTAGCGTTTCTCCTGTTTCTCCTGATTCTCCTCCGTAGGCTCGCCTTTCTGTTCTTGGGCGATAAACCCTGAGGCCTTTTTCAACCAGATACTGCCTTCAGCCATACGCTCATTGACCAGGGCCATGCCTTTGTCTTCTTCCCACATTTTGCGGGCCACCAAATAGCTCTCATAGGCGCGCAAGACGGCACGATATGAATCTTTTTCTGCAAACTCGGAGGATTGATAATTGGCCAAAACACGCTGAGTGGTGGGGCGAATTTCTTCTAAGCGAATTTTATAGCGGGCCTTGCTGATTTTATCAGAGCCCACAAAACTGCGAATTTTCTCGAGTTCGCTGTGGGCTGATTCCAGATCCTGATAGTATTTTTTTTCTTCGTTGCTGATGGTGGGGCCGCTTTTGGCACAAGCCACCAACAGGGAAATAAGGATCAAAGCCGCGAACAGTTTACGTTTCAGCATGAGCAAGCTCCTTGGTGTGATGCGTTGCAAAGTGTAGCAAGGAAAGCGATCCTCCCAAGCCTATAGATATGATACCAGATATGACAAGGACCACCGGAATGACGGGAAAAACAGGCTCATCAGCAGGGATGGCGCTATCAAGCACTTTGAACAGGGGAGGTTTGCGAGCAGCTTCCAATTGGGCAGCTTGGGTCTGCTGGCTGAGTAAAACATAGAGCTGGTTTTGCAGGGTAATCTTGCGCTCTAATCGGGCCAGCCCCAAGGCCTGATTGGGCAAAGCGGCCAAGAGACGCTCGTATTTGCCCCGCGCCCGTTTGATTTCTTTTTGGCGCTCATTTAAACCGGCGCTGCTCAATTCCAGTTGATTGGCCATCTCAGCCCAATTGGGATTGAGTTCAGTCGATTGGTTTTCCAAGCGGGCCAACTTGGCCTGGGTTTCTTTATAAGCGGCACGGGCACTGACTTCTTCGGCTTCGAGTTCGGCCAATTGGCTGATCAGCTGTTTGACTTCGTCATCAAGAGAGATCAAACGGTGTTTGCGCTGATAAACCAACAATTCTTCTTCAGCCAATTGCAGCGAGGTGCCCATGGTTTTGAGCTGTTTTTCGAGGTAAAGTTGGTGTTCGCTGGCGTCCTGGGTGATCAGTTTGCGCACGAAAAATTCCAATTTTTCGACATAGGTATTGGCCACGTCTGCCGCCAATTGGGGGTCGCTCAATTTGACCTGAATGCGCAGGGTTCCGTCTTTGCCGTCGGGAGAGAGGATTTCGACCTGTTTGAGCAACCAGGCCAAGATCACCTGTTTGGGCTGGCCTTTTTTGTGTTTTTTGAGCTCTTTTAAGGCTTCGGGCAAAACCTTCAAACGGGGGTAACGGGCCAAAACCTCTTCAGCCAAGCTGCGGCTGTTTAAAATGCTGACGAGATCTTTCAGCGAGGAGCTGAAATTCTGGCCACCGATCACCGAACGCAGAGGGCCGAGCATCTCCAATTGGGATTCCAATTGATTCAACATCGGGCCCAATTGGCTTTTGCTTTGGCTCGGCAGAATCAAAAGGCTGGTCTGGGCGGCATAAATGGGTGTGACCAGGTATTTGACGCTGGCCCAGCTCAGAGATGTGCCCAGCAGGGCCGTAAAGAGTATAAACAGGCTGTAACGCCTGAGAAAGAGTTTGAGTTGGGGCAAAAGCAGTTCTGACTTCATTGGGGGCGGCTCAGGTTTAAAACCACACTGACAATGCCCAAGGCCCCTACCACCAAGGTGGTCAGCTCCATAATATTGCGTACGCTAAAAAAGGTCTCGGGAATGTACAAAATATCGCCGGGCTCCAATTGGGTCTCACCGTCGCGGTTCTTGCCATTCAGCCATTCTTGCAAATTGAGTTCTTTGAGGGTGCGCATTTCGCCATCACTTTGCAGGCGGCTGATCCGCACCCCGCCGAGATCTGCGCTGGGCAGGGGGCCTCCTGCCTGTCGCAGTAAATCCTGAACCGTGATGCCCCGGCGATAGGCCTGCACGCCGGGCGTCAATACTTGGCCATAAACAGTCAGATTCTTTTCTTCGGTCGGCAATTTGCGCAGGGGCAAATGTAAAATATCCCCATTTTGCAGCACATAATTCTGATTGAGAGAGCGGGTTTCCAAGGGCATATTTGAACCATTTAAGCCGTTTTGCCAGAGCAGCAGGCCCTCGGGGTCTCCGCTGGGTTTGGCTCCCCCGGTGAGTTTAAGCAGGTTATTGAGATCTTCACCCGGCAAAAACTCATACAGGCCCGGCGAGCGAAATTGGCCCGTTAAAGCCACTTTGCTGCCCAAGGTGGGCACAAAGATCTGCTCTTCGCCCGTCAAAAGCGGGTTGGCTTGAAGATCCCCCTGGTAATGAAAGCGGTACAAATCCACCTGTGTTTTCTGGCTGCCTTGGCTGCCTTGGCTGAGTTGGCTGAGTTGGACCCGGCGCACCGAGCCCTGATCTTGGACCCCACCCGCACGGCGCAAGACTTCAATCAGGCGGCTGCCCCATGGAACCTGGTAAAAACCGGGGTTTTGAATATAACCTGTGACCAATACCTGCACTGGCCGGACACGGCTCAGCACCACGCTGACGCGGACTTCGTCGCGGTATTGTTGCCGCAGCAAGCTGCTGAGGTTTTCTTCCAGGGCCTGGAGACTCAAACCATGCACCTTGATGGCCCCCAATTTGGGGATCATGATTTTGCCGTCGGGCCCGACATTGAGACTGTATTGCAATTGAATCCGGGGGTTCCAGAGATAGATTTCGAGTCCGTCGCCCACCCCCAAGCGATAATCTTTGAGCACGCCCTGCTCGGGGATAAAGACGGGGGCAGGCAGGGGTGCACTGCGGGTAAATTGCACCTGGGGTTGGGCCAATTCCAGCGCTTTTTGCATTTCGTCGATCAGAGACTGGGCATTTTGCACACCCATCGCATTCTGCGCACCCACCGGCAGCCAGAACTGGGTCCAAGCGAGAGCCGAAACCAAGACGGTTTTGCCCATGCGAGACAGGTTTGCTGATCGCCTAGATGAAGTCATCGGCATTTCTCCTGACTTCTTTGCGGCTGAGCAAATGAAAACGCTGAATACGCTTGAGGTGGCGCTGCGAGATTTTATTCAAGGGCAGATGATAAAGGGTTTTGCCCAAAGAGGCAGCCATGCTGTAAAAATAGCCTTCGGGGGGAATTTGGGCCAAATAGAGAATGCCTGGCCGGGGGCTGAGTTGGATCGCCAGGCGCACCAATTGCTCTTTGCGCAATTCTTCGTTCACATCGAGGGCATCCCAGCCAATTTTGGCCTCGTTTGGCAGGGCCGGTTTGATGGCCAGCATCGCGCCATATTTGGCGCGGATAATTTCGCGGGTCACAGGGTGCAGCGCTGGATTGGAAGCATAAAAGGCAATGTCAGACTCGTTGTGGTGCTCAGCTGAAAGCGACATCATCCAGGGATAGGTCAGTTCGTTCAAATCTTCGTCAAAGATCAAGACCCAAGCGCCAATCTGGGCCAAACGGCTGCGCTCCTCTTTGACATAGAGTTTACCCGAATGGTAGTTGCGGATCGTCTCACGCAGGGCCAGCCCATCAAGTAAGCTTCCGCTGAACTCCTGCACACGGGTTTCGGTGGCGGTCTGCTGGCTGGCCAACTTATCGCCGAGGCGCTCAATAAACCCTTCTAGAATCAGATCTTCGGGCACATGGGAATAAAAACCAAAGAAGAACCAAAAGGGCATATATCCTTCGGGCAGATGCTCCTGTTTCTTGCGGACAATCTTGAGTTTGATCCAGTCTTGGTTATTGTCATGCATTGAAATGGGCGGCGGCAGACGGCGCTGGAGGGTAATACTGCGACTGCCCAGTTTAAACTGTTCGGAATTGGGGTCAAATTCAATTTCGGGAATCTTTTCGTCGTCTTCATAAGGATAGGCCAGGGCCCGATCCATCACTTCGAGGGTATAGTCGTCGCCCAGGGTCTGCTTGCAGGCCAAGAGCAGATTGTAGAGATCGGGACTGACGCGTTTATCGCTGACGGCCAGCCGGGCTGCATACCTGAGAATATTCAGAATCTCACGCAGGGAATATGATTCGTCGGCCAAAGCAGGGGCCTCGCGGGCTTCCAGCAAGAGTTTTCGCAGCAGGACCTGCCGCTGATAAACCAGGCCAAAGCGCCGCGCAATTTCGTAGTGCAAGACCAAATAGGGGATTTCTTCGAGCAGAGTGTGGCGCGCTTTGGGGCCAAGTTTGGCCAAAAACGGTGAGGCAATCCCCTCCAATTGGTGGGGATGAAGCACACGTTTGTTTTGCTTGAGCAGCGCTTTAATCGGCTCCCAGTGAAACATGCCGCAGATCAACAGTATGCGCTGGTATTTGCCCGATAAATGGTGAAGTCGGGCGGCCATATGCTCTTCACGTTTTTGTTCGGGGCTGCCACTGGTTGCCGGTTTTAAATAGGGCAAAACCGTCTCATAATAAGCTTCCAGGCCAATATGTTCAATCGCTTGATCATCGGGTGGGGCAAAGGCCTCATAGGCCGGGCTGTAATTTTCAACGGCCAGATCGATCAAGGCCAAGGGCAAACTGTTTTCGCGGGCCAAACGCAGACCTTCGATCATCGAATCGTTGGGAAAGACTGGAATATAACTAAACGAGCTGTCTTTTTGACTGACACACAACAGGCTCAGACGCGGCAAACGGGCAATACCCTGCAAAATATCCGAGGTGTAGACATCGGGCAATTCCACAGCCACAACATCAGGCAGAATTTCAGCGAAGGCCTTGCGCACCTCGCGGGCAAATTGCAGGCGATTGTGAAAAGAGGGAATACAGGTGATATTCCCAAACTGCAGCAATGACATCAGTCCTCTTCGAGATCGTCGTCGGCAAAATCCGCCAGGTCTGAAACATCAGAGGGTTCGTTATCGGGCCAGTCATCTGCGCTTTCATCATTTAAACCCAGGTTTAAAACCTCGTTGAGACCCATAGCGGAAGGTGCGCCCAAGAGCAAAAGATCGTGCAAGCGCGAAATGGCCTCTTCTTTTTGGCCCACACAGTTTTCAAGATAAAAACCCAAAGCATGGCCATCCATGGTCTGCAACAAAGCTTGCTGAATGGCTTCTTCTTGGGTGATTTGTCCCAAATGCAGCAATTTGACTGCATAGCGGGCCAGATTGACCCCGTCGCGGGTGGTATAGGCCCGGTTTTCTTCGTGAGAACGGCTTAAAAAGTCGGAGATAATCCCCAAGATATCTGCTGGCGCTTCGGGCAAATGGGCTTCGAGAATGGCCAATTCTTCTTCTTGGCTGGGAAATCCCACTTCGATTTGGGGCTGCAGGCGTGACTGAATATAGTCGGGCACGTCAAAGGTACTGGCGTCTTCATTCATCGTCACTGCCAGACGAAATTCGGGGTGAGCGGGGATTTTGATTCCTGCCACAAGGCTTTCAACATACCTGCGCATATCCAACAATGGCGCCAAAGATGCCCAGCTTTTTTCGCCCATGCGGTTGCCTTCATCGAGAATACAAATTCCCCCTTTGAGCATGGCGGTGACCAAAGGGCTGGCATGGTAGCGAATGTTTTGATTGGCGCCAATTACAGGTGTGACCAACAGGTCTTCGGGGCGCGTGTCCACAGTGCATTGAAAGAGGTAAACGGCCTGACTCATTTCTTCAGCAACACAATAGGCCAGGGTGGTTTTGCCGATGCCTGGTTTGCCCACAATCCGCGGGCTCATTGGCAGGTCTTTATTCGAGAGAATCAGCCAGGCGGCTTCGAGCTGCCGTTTGACTTCTTTATTGCCGACCCAGGTCAGGTCCATCGTGGTCGCCTGGGAGAGAATCAGTTCTACTCCCTGTATCAACATGCTGTCCATATTTGGCTGCAACCTCTGGTTTTGTCGTCAGGGTATTTTAACACATCCTTTGGGTCCTGCTTGGGTGCGCAGCCATCATGTAACATTATTTGTTGCATAAAACCCACTGAGGCGCTATCATGAAACTATATAGGTTACATAAAATGAGGTTTTGAGATATGTATGAATCAGATCAGGCTTCGCTCGCTGCGGATTTTGAGGTCTTAATCATTGGGGGCGGGGCTGCAGGTCTCGCTGCGGCGCTGACGCTTGGGCGTTTGCGGCGCAAGGTCTTACTCTGTGATGATCAGCAGCCCCGCAACCAAGCGGCGGCACATATGAACAATTTTCCAGGTTATGATGGGGTTGCCCCTGAGCTATGGCGAAACCAAGTCAGGCTTGAACTGCAGAAATACCCCAGTCTTTCATCTGAGGCCACGCGGGTCATCCAGATCGCTCAAACCGGCACAGGCTTTAAAGCTCAACTGGCATCCGGTCGCAGTGTGACGGTTCAAAAAGTGCTCCTGGCCTATGGCATGAAAGATCGCCTGCCAGCCATTCCGAACCTCGCTGAGCTGTGGGGGAAAACGGCTGTGCATTGCCCTTTCTGCCATGGTTTTGAATTTCAGGATCAGGCGATGGCGCTTCTGGGGGATGGAGAGATGGCGTTGCATCTGCTTTCCATGCTCTTGGGATTAAGCGAGAATCTGATGCTCTTGACCGATGGCCCCTCCCTGCTGACCCCGGAACAAAAGCAAAAAATCGCCGCAAAAAATATTCACCTGATCGAAACGCCGATTCAAACCCTTGAGCATACTGGCCCCAATTTGGAGGCGGTGGTCTTTGCCGATGGCAAGCGCATTTCCAGAGATGTCTTGTATGTTCAGACTCCTTTCCCAATTCACTTAAGCGCTCACCTGGGTGAGGATTTGGGCTGCAAGCTGACGGATTTTGGCTGGTACGAGGTCGATGCCTTTGGTAAAACCTCTGTGGAAGGTGTTTACGCGGCGGGTGACATTGCGGGCACCCATGGAATGTCGGTCGTGAATTCAGCGGCGTTTGGCAGTACCGCTGGGGCCCGGATTGCGGGTGAGTTATTGCTACAAAAAAGTGGATTTTAAGGGGAATAGGACATGACAAACTTGAACGAATCACAGCGCTTGATCCAGAATTGGGAAGACCATATGAAGTCTTTCTGTCCTGGGAGAGATACGGCGTTTGAACTAACAGCAGAGTTGATCTTTGCCACGGCAAAACCCGCAAATGAAGCGGGCCTGCGCATCGCGGACATTGCCTGTGGCTATGGGGGCTGGTCCCGTTTTTTTCAGACAGCGGCGACTGCGCGGGGTGTAAACGTTCACTTCACGGCCCTCGATGGCGCTGCATCGCGTTTGGCGGTTTACCAAGCTGTCTTGGGTGAGGAGAATGTCAGCCTCGTACCGGGCCAATTGCTGGAGACCTTGCCAGAGTTGGCAGAAACGGGTCCTGACACGGGCGGTGGTGCTGTCTTTGAAGCCGCTTTCTTTGGCTGGACCGCCCACGAAATACCCTTGGAACAATTGGAGCAGATCTATCTGGGTATCCGCCGGATTTTAAAGCCCGATGGCCTGTTTTTTGTGGCGGACTTTATGCCAGCAACGAGTCCCATGCTTGTCTCTCTCAGCTCTCAATTGACGCAGCAACGCAGAGCGGCGGTGATGGCAGACCCTGAGCGCAGGCAGCAGGAGCAAGCGTTACATGGCATTCATCGCCACGGCGGTCACCACCCAACACATCACCCAACTCATCATCAAGCTCATCATCCTGGCGCTCAGCATCGCCATTATCTGGCCGAAGAGCATCTCGCATTGCTCAGCAAAACGGGCTTTGCAATCAACGAAGAAATCTGGCGCAACCTGAACAATGCCATGGTGCTGGCTTTTAATCCGGGTTAGGCTGTTCTCGGCAATCGACCGTCACTTCCCGCAATACATGAAACTCGCTTTCAATTTGAGACAGCTTAATTTCGCCAAACCGTGCCAATAACAATTGTTTGGCCTGTTCAAGCACATCGTCCACGGCTTGGTTGACGGCTTTTTCAACGAGACAATTGTGGGCGCTATTTGCCGCCCCAATCGCAAAAATAGCGGGCGAACCCAAAGCCAGATAAATATCCAGCAGGGTGATTTCTTCCAAGGGGCAAATCAGGCGCCAGCCTCCCCCATGGCCCTTTTCAGACTGCACATAGTTGCGGTCGCGCAATCCGGCCATGGTGCGCCGGACCACGACAGAATTGGTGTTTAACATCTCGCCGATGGCCTGGGAGGTCATGGGTTTTTGGGTGTGGCTCATGTGGATCAGCACATGTAACATCCGCCAAAGTCGGTTGTCGTTTTTCATGGGGTCTTTTTCATGGGGGCCTGGGCGTTATCCTGGGGTTTGAAGGGGTTGGTTTGATTTCAGCATAACATTTTTATAGTTCCGAAGCGGCATGGCATTGGCATCAATTGCTTTCTATAAAACTATTTTTGAAATTCTTAAAGACATAGGACCAAAATTGGGAATAAAACAGTGAAGTCAGCGCAAAGATCGCCTGATTCTATCAGTTCAAAAGTAGGGAGAAATGAATAAAGGTCGCCCAGCGCTGCTGAAGATAAACGATTTGAGCTATTACCTGCTCGGTATAGGTCTGTTTAATTGCGGAATTTTTTTGTTGATCTTCAGTAATTTTTTCGTTCAAGGATATGTGTATTTGGATCGAGTTGCCTGCTGCTGTTGTGGGAGATATGAATTTATTTGGTATTTTTTACCAAAATACCTTCAATTTGAATATATGAAATATCTTCTTGGTTTTTTTGTGTTTTTTGTTTCTCTTGAGGGTCTGATCTTGTTTTTGAGGAGCAGAGCACAATTACCTAATCACTTGCAGACAGGCTTAGCAGTTGGTTGGCTTATCCGCGCGTGTCTACGCAATTTGGCTGGTTTACTTGTAATCATGGCATTTCTGGCACAACCTTGGGCGCGTGAATTCTATATTGGCTTGGCCATTTCATCGCTTTTTTTTATTTATTGGGCCCAAAGAGGGCACTTTGCTGGATATGATTTATCTACCTTGCCAGAAAATGGTCCTCCTCACTTGTCCCTCGAAGCTCAAAAATGGGGGTGGCGGGCCTGTCTCCTGGTGATGGTGTTTTTTCTGTTTACCCAAGGTTTAAAGATATTGGTTTTGCTTCTCCAATTTGTGTTCAGTTCTCCGCTTTGGGGAATTATGGGTCTGGTTCTATGCGTGGCTATTTGTGTCAAGATCGTGAAAAATGCGGTGTGATTTTGCCCAATTTCGAATTTCTTTTGCTCTCAAGAAATAAAGAATATCAAGAAGGAAAAGATCCAAATTGAAAAATGATGCATTGCTTTTCATCCGTTTTTCTTTTCTGCTGGTACTTTTTCTGATAACAACCTCTCAGCCTGTAAATGCTTGTGATTGCGCTAAAATATCCAGTAGCAAAGCCAATATGCATACCTTACAGACCATGTTGGAAACCTTTGGTGTTGATCACCACTATTATCCAAGTACAGTGATTAAACTTGAACATGAAGCCCGCAATGCTGCAAACCCATATTGGAAAGATTTTGTGAACCCAATGACTTCACAACAGGGTTTTTTAAAATCTTTTGCAGATTTAAAGATGCATCACCTGCCAGCAGCCCAATTGAAAGAACAGTATGCCGAAATCATGGGGCTGCGATTTCTGCTGATAGAACCAGATTTACAAGCCAATACCTCAGGTATAGTTTTATATGACTTTGTCTCCAAAAACAAATATTTTATCTATGGGTTAGATAAATACGGCGAATTTATCAGAGAAAAAGGTCAAATTTTTACTCTGAGCAATTCATGAAGCCGATACTCAAGCCTCTCTGGAGTTGGAAAACCCCTCTGTATTATCTCTTTTTACTGGGGCTCTATAACTGCTCAGTTATTTTTTTTATTTCGGGGCTTTTGGCTATTTGGATATATATTCGCTGGTTGGAAGGATTGATATTTTGCCATTGTAGCTATATGCCATTTTTGTTTTTGCCCTATTGGGTTCCCTCTCCTTTAAACTGGACTTTTTTCTCGCGTATCTTTACCAGTTATTTTCTTATTTCAGGGCTTGAATATGGGGTCTTGGCATACAAAGTCAAAAATGAAATACGGGGGTCAGAACGACTTCTGTTTTTAACAGCTTTAGTGGGGCGGGTTTTATTGAAGAATTTAGCTGGTTTAATCTTTTTTTTAATGCCATTTGCGATGCCCTCAGCTCAAGATACCTATTTATTGATTGGATTTGTGAGTCTGGGATTGATTTGGCTCGCGCAAAAAGGAACATGGGGTGAGTTCAGATTAAATTACCAATCCAACCAAACCTGGAAATGGGCAGGCAATCCTATTCTCTTTCTGCTGTTTAGATACTCAACTATCTGGGTGGTTTTGTTGTTTGCTGTGATTCCCTGCTTCTTTTTGGGACCGGTTGAATTTGTCTTTTTGGCATTTTTTCACCCTCGGATTTTAGTGCCTTTTCTCTTTATTTGTTTTCTTTGGTGGAAATTAATGCAAAAATTACAACCCTTTGCCACGGAACATACAATTGTTTCTGAAACAAATCAAACAAGTCTTTCAAATGACTGAGGGCGCCTGACTCGAAAGATACCAGAGCAACAGCAAAGCCACCAAGAGGCTGATCAAGAGCGTGAGCAACTTGCGGTAATGGGCGGGAATGCCAATCAAAGGGCCTTTCACGGCCCTAACGCAGCAGATGATTGAGCAAATTTTGCAAAACCAAGGGGGTTTGGCCCTGATTCAGGCCCGGAATATCTCCCAGGGTTAGCCCGGCCACGGTCTCGGCATTGAGCAAGGCCTGGCCCAGATTTGGCCGCTCCAGATAGTTCTGGCGAATCAGGCGATAGGTTTCCCAGGCGCTGCGCTGGCTCTGCAAAAAGGTATCTAAGTCCTCAGGGCTGCGGTAGCTGGCCAACTTTTGCTGAAAGGCCTGCACCAGATAGGGTTCAGCCACCACTGCGATAAAATACTGTATGATCTCAGCCGGATAGCTTTTGGCGCCAAACAGGGCTTCGTAGCGCTGAATTAAACGTTCGAGCAAATAAAAGAAGGCAGGCCCCCAATTGCGCCCATGGGTAAATTGTTCATTTTTTTTGTGGTCGACATACGCCACGGCAATTTCGGGGCTGTAACCCACTTCGTAACGGCCCAAAAACTCGGCTGTTAAGAGCCAATCCCAGGCACTGTGGGCATTCTCCCCCGCCTCGGGATCGGCCTTGGAGAGAGTGAGCAGCTCAGCCTTGCGAAAGAGCGCCCCACCGCCAAAAAGCGGGTTAATGATCCCTGCGCGCTGCAATTCCAACTGGGTATCTGCCACGCAGGAGCTTTCGTAATAGGGCCCATACTGTTTGATTCGCAATTGCTGCCCCTGGTAATGCAGATAATAATAGCCGCCCCCGGCCATGGCTATCCAGGGATAGCGCTCAAACAAATCCAAACAGGCAGACAAACAGTGCGGGGTCAGGCAGTCGTCATCGGCCAGCGACATCACCAATTCGGTCTCGGTGGCCTGGTAAAGTTGCTCCATTGTGGCGTACA
Source organism: Candidatus Blackallbacteria bacterium (assembly GCA_051715345.1). Lineage (GTDB taxonomy): Bacteria > Cyanobacteriota > Sericytochromatia > UBA7694 > UBA7694. Next base: position 107,851 of record JBPXJQ010000008.1, read on the forward strand.
GACCCAAATTGTGGCTGCGGGGCAGAAAGCTGACACGCGGGTCGGTGTCTGCCAAGACGCGGCAATATCCAGCCGTACCGTCTGTTGAGCCATCGTCAGCGATGATCAATTTAAATGCGCTGTGGCTCTGGCCCAAAATGCTCTGCACGGCCTTTTGCAATTGGGGCAGACGGTTATATGTTGGCAGCAGAATGGTGACGTCTGAGCTGGCAGGGGGGGGCAGCAGGGTCAGATGTGCGCCTTGTTGCTGTGTCTCTGTCCAGGCTTGCCAGCCCCCGGGCAAGGGCTGCATTGCTTGGACTGCGTAATCCCGGCGCAGGAACCAGAGGCAGATCCGCGCTGGGCCATCATTGGGGTCGGCAAAGAGGCGCCGAACGGCCTCTTCGAGCCATTCGCGTTCTCCCGGCAAGAGTGCCACGCTAAAATCCTCGCGCCTTCTCGCGCCCAGCGCTTGCTTCCATTCACTCTCCCAGGCTGTGTTTAAGTCTTTGGGTTTTACTTTGAGAATCAACGCGCAGAGGGCACTGCGCTCGGAAACAGAGAGAGGGGAAGGTGGAAGCATGGGGTAACCGTTTGTCTGAAAAATTTAAGCGGGCTTTAGGACTCATTCTTACCTATTCTAGCCCTCTCAGACCTGACACTCAAGGCCAGGATTGGTATACTCCTTGAAGTTTGAGCCTGTTAAACGCCTGGGAGGCCCTTCGATGCCCATCTTCAAAAAATGTCTTCAATCCGTGACGCTTGCGCTGGCCCTGAGTGTGAGTGCGGTGTATGCTAAATCCATGCCCGTTTTTGCCGAAACCAACCCCAATTTAAATTACCAAACTGCGCCCGCACCTTTGGACAAGGTGATGAACGCGCCGTATTTACCGGTCTTTAGTCTCTCACCTGACCGCCAGAATTTTCTCTTGCTGGAAATGCAAACCTGGCCAGATTTAAGTGAATTGGCCGAACCCGAATTGCGCTTGGCGGGTTTGCGTTTGAATCCCCGCAACTTTTCTCCCAGTCGCAACGGCGCGTATAACAGCATTTCCCTGCATGCCATGAATCCAGACAGCCAGAGCAGCCCCACCCTGGGCAAAGGCCGCAAAGTCACGGGTTTGCCCGCCCTGCCGCGCTTGAGCAATTTGATCTGGTCACCCAACGGCAAATTTGTGGCTTTTAGCCACACCCATGCCGAGGGCATTGAACTGTGGCTCCTGAATATTGCCACAGCAGAAGCCAAACGCCTGAGCAACCTCCATCTGAACAAGAGCTATGGCTCGCCCTGTGCCTGGACCCCCGATTCCAGTGCCTTGATCTGCAAAAGCCCCTCCGGTGCGCTCAAAAAACCGTCAGATGTTTATTTGCCAACCGGCCCCGTGATCATGGAAAGCCTGGGCCAAGCCGCGCCGGGTCGGACATACCAGGATTTGCTCAAATCCCCCCAAGATGAAGCCCTGTTTAGCTATTATTTACACAGCCAGCTTTGGCGGGTCGAACTCGATGGCAAGGCCCGCAAAGTGGGCGCACCGGGCCTGATCACCGATTTCTCGCCGTCTCCCAATGGCGATTGGCTGCTGGTAGAACAATTACACGCCCCTTTTTCGTATTTTTTCCCGTTGTACCGCTTTCCCCTGCGCACCGAAGTCTGGAATTTGAACAGCCCCGAAAAACGCCTGGTGGCAGATTTGCCCCTGGCCGACAAAATCCCGATTGCCCGCGACGCAGCCCGGATCGGGCGGCGTGAGATCGTCTGGCGCGAAGACACCCCGGCCACGCTCTTTTGGGTTGAGGCTCTCGATCAAGGCAATCCCGAGGTCAAAGCCGAGAAACGCGACCGACTTTGGCAATGGGCCGCGCCGTTTCACCAAGAGCCACAGAAACTGATTGATCTCGATGACCGTTTTTACAGCGTCTTTTGGAAAGACAACCAACTGGCGCTGGTCTATACCTTTTGGTATCTCAAACGCCGCCAAGAGATCTTCCACCTGCAACCAGCCAAAGGCCAAGGCAGCAAGATCCAGACCTTTTCGAGTGAAGATCGCTACGCCCATCCAGGCATGCCACTCTTGCAGCGCACCCCCCAGGGCCATTGGGTCTTGATGACCGCCGCAGATGGCAAGACCCTCTTTCTCAAAGGCGATGGCGCATCCGCGGAAGGCGACCGCCCATTTTTAGACAGTTGGAACCCGTTCACCGATGCCCGTGAGCGGCTTTGGCGCTCAGAGGCTCCTTTTTATGAACAGGTCGTGCAGGTGCTCGACCCACAAAAGATGCAGGTGTTGACCCGGCGCGAGGGCCCCGAAACCCCTCCCAATTATATTTTGCACGATTTGCCCCTCAAAAAAGAGCGGACGCTGACCAACTTTCCCCACCCTGTGCCCGAATTGGCCAAAGTTCAAAAAGAGCTGATTGAATACACCCGTGCCGATGGGGTCAAACTCAATGCCACCTTGTATTTGCCTGCGGGTTATAAAAAAGAACAGGGGCCGTTGCCCACGGTTTTTTGGGCCTATCCGCGCGAATTTAAAAGTGCCGATGCAGCGGGCCAAGTACAGGGTTCGCCCTATACCTTTACCCGGATTATGCCCTCTTCACCGCTGGTCTTTTTGACCCAGGGCTATGCTGTCGTCGATCACCCGGCCATGCCGATCATTGGCGAAGGCGACAAAGAGCCCAACGACACCTATGTCAGCCAATTGGTGGCTTCGGCCCAGGCCGCTGCAGACAAAGTCGTAGAAATGGGCGTGGCCGACCGCAAACGGCTGGCCATTGGGGGTCATTCTTATGGGGCCTTTATGACCGCCAATTTGCTTGTTCACAGCGATATCTTCCGAGCCGGGATTGCCCGCAGTGGGGCGTATAATCGCACCCTGACGCCCTTCGGCTTTCAGTCCGAAGAGCGCAATTTCTGGCAGGCACCGGAAGTCTACAGTACCATGTCCCCGTTGAATCACGCCGACCGCATCAAAGAGCCGCTGCTCTTGATTCATGGCCAGGCCGACAATAATTCAGGCACCTTGACGATGCAGAGCGAGTATTTCTACCAGGCCCTCAAAGGGTTGGGGGCCCCGGTGCGGCTGGTGCTCTTGCCTTATGAGAGCCATGGCTATCAGGCCAAAGAATCCCTGCACCACATGCTCTGGGAGATGGTCCAATGGCTGGATACGCATGTCAAGCAGGCAAAGTGACACAAGAGAGACACCTGGTCTGAATTGAATGAATGGGATGAAAATAGATGAAGCTGAATAACACATTTTTGTTGGGATTGATGGGATTGGGGTTCGTGATCGGTTGCAGTGGCGGTGGGCCTGTTGATCCGGGCGAGACCCCAGGGCCGCCGACACCCACTCCAGGCACGGCAAAAACCTACTTGGCTCCAGATTGGCACACCGACAGAGGCAGTTATGCTCTTTTGGCAGCTGTGAACGAGTCTGTTCAATTACCTTTGAGCGTGCGCTGGCAGGTCGATCTGCCCGGTCAAATTCATGCTCCGGCGACAGGGGCGTTTGGGCAATTGTATTTGCCTGCAGGCAATTCTCTCTACGCTTTGAGCCCGCAAGATGGGGGAGTACAGTGGGTTTATCCTGCTGAAACGCCAGGTACAATCCCCATTTTTAATCCTATTGCCACTTTTTCTGAAAACAAAGGGCAAGTCCAAACACTGTTTTTGGTAGATGGACTTGGACATTTACATGCCATTCAGGCCCAAAATGGCACCCGTGAGTGGCGGATTGAAAATCCCCAGCCCAATTCTTATGCCTCTGCTCCGGTCAGTGCCGGGAATCAGGTCTTTTTTATCAGGAATAAAAATGCTTTTTCTGTATTAAGGGTTTATTCGCCAACCGGCGAATTGCAATGGGAAAAAAACACAAATGTCAAAAATACCAATACCCCGCTTTATGGTTTTGGCAGCCTCTTTTTAAGCAGTTGCAGTAATGGAAGTTATCCCTTTGCTCGAATTGCAGCTGCAACAGGTGCAGTTGAATGGGAATACAAAGACAGCGGAAATTACACTTCCGCTTGTTTTAGCAATGCTGTTTTGGATTCGGATTTGGCGCTGAACCAGCCCGCCCGTGTCTATTTTGGACATCGGGAAGACCCACCTATGGTAAGAGCAGTGCGTGTTTCCAGTGGCACCTCCATTTGGGAGAAAGAGTTAACTCACAGAGGAGAGATTAAAGGAATGGCTCTGAGTCAGAACAGACCTGACAATGCCTTGATTGTGGCCCAAGCAGATCGCCTCTACCGCATTGATCGCGAAACGGGGGCCATACTTTGGGAACACAGCTTTGAATCCAATGTTGCCCAAAACCCTGCAAACCACCTTCGCGTACCACAGCCCATTATTTGGGGGGATTATGTGTTTCATGTGACCGAAGGCCGCAAAGTCTTGAAAGCCCTCAATTTAAGTACTGGCGAAGAGGCTTGGCGTTTTGAATTAAATGCCCCTACCAATGCGTCCCCGATTGCTGGAGGAAAAACGCTTTATCTCGGGACTGAATCAGGGCGTTTTTACGCTTTTACAGCTTCACTTTAAGGCTTAAGTCCTTCATGGCCCAAGAGAACATCAAGACAGGCGGCAATTCCCGCTTGAATTTGGGGGTGGACTTCGGCTTGGTGTGCCCGCAGGGCTGCAATCACAGGCTCAGCATCGTTGTCGGCCCAATTTAAAAGGCTCTCATAGACCTGGCCCTGCACATCGGGGTCGGGGTCGGCAAAGGTACTGATCAGCACGTTTAAGCTCGCTGGGGACTGAATTTCACCCAAGGCCCAAACAGCAGTGCCACGCACATCCACGATCAGATCTTGCAAGAGGGCCACAAGGGGTGTGACCGCGGCTTCGGATTTGAGCAAAGCCAGGGCGGTTGCCGCCTGGATGCGCACCTCTGAACCCAAATTATCCAGGGCCTTTAACAGATCGGGAATGGCGCAGGGATCGCCAATTTCGCCCAGGGCCCAGGCCGCCGTGCTGCAAACAGCAGAAGTTTCGTCTTTGAGAGCCTGTTGCAACAGAGATACCGCTTCGCCATCTTTCAGATCGCCCAAGGCCTGTGCTGCCGCGATGCGCACATCGGGATCGGGGTCAGAGATCAGTTGGCGACAAGTCGGCAGGGCCTCAGCCACTTGAAAGGCCCCAATCGCCCCAGCTGAAGCCGCCCGTTTTTCGGCTGCTTCGGCATTTAAATTGGCCAAGGCCTGCGGGACTATTTCGCGATCATCCAAAAGCACCAAGGCATCCATGGCGGCGGCCCAGACCAGGGGGTGGGGATCGTTTAAACGGCCGCGCAGGGCCGGCAAGGCCTGCAGCGCACCGCGTTCACCCAGGGCCAAAGCGGCCGCTTCGCGCACACCCGCGTCGCTGTCGTTGAGGGCTTCGATCAGGGGCGCGTCTGCTTCTGGCAGGTCCAGCCGAAACAGAGCATGGATCGCCGCCAAACGTTGGAATTCATCGGGGTCGCGCAATTGTTTTTTGAGCAGGGTCAGGGATTCAGGGGGCGCAGCGTTAGAGGTGTTTGACATCGGTGGATTTTCCTTGTTGGACATTGTCCCCATTATACCTTTTGGTGGCTATTCTGCTTGAGAGGTTGTGTTTTAGCGGGTCATTTTGAGTTTTGTTTGAAGACCCCGGCTTCAGCCGAAAAAAACAGCTGCAAATAATCTCCCTGCAGGGGTTTCCAAGCACCGAGGTCAAACATGTCTGCCAAGTTTAAATAGGCGGCAGTGGGTTCAGGGGGCACAAAGGGCTGTTTTGGCATTTTAAACACTTCAACGGCTTGGCCGGCATGGCTCCAGGTCAGTGGTTTCTCAGGGCGCATCATTTCAGGGTTTTCAGCCCCAGGGCGATAAAACCAGACACTGCCTTTGCCAATCACCGTCCCCACGGTTTTTTCCCGGTAATCCCCTTCTGTGGGCTGCTCCACCAGCAGTGCGGTTTGTTCGTCGATACCGATGCCTTTTAAACCCGGCGGAAAACGTTGTTCAAAGCGGGCCCGCGCCAAAAAAGCCAGCAAACGCCCCTGCCGCTTGCGCTCGGAGAAATGGCTGTCGGTGAGAATCTGCTGCATGAGCGGCAATTTGAGAAAGTCGTTGCGCAGGGTCAATTCGGGATGTAAGGGATTGTCTAAAACCTGCGTGCTTTGCATGGATTCGCCTTCGGCGCTGTAGATCACCTCGCCCAAAATGGCCAAGCCAGCGCTGGTGCCGCCCATCGGTGTTTGTTTTTTTGCCAGTTCTGCAATCGCCGTGTGCACGGGGGTGTCTTTCCAAAAACGGTAATATTCAGACTGGTCACCGCCGGCAAAAAAGAGCGCTTCAGCTTGGCGCAGACGTCGCACGACCTCGGGGCAATGGGCCTGCGCGCGGCTTTGAATCACCATTGTGGTGACGGAGTTTAAGCCCCCGAGTTCTTTGTAGAGGTAGTCGTTGTAGCCGTCGGCACCGTCTGAGCGCAAAACGACCAGATCGCCGCCGCCCGAACGCTGGATCAGCCAGCGGAATGCGTCATCGACATCCGTGCCGCCGCCCATCAGCATCAGGCCATAGCGGGTGGGGGTTGAGATATCCGCTTGGCCTGTGTGGTAGGTTTTGGCTGGACAGGGATTGCCGTAGGCAGGAAAGGCAAGTCCGCCCAGCGTGAATGCCAATAAAATTGAACGTATGCGCATATAAACCACCTTATCTATTCAGCCTGATTATTATACTTCTTCATTGAACCCTTCTTTTCTGGCCACTTCTTTTCTGGCCCCTTTAACCGAAATAGGGCCACTTTTCCCCGGCCTGAATCTGTTGAATCATTCGCTGGCACTGGGCGGGAACGTCCGTGTGCAGGGGTTTTCGGTGCCCAGGGCAGATCAACTGAATGTCCCGATCCAAGGCATGCAAGATGGCAGCCCGTGCTTGTGGCAGATCTGGGGTCACGGGGCGGGCCATAAAACGGAGTTTTTGGCCGATCACGGCCAGGGAATCCCCCGCGAAGAGGGCTTTTTCTGCAGGATAATAAAAGGACAAGTGGCCAGGGGTGTGACCTGGGGTATGGAGGATTTCAAACAGATTGAGTATCTGATCTCCCTCGTTTGCAAACACATTGGCTTCAACGGCATCGGGAATGGCTTCTCCCAAAAGGCCTTTGGCCAAGACAAAAATGCCCCATTCAGGCAGGATCAAACTGAGATTCCCACGCAGCCCCACACGGGCCGTTTGGCGCGTTAAATAAGGTGTTTCGAGGGGATGATAATAGACGGGGATCTGGTATTTTTGTTGTAAGTATTGCGCCCCAGCCGCATGATCGTTGTGCCAGTGGGTCAAGAGCAGGGCTTTAACCGACGAAACCGGCTCAGAAATATACGCCAGACCCGCGAGCATGTCTTGCCCTGTGGAATCCATGCCTGCGTCAATCAAGACCACACCTTGATCCGTTTTAACCAGATAGGAACAGGTCAGGTAAGAGGGTCTGCGCACACACCAAATAGTAGGGGAAACTTGAAAAATTTGGGTGTCCCATTTATGGAATATGTCTGCGAAAGGCATGTCTATTTGTGCTTTCAAGTTTTGGATGAGCGTTAAATGTATTTAAACACATTTGGTTTTGTTGAATCATGAAATGTAAAATACATTCATGAGCCCTTCACCCTGGATTCGCTCCCCCCGCTGGGACAGCTTTTGGATCCTCTCAGGATTCTGGCTGCCCCTGGTTTTTGTGCTGCTGCCGCTCAGCCAAGCCAAACCTGTGATTCTGGCCCTGACCTTGGGCCTCTGGATTGCCCATCGCCTCTCCAGTGTCTATTTGGCGCTCTGTGTGCGCGAGTACCACTCAGTGCTGGCTGCCAAAAAAGGCTATTTTGGGGGCTGGCCCCTCACCATCTTTGTGCTGCTCATGGCCTATCTCTTTTGCCCGAATACGCTCTTGCCCCTGACGCAATTGGAACGGTTTCTCTTGCTGGCTTTTGCCGATTATTTCTTTTCGCTTTACCACTTTGCCGTCCAGCATTATGGCGTATTGTCGGTGTATCGCAGCCGTCTGCCCCACGGCCAGCGCGATGCCAGCTTGCTCAAATGGGATTTTGGGGCCTGTCTGATGGTTTCGGGGGTCTTTAGCCTGGTTTTGGACTTTCTCTATGGCGACTTAAATTTCTTTGGCCTCTTTCAGGGCCCATCACTGGTGAACACCTCAACCACGTTGGCCGGGTTCAAAGCCCTGCTTTCACTGGGCGTCTTGCTCTTTTGGGGGCTCACCCTGCACAGATATCTGCGCAAAAACCAGGGCCGGGGGCGGATTTTGTATTTTTCCAGCCTCTGTGTCATGAGTCTGGCGTCTTTTCAGCTTGATCCCTTTTTGTATTTTTCTTTGGTGCAATTGCAACATTGGTTGGTGTCATTGGGGCTGACAACTTGGATGGCAAGCAACTCAGATCCCCAAAGTGAAGAAGCCCCAGGCTTTCATCTCTGGTATGCCTTTTGGGGCTGGGTCAATCGCCGGGTCTGGGGGCCGTTGCTGGTGCTGGTAACGCTCTCATTGCTTTTAACGCCCATCCTGGAGGCTGATTATTTTATCGTACACGGTTTGAATCCCGAAGCCCTGATTGTGCAAGGCTTTTTGCCGAATTTTCGCGACTCGCTTTGGTTAACTTTTTTTGGCGGGCTGGCTTTTTTGAGTTCGTTTATACACTATCTCTACGACCGAGGGGTGTTTCGCTTTTCCGATTCGATCACGCGCAAAGCAGCCTTGGGGCTGCTTTATGCCAGAGAAAACAGGCAGAAAACCCCGATCAGTATGGTATGATCGACTCAAATCCTTTTTTGGAGCCTGCCATGCAAAGTGTCAACAAACCTGTCATCCGGCATCTGCCTCCCACCCTTTCCGATGCGGATGTCAAAGCCCAATTAGAACGTGCAACCAAAAATACCGTTACGGCTGCAGAATTACAGCCCGATCAGCCGCGGTTTACAGCCCAGAATGTCGACAAAAACCAGATGACCAAACTCTACCACGGAAGTTCAGCCCCTTTTGCCTTCGTGGACTCTCCCCAAATGGCACAATCCGAACAGATTCAGCACTGCCGCAAAGATGTCGCAACTGTGACGGGCAAAGATGGCTCCGAAGAAAAGAAATGTGTCGGGGGCTTTAAACAGGCCCAAGTGAAAGCCACGAACCTATCTTGTGTCTACAAAAACGAAGGCGATGGCAAGTTTTACCGCGTCTTACAGAGTTCCAAATTTTTTGAAGCGCCTTTTCACAAAGGTGGCACCCCCACGATGCAGCAAAAAGTGTGCGGGGGCCATGTCTTAACCCCAGAGAACGAAGGGGGTTTCACCACCTGGACCCCGCGCCAAACTGACAAAGAGGGGAACACCCTCTACCTCAACCCTGCCCACATTATTGAGGTGCGGCCCTTAACCCCCGAAGAGAGCGCCAAGCTCAAGCTGAAATAAATGCGCCCGGACTGAGGGCTATTGTTTGTTGAGCCGAGTGAAAATCTCGTTATACATTTCGACTTCTTTGGGCAGCGGCTCGTATTGCTCTTTTAAAACCGCTTTTTCCATTTGCAAGGCCCACTCGATTTCTGCTTCAGTCACACCCTTGGTGGTGGGATTGGGATTACACAGGTTCAGGGCTTCAGAGATGCTTTTAATTTTGGCATCATCGCCTTTGAGGCCACCATTTTTATTCATCCACATGCCAATCATGCCAGCGGTGAGGCCTGAATAGTCTTCGTTGGATTCATCGTCGACCAATTGCACGGTCAGGGGATTTTTGCCATCTTCGCCGGGAATCAAAGGCAGAGAGAGTTTTGTGCCGGGTTTGGGCAAGCTGCCTTTGGCCATGTTTAATTCGTCGGCATAGACCACATAAGAGGCACCACTTTTACCTTTAACAACCACTTCATCGAGGTTATTGTCTTGCAGGGCGGCTTTGACTTTTTCTGTGCTCACCCCTTCATTGACCTTGCGTACATTGACCGGCGTCTCTTTGCCAAAGAATCCGGTGGAACCTTTTAATTGCATATCTGACATGTCTGAAGGGGCCTTTCTGGGCTGAAAATAGGATCACAGTAATTATATTATTCCCCAAAAGTTCAGATTCTTGCTAGATAGACGCAGCAGATTCGCTGAAAATCTGCTCTTATGGGCCAGATCATGGGCCAGGCAAGAACCTAATCGCACCCTCAAAATGGTATCGTGAAGGCATGATCGAGCCCGAGCTGCCCCCTTCATCAGAGATCGACGAAGCTGAATTATTGGCCTATACACTGCAGGAACTGGGCCTTGAATTCAGCATGCTCGATTTATTGCAGCAGGATCAGCGCAGCCGCTTTGACAAAGGCCTGGCAGCCCTCAAAGGGGTGGCGTATATTGTCGATCTCGCCAACCGCGCTTTACTCATCCAAACCTTTCCCGAAGGGGAAGAAATTGCCAGCTATCCCCTGGCCGCTGGGGGGGGCTGGTTCACAGAAAATGAACCCCTGCACCTCAAAAATGAGCCCTGGGGATCGGCGCTCTGTTATCTCAACCGTGAGAGTGGCCAGATCGAGCAGATCAAAAAAGTCAAACACGAGAGCTTGTATGGCTTGGTGATCAGCGCGGATACCAGCTTTTTGTATACACCGGATTTTTACCACAGTGAGTTTTTGGCTGAAACCCGTCAGAGCCTCTGTTCAATGGTGCACAAACCCAGCCCGAATCACACGGCTTATGATCTCTACCTCAACGAAGATCGCAGTGTTTTGTGTCTGAGTGACCGACAGGCGGGCAGCCTTAAGATCTTTTCGACCTACGACCACACCCTGCTGGGAGAGGTGCAAATCCGTCAGCCGGGCAGCACCAAGGCCCTGAATGTGACCTTCGACTTTTATGAGCCCCGCGCTTTTATTACCGACAATCTCACGCCGGTGCTTTATAGCTTAAATCTCTCCACCCTCGAACTTGAAGAAATGCCTGTGGGCATGCATGGCCAGATCTTTGGCAATATTATCCGGGCCCCAGATATTCGCTATCTCTGTCTCTTGCTGCTCAAACCCGGTGTGACCTTGCAATACCTCAATATTGAAAGCGGGGAATTTGACGAAGAAATTCAGCTCAAGGGGCATTTTTTAAGCACCAGCCAAGTGGACCCCTGTGACCTGATGGCTTTGAGCCCGGCCCACAATTTGCTCTTTGTTATGACCAGCCACAGCGATCCCACCCCACTCACGCCGGGTATATCGGTGATTGACCCCGATCAGTTTCAACCCGTGCATTTTCAGAGTATTCCCCATGCCTTGCGCGATCAGACCAAACCCGTGGCCCTGGTTTTTCCGATTCCCAACCCTGTGGTACACGAACAAAAAACGGGACTGGAATTGCTCATCCGCCAGGGATTGCTCACCCCTGAAAAATTGGAAGAACTCAAAACCCAACTCCTGGCAGGGGCCATGATCCACGCGCCGTTTGAAGAGATCGAAGTGGGGCTGGGAATTGGTCTGGTGCCTGCACTTGTGCCCGTTGAAGCTGAGTATCTGGCGCTCGACCCCAAAAAAGCCATTCCCGCGATTTTATTTGTACTTGGGCAAAAGTTGTACCAGCAAACCGAAATTGACCTTCATGCCCACCCGGAAGAAAACGAGCGTTTTAAAGAACTGGCTGAAGACTACCGCTCACAATTGGAAAATTACGACTCGGTGGATGTTTTGGTTTCAGAGATTTTGGAGCATAAAACCCTCGAAACGGTTTTGACCCGCCAGGACATTCTCAGCCTGATGAGTGAAGTCTCTGAAAAAACCGGCAAATTGATCCGCCCGCCGTATACCTGTCCAGCCTGTAACCAGCCACTCAAAGGCAGTTGGGACTGCCCCAGCTGTTTTTTTGAATTGGAGAGCCCGAATCGGGCCGAACGCAAAAAGCGGGCTTCACTCGACAGCATTGGAGCCCTGCCGCGCTTTCACCTGCTATTGGCCGATCCCAAACGCCGCCGTCTGCTCATGCTCGACGATCACAAGACGATTGATTGGGAGCTAAGAGCCCATGAAATGAACTGGGAAGGGCACGAGATTCATTTTTGGTATGCCCTCTGGCTCAATAAACAAAATCTCCTGGTGGTGGATAAACACAACAGTCAGGTTTTTGAATGCAGCCCCATGGGGCATGTGGGCTGGTCAGTTAACCAGGAGATTTCTCCCGAACACCAATTGCTCAATCCCATTAAAGCCAGCTTTTATACCGAGGCCTACCAAGAGAGCAAAGGCCATCTCGAACACTTTTTAATCGTCGATCAGGGCCACCACCGGGTGCTGGTGATCAACCGCCAGCAGCAAATCGTCTGGCAATACGGCGTCTTGGGCGAAGCGGGTGCTGAAGCAGGCTATCTCAACAGTCCCTCAGATTTACAACAGACTTCCGATGGCACCTATTTAATTGCAGACACAGGCAATAACCGTGTGATCGAGGTGAGAGAGCAGGAGATCATCCGCAGTTTTGGCTGGAAACAGGGCCTGAATAGCCCGATTTTTGCGATGCGATTGCTCGATCAAGACACCCTGATCGTGGATGCCGGCCATTACAGGGTAGTGGAATTCGACCTCGATGGTGAGCAGGTCCGCGAGTGTTTTTATTATACTCACGACATGCCCGAAGAGCTGCGCATGGAGAGCCCCAGCCGGGTCTACAGGCGCGAGAAGCAGAGCCTGGTGCTGATGGACGAAGACAAAGTGATCGAAATCCAGCCCCGCCAGCAAAAGCTGATCTGGTCTTCTTTGCTCAAACACCTTTCACGGCGTGTGGAAATCCGGCGCGATGCCTTTGACAAACGCGACAGTTACGTTCAATCGTTTGACCAATACCGCCTGCCGACCTTAGAAGAACTCTTTGATCGCCTGCGCGAGACCAATCGCCTGCAGACCTCCAGCGGGATTGCCGAAAAAATTATGGAATTGTTTCAGACCCTGCTCGAAGCCCGGCGTGAGAGCGACAGTCAGCGGGAACGTTCGGCCCAAGTCAAACATATTAACGACGCGCCCCTGGTCGATGTCTCGATCTATGTGATCGACCGCGTCAACCACCAGATCGTACGCATGGACCACGCAGGGCAAGATCATTGGCATTTTGGCACCGAACCCAGCCACAAATTGCAGCGACCCGGCCATATTTACGAAACCGCCAACAGCCTCCTGATAGCAGATACCCACCACAACTTGGTATTGGAAGTCTCATTGGTGGGTCAAGATGTGATCCAGATTTTTGGCGAAACACCCGGCACCCTCTTTCGTCCCCGCAGCGCCTTTCGCACCCTTCAAGGAACGACCCTGGTGGCAGATCAGGGACACAAGCGCTTGGTTGAGTTTGACAAACAGGGAGAGATCATCTGGGAATACCACAAACACCGCGAAATTTCGTATCCCTATTATGCCGAAGCCCTGGGGCACGGCACGATTCTCTATGTCGATCAGGGGCTGCACATGGTCAAAGAGATCACCCGGGCTGGTGAGCTGATCTGGTCGTATGGCCAGCCCAGCCGGATTGGCACCGAAGAAAACCAGCTCACCAGCCCAGAATTTGCCACGCGCTTGCACTCCGGGGCGATTTTGATTGCAGATACCGGCAATCACCGCGTGATTGAGGTTTCACCCAAGCGCAAGATACTTTGGGAGTTTTCCAGCCACAAAAAATACCAATTGCACAGGCCCATCGCCTGCCAACGCATGAGCAATGGCAATACCCTGATTGTCTACAACAATTCCCGCAGCATGTTGGAAGTCAATCGCGAGGGGGAAGCCTGCTGGTATTTTGAATTGGGGGTGGAGCCCATGATTCACTTTGCCTGATGTTCACATGTGCTCATAAGGGCTTAAAATGTGCTGACCTGACAGCCCAGGAGCTTCAAAAGGTGACCAGCCACCCGTTGACTCGGATCTGGGATTTGATGAGCTTTTAAGCTTGATCGTTGAGGCGATTAAGTTTTAAAGCTTAAAGTTTAAACCTTGAAGTCTGAGCCTTAAAGTCTAAACTTTTAACCGCAAGGCCAAAGTGCTACCACTGCACCACACCCCCCCGTGTAAACAGGGGCAAGCGGAATCGAACCGGCTGTCGTTGGCCTGAAAATTTCTGGTCTTGATTGAATTTCGTCAGACCAGCACCTGGGCATTATCTGCAAAGGCCGCGTTTTTGTCAAACACTCAACTTAGTCCGGCAGATCAATTTCTGTGCGGGCATTGGACTCCGTCAGGGCAATATCTACCTCGGCTTCAAAGGCGTCGATCTTGGCTTCGAGTTCAAACAGGGTGGCTTTGAGGTTAAGCGGATCGATCAAACTGGCCAGGTTGTTTTCTTTAAAGGGCAAAGCCAAGGTATCGTGGTCTTCACTTTTGAGTTCGTGTTCGGGCTTGGCATACGTGGCTTGCAGCAATTGAAAGAGCTGGCGCATGACCTTTTGGTTGTGCTCTTCCAATTGGGTTTGTTTGACCGTAAACTTTTGCCAGAGTTCGTTTTTGAGTTCTTTTTCGAGGGTGATCGAGGCCTTGCGTTCAATCGCCTCAGCCACACTCATTTTCTCGCCCGCAATTTCGACCTGGGTTTTGGCATTGGAGAGCACAATCGCATTTTTGATCAAGCGGCGGCGGGCAATCAGGTCTTTGACCTGCTGAAAGCCCGAGCGGGCGGATTTTTCAAAGTCCTGGCGATTTTGAATGCTGCTTTCGGGGTTTTTGCCGATCATCAGCCCCAGGGGCTCAAGTTGGTCGATGCCTTTTTGTATGCGCTTGTCGAGGGTTTTGAGTTCGACCAGGGCGCGGGAGAGGGATATTTTGCTCATGAGACTGACTCCGCTTAGTTCAACTTTATACAGCTTACCCCAGACACAGGGCTTTTTCTAGCTGTGCTACAATAAAACCTGAATCCAGACAAAGGACAGCCCTTTTTCGATGAGCCTGCCAAGATGAGCCAAAAAGTCTATAGCCGTCAGATCAAAATGCCCCGCCCGATGCACCGGGCTGTGACGGCAGAAGATATAAAAAGCGCGGCCCAAAAAGATCTTCAACCTGGCGAACAGTTGATTCGCGTGGCTTTTGTGGGCATGGAAGGCGATTATCTAATAATCGAAGCGGGGTTCAGTGGGGGCAAAGGCCCCGAACCAAATGAAACCGCCCCTGACAGCGCCTCAGCGACTTCCTCAGTGACTTCCTCAGCCACCCAATCGGGGCAGGTAAGCAAAACCCTGCCACCTGCTTCTGGGGGCTTTAAAGCAGGCCAGATTCGCAGCATTGGCCCGCGTCCACCCAAACCTCAGAGTTAACCCTAATGGCACATCTGCACGATGGCAGATTGCAGCGAGGCCCCAAATTTGGCGTAAATGGTCACAAATCCGGCCCCGATCAAGAGGCTGGAGCTGAATTTGCGGCTCGTGGGCGTCAGGCGTTGCAAAAGGCCTGCCAAAAGGGCGGGAGCCAGGCTCAGAATTGGCAGAGTGCCGAGCCAAAAGGCCGTTAAAAACAGCGCACCGAGCCAGATGTTTTGAGTGGCCACAGCACCGAGAATAAACATATACAGCCAGCCGCAGGGCAAAAGCACCGAGCTGAGGCCAATGGTCAGACCTGAGAGGGCACCTCTTTTTTGTAAGGCCGAGCCCATCAGCTTTTGGGCCAGATTTTGCAAGGGGCCGGGCAGATTCAGGTGAAAGCTTTGCTCACGCCAGACTTTGATGCCGAGCCAGATAAACATGCCTGCCAGCCAGAGGGCGGCAAACCCGGCGATCAGCGGGCGCTGCTGGGCCAAGAGCTGCCCTCCGGCCAAACCGGCCAAGCCACCCAGACTCAAATAACCCAACAACCGGCCGAGGTGGTAAGAGGCCACCCCGGCCGGTGTGGGTTTGATCACCGAGACAATCGCCCCACACATGCCCAGACAGTGCATGCTGCCGAACAAACTGGCCACGAACACCAACAGCGGGATCAGGGTCCAACTGGAGAGGTGTCCGAGGTGCTCTGGATGTTCAATAAGGGCCAGCAAGGGGAATCTCCTGGGTGACGGTGCGTTGCCATTTGCCTTCATCGGCTTTTTTCACCATTTCGAGTTGCAGACGCATCCGGCCCTGTTTGAGCACAGATTTGTGGAACTCAACCAAAAATGGGTTTTTGATCTCTTGTCCGGCTTTGACTTTGAGCTGGCCTGTTGGCACAATCAGCTTGATCTTGTCACGCAGAGCGGGATCCGCCACACGCAGCTCGATCGAGGCGTCTTCAAAGGTGTAATTGGATGAGACCAAGAAAAACTGATTGGCCACCAGGGGGTCAGACTTATTCTGCTCCAAAACGGTAAAGGGCACGTTTTTGGCGTTAAAAGCTGTGGTCTTGAGGGGATCGCGGGTGATCAGCACATAGGTCAGACCGGCCAAAATACCCACCAACACCACCGACAAGATCAAGACACGCGCACGGATCGTCTTGGGTTTGTGGCCCTCGAGATCTTCCAGGGTCGTGTAGCTGATCAGGCCGGGTTCTTTGTGTTGATTTAACATAACTTCATCACAGGCGTCGATACAGGCCGTACAAGCCACACATTCCATCTGCACACCCCGGCGAATGTCCACCCCCGTGGGACAGACCTGCACGCAGCGGTAGCAGCTGATACAATCGCCCTGTTCGGCCTTGGGCACGTCTGGTCCGCGCCGGGGCTCGCCCCGTTTTTCGTCATAGATTACAGCCAGCGAGTGCTCGTCCATCAAAACCGACTGAAAGCGGCCGTAGGGGCACATGATAATGCAGAACTGTTCGCGGAACCAGCCAAAGGAGAAGAGCAAGACAGCGGTGGTAAAGGCCATCACAGAAAAGGCCGTGGGGTGTTCAGAGGGTGAGTGTCGCACCCAATGACCCAATTCTTCCACACCGATAAAATACGCCAGAAAGCTGTGCGTGATGATCAGCGTCACGACCAAAAATGCGGCCCATTTGGCGCCTTTAATGGCCAATTTTTTGAGCGAAAAAGGCGATTGATCCAGACGTTTGCGTTGCACGGCATTGCCTTCAATCCAACGCTCAATTTGGCGGTAGACAAATTCAACAAAGACCGTTTCCGGACACCCCCAGCCACACCAGAGGCGTCCTTTCACGGCGGTCAAGAGCGAAATGCCAATCAGGACCGCCCCAAAGACAAAGACCAACATCGGCGCATCATGGGCCCAAAATGCCAATCCGAAGATCACGAATCGGCGATGGGCAATATCCAACAGAATCGATTGGTAGCCATTGATCTTGATCCAGGGCAGGATCAAAAACAATGCCACCAGGAGCGAATGCACCACACGGCGACGCGCATGGTATTTACCTTCAACGTCTGCCGGATAGAGTTGCACCCGTTTACCACGTTCATCGGTGGTAGCCAGTCTGTCTTGGGGCAATTCCTGAATTTTCATAACCTTAGTATTTCACTCCTTGAGGAGCCTTGGGATTCGTGGCTTTGCTGCCTTTGAGTGAGACAATATATGCGGCAAGCTTAAAATTGTCGCCCTCAGAGAGCACGGGTCCCCAGGCGGGCATGCCTTTGGCGGTCACGCCTTCTTTGATCACCTTATAAATAGCCATGGGTTTGCCATCGCCATTGAGCCAGTGATCATCGGTCAGGTTGGGGCCAATCAGTCCACCGCCGTCGGGGCCGTGGCAACTGGCACAGGTGCTGGTATATTTGTCCTTGGCTGCGGCCAGCGCTGCAGCATCTTTGCTGGCTTTGAGCAGGGCTTCGTCGCTGATCGAGGCCATTTGCTGTGCAGCTTTGGCTTGATCAGCGGCTTGAACCGCTGCCCATTCTTTTTCATAACTGGCCTGTACCAGATGGCCGTCGCCGACAATCTGATGCCAGGTGAAATAAAAGGCGGCAAAGACGATGGTGATATAAAAGGTGCCCAACCACCAGCCAGGCAGGGGGTTGTCCAACTCGCGTATCCCATCATATTCGTGGTTGAGCATGGGATCCTGGGTCAATGGATCGCGCTCTAATTTATCGTGATCATGACTCATTTTAGGTGTCCTCCTGCAAAGGCAATGCGGCCAGATGGTCGTAGAACGGCTTGCGTGAGCGCTGGAAAACCCAAAATAACATTCCCACAAACACGGTCAAGAAGATGATCAGGCCGAGATTACTCAGATCAGGCATATTGTAATAAGCCAGTACTTGTGATTTCATTTGGCAGATGCAACCTCCACTTCTGCGGTTTTGCCCAGACGTTGCAGATAGGCAATCATGGCCACAATCTCTTTGTCTTGGACATCAGCGGCTTTAACGCCGACTTCTTTGGCCAGATTGGCTGCAATCGCAGCAGCTTGGATCTTGGCATTTTTCTCTGCGTCTTTGACCTGTTCATCGGTATAAGGTACGCCGAGTTTTTTCATGACACCCAGTTTGGCAGACATGCTGGCATAATCGGCGGCATTTTCAGCCATCCAACCATAATTGGGCATGATCGACTGCTGCACGATATCACGTGGGTTAATCATGTGACGGTAATGCCAGCTATCGGGATATTTGCCACCGACACGGGCCAAATCAGGACCCGCCCGGCGAGAACCCCATTGGAAAGGCCGATCGTACATCGACTCTTCGAGGGTGCTGGGTTTGCCATAACGCAGAGTTTCAGCCACCATGGGACGAATTTGCTGTGAGTGACAGACATAACAGCCTTCACGCACATACAGATCGCGTCCAGTCAGTTCCAGTGGTGAATAGGCACGCATCGCGCTTTTGACAGGAATGAATTCCTGAACGGTCAGAGCCGGTACCAATTCGATCACTGAGCCAACCAAAATGGCAATCACGGTCAGAACTGTAAAAACGGCGGGCAGACCTTCGAGCAGACGGTGTTTGGTTCCCATCAATTGGGCATTGATCTTGGTGAAAGAAGGCAGTTTGGCTGCACTGTCTTTGACCACGTGATCTTTTTGACCGCCCTGGATGGTTTTAACCAGGTTGTACAACAACAGACAATAGCCGATCAAAAAGAGCAAACCGGCCACACCGCGCACCCAGTACAGGGGCACAATCCGGGTCACGGTTTCAATAAAGTCGGGATAGGTCAATTTGCCTTCGGCGTTAATCGCACGCCACATCAGACCTTGGGTAATCCCTGCAGCCCACATGGAGATCATATAGACCCCGGTGGCGGTCACACCCAACCAGAAGTGGGCATTGGCGAGTTTTTCGCTGTAGAGCTTGGTATTCCAGAGTTTGGGTACCAAATAATACAACATCCCGAAGGTCAAGAGGCCGTTCCAACCCAAAGTACCACCATGGACGTGACCAATGGTCCAGTCGGTGTAGTGGCTCAAGGAGTTAACCGCTTTGATGGAGAGCAGGGGGCCTTCAAAAGTAGACATACCGTAGAAGGTCACACCGGCCACCAAAAATTTGAGAATCGGGTCGGTGCGCAACCGATCCCAGGCCCCACGCAGGGTCAAGAGACCGTTGATCATCCCACCCCAGCTGGGTGCCCAGAGCATCAAGCTAAAGACCATGCCGACAGTCTGAGACCATTCAGGCAGAGCGGTATTCAGCAAATGGTGAGGACCGGCCCAGATATACAGAAAGACCAAGGCCCAGAAGTGAACAATCGAGAGGCGATAGCTGTAAACCGGACGGCCCACGGCTTTGGGCATATAATAATACATCAGGCCCAAGAAGGGGGTGGTCAGGAAGAAAGCCACAGCATTGTGACCATACCACCATTGAATCAGCCCATCTTGCACCCCTGCAAAGACCGGGTAGCTTTTGAGAAAGCTGACGGGGAATTCGAGGGAGTTGACGATGTGCAAAATAGCCACCGTCACGATCGTGGCGATATAGAACCAGATTGCCACGTAAATATGGCGTTCCCGGCGTTTAAACAGGGTGCCAAAGAAGTTCACAGCAAAAATGACCCAGACAACCGTGATGGCAATGTCGATGGGCCATTCAAGTTCAGCGTATTCTTTGCCCATGGTTATCCCCAAAGGCAAGGTTACCGCCGCTGCGACAATAATTAGCTGCCAGCCCCAAAAGTGGGCACGGCTAAGCAGGTCATTAAAGAGCCGGGTTTTTAACAGTCTTTGCGAGGAATGGTAAATCCCCGCAAATATCGCATTGCCCGCAAAGGCAAAAATCGCTGCATTGGTGTGCAGCGGACGCAGGCGACCATAAGTCAGCCAGGGCAGATTAAAATTCAGACGCCAATCGGCAAGCTGAAAAGCAATCACGATCCCGAGCAGAAACGCCACAAAGGCCCATACCATTGTGGCCACTACAAAATATTTGACTACCTTATCATCGTACTCAAAGGATTCAACCTGTCCGGTTGAATCTACATCAAGCACTGACGAGTTCGGTAAGCCAGAATGCGATTCCGATTTCATTTTCGTTCGCTCGTCCATACCTTTCTATCTAAATACACAACATCATTTCTCATCGTAAAGAGCCCGATGAGACGGAGTTTCCAAATCTTCAAACTGTCCCGATTTGACTGCCCAGAGAAAAGCGCCTGCAAAAGCAGCAGATATCAGGATAGCCATCGGCACAGTCAGGATTAAGATATTCATAATTTTTTGCCTCCAAGCACGGCCAGGGTCACAATCGTCAACGAACTAACGGGCATGAGAATGGCCGCGTATAAGGGGGTTACCCAACCCATCACGGCTGCCGTGAGGCTGATCAGGTTATAAAAGAGGGAAAAACCAAGGCAAAGCTTAACCAGCTTGCCGGTTTTGATTGCGTGTTCTATCAGGGCGGGGATTTGTGCCACCCCTGCTTCGGCAAGGTGTACGTCAGCGGTTTGTAAATTTTCTTCGACCCCACCCTGTACCGAGATCCCCAACCGGGCCGCTGAGAGCGCCAGGATATCGTTGACGCCATCGCCAATCATGGCAGGGGCATCAAATTGTTTTAAGATCTGTTCTTTTTCCTCGGGCGTGACCCGGGAATAAACACGATCGATACCCACGGCTTCGGCGACTTGCTCACAGGCTTCGCGCTGGTCACCCGAGAGCAAGACCAGAGTATAGCCTTTTTCACGCAGGTCCAGCAAGGTTTCGCGGGCTCCCGCACGAATGCGGTCCCCCAGCCAGATTTGGGCTTGTAATTGCTGGGCTTTATAAACTTCTAACTGGGTGAGTGGCTGAGCTGATACCTGAAACTCACTTTGGGCCTGTGAGGGGATAATCTGCCAGAGTTGGCCATCGATTTGGCCTTGTACACCGCCGGTATTGAGGGACTCAAACTCTGTTACCTCAGGCAGGGCCGTGTTAGAGGCAAAATGCCTTACCAAGGCCTGGGCCACTGGGTGGGCGGCTTGGCTTTCCAAGGCCACAATGGCCAAACGGGCTTCGGGGCTGAGTTCATCACTTTTTAAAACCTGAAACCGGCCCTCGGTCAGGGTGCCTGTTTTATCAAAAATCAGGGTTTTGAGTTTGGGCAAGACTTCCAGACTGGCGGCATTTTTGATCAAAAATCCCCGGGCAAAGGCCCGTTTGATCGCAATATTCATCACCAAGGGCGTGGCCAGGGCTAGGGCACAGGGGCAAGAAATAATGATCAGCGCCAAGGCGCGGGTCAGGGCATCGTGGCTAAAACCTTGCCAAACAAAAATGCCCGTTGCAGCCAGCAGCACGCCGATCACAAAACGACGAGAAAGTCTGTCAGTCAGAGCCACAATCGGGGTGCGGTTGAGCAAATTGCTGTGGGTTTTGCGCAAGATGCCTGCCATTTTGGTGTCTTCGCCACAGGCGCTGACATGAATCTCCAAGAGACCTGACTCATTGCGGGTGCCGGCATAGACCAAACTGCCAACGTTGACGGTCTGGGGATAGGTTTCACCGGTTAAAAGCGACATATCCACAGCCGACTCTCCTGCCACCACCTCGCCATCGGCTGGCAGGCGCTCGCCGGGTTGAACCTGGATCCGCATGCCCGCTTGCAAACGCGAGACGGGCAGGGCATAAAACTGGGCCTGTTCTTCAGACCAGACTTGAATGACCTGGTGTTCAAAGAAAGAGAGCAGTGGATGGGTGGCTGCCACACGTTGCTGCACCCGGTTGAGGGCATAGCGGCTGAGCAGCAGCAAAAAGACCAACATGGCCAGAGAATCGTAATAGGTCTCTTGTTGTGTCAAGGTTTGCCAAACCCCTGCGCCCAGACCCACGAGCAGTGAAAAGGCGATCGGTACATCGATAGACATCTCGCGCAGCTTGAGTCGGTGCCAAGCGGCTTTGTAAAAAGGCTGTGCGCTATAGGTCAGAGCTGGCAAGACAAGCAGCAGCGCCAGCCAAGAGAAATAGCGAGCCAAGCCCCCTTCCAAGCCAGAGTAGAGGGCAACGGAAAGAATCATCAGGTTTCCGGCTGAAAAAGCCGCAACGCCGATGCGCATCAAGAGGGATTGGTTCTCCCGTTGGCGGTGGGCCTCGGCTTCACGGTGATTTTTGACCGCATAGGGTTTGTAGCCAAATTCTTCAATCGCAGCTGCCACAGGGGCAAAGTTGCCAGTGGCAGGCACGGTAATGGTGGCCATGGCATTGCCCAAATTCAAGCGGGCCGATTTAACGTCTGGCAGCAATTCCGGGAGTTTTTCGATCAGCCAAACGCAGGCCGCGCAGTGAACCCCTTCGATATAAAACTCCAGGGTCTTACTGCCATCACAATTAAAATCAGGGGTGGTAAAGGCGGAATCATCGAGATAGGTATAACTTTGCGTGCGGGCAGGGGCGGAAAGCGGTTGGCGAATACTCACGGCCTGGCTGCGGATACGGTAATAATCCCCCAGACCTGCGGCCTGCAAAATCCCATACACCTGTTGACAGCCATTGCAACAGAAGACCTCTCCCTTGGCCAAAAGATCCGAGGGGATCGGCAGGGAACAGTGCTGACAGCTGGTTTTGGGCTGGGACGGACTCGGTACCAATGCAGGTTGAATGGACATGGATTTTTCCTCTTTACACCTTGAGTTTATGGGAAAATACATAAAGCGTCTCTGCCCTGCATCAAAGCCATTTTTGATCTGTATCAAACTTTGTATTTCAGAACTATAACAGGTTCACAACATTGTGCTGGTTTTTGCCCTGCAAGCGGGGGCAGTTCATTAAATCCAAGCAAAAGCCCAAAAGCAGCTGTTATGCTGAATTTAATCTCAGCACCTGAAAGGAACATCAACCGTGTTTAGACCTGTACCGCTCTTTCTCGGGGCTTCTCGCCGCCCCTACTGGCTGGCTGGGGTGTGCGCCTTGCAAGTGCTCTCCGCCTGCCAAACCTTTTCACCGGTTGTTTCTCCCAATCCGCTGCAGACACTGGCTCAAAACAATCCGCCACCGCCAGGCCGCTTGCACTGCCCCCCAGGCAATCCGGCCTGCCGCCCCCAGCAATTTAATTTGCCCCAGCAAAACCGTTTTTATTTGCCGCCAGAATACATGCCCACCCAGGCTGTAATTGTCTCCGACCGTGTGATGGCAGACAGCAATGGCTTGCCACTTTTGCAAGCCCTGATCCAGGCCCAGAGTGATATTTGGATGTTGGGGACCGATGCCAATCTGGCCAAACAGACCGAACAGGCTTTGCAATTTACGCTCTCACCCTTGGGAATTTTCCCACTTGCGCAAAAATTTGTAGCCCTGCCATTGGCGACCGACAGCATTTGGAGCCGGGATTATGGGCCTTTGGCCACCCTGCCCACTTCAGATTATTCAGGGCCCAAACTCGATTACAAACTGCTCAACAGCTATTATTATCCCGATCGGCGCCAAGACGATCGCGTTCCCGCTTCGCTATCACGCATCTTAAACTCCCCTTTGGGCCCCTTGACTGAAAAAACGGTGTTTACCAGCCAGCTTTCTTTGGCCCTCGAAGGGGGAAATATGATGTGTACCCAAGCGCTCTGTTTTTCCTCTCGCAGCGTGGTCGAGCGAAATTTGGGCCAGGTTTTTCGCAACAGCCGCCCTTTAAATACTGAGAGCGATATATTAAATGAATTTGCCAGCCAACTCAGTCAGCAGAGCTTATTTGTCAATGCGCTGCCAGGAGAGGGCACGGGACATATCGATATGTGGGCCAAATTTTTAGACGAGAAAACCCTCTTGGTGCACCAACTGAGCGATGCCACGATCCAGCAACTTCCCGCCTTGGAGCAAACACAGGCCAAAGTGATCCAAACCTTTCTTGATGAGCAGGCCACAGGCCGCGATGCCACGGGTCAAGAAATACCCGAGAGTCTGGCTCAGAAAGCCAAAACGGCCATCCCCGAGCTCAAGATTTTGCGCCTGCCCATGCCTGCGCCCATGCTTTACCAGGGCAATCTACTGGTGAGAAGTTATACCAACTCCCTATTGGTCAATGGCACAGCCCTTTTGCCCCAATACAAGAACCTGCCGGCAAACGGCAACTACCCAGATGCACATCTGCACAATGCTTATGAACAAGTGGTGGCACAGGTTTATCAATCAGCCGGGTATCAGGTTAAATGGATACCCTCTGACAGTTGGATTGTCAGTGGGGGAGCGGTTCACTGCGTGACAATGCAGATACCCAAAACCGCACTTTAGCAGCGGTTGTGAGAATTTTAGGCGGGGCGCTCCATATTCTTGGTTTCGTAGATTTTGTGTTTGGGGCGGTTGAGCAACATATCGCGGGTCATGTTTTGCACCCCTTTAAAGGCATCCGACTTCATAAACGCGCGAAAGGCTGAATCGTTTTCCCATTCTGAATAGATCATAAAAGAATTGGGACTATTGACATCTGAATAGAGTGCGGTTTTCACATGGCCTTCGAGGCTGGGCATCATCTCCAAAACCTGATTGGCAACACCCAAAAATTGGGGAATAAATTCATCTTTCACATCGTAGTTCAGGCCAAAGGTAATCATCTTTTTCAAACGTCCTCACATCTTTAGATTGATGCAGAATACCAATCGGACCCAAATTATACAAGCAGAATTGTGGATGTTAGAATGAGTTTGGCTGGAAAGCCCTTGTATATTTCGTGTACATTTCGGATGTACACTTCGATCTAAAAAAAAAAGCGAAAAACCTGAATTATGGCCACTCAACCTCCCCATATCGCTTTTATTGGCCTGCCATCCAGTGGCAAAAGTACCCTGGGTCGGCTTTTGGCTCAGTCCCTGAATCGGCCTTGGCGCGACAGTGACCTCTGTTTTGAAGACGAAACCGGCGAAAGTATTGCCAAACTTTTTGCCGCAGGCGAAGAACCCCGCTTTCGCCAATGGGAGCGGCAATGGTTAGCGGGTTTGGCGGATCTGCCCCCCTCTGTGATCAGCACGGGAGGTGGGCTGCCCTGCCAACCCGGTGCGCTGGACCAGTTAAAAAAATTTGCTTTTACAATCTATTTAGAGGTCGATCTCAACCTGATCAAATCCCGGCTGCAGGCCTCCCAGCACCCTCTCTTGCTCTCCCGCAGTCCAGCTGAATTTGAGGCCCTGGTTGAATCCCGTCTGCTGATCTACGCCCAGGCCGACTATACCCTCAAAGCCCTTGGAACCCCCGAGCAACTGCTTGGGACATTGCTCAGTAGGAGTCCCTTAGGCCAGCCTGGGAATCAACGCTGGTAAAGCGATCTCCGGCGGCGCACAAGCTGTCTGTGGTCTGCACCTTAAAACCTAACCCCTACTCCTCGCCTCTCTGTTAAACTGAATTCAACTCAAGAAAGAGGAAAATCCCATGGCCGAACAGTATATTTTTCAAACTTACAAATTAACCAAAATTGTCCAACCCAATAACCGCGAAATTCTCAAAGACATCACCTTGAGCTTTTTCCCAGGCGCCAAAATTGGCGTGATTGGCCACAACGGGGCGGGCAAATCGACCCTGCTCAAAATCATGGCTGGGATCGACACCAATTTTCAGGGTGAAGCCCGATTGACCCCTGGTTTTACGGCAGGTTATCTGTCCCAAGAGCCTCAACTCGACGAGTCCAAAGATGTGCGTGGCAACGTCGAAGATGGTGTCGCAGGCATCCGCGATTTGCTCAAGCGCTTTGAAGATCTGAGTATGAATTACTCTGAAGAGACCGCTGATGAATTTGCCCGCGTGCAGGACCAGATTGAAGCCGCAGATGGCTGGAATCTCGACACCACCTTGGATATGGCCATGGAAGCCCTGCGCTGCCCGCCCGGCGATAGTGCTGTGGACAAACTCTCTGGGGGTGAACGCCGCCGTGTGGCCCTGGCGCGTTTGCTTTTGCAGGCACCGGATCTGCTTTTGCTCGACGAACCCACCAACCACTTGGATGCTGAAAGTGTGGCCTGGCTCGAAACCCACCTCAAGAGCTACAAAGGCACTGTGATTGTCGTGACCCATGACCGCTATTTCCTCGACAATGTCACCGACTGGATTCTCGAATTGGAATCTGGCAAATCTTATCCCTGGGAAGGCAATTATTCTTCTTGGCTCGAGCAAAAAGAGGCCCGCTTATCCACCGATCAGAAACAGGCCGAAGCCCGTCGCAAGACCCTGCAACAGGAGTTGGAGTGGGTGCGCATGACCCCCAAAGCCAAACACGCCAAGAGCAAAGCCCGTCTCAGCAATTACGAAAAATTGCTGGCCGAAGACCAAGAGCTCAAAGTGGAAGGGGTCGAAATTTACATTCCCTCGGGCGAACGTCTGGGCAATATTGTGGTTGAAGCCGAGAACCTGACCAAATCCTTCGACGACAAATTGCTGTTTGAAAACTTCAGCTTTCGCTTGCCTCCGGCTGGCATTGTCGGCGTGATTGGGCCCAACGGGGCGGGTAAAACCACCCTGTTTAAGATGATTACCGGCCAAGAACAACCCGACAGTGGTTCTATGCGCATTGGCGATTCAGTTGAATTGGGGTATGTGGACCAAAACCGCGACAGCCTCAACGGCGACAAATCTGTCTACGACGAAATTTCTGAAGGCTATGAATTTGTGCAATTGGGCAAAAAAGAAGTCAATGCCCGTGCTTATGTGGCCAAATTTAATTTCCGCGGATCCGATCAACAGAAAAAAGTCGGTCTGCTTTCGGGTGGGGAGCGCAACCGGGTCCACATGGCCAAGTTGCTCAAAAAAGGCGGCAATTTACTCTTATTGGACGAACCCACCAATGACCTCGATGTCGATACCCTGCGCGCGTTGGAGTTTGGTCTGAATAAATTCCCAGGCTGTGCCATGGTCATCAGCCATGATCGCTGGTTTTTAAACCGCGTCGCAACGCATATCATGGCCTTTGAAGGGGACAGCCAAGTGACCTTTTTTGAAGGCACTTATGAAGAGTACGAAGAGGACAAACACCGCCGCTTGGGTTCTGCAGCGGATCAGCCTCACCGTTTAAAATACAAACCCCTCTCAAAGAAGTAAAACTGATCTAGATCAGTTTTTGGCTTGCTGTACATCATGGGGATTGCCTTTGAACACCTATACCATAGGGGGTAATGCAGGAGAATAAATCTCCTTACCAACGAAAGAGGTAATTCCCATGAAACTTAAACTACTTGTTGCCGCCCTGAGTGCGGCATTTGTTTTGACTTCTCTGCCAGCCTTTGCAGCTCCTACCCAGGCAAACACCGCATATACACTGGCTTTGAATTCCTCCAGCCTGGATTTGCCCAGTGTGTCACTGAACAGCGACCTGCGTCAGGAATTGCAGACAGCGCCGCTCTTGTCCTTTTCAGCCAGCGCAGCACCCTCCCATGGAACCACGATTTTTGGTCTGCCCCTGAATATGGGACCGATTGACCGCATTCTGCGGGGCGTCATTGCCGCAGGCCTGATAGGCACTGGGATTTATGGCCTGAGCAGCAATGCCATCTCTGCGCCGATCAGCTGGACTTTGATTGGTGTGGCTGCGATTCCGACAGCCACAGCGGCCTCTGGTTATTGCCCGCTCTACCAACTCTTTGGTTTGGACTACTCTTTCTAAATTCCCAACGATTTGCTTCTGTGCGCTAGATACCAACTCCGGACAGCGACTTTCTGTTAAACTGAAGGTCAGTTCTGTCTGGAGTTTTTAGCCATGTCTTCCCCCCCATCCCCCCCTGAAAATTTACCCGGTACCACCCCCGAAACAAATCGGTCAACTCCCGTTTTCCAGCTCTCTGGGCCCGCCAAAAAAGGCCTGATGATCACAGCCCTGGCACTGCCTTTGATCGGTGCTGTTCTCTTTGTCTTCAAACCAGGAGCCGGCCCTCAGGCCTTGGCGGATTCTCCCCATGCCGCCCCCGTGGTCTTGAGTCCCAGCGATTTGCGTGCAGCTTTGCCCCCTCAAACCCAAGAGGGTCAACCCACAGAATTGCGTTTGCACCTGCAACTGTCTCACAAAGCGGCTCCCCTCAAACTTAAACTCAGCTATGCCGATACCAGCTATACAGGTGAAGCCAAAAATGTGGAGCAAAACCTGGAATGGGGTGGCGAAGCCCTAACCATTCCACTCATTTTTGAGAGCCCTGGCAAAAAGACGCTTGAAATAAAAAACAGTGAAAATGCCCTACTCAAAACCCTGCCGATCGAGGTCAAACCTTTCCCTGCCACTGTTTTTCCCAAAGCCTGGGAGCAATACAAAGACATAGAAACCAACAATCCCCAGCGCTTTAAAATTTGGGCCAATCTTTTCTACGACGAGAAAAAAGCCCCACAGCAGCGGCAATATGTCCAAATTACCTATGATGATCGGATTGTAGATCGCTTTTTGGTTTCTTCGGGAGCCCCAGGCCATGCCACACCCACAGGCAAATACAAATTGGGTTTCAAAGATTATTATCCCCGTTCAGCAAGGTATAACAACACGCCCATGCCCTTTTGGAGTGCAATCAACGTCAATGGTGTGCAAGGGGAATATGGTTTTCACTCCCTTGAAGACGGGGGATATCTCTATTTACTCGGTCGCCCGGCCTCCCACGGTTGTATACGTTTGAGCCGCTTGCCATCGGTCGAAACCGATCCCAAAACGGGGGTCAAATCCTGGGGAGATCGCGGTGGCGCACGTTGGATCTACGATCGTGTGCCCCCAGAAACCCCTGTCACAATCTTTAAAACCATGCTCTCTTCCTTTGAATTTCAGGACTACGAGGGCTATTTAATTGCCCAGGCCAAAGCCGCTCAAGCGGCACAAGCTGAAAAGAAAAACAAAGTCTCAGAAAACAAGCAAAACGGCTAATCCGCCTTTAGAAAGTATCTTCGATGTTTGAATTTGAATTGCAAGCCGTCTGTCCGCAGACAGGTGCGCGTGCAGGTCGTTTGGCCACCCCCCATGGCTGGGTAGAAACCCCTGTCTTTATGCCCGTGGGTACCCAGGCCACCCTCAAATCTGTGCCCCACAATCCCTTTTTATTGGAGATGGAAACCCAGATTATTCTGGCCAATGCCTATCACCTCTATTTGCGGCCCGGCACGGCCCTGGTCAAAAAAGCCGGGGGTTTGCACAAATTTATGAATTGGCCCCGCCCGATGTTAACCGACAGCGGGGGATTTCAGATCTTCAGCCTCAATTCCCTGCTCAAAATCTCTGAAGAGGGGATCAAATTTCAATCCCCCCGTGACGGGGCCTATCACTTTATTTCACCCGAAAAAGCCATGGAGATCGAAAACGATTTGGGCGCAGATATCATGATGGCCTTTGATGAATGTTTGGCTGCCGGTGTCACCGAAGCACAAACCCGGGCCTCGGTGGCCATGACCTCGCGTTGGGCTGAGCGCTGCCTCAAAAGCCATGCCCGCCCCGAAGATCAAGCCCTGTTCGGAATTGTACAGGGGGGCATGTTTCAGCATTTGCGTGAACTCAGTGCCCAAGATATTACCTCCTTGGATTTTCCTGGCTATGCCATTGGTGGGCTTTCGGTCGGTGAAAGCATGGCTGAAATGCACAAGGTATTGGACTGGACTGTGCACCATCTGCCGAAACACAAACCCCGTTATTTAATGGGTGTGGGCACACCTGTAGATATGCTCAAAGCAGTGGTAACGGGCATAGATATGTTCGATTGCGTGATCCCTACCCGGTTGGGTCGCCACGGCCAAGCTATGTGGCTGAATGATCGGGTGGTCTTGCACAATGCCAAAAATCGCGAAGATTTTTCCCCGCTCTTTGCGGATTGCTCCTGTTATACCTGCAAAAATTTCACCAAAGCGTATATTCGTCATCTGTTTAAAGCCGAAGAGCAATTGGCTGGAACACTCGTCAGCATTCACAATATCCACTTTTTGGTCCACCTGATGCGCGATGCCCGTCAGGCAATCTTAAAGGGCCAATATGGTGATTTCTTAAACGAGCGGGGTCTCGGCCCCCTTTCCTCAGAAAATCCCACTTAAACTCAGTATGTCTCCATTGCCATTAAAACCCAAACTGGCTTCAAAATGGGGAGTAAAGCGCCATGCCACTTCAAAGCCACTGGCAGGGGTTAAAAAGGTCCAGCCCACCCCTGTTTCATTTTTGTCACTGGCGGGCTCTTCAAAGGGCAGAAAAAAGTTAAAACCCGGAACCAGATTCAGACGCAGGCGCAATTGCTCGGAAAAGAGATAGCTGAAACAGGCCCCCATTTCTAAACCCACCGGTGAGAGTGGGGCGCTATCTGGGGTTGATCGTAAATTGATCTGGCCAAAGGCCCCAGCCACCACCGTGATCAAGAACCCGTCTTGTTTGAGCAAAGGAAATTGCAGGTGCAGATCGTAATTGGAAATGCCAAAACGCGAAAAATAATACCAGGGTGTGGCTGCGGAACCTCCCAGGCGGGTATTCAAAGGCAGGGGAAACTCAAAAGCCAAAGACGGACCACTGCCCAAACTGACCAAGCTGCCAGTGGCATCAGCCGCAGGCAAACTGGAGGCCTGGGCCTCAGAATGGGTGAGCCAAAGTCCCCAGCCCAAGAGGCAGAACAGCAAGTATTTCATCAAAAGCTATAATTAACGCCGAAGATATCGCTGTTGCCATTAAACCCAGCCGTGATTTCCAATTGCGGCAGGGGATGATAGGCCACTTCAACACCTCCTGCAGGGGGGAAGAGACCCCAGCCGGTCGAATTGGGAAAACCCAAACCAGGCACGATATTCACACGGGCGGTAAAAAATGCGTTGATTTTATAAGCAATGCCAACCCCAGCTTGAATCCCAAATGGCGAAAGTTTGAGATCTGTTCGCTGCGAAGTGTTAATGTCCCCAAAGACCCCAATAATGCCTGCAACACTCAAGTTCTCAGTCTGAATCAGGCGATAACTCAGATGGGCATCGTAACGGGTAAAGCCAAAGGCCCCGTAAAAAAAGGGCATGGCGGCAGAGCCCCCCAGGTTAAAGTTTTCTGCCAAGGGGATTTGCAGAGCCACGCCTGGGGCCGTCCCCAGACCCAGGCGCAGCTTTTGAATGTCTGCGCCTGGCATGGTTGAAGCCTGGGCCTGGGGCAAACATAAGCCAAGCGATAATAAGGTGGTGATTGAGAGTAAAACTTTCATCTTAATAGCTTAACCACTCTGACCTTGCTTGGCAATTAGACAAAGACGCAAATCGGGCCCAGCAATCGGGCTTCAATCTGAAAATTCCAACGATTGACTGCGGTAGCGCTGCCGCATACTTTTGTGAATTTGCTTCCAGCGCCGTTTCTCTTCGATTTGGGCCAATGCATCAAATTTGCGCCGGTGGTGGGCATCTTCGCGTTGCAGTTTGCGAAAATTGGTCAGACGCCCAGGCTCCAGTTCGCCAGCCTCTAAAGCAGCCTGGATCGCACAGCCTTTTTCAGCTTCGTGTTTACAATCGCGGAAGCGGCATTGCTGCGCCAACTCAACCAGTTCGCCAAAGGTGTGTTCGATCCCAAGACCTGCATCCCAAAGCTGGAGTTCACGCATGCCTGGTGTATCGATCAAAAGTGCACCTTGAGGCAAGCGCAACAATTCGCGGTGGGTGGTGGTGTGATGGCCCTTTTCGTCACCTTTGCGCACGCCGCCCGTGTCCATCAGCGTCTGTCCACTGAGGGCATTGATCAAGGTGGATTTGCCAGCCCCAGACGAACCCAGCACAGCCAAGGTTTGGCCCGGTTGCAAATAGGCTTCGAGGGCCTGTAGTCCTTCGTGGTAGAGCGCACTCAAGCGGTAGACAGGAGTATCTCCAACCAAGTCGCGCACAGCTTGGAGCTGGGCTTCGGGATCAGGGCTGAGATCCTGCTTGTTTAAGACAATCACGGCTTTGGACCGGCTGTCCCAAGCCAAACTCAGGTAGCGCTCTAATCTGCGCAGGTTAAAGTCCTGATTGAGGCCCATGACCAAAAACAGGGTGTCGACATTGGCGGCCAAAATCTGAACATCGCCTTTGGCCCCTGAGACCTGGCGGCGAAAACAGCTCAAACGCGGCAAGGTGGCATGAATCCGAGCGGGGCCATCTGATTCTTGGCTATAGGCAACCCAATCGCCGACGGCGGGGAAGTCTTCGCGACTGCTGGCCAAATGGCGGTATTTGCCTGTCACTTCGCCCAGGACTTCAGCCACAGGGGTTTGCAATCGGTAGCAGTGGGTGTATTCAGCCAAAACACGGCCAGGCAATAAACCCTGATCGGCATATTCGCTAAACAGGGCCTGAAAATAAGCGTTGTAGCCCCAAGGGAGCAAATTTGAAAAGGGGGAAGAAAGGGGTTCGAAAGACATGGATTTCTCCTGAAAAAAGTGGGTGTGTTTCCCCACTCAGGAGCAGACTAAACTAGAGACTGAGCAGGGAGGAAAGGGGCAAAGATGAGAATGGGTGAAAGGATATCATTGACAATTTCCTCCTTTTTTTACGATTTGTTTTCTCAGACGCTGGGATGAGAAAAAAAGTTCCGTCACTTCGATACTTTTGTTAGGTAGCTGCTGCTGAATTGCTGCATCTGGGTATCCAGCCAACGCAAAGCCGGAAAGACAGATGCGCTGATGATAAACACCAAGAGCAATTGAAAAATAAAGCTTAAAAAGTTATCAAGTTGGTGCAAGGGAAAAAGTCTGTTTGCGGCGCTCATAGGCAACTCTTGGGGTTTGGCTGGGAAGTGTTTTTGTGGCTGACTCACACTTTGGGCCTGAATTTGGGCCTGAATTTGGCTCACACTTTGGTTCACACGCATTGGAAGTGCTCACTCCTTCCTGGGACAATTGAACTGATGAAATAAGCATAACTCAATTATTAAATTTTGTAAAGTTTTGTATACTTTTTTAACGGTTTGGTGCTATGGATTATATCAGGCGGGTTGTTTCAGTGGGGTTAGAATTGGGTATAGAAATGCTAAGCCAGAGGTGCTAATCCTAAAATCCAGGGGGGGTGAATGGGCAAAGAGAGTCCAGTCACAGCAAAACCCGTCCAGATTCCGCTACAATAGAAGAAATCTTGATGGCTGTGAAGCATGAGTGAAAACAAAGACAACGCACAACGCAAATATTGCCTGAACTGTTTTGCCATTATCGAAGGGCAATTGTCTGACTGCAGCCATTGTCAATATCCCCAGCCCCAAAGCTATGACCTGCGCTATTTGCGCCCCCAATTTCGACTCTATCGCCAGTATTATATCGGCAGAATCTTGGGCTGTGGCGGTTTTGGGGTCACCTACTTGGCCTATGACCGCAATTTGGGCACCAAGGTCGCAATCAAAGAGTATTTTCCGACCTCTTGTGCCAGCCGGGCTGCGGATGGCATAACCGTTGTGCCCGCTGCCGGGCAAGAAGGTGAAATATTTCGGGTCGGCAAAGAAAAATTTATCGCAGAGGCCCGACTTTTGGCCTCTTTGCGCAATCACCATATCATCACGATTCGCCACTTCTTCGAAGACTGCAATACCGCCTATTTTGTGATGGAGTATTTGGAAGGTCAAACCCTGGATGCCTACTTAGAGCAGAAAGGTGGAAAATTGCCGGCCCCAGAAGTGCGCAAACTGCTTTTCCCCATGCTCGAAGCCCTCGATGAGGTCCATGATCGCAATACCTTTCACCGCGATATCAAACCCGAAAATATTTATATGACCCGCAAAGGCCAGCCGATTCTTTTGGACTTTGGCGCGGCCCGTCAACAGATCTCGGGCAGCACGGAGTCGATGCTCTTTTTGACCGAGGGGTTTGCCCCCTTAGAACAATATGCCAGCAACGGTATTCAAGGCCCCTGGACGGATATCTACGCCTTGGCTGCCACCTATTACAAAGCCGTCACCGGCATGATTCCCCCCACGCCCCAAGAGCGGCAGCAGCAGGATCTGCTCTATCCCCCTTCGCGGTATGGGATTCAGATTGCCCCCGAAGAAGAGCGCTGGCTGATGAAAGGGCTGGAACTCAAATGGAGCAACCGTCCTGAGAGCATTACCGAATGGCGCATGATGCTCGAAGGCCGCCCCGAAGACGAAGAGTACCGCAAGCGCAAAGAACAAGAAGAGACCTTTATCAAGATCGCGATTTTGCCCAAATTGGCCGACAAGCTGCTGACCCCCGCTGAAGAGCAAGAGGTCTTTCAGGCCGCGGGGTATATGAATATCAACGGCGACCGGGTGCGTTTTTTGATCGACAAGGTCCTCGAAAAAACCGGCTCGCGCCGGGGCGACCCGATTGCGGATAAATTTGTCGAGGGCTGGCTGAAAAACCTCTACGCGGATGGTTAAACTCCCGCCGCTCTGAGCTATAATAAACCCATCCTCCTGCTGAGAGAGTGTGTTGTATGGCCACCCCTGTTTCTACGCCCGAAACCCGCGTCAATCCCCACGGTGAATCCCGACTCTATTTGCGCACAGAGCAAATTCCAAGTTTTTTTGAGGCCTTCGGCAACTATTGTGAAACGATCAAAGCCAAAGCCCGGCGCAACTTTTGGATCACAATGGGCATTTATCTCTTCTTCTCTTTTTTGAGTTTGGCCTATCTGATGGATGAATTTGATCTCGGCGACGATGAAGAGGGCGGGATCATCATCATGGCTTTTATTGCTCTGGCGATTGTTTTGGTCGTGATGATTGTGATGTACCGGGGACGGCAGAAAAAGCATGGATTGTTACATGCCCGACAGCAAATTTTGAATCAGTTTTTTGGCTTGATTCAAGCCGATTTACATCCAGACTCTGGACTCAAAGGGATTCTCGATCATGGCAAACACACAGCTAATCACGTCTACAAAGAAAAAACCAGCCCCTATTCAGGAGCCAAAAAAAAATATTATAAATTTCCCTGGGCCCGCCTCAAATTCACCTTGATTGACGGTACCTCGCTGCGTTTGGAATGCCTTGATAAAATCAAAGACAAAGGTGGGACGGTTGTGCGTTTTGAAGCCATTCAAAAAGCCAAACTCCAGCCCAATGGCCTTTTGTATCAAAGTGAAAAAACCCTGATTCCAGTGCGCCGCTCTTTGAGCCTGAGTGAACAGGACCTGCGCGACAATGCCGGGGCCTGTGGTGAAAAAATCCTGGAAAGCCTGAAGATCAGCATGCGCCAATGGGGCCCCAAACAAGAATTACACTTGCCCACAAACGCTGAGCATGCGAGGGATGCAAAAGAGGAACCCTCTCCACCCCAAGCTGTGGGCAGCCCCACTTCTGGACGCATTGTCTCTTCCACCCGATTACTCGCCTATCTCAACCAGAGTCAATTGCCGGGTTTGAACTATACCCGCTTGGCCAAAGGGGGCTTTCGCGTCAAATACACCCCGCCCACAGGCCAGCCCCAGAATCTGACGTTGAGCCTGAGCGAAGAAGGAGAGTTGACCTATTTGCGCCTCTTTTTGCCAGTGCTATTGCCCCAGGCCAAACCAGAAGAATTGCTGAGAGCCAATCCCGCCTTGGCCTATGGGCGTTTTGCCACATTACCACAGGCTGAAGGCAAAGCCACTGAGCTATTTTTAACCAAAACCCTGCTCTATGCCACTCTTGATCAGGCGGAACTCGACACGGCCATCCACGGATTGGCCACACAGGGCAGTCAATTGGCCGAAGCTGGGGATTTGCCAGTCAAAGCCAAAGCCTTTAAAGGGTTGCGCCAAGCGGGCTGGGAGCAATTTTTGCTGCAAGACGCACTTCAGGGCGTGGATTCAGAGTTGAGCTCTCAAGCCAAAAAGTTCAGAATCACCTTGCCCATCTCTGAGCAGCGCAAACAGACTGTACATGTGCGCTTTGATCGGCAAGATCTTGAGGGTCATCCGATGATTGCCATTCAGTCGTTTTGTGGCGCCCAAAGTCCAGAGTTGTATAAAATCTGTCTCGAAGAAAATGGCAAAATGGCCTACGGCGCCATTGGTCTGGCCAAATTGGGCAACGAAGAGATGTTTGTAGTTGGAGATAACCAATTGGCTGAAACCGCAGACCCTGCAGAATTGCGCGCGGCTATTCTGCAAATTGCCCACAAAGCCGACAATCTCGAAGCACTACTCACCGATGCGGATCGGCATTAAATGACACTGAAACGAATTGGGCATGCCTAAAAGAAATGTATAAACTCGACCAATATTTGGGGGCGGCGCCCAAAAAACTCAAGCGTATTTTACAGGCAGAGGGGCAACCACGCCCCCTGAGCGTCAAGCTCAAACTGACCTGGCAATGCAATTTAAAATGTGTGATGTGTTCAAAATGGCGGGTTGAAGGCCAAAAGCCGCCCAGACCCAGTTATTTTCAAAGCTGGGAAGATTTACAGCCAGTTCTGGACGACCTTGTCTTGCTCAAGACCAAAAAAGTGCATTTTTCTGGTGGAGAACCGTTGATGTTTCCCTGGCTGGAACAGGGGATTCGCTATTTAACAGAACGGGGCCTGCACGTGAGCCTGGTCAGCAATGGCACCCTCTGGAGCCGCCGCAAAGCCCAAGCCTTGGTGGATGCGGGCCTCAGCCAAATTACCTTTTCGCTCGACAGCCCCTTGCCTGAGACCTATCGCCGGATTCGCGGCCAAGACAGCTGGGAGCGTGTGGTTCAGGGCATTGCCAATACCCGTTTGGCGATCGATAAGTCCGGTCGTTCTGTCTTGATCAAAGCCAATACAGTCTTGACCCAGGAAAATTTTCAAGAGATGTTATTCTGGCCCGAATTGGCCCATGAATTGGGAATTGACCGGATTCGATTCTTGCCTGTAGACGATTTACATCTGGATACAGGTCAACAATTGCGTCTCAACGCCCCTGAAATTGAATCGTTTAACCGGGAAATTGCGCCCCAAGTAGCCGAAAAAGCACTGAAATGGGGCTTAATTCAATCTACGGCAGAAGCATATCCCTTTGGGCGCACCGCTGCGGAGATCACTCACGCTGCGCAAGGCCATTATGCTTTGGGCTATTACCAACAAAACCTCTGTTTTGCCCCATGGCTGCACAGTCTGATTGCAGCCGATGGCTTGGTTTATGGCTGTTGTATGCTCAAAGGCGAAAAAGCACCTGTGGCCCAATTGGGACCCGAAGCGACGTTTAAACAGATCTGGTTGGGCCAAGAATACCAGCAGTTTCGGACCGAGTTATTGCAAGCGCGACCGGCAATTTGTGCCCACTGTGATGATTTTCTGGGCGAAAATCGCTATTTGAATCAGTTATTACAAATCTAAGCCAGATTTACAAGCTTCAATAAATCAGCTAAACTAAAGCAATCAGTAAAAAAATAACCGAATAGGCGATTATGGGGAATATCAGCGGGCAATTTAGGTCTCTGGATTTAGCCACCGTCAAGGCCTTGTCCGTGGCTGCCCGCAGTGACCGTCAGATTGAAGCGCATGAAGTTGCTGAGATTGAAAAAGCCGCAGCTTTAGACGGACATTTCAGTACCGGAGAGCAGGATCTGATCCGCTTTTTGCGCGAAGGAACACTCCAGGGCAAAGCCATCACCCAGTTTGATCTGTTTGACTTGGATCCCACCACTGCAGATGGGGTCTTTGATCTCAGCCTGACCCCAGCCGGGGGTGTTCAATGGGCAAAATCCGCTTCAGCCTCCCCAAACAGTCCCCAAACGAGCCCCCTCCCTGCTGACTTCAAACAGGCCTTGGCGCCTCTCTCTCCCCCAGAGCAACAGGCCCTCTCTGCGCTACTTGCAAAGGCCAGACCAACCCAGCAACAGGCCTTGCTGCGCGCCATTGGCAATCGCTCTCCCCAGGCCCTGCAGAGCTTTGCCCAGCGTTTTTTGGCCCTGCCTCCCCAAGAGCAAAAAATAGCCTTGCAAGTGGCCGAAATACTGATGAAAAAACCCGAACCCCCTGATTTGCGTGCCCAATTGCAAGCGCAAATGTCCCAAGTGCCCCCTGCAGTTCCCCCTCTGCGGACCGGAGACGCGCTGGGGCGCAGTCTCAATGCATTGGGCTTGTACCTGCCGAATCTCAACCCCAATTCCCCGGCCAGTGAAGATGCCAGCGGCCGTATGCGCAGTTCTTACCTCACTTATACCCCCGAAAAAATGAGCCCAGATGAACCCCATCATGACTATGTTCGCGGCATGATCAATCTGGCCCGCAAAGAGGGTTTTCGCATTGTTTTACAGGTTCCCCAAAATGCAGATCTGACCGCCATCAAACGCGATCTGATGGCCAAAACAGGTATCAGCGATCCCGCTGAATTAGACCGAATTGTCAGCTTTAAAGCCACCGCAAGAAATGGCTATGATTGGGGCGAAGATGGCAAAATCATGCTCAATGACAACCACACAGTGCTCTTATTGCCCAAGGATACAAAGCAAAAAGAGTCAGATGTGGCAAAAAGTTTAGGTGAATTGCGCAGCTTTGTCCGCGCCAAAATTCCGCTTCAAACAGGTTCCCCAGGATTTCTCAGGGAAGGCTATCACACCCTTACGCCCCAAGATCCGTCAATCCAGGGAAACATCAACAATATTGAACGAAACTTCAATACCAGTCAGATACTCGATCAAGACAGTCAAAAACTGCGGCAAAGAAAAGAGTCCGAGCGCCAAGATACAGGGGCGCAGTTTGCTGGCAGCAATGCCATGACTGCCAGACAAACGCGCACCTACAATGAAGGGGGAAACATGCTCAATGGCACCCTGCCCAATGGTCAGCCCTTTGGGGTGATTGGCAGAGATGGCCTGATTGCTTCCACCTTTTTGCTTGAAAAAAAAGCCAGACATAATCCCAAGAATGTGCCGGAATATGGCAGCAAACAGATTGCAGAACGGCGTCAGGCTTTGGGCTGGAATCAACAGCCTTTGCCCGTTGAGAAAGAACAAGAATTAAAACAGACTTTGGCCCGCCTGCAAAAAGTCAGACCCACAGCCACCCGTGAAGACGCCAAAAACTTTTTGGCCAAAATGGACATTACCAAAGATATTTTTGCCCAAGATTTGGGCATTCCCCGCCAAAATTTGGTCTTTGTCAGTCAACCGGGCTTTCATTTGGATATGCAAATGCGCCCCTTGGCACCGGGCCAAATCCTGTTAAATGACCAAACGCAAACCATTGCGATGCTGGAAAAGGCCAAAGAAAAAGTCCAGCCCGGGTCCTGGGAGGAGAGAGAACTGAATCAAATGTTGGTCAATGCCCGTCAGCAAGAAGCGCTGATGCAGCCCCTGACAGAAGAAATTGCCTCTCAATTGGCCGCAGCAGGGCTGCAGGTGGTGCGTGCGCCAGGCAGGATGGAAAGCCGGATGGAGAAATTAATCGTTGAAAAGGACAGTGAATTGGGCAAAGCCTTGGGGCTGACTGAAGATACGACCTTTGATCCCCAGGCGTTAGAACAGCACATGGGAGATCTGTATGTAAAAGATTTTCAAGCCAAGAAAACCCCTTTTAAGACCGCTGCAGAAGCCCGCCAAGCAGCACAAAAATTTGCCCAAGACATGTTTATCCGCCCTGTGAATTTTATGAACGCCGTACCGGGCAGCAGCAGTGGAAGCAATACCCAGTATTATGCAACCAATTATACAAGTATCGCCCCTTTGCGAGAGCAGTTCAGTGCATTTATGCGGGCCCAAGGCATTGAACGAGTCGAATGGATAGGTGATGGCCAAAAACCCGATCACCCCTGGCGCAGAAGCCCTGCTGAAATTTCTCTCAGTCGGGCCGGAGGGCTGGACTGCCGAGAGGTTCACGCCCAAATTCAGCCCAGTACTCAATTTGCCTAATCCCAGCTTGTTTCAGAACTGAATTTAGCCAACAAAAAACGCCCCAGGGAGGGGCGCCAGCTAGAGTTTTGATGGGCTAACCAGTGGACTTTTGAATGAATCCAGAAATAACTGGTCTATGTATAAATTAACATATGTATTTTAAGAAAAGATGACAGTGTTTTAACTTTAAAATTGAATTTTAAACAAGTTTATTTGGACATTTTTAAAGTCTTTTCAACTGGTCTTTAATCCAATCCAAGCGAAGCTTCCAGGCTGTTTGAAAGCGTTTTAATTGTAACAAAGAATCCCGGTTTTTTTGCAAAACCGCCCAGTTCCTGAATCGGGCCTTTTCCTCGGGCCACTCTCTTTGGCGTTGCTCCCAGTCGGTGCTGAGATTGAGCAAGGATTGCTCTTCTGAACCAAATTCGCGTTCAAGTTCTGAAGGGCTTATCTTGAGCCAGAGCGGCAAGCCCCAAGCCAACGCCCAATGGTAATACCAGGCGATGTGTGGGTCATAAACCCCAGCCAGAACCTGAACCTGCTCCAGCAAAGAGGCTTCTTGAGCGAGGGTCTGAATGTCTGTTAATAAGGTGATATTCGCGCAGGGTGTGGCAGAAAAAATTCCATCCAATTCCCTCAACAAAGCGGAATCCGGCTCCGCGATTCGGCTCCAAAGCAAGATACTGACCTGGGCTTGGTTTTGGGCCCAATTTGCCAGATCAGTGAGATACTCTTTTTCTTCTGGGCGCAGGGGATTTTGGACCAAGATCAGTAGATTCAAAGGCCTTTGTCCGGTCTCACACGTTTCGATCAGTCCTTCAATTTCAAAAGGCTCTGCGGGGAGTTGCGGAAAAAGATTGGGCAAATCTCCGCCACTGATCACCCCTGGTTCTGTCTGGGCCTGCCACTTGCGTAAATAACTTGCAGGTGGGTTATTGGCCATGCCAATTTGAACCAACGGAGAACAACCTGCGGTGCGATTGAAAGCAGGAAAAAGATCGGGTTCAGGCTCTGGCAAAGACGGTATCCACTCCAGTTCGAGGTTGATAAAGAGCCAATGCCAGTCAGGGTGCAATTGGTCTTTTAATTGGGGATAATAAGCCAAAAAACTTTCTGCAGATGCGGGATCTGACAAGGCCTCTAATGCAGCAAAGACAGCCTGATTCTGTTCAGGCGAGGGAGCAGATTGAATCAAGACCAAAGGTTTGAGCAAAGTCTGCCAACGGCGATAGACAGGACGTTCTGCCTGGAGATTGTCGAGACTTTCGACGATCGGCAACAGCGATTGTAGCAATTTCTGGGCCAAACCCCATTGGGACTGAGCGATGTATTCGTGTAAGAGAAATTCCCAGACGCGGGTTTGAAAGGGTTGATTGCGCAAGGCCAATTGCAAGGCACTGAGAGCACGTTTGGGAAACCCCTGTTTTTTCCAGGCCAAAGCCACCAAATAGGGGATTTCACCCAATTGAGGATCGGCGATCAGGGCCCGGATCAGCCAGTGTAATGTCTCTGCAGGAGATCCCACCGAAAGGGAGGCCAGCCGTAAACAAATTTGCCACTGCAGCAGGGCCGTCAGTGGTTGCAAATCTGCCGCCTGAGGGGGCAAGCTGTAGCGGTAGCGGGTCTCCCACTCCACTTCAAAATGGGTATAGCGCTCGGGGTAAACAGGCAGGGTTTGCTCCCAGCCAGGGGATTGGACTTGTTTGAGTTGCTCGTAGACCGCTTGATAAGCTGTTTTGGCGGCACTCAGCTCACGCAGCAATTCCAGGCACCAAGCCCGATTAAAACCCATGACAGGATTATCCGGGGAGAGAGCATAGGCCTGCTCAAAGGCCAGTAATGCCTCTTCAGCATTGCATCTAAATGTTTCGTTGAGAGCCAATTGGCCGCCTGGGCCCCAGGTGTAGGTCTCATGTAAGAGAAAGACACCCAGTTGATTGGACTGCTCAGCAGAAGTGGGATTGGGGTGTTGATTTAAGCTCATAATGGCCCGCAAGGGGCCGTTGGGGGTGCTGCTGCGAAAGAGCTGTCGGGTCTGAAGCAACAAGGTTTCTTGCGCGTTCTGCGGATTTGGAAATCGGTCTGAAGCACTCTGCCTTAAAAACGAGGTCAGGTGGTCGATCAACCATTCAAATTGCTTTTCATAGCTGAATTTTTGAATCTGAAGCTGGCCAGCTGAGGCAATTTGTGCCCGCTCGCTGGGGTTGCGGAGATAATGGTCAATTTGGCTTTCGAGATCGGCGTGGGTGTACAAAACACAACTCACCCCATCTTCAAGAAAATCCCGCACCTCGAGATTCTCAGCTTCGATCATCAACAGAGCCCCACAGGCGGGGGCTTCATAGGCCCGCATATTCATGGTTTGACAGATCGTATAATTAAACACGATTTTGCTTTGATTGAGCAATTTGACATAGTCCTCACCATAAACTCCCCCACAGATTTGCACGCGGTAGCGATCTGAGAGTCGGGCCAGCCGTTCGAGCAAAAATCCGCGCTGCCTTTGCACATAATGGTTGAGATTGCCGACAAAAGTCAGGTCATAGATCCGCTCCAAATCAGGCAAAAGGCGGTGTTTTAAGGGTTCAAAGGAAAAACCAGGCCAAAACACACCATGGGTGTAGCCCCCTTTTTCCATCCAGTGCAGCAGCGCTTTGTCGGCCAAAACATAATCAAATTGACCGAGATAAGGCCAAAGTGTCGACAATCTTAAATTCCAATCACCGGGGATCAAGACCGTAGGAATCGGGCAGGATTCAATCCCCGGTGGAATAGCCTGATAAACCCCATCCCACCAAACCAAAAAATCTGGCAAAGGCCCTGTCAGACGGGCCAAAAAGCTGGCAATTGTGTCTGTCTGGATATCGTAATAGAGGTCGTAAGGGGGGCGAAAATCTTGAGCAGAGCCGCTCATAAAGGTTTGTATGCAGGGATGGCCCAGATAGTTGCCAATCACACCCGGATTAAACAGCGGGCCAATCAAGATCCGAGGAAAATGTTCACGCATCTCAAGGTTTTTTAGCGAACGGGGCCTTTGATTCGTTCACGTCGGGCCTGTAAATCGTGGCAGAGGGAGTCAAAACCCGATCCGAGTAAATCCACTTCGCAGACATCAACAGGCAGCAGGGGAGTGGTGGTCGGCCCTTGTTCCAGACGTTCGAGCCAATCTTGATAGAGTTCGTTGATCTGCTCCAGATAGGTCAGGTCAATTTTTTGTTCGTAATCGCGGCCCCTTTCGACGATCTGCTGTTTGAGCCGTTCGGTTGAGGCGTGTAAATAGATAATCAGATCCGGCGGGTAGAGCAAATCTGTGACGGTAAAGAAGAGACGGCGGTAGTTTTCGAATTGTTGGTCGTTGATACAGCCAATATTATATTGATGCTGGGCAAAAATATGAAAATCCTCATAAATAGAGCGATCGTGTATTACATTTGTGCCTGTTTTGAGCATTTTTTCGATTTCTTTTTGCTGAGACACCCGTTGGCCCAAAAAATAGACCTGCATCTCAAAACAAATCTCTTTGCCTTTGCCGGCATAATAATCCGCCAAGTAGGGGTTATCATCGAGATGTTCGTAAAAAGCGTGGAAATGGAAATGGGAAGCCAGACGGCGGGTTAAGGTAGATTTTCCCACCCCGGTTGTTCCGGCAAGCACAATGTACATCGACATAGACGATCCGACTCCTTAAGCTTTGGTGGCGGGCTCGGGGGTTTCATGTTCTGTCAGTTTTTGGATTCGCACCTTGATAATGCGAATGCCATCCATGACCTCAGCCGTGAACAAGACCTGGTCGATCTGAATACTTTGTCCAACGACGGGCGCTTCTCCCAAAGTATTAAAAACCAACCCCGCCACAGATTGACTGTTGGGCAATTCCAAATCGAGTGCATCGTTGACATCTTCGACACTCAGGCGGGCATCGACCAAAATGGTGTGGGCATCAATTTCCACCAATTGGGGCTGTTCTTCTTCGTCGTATTCATCGCGGATTTCGCCGACAATTTCTTCGAGCAGATCTTCGATCGTGACCAGACCCACCGTGCCGCCATATTCATCGGTCACAATAAACATCGGCATGCCTTTGCTCTGCATCAATTTGAGCACGGTATTGATCGGCTGAAATTCGTGGATATGGTGGACCTTGCGCACGCATTTGCCAACCGACATTTCACCGCTGTTTTCACGCAGGCGGGCCCGCAGCAAGTCTTTGGTGTGCACGATGCCAATGATCTGATCAATATTGTCGTGGTAAACCGGCAGCCGCGAATAACCCTCGTCACCGGCCATCAATTCCAGGGCATCGTCAATGCTCATGCTGTCTTCGATACAGAGCATATCCACCCGGGGCGTGAGCACAGCACTGGCAGGGGTATTGTTAAAATTGAAAGCCGAATGCACCAATTCAGATTCTTCTTTGTCCAACATGCCGGTATTGCCACCGAGATTGACCATTTGCAAGATCTCTTCCTCGGTAAAATCAGGCATCATCTGGCCAAAACGGGCCCCAGAGGCATCCAACAAGGGGCGGGCGGCCCAACTCATAAAACTGACGAGCGGACTGAGCAAAAGCATCAAGATTTGAAGCAGGGGCAGCCAAGCATAGACAAAATGTTCGCGGTAGCGGTGGGCGATGGTGCGCGGCAGAATTTCACCGACAAGCAGCAAAACAGGTGTGGCCAAGAGGGTCAAACCGACAACATAGAGCCAGTGGTGGGTGAATTGAAAGATCAGATAGGTCAAAAGGACCACAAATTGAATATCAGCCAGCCAAT
Organism: Candidatus Blackallbacteria bacterium; assembly: GCA_051715345.1. Lineage (GTDB taxonomy): Bacteria > Cyanobacteriota > Sericytochromatia > UBA7694 > UBA7694. The sequence goes on from JBPXJQ010000008.1 coordinate 152,532, forward strand.
CGCTGATCATCAGGGCCAAAAGTGTTTTGTGGGGCTGGTTCATGAGCTTCAGCAAATATGCTGAGCGTTTGTCGCCTTCGTCTGTGCGCTTTTGTAAGCGGACGCGGGACAATCCAGCAAAAGCAGCTTCATAAGCGGTAACAAAAGCAGACACAAGCAGGCAAACGATAATAACACTGCTGATAATTAAAATGCGACTACTGTCAGGGTCCAAGTGAATTCCTTTCGCGCCTACGCTTGCGCTGAGCCAAAAAATTGCAAAAAATGACAAGCACGACTATAGCATATTTTGGGCTTTTTCTCAAGTCTTGAGAAAGCCAAAATCCAGCCCAAATCCTGATAAAATGAAACTCAGACAGGAGTTTACATGCGCGTTACCCCATCCCTGATTGTCCGTTTGGTGCAGATCAATCAGCCCCTGCTGAAGCAGAACTATCTGCCTTATGCAGCTGGGCTTTTGCAGGCCTATGTCCAACGCCATGCCCCTGATCTGAGTCGCTACGTGTTTTTGCCCCCACTCTACCAGCGTTTGCCTTTGCAAACCATGTTAAAAGAGCTGCTGCTGGCCGATCTGGTGGGTTTTAGCAGCTATGTCTGGAACAGTGAATATTCGCTGGCCCTGGCCCAATTGCTCAAACAGGCCAAACCGGATATTTTGATTGTCTTCGGGGGGCCGCATGTGCCTGATCGGGCCCGTGATTTTTTGCAGGCCTATCCTTGGGTGGATGCCTGCGTCCATGGCGAGGGGGAAACGGCTTTTCTGGCTTTGCTGGAGCGCCTGCCAAGCCGAGACTGGCGTAACCTAAGCGGCCTGAGCTTTAACGATTCTGAAGGAATCTTTCAGAGCACTCCAGCGGCAGGTCGCAGCCGCAATTTGGAAGATTTTCCCTCGCCTTATTTGGCTGGGGTCTTTGAGCCATTGCTCAAGGCCCAACCCGGCCAGGAGTGGATTGCGCTCTGGGAGACCAATCGGGGCTGTCCGTTTTCGTGCAGTTTTTGCGATTGGGGCTCTGCGACCCAGAGCAAGGTGATTCAATTTCCCGAAGCACGGCTGAAAAGTGAAATGGCCTGGTTTGCGCGCCATCAGATTCAGATGGTCTATTGCTGTGATGCCAATTTTGGCCTTTTGCCCCGCGATTTGGATTTGGCTGAAACCATGGTAAAAACCGCCCAAGAACAGCGTTTCCCCAAATCGTTTTATGTGCAAAACACCAAAAATGCCACTGAACGCGCCTTCCAGATTCAAAAAACACTCTGTGGCAGTGGCCTGAGCCAAACCGTGACCCTCTCACTGCAAACGGTCACACCCGAGGCCTTAAAACAGGTAAAACGTGAAAACATCTCTTTGGAAACCTACCGCAGTTTGCAGAGGCGCTTTCGCGCCGAAGCCATTCCCACTTACACAGATCTCCTGATTGGCCTGCCGGGTGAGACCCGCGAATCGTTTGCGGCCTGTATCTCGCAGGTGATTGCTGAGGGGCAGCACAATCAGATCAAGTTTTATCCAGTCTACCTTTTGCCCAATGCCCCGATGAGCCAGCCAAGCTACCGCGAACAATACGCCCTGCAAACGGTTTGGCAACCGTATAAAGCGCCTTATGAACCATTTTCTCAGCTAGCGGGGACGGGCGCTGAGGTGGAAGAAAAACAGGAAATGTTGATTGCATGCAGCAGCATGAGCCGCGAAGATTGGCGCGAAATGCGGATCTTGACTTGGCTCTACGAATTGCTTTATTTTAATCGCCATTTATTGCAATTGCCACTTTTGCTGATGCACGGCCTGGCAGGCCTGTCTTTTGCCCAAATCTTTCAGGGCTATTTGGACCTCGCGGAAGGGGAGATCAGCTCTCAAATCTTGGCTTTTCTGCGTCAAAAAGCGGCGGCGATTCAAACGGGTGAGCCCGAGCTCTGTGTCGGGCTCTGGGCCCAGGGCCAAAAAGTCTGGCTGACCGTCGAAGATTTTCTGCTCACGGGCCTGGTTTCGAGTGGGGCCCTGCCCTCTTTCTTTGCCGAGCAGGAAGCGATCTTTGCCGAGATTTTAGCACATCAAAACAAGGCCTTGCCTGTGGGGATGCTGGCCGAAGCGGTGGGCCTCTCGCTCAAATTGGCCCAGGCAAGGCTCCAGCCGCAATCGTTTAGCTATCCACTGAGTTCCAATCTCTGGGCGGTTTACCAGGCGCTCTTGCGGGGAGAAATGCCTGAGTTGTGTTTAAGAGCTGAGACCTTTGTTTGGCCCATTCCCCCATCTCCCATTCCATCTGAGGAGGAAATATCCGATGGTGTATCTCGCTTTGCTCAGGGCCATTAATGTGGGCGGCAAGCGCATTGTCAAAATGGCTGAATTGCGCAGCGCTGTGGCTGAATTGGGCCATATCAACATACGCACGTATATCCAAAGCGGCAATCTGGTCTTTGAATCTGACGAAAGTGATCGCAAGGCTCTGACGCGCCAGCTCGAAGCTTTGCTGCTTAAACATTGGGGCTTTGAAATCCCCTGCGCGCTCTTTGAACGCCCAGACTTGCAAGCCATCCTGGCGGCATTGCCCCCAGCCCCCCCCGATCAACGGCTGAATGTCTATTTTCTCGGGGGCCGTCCCGCACCCGAAGCTGAGGAGCGCCTGCAAGCCCTGGCACAGCCCGGTCTGGCCTGGCATTTGCAGCCCAGGGCCCTGATTCTCAAAACCCCCAAAGATCTGCAAGACAAACGCTTAAACAATTCAAATTGGCTCGAAAAACAGCTGGGCACTTGGGCCACCGCCCGCAACCACAGGACCACCCAAACTTTGGCTGCCTGGTTGGGGGTAGAACCCTCGCCCGAAAGCCTGCCCCATGGGTTATAATAGTTTAATGCGCTGACTTTGAAGCAGGTACAGATCATGCCTTCAGAAATTCTCAAAGATATCTATTCAGTTCTACTCACCCGTTATCATCGCGAGGCCCAGTGGTTTGAAGCGGGCCCAGAGCAGACGGCTCTTCTATTGCCTTTGGGCGCGGATCCCGATCCAGTTCAACTGCAACTTTTTTCAGCAGATGCCCCTGTGCGCTTGCCCCAAGAAGATCACGCGCCCAGCACCGGGATTTTGTATTTTTTCTCTGAATTTGCCCTGCCGGGTGAAAATTTCAACAGTGCCGATCTGGCCAAACTCCTGTCTTATCTCAATTATATTTTGCCATTGGGTTCGCTCGAACTCTCTCCAGCCCGCAGCATTTATTACCGCTATGGTCTTTTAACCGAAGCCCCTTGGGTGGAAAGCCGCTCTGCCACAGATATTGTTTTGCTTTTGGACCAGCTCTTGCCACGTTTTAAGGCCTGGCTCGAAAAAATCTTAACCGGCCACCCCCCGATCTCAGCGGATCTCTACCAGGAATTGCGCCACGATTTTCAGGATCTGCTCAACCACCGCGTGCGTTCGCGGCTGGCCCATCCCCCAGCCCGCAGCCTGCCCCGCGAGCGTCTGAGTGAAATTCGCCACGGTTTGGGTTATTTTGGTGTGGGTTTTACAGCCGTAGTGGGCAGCACCTTGCTCACCCCCTGGATCGGCAGCAGTTGGGGATTGGGGCTCGGTCTCTTGACCTTGATACCCGGCTTCGGCCTCGTTTATCGCAGCCAAATGAATCACCGCAAACTCCACCGCATTCAAAAAAAACAGGCCAAGTTTAATTTTTATTTTCAGATTCTGGAGTCTGAGCAGACGCGGGTCAGCAGCCATATCCAGCAAATTCAAAGCTACCGCGATCAGAACGACTACTCCCTGATGCATATGCGCCAAAGCGCGCCAGAATCCCCCAGCCAATTGCTGCGTTTGCACACCCAATCCAAACAAATTGTCGCCTTTCAAGAGCGTCTCTTGCAGCGCAGCACCGATTTAAAAAAACGCAAAGCCGATTTGGAGCTGAGCACCGAACACCTCAAATTGGAGCACCAGCTCTTTGTCTCAGGGCTGGAACCCAAAACCAATGCCTCAATCATTGCTGCGTCGCCAGAAATACAGCCCTTTGGCGAAGAACCCCTTTGGCCACTTTTGCTGCGTCTGGCCAGCATGTTGAATTACCTCGATTTTCAGACCACCCCCTGCCCCCATCCCGAAGACCCAGCCAAAGGGGTGCTCTTGGTGGACTTACCGCAAAGACCCCAGGCCCTGCAAATTTCTGCGCTCGCCGATTGGTTGCCCACCGAGGAAATACGCACCCAGGTACCGCAACTGGAATCACAACTTGAGCCGCAGCAGGCATCGCAACAAAGATCGCAACAAAGTATGATGCTCTGTTTTCAGGTCGGTCTGGATCTCACTTTGCCTCCTGAAAAACTCAACGAGACGGCGGAATTGCTGGTGCATTTTAATCGCTTTTTGCCGATCGGCGCGATTCAATTGCAACCCCAAACCCGTGAAATTGTCTTTCGGCACCATTTTGTCAGGCTTCAGGGCGATATCTCTAATTTTTTAATTATTGAAATCCTCGAAATCCTCAGCTTTTTCAGCCAAAAAATTGGCGAAAAACTCAATGATTTTTTCCACTCGGACAAGACCATGAGCGAAATTCTCAGCGATACCGAAACTGAATTTCTATCTTTGATGAATTAAACCCCACGCATGAACCCTGTACGAGAACAGCACGAGATTAGCACCAGAAAGATGTAAGCACCATGATTCAAGCCAGTTTGGCCCAACACGTTTTAAAGGCCCTGCAAGCGGCTCAAAATGCCCAAGAGATCACCCTCGACAGCCTACCGGGTGAGGTTAAAATCGAAACACCCCGCGATCCCAGCCATGGCGATTATGCCAGCAATATTGCCATGAGTTTGGCCAAAAGCACCAAACTCCCACCGCGCAAATTGGCAGAAATTCTCTTGCCCCATTTGCAGGGACCGCTCTTTCAAGAGGTCAGCATTGCCGGGCCAGGCTTTATCAACTTCCGGCTCTCCCAAGACTGGCTGCTACAACAATTGCAGGGCTTGATTCAAGCGGACCAGAGTTTTGGCCAACAGACCAACGGCGATCCAGAAACCTATTTGATTGAATATGTCTCGGCCAATCCCACCGGCCCTCTGCACTTTGGCCATGGACGCTGGGCAGTTTTGGGCGATTGTCTGGCCCGGCTGATGCGCTTGGCCGGTTACAGCGTCAAAACCGAATTTTATATCAACGACACGGGGGCCCAGGTCAATAATTTGGGTGCCTCCGTGCGGGCCTGTTATTTTCAAGCCGCTCAGGCTGCGGGCCAAACCTTGGATGCCGAAGCGTTGACTTTGATTGAAACCTATCTGGCTGAAAAAAACGCCGAAACAAAAGGCCAGGTGCAGTTTTACCATGGTCAGTATATTCAAACCTTGGGCCAGGGCCTGTTTGAACACCAAGGCCCAGCACAACTCACTGCGGATTTGGGCTATTTTAGCGACTATGCCAAATCTGCAATATTGGCAGAGCAACAGGCCCAACTCAAACAATTTGGGGTGGTCTTTGACGAGTGGTTCCCCGAGAGCCGCTTGCACCACGAGCAGGCCGTGGCCGAGGCGCTCAAACACCTCAAAGAATCCGGCAAAACCTATGAACAAGACGGGGCGCTCTGGTTTCGCTCGAGTGATTATGGCGACGACCAAGATCGGGTCTTGGTCAAACAGACCGGCAGCAATACCTATTTCGCCAACGATATCGCCTACCACTGGGACAAATTGCGCCGGGGCCACACCCGCTTGATCAACCTCTGGGGGGCTGATCACCATGGTTATATCGCGCGCATGTCTGCCGCCATTCAGGCCCTGGGTTATCCCAAAGAAGCACTGCAAGTACTTTTGGGGCAAATGGTCAATCTCTTTCGCAATGGCGAAAAGGTGCGCATGTCCAAACGCACGGGAGACATGATCAGTTTTGGTGAGGTGCTCGAAGAAGTGGGCACCGATGCCACCCGTTTTTTGCTGATGCAGCGCAGTGCCGACGTGACCCTGGACTTTGACCTGGAGCTGGCCAAGAGCCAAAATTCCGAGAACCCGGTCTTTTATGTGCAATACGCCCATGCGCGCATCTGCAGTATTTTCCGCAATGCGGCCAATCTCCAAGCCTATGATGCCAGCACCTGGCCCCAGGCCTCACTGGATGCGCTGGTTGCACCCGAAGAGCGGATTCTGCTGCTCAAATTGCTCTCGTATCCAGACGAACTCAAATTTGCAGCCAGTCAACGTGAGCCGCATCGTCTGGCAACCTATGCCCAAGACTTGGCGGCCCTCTTTCACTCCTTTTACAAGCAGTGCCGGGTCTTGTTTGAAAAAGAAGATGTCACACCTGAAGAGATTGCCCTGAGTTTGGCCCGCCTGAATTTGGTCAAAGCCACCCAGGTCGTGCTGCGCAATGTCTTGGTCGATGTCTTTGGTATCTCGGCCCCCGAAGTGATGTAATGCCAGCCAGCGAAGCCGATCTGCATTTTTTACACAGGGCCAAAGATCTGGCCCTGGAAGCTGAATCCGTGGGCAATATGCCGATTGGCTCTCTGCTGGTCTTAAAGGGAGAGATCATCGCTGAAGGCCGAAATGCCCTGCTGCTGCCCGTTTATAATCCCGGTGGCCATGCCGAGATCGAGGCGATCAAACGGGTTAAACCAGAACTTTGGCCCCAAGCCGCTGCCATGACCTGTTACAGCAGTCTCGAACCCTGTTTGATGTGTTTTGGAACCTTGCTCTTACACGGCGTGGGCCGGATTGTCTTTGCCGCCTGGGACGACGAAGGGGGTGCCTCGTGTGTAATTCCCCATTTGCCCCCATATTACCCTGCCACGGCCCCTGTACCCGCCTGGGAGGGCCCCTATTTGCAAGAGGTCTGTCAGCCACTCTATCTGCGGGCCCGTGAGCGCTTTGTGGCCTTGCCCTGTGGAGGCTCTCAGGCCTAAAGGCGGGGGCTATCTTTTGCCGCGAAAAAATCGTAAAATAAAAGCAATAAGCGACCGTTCTCAGGTCAGATTCTCTCTTTTTTGGCGACATCTAAATTAACTGTGCCTCCCTCGGCGCGATCTTTAACGGAGAAATTTCCCCCATGCAAGTCAATAACCAGCCTGTGATCCCTGCCTCAGCCGAAAAGCCCAAAATCGACTCCCGCCTGGAGAAAATGGGCCAAGCCATTCACGAAAATGTCAAAGAGGGCACCTTTATTGGCGACAATATGTTGCTCACAGGTGCGGGTGCTGTGGTGGGCACTGTGGCCGCAGGTTCGGCCCTAAAAAAGACCGCAGATGCCATACCTGCTGTCAAAGAAGTGCTCAAAACGGTCTTTGTTGACAATGGCAAATTGGTGGGTTCAGGCGCCGCGTTGGCTGCCTCGGCACTCTTGGCAGAAGATGCTGTAGCGGCCTACAAAGAGGGCAATACCGGCCGGGCTGTGGCCGAAGGTGCAGGGGCTGCGATCCTGGGTCTGGGCGGCGCAGAACTGACCGGCCGTCAATTTAATATTCCCGTGCTCAACCGCGCCCTGAGTGGCCCAGCTGAAGCCACAGCTAAGTTTTTGGGCAAACACGGTGTTGGTTTGGTCGGTGGCGGTGTCGCTGCCGGTGGGGCTGCCCTGGCCAAAAGTGGTGTGGATGACGTCAAAGAGGGCGAATACCTCAAAGCCGCAGGCAAATTGGCCGGCGGTGGTGTTATCACCCTGGGTGGGGCAGAAATTGTCGGCCATGCGTATAATGTGGGGCCGCTGCAGGGCATTGTTTCAACACCCGCCAAAAAAGTCGCTGAAGTGGTCGCCAAAAATGCCGGTGGCATTGGCGGGACCGCCGTGGCGGGTGCCGGTGTGGCTTTGGCCGCCAGTGGCGTGAACGATCTCAAAGAGGGCGAGACCATGTTGGGCGGAGCCAAACTGGCGGGGGGCGCTTTGGCAACCCTCGGTGGGGCTGAACTCGTGGGCCGCAATTACAATATCCCCGTGATGAAAAGTGCACTCTCAGGCTCTGCGGAATGGGTGCAGACCAATGTCAAAGCCGTTACCGGGGCCACAGCCGTGGCGGGTGGGGCATTTGCGATCAAAGACGGCGTGGAGCGTCTTGGCGACGGGGGCAATAAATGGCTGGCTGGGGCTGAAATTGCCGGTGGTGCCGTGGGTGTTCTCGGTGGGGCTGAACTCGTGGGCCGCAATTTTAATATCCCCGTGCTCAACCAGGCTCTGACAGGGCCCGTAAAATATATGTTTACCTCCAAAGGGGGGATTACCGTCTCTGGCGGGACTGTGGCGGCCGCGGGTCTGGGCGCTGCCGCTGATGGCGTGCGCCGCTTGACCACCCAAAAGGGCATTGCCAACGACGCGATTGGCGTGGCTGAATTTACCGCAGGCGTGGCCGGTGTGACTGGCGGCGCCTCGATTATAGGCTATGCCACAGGCTCCGAAAAACTGCTCAAGGTTTTCCCCGAAAACGTTGATGTGCTCGGAGGCGCGGCTCTGGTGGGTGGAGCCTTTGCCATGGGCAAACACACGATCGACAGTGCCCAAAAAGACGGACTCAATTTGATCAATACAGCAACTGGCACAGCAGCCGCCCTGATGGGCACGGGGGGCGCGCATATTATCACACGCAAATTTGGCATGGAGGCCGCTGATGCTGCTTTCACCAAAGGCTATGAAACCATTGCCGCCGCAGGCTTGGGTGTCGCCACCGCCAAATTGGGTGAAATGGCGATCGAAGAGGGCAAGGCCTTTCTGGAAAACAGCGACGATGTCGTGGCGGGAGCCAAAGCGATTGGCCTGGGCACCGCCGCAGTCGCCACAGGTACCACAGCCACGGGCCTGGTGGGCCATGCCTACAACATTCCCGTGCTCGAAAAAGCAGCCCGCAAAGTGGTCGAAAAAGGCTGGCAGCCTGTTGCCGCAGTAACGCTCGGTGCAACCACCTACAAATTGGGTGAAATGGCCCTCGACCATGGCAAAGACTTCCTCAATGATCCCAATCTGGGTTCGGGAGCCATGTCGGCAGGATTGGCCACCGCGGGTATCCTGACGGGCGCAGGAACCACGGCATTGGTGGGCCGCACCTTTAATATGCCCGGTGTCGAAAGAACGGGCATGCGGGTGCTCGAAACCACAGCCCAGGGCGTACAAACCGGCGCAAGGTATTTGGGCAAAGGGGCAGAAAAGGTCTTTACAACAGCTGTTCAGCATCCTTTCGTGACCTTGGGTGTTTTGGCCGCCGCCGCCGGGACCGGTTATTATTTCTACAACAAAAACCGCGACGAACAGGCTGAGTCAGTCAAAACCAGCACTGCGGCTTCGCTGCCACTGTCGGGTGCAGCTCCAGCGAAACCGGCTGAAGCCAAAGTCGAAGTTCCTGCTGCCAAAGAATAAACAGTTCCAGCTGGAAATCAGTCAAGATCAGAAAGGCCCTTCACGGGGCCTTTTTTTCTGGCGATTTTAGGGTTAAACTTTCTGAGGGTTAAAAGCAAAAAAGTTTTCCTTGGAGGCCTTTCTAAGATGTTAAAGTCTCTTTCCTCTCGTTTTCTGCTGATGTCCTTGGCCCTCACAAGTACGCTCAGTCTTTTGGGAGCTTTTGTTGCCAATCTTGCCCAGGCCCAAAATGTGCAGGTGGCCAATGCGCCAGCGGGGCCCAGTGTGGATCAGTCATCGCTGATTGTCTGGCTGAGCAAACGGGGCCTGTATTATCCCAAACCCAACCAATCGACAGATACCCAATGGAGCTGGCTGCCCAATTTGGACTTTAAACTCAATGGCCCGATTGAATCCGGTACCTTGATCACTGTGGAATATTGGATTGGAGCGAGTAAAACCCCATGGCTGCGCTACGAATTAAATCCCTCCCCCCAGCCTGCCACCGGCAGTGAATTCTTTAGCCGGGTCGGCGCGCCAGGGGACGATCAAAAGGCCACGGTGGCCACTGGCCCTGTGGTCTTAACCATTCGCGCCAGCAACGAACTCAAAGGCACCGAGCAATGGCTGTACAAAGGCACCCTCGAGGTCAAAAAATACAATCCACTGGATCCCAAACAGTTTCCCGCTTTCAAAAACAAATTTGACTATTATGTCGACCAGGATTGGCGCATGCCCTTTGGCTATCTCACCGGCAATTGGTACGAGAGCAATTATACGGCCACAGGCTTTAACAATACCCCCCTTATGAGCGCTGTAATGTGGTTCCGGGGTGACAGCAGCAGATTGCAAAAGACCCAAGCCCACCTCTTTTACCAGGGCAAGAACATTGCCCGGGCCGAGGGAGATAGCACGACCTGGAGCACCACCGAAACCTCCCCTCATAGCTGGAGTGCGGTTAAATTCACCTTTATGGCCCGCGAAAACGCGGGGCCAGTTTTCTTTTATGACCTCTCCCAGAGCAATGCTTATGCCTCTGCGCACGTTTTGGCCAAGAACCCAGGCGAATACGAGATCAAGGTCTTACACGAGGGCAAACTCAGCCGCAGCCTTAAGTTTGCCGTGGGCAACGATGGCAAAGTGGTCGACAATGGTTTTTCGCTCAAAACCGGGGCGTTTGACCGTTGGACTTTTCCCGTCAAAGTCCATGCCCAGACCGATGGCCCTTGGAACGCCAAAGGCTGGGAAAAAGGCGCGTTTTATGGCAATCCCCTGCCGGGATTTAAATTGCCTTGAGCGCATAAGCGCGGCAAACCAGCTTTTGTGCTGCACGATAACCCCGCCGCAGCTTAAGAGCTGCAAGATAGCATCGAACAGCCCGGTTTAAAGCGGGCCCAGTCGGGGCGTTTTTGGGCAAAGGCCTCAAATTCTGGCTTGGGAGTATAAGGCTGGCGCAGGGCCGCTTGTAAAGATAAAATCCGGCTATTGTCGCCTTGCTCAGCCAGATCAATCGCCTCCTGGGCCAGGTAATTGCGCAGAACATAGATCGGATTGACGGCGTTCATGCTTGTACGCCGTTCGGCCAAAGCGGCAGCCTGCTGTGGCAAATGAGCGGCATAATCTGTCAGCCAGTTCTGCCAATGCTCTCGTTCCTGGGCAAATTCTTCGGGGCTGTAAAAAGCGGGCAGGAGCGTTTCTGGACGGGGTTCATGGCTTGAAATCTCCGCCAAGCAGCGAAAAAACAGGGTCATATCCACTTCGGCTTGGCCCATCAGGCGATAGGCCCGCGTGACCAGATCTTCTTCTGTCTGCCCCAAGGCCGCAAAGCCAAATTTTTGGGCACTGAAGCGCTGGTGGGTCTCGGTATAAACCTGCAAATAATGTTCCAGACCGGCTTCGAGCAGATCTTTGTCTTGCAAGATCACGTCCAGGGCTGTGGCCAGGCAGCCCAAATTCCAGAGCGCAATCTGGGGTTGTTGGCCAAAGCGGTAGCGGCGCATCTGGGCATCGGTGGTATTGGGTGTCCAGCCAGGATCGAGATTGTCGACCCAGCCATAGGGCCCGTAATCAATCGTCAGGCCCAGAATCGACATATTGTCAGTATTCATCACCCCGTGTACAAAACCGACCCGCATCCAGTGGGCAACCATCAATGCGGTGCGACCGCAGACCTCTTTGAACCAAGCTCCGCGCTTGGCTTGGCTCTCACCCTCTAATTCGGGAAAATCCCGTGCCAGGGTAAAATCCACCAATTTTTCCAGAAGCTCGGGCTCTTTCTGGGCCGCCAAAATCTCATAATGGCCAAAGCGCAAAAACGAGGGGGAGACCCGGCAGACAATCGCCCCCGGTTCGGGGCCTGCATTGCCATCGTACATCATGTCCCGCACCACTTCTTCACCGGTTAAAACCAGACTCAGCGCGCGGGTGGTGGGCACTCCCAGATGATACATGGCCTCACTGCACAAAAATTCCCGCAGCGATGAGCGCAAAACAGCCCGGCCATCCGCCCGGCGCGAATACGGGGTGGGGCCGGCCCCTTTGAGCTGCAGATCCCAGCGCTTACCGGCTTTGTTGACCACTTCGCCCAAATGAAGGGCCCGGCCGTCCCCCAATTGGCCCGCCCAATTGCCAAATTGATGCCCCCCGTAACGGGTGGCGTAAGATTTCATGCCCGGTAGCAGACGGTTACCCCCAAAGACCTGGGCAAAGTGCTCTGCAAATTCAGGTGAGGAAAGATCTTCGGGATTCAAATCCAGTTCTTTGGCCATTTCAGGCGACCAAGCCAATAGCTGGGGTTTGGGCACGGGGGTGGCAGCCACTTCTGACCAAACAGCCCCACGCACCTGCCGAGAGAGATTGACCGAAACCGGGTCAGAGGGAAGCTCTGAGATCAAGCGATTGTCGAAGTGCCATTGCATCATATATTTTGGGTGATCCTGTCATTGCTTTTGCCCTGATTATACGCCAGAAAATAGATTATAATAAATAATCTCATTTTAGTAGAATTGAAAATCATTCGTCATGCAGGCACTCCTTTCGATCCAAGCACAACAAAATCAACTGTCCCAGCAACGGCATCTCAAATCTGAACAGGCCACTGAAAAAGGTTTTATCGCATTGGCTCAGGCTGAAGCAGATGCTTACCGTCACAAACATTTTCTTCGTGAAGCCTGTGACCACTTTGCTGAAGGCATTGCTCAAAACAGACTCAATCCAGATCCCCACTTGGGTATGGCCATTGTCCTGTTTTTACTCAAAGAGTATCCCCTTGTTCGCAATTATCTTGAAGAAGTGCGCAGATTGGCCCCTGAGCATCCAGACCTACAGTCGTTGGAATTGGCCATGTCTGAAATCGAAGGCAGCGAGGTACTCCCTTTCACCCTCGAAGATCTGGGTAATTATGATGAGTTAGAAACCCGCATTCACGTCTATTTTCGAGAAATATCCACCAAACAGAATGACCCCACAGCCTTGATACTAGAACCAGTAGAAAGAGCTGAAATGCAATCACTTTATCAATATCAACACGAGAATTTAAATCAATTTCAATTGGCGCTGGTTGAATTAGAGAAAGACCATGATACAAGCGCCTTACATAAATTGTTGACGCCTTTGCAGCAATTATTCAAACGCACAGAAAAACAACTTAAAACATCAGAAACAGCTTATAAACTTTACAGCACCCTGCAAGAAATCGAGACCCGCTTAAAGTCTATCCAAGCGGAAATCGAAAAAGCAGAAACCCTCCCGGAACTCAAAACAGAGGAGAGAAACTTGGAGCATGAAGTCGATCTGTGTGACCAGATTGCTGATCGTTTGGATGAATTGGGCCAAGCCGGCTATCGTATCGAAGTACTCGAAACCCTGTATGAGCAGCTGGTTAACCAAGTGGAACATTGTTTTGAATTGATCGACGGAAAACACTGAACTTAAAATCCTTTTGCCATCAATAACCAAGAAAGCAATCCCAGAGTATGAGTCAAATTCAAGTCAACCCCCACCGCCAGGTTTTTAAACCGCTGGAGATGGAAGCCAGCAAACAAAATTACGTGAAGCAGGGGGAAAGCGTCAACCGCTCAGAAATTAAAGTCAAATTTCGGGACAGCGAAAAAATATCTGCTTACCAGCAAAAAGCAGAAAATTCACGCAACGAAGAACTGCGGCTTGGCAGCAAAGCCCAAATGAGGCATATCAAAGCCCTGGTCGAAGAAATCCCTGTACACAATGTACAAGTACAGGCTTCCAAGCTGGGTAAATTAGACGTCATCAAAAAATACGCACACTTAGCGGGTTCAACACTCTTAAAAGGGATCACATCTGTACCCGGTACTGTTTGGAATAAAATCAAAGGCTTTGCCACGAGCTTGCCGATCGTCTCTCACGTGATAGAACACAGACAGGTCAAAGCCTTGCGCATGGAAGCCAGTTTGCAACAGCGCAAAGCAGATGGGTTAAAAGATTTAGCCAAAAAAATAGGTGCTCACACCCTGTCAAGGGCCAGCCTTGACCCGGATCCACTCAACAATACGGAGATCACCCGCGGCAGCGAACTCTACGCTCAGCTGAACAGCCAAGCAGAGACTGCAGAAAGAATTGCCGCCGCCCTGAACCGAGAAGCCGATGGCAAAACCCTCAAAGAAAAAGTCAAAAGCAAACTCCAGACCCTGCGTTCCGCTGTGGGTTATGGTTCCATGTTGCTCTCTCCTACGGGCTCCATTTTAAAACAATCTGCAACTCAAATAATCAAAGATAATCATTTGAGCTCGCTTTGGCTCAATCAAGAACTTACCACCAACCATCTTGTGAAGCATATTGCAGTCGATAACCAAGCCCTGAAAACGGTTGGCAATTTAGGTGTGAGCGCCCAAGCAATTGGAATCGTCGGGGGGGCCATCACCATTGGGACTGAATCTTATGATTTGGCCCAAACCGCAGCCAGCCTCAAATCCTCCCTCAATCAACGAAAATATGCCCTGCGTGTCTTGATGACCCCCGAACAACGGGAAGCCAAAATTCAAAGTTATGAAGCGGCAGCCCTCAAAGCTGAAAAAGCAGGTAAAATTTTTGGCCCCAATCTGGGCAAAGCGTCGGCATTAAGGGCCAAAGCCAAAGAACTGATGGCCATTAATGCTCTGGACAAAGCTGGCCAATTGAACAAAATGGATCAAGCCATTGCCGAACAAGTGGCCCGAAGGACCGATTGGAAATTTAAAGCCGCAAAAATGCTCAAACACAGTGTTGCGATTGCAGGTGGGGTCCTTGCGGTTGTGAGTGCCTCATTGGCCATAGCAGGTGTGGTTGCTTTGTTGGGATCGAATCCTGTGGGCTGGGCCGCTCTGGCGGTGGGTTTAACAGCCACCATCGCCATTGGCGGCAGTCTTGGGATTTATGCAGGCGTAAAGACCTGGCGGCGCGAGAAAAAAATCGACATGGCTGAATCCACCCAAAAACAAATTGAATTCAAAACCTCGGCCATTGCGGAAGACCAAAATAACCTCAAAGGCCAAAAGACAGGTTTACAAGACTTTGTGCAAGCAGAGCAAGAAAAACAAAATTTCTTAAAACGGATCCTGAACCAAAACGAAATCCCCAGCCGCACAGAGATAGCCAAATTCAAATTAGAGGACTATTTTGACGAGCAGAACAAGCTCAACAACCGGCCCCATTTAAATGTTCTCTTGAATAATTCTGAAATGGCCGTTGTCAAAGCTCGCCAAGAAACGGAATCTCTGGAAAAAGAAATTCAAAAAAAAGAGGCCCTATTAAAGAGTCTCAATGATTTGTCAGCAGCCAACTTGGTGCAACTGATGTCCGCTTCCCCCAAACGGGCAGGAGAACACATCATGAAAGGCTTTAAAGCTGGCGATCCAACGATGACATATATGGCTGAAAGGGTTTTAAAAGTCCCTCCCCATACCAAAGACTTGCCAGATAACCTGGCCCGCAAATACTTTATGACCATCCCATTAGGACCCCAATAGGAGCAATATCCCCATGCCAGAATCCCCCTTTGAATTGCGTTCCCTTGTCCGCATATCAGAAATTTTAGACAAAGCTGGTTTTCCTGTCCATTTGCAAGAAGCCACCGAAGAAATTCCCTTTGACCAACTGCTGGTTGCTTTGGATGAAGATGAAAGTGAGCAGATTCTATTCCCTCTGCGGCTTTTTTACCAAGAAGACATTTTGCTCTTATCGGAACCCGAAGGCAGTCAAGTGGGAATCGAATTGGAAGAATCTGCCACTTTGTGCTTTTTAATGGAATTAAACCGGGATTTGCCGAGCGATGAAAAACTGGGAGATCTCTATCGGCTGCTCAATCTCTGGAATGGTTTATTGCCTTACGGGAATTTTATTATCCAGGAAGCCCCTCCCCAAAGCATACTCTTTCGCTACGCTTTCCCCCATGATGAACGACTCAATCTGTTGATTGTGGCTGAAGCGCTTGAAATGTTGGGCTTCTACTTCAATCGTCTCCTGCCCTTATTGGATCAATGGTTAATATCACCGTTGCCTCTGCGAGAGATGTTCTTAATGAGTGAGTTGGAATTGGCCACTGAAGTGGCGGCATTACACTCAGTCAATGCCGTTCCCGTTTAAAAGCAGCCCAGACATCAAGGGCTGTGTTAGAATGGGGCATTCTCCCATGGGATGGAAATATTTGGAGAACCCATTGTGTCAATTGTGTCAAATTCTGATGAGCCCGTTTTGCAATCTGAGTCTCCAGCGCCTTCCTTAGCAGATCAACGCAAAGAATTGGCGATTAATCTGCTGCGTTTGGGAACAGCAGCCCTGCGCACAGCCCAAAGCCACCCAGCCCAAGCGCCGGCGGCTCTGAAAGAGGCCTGTGAATATTTGCTGGAGTCGATTCGCTACAACCGCAGCAACCCGGATGCCTTTGCCGCAATGGGCTATTTACTCTGGCTGATTGGCGAAAACCGCGACGCGGAGGCCTTTTTAGAAGAGGCCCTGATGCTCGAGCCCGAACATGCAGATGCCTTAAAAATCCATTATTTATTGCCGCCCCCACCTCCGCCTCAACCCGACAATATTCTCAGTCCCTTGCTGCCGCTTACGGCTCCAGAGCCACAGGAAGCTCTGCCTGAGCCCTCTGAAACCTCTGGTAGAGCCCCTTTGCAAGAGGACAGTCCAGCTGAGGAAACCCAGGAAGAAGCAGATTTTGAAGCCATCGTTTTTGGCGACGAGAGTGAAGAGTCAGACCCGAGCTCGGGTCTCCGCCGCCCGGATCCTGCCCGTTCCAGCAATCGCCCCAAAGTACTGTTTAAATCGCGGCCCCCGTCTTTTGCCAAAACCGGTCCCAAACTGACCCCTTTGGTCGTGGTGGATTATGACAAACTCTACGATCAACTCGAAGGCCGGATTCAGCGCGAGGTCAAAAAGCTGTCGATCTTTCATCCCGATTGGTATGCCAGCAGCCGCGACCGCTTTAAAGTAGATAAAGTCGAGAAACAGTATATTGGTCTGCGCGAGTCGCAGAGCCAGTTTCTGACCAAGATCGCCGAGATCGAAACCGAAATTGACTGTTCGGCCCTGCGTCAAATGCTCAAGCCCCTGGATATTATTGTGGCCCGCTGTGAACACAGCCTCAACCTCTCTTGGCAGATGATCCATTTGCAGGAGATGCTCGAAGGCCACCACCGTTGGATGGAACGCGAATTGCTGCAATTTGAGAAAACGGGCCAATTGCCCGCTGATTTCTCCGAAGAGCGCTTCGACTATTTGCTCAAAGACTGTGACGATTTGGCAGACCAGCTCGACCAACTCGAAGGGCTGGGGCTGGACTGCAGCCGCTTGGTGCCCGCTTATGAGCGCCTGGCCCTCAAAGTCAGCCGCTTTCAAGACCTGCGCAACCTGCCCGAACAAGGATAATTCCGATGCAAAATCCACCGCCCAAAAAACTCGCTCCGCTCAAGCGCAACAACAGCTTAGAGCGGGTCCAGCGCCAGCAAAAAATGACCTCGCAGATCAAACAACAGTCGCTGGTGAGCTTGATTCAAAAGCGCGGCCTTGTGCAAAAGGGGCCTTTCCCTGAATTGGATCTGTTTCAGACCTATGGCGGGGAGTAAGTTGCAACCAGAATGTGATTTGGCTTAATGTCTGTGGAATTGGTCAGTTAGGCCCTGTTGAAAACCAAAACTACAACAGCAAATCTAAGCGCATATGTACAAAATCAAGTTCAAAACCAGCACCTGTTTGGTGCAATCCATCCTGTCCCAACAGGCCCTGGCATTTTTGAGATTGTTCATCTATAAGGTCGATTTTAGGCCAATGAAGGGTGCGCTCACCCAGGATTAAGTCAAGTGGGCCTAATTTTAAGACCTGTATTTCTTGTTTACCACCCACCCCGGTAATGCTGCGACGGCTCTGTTCGGGGTTCAGTTTTTGCCAATGGGCCACTTTGGTTTGAAAGTTACTGTTGAGATTTGAACTGCGCGCCCCTGTATCTAATTGCAGACAGATAGTAGGCCTGCACACAAAGCAAAAATACCCAAGTATTTAAATAACATAACCCATAATATACGCATTTACCCCTGTGGATGCCTGTATAAAATCTCTTCAGCCGTTTTCCAGCAGGCTTTTGGGTGGGTCAGCGAGTACCCGCACCGTGCTCAGCAGGCCGACAAGCACAAATTTTCAGAACTGTTGTTTGTTCTTGAACATAGTCTCTGCTGCAACACAGAGCAGAGCTTCTGTGTTGAATCCGGCATACTCTGCCTCAAAGGCTTTACAAGAAGATGCTTCACAAGTGATGGTAAGAGTCAAAGACAGACCCATGAAAAACGAAAAACAAAAAACCATCCACAAAGCCCATCTGCCACAAAAAATCTGCCCAGTCTGCCAACGGCCCTTCAGCTGGCGAAAAAAGTGGCAGCACGTTTGGGAAGAAGTGCGCTATTGTTCCGCGCGCTGCCGGAGCCAAGCATGACCCTAATCCAAATGCTGTTTTTCGTCCAGCTGGCATCCACGGGTTTTATGACCGGTCTGATCTGGTTTGTGCAAATTGTTCACTACCCTTTGTTCAGTCGTGTCCCAGTAGAGGCTTTCACGTCCTATGAGCAGGCCCATACAGCGTTGACGGGACGGGTCGTAGCTGTTCCGATGCTGCTCGAGGCCTTGAGCACCGTCGCTTTATTCGGTCTGGCTCCGACTTATCCGCATCCCTGGGTCAGCGGAATTGGCCTCTGCCTGCTGGGACTGATCTGGCTGTCGACGGCGGCATTGCAGATGCCCTGTCACGAGGGGCTCAGTCGAGGCTTTATGCCCCAATTGCATCGTCGCCTGGTCTTCAGCAATTGGATTCGCACCCTGTCGTGGAGCCTTCGGGCATTGCTCCTGCTAAGCGCGCTGAAGCTGCCTTGAGGGCGCTTTCTGGTTTCGCTCGTGAATGGGAGAGGCGACTCCCGTGATGTCAATACAAGGGGCAGGAATGCCCCCAGATACTCATCACAGTGTTCAAGCCCCTTACCGCTAAGACCGCCGCTGCAAATAGCCCTGCCGCTGTGCCTCGGGCAATTTTTCAATCGCATAGCGCAGCATCGTGCGCGGCAAATGCGCCGCCCAGGTGTCTAAAAAGCCCAAGAGCACCTGCAAATCGCGTTTTCCCATTTCCCGCAACATCCAACCATTGGCCTTTTGCATCAAATCATGCAGGGGTTTGCCACTTTTGAGTTGGGCCTCACAGAGTTGCAAGGTCAGCTCATAGCGACCCTTGCGGATGTGGGCAAAGGTCGCCATAACCGCAATCCGCCTTTCCCAAAGGATCTCAGACCCAATCCAATTCCAGAGAAGCCTTTCTTCTGCCGGGTTTCGCCAAATCCAATCCCCCAGTGTACCCGGCACAATCACATCGACCAGATCCCAATTGTTCATGGCCGAGAGGTGTTGAAGCAAAAAATCAATCCAGATCTGCCGCATTTCAGCTGTGCGTGCCCGTTTGTATTGCAGCATCACGATCAGCAGGGCAGCCATGCGCTCTTCGTGGTACTCACTCGCCAGCAAAGGTACCAGCTCTGCTTGAGAGGCCTCTCTGTTTGCTTGCGCCCAGGTGCGCAGAACCGGCATTTTGATGCCCAGAAAGCGATCCCCTTCGCCATATTGGCCGGGGCCTGTTTTAAAAAAGCGAGAGGCCTGTTGGGCCTGTTCAGGATTGGCCAGAGCGCGCAACCTGGTTTGAAGAGCGTGTATGGGCTTCATTTCAACTGCTTTTCTCCACTGCTTTGGGTTTCTCCATTTGCGAGATGGCTGAATTTAGAGTTGCGCAAACATCTGGGCGAGTGTGTCTTGATGCTGTGCTTTCCAAGTTTTCATGTCCACTTGAAAGATGGCGTCTTCTGCCTCATTTTTCGGTGCTTTTGGCAGGCCATTTTCTTTGAAAAAACGCAGTACATCTTTCATGATGGGAGAATCCAAACGGGGATCTTGCATCATGCTGCTCTCTAAAGCGCCTGTAAAATTGACCCGATCGTCGTCTTTGGGTTTCATCAGGGCATTGATCAAACGGGTCGTTGGCGTTTCGCCCAGTGCCGAGTTTTCTGCATCCAGAACGGTGCCTTCACCCTGGCCAAACTCTTTGATTTTTCTTTCTGTCTGAAAGTTGAATTTTTGATTAAACAGGTCGACACTTTTAGCATCACCGCTTAATAATTCAATCGCCAATACGCCCAGGGCCCAATTGTCTGCTTTGGTGCTGAGGGTTTGAGAACCCATGCCTTGGCTGTTGTATTGGGCAAATAAACGATCATATTCGGGTTTGTGCTTGTTGAAATTTTCTAAATCTGCTTCGTATTTGACTAAATCAATTTTGTGTTGTGCCAATGCCTGTTGTTCTGATGGCGTGGGATTTGAAGGATCTACGGGTGCTTTCGGTTTGGTGGGGCTTAATCCAGGATCAAAGAAGCCATGGTTTTCGCGGATATAATCATTGATGGTTGCTTTGGCTTCTTCCACCATGGTTTTTTCGCTGGCTAAGCGTTCGGGAGATTTAAACAGGGGGTTATCGGCGGTTTCTGATTTGGCGGTCATGATTTTTTCTGAGCCGACACCAGACATGCCAAAGTCTGTAATTTTGGGTTCGAAATCTCCCCCCAAAAGACAATTGTCTAATTTGAGATCAAAGTGAAAGGTGCCTTGGCTTTCCATATGCTGTGCACCTTGGAGTACACCTTTGAGAATGGCTGAGCCCAAAAGCAATCTCTGTTCATGTGAAATGACCCCCGCCTCTTCTAAGCCATTGAGCTGCCGCATGAAGCCACGCAGATTGCCGCCATCGGCAAATTCTTGCACCATGATCAGTTGATCCGTTTGGGTTTTGAGCACACCTTCAAAGCCGATAATATTGGCGTGTCCCGTTGTACCCAAAATCTCTTTGTGGGCAGTGATTTCATTCAGTTCTTCGTTTCTCAATTCTTCAGGATCTTTGCCCACTTTGATACTCGAAATTTTGACAGCCACAAATTTTCCTGTTTCAAGATCTTGATACCGAAAGACATTGGCAAACCCACCCGCATCCAAAAACTTGGGCTCACCATAGCTCTTGCCATTGAGCTGAAATGTGGCGGGCACCTCAATATTATTCACGGTCACCATCACTGGGCTGACATCATTTTGAATACTCTGCATGGCCCCTTTAAATAAGGCCTCAAGCACCAGAGGGTTGCTTATGCCCATCACTTGACCCAGTTTTAACTTGATCTGGGAATGGGTGCGCAAGGTAAGATCTTGACGCAAATCGGGGTTTTGCTCGAGCACCTGTGCCAATTTTGATTGCATCCCGGCCAATCTATCTGCCAATTGGCCTGGATTTGCAGAAGGCGGAGCTGATTGAAATCCTGATTCAATGCCAGAGACAATGGCGTCAATGAATTGATTCTTTTTCTTGGAAAGTTGCTCGAGATCTTCGTTATCATAGCCTTTGATATCGCCCACCATTTTTTGCACCAAAACCCGCAACTCGGCATGGGATTTGCTTTGCAGAATAAGGGTCAAATCACTGCCTGAACCCAGATCGGCGATCCAATTTTGCGCCATTTGCTGGGTTTCTTGATTGACCTTGGCGATATTTGTTTTTGTGTTAAAAACAGAGCGACCTGCTTTGTCGAGATTGTGCAGGGCGGGCGCAAAGACCGCTTTGAGTTGGCTTTCAATTTGTCCGTCTCTTTGACCGGCTTGCAAACCGGCTGAGAAGAACTGCAAGTCTGTTTTTAGGTCTTCGCTCAAGAGGGGAGAATAATCCACATTGACAGACACGCGCTGAATATCTGGCTGGGAGACACGTTCTGTTTTGGATAAGACCTGCAAATCATGTTTGTGATCGCGGTATTCTTGCTGGGCTGATGCCAACCCCGTTTTTTCGACAGTGGTCGTCGCTTTAAGCTCTGCACTTTGTAAAGCTGTTAAAAAGTTGTCGGGCTTGGGGATGCTCTCACTGTGTTCGATCATACTTGTGTTGGGGGTCTGCTCAATCGCTTGATGCAATTCCTCCCGCGTTTGGTTTATATCAATGGAGGCAGCGTCAGTGCTCTTTTTTTTAAAGGCCTCAGGGTTGGGTACCTGCACCGGATTTTGAATTGGGTCGGTTTGCTGCCGTGGGGGAGAGACGGTTTCTTTGACTGTTGGTTGAGGAGTCACAGAATTAGGCTGATTGACTTGCATTTCATTCACCATCATTATTTTTTAAAAAGACCATTAAAGAGAAGAGTTTTCGGTAAAAATACGTATTTAATTCATTTGAAAAATATAACATTGTCTAGGTATTGCAGTCAACCAGGGAGAAACACCTGGGTACAGAAGCAAATGAGGGAACATTCTGGAATAACCCCTGCCTGTCATTTTCGCTCTCATTTTGTCTACAGACAAGCGCCGATCAATGCCGTAGCCACCAGATTAAGTTTGTGTTAAACTACTTCGCAGGTGGAGAAGGTTGAACAAACCTCTCGCGTAATTTGGTTCCTGTAGTGCTATGTTCCACCACATCAAGGTACTCCCCCGCAGGTTGCGAAAATCTTTTTTCATCACATCTCCTTAAAAAGATGTTTTGAGAGTGGAATGTTTCAAGTAAATTAGTCACAGCCTTTTCTGTTGTTTTTATCTGCAAAAGCAACCTTAGGCCATAGGAAAGGAAATTATATCCATGCAAAGACCTTACGAAGTGATGTATATTCTGGATTCGCGTCTTGACGAAGAAGGCCAGAAGAAAATCAACACACGTGTCAACGAAACCATCGCCAAAATCGGTGGCAAAATTGAAAAATCCGAATCCCTCGGTCGCAAAAAGTTGGCGTACCCCATCAAAAAGCAGAATGATGGACTGTATATGCTGACACATTTTGAGACCGACAGCCAGTCGCTGGACGAACTTCAGCGGGTCATGGGGATCACGGATGGATTAATCCGGCATCTGATCGTTCGCAGAGATGAGTCTTAACTACGTCATTCTTTCGGGCCATTTGGTCCAAGACAGTGAAATTCGCTACACCGTTTCTGGAAAAGCGGTGCTCGAATTTAATCTGGCCTTGGTTGATACCCATCAGCCAGACCAGACACATACCATTCGGGTGATTAATCGCCGCGAAAGCAGCCCTGAACTTCAGCGGCAGCTGCGCAAAGGAACGAATGTGATTGTCGAAGGCCAAATCCAAAAACGAAAGTCTGAAGTCTCCGGCATTAAACGGATGCAGCCGGAAATCCAACTTGAATCCCTGAGCATATTAGGCTCAACCCATATGAAAGGAACAGCATTATGAGCAGACCCTATGATGAAACCCCGCGCAGCTCCTCCGAAGGGGGAGAAACTCCCGCAGCTGAGCGCCCAGCCTATAACGCCGATCGTCCCTCCTACCAAGGTGGTGGCGACCGCCCCTCTTACCAGGGTGGCGGAGATCGCCCCCCTTACCAAGGTGGTGGCCGTCCCTATACTCCCGGCGGTGGCGACCGTCCTTATACCCCCGGTGGTGGTGGTGACCGTCCTTCTTACCAAGGTGGTGGCCGTCCTTATACTCCCGGTGGTGGTGGCGACCGTCCTCCTTACCAAGGTGGCGGAGATCGTCCCCAGGGTGATCGTCCTCCCTACCAGGGTGGAGGCGACCGTCCCGCTTATGGCGGCGGCGGAGATCGTCCCTCTTATGGTGGCGGACGCCGTTCATTCGGTGGTGGCCAAGGCGGCGGCGGTGGCCGTTCGTTTGGTGGTCGTGGTGGCGGCGGTCCCCGTCGTCGTCGTCAGAAAGTGTCCAAATTTGATGAATGGGGCATTGAAACGATTGACTTTAAAGACGTTGAGCGTTTGAAAGAATTTTTGAGCGAGCACGCCAAAATCCTTTCTCGCCGCGTTACTGGCAGTCGCGCTAAGCACCAGCGTCAATTGACCCGCGCAATCAAACGCGCCCGTCACATGGCACTTTTGCCCTACGTTGGCAAAATCGAAAAACACAGATAGGTATTAGCGCTGCTCAAACAGCGTGAAACCGCGGGCTCCCCGGCATTGATGTCGGGGAGCTTGTTTTTTTAGGCCGCGATTGCGCGAAATTCGTCGGCCAAAAGACCCATCACCAGCAGGTCGACATATTGCCCCTGTTTATACGCCGCTTGGCGCAATCTTCCCTCTTCGACAAAACCCAGACGCTGATAGAGTTTCAGGGCTGGCAGATTGTCAGAGCGAACCTGCAGCCAGATTCGGTGCAGGTTGAGATCATCAAAGGCATGTTGCAAGCAAAGCTGGCTGGCCCGCAAACCAATTCCCTGCCCCCGAGCTGTGGCCTCGCCAATCAAAATGCTGAACTCCGCGCTCCTGTGAACAGGGTGGATTTGCAAGAGTTGCACATTGCCAAGATGCCGATCACTGCCCTGCTCACAGATCGCCAAACGGACCTGCTGCGCACGGTGCGTGAGATAGGCTTCAAACCAAGTCGCCTCAGTCTCGGCATTGATAAAGCGAAAGGGCTCCCCCAAATGAGCGACCAAAGCGGAATCTTGTCGCCAAATCAGGGTTTGGGCCAAATCCGAGCGGGTCAGTTCGCGCAGGTAAATCACGGGGTTGCCTCACAGACCAAAAACAGACTGGCGCAGAGCGTTGGGTGCTCCATGCCCAGAGCAAAACAGCCCTCCATAAAGGCCTCGCTGATCAAAGGCGTGCCAATCAGCTGATCAAATTGAAAATTGGCCAGGGGCTTAAAAAAGATGCCGCCCCTTGCAATCACCTGCAATTGGGCAAGTCGGGCCTCTCTTTCGAGCGTATCTGCGAGATAAACCCGGCGGTGGCCGTGTTTGAGATCGGCCTCAGAAAGATCAGTTAAATGACTCAAGACCCCCATTTTGACGGCAATCTGGCGCGAAGGGGCATTGCCGTTGGGCACCACCAAAAACAACCTGCCGCCAGGCGCCAATAAATGCCCAGCTTGTTTTAAAACCGCAACAGGATCGTCGAGGTGCTCCAAGACATGTAATAAAAAAATGGCATCGTAGCGATCTGTGGTGGTGTAGGTTTCAAACAGCGATTGCACAAATTTAACGTCAGGCCCGACCCGTGCTTGGGTGCAGGCAATAAATTGGCCTGCCGCTTCTACCACCGTGAGATCGGGGTAGAGCCCGGCCAAAAGAGAGGTAAACTCGCCATGCATGCAGCCCATCTCCAAAGCTTTGCCCGTTTTCAACCAGGGCCGCAGGCCGCGCAACATATAGTGGCGCATGCGCTGATCAAAAGGCGAGAGATCATAATCATCAGCGATTTGATTGAGTTTTTCAAATTCCAGATCGACAAAACCATCTGCAAATGAAGCCATTGAGTTATTCCCCATATTCTGGTTTAGCCCTGACCGGGCCTGTAAAAACGCGCCTCTGGCGGTGCATACCACTGCGCCAAAGCAGCGGGTACCCGTGAATAATAACCGAGTATTTGTTTGAGATGATCTGAGAGCTCCCCACGGCATTGTCCCAAATAGTCAAACTGGGGTTTGAGAAAGGGACGACTGTAAGTCAGGGTGAGCCCCCGGCGCACAGCACTTGTTGTGTTGTGGCCGGCTGCGTGCCAGAGCCGGGAATCAAAGAGCAGCAGACTGCCCGCCTGGGCGCAAATTTGTTGGGCTTGGGCAAAGAAATGTGCTGGACTGGGGGCAGATGCCTGCCGATGTGAACCGCTCCAAAGCCAAGTGGCACCATTTTCGGGCAAAAAATCATCAAGCATGACCAAGAGGTTGAGCATCAGGCGAAAATCGGGAATAAACGTGCGTTGGTCGCGGTGAATCTGATGCACATAGGCCGATCGCTCAGGTGGATTGGCCACCCCACCAAATGAGTTGAGAATATACGGCCCCTCCAGCAAGGTTTGCAGTTCGGTATCCAGCCAAGCTTGTTCCAACAAGGTTTGAAAAGCTGGCCCTTGCCCCAGAAGATGGTGGGCAGTTCCTGGCAAGACCTGCCCCAAATTTTCCATTTGCAAGTCGCCACAGTGGGCAATCGCCTGATCAAGGGCCTGACGCAGCTCGAGAATCAGGGTTTGAGGCAAGACTGAATCCAACAAGACCCAGCCCTGGCTGTTAAACGTGTTTAGCAGTTCTGCATTTTCCATCATTTTCCCTTTCAGGTTTCACCACGCGACGCATCACGCGACTCGCCACTGCGATAAATCGGGAAATAAGCCCCTGTTTCTTTCCCTGCCAACTGGGCGTAGCGCTCAGCATTCAGAATTTTACCGCAAATCCAGACTGGGCGCTCTCGGTTGGCCCAGCCCCGTTTAAAAAAGCCCAATCCCGACTTGCCTTGGGCAGCAAGCGCGCTGACTTCGCCGCCGAGATCGAGCTGAGCCACCCCTTGCGCTTGAAACCATTCAATGGCAGCCATATAGAGGGCATACGGGGCTGAATGCAGATAACCCACTTCAGAACAGGCTGCCAAATGGCTATAAGCCAGCCCCAACTCAGACTCCCAATACCAGAGATGCATGGCGACTATCTCAGCTTGGCACTTGGCGGCAAAGACCACAATCCCAGGCACCTGCAATTGCTGGGCAAAAGCCTGTTCAGAAAATCGTCTCAGTCCCTGAATCTGGTGCCGTTGGATCAGATGAGTATAAAGTGTATTCCAGCTCTTAAGCAGACGCTGTGGCTCAGAAACCCTTTCGATCTCCAGGCTGCGAAACGCTTTTCGCGCATAATAACGGTGGTGAGAACTGATCTGAAGCGGCTGAGCGAAGTCGATACCCCAGTGGGCTTTAAACAGGCGGCAGCAATCGGGAAAGAGACTTGGCCAAAAATCTTTGTCCAACTCAGGGCCCAAGGGATCCGTCACGATCACCAAAGCCGGTGCTGCATTTGAGATCGAAGCCAGATCTGTTGGGAGCAGCAGGGGATTCAAACAGCGAAAAAAAGGATAGGGGCCAGAGAAATCGATTGGCGAATGTTCAGGATCTGAAATCGCAGGCTCCTCATTTACACATGGAAGGGGGCGGCGCAAGAGCCAACCCTGGGCTTCGGGCAAAAAAACAGGCTCGCCAGCGGACTTGAGCGAGGCGAGATACGTGGGGTGCAAATAGCCCTTAAGTGCACTCATAACAGGTGTTCTAACCTGTGTATTTCTGCGAGGATCTTTTCCATATCAGCTTCGTTATAGCGCTGATCACAGGGCAAAGCCAAGATAATTTTGCTGAGGCTGTGACTTTCTGAAAAAGAAAGGGGTACGTGGCCCGCCAAAGGCCAATAGATCGGGCAATAGATGCGCTTTTCGGCCAAGGCACTCTGCAGAGCGTCACGTTGCTGCACACAGAGAGCAAACGCCAAAGGTACCGTCTCCGAAGGCAGGTCAGGGAACAGGGCCCACTCAGCCAATTCAGCCAATAATCTTTGGTAGTTTTTGCGCCGCTGAAAAGGGATCAGCGGGTCTCTCATCAGTGGCTTGAGACGCCCTTGCGACTCGGCTGTCATGGCCCAGTCCCCTACGGGCTGTTCGGACTCTGCCTCGCGAAAAAGCCCAAACCACTCAGCCTGCAGCGCTGCATTGTTTTGTCCCTGGACCTCAAATTCCTGCCGCAGGACTTGGGCCTGATGCAGCTTTTGCCAGGCAGGGGGAGGCCGATTATTTGGGGCTGGTTGCGGGGGCAAATCAGGGCCGATTAACAGGCCACCGTCACTCAGTCCCCCCCACTTTCGTGGGCTGTAAAGCAGGTAATCTTGAGCGTGGCTCGGTTTTAAATAGAGGGCCTGGGAGGCATCCAAGACAATCTTTGCACCCAGCTCCCGGAGTTGCATTAACCAATTTGAATCTGGGGCAAAACCCAGGTAAGCAATGACCAAAACCAATTCACCCGGCACAATTTTTTGCAATAATTCGGATCTGGCAGGTTTCAAGTCGCTATCGAGGGCATAATATTCCCAATTTTGACCGGGGGGCAAAGCCATGAGCAGGTCAGGGCAGAGATAGGCCGGTAACCAGACTTTGGCAGGCTGCAGATGTAGTAACAAGCGATTCAGGGCTGAACGGGCGTTAAAACTCAAAAATACCCCTTCAAAACTGGGATTTATGGGGTCTGCATCAAATTGCGAAACAGAAGCGTCGGAAAGTGCAAAAACGCCACCCCACATGGCAAAGTACCCCTGATTTTTTGTCTATTATCTCACAAATGAAGGGGTTCAGGGCTTGTGAATAGCAAGCAGCCCCTGCAGAATGGTAACATGTTAAAAACAGGACCTAATCCGCGCTTAAATTTCCGCCCCAGAAGGGAAACGATGCACCATGGACGAGACCGAAGATCTGCTGGCCAGTTTAGACAGCACAGCCCGACCACAGACACAGGAGGCTCCTCCCGCCACCCCTGATGGTCACAAAGCCCGCAATCAGCGCTTTGATGCGCTTTTATTCTTACTCCAGAGCCAAAAGCCCGATGTCCGGCAGCAAGCGGTTGAATTTTTGGGTGAAAGTGAAGATCCGCGCGCCGTTGAACCGGTCATGGCCCTGCTTAACGACCCCGAACCCGATGTCCGTCAACAGGTTGCTGCTGCCCTGGGAAAATTGGCCGACCCCCGTTCGCTCAGCCCACTCTTAAACACCCTCGAAGATGAAAATTACCTGGTGCGGGCCACTGCTGTCGAAGCCATTGCACAACTCTCCACAGATCTGGAGAACACCCAGGTCCTGGAGATTCTCTGCCACCATTTGCGCCAAGATTCTTCTTATTTGGTGCGGGCCACACTCGCCGAGGTCTTGGGGGGCTTTCCTGGCGAGCGTTCCCGTGAAGCACTCACAGCGGCCCTTGAAGATCCCGATCGCTGGGTGCGGACCCAGGTCGCTCAAAGCCTCTGCCGAATTGACCCCGAAACCCGACTTTGGCCCCTGGTGTCTGAGTTGAATGCCGAAGATCAGACCCTGCGTTTAAGTGCCGTTGAACGCATTGGACGCTTGGGTGATAGCCGTGCCCTGCCCTTTTTAGAACATGTTTTACAATCCGACCTGGCCCCCGTGCGCGAGGCGGTGATCACCGCCTTGGGGCGATTACAAGACCCACGGGCAATCGAGATTCTGATCCAGGCAGCGCTCTTGCCTGAAGGGGATCTGATGCGCGAAAAAATTCTGGCTTCGCTCAAATTATTGGGAGAAGAACAGGTCTTGCCCGCTTTAACGCGCGCCCTCGATTCCAACGATCTGGATACCCGCCAAAACGCGATTGAAATGTTGCGCTATTTGCGCAGTCCCCTGGCCCTCAATGCACTTCAGCGGGCTTTGAGCCATGAAGATGAGTGGGTGAGAACCGTGGCCACAGTGGCTTTGGGGGAATTGGATACCAGCCAAACATATGCCCTGATTATTCCCATGCTCGCAGACAGCGAAGAGCGCGTGGTACAAGCTGCGGCTGAAGCCTTGGCGCGACAGGGCGACCCCCGTGCCATCCCCGCCTTGTTAGAGACGTTAAACTCGGGTAAACACTGGGCCCGAATGGTGGCGGCACAGGCCCTGATCCACTTTCACACCCCAGAGGTCTTTGCGGCCATGCGTTTGGCCGCCCAAGATCCAGATGCCGATGTACGCGAATTGGCGGTCAGAGCCTTGGGTGCAGCCGAGGGTGAAGAAATCCCGGCCATTTTAATTGCCAGCTTGCAAGACACCGAAGCCTGGGTACGCCAAGCGGCAGCCCAGGTCTTGAGCGACCGGAGCGACCCCAGTGCGACATCTGCTTTGATTGCAACCTTGAAACAAGACGAAGATTTTATTGTCCGAACCTTGGCGGCTCAAGCCTTGGGACATATCAAAGGCGAAGCTGCATTTAATGCCCTGCTTGAAGCGTTACAGGACCAGGCATCGGGTGTTCGGCAACGGGCAGCCATCGCCTTGGGCCTGCTCAAAGACACCCGCGCCTGTCAACCTCTGCTGGTGCTTTTAACAGACAAAGATCCCAAAGTTGTGCAAGCAGCTGTCGAAACCCTGGGTTTTTTGGGAGATCCCCAAGTGGCCACAGATATGCAACCACTTTTGGAACATCCCGAAGCCTGGGTGCGTTCAGCTGTGGTGCAAAGTTTGGGTCAATTACACCACCCCGATTCGTTGCAAGGTCTGCTCAAGGCCTTGAATGACAGTGATGCCTGGGTAAAAACAGCCGCAGCAGAAGCGCTTGGGGCCATGCAAAGCCCTGAAATCATTGCTCCGCTGATCACTGTTTTACAGGAAAATAACGACTTTTTGATGCGGGCTTTTGCCGCCGCATCTTTGGGCAAACAGGGGGATGCCCGTGCCCTGATTCCACTCCTCAATGCCCTTGAAGACAGCCACGAAAGTGTCAGGTTGGAGGCTGCTCAAGCCCTGGGTAAGCTGCGTGACCCCCGTGCCCAGGCTGCTTTGCAGAGTCTGGTCCAAAATGAAACCGCAAGCCTGTCCCTCAAAAGCGCTGCACAAGCAGCTCTGAGCAAATTGCAAAATTAAGTCAACTATGTTTAAACACAGATTTTTGCTTGTAGGTCTGACTCTCCTGCTGTGTCTGTTTGGCCTGACAGGCCCTTTTGAAGGCCCTTTTGGGCTTGCTGCCGCCGAAGCGCGGGTGAGCTACCAGCTCAATCTGGAGCTCAATACAGATACGGCCAGCTTACAGGGCGAAGAATTTTTAACCTTGACCCACGAAGGGAAAGAACCCCTCAAAGAGCTGTTTTTTCGCTTGGATGCCAATACCCAAGCCCGAATGCAGGTCCGCGAGGTTTTAAGTGCCGACAAATTGGTTTTGCCAGGACGCCTCTACCGCTACAGCTATTTGGGCCGTGAAATTGAAGATCCCCTGCTCTATCAGGTCTTTTTGTCGCAGCCGCTGGAGCCTGGTCAAGAACTCAAATTAACCATTCGCTATGTACTCGAACGTCTGCCCCAGATCAGCCGCTCGTATTACCTGATCGACGATCCCCATCGCCTGGGTATGGGCAGTTGGTATCCGCGCTTGGTCACTTACCAGCAGGGGCAATGGCACCCCGAAATCTCCGAACTCTCTGATTACAGCGTCAG
This sequence comes from Candidatus Blackallbacteria bacterium, assembly GCA_051715345.1. GTDB lineage: Bacteria > Cyanobacteriota > Sericytochromatia > UBA7694 > UBA7694. Next base: position 183,302 of record JBPXJQ010000008.1, read on the forward strand.
TGCGCGGGTCTTGGACAAACTTTTTGCGATCTCCCCGTTGGCCCCCGTCAGTCTCTCTAGCTCAGACCATACCTACCGCTACAGTGCTGAGCGCCAAAGTGGTTTGGATCTGATCTTTACCCCCGATCTGCTGCTGCGCACAGCGGATGTCGATGATGTGCAATTGCGCTATTATTATCCCGGTAAAATGCAAAAATGGAGCACAGAGGCCCTGCAGATCACCGAAGAAATTCTGCGTTTTTTTAAACAGCGCTATGGCGTCTTTCCGGGCAAACGCCTAACGATTGTGGCCACAGAAGATGGCAAATACCCGGTGATTTCTTCGCAGCAATTGCTGATTCTGCGCAATAGTTTTGCCGAGGGCAAAGATGAGGCGCGCAGCCGACAGCAACTGACTGAGTGGTTGGTCTACGGCATTGCTCAGCAATACTGGGGACAGCGCGTGCGCCAAAACCAGGAGTTTGTGCCCTGGGTGACTCAGGGTTTGGCCCTTTATACAGGCCAGGTCTATATGCAACAAAAGCGCAAATCCTATTTGCTTGGCGATCAAACTTCCGAAAACTATTTGCGCTCGGCCCGTCAGGGCTGGAATACCTCGCTGCAAACCCCGCGCCTGATTCTCGATCGGCAGCCCCTGAATAGTTTTTCGGCACTGGCTCAAGGCAAAGGTTATACGATATTCCGCATGCTGGACGTGCTGCTGGGCAAAAAAGTGCTCGAAAATCTCGAAGTGCAATTGCAAAAGCGCTATTTGCAAAAAGATCTGACGGTGCAAGACTTTCAGATTGAACTGGAAAAAATTGCAGGCAAAGACCTGCAGTGGTTCTTTCGCCAATGGGTCCAAGAGAGCCATGTGATTGACTATGCAATCCAATCTTTGCAGGTCTCTGAGCGCGAGGGCAAATACACAGTGACGGTTACGGTCCAGCGCCTGGGTGAAGCGGTCATGCCGGTGTCAATCGCCTTGGTACTCAAGAGCGGTGAGGTGGTCTTTCACCTTTGGGACGGCAACAGCCGCTCTGAGCGCCTGAGCTTTGATGTGCCTTCTGAAGTCAAAGAAGTTCGTCTCGACCCTTCCGGTGTGACCCCCGACGTGGACCGCAGCAACAACCGCTTTGTCAATCAAGGGAATTAAATTTTAAGATGAAAAACCTGCGCAAAAATAACCAACAAACCAACCAAACAAACAATCCCCAACTCAAGGCACTTCAAAGTCAACTTCAGGGGCCGGCCTCTGCTTGGGCTGACTTGTCCCCCAGTTCACAAACAGAGCTCTGTTTACAATTTTTGGCGCTGCCCTTGCTGCAAAAAGAGGGGGAAATATCCCTGGCCGTGCGCCAGGTATTGGTACCATCAGCGGCAGATTTGGCGCCCCAGGTCAGCCAGCTCTACAGCGAAATGCCCCATCAATTTGCCAAGCTTCAAGACCTATTGGACAAAACTGTGGCTTTGTTCTTGGTTTCTGAAGCAGATTAATCGTCTGGCGTACCACTGATCACCCAACCCGCAAAGGATTCGGTAATCCGAAAGTTTTTACCCGTATAGCCTCTGGGAAAACGTTTAACGTAGTTTAAAAAGAGCAGAATCTCCCGCTCCGTGGCATTTTCCATCACCGACTCCATCGGGATGCCTGCAAATAATCCACTTTCGGGTGTGGGCAGGCCTTTGGCTTTGATCGCCACCTCTTGAAAGGCTTTATGCATTTCAGCGAAGACATAAGGTGCTATCACGTCTTCGCTGGCGGTTCTGCCGTATTTATCGCGCAGTTTATCCAGGCTGTAGAGGGGCCGTTTGTAGTTATCGCAAAAGACAATGTTTTTTTCTGCCAGCTCCAAAAACGAGATTTTTTCAGGTTCGGCTGGAATTGGCGCTTCTGCCGCTTTTGCTGTTTCTGGCTGAGGCTTTGCACTCTGAGGCACAGGTGCGGGCTGAATCAATTGACGATCCGCCATTTTTTGATTCAGCTTTTGAAAAAAGAGCAACAGTGGGTACAAAACCGGAATCAGGCCGCCAAAGATCTTCCCAAAGCGTTTGAAAAAGTGGGGGTAACGCTGAGCCACCAATTTGACTTTTTGTGAAGGGGTCAATTGGGGATTGAGCATCCCCGTTTTAAACATGACAAGGCCTTCGGCGAGCCCAACAATTTTATCGGCCATGCGCTCGAGATGTTCTTCACGTTTGAGGTGCTTTTCGTCCTTGAATGGCGCCGTGTTTGTCGCCGTTTTTTTTGCAGTTCGGGTCACTTGTGCAGGCGGTGTTTCTGGTTCTGTCTGCTGCTTGGCGGGGTAATGAATGGTCGAACTCACGACCCCTGAGCGGGGCTTGCTTTGTTCTTGGGCAAGTGTAGATGCCTGGTCTATTTCTGAATGATTGTTTTCATGCAGACCTTGAGACGAACTCGGTTGGGGTCGACTCTCTTGGGGTTGACTCGCTTGCAAATGCTCGCTTTGCCCGCTTTTTCCAGCGAGATCTGAGCCCGTTTTTAAAAACTCTGAGGCCCTGATTGTGCGTTTTTTTTCGTCTGAATCTGGAGAGTTGGATGTTGCCATAAGATTATTGTAACCGAGGCCTTTCCATTTGACCGAACTCGCTTATCTGTTTAATAATGGAAACAAGATTCTGTCTAGAAAATACAATTTGGGAAAAAAGCATGGCTGACATCTCTGTCGAAAAATTACTCCGGGCCATTCCGTTTTTTGATCCCCTCGATGGCGAACAATTGGCAGCGTTAACCAAAGTGGGAGAGGTGGTCAAAGCCGAGGGCGGCAGCCTGATTTTTTCCGAAGGCGAAGATTCGGACTGCCTCTATGTCATTCTCTCTGGGCGAGTGAGAATTGAAGCCCGGATTTTTGACGGCACAGATATTGCCCTTTCAATGCTGGGTCCCGGTGATTTTTTTGGTGAATCGGCTTTGACCGATGGCGAAAAGCGCACAGCCACTGTCACGGCAATTAATGGGTCTGAGTTTTTCACGCTCACACGCTCAGCATTTATGCACTTTCTCTCTCAATCGCCGATGTTGATCTCACATATCATCGCGGGCATCAGCCAAAAACTGCGCAGTGCCAACGAACAAACCTTGCAGCAATACCGGGAAAAACACGCCTTAGAACAATCCCTGGAGCGCCAGCACGACCGTGTTGCCGCCCGCATGGTGACGGCCATTACCCACGAAATCCTCAAACCCCTGACCATGATTCATTCAATGTCGCAAATCCTCTCTCAGGATCTGCTCAAAGAATACCTTGATACCCCAGTGGGAGATGGACAAACCCTGCGCCAAATGCTCGATGCCACTCACCTGATTCAAAGCCAAATGGGGCATCTGCAAGAACTGTTAAACATCTTTCAGCATATGGGGCTGGAGTCGGTGCGAGAAAAACCAGAAACAGTGGTTCTGGATAAAACGATTCGGGATATTCTCGATCTCTACCGCATGGATCGGCACTCCCAGCTCAAAGTGGATTTTGAAGTGCACTATGCCGCAGAGCAAAAACCCTGGGATGGTTTTCCCCGTCTGCTCACAGAAGTCTTACACCGGCTTATGGAAAATGCTGAGACCCATGCCTATCTCAATGGCGATGGCCCTGTCCAGATTTCCCTCAAACCCACCCTGCTCGACAACCGTGCCGCTTATGAACTGACAGTGTCGGACCAAGGCCTGGGTATGTCGCCAGAGGTGCTTTGTCGGGCCTGTGAATTGTTTTACACCTCTGATCGCGAAGGGGGCCACATGGGCATTGGCTTGGCAATTGCAGAGACCCTGGTCACCCAAGCCTTGCAGGGCAAGTTTTTAATTTCTTCCAATCCCGAAGATGGCACCCAAATCATGATGATCTTGCCACGCAAGCGGCGCATTGTTTGGAGCGGTCAGCCGGGAGACGAATAATAAGTCGCAAGCAGCACTTACGGTCAAAAGATTAATAGTGTACGGCGCGGTAGAGGGGCAGTGGCATACTTTCGCGGCGGGTTCCGAGGGAGTGTTTGGCCTCTTTTTTGATACGGTCAAACCAGAGTACACCCGCCTGGTCGGTGATAATACCCAAATCCGCTTCGTTCATGTCTTTGAGGATCAAACCATCGTCGATGATTTTTTCGCCATCTTCGGTCACGGTCAGATAGCCCAAGGGGCCAATTGAGATTTCGCGGGTAGGTGCCTGATCCAAACGCTCCAATTCTTCTTTGGAACGTACCCGGCGGTAAACGACCTTCATCGGGTCGGTGCTGGCTTGGGGGTCAGGCACATAGGCTTGGCGGTACTTTTCGCCCTTGTCGTTTTGACGCACGGTCATAAAACTGCCGTTGGGCGTGATGTATTCGGTGCTTTTGTCGTTATACGTAAATTGGTAACCGGGCACGCGGTTGTGGCGGAAATAGGGAATCGGCAGAATAAAATTGCGCACACCCACTTCCCAACCGCTCTCACCAGGCAGGTTATTGGAATCTTTGCCAAGCGAAATGCCACCAAGGCCCACTTCGAGTTCGTATTTGTCGGCGATGCCAATGCCCGCATAGATCAGTTTATTGGTGCCGATACCACCAGTGAGGTAAACATCTTTGTCTTTGGACAGGGCAAACTCCAGCTCAGCCTCAGCCGCCTGATTCCAGAGCGAGACTTCGCCATAGCCTTCAAAGTCCACACGGCCATTGAGCTGTTTGTGCACATCGATCGTGCCACCGAGATTGTTAAAACTGCCAATTGTGGCGTGTAAGCCTCCCACCACCGAGGTCTCGTCTTGCAGGCCGTGATAGGGTGTCAGGTACCAGCTATTCGAGGCCGTGACGCCCACAAAGAAAGGTGTATCACGGCTAAAGCCCACACCCACACCCACATTGGCTCCATCGATCAGCCGATTGTTGGAATGGAAGGTGTGGCTGACCCCCAGGCCGAGCATAATGTCGTTTTTGCTATTGCCCTGCATTTTGAGCGGGGCAGACGTCCCGGCGCGAATACTGGCCACGGTATTTTTGTCCGCGCCAAAGGCATGGGAATACATCACCCCGGCACTGGGGCGGGCCCCATCACCAAAGCCACTGCTGTAAAGGCCCAAATAATTGCGTTGGTCGGGAATCTCTTTCATGCCCTTGAGCAAAACCAATTTGAGTTTTTCCAAGCGGGCATTGCGTTCAATTGCGTCGGTATCCGGTGGCAGATCTCGCAGGGTTTCGAGCTGGTTGCGTACCGCTTTGACAGTACTTTCGAAGGTTTCAAGATAGCGGCCAGAAATTTTGCGTTCCTGTTTAACGCTCAGATCATCAAAGGCCTCTTTGGCTTTGGGAATCACGTCTTTTTCAAGGCGTTGTAATTGGCTTTCGATGCCCGCAAATGTGGCCTGAAAGTCGGTGGGTGTACCTTGCATGGAAGCCTGTTGCAGGCCATTGATTTGTTTGTGGGTCTCGATCAAGGTTCCGCGAATATCTGAAAAAACCTCAGTGCGCTGGGTGACTTCTGCGTCTGTGAGTTTTTCACCCAGGCCGTCGTTGAGTTTGTCGAGGCTTTTGCTGTGCAAGAGATTGTTGCTCTCGCCCCAATCATTGAGAAAGTCGTCGCCAAGTTCGAGGCGGCGCACGCCATCTTTTTTGTTGTATTCGAGATCGACTTTGGTGCCAAACATGCCGTCCCACTCGTCGACAATCGCAATTTCGGTGATGCTGCGCTCTTTTAAGGTTTGCAAATTTTCGTTGGCATAGACCAACATATTGCGGAAGCCCAGCAATTTGTCTTTGGATTCAAAGACATCGTCGTCCATTTCAACGCTGACTTTGATGCCGTTGGCCTCAAGAGACTGCTGCAATTGGTTCAGCTCTTGAATAAAGCTCTCTTTTTCAGCCCCCAGAACCTTGTCCAGTTGTTTGCCAAAACGTTCGGCGTATTTGTCCAGGTCGGTTTTGCGGACCGGGGCTTTGGGGCCTGCGGCTTGGCTTTCACTCTGCTGTCCGATGATATTCTCCCGGCCGGTGAGGGGATCACTGGCCACAAACGAGACGATCGGGGCCTCGCGAATCACCTCGCCACCGAGCTGTCCGGCTGGCAAGAGACCGCTGATTTCATCCACCCCGAGAACCTCAAAGCCTCTTTCGGTTTGCAAGATCACAGCATCTTGATCCACGGCATCAGCCACCTGTTTGGCCTTGGCTTCGGCCTCAGCGTGGGTGGCAAAAACGCCGTGCTCTTTTTTGGCAAACAGGCCTTGGGGCGAGTCTCCAGAAATAAGTTGGGCAACGCGAACGCGGGATTGGATATCTGACATAGTTATATTATACCTGCACAGAAATAGAATCTTGCCCCTCTTTTGACCACAAGGATGTGATAGCCTGAAACTGAAGAATTACCGAGGAATAATCACCATGTCAGATATAGCTTGGGCCATGCAAATTTCCCGCAAAGGCGGGGGCGAGGTCCTCAAAAAAGTAGAAATTCAGCGCAAAACACCGGGCAAAGGAGAAATCGCGATCGATGTCCACGCCTGCGGCGTTAATTTTGCAGATATTTTAATGCGCATGGGGCTGTACCCCGAAGCCCCGCCCACACCGTTTGTTCCGGGCTACGAAGTGGCGGGAACGGTCGCGTCAGTAGGTCCCGAGGTGAGTAATTTTGCTGTGGGCGACCGGGTTATGGCTGCCAGTTATTTTGGCGGTTATGCCAGCTACGCAGTGGTAGAAGCCGATAAGGCCCTGCCCATGCCAGATAATTTAAGTTTTGTCGAAGGCGCAGGCCTCTTGGTCAATTTTATGACAGGCTGGGTGGCTCTGCACGAAATGGCGCGCGTACGCAGGGGCGACAAAGTCCTGATTCACGGCATTGCGGGTGGGGTGGGTTTAGCGGCCTTGCAAATTGCCAAAAACGCAGGTTGTACTGTTTATGGCACAGCGGGTTCTGGCGAAAAACTGGCCTATGCCAAATCCCAGGGAATGACCTACGGGGTCAATTACCGCCAAACAGATTTTGTGGCAGATTTTCGGCTGAATGTGGGTCGACGCCCCTTGGACGTGATTCTCGATCCCATTGGTGGCGACAATTTGGCCAAAGATCGCAAATTGCTGGCCCCCACGGGTAAGTTGATCGTCTACGGCATGGCACAAGCGGTGACAGGCGAAAAGGCCAATCCCTTGACGAGCCTGATTGCGGGCTTGAAAATGATGAACGTGAATATCATGGCGCTCTTTTCGCAAAACCAAGGCATCTTTGGCCTGAATGTCTTGCGGCTCTGGAAATACCCCATGATGCACCAGGTCGGTGAGGCACTTTTACAAGAGCTGGCAGCCGGGCGACTTCACTGTGTGGTCGACAAAACCTTTCCCCTGGCCCATGCCGCTGAGGCCCAGCGCTATTTACAAGCGCGCAAGAACACCGGCAAAGTGGTGCTTACGGTCGAAAAGAACTAAGCTCGAAAAATAACCAGGCAAAGGGTTTAGGTTTGCAACAAAAAACTCAGATCGGCCCCCGGTGCAAATTCTTCGGGGGACTCACCAGAGCGAAACAGCCGCACGCCAGCCACCCCCAAGAGCTGCATCTGATCACCTTCGACCCGCAATAGTCCGCCCTCGCGCAGGCCCACCACGGGAACGCTGTTGAGCTGATGAAACTCGCGAATTCGGTCGGCGCGGGTTTCACCCATGTGGGTAGAGGTGGGGTCGGGGTCGAGATAGTGAGGATTGATCTGAAAAGGCACCAACCCCAGGGTTTCAAAACTGGGAGGCATAATAATCGGCATATCGTTGGTGGTTTTAAGGGTTGGGCAGGTAATATTTGAACCCGCACTGCTGCCCATATACGGCATTCCCGCCAAAACCCGCTCACGCAAAGCAGCCATCACTCCTGTCTGGTAAAGGGTGTGCACCAACAAAAAAGTATTGCCTCCGCCTGTAAACACCCCTTGGGCCTCTGCCAAAGCCGCGAGGGGATCTGCGACTTCGTTGAGTCCGCGAATCTGAATGCCAAAGGGTTCGAGGCGTGAACGCACCATTTCGGTATATGCTGCTTGATCAAATGCGGCGTAGGGAATAAACAGGAGTTCTTTGACAGGGCCCCAAAAATCCAATACCTCTTGGCGGCAATAGGCCATATACTCCTGGCCATGAATGCGGCTGCTGCTGATCAGCAAAAGTCGTTTTTGCATCTTAACGTCCATAATTATTTTTTTTCAGCCAGGCGCAACTCTCATCATGTTTGAGACTGCAGGCAGTCTGGATAAAACCGACAGCTTCTGCCATGCGCTCACTTTTTTGATAGAGCAAACCCATGCCATGATACGACCTGCCCAAATCTTTTTGCAAGACCGGATTGAGCACATTGAGATTGTCAAAGATCATCTGGGCCTTTTCATAATGGGCAATCGATTCGCGATAGCGCTTTTCGGCTTGGGCCGCCGTTTCGGTTTTGGCGGCCAAAATAGCCGCTTCGACCATGGCCAAAAGCCCCTGATTATAATACATTTGGACCCGTTGAGTGACGGCCAATTGGCTGTCTTGACCGGCAGCTACCAATTGGCTGTAAAGTTGGTCAGCCTCGGCAGCCGAGGCTGTGTACAGGCCCTGATCGAGATCTTTGCCCGACTGCAGCAGTTTGACATCACCCAAAAGCAATTTGGCCAAGGCGTTTTGGGGTTGCAGGCTCAGCAATTGCCGCAGTGCAGATTCGGCCAATTCAATTTCGCCCAATTGCTGGGCCGTTTGAGCCAATTCGCTGAGGGCGGCATCATTCTTGGGATCGGCAGCAATCACAGCCTGAAAGAGTTTCAGCGCCTCACCCAGACCGGCTTTGTCGATTTTTAATTCGTTGCGGTTGGCCTCACGCAACCAAACACGCGCCAGCATCAGACGCAAATTGTGGGCTTCGGGCTTTTTTTCCAGGGCTTGGGTGAGCAGGGTTTTGGCTTCGGCATAGTCTTTGACATCCACAACAGCGGTTGAGAGCAAATCCGCCAAGGTGATCACAAAGTCACTTTCGTTGGGATAGGTCTGAATCGCTTTGCGCAATTGGTCCAGGGCTTCGGACCGCTTGCCCGTATCAAAAAAGGTAAAGTCGGCATAGGCAATGATGACACGTGGATTTTGAGGAGCTTGTTCAAGTGCCTGTTTGAGCAATTTGGTCGATTCTTGGGGTGAGCCAAGAAAGAGGTATTGGATCTCCGCCATCTGGATCAATAATTCGACCTGATTGGGTTTGAGCTCTTTGACCTTTTCCAGCAAATAAATCAGTTCGCGCGCCCGGCGGTTAAAATCTTCGGCCACACTCAGGGTCGAGGCCCCGCGCATGCTGGGGTCCTGCCGCAGCCAATCGGCCCGCAGGCGTTCGAGCAATAATTGCGCCAATTGCTCATAATGCTCAGCAACTTTGGGAAATTGAATAATTTTTTCACGCAGGGCGACTTCATTGGGCGGAATATCCGCAGCCCAAGCGGGTGTCCAAGCCGGAACCCAAGCAGAAACCCAAGCAGAAACACTGAGCAGGCATGCAAGCACGAGCAACTTCGAAAACCGGGGTTTCAACAAAAAAGACATAGCAGGCTCCTTGTGGCAATATCCGACAGAAAACGCATAGGAAAAACTTGTTTTCTATCTTACCAGAGAGCGGGGGGGGTGTTTCTAGGGAATTGGTTTTGCCGCCAGTTCCAATTTTCCTTTGTCGCCCAAGACCACCGCCATGCCAAAGGCGGCTTCCAATATGGCACTGATCCGCGAAGCGGGTAGATAGACCTGAATATGAAAAATACGCCTTTGTTCGTCATAAGATCGTTTATTCACAAAAACCCCGCGCAGATGTTTGCGCACAGAGGCTTTAACACTTTGGGGATCCGGTTGTCGCTCTTGTTCCAAAGTCATAAAGTCGAGCCAAATCTGAGTGAGTTCTTCGTTCAATAACTCTTTGGCCCGGCGATAGGCAGCCTCTTCAGCTAAATCCATTTGATTGTTTATTTCACCCGCCAAGCTGGGATCTTCTGAACTGGCAAAAGCTGAAAAGTTGTAAGGCACCGAAGCATAAGCCGAAACGGTCAAACCCGTCAGGTCCCAGCGTTCACTCTCTACCGCCCAAACAGGCAAGGGAGGAACGGGGGGCTCATATCCCTGTTGGCTAAATACGCTACAGGCACTTTGAGAACAGATCAGACCTGTCGCAAATGCAAGCAAAAACCACCGTCTCATGAGGGCTTTTTGTCCGTGCGGGCAGCGGTGTCTTGGAGAAAGAGCAAAATTAAGCCTGCCGTGGCCTTGGCCGAAAGAGGAACCATGGCCGCTCGGGTTTTTTCCCAATCGCCATTTATTTCACCCAAGCGGTTGCGAACAACAGGATAAAACTGGCGGGACAGATCAGCACTAAAGGTCAGCACATCTCCCGAACGGGTGCCTTGAGGAAAGTACAAACCCCAGGTTTTTCCGGGCGCATAAGGTCCCTCAGGCAACCAAACGCCGCCTGGATTGTGGTTACGGGAAGGCAAATAGCGCTCAAAAGTGGTGTCGACGGTTTCTTCGAAGCGGTTGTGAGAGATCAGTTGCGCTGGCCGGACCAGTGAGACTGTGTGAAAAGGGACTGTCACATCATGTAAAAAATGGCTGGCCCGGCCCAGCCATGTCCAGGCCGTTTTTTGTCGTGGGTGATCAGCAGGCAATCCACTTTGCCAGGATTCCAAAGCCCGCTGGTAATACTCTTCGATTTTTTCGGAGGCGCTGCGAAAGTGGAACCAGCCTGTGCCGTTTTTGAGTTGGGCGTGTTCCAAAGCCGGGAATCGTCCCTGATAAGTGGTGCTCTGCTGATCAGGCCAAAGTGCCTGTTCAGCCAGAGTGTCTCTCCAGGCCGTCACGAACTTGGCGGCTGCAACATGCCCATCGTGGGCCAAAATGGCCTCAACACTGGACTGATTCTGATCGAGGGTTTTGAATAAATAGCTGTGGGCCTGGATATATCGCCCCGAAAGGACGGAGCTGTAAACGCCTTCTTGGCCCCGAAGTTCGGGGCCATCGCTTTCTGGGTCTGCGGCTTTGAGTAAAGCTTGGGTCTGGGGACTCCAAGGCAAAGGGGTGAGTGGCTGAGCCGCTTGTTTGCGACTCTGCGAAGTAAGGACGGTATTGGCCGAAGGCAGAGAAGTGGCGCCAGAAAGCACAGATGCCTGACAGGCTGAGAGAGTAGCCAAAAGGGACAAAGCAATTGCAACGCGTAGCATAAAAAGACCTCACTCCTCAAACAAATTAATAGATTAATTAATATTAATTAAAACATAGATTAAGCTTTTCTTCAAGCAACTCCTTCAGGCAAACCCAGATCCTTTGACAGAGGTCTCTCCACCCCCAAACCCAATACCTAACCCCTCCCCTCTAAGGTATACTGATACAGCCTGAAGCCCATTTCCAAAGGATCATTACCTGCATGCAGAATTTGTCTGTTTATACCCTTAAGCCCCTCGGAGAGCAATTGCTGGAAAGCGGCTTGCTCTCAGAAGCGCAATTGGAACAGGCGCTGTATTTGCAGAAACAAAATCCCGAACGCCTTTTGGGTCAGATTTTAATTGAATCTGACTTTCTCAGCCAGTCTGAATTTGAGAGTTTTATGCAGGCTCGGATTGGCATCCAGCAACCCCTCGGTGAGTTGTTGATTCTTCGTGGTTTGATTCAGCGCGAACAGCTCAACCAGGCTCTTTCAGTGCAAATGCAATCGGGTCCCGCAGCCAAACCCCTGGGCCAATTATTGGTCGAGCAGGGGGCCATTGCCCAAGCGGTGCTCGACGATATTGTCAGCCAGCAGGCCAAGCAACAAGCATCTGTGCGCAAACAGATGAGCAAAGATGTCGGCAAAGAGCAAAATGAAAATCTGGCCTTGGAGCGCACCCAGGTCGAAGACATTCAAAAATTGCTCAGCTCGGGCCACCTCTTTTTGGCTTTGGCCCGTGTCTTGTTGCCCGATTCGCGCAAGCTCTTTGATGAACGCTTTCAGGTTTTCTCCCAGCTCTATCAGGCCCCCGATTTGGAGATCTCCGAAGCCCTGCAAAGCAGTGTGATCGACTTTTTTATTCACTTTTTGCCCCTGCTGGAATGGGGTTTAAACAACCCCAGCGACGACGAACAGGCCTTGGCCCGGCACAGCATTATCAACACCAGCTTTTTTGAATTTATCAATGGCCTGACCCAAACCCTGGTCAAAGATCTGCCTTTGGCTTCTGAGTTTTATCTCAGCAGTTTGATCATGAATGACAACGGCGAGATGATTAGCTTTCGTGAAGCACTCTATTTGGTCATGCGCTCCCCATACCTCTTGCCCCACGGTTCTTTGATGACCCTGCGCTTTTTGCTAAATGAATTTTGGGGCCAGCGCAGTATTCTCGAACAACGCGGCGTCCGACTTGTGCGCAATGAAGACGAAGTTGACCTGAGTGACTTTTTCAGGCCGCGCATCAGCGAACATGGCTCCGATCTGGAGTATGTCAGCTTTATGGAAAATCATCTCTTTGCCCAGATTGCCCGTCTGAGTGAAGAATTAAACACCTGCTCTGAAAACGAGCGCGAGGCAACTTTGATTGAATTAATGGAGTTTTATCATACCCTTTTACAAACCCACCGCGATTTAAAAGAAACCAGCCAACTTGAAGTCGAAAGTGATGCATAAAGCAAATAAATCCGTTTGCACACAATATTTTCTTTAAGAAAGAATGTTCTATGAGGCCGAATACACCCTTTTTAGGTGCCTTGTGTACCGCTATGGTGACCCCCTTTGACAACCAGCTCCAATTGGACCGCGACCGCTTATGCCAATTGGCCGATTTTTTATTGGACCAGGGTTCCGATGCACTGGTCGCAGTGGGCACGACGGGAGAGTCACCCACCCTGACCCACGCTGAAAAAATTGAAATTTACACCATTCTGGCTCAGCACCTCAAAGGCCGTGCGCCCCTGATCGCAGGCACCGGATCTTATTCCACCGCTGAGGCCATCAGCCTTTCCCAGGCGGCCGAAAAAGCCGGTGCCAATGCCCTGCTGGTCGTGAACCCCTATTATAATAAGCCCTCCCAAGAAGGTCTTTTTCAACATTTCAGCGCAGTGGCCCAGGCAGTAGAGATCCCCATGATTTTGTACAACCATCCAGGGCGCACGGGTGTGGCCTTGAGTGTCGACACCGTCTGCCGCTTGGCAGAAATCCCCAATATCGTCGCCATCAAAGACAGTTCGGGCGATCTGATCTTTTTGAGTGAATTGCGCAGCCGCCTGCCCGAATTTGTGATTTACAGTGGTGATGACCCACTGACTCTGCCGATTCTGGCCATTGGTGGGCAAGGCGTGATCAGTGTGGCCAGCCATGTGGCAGGCAAAGAAATCAAAGCCATGCTCACAGCCTTTGCCGCAGGCCAGATGGATGAAGCACAGCGCTTGCATTTGGCCCTTTTGCCTTTGGCCCGCATGCTCTTTTGTGCTCCCAGCCCCAGTCCCACCAAAGCCGCCTTGGCACTTTGTGATATGCCTGTGGGCGGCGTACGTTTGCCGCTGACAGCATTGACCGAGGCCGAAGCCGCATTTGTCAGCCAGACCTGGAATACCTTTGTGAAAGAGAACAGAGCCCAATGACACAGAACTACAGCGTTACCCCCCTCGGTGGCATTCGCGAAATTGGCAAAAACATGTGGGTCGTTAGCAATGGCGAAGAGATCTTAATCGTCGATTGTGGCCTCAAATTCCCCGGCGAAGATCTCTACGGCGTCGATTATTTGCTGCCAGATATGAGCCACGTGATCGACAACCAAGCAAAATTGGCAGGGATTGTCCTCACCCACGCCCATGAAGACCATGTCGGCGGTCTGGTGCCACTCTTAGAAAAACTCGATTCCCCCCCGCCGCTCTATGCCACAGAACTAACTTTGGGCCTGCTCGAAGAACGGATCACGGATATTGAAGCCGTTTATAGCCAGCTCTTTCGGCCGATCAAAAACCGCTCACGGGTTCAGATTGGCAGTTTTGATGTGGAGTTTATCCATGTCTGCCACAGTATTTCCGGCGCTGTCGGGCTGGCAATCCACACCCCCCAGGGCGCGATTGTCTTTACGGGCGACTTCAAGCTCGACCCAACCCCCATCGACCAACAACCCACCGACTATTATAAATTCGCCCAATTGGGTGAAGAAGGTGTGCTGATGTTGATCTCCGACAGCACCAACGCCTGTCAGGCGGGTTATACCATTTCGGAAAAAGAAGTGGCTGAAAGCTTTGTCAACGCCTTTTACCGCGCCAAGGGCCGGATTATTGTCGCCACCTTTGCGTCCAGCTTGCACCGCATCCAACAGGTGGTCAACCGCTGTGTGGAATTTGACCGCAAAGTGGCTTTTGTCGGTCGCAGCATGGAGCGGATCACCGCCAAGGCCTTTGACTTGGGCTATTTGACTTATCCCGATGATGTGGTCACCTCGATTGAGGTGCTCGATGGCCTGCCCGCTGACAAAGTGGCGATCATTACCACGGGCAGCCAGGGAGAGCCAATGGCGGCCTTGAGCCGCATGGCCCAGGGCAAATACCACCAGGTTTCGATCCGCGAAGGGGATACGGTGATCATTTCCGCCACGCCGATTCCGGGCAATGAGCGCTCGGTGACCCGCAATGTGGATATGTTGCAAGAGCGGGGAGCGACCGTGCTCTACGACTCGCGCAGCAAAGGCCTGCATGCCTCTGGCCACGCCAGCCAAGAAGAACTCAAGTTGATGTTAAATTTGACCAAACCGCGCTATTTTGTGCCCACCCATGGGGAATACCGCATGATGATGCGTCACAAAGAATTGGCTGAAGCCGTGGGCATGAAAAGTGAAGATATTTTCCTCTTGGATATTGGCGATAAGCTCGAAGTGCAAGAAAGCGGTGCCGTGATTGCCGAAAAGGTTACTTCCGGCGTTGTGATGGTCGCAGGCCGGGGCCACGGTTTTCTCGATGCCAAAGAGCTGCGCGAGCGCCACAAAATGGTCAAAGACGGGGTCTTGTTTGTCTCCTGCACCTTGGATGAAGTCGGTCAATTGGCCTCTTTGCCCCGGATTATCAGCAAGGGTTTTATTATCGAAGACGATCCCCACAGCCTCTACGAAAATGCCTCCGAGCAGCTCACCAAGGTATTGGGCAATTACATGATCAAACATGAAAAAGTGGCTTTGACCTCAGAAAAAGGCGAGGTGCTGATTCAGGACATGCTCGGTAAAATTATTTATAACTTAACCCGGCGGCGTCCCGTGATTGTGCCGCAGGTTCACCACCTCGGAGAGTAAATATGCCCGAATTGAATGCTTTGAGCAAAAATCTCATCTCCCGCTTTCGCAGCGGGGAATTAAAACCCGATAATCTGCGTTTAAAAGAGCAGGTCAGTCCACCTCTGTCTGAAGATATTCATGCGCCCGAGGCGCTCAGCACCGAGCAGCAAGCGGCTCTGCGGGCGCTGGGGGAACAGGCCCTGGCCCAGGCAGAGGTCGGAGCCATTGTTTTGGCGGGGGGCATGGCCACACGCTTTGCCTATACCTTGCCCAAAGCCCTCTTCCCGATTTTGGGCGAAAAAACCTTTCTCGAACTCAAAATTATGAGTCTCAAAGCCCAGGGCATCCCGCTCTATCTCATGACCAGCTTTCACGCCCATGCGCCGATCACGGCTTTTTTAGACGAACACGATTGGTTTGGCTACCGCGACAAGACCTTCCTCTTTCAGCAGTTTCACCTGCCACGCATCTACAGCGATGGCTCTTTGCGCCAAGTGGCGGGCGAAATCGAATACGCCACCAGTGGCCACGGCGATTTTGTCGATGCCCTGAAGCAGGCGGGTCTGCTTAGCCACTTTGTTCAGGCCGGGGGCAAATACCTGCTTTTTTCCAATATCGATAACCTCGGTGCGACCCCAGACCCACTGCTTTTGGGGCTGCATATCGACAAAGGCAGCGAAATGAGCATTGAAGTGGCTGCCAAAGCCCCTGGAGACAAAGGCGGTGCCCCGGCCCGTGTGAATAATCGCCTCCAATTGGTTGAAGAATTTCTCTTTCCAGCCCATTTTGACCAGGACAGCATTCAGGTCTTTAATACGGCCTCGTATATTTTCTCAGCCCCGGTGCTGGAACGCCCGTTTGAATTGCCCTGGTACGCGGTTGAAAAAAAGGTTGAAGGCCAGACAGTGATCCAGTTTGAACATTTGGCTGGCGATCTCAGCCGTGAATTAAATGTCTGCGTGGTAAAGGTCGAACGCGATCAGCGCTTTTTGCCCGTTAAACGCCAAGAAGATGTCGAAACCGTCAGGCCCCTGATCGAAGCCAAATTTGTTGGACTGGTATGAAAACCCCTCCCACCCCTGAAACCCTGGCCCTGCGGCAGGATATTTTACTCTGTATCCTCTCAGGGCTCTTAAGTGCCCTTTCTTTTTCAACCCTGTCTACAGGTTGGCTGATCTGGGTCTCCCTGATCCCCTTTTTCCATGTATTTTATAAATTGCCCTTGACCTGGAAACGCGGTGCTTTTCTGGGCTGGGTTTTTGGCATGTCTTTTTATATTGGCGTGATTCACTGGTTGATTGAATTGCACCCGCTGACCTGGTTGGGCGGTGTCACCACGGAGATCAGCCTCCTGATTGTCTATGGCGGTCTGGTCGGCATCAGTCTCTTTGTTTCGCTCTGGGTTACGCTCTTTGGGGCCATTTTGGGCGCACTCAAACCCCAAGGGGCGCTCAGAATCGTCTTTCCCGCTCTGCTTTGGATGATCATGGAATGGGCCCAAGAATTGGGAGACCTCTCGCTGCCCTGGGCCCGCCTGGCGATCAGCCAGTTTCAGGATTTGCCTCTCTTACAAATTGTCCCGTTTACAGGTTCGATTCTGATTGCCGGGGTGATTGTGGCCTTTAATGTGGCTTTTGCGCTGTTTCTCGATGAATTTGTACCAGAGGCTGAGCCCAAGCCCTATTGGCATTATGCCTCTTTTCGCGCTCTGCTTGGAATGGCAGGGTGTGTCTTGAGCTTGCATCTCTATGGCTTCTATAAATTGTCCCAAGCACCGCCCGCTGAGCCTGCGACTTCGGACAAAGGGGTTTTGGTGGGTTTGGTCCAGGGCAGTATTCCCCAGGGGCAAAAATGGGGAAGTGCCGATGAATTCTGGAAAAACATGCGCGATATTGAAAAGATCTATCTCGATCTCTCGGAGGATCTGCTCAAAAAAGCCCCCGCCTCTACGGCCCAAATTCTCTTCTGGCCAGAATCCGCCATTCCCGTTTTCCCACGCTATTTTCCCGAGTTTCAGGCTCCTTTGCAGGCCTTTGCAAAAAAGCACAAGGCCTATTTGCTCACCGGGGGCTTTGACCGCAAAACCTGGCAAAGCCCCAGTTATAATGGCGCAACACTCTATACCCCCCAGGGCGAAAACACGGCTTGGTATTACAAACGCCAATTGGTCCCCTTTGGCGAGTTTTTCCCTTACCGCGATTTTTTGGGTAAAATTCCGGTACTCGGCGGACTCATCTCCCACCTCAACCCAATGAAAGACGATGTCGCAGCGGGCCAAAATGCCTCACTCATGGCCACCCCACTGGGAAAACTCGGCACCTTGATCTGCTTTGAGTCGGTCTACGCCCATGTGGCCCGCAACTCTGTCGCTGAAGGCGCCCAGATTCTGGCCATTATTACCAACGATGGCTGGTATCGTGATGCGATTGCTCTCTATCAGCACAATGCCCATGCCGTGATGCGGGCCCTCGAAAACAGCCGTTATGTCTTGCGGGCAGGCAATACAGGTATCAGCAGTGTGATCGACCCCTGGGGGCGGATTCAGACCCAATCTTTGCCCATGGAGCGGACCTACCTCTATACCCTGCTCGATCCTGCGCAAGTGGTGCGCACAGAAAAGACCCCTTATACCCGATTCGGCGAATGGGTCGTCTATCTGAGTATGTTGCTTCTGCTGATTTTGGCCGTATTTCAGATCAGCCAAGCGGCTCCGCTTGAAGAAGATCAGGTCTAAATGGAAACGGGGGCCTATTTTCGCCTCTTTTGTGATTTGGCACATGAATTGCCTCAGCGACAGAATCAAGGCCTGATCTTTTGGTGGGAAGACTTTGATGCCTTTGAATGCAGCCAATGTGGCAATTGCTGCAACCGGCCTTGGAAAATCCATATCAGTAAAGCTGAGTTGGATCAATGGGGCCCGGCCTGGGAAAAGCTCATGCAGCGCCCCTTGGAACAGTTGGTGAAAATTGACCTGCCCGATCTGCCCTCCCGTTATGCTGCTTTGGCCAAAAATCCAGACGGCCATAGCTGTGTCTTTCTCGGAGACGATATGCGCTGTCGGATCCATGCAGCCTTGGGGGAAGCGGCCAAGCCCCAGATTTGCAGGAAATACCCCATCACGGGTGCCCGAATGGACTATGGACATTTTCAGAGCAAAGGCCTGGCTGGCAGTTGTGTCAGTGTGGGCAAAAATTTAAAACTCTCAAAAACCCTCAACTACCGCTGGGTGCAATTGGAACCACGCTCGCCTTTGCCGCTGCTGCCGATTGTCAGTGGTAAATATCTGGATTGGGGAGCCTGGCTCTGCCAGACAGGCTTTCAGCTCGATGCGCTGTTGAAATCGGATCAGATCAGTCATTGGCTACTGGTTCAAGGGCAATGGTATGGGACTTTGTTGCGTGGGCCAGAAGTTTTAACAGAAGCGGCCTTTAACCAAGCATTGCAATCCTTTCAAGCCCAAAGCCCATTGCCAGCTTTGGAACCCCAAGCGCTGCGCCCCTTGTTGGATTGGTTGATTGAAAACCTGCTCAAACGCAATCCCGTTTTACATCCCTTGATTGATTGGATCAACAGCTGGAAAGAAAGCGCTGACTGGCCCCGCTTAAACCCCTTCGAAAAACAGGTGCTGAATGCCTATCTCCAAGCCTGGATGCAAAAGGAATTGCTCTTACAAAGCCATTTGATCCAGGGCCATTTGGGGCTTTTGCATCAATTGCTAACCTGGGGATTTAATCTGCTTCTGATTCAGCTTTGGGCCCTGTACGAGCGGTCTTTGCATGGCGGAGAACTGCAAAAAACGGATCTGAGCCGGGCCCAGAACCAAATCTACGCCTATATTATTCAGGATTATTCCCCGGCAGGCATTCAGCGCCTGCAATACGCCCGCGCAGAGAGTTGCCTGGTGCAATTGGGTCAGCTCGGTCGCATGGAGTGGCCCGCTGCTTAGTTGCGGTTAGGTGCCGTAAAGCTATAGGCCCCATAGCCCACCACCTGATCGCGGGGACCGGCGGTATCGCCTGAATTGCGGTAGTCGAGCAAATGTCCCTGCCAACCCGATTGGCGGGCCATTTCCATGGCGGTGAGTACCCCGACAATACCACAGGCATCCCCTTTTTCAGCCATGCGCTGGAGGTCTAAACTGGGAATGCACTCATTGGCAATGGCGTCAATTTCACGGGCCTTTTGATAGCTGTGATAATGGCTTAAATCTGTCGAAATCACAAACAACACATCGGGCTGTTCGGCATACGGCATCAGCAATTGGGCCAATTGGATCGGCGAGGGCCCGCCCAGTACCATTGGAATCAGCTCGAAGGATTTTAACATCCGCTGCAAAAATGGCAATTGCACCTCAAGGGAGTGCTCCATCAGATCCGCTTCGGGAATAAAACCCAGGCGGTGGGCCAGATCTTTGGCCAGGGGCGAGACGGGAATATTGCCCAACGGGGTTTGGTATTGGTCAAAGGCACAGACCGAAACCCCCCGCAAGGGATAGCGGTGGGAGGGCCCGAGCAAAAACACCTTCCAATGGGTCTCTG
Source organism: Candidatus Blackallbacteria bacterium (assembly GCA_051715345.1). Classification (GTDB taxonomy): domain Bacteria; phylum Cyanobacteriota; class Sericytochromatia; order UBA7694; family UBA7694. The sequence continues at coordinate 203,049 of JBPXJQ010000008.1, forward strand.
GGTCTAGGCTCTCCAATTGGCGATAGCTGTGTCCGGCAATCGGGCCAGAATAGATATAACCGGCATGGGGGGCAATCACCACACGCAGATTCTGACTCAGATCCGGGGCAGGTGCATCAGCCAGGTATTGATCGAGCAAAAGGTTTAACTCAGGGGCCTGATCGGGATAAAAGCGCCCAGCAACAGCCGGATATCGGGTATATGTCATGTTTTGACCAGCCTTTCCATATTGCTCTTGAGATAACCCACCAGTTCATGGGCTGAGTCGTTATTATAGCCTTTTTGCAGCAGTTTTTCGACATTGGTTTGAATCTCTGCGAGTTCTTCTGGGGTGAGGGCCGCCAGCTTGCTGCCTTCGAGATAGAGCAACATGTAGTCGAGTTTGCTTTCGATCTCGCCCTGTTTTTCCTGGTACATGCGATCGCGGGCCTGGTAAAGCTGAGACTCAAAAATCCGCTTGATATTCTCGCGGGTACTCTGCCCCGGCTGCACGCGGGCTGTAAATTCGTACCAGAATTTTTCACGTTCTTCGTTGCTGAGGGTTTTGCCAAAGATCATGCCCTCTTTGTCGCGCAAGAAGCGTTCGGTTACATCGTTTCCAGCCTGATCGCGGATCTTGCCTTTTTCCAGGTAGAGGGTCTTGAGCCCTTGCACCAAATAGATCTCGGCTTGGCCGACGATCTGATCTTCGTAATCGAATTTAAACACGTCGCGCATTTCGCTGTTGATAATTCGGAAATACTCTTCATCCAACAGGCGCATCAGCTCTTCATAGTCTTTTTTCGACTCTTTGAGAAAGGGGTAATCGTCGCGCTCAAGGAAAATCACATCGCGCAATTTTTTCATGAGCGAGATCGGCGAGAGAAAGCCGTGCGGGGCATCGATCATGGCGCGGTCAATGATCGCATCGACTTCACGGTAGGAAAAATTATAGGTTTTGGCTTCGTCTTGGTATTCATCGTAAATCAGATCGATGGCCCGGTTGATCGTACTGATCTCCTCCGAATTGAGGGAGTGGCGATTGGCCACTTCTTCGGGCACCCTCATGGTGTGGTAGAGCTTGGCTTTGTCGAGCAGGCTGAACTTGCGCAATTTGTCTTTGAGATTGAGCAATTCGGGATTTTTTTCGTAGCCCGAATATTGGCGGTTGCCCATGATGGGCTCAAGGCGACACATCACACAAAAGAGCCCAAAGAGTTCGTCGGTGTGCGGGGCCACATGGTACCAATGGCGTAAATCGTCGAGTTTGGTGCGGTAGATCTGCTCTTCGAGGCGGTAGTCGAGCAAATAGGGTACGTTGATAATCTCCAAGCGGGTGCGGAAGCGGTTGTACTCGGGATCCTGTTTGAGCAGGTTGAATTTTTCGGGATTGATGCTGCCTACGAGCATGATATCCAGGGTATAACGCTCCCCTTCGATATTGATCTTGCGTTTGTCGTTAAAAAACTGGCTGACAAATTGCAAAATCCCTTCGAGCGAGTCCTCCATCACCATCAGACCGTTTGAGGCCTTCGAGAGCGGGCCTGTGAGTTCAGGCAATTCAATGCTTTTAAGCATATACGGGTACTTTTTGCGCTGAAACATATACGGCTGCCGCGATTTTTGCGTCAGGTAGATCGGGTTGGTGCCGGGATCGATCACAGCCAAACCCTCTTGGTAGGTCTTGGACATATATGTGCGGCGAATGCGGATATGGCGCTCAGCCAGTCGCAGTACCTCGTCGGGCGAGTATTCGGTCACCAATTTGGTCTTGGTTTTGTAGACGTTGATAATCTCCTGCAAAATGCGGTAAGCCTGGGGTGAGAGCTTGTTGTCCATCACATATTTGGAGGGGCTTTTGCCAAAATACTTTTTGCGCGCATCGGCTTCATAGAGCCAAGCTGGAGAACAGCCCGCGTCGTCGGTGATTTTGTCGAGTTTTTCATCGTCCATAAAGGCAAAGGTCGGGCGCTCATCAAAGATTGCGTCGAGGGCCTTGGCAAAACCCACCCGCTTGCCCTGATCGTCGTCGTGGGGAAAGACCCACTCTATCGTGTAACGGGCCCCGTGGGGAGTCTTGGAATAGGCCTCCAAAGCATATGAGAGGGCATTCCAAAGCGTGCTTTTGGCGGAGCCATTGGGGCCCACCAGCAGAATCATCTTGGTATTGTCGCGGCAGAGGGTGGTCAAAATTTCAAAGATACGGGTCTGAATAAAGCCGTGACCGACCAAGCGCTCGTCGGGTTTGTCGGAGAGTTGCAGGGCTTTGAGATGGGTATAGCGGCGGCCAAAACGGGTCTCATGGCTGATACCAAAATACTCAAGGGCGTCTTTGACATACTGGGGGGCACTGCGAATCAGGTGGGGGCAGAGGCCCATCAATTCTTTCCACTCACTCAGCGAGAGAATGGCTTTGTCCAGGAGTTCTTTGGCGCGGGGATTGTCTTCCATGGGCATTCCTTTTTGGCTTTTGCGATTGATGTGCGTAAATGCTTTGCGTATATGTTCTATCATAGCGTCAAACTCAATCGTTTTTCAAATCATCAGGGGAATCAAACCCAGGAAAAAGGGGGGGCAAGATAACAATTTTGGTGTGAGCCAGATCGCTTGTCCAAACTCGCAACAAAAGGTAATCTTAATTTACAATTCTTAACAAAGAAGTCTTCTCTTTGAGGACCGCCCCGGAAAGCGGCAAGGAGAGGCACAAAAATAAATTAGCACTGAGGTCGTGTTATGTCACTTCACCGCTTTCCGGAATCCCGTTTTTTGTCACCCAATGGACTCTTGGCGCTGCTGGCTCTGCTGAGCTTAACCGCCTGTCCCGCCCCCAATAGCCTGTCTTCATCTGCTCCCAAATTAGAGCCCAAATCTGAACCCAAAACACTCACCCGCTCCCCAGAGCGTCTCAAATCAACGCTATTGCCACAGACTCAGACTCCACCCAGCGAAAAGCCACTGGCAGCCATCATTCCAGTCGGGACACTCACATCCCTGCCGGTTCAAGCCCCCTCTCAGCAGGCAGTCGGAAACTTGGATCTCAAACAAGTTCACAGCCTGCAATTGAGCCTGAGTACCCCCTTTTTAAGTCGCCCCGGCGAACAAAGCCAAGCCAAAGTAACCTTTTTGGACAGTGCCCGTCAGCCCCTCAACGGGCAAGTGACCTTGCGCTGGCATAGCAGCCGACCCGATCTCTTTCAAGTAGATGAAAAGGGCCTGATCACCGCCAAACAAACAAGTGGCAGAGCTGAAATTTGGGTTGAAATCCCCGAAAGCCCACTACAGGCCCGTTTACAGGTTGAAATGGTATCGAACCAAGGTCTCTGTGGCAGTGACATTTGCAGTAGTGGCGGCGGTGGCGGCGGTGGCGGCGGTGGTGGTGGTGGTGGTGGTGGTGGCGGTGGGGCCGTGTTCTCTCCCCCCAGCAATGCAGGAGAACAAGCCCCACCTCCCGCCACAGCTGGTCGTCAAGAAAGTGGTACAAATGCCACTTTGGGCGCTTTGCGTTGGTCAGACCCCGCTACTTGGGAAAGCTTTGGCAGCCACAAACCCCAAGTCGGTGAAAATGTCACGATTCCAGCTGGGCAAACAGTCTTGCTCGATGAATCCACGCCCGATCTGGCAGCACTCACGATTGAGGGCGATTTGATTCTGGCCGAGGGGCAGACCCTGGAACTGCAAGCCGACTATATTATGTTACACGGCAGTTTGCGGGCCGGTTCAGCCCAAAATCCCTATACCGGCCATGCCACGATCACCCTCAATGCCGCCAATTCAGCTGAAAGCATTCACAATATGGGCACGCGGGGGATTCTCTCGATGGGCGGCCGACTCGAACTCTTTGGCCGTGCCCCGCAAACCCCCTGGACCCGTCTCAATGCCCATTTGTCTGCAAGGAGCACCCAGATGCAGGTGCTCTCGGCCCAAGGTTGGCAAAGTGGCGATCAGTTGGTGCTGGCCCCCAGCGACTTTTATGGCACGACCCAGACGGAAAGCCTGCAGATCGCAGCTGTGCAGGGCGAAAATGTGGTGCTGCAGCAGGGCCCCGAAGTCTCACGCTGGGGCCAATTGCAATACCTGGGCCCCCAAGGCATGAGCCTGACCCCAACGGGGTTTGTACCGCAAAACCCCGGCACTCCCACCATTTTGGACGAACGCGCTGCAGTGGGCAATTTGACCCGCAATATCGTGATCCAAGGGGCCGATGATGCGCTCTGGCAAAACGAAGGTTTTGGCGCCCAGGTCATGATCATGGGTTCAGAATCGGTTACCCGCATTCAGGGGGTTGAACTGCGCCGTGTGGGCCAATCAGGCCGCATGGGACGCTACCCGATTCACTTCCATTTGCTCAGTTATAGCGCTGCGGGCAACGAAATTCCCAGCGGCGGCGTGCGCGAAATCCGCCAAAATGCCATCTGGAATTCCAGCAACCGCTGCATCACGATTCACGGCACCAACGACACTACGGTGGATCAGAATATCTGTTATAACATCGCCGGGCACGCGGTCTTTCTCGAAGATGCAGTCGAGCGCCGCAATACCATCAGCAACAATCTGGTGCTCAATATCCGCCGCCCCGCCCGGTTGCTGATTAACTCCGATATGCCCCAGTTTCAACGCGGCCCCAGTGGTTTCTGGCTCACCAATCCCGACAATACTGTGCGCGGCAATCTGGCTGCTGATGCCGAAGGCAACGGCTTTTGGCTGGCTTTTCCAACGGCGCCTTTGGGCCTGAATAAAAATGTCCCGATTCGCCCCAATCGCTTGCCTTTGGGCGTCTTTGATGACAATACCAGCCACTCCAACGGCTCAGTTGGCATTCAGCTGGATTTTGTGCCTTTCAACGATGCGGGCGATACCCAGCCCCAGTCCTACGCACCCAGCAGTGATGGTGGGGCAGCCGGGCCTTACAGCAATTGGGTTCGCGCTGCCTTTCGCGATATTTCAACCTATAAAAACCGCGACAGTGGACTCTGGAACCGCGTCACCACCCCTGATTACGAGCGTTGGATTTCAGCCGACAATCTCGGCGTCTTCTTTGCTGGTGCTGGCGCAGACGGCAATATTTCCCATTCGCTCTTGGTGGGCGAAAGCCTCAACAATGCGCAGCGCTGGCAAAATCAGCACTCAGAATGGCAGGCCGCAGTGGGAATGCAGCCGCCAGTGGCTTTGGCCTCTTATCACAGCACGTTTAACCTGCATCACAATAGCATCGTCAACTTTCCTTATGTGGCCAATCAATCCAGTGGGGCCTTTAAAACCGATGATTATTATATTTCGCCGGTGGACAAAGGCCTGGTACGCAACCCCAATAACCAATTGATTCAGAGCCATCCGGGCTACCGCTCTCCCTTGCGGCTGCAAGAGAACTGGGCCCTGGCCGGAGCGCTCTGGGATCCCCACGGCTATTGGGGGCCCGCAGGCAATTTCTGGGTTTACGATTTGCCCTTTTTAACCGAAGGCCAAAACTGCCAGCCAGTGGCACCCCAGGGTGAAAATGGCCTGAGTTGTGAGGGTGAATATTATGGGGTCGACAATTTTGTCGTGGACAATTCCGAGCGCTACCGCTCGATGATGCCCATTCAGGTGACGCGCTTTCGCGAAGACAATTCCACGATTGGCACTTGGTTTGTCGGCAATGGTGAGCAGGCCACGCGATTGGGCAATATGCGCCATTTTGCCGCCCTGCGCAACAGCCGTTACCTGCTGGATTTTCCGGGAGAACCTGTGCCCAGCCAACGGGTTGAATTGAGCGTGACCAATGCCTATCGGCCTGAAGATCAGTTTCTCTTGGGGATACGTTTTTCGGGCGCACGGGTACCCGCGGTCTCAGTCGGGCCCGTCTACGGTGCCCGCAGCAGGTATTTAAGCCCCGCCACCAGCTTCAATCAAGTGGCTGATGGCGACGGCAGCCTGTTTTGGCAGGATGTGGCCAACCAGGTAATCTGGGTCAAAATGCGCTCCCCCCTCCCCCAACAGGCTTTGCCTGTCGGCAGCCCCCTCGGCGATGATGTGCTGTATCAGCACTACCGGCTTTTTATCGAGCGTTAAGCCAGTACTGGGATTAAGAGTGTGTTGAAATGCTTTATTCACTTGATTTTAGCGAGTTTGGCAACCGCAAACCTAGTCATGACAGCACCAATCAAAGTTTACTTGGTTTCAGAATTAACTATAAATAGTCTTTAGCTTATAGAGTCTTCTGAATTTATAGAGCCAAGTAAGTGTTCTTTTTACAGTCAATCGCCACGGTTCCACTATATCGGGTAAAGGTCATGATTATGCATAATTGACTCACAAATTGGGAATAGACAGTTAAGGGTTTCTCAACTCAATTTTTCACAGGATTTCTAAGAAATCAGCCTTTGAATGCAAGGAGATGGATAGTATGTTGAAATGCCAACTGGGTATCTGGAGCCTTGTCGGTTTACTTTCCGGCTGTTTAGTCATCCCGATTCCAGACGGTGTGATCGGAGTTCCCGGAAAAACAGTTACCCAACTCCCTGACAATCGAGTCGTTGAAGTCTCGACTCGCCCGGTCAATGGCGAAGAAGTAGAGCGTGTGATTTTGGAACTAACCAATCAGGAACGTATCAGTCGTGGTTTGTCTCCATTACAATCAGACAAGCGCCTGTCTGATGTGGCGCGCAATCACAGCCAGGACATGCTAAATCGCCGCTTTTTCTCCCATACAAATCCCGATGGAAAAAGTGTCAGAGATCGCGTAGAAAATGCCTATCCCGGTATTTTTCAGAGTGGGGTGGGTGAAAATATATATCAATTTGTTTCATATGATGGCTCCGATGCAAATATTGCTGCTAATTTGGTTAAAGGTTGGATGGATTCGCCGGGCCATCGGGAAAATATTTTGAAACCAGAGTACGTTGCTTTAGGTGTTGGTGTTTTCCAGCAAAGCAGTGATCTTTACGCCACACAGGTTTTCAGTCTGTCCTCAGGTAAGTAACATCAAGATCCATTAGTGTGGGTTTGATTCTGTCTGAAAAGAGGAGCGTTGCTCACTGATGAATTTGTCCTCGCAAAAGAACATATCCATTCAGCTGTCAAGACGAGGTTTTTCAAAAAACACATGGAAAGTTCGTGTGTTAGAATAAATTTTGCGCAGACAAAAATCAAGGCAGGAGAGCATATGGCTGATTTTCCATGTTGCCCCAATTGCGGGAATAAGCCGTACCAAGTTTTTTTTGGGGGGTGGTTTGACATTTACCAATGCAATCGTTGCAATCAGATGTTTTGTCATGAATGTAAAAATAGCAATGGTGCCAGAAAATGTCCTAAATGTAGCGGTACTGAAAAAAGAAAAATGGGTAAGTGTGGTTAACTATCATGAGTATAAACTATTAAGCGTTGATTAAAATCAAGAAAAACGCTAAAAGAAAGTATTTCTTTACTTTCCTGATGGTTCAGTGAGATAAACGACCATCCCAAATGTTTGAGCCTTAAGGTATCGACTCTTAAGTATCTTTTAAGCAATCATCCGTTCCATGATATTTCGCTGTTGAGGGCTGAGCGCAGTTCAGAACAGTACACGCTAATAACAGTTCAAATACAAAAATCGATTTAATAATACCGAAAAGCGCCAAAGGAGCTCGAAGCAGGCATGAAGTGTTTAAACTGTTCAGAGGTCGTGAATGACCTGAGCGGTTCCTGTGATGGGTGTGGGGTGTATTTGCCCAGTCTGCTCAAAGACTTTCTGCCGGTGGGCCTTTCTTTAAACCAGCAAAAATACACATTGCTCTCTCCGCTGGGGCGCGGAGGATTTGGACTGACCTATCTGGCCGAGCAAAAGCTGTTAAATCACAAGGTCGCTATCAAAGAATACTTTCCCCAGTCACTGACTCACCGCAATGAAAGTACGCGTACGCTGAGCTGTAGCCAGCAAAGCAAGGGCTCTTTTGACAGAGGTTTGGAGCGCTTTCTGCGAGAAGGGCGCATTCTGGCGAAACTGAAACACCCGCATATTGTGAATGTTCTGGACCTCTTTGAAGAGCATGGAACCGCCTATCTGGTCATGGAGTAT
>JBPXJQ010000009.1:0-47324 GCA_051715345.1 Candidatus Blackallbacteria bacterium
AAATCCCAATCTTCATATCCGCAGGGAGAATAGCCTCCAGTGTTTTCCCATGCACTTTTGCGAAAAGCAGTGGCGGTGGGGATCAATACCCATTCGAGGATTTTTTGCAGCTCAAAGCTGTGTTGCACGGGTTTAAAAAGCGGGTCATTGAGACTTGATACAATCGGATAAGCCAAGCCAATCCAGGGTTTGGCTTGAATTAAAGCTTGGGTTGAAGCCAAAAACGAAGTATTGATTTGGTCATCGGCATCCAGGCAAAGTACCCATTCCGCTCGGGCTTGGGCGATACCCGAATTGCGAGCGTGGGCCGGATGCCCAGACTGGGTTTGTGAGATCAGGGCCAGAGGCAGGTCAGAATGGGTCTGTAGCAGAGATTGAGCCACAGATTCAGACTGATCTGTGCTGCCATCATTGACGATCACCAATTCCCAATCTGCATCTCGCTGAGCCACAACACTTTGCACCGCCTCAGGCAAAGTGTCAGCGTGATTGTAACAGGGAATGACAACCGTAAAGTCGGGGGGGGCCGATTTCTTGTGCCAACTGGGTGTTGTGTAAATGGGGGGAGCTGACATAGTCAAAAATTCTGTTGAAAGTTGAGCCATTAAAGCAGAAATTGTTAGAGAGGGGAAATAAAATGAAAGGGTTTCTCATACACAAGGCTCCCGCCAATTCGGCGGGAGCAAGTGTGAGAAAGGAACAGGTAAGCCTTTTATTTGGCGGGTTTTTCAGCGGCTTGGGCCGCTTCTTTTTCGCCTTTATTGTTGTAATAGGCGTAAGCACCGGCACCACCCGCTACAGCCAGCGCACCCAGCGTCAGAGCTGGATTTTTGACTGCAAATTCAAATACCGGTTTGGCCATTTTGTCGCCAATGAATTCCAGGGTTTTGGAGCCAAAGGTGTCCAAGACGGGGATATTCAGGGCGTCACCCAAGACGGCTGCGCTGCCTGCGGCAGTCATAAAGCCCAGTCCGGCTTGACCAGCGGCATTGAGCATATTTCCATCTTTGGCCTCGGCCACAGCACCTGCGCCGAGTTTAAAGCTGGCCACGGCCAGACCGGCACCCAGTACGGGTTTCCAGCCTTTGGTGAAAGCTTTGTCGAGCACCGATACACCGAGTTTATCTGCGACGAGTTCAACCCCGCCCAGACCTGCTAAAGCAGCCCCTGCGCCAGTGGCGGCATTCAGGTAGGTTAGGCCATCTTTTTGCATGCTGCTTGCCGTGTATTTACCCAGGGCCACAGCGGTACCGAGAGCTGCCGTTGCTCCAATGAAATGGGCGGTTTCAGGCAAGGCCTGGGTCAGTTTTTCTGAACCAGTGGCCATACCCACCAAGGTTGTGCCACCTGCAGCAGCCGTCACACCGGCGGTCATTTCCAACATGCCGATTGCATCATTGACGACACCTTTGCCTGTGGTCAGACGGCGAGCGCCATCGACAACAGCTCCAGTGCCTGTCAGCGCTACGGCTCCACCAGCGACACCCATGCCACCTTTAGAGGTAAACATGGCTTTGGCTGGGCCCGTCAGGGCTTCTTTGAGCACGGGCACGTTAAACTGACGGCCAATTAACTCACCCCCACCGAGCAGAGCCACTGCACCGCCAGCGGCATATGCGGCACCTTTGCCAGTATTTCCTTCGGCAATTTCTTCAACACCTTTTTTAATCGCAGCAGCACCGCCAGCGGCAGCGCCTGTTCCGATCAGGGCCTGGGCATTGTCACCCATAAAATCAAGGGTTTTACTCAGGGCTTTGTTGGCCACGGGAATATTAAATTGGCGTCCCACCAATTCTACGCCACCGAGACCTGCCACAGCAGCGCCACCAGTTTCGGCCAGGGCTTTAACAGTGCTGCCTTCTTTAAAACTCTGTACTGCATCTTCTGCGAGTACGGCTGAAGCACCCAGGCTGATGCTACCAGCCAAGAGTCTGCCATTTTTATTAAAAACAAAGTCCAGGGCTTTTTCAACGGCGGGCACATTGTCGGCGATTTTGGCGATTCCTGCGATTGCCGCAGTTCCACCTACGAGAGCGCCAGCACCCGTGGCAATATAGTGGTCACCCACGAGTGTGCCTTTTTGGGTTTTTTCTTTGACCCAATCCACCCCTTTATCAAGAGTGGTCTGTTTTTGAGGGGCTTCTGTTTTGGGTGCGGGTTGTGTTTTCCCGACCAAACCGGCTTGGTTATTCCCTACTTGCATTTGCGGCAAATTTCCTTTCTCATTGTGTGGCACCTTTTTTTAATGTGCGATAAACACACAGAAGGCACCTAATCTGAATATCGCCTGCAATAATTAAATCTTTCTTAAAGAAATATTAATTTACTTAAAGTGTTGTTAAAATTTGCTCGGCCCAGATTACCTTTATCATCTCACAAGCGCAAAAGGCTTTCAAGCGGCCTTAAGGCATCATTTGGCGCAGACTGTCGTTGACCCATTTGAGTTCAAAAATTTCGGGGTCCAGATCCGTACCGAGTTCGCCCCAGGCTTCGACCATTTCGGCATGTTGGGGATGGGCAGGGTCTTTGAGCGCCTCGAGAATGTCATAATAGCCAAAAATGCCGCCACAATCTTCAAGCGGACAGGCCTGCTCACCTTCGAGACAGTGGGGAATATGTGCAACATCAAATTGGGAGCGGGGTCGGATTTTTTCGACCACCACTTCATGCTCCCAGCCATCGCCCAAATCATATTCGTAGATAAAGGTTGTTTTGGGACGCTTAATCAGACTGCCCAGGGTCACTTCACTGGAATCGGCTCGCTGCGAGCTGGTGCCTAATTCCCCATCACCGTACATGCGGTCGTTGATAATAAATTGATAGAGGTGCTCATTGCCCCAGCCCATCACTGTTTGTATCTGATAGTGCAGCTCATCCAGGGAGGTGTCCCCATCAACCAAAAACCGCCTCCAGATAAGGGGGTCACTGAAATTCAGGCTGATTTTTAACTGATAGACAATATCACTCATGGAGACGTGCTTTCCTTTGGGCTTGATGATAAACGCGATGGTTACAATGTTGTAGGGTGCAAATAGGTCGGAAATTAGGCACGGATAATTAAACAGGGATATAAATAGATAATAGCTTTGGTACTCATTATTGATTATTTTAGCACTTTTTCAGGTTTGACATCAGTGCAAACAGAAAGTCCCAGACTGAGCTAAAATACAGCTATGTTTAAAGATCCTCTGTCTACTCTGCGCTTGGTTTGGTTAATAAGTCTATTTCTGGCTGCTTGCTTGGCTTTGCCCAGTCTCATGGCCGGGTTGTGGTTTGAGTCTGTGGCCAAATTTTTGCTGGTGATGTCGCTGATGCTTTTGGGCTTAAAAGCAGTGCTTTACTTCCTCTCAGACAAGAACACAGACAAAGAAGCAGAAGCTGAAAAAAACGGATGATCTCCCCGATTCGTGGACGTTATGCCCCTTCTCCCACGGGTGGTCTGCATTTGGGCAATGCCCGAACAGCGCTGGTGGCATGGCTGCATACGCGTTCCCAAGACGGAGCCTTTGTTTTGCGCGTCGAAGATCTCGATTCGCAACGCTGCAAAAAAGGGGTGTTTGAAATCAATCTGGCTGAACTGCGCTGGTTGGGACTGGATTGGGACGAAGGTCCTGATCTGGGCGGCAATTTTGGTCCCTATTTGCAAAGTCTCAGAGCAGAGTATTACCAAGCACTGTTGGCGCAATTGCAGCCCTGGGTTTCCCCTTGTTATCTTTCACGCAAAGATTTGCAAACGCTGGCGAGCGCCCCTCACGGCCTGATTGAAGGCTATGGGCTGGCTGAGCGGGCATTAAATCAATCTCTCCAAACAGAAAAAATGGCTGGCGGTAAACAACCCAGTCTGAGGCTGCGGGGCCCTCAAACTTCGGTGGCGTTTGAAGATTTGCTGATGGGGCCCCAGGCTTTCGATGTGGGGGATTTTGTGCTCTTGCGTGCCGATGGTGAGTGGGCCTATCAATTGGCTGTGGTGGCCGACGATCTGGCCATGCAGATCAGCGAAGTGGTGCGTGGAGACGATCTCTTGCCCAGTACTGCCGCCCAGGTCTGGCTCTACCATTTGCTCAAACGACCGGCTCCACAATTTTTACATCTTCCCCTGCTCTTGGATCCCCAAGGCCTGCGACTTTCCAAACGCAGTGGGGCTCTGACTCTGAGTGAAATTCAAAAAACGGGGCTGACATGCGAGCGCTTATTGGGCTTTTTTGCTTACAGTTTGGGCCTGATCCCGCAGTCGGAACCACTCTCTCTGACCGAACTACTGGCCGTTTACAAGCCCCAAAATTTGAGTCGCGAGCCCTATCAGCTGAAGCAAGGGGAGTTGGGTTTTCGGTTCTAAGGGTATTGGCAAATTCGCTCAGACACGTCAGACTGAATCATGCGGAAATCTATTCGATCTTCGGTATTAACTTTTCTCCCTTGCTGTCTCTTGCTGGTGGCCTGTCGCCCGGCGGATCGGGCCCCCAGCGCATTGAATATTTGGCTGGACAGCAATGAAAAAGAGATGAAGTTCTTTAAAGCCGTGGCACGTTCTTTTGAAAGCCAAAATCCGCAAATTAAAGTGAAATTGCGCTTTATGCCTTTTTCCGATCTCAAACCCCGTTACAGTGGAGAGGCCCGTGAACCTGGTGCGCCAGACCTGGTCTATTTAATGAATGATTGGGTCGGAGAATTGGCCCAACAAAAATTATTAAAGCCTCTGAACCAGAATTTCGATCCCTTTGTGCCTTTCAGTCGGCAGGGCCTGTCTTATCAAGGGCAAATCTACGCTATGCCCTTTGTTTTTCAGGTGGCAGCCTTGATTCGCAATACCCGCTTGCTTCCCAAAGCCAGTTCAGACTGGAAGAGCTTCACAAAAAAACCGGGTCATTATCCCTTGATGTACGATAACCGCAATTTTTATTTTCACGCCCTTTTCTTTCATGCCTTTGGGGGGACCCTCTTTGATGCCAAAGGTCAATTAGCTCTGCGGCGAGAACCCCTGCTGGCCTCGATACGCTTTGCCTTGGCCTTGGAAAAAAATGGCAGAGTTCCCCCCAAAAGCTCTGCTTCGGCCACACTCAACCTTTTCAGTGCCGGACAAACGGCCCAAATTATCTCTGGTCCCTGGTCTTTGGCTGCGCCCCAAGAAAACAGCGTTCCTTTGGCTGTCAGCCCTTTACCCCCGATCAGTGCAACGCAAGTGCCCAGACCCTTTATTGGGATCAAAGGTTTTGGCCTCAATCCCTGGGGCAAGTCCTCAGCGGCGGCTGAAAAATGGCTGGCTTTTGTGGCCCAACAAGAAGTGCAGGCATTGGCCTTGCGGGAATTGGACAATTTACCTGTACTGGCCTCACTTTATCAGAATGATTCCCTGGCAGAGCACCAACGCCAATTTTATCAACAGGCCAAAATGGGCGTGCCCATGCCCAATTCCCCTTTGATGAAATACGTCTGGCAAGAAATGAACTGGTTGCTCGGACAGGCCTTTGAAAGCCCTGAAAAGCTGGAAGCGCTCACCGATCAGGCCTTAAAGCGCCTGTATAAGGAGGCGCATCAAAGTGCAGATCTCGCTGCTTAACTCGATTCGCTTTCGGTTGCCTGCCCTGTTTTTGTTGGCAGCATTGTTGCCCGCTCTGCTCTCGGCGTTTTGGAGTTCCCAATTGCTGCAGAGCCAAATTGAGAACTTTTTTACCCTGCGGGCCCGCGAAACCTCGATTGTGGCCGATAATATTTTTGAAGAATTCAGCCAAGAAATTTTGCTCAAAAGCCAGGTCATTGCCCAGACCCAGGCGATTCAAGAGCGGGCCCTTAAACGGGATTACCTCGATTTGATCAACCAATTGAGTACCCTCTACCAAGACCTCAATTTACAACTCTATGATGCCGTGCTCGAAGTCTATGATGACAAAGGCAAATTTATGGTGGCTGAGCCCTTGCAGGGGCAGCGTTTAACCCCCTTGGATCAGGTGCAATCGGCTCTTAAAGGGGATTTTAAAAGCAGCCGCCGTTTTGCCCAAGGACATTTGTTGATCTCTGCTGCTTTGCCCCTGTACCACCCTTCAAAATCTCAACCGATTGCCGTCCTGGGCCTGACCTTTCGGGCCTCGAATAAATTGGCCGATGCCATTGGCAAAATTGCTGGCAGCGAAGTCTTGATTCTGAGCAAAGAAGAACACCTGGAGGTCTTGGCCACAACCCTGGACGAGACCACTTCTTTGAATCTGGTCGAACAATACGAAAAAGGCGGGCTCGTTTCAGGCAAGCGCCCCACCTATATCCTCGCCAGCCAAACCCGGCCTGCGCGCAATGGTGAATATGTGCTGATGGTGGCGTTGAATATGTCTGAGCTGAACAAAGTGATTGGCTCGGTGCGGAATATTCTGCTTTTGATGGCGGGCGGAGCGATTATTTTGGCCTTGCTGCTGGCATTGGGACTGTCACGCAATCTCTTGCAAAAGATCATGCTCCTGTCTCAAATGGCGCGCAAGGTTGAGGCCCGCGAACTCGACAGTCCCGTTTATCTCAATTCCAAAGACGAGTTAGGCAGATTGGCCCAAATCTTGGATTCGATGCGGATTGAGATTCGCCAAGCCCTCTTGGAAAAAGAGGGAATGATCGCCAAATTGACGATTCGCGATGAAATCAACCAAGCGATTATTTCACGCTCGGGCAACGATTTGCTTTTGCAGGTGCTGATGATCATTATTCATTCGGTGCAGGCCGAACAGGGTTCGATCATGTTGGTAGACCCTTCTTCGGGGCAATTATTGCTCAAAGTGGTCTACAACCCCAGCCTCGACAGCAGTCCTGTGAAAGTCCATGAGCGGATATCTTTTGCCTTTGGAGAAGGCATTGCCGGCCATGTTGCGGCCAGTGGCGAAGCGGTGCTTTGCAATGATCCCCTTCACGATCCGCGTTTTAAACCCTATCATTTTCAGTCCATGGATCAGGGACTAAAAAATGTGCTCTGCCTGCCGCTCAAAGTCGATCAGAACGTCTTGGGGGTGATCAGCCTCGACAATAAACCCGGTGGATTTTTGCAGTCCGATTTGGTGCAAGTCCAAGACAGTGCCAACCAGGTTGCGATTGCGATCAAAAATGCTGAGTTATATGAACTGTCGATCACCGATGGCATGACGGGCCTGTATATTCGGCGCTATTTTCAAGACATGCTCGAACAGGAGCTTAAACGCAGCCAGCGCTTTCAGATGCCTACTTCGTTGATTATGTTTGACATCGATTTCTTTAAGCGCTTTAACGATACCTACGGCCATTTGGCCGGTGATTTTGTGATTAAAAAGGTGGCCTCGCTGGTGGGGGGCAGCATTCGCGATGGCGTAGATACCCCTGCCCGCTATGGCGGAGAAGAATTTGCGGTGATTATGCCCGATACAGATCTTTCAGGGGCTTTACATGTGGCCGAGCGCCTGCGTGAAAGCGTTGAAAACAGTGAGTTTATCTATGAGCAACAATCGTTTAAAGTCACCATCAGTGTGGGCTGTGCAGAATTTCCCCTGCAGGCCGAGAACCGCGATGACCTGATCGAAAAAGCGGATATTGCCCTCTATGCCTCAAAACACAAAGGGCGCAACTGCGCCACGGCTTACAGCCCCGAATTGGAGGCCGATGTGACTGTTGTGGCCATTGCGCCAGTTTCTCCAGATCAAGCTGAGCCTGAAAAGAACTGATCCAAGAGGCTCTCCACAGCTACAGAGACCGGCAGGGTCTGGTTCTGAACCGCTTGGCGGATCTCTGGCAATTGACCCTGAATGTTTGGGTGGTGCAAGAAGCGCTGCTTGAGATTTTCAAGCAGGGCCTGTTCAAACCATTCCAAGGTCTGAGCTTCGCGGCGTTTTTGCCACTGACCATTTTGTTTCTGTTGGGTTTGGAAGTCGAGAATGACTTGCCAAAGCACATCCAGTCCCCGTTTTTCTAAAGCCGAGCCCAGCAAAACGGGGGGTGTCCAGCCTGGGGTGGCAGAGGTGAGATAATGTAAGGCCATTTGGTATTCTCCAGCTGCCCGTTTGGCCTGGGGCAGATGTTCGCCATCGGCTTTGTTGACCAAAACCGCATCCACCATTTCCATCACCCCTTTTTTGATGCCCTGCAACTCGTCGCCCGCACCGGGGATCAGCACCAAGAGAAAGAAATCCACCATTGAACGAACCAAGACTTCGCTTTGCCCCACCCCGACCGTTTCAATCAGGATCAGATCATAACCCGCAGCTTCACACAGCAGGATCGTTTCGCGGGTGTGGCGGGCCACGCCCCCGAGATTGCCACCCGAGGGCGTGGGCCGAATAAAACAGCCACTTTCGCGGGTCAGGGCCTCCATGCGGGTTTTATCACCGAGAATACTGCCGTGGCTGAGTTGAGAGCTGGGATCGATCGCCAAAACGGCCAATTTGTGGCCCTGTTTGAGTAAGTCCAGCCCCAGGGTCTCAATCAATGTACTTTTGCCTGCCCCCGGATACCCACTGATCCCAATTCGCAGGGATTGGCCGCTGTGAGGCAGCAGGGCCTGAATCATCTCCTGAGCCATTTCTTGGTGACTGGGCAATTGGCTCTCAATCAGGGTAATCGCACGGGCCAGCAAGGTGCGATCGCCTTTTAAAATGCCCTGGATATAGTCTTGGGCTGTGTGAGTTTTGCGTTTGCGCGGGGTGAACATACTTCATTTTAAGAAGAGTGGGGCTTGAAATGCAAATCAAGGCGCTGAAAGAGGCCCTATCTGACATGTTACAATGGGTTGAAACGCATGGTTTTTGAGCTAGACCCCTGTGTGGGGAACTTGGAAAATTGAAATGAACTGCCCCCATTGCCTGAAATTGGTTTTATTGCCTATCCCTCAGAATGAAAAGGGAGACATTTTGTGTCACCATTGTGAGACGCTTTTCTCCAAACCTTCAGATTTTACGATTTCGCAACCAGATTACCGAAAAAAAGCTGATTTTCAGGTCAAAGAAGACGGCGAAGAGTTGATTATTTCCTGGAGTTGGCTTCAACTCCAAGAGCTTAAAACGGTGGCGTACAAGTCGGTTGGCGTGCTGTTTCTTTTCATGCTTTTGTGGGGGATACTTGAAAGTATCCTGCTTGAAGTGGGCGGAAATCTGGGTTGGATGGTCGTCAGCGCTTTGGTTTCGGGGTTCGGCTATGTTCTGCTCTGTAAGCTTCTGAATCGCACAGAATTGAGACTTAGCGATAAGCAGATTTCCATTCAATTTGGGCCTTTGCCTTGGTTGCCCAAACAGGTTTATCCCTCTTCCCAGCTTCACAAGCTTTCAATCAAAGAAAGCTTTATCAGATTCAAAAAACGCAGGAGCCAAAAATGGAAAAAGATTAAACTGGGAAGCTATGAAATTTGGACTTTTCCACCGAAACAAAAAAAAATCTGTCTTATCAAAGATATCCCCAACTATCATCAGGCCATTTATATCTCTGATCAAATTGAAAAAATCTGTCTGGCTTTGCCAAAGTAAAATCACGAGTGAGCTGAGAGCAGCGTCTCCTTTCAGGTTGGGCTCGCTCCAGAGAGACCGCCGAACCAAAGCGTCCGTGATATACTGTGCCCATGAAAAAACTCCTGCCGCTGCTGTGTCTGAGCCTGAGCACCTTGTTGCTCTCAGGCTGTCTGATTACTTATTTTTTTGCACCCAAGATCAGCAAACACGACCTGCCCGGCGGCGAAGCTCTGGAGCCACTGAAACAGGCCTATATTCAGCATTGTTCCCGCTGTCATTTGTTAATTGCACCTGAGTTTTTTCGCTACAATGTCACCATTGAAATCGTCTTGCTGCGCTATTTGCAAGAGAGAGTGATCAACGAAAAAGAGGCCCAACAGGTGCGGGACTATATTCTGGCGATTACCAAAGATCCTGTGCCTTAATTGATGTTGGCCACAAATAGCTCCCCCCAAAAAACAGATTTTTGTGCCTCCCTGCTGGCCTGGTTTCAGCCTGAGTTGCGCCAAATGCCCTGGCGCGAGACCTGCGACCCCTATCAGATTTGGATTTCGGAGATCATGTTGCAACAGACCCAGGTGCAGACGGTCAAACCCTATTTCAAGAAATTTGTTGAACGCTTTCCCACTGTTCAGGCCCTGGCTGAGAGCCCGCTGGAGCCTGTACTCAAACATTGGGAGGGCCTCGGCTATTACAGCCGGGCCCGCAATTTGCACAAAGGTGCCCAGGTGGTGGTCAGCGATTTTGCCGGCCAATTGCCGCAAAACCGTGCTGAAATTTTAAAAATCCCCGGCATCGGACCTTATACCGCTGGCGCGGTCTTGAGCATTGCCTTCCAACTGCCCGAACCGGCGATCGACGGCAATGTGCTGCGGGTTTTTTCAAGGTTGTATGCCTTGGCTGAACCCATCGATAAAAAACCCGCCCAAATTCAAATCGAGGCCAGGGTGCGAGCCTTGATCGACCCCCAGCGTCCCGGTGATTTTAACCAGGCCCTGATGGAATTGGGGGCAACGGTCTGCTCCCCCAGCAAACCCAAATGTGGCGAATGCCCGCTGCGGGTTTATTGCCAATCGGCCCAAGCGGGCAATCCCGAAGCCTATCCGCGCAAGGCTGGCAAGACCCAAGTGAAAACCCTGAATTTGCAGGTGGCGTTGCTGGCCTGGCAGGGGCATTATTTGCTCAAACAAGAAAAAGAAAGTGGCATCTTTCGCGATCTCTGGGTCTTGCCTTGGTCGGCTGACGGCTTAGAGGTATTGGAGGATCAGATCTTGGCTGAAACCGGTCTCAAGACCGAATTGGGTGATTCTCTCGGCCAGGTCGAACACACCCTGACCCACCGCCAAATGAAAATGGCGCTGCATCCAGGCGGTGAATACCAACAGGCCCAAGCACCGGCTTTGCCTTCCGGTTGGGCCTGGTACCAGCCCGGAAAAGATGCGCCGTTGGCCGTGCCTGTGGCCCACCAAAAAATTTTTAAATTTCTGGATGCACATCCGCTTTTGCATTTGATGCATTTTTAAACCTCCCCCCTTGATTTAATCTTTTTGTTATGATAAGGTTAAATATAAGTTAAGTCTGAGGCGAGTTCATTGCCCTCAGACCCCAGGTTCAACCAGATTATGTTCGGAGGATTTTTCAAATGGTTTCAGTAAACGCACTTGCCAGTCAGATTATTCGCAATTATGACACCAATCGCGATGGTGTGATTCAATTACGCGGCAATAAGCCCGAAACAGAGCGCCTGCAGCGCGATTTTATGCCCGGTCAGCAATATGACACCATCACCCTGACCCGCTTTAACCAAGACAAACTCTTTGCCAAAGCCGACGCCAATAACGATGGCCAAGTCACCCGCGATGAATTGCTGGGTGTGATCAAACTCTTTGATACCAATAACGATGGCGAACTCAAAAACAGTGGTCCTTTCTGGAACCGCAAAGGCGAAGAAAAGAATTACCAAAAAGCCTATGGCGAACAGGGTGAAATTATCGACCAACACCTGATTCATCACCCGCCCCAGCCCCCGCTGCCCCACTACCCAACCCATCCCAATTATCCTGGCAGCCATCCGGGTCACCCGCACTATCCCCGTGCCATCGGTGGCAGCGTTGGTGTGATGATCGCTTAGGATTTATGCCACAGGGGGCGTAGGCGTGAGCCTTTTGCGCTACGTCTTGATCTGGGAGATTAATCTCGCTAAAATGTGGGAATAAAATCACATGACCAGTACAACCGCGATCACTTCAGCCCCTTTAAGCAAGTCCAAGCCCTATTTGCACCTCAAATACAGTTTGGATTTTGTCTTTGCACTGCTTTTACTCTTTTTAACAGGGCCCCTGCTATTGCTGGTGGCCCTGTTGATCCGTTTGGAGAGCAAAGGCCCGGCCCTGTATTTGCAAACCCGCGTGGGGGTGGACGAAGTGCCCTTTCAAATTTATAAATTCCGCACGATGGTCACCAATGCCGACAAACTCGGCCCGCTGCTCACAGTCCAAAACGATGCCCGGATTACCCGTTTGGGCAAATGGCTGCGCCGCAGCAGCATCGATGAATTGCCGCAATTGTTAAATATCCTCAAAGGTGAAATGAGTTTTATTGGCCCCCGGCCCGAAGTTCCGCCGATTGTGGCCGATTATACCGAGCGCCAGCGCGGGGTCTTTCGCGTGCGACCGGGACTCAGTGGCTGGGCCCAGGTCAATGGGCGTGACGAATTGGATATTCCCACCAAACTCAATCTGGACCTGGAATACATCGAAAAGATTTCGCTGGGGCTCGATCTCAAAATTTTGTTTTTAACGCCTTTGGCTGTGATTTCCAAGCGTGGTGTGAATTGAACCAGCGCAGTTTTTTGCGTTAACTTGACGCCGATTCATACGAAGCCAGGCCTTTGCGCCAGAAAAAACCAGTCAGACTCCAGCAGAACAGCAAAACCACTGCGACCCAAACCAGACCGGGCCATTGGCTTGAATCAAGCAAAAATTTGACGGGTGCGCTGCCAACCAGCAGCACGGGCACGATAAAACTGAAGAATTTTTGGGCAAAATATTGGTAGACAAAATCTGGCCAGCGGGAGACCTGTTGCAATTGCATGCGCAGAAAATTGATGCCCATCGATTCCACAATCCAGAACATCGACATACTCAAGAGAATTTCGATGCTGGTCAAGAGTGTAAGGCCCAGCAGCACCAAAAAGGGCAAAGCGAGCCATTGCAAAGGGCCCAAATGCAATTGTGAACCAAAGTGAATCAGGTAATACCAGGGAAAAAAGCCGTTGATCAAGGTGCCCGGGCGCATCGACCTAAAAAAGATTACAAACAGCGCCCCCACAGGTTTGAGCAGAATAAAGTCCAGTCGGCCTGTGCGGATATCGTAAGAGAATTCCCAGAAATTTTCGCTGACAAAGGTCATGTGTAAATGTTCGATGGCAATCATAAAGGCCATAAAGAACATAAATTCAGTTCGGCCCCAACTGCCAATTTTGTTGACATGGGCAAAGAGAAAATCGACCGAAGCCAAAATACTGAGATAAAAAAGCAGATCCATGATAATCAACATCACAAAGTGAAAGCGATACGTCATGGCAGCGGCAAAACAATTGCTGACAAATTCTTTGTAAATGCCTGCATAATGGCCGATTCGTTTAAAAAGGAGGTTAAACATCTTACATCCCCGCTGCGGTGTAGGCCTTGAGACCGCGTTGCCAAAGTAGGCTGCTGCAGGCAAAAGCCAATCCTGCCCAGAAGAGAATCAGCCCGAAAGCCTGGGTCAGATCGCCCGTGTATTGGCCCATAAAGACCTTGACCGGCACCCAAGTTAAATAGGGAAAAGGCAAAAAGTTTAAGATCTGCCGCAGCCAATCTGGAAAGAGTTCCAGAGGAATCAATGCCCCTGAGAAAAACTGGGTCAAAGTCACCATCATCACCCGCAGGACCCAGGTCTCTTCGAGCCAGAAGGCCAAAATACCGATCATAAAATTGATCTGAAACCAAAACAGGGCCACGCAAAAACAAAAGGCCAGGCCCTGGATGAGAGGCACAGGGCTGAGTTGAACCCAATGCATGGCAGCCACTGCGCCCAGGGTCAGGGCTGAGACCAAGAGCTGAATAGATTCAAAAGCCAAAAAGCCGCAGGCGTGAAATTGCCAAAAGCCAAAGGGATAGATTAAATAGGCCGAAATCCGCCCGAGGCGAATGTCTTCGGCCAAATTCATGCCATTGTAGCCCAGGCCCAAAAAGCCCACAATCATGACCCAAACTTGGTAGGCCAGCATTTGCTCAAAATTATAACCCTGCAGGGTGGTGATGCCCTCGATTTTGTAAATCGCACTCCAGAGATTGTAGCGAATAAAAAAGAAGACCAGCACAGGCCCTATCACCAGCAAAATAAAATTGAGCTTATACGCCAGCTGTTTGCTCCAGGCGATCTTGATTGTGGCGGTCCATTTCTGAAACTCGGCGCTCAGATTTGAGAGGGCGGCACTCATCGCGGGGCAGCAAGTAAATGGGGATTGGTCAATAATTCATTCATGACCCGCTCAATTGGCAGCTTTTCCATGCTCAAAGCACTGACCGGATAATCGCGCAGGATCGCCATCGCGGTTTGGCGCAGGGCCTCTTCGGGAATGCGCAATTCGACATGGGTGCCTTCGCTGTTCCAATTGGGGTCCAGTTCAGTCCAAAGGGCTTCTCGGTTGTCGATCGGTGTTTCAAAGTCCACGCTGACAAATTTTTGTTTGCCCAGCATTGATTCAAATTCGCGAATGGCGCCGTCAAAGCGTTTGCAGCCATCGAGCACCAAGACAATGCGCTGGCAAAGCGCATCGACGTCAGCCATATAATGGGAGGTCAAAATCACAGTGGTGCGAAACTCGCGCTGCCAGGCCAAGACAAAATCGCGGATGTTTTTCTGGGCGACGAGATCGAGGCCAATGGTGGGCTCATCGAGAAAGACCACTTCGGGCTGATGCAGCAAACTGGCCATCAATTCCATTTTCATACGCTCGCCCAAAGAGAGTTTGCGCACGTGAACCTTGAGCAGTTTTTCCACTTCCATCAATTCACAGAGCGTGCCCAGGCGTTTTTTGAAATCGGCATCGGGAATTTCATAGTATTTTTGCAGCAGCAAAAATGAGTCCATGGCGGGAATATCCCACCAGAGCTGGGATTTTTGGCCCATCACCAGGGCGATTTTGCGCCTGAAGGCATTTTCACGCTGGTGGGGCAAATGGCCCAAAATCTGAATCTCACCTGCTGAGGGCACAATAATGCCTGTGAACATCTTCATCAAGGTGGTTTTTCCTGCGCCGTTGGGCCCGAGCAGGCCGATAATTTCACCCTGGGCAATTTGCAGGTCAAAGTCCCGAATCGCAGCTTTGGATTCATAATTGCGCACAAAAAACGACTTGATCGATCCTGTGATCCCGGGCTCTTTATGATAATGGCGAAAGTATTTGGCCAGGTTTTGGCAAAAAATGGCATCTTGCATGATAGTGAAGTATAAAAAGGAAAAGGGCTGGGTTACAAGCCTTTCGCCGATAATTGGCCCCAGACCTCTATTTTGACCTGGCGCGGAATTTCGCCTTCGGCAAAGACGGCCAGGTTTTGGAATCTGCGTGACAAAAGCCGTTTAAACGCCCTGCGCAATTCAGTTTTGACCAAAATGACCGTCTTTGCAGGGGCTTGAGAGAGGGTTTTGTCTATCTCTGCAAACAGGGCCTCTGTGAGCAGGGGATTTAAGCTCAAAACGGTTCCGTTGAGACCCTGCTGGCGCTGATTGAGAAGTGTTTTTTCAAGTGAATGTTCAAGTACCAAGACCTGCAGCGTGTTGTGAGACCTGTTTTCTGGCCTATTTTCTGGCGTTGCCTTGCTGCTGAGCCAAGGCAAAAGCAGGGACTTGCCCATACTGCGCCGCAGGGCTTCACTCAAAACTTCAATTGGGCTTTCGCTCTCGCTTTCTGTTTGCGCCAACCAGCTCAATGCTTCCAGCAAAGAGGGCAGATCGCGAATACTGACCCCTTCTTCGAGCAGGTTTTGCATGATTTGTCGCACACTGCTCAGCGGCAGGCGATGGGGAATCAGGTCTTCCACCAGGGCCGGATGTTTGAGACGCACATGTTCCAACATATGCTGAAAGGTCTGTAAATTCAATAACTCATGGGCATAGGTTTTGACCAAAGCCTGAAGCTGCAATAGCAAAACACTGGCAGGTGAATACAACTCAAGCCCTGCCCGTTCGGCCCGTTGGGCCTCATACCCTGTTAGCCAAAGGGCTGCTTCGCCATTGGGGCCCTGGCCTGGTCTGCCACTCAATTGCAGTGCCGCTTTGGCTGGGGTGTCGATCAGGGCCAAGCGACAGCCCATTTCCAATTCACCCGCTTCGGCTCCCCACTCCCGCAGCAAAATCCGCCACTGCGAGCGGGGCAGAGCCGGGTTTTCGCGCAGTAAAACAGGGGGCATCACCAGGCCCAATTCCAGGCCAATGTGCAGGCGCACCTCGCCCAGACGGTGCAGCAATTCACTCCCTTGGACCGGGTCCACCAGTCCAAATAACCCAAGCCCAATTTCCAGAATCAAAGGCGGCACTTCCAGCAATTGGTAAATCGTGTTGTCGAGTCGCTGATAAGACTGGGAATAATTCACGAAGCCTCCTGAACTGATTCGCTCCAGTTTACCCTTTTTGGGGCCTGTTGACTCCTGAATGCAGATTCGTAGGGGGCTTGACAGGGCTGAATTCATTTTGTATTATTGTGTATACATTCGCTCGCTTCAAAAATGATTCTGCTCAGATCGCTCGCGGTATTGGCAACTGATTTTGAAGCTGATAGGATGTGCTAGGGCACAAGCCAGAACCTTGCAATATGAATCGTGGATCGCGATTCTTGTCCACAGTGTGGCCATGCATCATGTACTTGCTCTTCACTATAGCGGCCCTGCCCTACCAGAGTGCATGTACGGGATCCTTTCAGGGAAAGTACATGCACCTGGTAGGGCGTTCCGCATCGAGTGTAACAAGCACATTGTTTGATAGAACGAAGGATTGTGCCTGGCCGGGTGTTTTTGCACCCGGCCTCTTTTATGAGACCAGTGAGACCAGCAAGAGGGGGCCAGGGGATGGGTTTAAGCCGACAAGAACTCTATGAACAGATCAAAGCCAGTAGCAAAGAGGGCTATATACTGGCAGAAATGCAGCGCTTGGGCTTTTGGACTGAGTCTGAGCCGCAGCCCGCGCGTGAACTGATTGCACGCAAGGCCGAAATTCAGCAAGAAATTGCCTCACTTTCGGCAAAAATCAAAGACCCCGAAGCTGCCTTAAAACTGATTCACAAGCAGCGCATGGCTGCTGCCCTGGAAAAACGTCTGCAAACCCGCATCAAGCGTGAACTCAATCGCTTTCAAAGTGCCCATTTACACCACCAAAACAAACAAAAAAAATTGATCACCCTGGGGGATGCTGCCCATTTTGGCCCGAAGCAACAGGCCATCCAAAGCGAAAAACTCAGAGCCTTGGGTTTGCCCGAAATCGATTCCGCTTTGGAATTGGCTGAGCAAGCGGGCATTACCCTCAACGAATTGCGCTTTTTGACCTACAGTCGCCGGGTCTCAAAATTGAGCCATTACCAGCGTTTTGAAATGGCCAAAAAAACCGGTGGAACCCGGTTGATCTCCGCCCCGATGCCGCGGCTCAAACGGCTGCAATACTGGATTCTGGAGCATATTCTCAATCCTCTGCCCGTCACCCCTGCGGCCCATGGTTTTGTGCCCCAAAAGGGTATTCTCAGCAATGCCCGGCCGCATATCGGTAAAAAAGTGGTGATCAATTTGGATTTAAAGGATTTTTTTCCAACCATCAGCTATCCCCGTGTCAAAGGACTTTTTTTGAGCTTGGGCTATGGCAATGAAGTGGCGACTTTATTGAGTTTGCTCTGTACCGAAGCCGAAAGTCAACAGGTCGAAATCGATGGGCAGCGCTATTTTATCGCCGCGGATCAGCGCCGTTTGCCTCAGGGATCTCCGTGCAGTCCGGCGATCAGCAATCAGATTTGCAAGCGCCTGGATAAACGCCTGGCCGGTTTGGCCCAAAAATGGAGCTTTGCCTATACCCGTTATGCCGATGACCTGACTTTTTCGGCGGATTCCTCCCAATACCTGGGCGCGTTGTTTAAAGGCCTGCGCCAGATTCTCAAAACCGAGGGCTTTGTCTTGCACCCGGATAAAACCCGAATTATGCATCAAGGAGCTCGGCAAGAAGTGACCGGACTGGTTGTCAATCAGGGGCTCTCGGTTTCTGCTTCCACGCTCAAACGCTTTCGGGCACTTTTATTTCAGCTCGACAAAGACGGTTTAAACGGCAAAACCTGGGCAGGGCATTCCTCTACAGAACCTGGTTTTTTGGAGCGTCTGCAGGGATTTGCTCAGTATATCCGCATGGTTCAGCCCGAAAAAGGTCAAAAACTATGCGCGCATTTGCAAGCGATTCGTCAAAAATACCCAGATACGGGCTTACTTTCTGCCCATTCAACTCCCCCAAAAGGCAAAAAAACAGCTTTTCGCCAAAAATCTGCCAACGCTGAATCGCCCTTGCCTGGACAGCGAGTGGCCCCTGTGCCCCCGCCCCCGCGCTTGGCTGAAACCATTTTGGATCGCAGCATTTTGGCAGAGGTCGAAGCGGCTTGGCAAGCCCAAGGGGGTCAGGCATGAAACGCATCCGACAGACCCGCCTGCATTTTCAAGAGGGAAGTTCCGACAAGGTCTACGAAGCTGAATTGCTGCAGCTCAGCGAAACAGCGTATTTGGTCAATTTTCGCTATGGCAAACGCGGTGGCAGCTTAAAAGAGGGCACCAAAACCGAAAAAGCGGTGGCCTTTGAGGCCGCTGCAAAGATTTACAAAAGCCTGGTTGTCAGCAAAATGAACAAGGGTTATGAATTGGAAAGTGGCTTTGACCCGCTTGAACAGGCTTTGACTGCCCCTGCCGCCAAAGCCAACGCTGCCAGTGATAAGCGCCCCAATTCAGAACATATTCTGGAGCGTCTGCGGCTCTTTTCTCAGCCCTCGCCGCCGTTTTCACGGGTTTCTAAGCAAAAAATCGGTTATATCCAGGGGCATTCCCTCAGCCGGACACTCTGGCAGGCCATCCAATACAATCTGTCTGAGTGCATTGAATACGTGCCAGGGCTGATAGGGTCTGAAAATATCCCCCTCAATTTCAGCCTGGTCTGGGCCCTCGGTAAATTTGGCAATGCCAGCCATTTGAACGCGCTTGAACGCCTCAAAAAAGCTCTGCCACCGGCGATGTTTTATTTGGTCGATGAGGTGCGTGAACAGTGGTTGCAGGCAGAGTCAGAGGAGCCCGTTAAACTGGCGCAGACCGAAGCCATTCTGTCTGACTTGAACCACTGCCAGACCCTCCTGGAAAAGCTCAGTGCCTATAGTCGCTATGAGAAATTGCGAACTCAAGCTCTCATTCAGAATGAGTTTGAAAAGCTTCAAAATGTGTTGAAATGGCGCGGCATTGCAGAAACACTTTTGCCAGATCTTCAGGCTGCCCCGATTGAACAAGAATGGCCAGAATTTTTACAAACTCTGCCAGAAACCCTGCGTGAAACGCTCGAAAGTGATTCTGCTCGTTTTGCAGATTTGCGCCAAGCCCTGAATGATCTGGTCATGGACTGGTTACATACCCTCAAAGTCCAGAACTTGCCCTATTATGCAGAAGACAAAGATCTCTACGCCCGAATGATTGAGCAGGTTCCGCTTGCTGAAATCACAGCCTATGAGTATTACCAAAACTATTTGCGCCGAGGGCAATTGGATTGGCTCAATGACGATATTAAACGCAAATTGGGCAATTATATCAACCGTCAACGCCTGATTCCCACTGATTATCCAATGATTGATGCCCATGACCTGATCAACCGCCTGACCAGCTATGTCCATTATGATCGGATCGAGACCAAACCCCTTACAGAAGTGCAAAGTCAAGCGGCTTGGCAGATTTTAGAGCGCTACCAATGTCACCAATCGGTCAGGTCTGTCATGGAGCAAAAACCCCTTAAGATCGATCCTATTTTCATTCAAACACAGGCCTGGCAATTTCCTCAAAAAATGCTCTCTCCACGCGGACTGAGCCAATACCAAGGCAATCTCAAACCCTCGGTCGAAATGCTTTTTTATGCCTATCGGGATCAGAAGCGCGAAGCCCTGATGAAAAACCGCGAAGCAGAACGCCTGACCTTTGAAGTGCAACTCTTAAGACTTTCGCGCCAAACCCAAACCCAGCCCGAATTGCGCAAGGCCTTTTTGGAGCTGATCGCCCATTTGCCTTTGAGCAAAGACACCTTTCCCTTGATGCGTAAATGTTTAAAACTGGCGGAGTTTCGTTCAGATCATGAATGGCTGGCGATCCTCTATCACCGTTTGGAGTCAAACCCGGCGCTTTCGGGCAATTTTGGCTATTATGGCCGCGATGGCAAACACCCCTTGACTCCCGCCACACGCAATTATTTTCGGCGCAGAAGCGTCCGTCTGCTCAAAACGGTGGCTCAACATCAGCCCCAGGCCTATGTCCCCTTGGCGGTGGCGTTCTTAAAACAGATTCAAGATGGGGTTGCCTGTTTTGAAGCCAAAACGGAGACTTTAAGCCGCTATTATGAAACCGACGAAGGGTATCAGCGGCGCACACGCAAACGCGAGTTTCCAGCTTTTTCGAGCCATCTGGCCCTGGGCTATATTCTCTGGCAGGGCAGTCGCCTCTACCAATTGGACAAAAAAGCGCTGAAATGGCTCAAGTCTGAGAGCTTTAAAAGTGATTTAGAGCGGCCCGAGGCCCATGCGATCCTCTGGGATCAGGCCCCAGAATGGGTACTGGAATTGCTTTTATCGGCCCAAGCGGAAATTGTCAACGATTTTGCCCTGGCCCGTTTGCGTTCTCAGCCTGCATTCTGTCAAGGTTTGGGTTTGAGTTCATACTTGGCTTTGCTCCAACGGTCCTACCTCAATACGGCCCTCTTTGCGGCCCAAGCGCTCTTGGACAAAATTGCTGAACCCGATGTTTTAAAAGCTTTTTTGGATTCACCCTTTGAAGCCGTGAGGGCTTTGGCGCTGGAACAATTGAGTCCCGCCTATTTATTGGGTCAACCAACACTTCTGGTGCATTTGCTTTGTTCGCCTTACCCCGAACTGCAAGCCCGTTTGCGCTCATTTGAGTCACTTTTTGCGGCTTTGGATTCTACCTTTGCTGACGATCTCGTCGCTTATCTCTTGAGCCAATCCCATGTGTATGCTGATTCTGGCTTCGATTTAAGCCTTTTACAAGCCAGTGTGACAGGCTTCTTGCGTGATTCGCTTCGGGCCCGCGTTTCCCTTTCGTCTTTGGAACGGCTTTTGGCCTCTCCTCTCCTCTTTTTTCAGACTTTGGCAGTGACACTCCTGGAGGCTTCCGCTTATACCTATGCCGATTTGGCCCATTTCCCTGCTCTGATGCAGGCCTCGACTTACCCTTCAGTGCAAGCGGGGGCCATTCGCCTCTTGGCCAAATTGCCAATGGGTGTTCAAATGGGACAATTGCCCTCCTTGGTCTCAGCCCTTTGGCACGCTGATCAGGCCTATCGTCAGGCTGCTGCTCAGATTCTCAAAGGACTTGCTAACCAAGCTACACACACCGATTATCCTGCAGAGATCTGGCAAGCTCTGTACCCTTCCTTTTTCAAGAGCTGCCCTGAAGAGCTGCGCTTTGAACTGCTGGATTTGCTGGAGGCTTTTTCAGCCCTCTTTCCCTTGCTCGATCCGGGTCAGGTCTGGGCCTTGCTCACAGCCCGCGCCAAATTGGCCCAGCAGGTAGGCGGGCGCGTGATTTCAGCCCAGAATGGGCGGGAATACGGTCTGGAACAGCTGATTCGGCTGAGCAAACACGCGTGTCTTTCGGCCCGTGTTTGGGCGCTTGAAGCCTTGCAATCTGACCCTCGCAGTCTGGAAAATGTCGAATTGCTGCTTGAAATACTCGATAATCCCTGGGATGACGCCCGTCAGATAGCTTTGCACTTTTTCCAAGGACTTGATGCCAATCTCTGGACGCCTGAACGGGTGATCTCCGTCTGCGATCAGGTCTATGGCGATGTCCAGGCCTTTGGCCAGGCTTTGGTTTCAGCCTGTTTTCAGGCTGGGCAGGGAGGTGTCTATTTGCAGGCCCTGAGTCAGCACCCGAGTCGTTCGGTTCAGCTCTTTGTCTCGGGATTTTTGGAAAGTGAGTTGGCTTCGCTGCCCGATCAAATCCTGGCCTTGGAACCCTTTTTTCGTGGGGTCTTACTCCAGGTCAATCAGGGCCGGGTGCTCAAAGACCGGGTCTTGCGCTTCTTGACCCAAGCGGCACTTGAACACAAAGACAGACCCGAAGTGGCAGAGATGGTCTTATTGCTCTTCTCCCAACAGGCAATGACCACGGTCCAAAATGATCGGGCCCAAGTGATTTTGGCCTTGCACCAATTACAGCGAGAATTCCCAGATAAGGCGCAGCCACTGCAGCTGATTGCCCCGAGAAAGGTGGCCAAGTGATGGAAGTCCAATACCGCTATGCCGGAGACTCTTCGGTCTCCCATACAGCTACTTCAAGCCAGCTCTCGTTTACGCCAGACAGTTTGCGGCCCCCGACTTTTTTTCAGGGGCAGCTCTTAAAAAATCTGCCCTTTCGCGAGGCCATGTCTGCGCTGCACGAAGTGGTTGAGTCGGAGATGCGCTTTCAGCCCCGCGATAAAAGCGACTATCTGGCTTGGCTGAATGCCCAGAAAGAAGTGTTTTTGGCTCAGTCTTTGCGCGAACAGCAAAAAATTCAGCAGAAACTGACAGAACTGCGCGATGAGCTGCGGCATTTACAAGGCCAGGAAGCGCAGATTTTGGCCCCTTTTTATACTGCCCGTCAGCGCTATTTTAATTACCTGTATAAACAGGATATTGATGCCTGGTATGTGCTCGATCCGGTGATCACCGTGCATCCCGATGTGATCTTCTTTGAGTGTTTTTCTCAGGATGAGTCGAGTTATGGCAAACTCACTTGCAGCTATGAGGGCTTTGCCCAAATGGGTGAAAAGGCCTGCGGTACGACCAATATTGACTATTCCCATGCCCTTTACCAAGAGTTTCAAAAAATCAGGGATTATAAACCGACCCAACTCAAAGTGGACCCCTCAGGTTTTGAGGTTCAAACCGGTCTCAGCCAAAGCTTCAAAGAGGAAAAAATCGACCTGCCCGAGAGCTGGGTGCGGGGATTTTTGCAGGTCAGCTCAGCCATGACTTTGCCCCTGATTGAATTTGAGCTCAACCCGCTCGATCTCTACAATCTCTTGCTCTGGCTGCGGCGCCACAGAGAAAAAAGCAGTCCCCGCTCCCTGCGTTTTTGTTTGGAGCCCGGTCAGCCGATCCAGATTCTGTTGGAGCCCTGGAACCAGGTTCTACTCTGCCCGCGCAGTATTTATCAGGGGGCAAAATCTCAAGAAATCCGGATTTGGGGCCGCCGTCGGCTTTTCATTTTGGAACGGCTCCTGCCAGTCAGCCAGTCGTTTCGGGTGCAATTATTGGGTTCAGGTATGCCCAGTTTTTGGACCGCCAAGATGCCGGGGATGGAGTTTACCTTGGGGCTATCGGGCTGGAGCAGCAGCGATTTTTCGCGCATGGGTCAATTTGACCTTTTGGCTCCCCGCGCGGAGATTGACAGCCACACCGCTGAACGGATCTTTGCCGCATTGCAACAAAATTGGGTTGAGTCCGCGGATTCATTGGCCCGACGCCTGGATTTAGATCGCACGACAGTCAAAGCCGGTCTGGGTATTTATGCCCAAGCGGGCAGGGTTTTATACGACTTGGGCAGCGATCAATACCGCCTGCGTGAACTCAGCCGCACCCCATTGCCTTTGGAGCAATTGCGCTTTGCCAATCCCCGCGAGGCCGCTGCCGAGCGTTTGCTCAAAGCGGGTCTGGTCTCAGCCCAGTCTGAGTCAGACAATGCCTCAGGCCAAGTGATCAGGGGTGAAGTCACTGATGGTGGGCGTGAGTACCAGCCCCGGCTGCGTTTGGATTCCGACCAGCGTTTGGTCGAAGGCCAGTGTTCCTGTCATCACTTTATTGCCCATCATCTGCGCCAAGGGCCCTGTGAGCATATGCTGGCTATTCGTCTGGCAAACAGGCCAAATTGAGTTGAAACGATCGTTTGGGCGTCTCCCAAATGGGAAAGATCACGCGAAAGCCGGGCTCTAAAATTTGCCCGCGTGGATTGCTGGAAATTTCTGATTTGGAAATCGCCAAGCGTTGGGCAGCCAAAAACTGAAGCAAATCTTGAATCCCTTCTGGGCTGTTTAATCGCTGCTGGCAGGCCTGCAAAAACTGTTTGGCTTTGGCTTGGTGGCTCTGCTGATTTAAACTGGGATCGCGGAGATGTCTGAATAATTGCAGGGCCGCTGGGGTTGTGTGCCTGCTCAGGTTTTGGCGCAACTTGGCCTGCCAATCGGGGCTCCACTGGGTGGGCACATATTGCAAGAGACCGCAGCGCTGTTCAGAGACCACGGGTCGAACCAGATCCACAGCCAAGACATCGGCAATAAACTCCTCATCAATCAGGCCTTTTTGCTGCAAACGGTCAATCGCCGCTTGGTCCGACCAGGCTTTGACAGGGCTCAACCAGGCGTGGTCGGCATCGGGCAGTTCCGTTTCGGGAAAACGGCTTTTGAGTTGTTTGAGAGCAGCCAGATAAGCCTGGGTACTGACCTTGAGGTCTTTTTGTTGCCAGCGCAGATCCAGCAAAGCCGATGCTGGAATTTCAATCTCTGGGCCGGTTTCAGCCAAGGGTTGGGAATCTGATTCCAAATTCAGCTCTTCCGGGCAAAAAAGTGGCCGCAATTGGGTCTGGAGCGAACGAGGTATCGCTTGATAAGTGGGGCTGTTCAAGAGCTGGAGCATGCCAGTTTGCACATGTTGGCTCAAAACTGAGGCATTTTGAAGCTGATTTAAGAAAACGCTTAAAGTGGGATCGGGTTTGTTTTCAGCCAGAGGCAAGGGCCGTGTTTTGAGCCACCAATCATTGTGGGGCAAGGTCAATTCTTTCATGATCGGCCCACCGGCCAGATGGCAGCCCGAGCAACGCAGCCGATTGCCAAACGCCGTTTGACCACTGGGCCGAGGCAAATGTAAAGCCTGGGTATCTGCCAAAATATCGCGAGAATCGCCGCGATAATGCCAGCCCCCTTTCTGAGCGCCTTTGCCAATCAATTCATAAAAATTATACAGCCCTTTGCTGGGATCCCAGGCAATCAGTTCAATCATCAGGCCGTCACTGAGTGGATTTTGATCCAGGCTCAGAATCTGTTTATCCGCGGTGGTAAAATGGCCCAAGAAAAACATGCCGGGATTCAGTTGAAAATCCACCCCTTGTAAAGTGCCCGTCAGGCTTTCAAATAAGCTAAAACTGCCTGCAGAGGCGTTGTGAAAACCCCGATTGGCCACCAGGGTGGTCATAAACGTGGCACCCCGTTTTTGCAACTCTTGCCGCAAAACCAAAACATCTGATGGGCATTGCGGCAGGTTTCTTAGCACTTGGGCCAAGGCATCTTGGGGCACCGTGCTGGATTTTTCCTGGCCTTGGATTTGGCAATTGCTTGGGGGCTGAGAGGGGACTTGAGCGGGAGAGGGTTCGATCAGACTCTGGGGGGTGATGGCGGCTATGGCCTGGCATGCTGTGAGTTCCGCAAGCAAACTGCCAAGCGCCAAACCACCCAACAGCAAACCTTTCAAAGCAAAAGCACGGGCTAAGGCGACTGTTCTGGTTTTGGGCCCTGGGAGTTTCAAGCTACAAGCTCCTTGTCGTCAGCGGGGTGATGGAGGTTCATTTAGCATAACTCAGCTTAGCCCCGAATACCTACCCCGATACCTACCCTGGTACCTAACACAATGTTCAGGCCTGCAAGTTTTCTATTTCTTCCTGGGCAACCGAAATTTTTGGCTGTTGCGGAGTTACACCAGTATCCAGATCAATCTTGGTTTTCCTCATTCGATCATGCTCAGACATTGTTAAATTGATAGACTTAAATATTTGATTTTATAAATATATGTGGGTGCAAGCCCCTTTGCCAACTTATTTTTCAACCTGTGGTTTGCTATCATGGAAGGGAAGCAAACAGAGGAGACGTGCCATGTTAAACGGAGAATTGAGCCTGAACTACAATCATCTATTGGTCCACGCAATCGGTTCCGAACAGGGGTTGCCAGAAGACGCCCTGGGTTCTCTGTCTGAAGCCTTTGCTCAGGTTCACCCAGCCCTCTGGGAAAAAACGGGCAAGGGTTCCGACTTTTTGGGATTTCTCGATCTGCCCCAAACTATTTCTTCACAGCTCGATCAGATTCAAGCTGTGGCAGACGATTTGGCTGCCCAAAGTGACATTCACGTGGTTTTGGGCATTGGCGGCTCGTATTTGGGCGCCAAGGCCCTGATTCAAGCTCTCTGTCATCCTTATCACAACGAATTGAGCCGCTCCAAACGTAAGCACCGTCCCCGCATCTATTTTGAGGGCAATAGCCTTGATACCGACTCTTTGAATGCCTTGCGCAGTCTCTTGCCTGAAGGGGCCCCCGCTGAGTTATCTGAGCATTGGAGCCTCAACGTGATTTCCAAATCCGGTGGAACCATCGAAACGGCAGTGGCCTTTCGCTTTTTGCGAAATTGGCTTGAAGCGAGTTATGGGGCAGAAGCAGCCCAGCGCATTGTTGCCACGACCGACGTGGCCAAAGGCCAACTCAAAGCCTTGGCCAACAAAGAGGGCTACCGCACCTTTGTGATTCCCGATAATGTGGGGGGCCGATATTCGGTCTTGACCCCTGTCGGACTCTTGCCAGCTGCTGTCGCAGGTATCAATATCCACGAAGTGGTGCGGGGTGCCCAAGACATGGCTGAATTATGTAAAAATCCCGATCCCACCCAAAACCCCGCTTATGCATACGCAGGCCTGCAATACCTCTCTGCCGCTGCTGGCCGAGATGTCTCTGTCATGAATATCTGGGACAAATCCCTTGAAAGCATTGGCTTTTGGTATGACCAACTCTGTGCTGAGAGTTTGGGCAAAGAGGGCCGTGGCCGGGTGCCATTAACGGGCGTTTGTACCCGTGATTTACACGCCCGCGGCCAACAATTGCAGCAGGGTGAGCGCAATACCCTGGTCACCAATCTCTTTGTCACCCAGCCCCAAGCGGAGTTGGTTTTGCCTGCAGACCCGGCAGACAGTGATGCCCTCAATTATCTCGGTGCAATGCCCGTTCAACAAATGTTAAGCAGCGCTTTTGAGGGCACCAATTTTGCCTATATGCAAGATCAGCGCCCCACCCTTGATTTGGTGCTGGGTCGACGCAGTGCTTACCACATTGGCGCGTTGTTTTATTTGCTCGAAGTGGCGACTGTGGCCGAGGGCTATCTCATGCAGATCAACCCCCTCGACCAACCAGGGGTAGAGGCCTACAAACAGTTTATGTTTGGCCTCTTGGGCCGGAGTGATATGGCCCGCTTCAAAACATTGGTCGAAGAGCGTCAGCCTGATCTGGATGCTGCGATTCTGTAGCTAAAATGTGACAAAAATTTTACATTTCTCGTGAATGACTCACTTGATCTCCAGTATTTCTCTGTGTTAAAAACAGTCCTATAGGGATAAAATCCCCCTCAATCTGTAAGCGCTCAGGTAATTTGGGACAGTCGCTCATCTGGTTTGAGACAGTCTCAGATCAGTTGAGCTAAAAGCTCACCCAACCCGTGAGATTGTAATTGCATTCATCAGTGGATACGTATTGTTTGGCACTGCTCCAGCGGTAGTAAAAATCACCTTCCCAGCAGAAATGGGACCAGTCCAAGACATACCATCTAAATAACCCGCATGGAAAATCTTAGGTCGTTTGATTGTTGTGGCGTCGTAAGCAACAGTGTTTACTATTGCGTTACCAACATGAATGAACACATCGACAGCCGCGCCTGGATAAATCGATTTATCAATCGTGTAGATTCCGTTTTTTGCAATCAGGAATGAATCACCATTGGCTGCGCTTTGCACAGGCTGAATGTCAAGGCCGCTTAACTCCTCCTGAGTTGTCCATCGAAAAACCCGATTATTGCTACTGCCAAAACCAGCAAATCCCGTGAATCTAACGTAACTGAGAGCGGTGTTTTGAGCTGGGGGTGATTTTGCAGACGAAGGCCCACCTGGGAATAAACCGAAAAATCGTGACATATTATGCCTCTTCTGCGTAGGGAAGAATGTCCCAGGTAATACCTTCAAGCCCTGAATCAGGGCCACGGCCAGGAATAACAGTAACCGTGTCAGTTCCCGCTTCTGCGCTTTGGCGCATCACGGAAATGGTGTTGATATAATCGCCTTGCGGCCAGACAACAGACCCCGCATCTTGGGGAATGACATTGTCTTTGGATTCATCACTGAGATCGCCAGGGGTTTCTTGTACCTCCGCACAGAAGTCTGCACGCCAATAAATGGGGCCAGAAGCAATCAAGGTGAAGGACTTCACGTTTGAGGGCAAATGAATATGGGCAGGTGTTGAATTTGTTAACTCAAGCATTTTTTTCCGGGTTGCCTCAGGGCACGCCAGGTCATCAGGAGAGAGGTGAGAAGGTGTGTTTTGCATAGCCTTTAAACCTTATTTAAATGGGTATTCAACGCGAATTGCGCGGTAATAACGGACATCGTAGATCTTGCCAAAATGAGCCATTACAGCAGCTTCAGCCTGTTCAGGAGGAAGGTCAAACCAGATGATTTGCCGATTTGCAGCAGAGTTTGTGTCCATCACTCCGGTCTTGAAACGACCGTTCTCCCACTGCCGAAAGCCCAAAATGACATGGTTTGCCCAAGCATTCCAAAGCTGTTCAGACGGGTTGATGATCAGGTTCCAGATCCAGAAGCCCCAGCCTTCTTTGGCTCCAGTGAGCCGGAAAAGTTCATAAGCGTAAGCGGCGAAATCGTCACAGTCACAGCTCCATTGCTCATTTTTGCCATGGACACGCCAATCACCTGTCCAAAGGCAGGCAGCCAATACACCTGGATGGGTGTAATAGTCAAACAGCAGAGGATCAGCCCGGTACGGGAGTTTTCCCAACTCCTGATTAATGGAAGCCACTGTACTGGGGTGAAGAAGCCCATCCTGTCCGGCCCGGCCTAAAACGGGCAAAGCAATTGTGGCTTGGTTGAGGGCTTTTGTACGCGACTTTTCAGCCTTGTCGCGCAGGAATGGCAAGACAAACCACTCCATGAAAGGATCAAACGTTTGTGCTGCTGTCATTATTGAAACCCTGCCAGATCAATTTCGCGTACAGACAAATTGGTCGCATCCCCAAAGTTGTCAACAGCAAAAAGTCGCCAGTAAGCGAAACGAGTGGATTTAACGACATCAAATGTATTGGAGTAGCCCCCATTAACAAGAGTCTTAACAACCACATCAGTCCAAGCCACTCCATCAGTAGAGCATTGGAGCTTGATATTTTTAACCTGAGAACTAGAGGAGTGACCGGCAGAATACGTGCTGTCCAGCGTAAAGGTGTGAATAAAAACTGGGGCCGGGAACTTGTATCCAACCCACTGGTTTGTAACCAAGCCACTCCCAGCAGCCCAGTTGTTGCTTGATTTATCAAACGCCCGCCAATACTCATTACCAGCCCCCAAACTCGATGAGCCAATAGCATCACCACTTGGAGCAGAGTACCCAGTCATAGTCGGAATACTTGTTGCTGTCAGCCCTGTCCCTGCCTTAAACGCAGTCCATGCAGCAGGATTCGCGGCAACAATATCAAGAACAGACTGATTTGCGATCATAGCATTAAGCGCATTGGCGCTGCCAGCAATAGAGGCCATAGCTGTACTGTTTGCTGCAATGGCTTGTACTACAGGCCCATTGTCCAGCAGTTGGTAAAAGGCTGCCAAATTGGATAAATCGCCCAGCCAAGTTTGAAGCTGAGCCCCAGATAATGTCTCCAATTTTCTCAGAGCAGAAAGCGCCAAGAAGTCTACTTCACCGATGTTTGCTGCCATTTTAAACAGTGCCCCTTTTGCCAGTAGTTGATTATCCGTCGCCGCTTCAGCATCAAAACCGACAAGCCGCGCCTCAACTTCGACAAGAAAATCGTTGCGAAAATCTATTAAACTCACGTTTTACTCCTTTTATAACCCTGCATAAGCCAGGGTGCGCACGGCATCCAGGTCTTCTTGCATGGTGTTGATTGACTCTGTAAAAGAGTCGTTTTGAGCCTCAAGTGCTTCATTGACATCAGCAACTAACGGGGCCATAGCAGCTGCAATCAGAGCGGGGATATCCGCGTCAGCGATCATGGACTGTAAGTCAGTCAATATAGCCTGAGACTCAGTCAGCATGGCCTGAGCTTCGGCCAAGACGGGTGCAACAGTTGCGTCTATGCGATCAAGCCCAAATTCTTGGAGTTGCTGAATCGCATCATCTACTGCCCACTTCATTTTCTCCAAAGTATCCAAACGAGTATCAAGATCCTTAAAGACAGGATTGAAATACTCCTGCCCGAGACGGGTTTTTCCGTCTCTCATTTCGTAGCGCGGATATCCTGTGGCCATAGCTTCCTCTTACAGCGCCAGGTCATAGCGTTCGGCCACATGCCAAGATTGACGCCAATTGCTGGTGGAACCCGTAATTTTAATCACGTATTCAGTGGTGGTAGAGCCCAAATTAAATGTATATTCGCGCCAGCGAGAGCGAGAATCCACAATTTCGTCTTTTGAGCTGCTGGAACTGACAGGACTTCCCCCAATCACCAATTGACAATTGGCAGTATGGGGGGTGGGGTTGAAATCTTCGAGCAGCAAACGAACCACGATATGATCACTGGCTGTGCCCAAGGTTCTTTCGGTTGAAAAATGCGTAAAACTTGTCCCCATACGGGATACAACCACCTGGGCAGAAGGCAAAAGCAGGCCGGGCATGAGATCTGTGGTCCCCACAAAAACAGCGCGAATGGGCAACAATGCAGGCAGGGAGGCAATATTTTCAGCGCTGCCTTCTTTGATTGGGTACCAGATTCCCGCCACTTGGTATTCCCAATAAATTTGGGTACCATCAGGGGTTACGCCTTCATAAAGCATATCCAAATCGCCAATGCCACCAGCCAACTGAAGCGGCTCCATTTGAATGACAGCCCTGGGTGTGGTGAATTGGGCGAAATTGAGACGCAGCATCAAATCACGATCTGCTGCTTCTGTGAAATAGGCCCCATCTTGGGCATACATCAAAACGCCTTGGGTGTAATCTGTGCCTTGCGTGTAACCAACTTTGTGCTGCGCTCCCGAGACCAAAACGATGGCATAGCGGCGGCCAGACTCAACAAAGACCGGGCGTGGGAAGGTGATTTTTTTCCAGCCAGCAGAGAGAGCGTTTGCAGCCAAGACCACACGGGCCACACCATAATCCAGATCGGGCTGTCCACGACTGGCATCAGTCAGAATCAAGGTCATGCCGCCAGCAGCATCAACACTGCTGAAATAAACTTCAACAGAAGTAAGCCAGCCAGTTTGGGCCATCAATATTGTTTGAGCCAGCACAGAGCCCTGCACGGTATGCGTTGTGGTGACTGCATCCCAGTAGGTTTCGTTAAAGGTGGTATTCCAAAACTGAGTTGCCCGAACTTGCCCGACTTGCAAGATCATATTTTGACGGTAGGCTTCATCCACTACCCAACTCTCGCCATTGGTCCGGTAAATACCTGTGATAGGGTCGTATTGACCACTGCGCCAAAAGCCTGAATTTGTGCAGAGCGTGCGGGTTTCACCATATTGAATCCGCTCACGCGACATTGCCTTTTGAACCATGTTTGTGGTTTGGTATTGGTATTGATTGATAGTCAAATCCCCAATCCGGGTTTCCATACGCAAACGGGTCAATTCGTTATAAGCGGGCAAGAGAAAATTGTCTGAACTGAGCTTTGCCGCAGCATCCAAGGGATTCAACAAAGCCAATCCGAGTTCATCTTGAGCCGCAATCGCGGGGCGAATCCCCTCTTGCAAGAATGCGCTATAGCCCACGGCCTCAGTGTCTGACTCATCTTCGTTTAAATAGTGGTCAGCACCATAAAAGATATAATCATCGGGAATTTCCATGCGCTCCTTGACCCTGGCTATATCCATTGCTATTGCCAACATTTGCTGAATAGTGGCGCGGGTCGCAACAGCCTCACCAAGACCTGCGATGTCACTCACGATATGGTCGATGCGGGGACCGGCAGATGTAATCCAGCCTTCGGTGGCTTTGAGACGGGTTTGAATGGCGTTTAAATTGGGCAAATGGCGGGATTCAGCCAGTACAATCTGTTGAATCCCAGAGGGGGACAACCGGACATGGGCAATCAGGGTATAGCCGGTCGGGGGTTCTGGTTTTTCAGGGGTGGGGGATTCGAGGCCTTGAGCCACATGTGAGATAACCACTCGGCGGCGTTGCATGGCAACGGATTCAGGCTGGGTTTGGCCGGTTTGCAGATCAATCAGGAAGTCGCGGGCTTGCACATCCACATCTTCTTCTTGGCCGTAAACCGAGAGAGCAAGCCATTTTTCGTCTTCCAAGGGCAGCATTGAAAAAACGCTGACCACTTGGGCCGCGCTCAAGGCATAAACTTTGCCAGTGGTACCAACATACAAACGACCTGGCGCAATTTCAGCTTCACTGGCTGAGCGAATGGTTACAGCCAACCCCACAAACTGACGCTCAGGGGTTATGGCATCAGTGATTAGGTGTTGCTGGGCTTCGTCCATCCAGCCCTGAGAATTGAGCATATCTGTGGCCTGTAATTCTTGCCGATCGCGGTAAATGACTTGTTTTTCCATGGGAGACTCCTCTTAAAGATTTGTGACGCCGCCAGCCATTGCTGAGCCTGCCAGAGTATGGCCAGCCCGCACGGGGCGGAAAATACGGGTATCGATGGCGATGCTGTCGGAGGCGCGGGCCGCCAAACGCATATTCGCGAGTAATTTTTGCAAAGGCGCACGATCACCAGCGGCAATGGGCCTGCCCAAATAACGCCCCATAAGTGGGTTGCGTTTGCCAAAAAAGGCAACTTCCACCAAGGCACAGTGCGGGGGCATGGTTAAACGGGAATAGCCCAAGTGAGACGCGGCCCGCGCTCGGGTAACGGGGGCATTGGGATCGAATAATTTAATCCGGCGGTACTGCGCCAGCTCGGCATTGGTGCGGACAGAATGACGCATGAACCCACCTAAAAAAGTGGCTTTGCTGGGTGCCGGGCGCACCTCGGCAATCATTTCGCTATCAGCATCTATGGGCCTGAGTCCTGGCTGAAGAGTGCGCAGACCCAGACTGGCAGAGGGCTGATTGTACAGGGCCACATCTCTTAACGTGATGCGGCGCAGACTGGCGTCTGTGGCTGCTGTAAAGCTAACAGGACCGCCTAAAAAAGAGGCAAAGCCACGTTTCGAGGGAATCACAATTTCAGTTGTGACCTGCTTTTGCACATTTGCAATTTGCCAATCAGGACTTTCTAACTCTGTTTCTACCCCATTTTTAACCAAAGTGACTCGCAGCCGAGAACGCAACAAAGCACTTCCTTTGGCGGGATAACAATTGCCGCCCAAGAAGTCTCCTGTGCAGTGAGCCACTTCCTTTTGACCTGCCACCCGGCGTGGATACAAGCGCAATTCAGGATGTAAAGCCAGCCAGGCATTGCGCTCTGTGGGTGTGGCAGCAGCAGAAAGAAAGGTTTTATTGGGAGGAGCAATAATCCGGCGCACTTGGCCGCCCGCTTCTGCGGCTTCGCGGATCAAACCTGCAGATGTGCCGCGCATTCTATGGCGGGCGTGGGCCGCCTTGATAATCGCTTTGCGCTCTTTTTCAGATTGAGCCGACTGCCAAGCTGCAGTGTCAGTGATTCCAAGCATTTCAGCCAAGAAAGGCAACATGGCACTTTCAGCGGAATTCACATGCCAGACAGTGTTTTTCCAGGTGTGCAGATTAAAAAAACGGTCGGTCAGCTTGGCAATGGGTGCCCAGCGCTCAGATGATGCCAGTACGGGGGTAATGTCAGTCACTCTCGGCCTCCGTAAATTCAGGTACAGGCCAGCTCAAAACAGCGTATTGATGGGGCTGTATAGGGATGTTTGCCCCTTCCAAGACAACCTTTTTGATACCACCCAAATTTTGCAATCGGGCGCTGAGTTCTGAATCGACCAGATCATAGCCCAGAGTCCGTGCCAGCTTGATTTTGTGTAGGTTTAACTCAGTTTGAGATGCCGTGAGCAAACCCGAAACAAGTGCGCCAATGCGGGGCGTTATGGTGACTTCAATGGGGGCGGCCACAGCCACAGCGGCAATCACATCCACCCGATCAGTCAGGGGGCGGGTGTCATCTGCCCGGACAGCCCGATCAACAGCCGCCACAATTTCTTCGCTATCCCCATCTGCCAAAACAGCCAGGCGTACCCAACCTGGGGCCAAGACTTGAACGCTGACATCTATCACCCGGCTGTCTGTGCTGAGGGCAATGTAGCGGTATGACTTGCCAGAACCCGCAGAAGGCTGATCCATGGCCAGCATAACCCGCAAACGGAAACGCTCAATATCCTCTTGCTCAGCACCGCCACTTGAAGTGGTGGTGTTGATGGCTTCTAAGCCCGTTTGAAGGGTGTCAAAAGGCTCTTTAATAGTGCCTGCCAACAGGCCATTGTATTCCGTGCCAGGTGTATCCGCTTCAGCGCTTACCAAAACCGAAAGCTGACCAGAAGGGATCACCGCATCGGCAATGGTGGCAAAGATGGCCCCATTGTTGGCTTGAATCCGGGTACCCTTGCGAATCAGGGTATTGTTGACCAGTGCCAGAGTTAAAGAAAATTGCAGGGTGGTACGGGCTGCCTGAGCGGGCAAGCGATAGGTATTCACCAATTCGCCTAAGAATTCCAGCATAGGCGAGCGGGCATATCTGGCTAAGTTTTGACGGGCAGAATCGTTGATACCTGCCCGTAAAAGGGCTTCACGGTAGGCAATCAGGTTAATCATGAGCTGTTCGACTTGAGCTGGATAGAGCGTTTTTCCTGTCAGGGCCTCATACTGCGCCTTCAGCTCAGCGACAATCTGAGCTGAATTTTCGTGGATAACCTGCGGGAGGGTGCTCACCTGGGGCGCACCTCCACGCTGTCTTCAACCCCATCAGCCAAGATGAAATAGACCTGAATCAAAAGGCTGGAAGTCTCTTCAATACTGACAGAGACCCGTTTAACGGTGCAGCGAGTCTCCCATTTGCGAATGGCTTCAACGGTTTCCCTGACGATATGGGGCCGGGCCCGGTCAATTGGATAATCCAAGTACAAGTGCAGATTGCTGCCAAAGTCAGGCCGCAAGGGATCTGAGCCCAGCGGGGTTTCAATGATAATCCGAATGCACTGGCGAATGTCTTCAATACCCTCGACAAAGCCTTCCCCTTCGAGGGCGGGCTGCCAATGGGCGGTTGTGGGGAGAGAAGCAATCATGGGGCAGGGTCCACGGGAGCCCAAGTCCAGGTATTGGGCAACGGCTCTTCAGAGAATGGAACATGGTAAGAAACCCCAACACCGGCAGGGTCTAGGATAAACACAGTCAAATCCCCAGCATCAGCAGACATGGCCAAAGCTCCGACCACTTGAAAAGCGCCTTCGGGCTCTTCGAGGGGGAGACGGTAAAGAATGGGCCTGCCGGGGTAAAGAATCATGGGTATACCTCAAGTTCAATCATAGAGTGCAAAGCAAGGAACAGTCTTGGTGACATGCGTCAAACTGGAGCGGGGGGAGGAAAGATAATCTTGCCCTGAACCAAAATATTATTCACCTTCGTGAGCGGGGCATCTATCTCACAGATCTGGGCTTCAATTTTGACCTGTGTGCCTTTCACTGTCACGTTTTGACCTTCGACTTTCACGGGCCCGCTCGCTTTGACTGTGATTTCGCCTTGGGCATCCACCTTGAGAATGTGAGCAGAGCGGTCATATTCAATGATGGTGCCGTCTTTAAACTTGCGGTGCCATTTGTCTTTGGATGGGGCCGGGGGTGGATCTTCGTCTGAATAGACCGCCCCGATGATAATCCCTTCCTCGCCCCTGGAATCTAGCAAGAGCGCAACCTGGGTGCCGATGTCGATAGTGTCTTGGTTCTTGTCGTCTTGGGTGACTGAGGCAGGAAGCGGCAGCCAGTGGGTAATCATATCGTCCAGATCGAGGAGCTTGACCTTGACCAAGTATTTGTCTTCGTTAATCTCTTCAATCAAGCCATAGCGCAGTGTGACAGCCGATTCTTTCAGAGTTTCGCTCATGACGCCACCCGCTTCATCTGGACCTCAGTGTTATACCCACTGCGCGAAAGGGTATGTTTGGCC
This sequence comes from Candidatus Blackallbacteria bacterium, assembly GCA_051715345.1. GTDB lineage: Bacteria > Cyanobacteriota > Sericytochromatia > UBA7694 > UBA7694. The sequence continues at coordinate 35,833 of JBPXJQ010000009.1, forward strand.
TCGATAATCATGTATTCGCCGTTGAGTTTGCCAAATTTGGCCACCGTTACTCTGGCCCCTGCTACCAAACTTTCATCTCCCCACAGAGTGAGAGTAAAACTGGTTTTGTCGATTTCATGCCGCTCTTGCTCAGCTTGGGCCACTTCTTTGGCTTGACCTGGCGTCTTGACGGGGACCACCTTTTTGCGCGTATCGCTGGCGGTTTTGTCTTGCGTTTGGGCCTGAGCGTCACCTGTAACAAGCTTTTTCTTTTGTGGGTCATGGTGCTTTACCTCAGTTTTGGCGGGCACTTCTGTGATTTTGTCCCGGTATTGGTAGCTGGATAAATCTGCAGGTGTGATCACCCGGATGGCCTTTTGAGTGGCAAGGTCTTTTAGCTTGGCGACCACCAAAGTTTGGTTGTTATTTGTCAGCTTGACTTCATAACCATACTCACGGCACAAACGTATCAGAAAGACCCAATCGGTCTCGCCATACTGGGTGGCCTTGGGAATCTGAATATCTGCAATCTGCCCACTGACCTTGGCTTTGAGCCGCTTGGCAACCTTGTCGACTATCCCTTTGAGGGTTGTTTTTTCATACGCCTTGCCAATACGGGTGCGGGCCTGACGGCTCAGGCCTGCTGAGAGTGCGCGAATACGCACAGCAGCGGGGGGCCCTTCGATCTCAATTTCATCAACCTCAAAGGCCCCGGCCTTGACCAAGGCTTTGTGGGCATAGCCATATTCCAATTGGACTTCGGCCCCTTTTTCTGGGTACCAGGCATCCAGCCAGCGGCCATCGGGGTCCATCACAGAAATATCCAGCTCGTCAGATTGGCCCGTCAGCTTGTCTGTGTACGTGATTTCGGTGACGTAAGGGGCCAGATCTTTGCTGACATCTTTGCCGTTGTAAAAGAGCTTAAACGCCGGTTGAACTGCCTGTTTTACTTCCACGGTGGCAGGCCCTGCACTTCTTTGGGCTGCTCGATCAGGGGAATCAAGAGCTTCATGCCAGCTGGCAGGGTTGGTTTGATCGGGGCCTGGGGATTTGTTTCAATCAGGAGACCCATTTGCGTGACATCGCCATAATACTTCCAGGCAATGCTGTCCCAGCGCTCCCCTTCGGTGGTGATGTGCTCCAGGTATTGTGTCAATTGGGGCCTCCCAAACGGCTGCCCACTTCACCCCAGGCCTGCAAGCGTTCCAAAGCGGGTTGGGTTCCTGCTGACATGCCCACAGCTCCAGACATGTGGCCCGCTGCTGCGCTTAACCCTCCCAGATCGGTGGATTGCTCCAGCATCAAAGCCGCTGTGTTGATTTCCGTTTGGGCGGCACTCAGGCCCGTGGCCACTTCACCAGCGTCTTGGGCAATGACTGCAATCTCTTCGATTTGCTGAAAGTCTTCAATCGGCAACATCTGCGCCATCTCAAACAGCTCAGGGGAATAGGCCCCAGCCAAGCTGACCGCGCCCAAAATATCCCCGTTCTGAGCACTGGCCACAATGTCGTTCACGCGGGCCGAAGCCTCGCCAATGGTCTCAATCGTGGCCATGGCTGCATCCAGCGTTTCAAGAAACCCACCGGGTGGCTCTGTCAGCAAAACCGTGGGATTGGCAATCGCCCCAATCGGCAAGGTGTCTTTAATCACGCCGGGGGGATTGGGCTTGGCCGGGTCTCCCGTATACTCCTGCAAAGACATGTTCAGCTCCATGTCGAGAATATTCCCCTCGGAATCGGTGTGCTGCAAGGCCACATCCAAATCTTTGATGACAAAGACTCCCCGGTATTCCCCTGTTCCCATCACCAAGGACAGCGTATTGTGTTTATCCATGTGCTCTTTGAGCTTGCGCAGTTCATCCGCTGGATTGCTCCAAAATGCATTCAAGCGAACAGCCCAGGAGATTTCATCAGGCGCAAAACCTGTGTGCTGAAGAGCGCTTTTGCGGCCAATCAGGGGAATGTCTGCAAAGTTAGAGGCGTATTTCACCCCAAAGGCAGAAGGCCCGGACAAGACCTCAATTTCAGTCTCCCCAAGCGTGGCCCAAGTGGTCATGCGTTGGCTCGTTTCTTATCGTGGCTATAGCGGTCCATCAGGCGCTGGAACTCGTTGTATGAAAGCCTTAATCCTTGATCCAATTGCTGCTGAACACCAGAGCCCGGCGCAGCCATAAGCTGAATGGTTGGAGCAAAGGTAAATTGGTGGCCGCCACTTCCTGCCCCAGCCCTGGCAGGTGTGAGAGCAAGGCCAGAGCCTGCTAACTTTGGCATGTTTGGTGTGGCAGCAATCGCCAATTTCTTGGCAGCGCCCGCAATACCGGCAGCCTTGGCCACCATCCCCAACTCCAAGCCTGCGCCCAGGTTTTGACCAAAGCCCATGAAAACCCGAGAAGGAGATTGGATTCCCATGATTCCTGCAAATTTGCTTTTGATGCTATTGGCAATCTCCCCAATTTTAGCCAGTACCCGCCCTGCGCCTGCTGTAATGCCATTCAAAAGGCCTGACATCATGTTGGAACCAATTGACAGCAGCTGGCCTGGCAACCCGGTAAAATATGTCAACATCTCAGCCCCTTTTTTTATGATGCCAGCAATAGCCAACCCCATTTGAACGCCCATCTTTTGGCCCCGGTTGCCAACATCATCAACTGGACTCAAAAGGCTTTTGAGCCAGTTCCAAACGCCTTTTAATGCTCCTACAATGGGTTGAATAATGGGGGCAACAGCAGCAAAGGCTGCATCAAAGGCCGGTTTAAGGGGCTTCAAACCGACCATTAGACCATGCCAAAGACCTTTGAAGAAACCAGCGATCGGCTTCCAGTATTTGAAAACAAGAACAGCAGCTACAGCTATCCCCGCAATAACCAGACCTACAGGATTTCCAATAGCGGCTAACCCAAGCGCTTTTATACCCAATGCAGCAGCCCTGAGCAACATAGGAATTCGAGTAAGCAATCCTGGCAATTTACCAAAAGCCCCACCTATTGCACTAGGCAAGAGCTTGAGAGCGCCAGGCAATCCCCTTGCCGCACTACCAATGCCACGCATAACAGAGAGAAATTTCATTTTAAAGACTTCACCGATCATGCCAACTTGAACAAACATTTTGGAAAATGCTGCTCCCATTGCACCTGGGGCCGTTGCCGCCTTAACATTGGAGACCATCATGGCTCCTGTTGATGCGTTCCAGATTTTCATGGACAGAGCGGCATCTTTGCCATGTTTTGCCATTTTACCTGCGGCACCAGCAACCTTTCCCACGCCAGTAGCAGCATGACCCAACACAGGTAAAGCCATCCCAAGACCCATTGCGGCCGTTCCACCAACAACAAGAGCTGCACCACTGAGAAGGGTAAAAGCTGTGGCCATTTTGGTAATCTGAGGGTGTTCTTTGGCAAACTTTTGAAGTTGTTCTGCAAGCTTTCCGAAACCATCTGCCATGGCTTTAAGCTCAGGTGCAATAGATTCACCCAGTGTGGCCAACATATTTTTAAATGTGCCTGTGGCAGCATCCCAAATATTCGTGAGAGTTTTGAGTTGCTCCTCGACCTTTTTATCAAGAGCAGCTTGATTTTTCTTTCTTTTTTCCATTTCGTCATACGCTTTGACACCGCCGGAAACAATCGAAGAAACCATCTGTGCATCTTGACCACTGCCAAACAGAGAATTAAGTATTGACGCCTTTTTGTCTGGAGCCAGCTTTTTCAGTTTTTCAAGCTGAGATATAATCTCACGCGGGCCGGACATTTTGCCTTGTTTGTCAAAGAACTGCATCTCTATACCCAAGGCTTTAAGACTTTTTTGAGCAGCTTTTGCCTTATCTCCAATGCTGTATTGGTACTGCTGCAAACCACTCACAAGCCCCGCAAAATTAGTACCAACCGTCTCACCAGAAAGACCAGTCTTAATAAGCATCGCAAAGAGAGTACTGAGGTCAGATGCTGATTTAAGACCTTGAGCACCGACTTCTTTGAGCTTGCCAGCTGATCTACCAAAGGCATATTGCATCTCTGTGGCTTCCACACCCAGATTTGAGGTTCGCTGAATAACATCCGCGAACTTTGTCATGTCTTTAGCGGCAATGCCTGCTGCTTCACCGACCTTGGCGGAGAACTTTGCGGCTTCATCAAAAGGCATTTTGAGCTGTATAGCCAAGTATGCTGTGGCTTTACCTACGCCACCCAGAATAGATTCAGCTTTAACACCTTGCTGAATTAGAGTTGTTGTCATGTTTTGAAAGTCTGCGGTCGTGCCTGGCAATTTGTTTCCCAGATCTGTGGCCAGCTTGTTGACCTGCTCAAAGCCTTTGGATATACCTTTGGAGTCCATCATCGAAACGCGTAGACGGGTGGCAGCATCTTCTGCTTCTGCAAAGGCAGCAATAGGTGCTTGCATTGCACCCAAAATCTTCTGACCAGCCGCCCGAGAAGCGGCACCAATAGCCAGCAATTCATGAGAAAACTTTTTCACATTGTTTTGCGCTTGCCCCAAAGGACCACTGGCCATGTCTTTCAGCGTCAGCATCATCGCCAAAAGCATATCTGACATGGATTAATCCTCCTTTGGGGTGTTGATGGTATTCCAGTATTTGACGGACTTTTCACACCACCAAGCCAGCTCGTCGAGTTCCATTTCTTTCAACTCAGACAAACTGGCACCGGTGACATGTCTTAGGTGGACAAGGTGTTCATCGCTGGGGAGAGCGACTTTCCCAAGAAAGTATTCGATGCGTTCAAGATTGCCATGAAATCACCGATATCCAGATCCAGAAACTCGTCGTAGTGCAGTGACTTACCACTGATAGTTGTAACGCTGGCAGCAACAATCGCACCGTATTCATTTTGATTGTCGGTCATGCGCACCGCATTGATAAAATCCCCACCTTTGCCTTTACGCACAATCGCAGTGCGGCCATCAGACAGGGGCACTTCAATTTGGGTGGGGTTGGTTTCCTGGGCTTCAGTGGTTTGGGTTGTCGGTTCCATGGTTTAGCCTCCGATATTTGTGTTGTAAATAGTCAACATATCCACGCCACCGACCTTATAGATATTTTCGAGCACATCAATTTCAACTATGTCTTCACCGTTCACGGTCTGACACATGTAAGTGCATGAAAAATCGGTTTCCATCTCGACATTGTCCTGGGGCTTGAAATTGCCACCGGGGAATTTCTTGAAGGTCAGGGTCAAGGTAATGACCACTTTGTCCTGAGCTGTGCGGCCTTGGCCGGTCCAGGATTCCAAGGAACCCCGAACCTGAACCTGCACAGATTTGAAGGGATTGGCCGTTTTTTTCATGACATCGGGATACAAGCTGGACCACTTGATCTTACCTTCGAGCTTTTCAAAGCCTGAGAAGGCTTCAATCGAACCCACCATCCCCAAGGCCTTATGTTCGGCCATCTTCATCTTGATCTCGGGCAGGGTGATTTCTTCCACACGCCCCAACAGGTTATTGCCGTCGAAAAAGACATTGGCATTGGTCAGGCGTTTAATTTCGATTTTAGCCACGGGGGGTTTTCTCCTTTAGATTAAGCGGCGGCCCCGAGGCCAGCCAGCAGGTTGATGTCGATAAACGATTCAAACGTGATACGCTCAGCCGGGGTCGGTGGGACAAATGTCACGTCAAAAGTAAGGTGCCCAGCAGCAATTTCCGTGGGCGGGTTCTTGGCTGGGTCGTATGTAACCAGGCCGTCGATAATAGCCCCACGACCAATCAGGGTGCGAACAAAGGCATTGGCACTCTGCAAAATGGCGTCAATTAAAGCATCATCAATGGGATAGTCGATGAATTGCAGCATGGCAAATTCAACCGATTCATGCAGCACATCAGCGGTGCGGCGCACAGAGATGAAATTCTTGGGGCTGGTATTGCTGGGGAAAGCGGCGCTGCGGTTGCCCCAGGTGCGCAGGCCCGTGCCAAAGCTGTTGAAAATGGTCATGATGCCTGCTTCGTTGAGCTGGTTTGCTTCGGTATCGGGATCGTTGACCCGCGCAGAAATAGAGCGTTCTGCCCCGACAATGCCCAAGATTTCCATATTGGAGGGCGACCACCAATAACCGTTGTCCACATCGCGGCGGCACATCACCCCAGCCAAGCGCTGGCTAAAGGGCTCCAGGCGGTTTTCATCCAGTACAGGGTCGTAGACCTTGAGATGGGGATAGCAGAGAATCGCCCGCTCTGAGCTGGTATTGAAGTTGATCGAACCACTGGGGCCGCGTCCGGTGATGGCCTGGGCCGGGGTAGTACCAATCGGGGCATCGATCAAGGCAAAAGCACGCAGTTTGAAAACCATGCTGATCATCTCTGCGGCAACGCTGTTTTGGGTACAAAAGACAGGGGAGATCAGGATCTTGGCAAAGAAGCCAAAGAGGTTATATGTGTCTTCGAGGGCCTTGATTCCCGTGCGCAGGCCGCCCACAGTCACTTCCCCGATAATATCCGCTGCAACCACTTCAGTGGGATCGGCATAATCATAGCTGGCTTTGGCAGCCCCACCGCTGGCAATGGCCCCGCCGACCACGCGCTCAAGCTCGCCAGTGACAAGATTCACTTTGTAATCGGTGTTGAGCACATAGGTCACATCACCGGCATTGTTTTTCAGCACCAGATTGGCCACATGGGGATTGTCCAATTTGACTTTGTTTGTGGTTGTACTGAAGGTAACGGCTTCGTCTGCCACTGCTGTTTTGTGGGTATCGGGGTCCAAGACGTTGATAACAATCACCGTGCCCGCCCCTTGATCAAAGATGGCGTCCAAGGCCTGGGGGATGGTAAAGCCGGGGGTCATGGGGCCAAATTGGGCCACATCGCGGTCGCTGTTGATGACAATCGGCTCGTTGATTGCACCCATGGGGGCAGTGCCAATCAGGCCCACCACAGCTGTTTTGACTGTGCGAATCGGGCGGGGGCCTTTGTCGTTTTCGATGGTTTCTACACCATGCAGGTAATTTACAGCCATCAGACTTTCTCCTTCTCTTTGGGGGCTTTGACTTGGTTGGAGGGGGCTTTGACTTGGTTGGGGGTGGCTTTGGTGGGTGCCAGGCGCTTTTGAGCAACCAAGGATAAAACGTACTCGTTTTCAGCAGGCAGGTCGTAGGTCTTGCCATCGTAAAACAGCACTTCGCGCCCATCGTTTAAAGTGGTTCCAGAGGGCGGGCCGGAATAGGTGTAGCTTGCCATCAGTTAAATCTCCTCAAAAGTTAATTCCTTAAGTAGCGGCCCGATAGTGGGCTCTGCATCATCCACCCACATGGCTTTGGTGGTGAGTATCAGGCTCATTCGCCAGGCGCTGTCTTCGTACCCTTGATTCGTGACCCGCCCCATGTGAAAGGGGGTGAGGCCGGAATCTTCGGGCCGCCAACCCAGCAGGGCTTTGCGGGCGGCTTGGAGCATTGGGTACAGTCCGGTGTTGTCCCGCAATGAGCGCGAGAGCAAAACCACCTCATAACTCAACGTCACGGGCTGGGCCGAGGTGTAAAGATCAACCCCCTCGGCGGGATCTGCTCCAGTAAAAACCACCAAAGCAGCCCCTCTGGGATGGGTGAAATTCCAGGGTTTGTCTGGGAGCGCTTCGACCGGCAGAGGGGCCAAGGCAATTTTCAGCCGGTCCACAATCGCGGTCTCAATATCCATCTCCCAGGTCATTGCTTCAATACCCCAAATTGCTCATGACAGAAGGGGCGGCCATGTAGGCAATACCTGTGGCTGCGGCGGCTCCTGAATCAGCGGTGGGCAGGCCCAAACTGATCTTGCCATCGGCCACAGCCATGAGGTATTTCACTGCATCTTCGTAGCGCTTGCGTGCATCTTCGATATCCCCCAAGGCCCGAAGATTCATCAGGCGGTAGAGGGCGATATCAATGCTGACGCGGCGCAGATTCTCAGGCACGGTCCCCAAGGGGAGCACATACCGGGCAGCCAGGTAGCTGTCAATTTCAGCACTGGCGTCTGCCAACGCCCGAGCAATTGCCACTTCATCCGGCTCAGTGGTACCGGTGAGATCGGCAACCAGATGGGCAGGGGCAGCGGCAATAAGCTCTTCGGGCGTGGCGTAACTCATTTGTCAGCTTCCGTCTTTTTGGTGGATTTATTGGCCGTTTTAACGCCGTTTAAATCCACTTCGAGGGCAGCACCGCTTTCCAGCAGAGCCTGGGCCTGGGCTTTGGGTAGATCAAGCACGTCGCCCTCGGCAACCATCTCGCCGTCGTGCTTGAGAGAATCAATGATGACTTTGACTTTCATGAGCTTAGGCCACCGCGTTCGTGATCAGATAGCCCGCTTCAGCCCCTGCAATCACGGGCGAAACTTCATCAATCACGGGATAGAACCATGAACGACTGCCTGCTGCGTAATAACCTTGCTCGGCAATTGGGTAATTGCGCAAGCGGTAGGTATAGCCATAGCTGGGGGTACCCATGGAGGCCAGATTTCCGGTAGCGACATAGGCCAAGATGACATCTTTGCCCCAGATATCTGAGAACACGCCTGCATCCGATGCCGTAACACCTTTGCCAACCACAATTTCGTCAATATCCCAGAGTTTGGCCAGCATGTCTGTTGTGAGCGAATCCCGACCTGTGTATTTCATCCGGTCGAGAATACGGGCGTGGACTTTTAATGCTGAAAAAGCCTTGGGCGAAAGCAGTGTAATATTGGGGTAAAACCCAGTTTTAGCGCGAATGGCCTCACGGGCAGTTTCAATGTCTGCAGAGGGGTTAGAATCGGCATGGCTCCATTGAGAGGAACCAGAAAGAGTCACCTTGTTGCCAGATGCGTAGGTGCCCGCTGTTCTTGCAATGGTGGCCTGCTGGTACTCCAGGCGCAGGGAGATAATATCCTGGGCCTGTTGGACAGCGCCTTTGCTCAGGTCAATACCTGGAACGGCTTTGGCTTCTTCGAGCAGCTCGATGGGCACCTTACCAGAAATGGCGTGCTGTTCGAGCGAGTAACTGGACCCTGAATAGCCATAATCCACGACAGCCACATTGCCACCGGGGGCTCTGCCTGTCTGGTACAGCTTGAAAGAATCTTTTCCAAACTGAATTATTTTCCCTCCGCGCTGGCCCACAGGCACTTCGGGAAACAACTTCATACCCACCCGCTCAGGGTGCTTGTAACCACGGGCCACTTCTGTCAAAACGGGATCGATGACACGGGCCTGTGAAGGATTCATCTGGGACATGGGGTTTCTCTCCTTGTGTTCTGGGGATTAATTGGGGATCAGCAGGACTTCAATGACATGGCCTGCGCCGGTTGCCTCTTGCAGTGCCCGACCCACAGCAACGCCAGCATCACGGGTTTCAATGCGGCCATCGGCACCCACTTCGACCAAGGCCCCTTCGGCAATGGCTGCAGAGGCTTCAGCGGGCGCTGTGCCCAGCGTAACGACTGGGGCTGTTTGACCAATGGCGGCATCGGTCAAAGCCACCCCCAAAGCATTCCCCCCATCCGAAGGCAGGCCACGGGTAGGGGAAACAAAACGATTGGCTGTCAGGGCAGCCACAGCAACCAAAGATAGAGTGAGAACAGAACGGTATTGGGCTGACATTTAGGCAGCACCTCCTTCAATAGCGCGAATGGCTTCGGTATAGAGTTTGCCTGGGTTTTTAGACATCCATTCCTTGGCTTTCTGGTGAAGAGCCAAGCTTTGGGCGTCTACTTCATAACCGGCAGGGGCAGCAAAGTTCACAGCGACAGGAGGCGTGGCCGCCTTGTCTGCGGGGGCGACTTCGCTCAGATTGACCTGGGCAGGCAGGGCCGCCAAAAATTCCTTGAATGAATCCAGCATGGGTTTTTCACCTTCGCCGAGATCCACATTTTGGCCATGAAGACCTTCCATAAAAGCCAAGACTTGAGCCTTGTCTTTGGGCAGCAAGCGCCCAGCCTGGATATGAGAATCGAGCTGGATGCCCCATTCTTTTTGACGCAGGTCGCGTTCGCGCTTGGTCAAATTTTGTTCAGCCAGGTCGATCTCAGTTTTTTTCTGAGTCAGTGCCTGCTGTTCTTGTGCCAAGCTCGCTTGCTTTTCAGCCAGCGCCACGGCAGGGTCTTTGTTTTCGTCACCCATACGGGCCTCCTCGAATTCGATGGTAATCGTCTGATCAGACTCGCTATTGAGCACCACTCCCTGAAGCCCTTTGACCGCTGGCGGCTGTGCTCCCAGAAAACCCAAGTGCTTGATGGAATAACCACCGGGCACAGGATTGGCAGGAGCATCAGGCGGGTACAGCGATACAGATACCTTTTTGTACAAACTCCGCTTAACCAGATCGGCCATCTCAGGCAACAGCTCCGTGTTCAGCCAAAGACCGTCCGGCTGCAGTTCAGCAGAACGCACCCAGCCAAAAGCCGGGTCATCCGTTGCCGGGTGGCCAATCACGACAGGAGCTTCGTGTAAAGCGGGATTGTAAGACTCAGCGATATGCGCCAGGTCAAAAAGGGAAAGGGAAACAGCACCACCCAAGCTCTGCCAAGTGCCAGCTTTCAGCGCGTGAATGCGGGCCGGGCGAAGATTGTGGGTGGGTGTTTGGGGAGAAAGTGCTTGATTCATGCCCCCATCGTAGGCGGCAAGACGGTGTGGTGTCGTGGTGACATACTTCACACCGGGGGGAGTTCAGAAAGAAAATAGCGAGACGCCGTAGAATCGATTTTAAGGCTGGTGTCAGATCTGAATACTCTCTTTATACCACCAAGCAAAGCAAAACAAAATTTAAACGGCTCTCAAACGGGTCTGTGGCGATTTGAGCCCTTACATTTTCAGGTACTTTTCAACTGTCTCCAAAATTATCGACCTATCCTCATCCGAAAAACCCAGATATGGTCGGCCTGGAATGGTGCCCCACGGAATCGGAGCCCCCCGCTTGGTTGAACCAAAAGCCCCTTTGCCTGCGCCGAATTGCTGGACACGCGAATAAATCATGTTGCTGCCGACTTTCAAAGAGTCAGATGTGGCCCGATAATTTATGGTTCCTGAGAGCGCTTTGCTTTCACCGATCAAAGGCTTTTTACCAGAGACACGTTCCTGACCTTTTTTTCTCAGTCCTCCAACCTTGATTTCCCGTTTGTTCCCAGATTTACTTGTGACTGTCTTAATTTTGAAATTGCCCTTGGTCTGGCTGAGCATTTTCAGGAGTGTGCTCTCTTTGTTTGCTGCCCACTTCTGACCATCTGGGCCTGTACTGGTTTCGAAACGCTTCTTGACGCTTTCCAGCATCTCTTCCCCTATTTCAGACATCACAGGCTTGAGGTTGCTTGTCTTGAGCTGCAGGCGACGAAGGGAGTTGAGTACCATCGAATCATCGAGCTTGATATCCAACCGCATCAGAAAAAATCCTCTCCTTTGAGTATTTTCAGCTCCAGGTCAAACTTTTCATACTCTGCGATCACATGCAAACTGGAGCCTACTTGCTGGCCAATCAGCCAAAGGTTGGGATTGTACAGCGAGAGAAAGGATTCAATTCTTGGATTGCCAGTCTGGTGTCTGAAATGGTTGACCAACATCTCTACTTCTTC
>JBPXJQ010000010.1:0-64073 GCA_051715345.1 Candidatus Blackallbacteria bacterium
GTTTCAGACCAAAAGTGATGCTCACCTCTTCCGGCCCGATCTCAAACAGGTCCAGCATTCGATGGCCCATGCCAAAGACATTGGCGAAGATCCCAATCGCTATGTCCCCCTTGAAGAGGCCGATATCCAGCGTTTGCTCTTTGAACACAAATTGCCGATGCACCAGGGCACGGTTCAATCCCTTTTATTGGCCTCACAAAAACTGCGAGATTCCAGCCACCATTTCCTCAAAGCAGCCGTGTTGGTCACCACAGCGGGCCTCAGCGCCGAACGGGATCTGATGAAAACGATTGTGGAAGCGCTGCGGACCTACGAAAAATTCCCCCGCCAGACCATTATCAGTAAATTGTTGCGCTTTATTCTGGGCGCTCGGGTTCAACAGTTAAAATCCCAGCAGCAGCAAACCCAGCCTCAGAATGCCCCCGCCCCGGTTGAAGAAAACGATCTGATTCTGATGCAAACCCATGCGGTGCCCAATTTTAAAGGCGGCAAAGGCAAATTGGCGACCGGTTTGCCTGCCCAGAATGCACCCCTGCCAACAGGGCCCGATCGCAGCAAAGCACCTCTGTATCAAGCCGTGGAGCGTGATCAAATCACGATCCTGAGCCCGGATGAGATCGCCAAGGCCTATGAAGAAGCGCCGGATATTCATCCGCTCCAAGAAGAAATGACGGCCCTGCTCAAAAATTACGGGCTGCCTGCCAGCAAGGTTATGGCCCTGCAATTATTGCAAAGCGCTCAAGGCAATCCCCTGCGGGCCCAGTCCATGGCGATGCAATTGGCTTTGAGCCAGCCGCTCTCGCCCGAAGCCCTGCAGGCCCTTGAGCAAAAATTGAGCACACTCAGCGCCGAAGAACGCCAAATGCCCCTGCCCGAACTGCTGGAAAAATTGGAAATACCCTTGCCAGAAAAATTGGCTGAGCGCCTGCGTACAGGAGAGGGTTATACCGCCACAATGCGGCTTTCACCCCAACAAGACCGGCAGTGGAAAGCCTTGCTCTCGGGGGCCATGGCTCCCCTGCGTTTGCATCTCGAAAATGCTGAGCTGCCTTCGCGAGAGGCGATTTTGCTCTTGCAAACCCTGGGCGAACGCACGGAAACCCTGAGCAGCCTTTTGCCCCGTCTGCAGCAAGCTTTGCGCCAAAATCCAGCCGCGACACTCCAGCAATTGGCCCAACTCAAACCCGGCCTCGAAGCCGCTTTGGCTCAATTAGAAGTGCCCGAAAACCGCACGCTTAAATTAGACAGCCGCCAAAACCTGATCAAGGCTTATGCTCAGTCTCTGCAGGCGGGTGCCGAACCGGGGCTTTTAACCACGGCGATTAAAAATTTGGAATGGACCCGCCCCACGACTTTGGTGGCCGAAACCATGTCCGCCGAAGATTGGCAATTGCCCGAATTGCCTTCGGCGAAAAAGTCTGCCGCTCCATTGGCGACCCCGCCGATGGCGCCCGAGTTTTTAGAAAAATTGCCCGAAAGCACCCAGCGCTTGCTCGAAAAAATGCCACTCTCGCGGCAGGCCTTGCAATTGCTCGAAAATCTTGGGGCCCAGACGGGCATCGAAGAGACGCTTTTGTCTCGCCTGCAAAGCCGTCTGAGCGGCCCACAGGCCCACACCATTCTGCAGCGTATGGAACATTTGGCTCCGCTGCTCAAACAGGGACTGAGCCAGCTCAAACAGGTCCCTGGACACGTTTTGAGTTCAGAGAGCCAACAGCAGCTTTTGCATGTGATCAGCCAACAGCTTGACAAAGGGGGCCAATCTTATTTATTGCCCAGGGTTATGGCCGATTTACACTGGAAACTCCCAGGCGAATCAGCCCTTAAATCAGGGGCTGCTCTGGCCTCTTCTTCACCCATTTCAGTCAATAATCCCAGCCTGCAGCGGGTTTTGCAGCCCACCGCCACAGCCGCTGCGACCCAATTACCAGGGCCCGAGCTCAGTGCCAAGGACTGGGTCGAGCAATTATTGGCGGGATTAAATTTGCCCAATGAGCAGAAAGTTTTAACCCGTGAAAGCCTCTTGGTTTTGGCTCAGCTCTCTGAACGCACCCAAACCCTGCAGTCACTTTTGCCGCCCATTGCCAAACTCTTGTTGGCCCAACCGCAGTTGACAGCCAACAATTTACAAGCCATTTATCCCGCGATCAGTTATGCCTTGGAACGCTATCTGGCCGCCGGTGCTCAGACGCTGCCCAAAGCTAATCAAGAGGCCCTCGTGGACTTGGTGACCCAGCGGCTGCAATTGCAGAGCAATCAGCCTTCAGCACAGGCTCAAAATACCCAAATTAATCAGATCTGGAGCCGTTTTTATCCCGCTGACATGCCCGCACCGTTGAAACAAATCCTCTCCGCAGCGGATGCCCGCCAGGGATTTGCCGATTTACATCAACTTTGCCAAGATTTTGAATTGGGTGGCTATTGGCAACAGTCGGCACAAAAGCTCTGGGCCCAGCCACCGTCTGAACTCGGGGCCCGTCTGGCGCAATTGCCCCAGCTCTTGCAACCGGCTTTGGGGCATTTGAGTGCCTATCCCCAACAGCAGTGGATGCTCTCAAGTCCCTTGCAAAACCGCTTGACCCAGGCCATCCAACAATTTCTCAGCCAAGGGCAACCCGAGGCTTTACAGGCCGCACTGGTGCGCTTAATGACTGAAAATCCGCATTTGCGCGATCCCCAGCCTTTGGTTCAGGAGCGCTTGCGTCTCTGGGGCCTGAACGCAGACCCCTCACGGGCTCAGCATTTGTGGCAGATGGCAGGGGGCTCACGGGACCGCCTGGATGCCCTGGCTTTGCTCAGCAAAGGCAATCTGCCCCTGATTCAATCGAATATTGCCCTGGTGCTCAGTTATATCCGGGCCCTGCCCCCCCAAAGTCGCTTTCAAAGCGCGAGCCAGATTTTGGCTTTCCTCAGTCCCAAATTGATTACCTTGATTAACCAACAAATGCAATCGGGCCAGTTGTCTCCCTCCTCAGCTCAGGCAGCAGCAGAAAACGAAGCGGAATTGCATTTTTTCTCACAATTTTTGTCTCAGCCACTTTCAGGAGAAGGGCATCAGGCCAAACTGCGCCAATCTCTGGCGGGCCAAAACAATCCCTTTGCGGGTCTTTTTGCGCTGGAAGCCGAATTGGGCCAATTGCTGCCTTTGTTGGCCAAAGTCCAATCTGGGCCTGTGCAGGTTTTGAGTCAATGGCTGCAAAATCTGCAAACGCAGCTGCGCCAATGGCAAGCTCTTCTCAATACGCTGCGCCACAGCCAGCCTGTGAGCTTGGCCGATTTTGCTCCCTTGCGCCAATTGGCTGCCAGTATGCAGGCCGGATTTTTACAATTGGAAGAGGGGCTCGAAGGCGAATTGACCCTGCTGCCGCGTACAGGAGAGTCTTTTGCGCGTTTACCGGCCCAGCTGCGGCAGATTCTGGCTGAATTGACCCAAAGCCAAGCGCTTCCCCGCGATCTTTCCTTTTTGACCCGCCAAATGGGCCATAAATTGGCAGGTCTGGCCCCAGAATTGGCTCAGTTTTTTCAAAACCTCGAAGGCGCTGAGCAGGCCATGCAATTGCCCGCCAAGATGATGGCCTTTGGTGGTTTGCCCGCCCAGGCCGAAGAACTGTCAGAAGCATCGTTGCAGAGCCTGAGCCAAATTCAGGACATGCCCGAAGATTTGCAGCGCCTGCAAAATTATCTGCGCGCCTTGGGCATTCCCCTCCACGATCCGGGAGATTTGCGTCAGATTTTGGCGTTGGCTGAGGGCTCGCGTGATCGGCTCGATTCGATTGGTATTTTGCTGCGCAATCAAATGCCGTTGATCCCAGCCCATATTCAGATTTTGGCTGAATACATTCGCTTGCTTCCGCCCCAAGAGCGCTTCAAGAGTATTAGTCAGATTCTCTTGTTTTTGAGTGATGCCCTTTTGGCGAAAATGAAAGAACAGCTCCAAGCAACGGGCAAACAGGCCAGTCTCAATCAATTGCTCAAACCCCAGGGCTGGCAGCTCGAAGCAGAGGCTGAAGCCACTGCCAGTCAGCTCTTGGCCGAATTTCCGGGTGAGGTCTCCGAAGAAACCTTTGAAGGTCTGCGCTATCTCTTGCAGAGCAATTTACCCAAAACCCCGGCCCAATTGGAAAAAGTCCAACAATTGCTGCACAGCGATCTCAATCCCCGCGCCTTGCTCCAACCTGTACAAGAGCCCCTGGCCCATCTTTTGGGCTTGCTCCAAGCCAGTTTGCCAGCCTCTTTGCGCTATACCCAATTGGCCCAGGCCTTTTTATTGCTCGTACAAAACCACCTTCAACACTGGCAACAACTGCTCTCCCCTGCGCAGCAAGCCCAGTTAGGCCCTTGGCTGATTGGGCTCTCAGAGCAATTGCAGACCGAAGAAACCCGCTTTAAGTCCGAACTCGACAGGGCTGAAGCTGAACTGGTCGAAGCGGGTGGAGAGCTTCCCCAGCCCGGAGAGAGCTGGTTGGCCCGTGTCTTGCGGCAGCTCAAGGGCATGGCCCGGCAAATTGCCGAAAAGCAGCCTGAATTGCGCGAAGAAACTCAGCAGATCTTGCGCCGCTTTATGCAGCAGGCCCAACATTTGGAAGAGCAATTGAGCAGCTTGCAGCTCTTTATGCAAAGTGATCCGGGACCGGGGGTTCAAACTGAAGGACAGAAAGGGGCTGCACAGACCCATTCTGCTCAAATGTTGATTCCGGCTTTTATTCAGAGTCTGGGCTATCCCGTTGAGATCAGCATTCGGCCCCAAACCGACGAAGAAGGTGGACAGGGCCGAAATGGGCAAAAGGGGACTCTGATTCAGCTCAATATTCGCACCCATACTTTGGGCACGCTGGTCTTTTCGCTCAATATGCGCGGCAAGGAGCTGCGCATTCGCTTGGGGGTTGAAAAACGCCAGATTCAAGAATGGCTCCAGCCCTATCTCGACGCCCTGCAGCAAAAATTGGGGGAGTTTCCCTTTGAAGTTCAATCGATCCAGAGCTATGTGGTCCCCAGCGCCCATGCCGGGCACAATTTAATTGCCCGGCAAATGCGCACGAGATACCGGCGCTCCTCGATTGATGCGTTATAAAGTGGTTTTGGATTAAGGCTCTAAGACACAGGGCGTGAGGCTCATGTCTCCGTCTTCGTCAATTTCCAATTTGCCCCGCACCACAACCTCAGCCCGTGCCTGGAGTGCCCCAAAGCGCTCTTTTTGAGCGGCAGAATAGAGGCAGGCCAAGGTGGCATTTTCGGGCAGCACTTTGGCTGTGCTGGGCTGTAAGATCATAATATCCACGGGCAATTGGATGGGTATTTTACTTTTTGCGAGACTGCCAGTTTCACCCACCAGGGCTGAAAGCAGCAGGTATTTGTTGTTATAGGCTTCTTTGCCGGCTTGGGCATTGTCAGTGCGGGCTTTAACCAAGTCTGCCAGACTCAATCTTTGAAATTCAGATTCGGGTTTGGCACGCAAGGCATCTTCTACTTTGCGGATTTCCTGTTCCACTTCTTTGGAGGCCTCTTTATACAGATCCCCCAGGCCACGCAACGTAAAAAAGGCGCCGACAGCCCCCAAGATCACAAAAATACCCACGGCAATTAAACAGCCTTTGAGAAACGATGATTTATTTTCAGGGTTGGGATTATTCATAGCCACAGCATAACGAATTTAATCGCAAGCGCAAAGATCCCTTTCTCAGTATAATGAAATTAACAGAACAAGCTGAAAATACATGGGGTGTGACTATTTTTTTGAACAAGCCTGGGCAAGCCACTGTCTATTTTGAACGCCTTCAAAGTTGGTTGGCAGAGCGCCCCGCTTGGAATGGCTTCCTTTATTTGCTCGAATCGCTGCTCTATGTTTTGGGGTATAAATACTGCGGTGCCTTTAGTATGTCTTTTGTCATTCCCGGCACAGCTTCGACCCCGATTTGGTTGGGCGCTGGTTTTGCCTTGGCAGTGCTTCTGCTGCGGGGCGCGCGATTTATTCCCGCGATTTTTCTCAGCATTGCCGTGGCTGAAATTGATTTTTTCAGCTATGTAATTATTCCCCAGGCCAGCCAAGATTCGATTTTTGTCCATCTGCTGATGTGGTTTTTACTGACCACAGCCGTCACCCTCAATCTCTCTGCAGGCTATTTTGCGGTTACCTTGCTTGTGGGCACAGCCAATCCTTTTCGCCAAATGAGCCATATTTTGGCCTATGTTGGCCTGACAGCTTTGACCTTTTTGATTGGTGCGACGCTCTCATTGCCGATCGTGATGTTCGAAGGTGCCGTTGGGTCGGGTGGGCTATTTTTGCTCTGGCGCAATTGGTGGCTGAGTGATTATGCCAGCGCCCTGAGTATTACCCCGCTGATGATTGTGCTCCTGAACGAGCGGGGGCGGGCCTTTGGTAAAAACAGCTTACTCAAGGCCCTGGGATTTATCGGCATCTATTCGGCCATTGTCTTTGTGGTCTTTCTCTCTCCATTGACCCACCGCTATCCGATGCTCTGGCTCTTGTACTGCGCCCTGATGCTGGCAGCCATTCTCTTTGGCGAATCAGGAGCTGTGCTGGTGGGGTTTTCGTCTTCGCTACTGGCACTGTGGGCCACTGTCCAAGGCATTGGGCCCTTTACGCTCTTTCCGGCTGAATTTGTCTTGATCACCGAACAGCTCTTTGTGGCCTTTTTTATGATCTCCTCGCTGGTATTTGCTTCGATTTTATCGGAAAAACAAAAAATGCTTGATGAATTGGTGCGTTTAAACCAGATTGCCGAAGAGGCAACCCAACAGGCCATGGACAGCAATCGCATCAAAAGTGAATTTTTGGCCAATATGAGCCACGAAATTCGCACACCTTTAAATGCCGTGATTGGCTTTACCGAGTTGCTCTCACGCACGCTCAAAGATCGGCAACAATTGAGTTATCTCCAGGCCATCAAAGCCGGTGGGCAATCCCTGTTAACCTTGATCAACGACGTACTCGATCTCTCCAAAATCGAGGCGGGCAAATTGGACCTGCAATATGAGCCGGTGGCCCTGCGCGATCTGCTCGAAGAGGTGATCAACATCTTTGGGGCCAAAGCCGAAGAGAAAAACGTGAAGCTGATTCTGGATATTGACCCAGTTTTGCCCGAGTGTCTGATTCTCGATGAAGTGCGTCTGCGCCAGATTTTGTTTAATTTGATGGGCAACGCGCTCAAATTTACCGACCGGGGCCATGTCAAAGTCTCTGCCAGCAGCATCATCAACGAATTTGACGACAGCAAAGTGGACATGGTGATCAGTGTTGAAGACACAGGGGTGGGCATACCCAAACACGCGCTTAAGAGCATTTTTGAGGCTTTTACCCAACAGAAGAAACAAGATGCCCAGAAATACGGTGGAACAGGTTTGGGGCTCTCGATTTCGCGTAAACTCGTCAGCATGATGGACGGAACGATTGAAGTCGAAAGTAATTTTGGTGAAGGTTCGGTCTTTAAGGTCTTTTTTACGGGTGTAAGTATCTCTGCCAGTGAGGCCAAAAGCCGGATCAAAAATGCAGATTTGGAACGAATACAGTTTGAGCCCGCTAAATTGTTAATTGTGGATGATATCGAAGTCAACCGCGAGCTGATCAAAGAGATCTTTGGCAATCAGCCCTTTGAGATTCGGCAGGCTGAAAATGGCTTGGAAGCGGTGCAAATGGCGACCGAAAATCCGCCCGATTTGATTATTACGGATATCCGTATGCCGGTCATGGATGGCTTTGAAGAACTCAGATCCCTGCGCCAGAACCCGCGGACGGCTCAAATTCCGGTCGTGGCCTTGACGGCCTCGGTGATGGACCACGAAATCTATAAATTGCAAGAAAGCGGCTTTAACGCTTTCTTGCGCAAGCCTGCCAAACTCGACAATATCTACAAAGAACTGATGAAAATTCTGCCTTACCAGCAATTGCAGCTCTCTCCGCCTGAACCTGGCCCCGATCAGGCGGGCGAAGACCTCAGCCGTGTGCCTGAATTATTGCAGCGCCTGGAGTCTGAGCTGAGTGAGGTGCAGCGCATTTTAAGCAAAAATCAAAAAATGAACCTCTTGGAGAAATTCTCTGGAACGCTTTTGCGCTTGAGCCTGGAATTTCCACTGGGGCTCTTAAAAGCCTATGCTGAAGATTTTTCTGAGCGTTTGGATAGTTTTGACAGTGATAGAATTGAGCAGGGACTGCAAAACTATCCGACTCTTATTTCCCAACTTGAAACCCTAATTAAAACAGAGGCTGACTGATGAACGAACAGATTAATGTCTTGGTGGTCGACGATATTGCGCCCAATATTCGTTTGGTGGCCGGCCTTTTGGGCCCTGAAGGTTATGATGTCTCCTTTGCCAATTCGGGCAAAAAAGCGCTGGAACAGGTTTTGGCCAATGATTTTGACCTGATTCTCTTGGATATTATGATGCCAGATATGGATGGGATTGAGGTCTGTAAAGCGATCAAAGCACACCCTGAGAAGCGGGATATTCCAATTATTTTTCTGACCGGAAAAACCGATGAAATGAGTGTTATGACAGCCTTTGATGTCGGTGGTGTGGATTATTTGCAAAAGCCGGTTAATCCGGTAGAGTTGATCGCGCGGGTCAAAACCCATTTGGAACTCAAAAAAGCCAGAGATACTATTTCTCAGACCAATTGTGAATTAACCCAGGCTTTGGCAATTAAAAATCAGTTTTTGGGTCTGGCAGCCCATGATTTGCGCAACCCACTCAGTGCCGTGCAAGGCTATCTGAAGCTCTTGGAAATGGACCCAGCCACCTCCCTTAGCTCCGAAGCCAAGCAGTTTATGGATTCCATTCAACATATGACTCAGAATATGTTGGAAATGATCAATACCTTTTTGGAAAAAGCCGCACTGGAATTGGGCCAAGTCGAATTACAATTGCAGCCGATCGATGTGATTGCCGCACTGCAACCCCTGTTTCAACTCTACAAAGAACAGGCGCTTCACAAGCAACAGCGTTTTCAACTGCACTTGGCTGCCCCTCAAATTTGGTTGGAGGCAGACCCTTACCGTTTGAATCAGATTCTCGATAATTTGCTGAGCAATGCGGTTAAATATACCCCAACACAAGGGCAAATAGATGTCTTTTTTAGTGTGCAAGGGGAACAATTGGAAATGCGCGTACAGGATTCGGGCCCCGGTTTTGCCGAAGCCGATAAAGCCCGGCTCTTTGGTTATTTTCAACGGTTGACGGCCAGACCCACCGCCCAAGAGAGTTCAAATGGGGTGGGCTTGGCTCTGACCAAACAAATGGTCGAGTTACACCAAGGCCAGATTCGGGTCGAAAGTACCCTGGGAAACGGGGCCACATTTATTGTCACACTTCCCTTGTATCCTCAGCACCCGAGCCTGTCTAAAGCTTAGATCTGAGGCAAAAATTCACCCAGACCAGTCAGGTCACGCAGGACAATGTATTTTTTGTCGAAGCTGATCAGGTCTTTTTCTTTAAAGCGGGTCAGGTTGCGGACAGTGGTTTCGATCGTGGTGCCCAACATGCTGGCCAATTCTTCACGGGTCAGGCGAATATCCAGGCGAATGCCTTCGGGTGTGTCTTGGCCATACGATTCTTTGAGTGAAAAAAGTAATTCAGCCAAACGCTCGGGAACCGATTTGTAGGCCAAATCGCGGGCTTTGTCTTCGGCATGTTTGAGGTCTGAGCCCAGTTGTTCGAGCATTTCCAGGGCAAAAGCAGGGTTTTGGCGCAGAGACTGTAAAAAAATATTGCGATCCAAAAAACAGACTGTGGCCTCTTCGATCACTTCCGCTGTTGCGGAATAGGGTTCATTGGTCAAAAATGAACGGTAACCCAACAAATCCCCGCCTTTGACCAGACGAATGATATAACTTTTGCCATCGGGCGTGTATTTGGTCAGTTTGACTTTGCCTTTTTCCAGACAATAGACCCCAAAGGGGCGGTTTCCCTCGTAAAAAATCACCTGACCGGGTTTATAACTGTGAGCAAGCTTGCACTGAGAAAGCTCATCAACCTGTTCCGTAGACAAATTGCGCATCGGATTGGCTTGACGGGCCTGACAATGGGAGCAATCGTGGTTGTGGTGGGCCATTCGGATTTTACCTGTGTGATCACGGCTGAGGAATTGTACCTCGCTTTAATAGTATATACCCCTTATATGACTCTATTCAAGTAACTCAATATAAATACCCCAGTGGGTACTGGTTTTCACTGGGCTTAACTGAGGTAGGTTAAATAGTATAAGACTGGCCACAAGAGCAAAAGGCCACTCCAGCAAGCACCAACCAAAGCCAGGTGCGTTTGGCCGAGAATAACCCGGGCATGTGAAAAAGGCTGCAACATCCAATTATTTAAAGCCAAATTGCGCTGCACCGCTTTTAAGGCAATCAGTCCAGCCAAGAGATGGAGGGCATAGCCGCCGATCAATAGATAAAAAAAAGTCGACATGATGTTGAGGGGCTCGTGGATCCCGAACATGAACAATTGCAGCCATTCGACACTCTGAAACAGCGTAAAAATGCTGCCACTCCAGACACTTAAACCCAACCATTTTGAAGTTTTATGGCGTTGCTGGGGGCCAAAAATAGCCACAAATGCGCGGAATAAAAACAGCAGGCTGGCCCCCAAAAATAAAAAATTAAACAGGGTCCAATGTAAAGGCCAGACAGGCAGGCCACCCAGTGAAATTAAACTGGGATCTTGGGCTTGATTGAGGTAAAACGCTGCCAGAAAACTTAAAAAAAGGGCCGCATCTGCCGTCATGAACCAAACAAACAATTGTTCTGCTGGTGTGTGGGCTATCTTTGCGCTGATTTGTCTCAGGTATTCAGGGTAGAAGGGGGGATTCACATGTCAGTTCCTCGCTTTCTCAATTGATGGGAGTACATTTATCATGGGGCTTTTGCTTCAAGAGAGGCATGATAGCTATCAAAGTCGAAATTGATTCCGATCAATCCCGCTTTTAGCGATGGGACAAAATCCCCAGGGCAGTGTTATGATGCAGAGTATGAATAGATTTTTGAAAATACCCTGTCTGATCCTCTTGGCCACTGTGCCCCTCTTTTTTTCAGCGCCCGCCCAAGCTGAAATTTTGGTAGGCGGAGTTGCTGAATTGGGTTACATTCGTGGTCCGGGTTATCCCACGGACCTGACCGACAGCCGTACAAGTTTATTGGCTGGTTTGTATCTTGGTACAAGTGGCTTAGAGGCCCGTCCCATGATACTGATCTCCGAAGGCCAGTACAAAGGGTTTTTGCTCGATGTGGGCGTCAGAGTTACACCCAAATGGTTTGGCTTTCAGGAATATATTATGGGCGTGATTTCGCCTTTTGCCTCTCTTGCTGGCAGCGTCAGTTATCCCCTGGCTTGGGGCTGGAGTGCAAAAGCGGGTTTGGGCATCGCTGTTCCCCCTTATGGGATTGTCCGTGCAGAAATTGGCTATCGCAGTCACCGCTGGTCACCTGAGCAATTGCTTGAAGGAGT
The DNA here is from genome assembly GCA_051715345.1 of Candidatus Blackallbacteria bacterium. Lineage (GTDB taxonomy): Bacteria > Cyanobacteriota > Sericytochromatia > UBA7694 > UBA7694. The sequence continues at coordinate 11,458 of JBPXJQ010000010.1, forward strand.
GACCATCAGTGTCAATGCAGGTTTGCCTTTCTAAATCAGAAGAAATGCTTTTTGAGTAATGTCTCGCAGATCGATTCACCCCGCGGTTAAACTCAAAGATCTTCCTTCTGACTTAAAATCACTGAAGTTTTTTAAACGTCGCTCGCCGCCTGGGGCCATGCCAGGAACCCTGGTGCCGCATCCGGCGGCACAAACCCCGCGCTTTCAAGTTTTGGCCTACGGGCCTGATTCGTGTCGGGAATGGGAAATTTCAGAGCCCAGGGATTTGCCTGACCCCAAGCAACTCGATGAGGTGACCTGGATCAATATCGAAGGCCTGGGTGATGCAGCGGTCCTGCAGGCCGTGGGAGAGCGTTACCACTTGCACCCATTGGCTCTCGAAGACGTGATCAATGTGCATCAACGCCCCAAACTCGAGTCGTATGGGGAATTGCTTTTTGTTGTGGCCCGCATGCCCCAATCAGTGATGGGACACAGTGGTGAGCAAATTTGTTTTTTTCTCGGTCAAAACCTGTTACTGACTTTTCAAGAGGGCCTGCCAGGGGATACCTTTGACCCTGTGCGTGAACGTTTACGCCATAATTTGGGTAAACTTCGACATTTTGGCGCAGACTATTTGCTCTATGCGCTTTTGGATGCCCTGGTTGATCATTATTTTCCCCTTTTGGAGAAATTTGCCTCTCGTTTGGAAGACCTCGAAGATGAGATCTTGGCGCATCCACATACCCAATTGACGGCAGAAATCTATTCAATTCGACGCCAATTTCTCTTGCTGCGCCGGGCGATTCGCCCCCTGCGTGACGTGATTAACTCACTCATGCGCGGCAGTCAGGAGTTGATTGGTGATAATGCCAAAGTTTATTTCCGTGATTGTTATGACCATACCATTCAGTTGATGGATATGCTCGACACTTACCGTGAAGTGGCGACCTCATTGATGGAAATGGCGATGGCCAGTTCCAGCCAGCGTTTGAACGAAGTCATGCGTTTTTTAACTGTGATGTCGTCGATCTTCATTCCATTGACCTTTATTGTCGGTGTCTATGGTATGAATTTTAAAACCGATCTCTCCCCCTGGAATATGCCCGAACTCAATTGGTATTATGGCTATCCCTTTGCCCTGCTTTTGATGGTCGCCACAGTTGTTGGTCTATTGCTCTTTTTTAAGTACAAAGGCTGGTTGGGAATTCCCCATCGCTTGGATGAAGACGATTGAGTCTCAAGACTGGGGCTTTAAACCGGCCTGCTTCCTGAGGTAAGATAGAGGTAATCTGCACCGACGGGAGCGTTGAATGCGCATCACCTTCCTGAATATCTCTGATTTCCACCAATACCACAACCTCTCCAGTGGGCCCATTGGCTTGGCCTATCTGGCATCGTCAGCCAAGGCCCGTTTTCCCGAAGTGGAAATCAGTATCGAGGTGGATCCCGATCGCGTGATCGCAGCCAAACCAGATATTGTCGGCATTCGCGCCTTTACCGAAACCTATAGCCAATCGATTGAAGCGGCTCACCACATTCGCCGCTACCTCGGCAAAGAGGTCCCGATCTGGTTGGGGGGGCCCCACATCAACGCTTTGCCCACCACCCTGGCCCCGATTTTTGATTTGGGTGTGGTCGGCGAAGGGGAACAGACCTTCGTTGAATTGCTGGAATTGGCTGAAAAACAGCGCCTAACCCCCGATTATCTGCATGCGGTCAAAGGGGTGGTCTATTGGCATGAGGGCCAGCGGGTGGTGACAGAGCCCCGAGAGACCCTGATGGAATTGGATCAAATCCTGCCCCCTGATCGCAGTATTATGAAGACCTGGTGGCCGCCGCAACAATCGGTGATCAACTGGCCTCAGCCGATTTATACCTCGCGAGGCTGTCCGTTTAAATGCGTTTTTTGTATTTTTAGTATGGAGACGCAAAAAGTGCGCTACCATTCGGTCGACCGCGTGGTAAGTGAAATTGAAGATATCTTGCGGCACAACCCTGGCCAAGAGAGTGTTTCGATTCATGATGACCTCTTTGCCCTGAGCAAAAAACGGCTGTATGAACTCACCCAGGGCATCCGAGCTGCCAAATTACACAAAAAAGTGTCTTTTGTCTGCATGGCCAAAGCCAGTGTCTTCAGCGACGAAATGGCGATGTTGATGCGCGATATGAACGTCTCAATTGTCACCTTTGGCTTGGAGTCGGGGGTGCAGCGCCAATTGGAATACCTCAAAGGCCCACGCAACAAGGTTTCCGAAAATGTGAGGGCCATTGACATCTGTGCCCGCCACGGAATTCGCATGGGTGGCTATTTTATCATCGGCACACCGACCGAAACCTATTCTGAGTTACAACAGGCCTATTGGTTTATTCGCGGCAATTATCCGCCCATGTCGATGGCCGGGGTCTTTCGCCTGACTCCCTTCCCCGGCACCAAATTCTGGGAAGAAGCTGTACAACGCGGAATTGTTCACAATGAGATCGAAGACTGGCGTCCGTTTAATTATCTCGATATGGACAAACGCGATTACCTCTTTTTCAATGAAAACTATTCGCTTGAGACCTTCAAAGAAGCCTATACCCATTTCTGCAGCGTCATGGACCGCAACAATCTTGGCATCAGCATGGAAGAACACGAGCGCCGCTTGGTGGGCTATCAGGAGCCCATTTATACCGAAGCGCTAAAGGGCCTGAGCCAGGGCCAAAAAGTACTTGAAATTTCGGGATTTACCCGCATGACGGTCAGTTCGGTGCTCGAAGAGCTTGAACTGGAATTGCAAGTCACCCGTGTCAAGCCGTGGCAGATCAACGATGAAACCTTTCAAGACAGTTATGATTTGATCATCTGCAATTTTGCCCTAGAGCAGCGGCCGGGCAGCCCTCAATCCCTGATTAAACAACTCAATCGGGCTCTGGCACCGGGCGGGCGCTTGCTCTACTTTATCTACAATCCCCGCCACGAATCGGTGATCATGCGCCTGCTCAATGGTTCCTGGGACAACGAGCTTTGGGGTTTTAAACCCTTTGATATGTTCAGTTTTTTGACCCCCGAACAATTGCAAGCCGCCCTCAAGCAAGACGGGCTGAGCGTTGAAAGCATCAGCCCTTTGCGCAAGGAGTCTTATTCACCCCGTGAAAACGCAGTTCAGCCCCAAGTCCAACAGGTCTTGGCGCTATTACAGGAGCAGATTGGCGGGCCTTCACTTTCCACTTACCGTGAATTCGCCTATACTGTTCTGACTTATCCAAAGGAGAGCCCTGATAACCATGGGAGATATTCTGAAACGGCTGGTCAATCTGGCCAAAGCCGAGATCTCACATCGACACCAACCGGACCGTGAACTGAGCGACGAATTTAAAGCTTGGTTTAGCCACCAGCCTGGTTATGACAATTACCGCGAGGCCTTTGACCGCGAATACGAACGCCAAAATGGCCACGGGTATTCTCAACAAAACAGTGGACAACACCGCACCCACAGCCAGAATACGTATCACGACAATCAGGGGTACGACCCTTACAAAACCCTCGAAATCGCTCCATCTGCCTCTTGGGAAGAAATAGAAAAAGCCTATAAAAAACTGGCGCGCAAATACCACCCCGATCGCTTTCAAAATGCTGAAGAACGTGAGACAGCCACCCGTGTAATGGCGCTGATCAATGCCTCGTTTGGTTTTCTCAAAGAAAAACATGGCAAAAAATAGCAGGCTCATATAATGGATTTACAGGGCTGGATGCGCAGGGCCCTGGCAGAGGCTGCTTTGGCGGCGAAATCTGGTGAAGTGCCCGTGGGGGCGGTTTTGGTTTGGCAAAACCAAATCATTGCAGCCGATCACAACCTCACCGAACACAGCGAAAAACCACTGGAACATGCTGAGATGCGCGTTTTGGCTACTGCCACTGGGCGTTTGAGTCAGGCCCAGTGGCGGGAAAGTACCCTCTTTGTCAGCTTGGAACCCTGCCCCATGTGCATGGGGGCCCTGATGCATTGCCATTTGGGGAGGGTGGTCTTTGCCGCCAGCAATCTCAAATGGGGGGCCTGCGGCAGTGTCTGCGATTTTTTAAGTCTTTTTCCTGCTGAACAGATTGAGGTCTTGGGCGGCATCTGCGAAGCTGAAGCCCAGGCTCAATTGGCGGATTTTTTCAAAACTTTGCGTGCTTCGCGGGTTTAAGGCGCCGTTGGGGGTGTTGTGGCAATCGTCGATAGGATCGGTGCTGGAGTGCCAGCTGTTGTGTTCGGGGCTGAATTCGGGGCTGAATTCGGGGCTGTGCCTGTATTTTCTTGGGCCGGCGGGGGAGAGACCAAAAATCCCTCTTTGGGTTGGGTGCCTGAGCTTGTTGAACTGCTTGCTGAACTGCTGGCTGAATTATCTGAGCTGGCTGATCCTAATGGGCTGGGACTGGTCGAACTTGATAAACCATCAGAACTGTTAGCACCCGTGGAACTGGGTGTTCCTGAAGGACTGGAACTGTTGGCGGGATTGACACTGGGGCTGGCTTCTGTGTTTGGGTTGCCAGTGCCAGACGTTGCGCTGTCTGAACTGGGGCTCGCTGATATCACAGGTGTGGGCGTTGGCTCTAAGGCGGAGGGGCTGGCTGATTGCTCTGTATTTTTTTTATTTGCCGCAGAATCTTTGAACATTTGACTGGATAAAAAGCCCATAAAAGTGATGCCAATGGCTGCCAAAAGCACGATTTGTGGCAGTTTTGAATTTTCATTTTGGAGCTGTTGTTGGGCCAGTTTATGCGGATCTGTTTCAATTTTGGGTTTTTCGGTTTTTTTCTCAAGGGCTTCGGCTTTTAATTCTGAGGTATTGGCTTTTCCCTTCCAACCGCAAAACATACAGGTCAGGCTTTTATCGGTTTTTTTAACCAAAACTCTTTGACAAACTGGACAGTTTTTCATCAGACTTCTCCCCGCCAATTTTGGGCTTTTTCTGCATAGGCTTTCAATAATATCTCTGTGGTTGTGGCCTCCAAAGGTCCCTGTTCAAGGGCTGTCTTTAAGGCCTGCAAATGCCCCAATTGGCGGCTGCCGACAATACAGCTGCTCACGCCAGGCGCGAAGGCCGAAAAACGGATAGCCAGTTCTGCCATGGGCAGATCATCTGAATACAATCCCAGGCTTTGCCAACGCAGCCAATAGGTTTCGGCATAATCGCCCTCGGGCCGGCTATTAAATCGCCAAAAGGCGTTTGCCAAAGGCCGTTTGGCAATCACCCCCAGACCGCGTTTTTGTGCTTCGGGCAAGAGTTGCAGTAGGCTATAGGGATCACAGAGATTGACCGAAGTCATCACACTGCCAAAATAGCCCGATTGAATTGCCCAGGCCAGGGGCTCATTTTCGCCAGAGTAGGCCATTACACGTACTTTTCCCGCCCTTACTGCGGCCTGAAGGGCTTCGATTACGGCTCCCTCTTGCAGGGTCTCTAGCGGGCAGGAGTGCAGGTGTACAATATCCAACCAGTCGGTTTGCATGAGTTTAAGCGCATAATCGACACCCGCAGTAATGCCTGCACCCGTCCAGTCGGCAAAGCCAGGCACACCATAGCCAATTTTGGTGGAATACAGGCATTGCTCACGGCGTGGCTTTAAGAACTTGCCAATGCGGGCTTCAGATTCGCGCCATAGCCCCGTGCGCTATCGAGCAGGTTGATGCCCAAATCGAGTACCCCATGGAGCAGCTTTTCGATCTCTGCTTCTGTTTGAGCGTTTCCCCCGATTTGCCCGGCACCAAAACCCAACGGGCTTACTCTCAGCCCACTTGTTCCAAAATCACGCAATTCCATGTTTTAATCCCCGCTCAAAACGTGTTCTTTGACCTTGTCCAAAGGCAAGGCAAATCCAGACGCATTGCGATGGCCACCGCCGCCATAGGCCCGACAAACGGTACTTACGTCAAATTCTCCGATTGAGCGCAGGCTAAATTTGCGCAGACCGTTTTGATCGGCATAAGCCACAGCAAAAGCTGCTTCGGGGTATTTTAAACAGAGGCTATTGCCCAATTCAGAAGCGAAAAGTGGGGTGTTGACCGCTGGTACCCGGTGTCCTTGAATGCGAACCCAATCCACCCGCTGCATCAAATTGTTGATCAATTGTTCTTTGAACCGCAGTGTGGTGTGGCCCTCTTGGCGCAGAGTTTCGATCTCCAATTGGCTCCAGACCTCAAAGTCCATCGGATAGACCCCCAATGCTGTGCAAATGGCTTTGGCATCGGGCAGGGCCCAGGTCCAGATATCTTGGTCTTGTACATATTGCAGCAAAAGAGGGACTTCTTGTTCGGGGTGAAAGTATTGCCAGGCCATCACCGCACCCGAGCGGTGCATGTCAAATTCAGCAAAAGGCAGACCTTTGAGGTCTGCCAATGCCGTTTTGTGGTGATCTAAGACCTTCAGTTGGCAGCGCTGTGCCAAGGCTTCGAGGGTTTTGCGATCATAGGCAAAATCCAAAATGTAGACTTCGGAATGGTCGGGAATCTCAGGCAGGGCATGGCCGTGTTTGACGGGTAAATAATGCGCATTTGCGCCAAATTTTTTCCAGGCCGACCAAGCGGCACCAAAACCATCGGGGCAATTGGCGTGGTAGAGAATATAGACGGACATGGCAGGGCCCTCCAAAACAGGATGCTGTATTATAGCTGATACCTTCACCTCTGGCGGCTGGTTTGCTGAGAGAAGGCAAGGGGTTAGGCCGAATTGTAAAATAAATGTCACTGATTGGTTCCTGTTTTGCTAAAATTAACAGTATGGATTTACAGGCACTTCACACATACAAGCAAAAAACTGAACAGATTTCACAGGAGCGCCATGAAGCAGCTGCAGACCTGCTGCGCTGTGGTTTGGAGTGTTTGGCTGATGCACAGGCAGAGGGTTTTTCCGACCGGGCTCTCTTGGTTGAGGCCTGTGAGTATTTGATGGAAGCCTTGCGGCTCAATTATCGGGAGACCGAAGCCTATATTGGCATGGGCTATTTGCTTTGGGTATTGGGCGATCCGTTAGGGGCTTTGCCCTATCTTCAAGAAGCTTTAGAGCTCGAACCCCAAAACCAAGATGTCCAGACTTTGCTCCTGCTTGTCGCCCCCCCCCCATCCAGTTGCTCCGCTGTCCAATGCTTTGCCTCTAGCAGTGGTTTCTGCCCAGCCCAATTATGATCAGCTTTACGATGAATTGCAGGCGTTGATCATTCGTGAAATTCAGCAGGTTTCTGCCTTGCCTCCTCAGACCTTTATGGTCAGCAATGAAAAATTTAAAATTGAGCAGATGGAGCGGAAATACCGTCAGTGGGTAGAAACCCAAATGAGTTTGCAGCACAAAATGGGGTTGGTTGAGGTGGAGATAGACTGTTCGGAACTGCAAAAAATGCTCAGACCTTTGGATATCCTTTTGCAAAGGGCCCAGACCCAATTGAATCTCTCCTGGCAATGGGTGCATCTCGAAGAGACTTTACTGGCTCAAACGGAGTGGCTTGATGCCCAAATCGTGAGTTTTGAAGTCCAAAATGGCGCTTTACCCCTCAGCTTTTCGCTGGCGCGTTTTGACGTTTTGCTGGAAGACTGTGATTCACTTGCTGATTTATTGGATGAATACGAGCTGAAGCAATTCGATGTCAGCTCATTGATTGCCAAATATGAAGCCATGACAGATAAAATTAGCCAGATTCAAGATTATCTCGATCAAATCTAAAGGAGTTATTGTTTATGCCGATCACAGGGCCCACACCGCCTTCTTTGCCCCCCTCTTCTCAATCGCTGCCAGTCACAGCCAAGCCGATTCAAGCACCTGTATCGCCCACTTTACAACCCCATACGGCCAAACCAGCCACCCCCACTGCAAATCCAAGTAAATTTTTGCAAAAAACAGTGGCCAGTAAAAATATTCAAAAACTCAGACAAATGTCTTCCCCAGCACAACAACAGACAATAACCCAAACGATTTGGAAAAAGGGAGCGGTACAGACAGGTACTCAGCCCAAGTTAAATCTCTTGGCCAAACATGCAGATCCCGCAAAAAAATCAGCCGAGCGACCTGACTTGGAAAATGAACCGCTTGAAGCCGATCAGAGGCCTTCTGAAAAAAACGAAACCCAGGAAAGCACTAAAAAAGAGTCCCTGGACGAGCGTGGAACAGCACCTGAACCTGAGGCTCCCAGCTTAGAGAAAACTCCCGAAAAACTTGAACAGGAGCGGCCCCGCGAACAGGAAAAAGAGCGTGAAGGCGGGCATCGACAGCAGCAAAATCGGCAGCAAAGGTCCCCAGAACCAGAGTTAGATGATCCAGAAACAGAAGTGCCGGAATCTGTGTCTTCATACTTGGATCCAAATGCCCCGAACCCGGAAAATGGAGGGGGTGATTTGGGCTATTTGAATACCTCTGCAAAAGAGGTCCCTGTAACAACTGTCCCGGCTACGGCGACCCCAGTAAGCGCTGCTCCCCCTGCCGTAAATCCTCAAACAAAATGGCCCAAGGCGACCCCTGAACTGGCGGAAACGCTCACAACCAAAAGTGCTGAAGCCCGCTTTCAGCAACAAGAACCGAAGGTCTCAGGTGGCATGGGCGTTCAGCCCGCCATGGAAGATTATTTTGAATATCGGGGAGGCCAAGAAACCCTGTTTTTCAAGAGTGAAGTGGCGCAAGTATTGAACCGCGTGACTTTTGAGCATGGCCGAGCCAACACGACCTTGCAAAAAAAATATGAGGCGTTGGGAGAGCGTGTGCAAATGCTCGAAAAGCAACTGGCGGATCCGACTGTCAGTGCAAACCCCGCTTTGCGCCAAGGGGTGCAAAAAGAACTCGCTGCTTGTCTTAAAGAACGCGATACCTTTCACACAATCTTTGCACCTCTGCACAGGGCCTGGAAAAATCACCAGGCGTTGCTGGCTCGAAATGCCAGTCCACTTGAAATTGCAGAGGCAGAAAAGACATTGAAATCGGTTGAAAGTCAGACGATGCCCCGTTTGGAATCGCTTTTGAGTACTTTGGAGCCCCTCAGCACAAATGCAAATCCGGGGGCATTTGGTACGGCGATCAAAATTGGGGCCAAAGAGTTTAACCGTATGATCTTTGTCATGAGTCCCCTTGGCGAGATTTATGCCCTGGATCAAAGCAAACGGGATCTTCATTTGCCCGATGGACATACGGTCATTTCTCAAGCCAAAATTCACCACACCAGCATGCTCAATGGGCAAGAGGTGAGCGCGGCAGGAGAGCTTCGGGTAGGCTCTCAATTGTCTGATTTGCAGCAGGAGTATATCCGCTCTGGCACGGGCAGAGAAGCCGCGGATACCCAGTTAGACATTGCAAAATTCAACCAACAGGTCAATAAAAATGCTGTAGCAAGTGTGGAAAGGCGTTTTATTGAGACCTTTAAAACCAACGTTTTGACAAAAATCAATGCTGATATTCAGCACTTGGAATCGGGCCCCGCTTTATCTTCTCAACAACAACTTCAACTGGGAGAACTCAAGCAGCAGAGAAGCGAATTGATCAACGAGGCATTTTTGACACCGGGCGCAACGTCAGCCTTGAGTAGACAGTTTAAAGCTGAAAAAAACACGCGTTTTGAAGACTTTAAAAAGCAGATTTTGCCTCAGGTGCTTCACAATTTACTCGAAGCCCAATTTCCCAAAGGCAAAGTTGAAATTCTCTCTGATCAAAGTGGGCACTATTTGCCCGAAATGGGGCTAACGAGCCAGAGCTTACTGGTTTTAGAAAAGAAAGGCGTTTCGCTCTCAGAAGTTACGGTCAGTCTGGGGCGCAAAAGTGCTTTGGAAAAAGAATTGCGGGTGCCTGCGATCGCTGTTGCTTCTTTTTACTCCCTGGGGCAGAGTGAAGAACTGTTGCGGCGCTATGATGCTCAGAAACAGTCTTTGCATTTAGAATTAATCAATACCTTCAAACCGCCCGCGCCTGTTGTCTCTGCTCCGCTTCCGATCGCTATTCCACCTTCAGAACCCTCCCCAGAACCCCCTTCAGAGCCGCTGGTTTACCACAATTAAACCAAATCTTGGGACTCCCATACCGTGGCTGTCAAAAGAACCAGGCCTGTAGAGAGCAGTCCCAAAGCTGGTATCAACCATAAGGCAAATAACTGACTCTGTTCTCCCAACCAGATCAAATTGGCAGGAAAAACCAATATCCAACGCAGCCAGGGGATTGCCACAAAGATGTCTGGACGGTACATAAACAGCGCTGAAGGCAAAATTGGAATCAGCCAAACGGCAAATCCAATTAAGATGGCATTATACGTGTCTTTGAACCAGAGCAATAAAAACAGGGTCAAGAATCCCATCAACAGACCGAGGGCCACACAAATGCCCGAAATCGCCAAGTAATTGCCGAGTTGAAAGTCGCTTAAACCGTTGATTACGGCAATACCCAGGCCAGTGCCGACCATCAAGCAAAGTCCCCAACCCAAGGCACTGCTCAAGGCGGGAATCAATTTATTCAAAAGGTATTGCCGCTTGGTCAGGGGTTTTGAGAGTAAGAGCTGGAGATAACCCTCTTCTGCCGGAATCACAAAAATGCTCAAATATTCAAAAAAAGCCACCCAGAAAACCACCACATACAGCCCCAAATAATCGTTGAGCAAAATCATTTCCGTTTGGTTGTTCATTTTGAAAAAACGGGCCAAAAATGCGAAGATGTTTTCGGGCATCCGGGGCAAAATGAACGAGACCAAAAAAGCAGTTAACAGGTTAAAACTCACCAATATTCCCTGCCAGCGTTTGGGCTGTTTTTGAAACTCCAATTGCATCAAGCGGTTCATCAAAAGGCCTCCCTTTTTTCCAAGATCTGTGCCCGCCATAGGCCCAAGCCCAAAATGAAGCCATTAAACAGCATAAGGGTCAAGATCCGTTGCAGCACGGCCCAGGCGCTCAAGTCCTGAATTTGAGTTACAATCGAGACACCATGGTAAAAAGGATTAAATTGCACCAGCCAGAGCAAATGGGGATTGTAAAAGCCCAAAAAAGCGGTTCCGATCAGCAGAAAAAGCAAAAAAGTGGCTGTGACCATGGCATTCAGGCGGCGTTGAAAACAGAGGGCCATCAAGCCACACAGACAGACAGAAAAGATGCCCGCCCCAATATGGGTGAGGCTCAAGGCCAAAAAAGCCAAATGTGAGAATTCGGGAATGATCCAGGCATAGCTCCACAGAGCGAGCAGCGAAACCAGAGTGTACCAGGTCACAAATACCCCCACCGCAGCCAGTAATTTGATGCCATAGAGCGTCGCCAAACTGACGGGTTTGCTTCTGAGTAAAGTCAGTAGACCTTTGGCCTGTTCACTTACCAGCAGGCCACTCGCCAATGCCAAACCTGAAAGGACTGCCAATTTATTCATCGATAGATCGGTCCAGGCAAAGAGCACCAATTTAAAGCGGGCATTGTCCATGCCCAGCCATTGCCCAATAAAATGCACCAATTCAGCGGGCGGTTTTTCCAGCACAAAGGGGGTGGCCAGCAGGGCCATTAAAAACAGAGCCAAAACCCCTTTGCTGCGGCGACTGCCCAAAAGGGAGAGATACTCTTGCCAGAGCCATCTCCCATTAAATTTGGGCAGGTGCAAAATGGGCTCAGGGGTTCTCATCTTTAGACCCCTTGACCAATTTGAGGTAGAGATCATCCATTTTTTCGGATTTGTGGGCCGTTTTTAAGGCTTGCAGGGGGCCATTTGCGAGCAGGCGTCCTTGGTGCAAAATGGCCACATGTTGGCAAATACTCTCGATATCGCTAAGAATATGGGTTGAGAAGAGCACCGTCACACCCTGGTCCTGAGCCAGGGATTGGATGTATTTTAATAAATCATGGCGGCCCAGGGGATCCAATCCAGCTGTGGGTTCATCTAAAAAGAGCAGACGGGGCTGATTGATCAGTGCCTGTGCCAATCCCACTTTCTGGCTCATGCCGGTCGAAAATCCCCCCAGTTTTTTGTCTGCGACAGCGCTCAGCCCAAACCGTTCGAGCAATTCAGCGATCCGGCCCTCGGTGGTCGGGCCGCCTTCTCCAAACATGGCTGCGATATACGTCAAAAAACTGTGAGGAGTCATGTCTTTGGGCAGATTATAATTCGCGGGTAAAAAACCACAGAGACGGCGGATTTTGAGGGTGTCTTTGACTATATCCAGTCCCAAGACACGGGCCTGGCCCGAACTGGGTTTTAACAGGCCCAAAAGCATGTGCAAAGTGGTGGTTTTGCCTGCACCATTGTGGCCCATAAAGCCAAAAACATCTCCGCTTTGGACCTGCAATGAGACATTTTCGACGGCTTTAAATGGGCCAAAATTTTTGCTCAGGTTTTCAAGTTGAATAGCCGCTTCAGGCATGGTGAGAACCTCCTTTTAAAAGACCTTGCATGGTCAATTGCACAAGTCCATCAATATACCGGGAGATCGGCAAGCGCCCATCGCCACTGATCATTTCGGGGTGCAACATCAAAAATTTAAGCGAGCCCAATATATACGGCAGAACTTCGAGATCGAGATCTGGCCGCAACTCCCCAGCATCGATGCCGGCTTGTAATAAATTTCGCAACATGGCCAAAGCCTGGTCCAGCTCTGCTTGGCTATCTGGGAGATCTAAAATTCGGCGAAAGAGGTCGGCTTCGGGATCGTTTTCCAATTTTTGAAAAAGCGGCTGTTTGGCCAATTGTTCCAAAGCAAACCGCAACAGAGACTCAACTTTTTGGGCCGGCCTTGAAGCCGTTTGCATGACTTTGAGATAATCCTGCATGGCTTCGTCGCGTATCTTGGCATAGACAGCCAGCAGCAGCGCTTCTTTGCTTTTAAAATGCAGAAAAAATGTGCCTTTGGCAATTCCCACAGCCTGAACCAGGCCATCGATGGTGGTTTTTTTATAGCCATAGGTCTCAAAATGGCGTTTGGCCATGCTCAAAATTCGGGTTTCTCTGCTATCGCGTTCTGTGTTTTTACTCATATGACTATTATGACCAAAAAGTATAATATAGTCAATACGGTCAATTATTAAAGACTAAACCCCCCGTGTTAAACGACTTTGAACGCAAAAATTCAGATTTTTCGCCGCTTCCAGAGCTTGTAACTCTCGTGGGTGAACAAGAGCAAAATGGGAAAAGGCAATAGCAGCCAGAGATCTTGCCAGGGCACCGCTGCGGTATTAAAAATTAATTGCATCACAGGCAGGTTTAAAAGCAGCCAGATCCAGATCAGATCAAAGACCAGGGCGCCGATCAAATAGGGATTGGAAAAGAAGCGGATGGTCCAGATTGGAAACTCATAAGAGCGCAAGGTCAAGGCATTTAACATCTGGCAGGTGACAGCCCCGAGCAAGGTCATGGTCATGGCCTGTCTGTGAAAATGGGAATTGCTGATGCTCAAATCGCCATAGACCCAGCCATGCAAAAAGAGAAAGCCCAAAAAGGCAAACATCGAGGCCGAAATTTCTATCAGCCCATTCATGAAATAGCCGCGTTTAAACACCTCCCAATCGAGGATTTTTTCTTTGGGACTGACCGGCGGGCGCTTCATGATATTGGCTTCGGGGGGTTCCGAGCCCAAGGCAATCCCGGGGATCAGATCCGAAGCCAGATCGATGGAGAGAATCTGGATCACCGAGAGCGGCAGGGGGATTTTAAAGAAAAACGAAAAGATATACGGCAGAATCTCTGGCACGTTGGAGGTCAGGTGATAGGTGCAGAATTTTTTGATATTAAAATAGACCGTGCGGCCCTCTTCGATGGCTGCCACAATCGACCTGAAATTATCGTCGAGCAGAATCATGTCTGCGGCTTCTTTGGTGACGTCGGTTCCGGCTATGCCCATGGCAATGCCAATATCTGCTTTGCGCAGCGCAGGCGCGTCATTTACCCCATCTCCGGTCATGGCGACAATCTCGCCATTGCGCTGCAAGACCGAGGCAATTAATAATTTTTGGCTGCTTTCCATGCGGGCAAAGAGAATATGTTCCGTTTTGAGTTTTTGCGCCAAGTCCTGCTCTGGCAGGGTGCGCAATTCTCGGCCGGTGATCACGCTATCGACTTTGAGGCCAATTTTTTGGGCCAGGGCCTGGGCCGTGCGGGGATGGTCGCCGGTGATCATTAAAATGCGAATCCCGGCTTGATAACAGCTCTGAATGGCATCTGCGACTTCGGGTCGGGGCAAATCCATGATCGCCGCCAGCCCCAGCAGGGTCAGGTCTTTTTCTTCACTGCCATTGCCACGGGCCAGGGCCAGTACGCGAAAGGCCTTGGACTCAAAAACGTCAGCGGCTTGGACAACGCGTTCGCGCTCTGTGGGCCCCAAAGCAATGGGTTCTCCCCCGCGGCCCAGTTGGGTTGTACACAGCGCCAGAATGACCTCGGGTGCCCCTTTGGCAAAGAGCCAGTTTTGAGACTCTCCCTGGCAGAGGGTCGACATCATTTTGCGTTCACTGCTAAATGGAATTTCGCCTGTGCGCAGATAATCAGGGGCTGGGTGCGGGACTTTTCCCACAGCTGTGAGCAGGGCCAATTCGGTCGGATCTCCCAAGGCCACTTGTTCTGCGATATGGGCATGTAAGTTCATTTCTGCGGCAATCACCAGGGCCTGTAGGCGTGTTTCTGTGTCTGATTGGGGGCTTTCTGTTTGCCACGACCCGCCTTCAAAATAGCCTTCCCCGCTTAAGTCGATCGTTTCACCCCCTGGCAGCCAGAAATGTTTGACGGTCATTTCGTTGCGGGTCAAGGTGCCTGTTTTGTCGGTACAAATCACGGTGGCTGATCCCAAGGTTTCTACAGCATCGAGATTTTTGACCAGGGCATTGCGTTTGGCCATGCGCTGGCTGGCCATTGAAAGGGCCAGGGTGATGGTGGGCAACAGCCCTTCGGGGACATTGGCCACAATCAGCGAGAGCGCGAAAATAGCGGCAGTTAACCAGCCTTTGCCCGAAAGCAGCCCCAAGACCAAAAACACAATTCCCATCGCAAAGGCGATCAAGGTCAAAATTCGGGTGATACCCATGATCTCTTTTTGCATCGGTGAAACCGATTTTTGCACATCGCGGGTGAGGGTGGCTATTTTGCCAAATTCAGTGGCCGCGCCCGTGGCAAAAACCACTGCTTTGCCAATCCCCGAAACCACCGTGGTGCCTGCAAAGACAATGTTGTGGGCTTCCAGTTCTCGCTCTGTCGGATCCGGCCCCAAACGGCGTTCTGCAGGATTGGACTCGCCATTGAGGGTGGATAAATTGATGCTCAAGGCATGGGCTTCGAGCAGAATGGCGTCAGCAGGAATGCGATCGCCTTCTTCCAATAAGACGATATCGCCAGGCACAATCTTTGCGGCTTCGATCTTTTGCTCCCGTCCAGAACGCAAGACACGGTTATAAGCGGGCATGAGTTTCATCAAGGCTTCCATGGCTTTGTCGGCTTTAAATTCCTGCCAAAAAGAAAAACTGGCATTGACCACCACAGCGCCAAGAATGGCCCAAGCCAAAACATTATTTCCCTGACCGGGATCATAATAGTCGGCGATAAAAGCCAGACCTGATGCCACTTCAAGTAGCAGGGCAAAAAATTGCAGGTATTGGGCCAAATAGGCTTTGAGCCAATTTTTGGCTGGGCGAGCGGCAATGCGGTTGGGCCCAAATTCTTCAAGTCTTTTCTGAGCCCGCGTTTCACTCAGCCCTTCTGGGCTGGAATCCAAACGTTGCAAGGCTTCGGCCATCGTTAATTGATGCAATTTCATAGGGGGCCTTTTTCAGACTTTGGGGTAGAGAATCATGCAATTGACGGGGCTGAGATGAAAGAGGTTTTCAACCGGGTCAGACATCAGGTGCCGGGTGGGATTGGGAAGCTTGCGGGACGAAAGCACCAAAAGTGAAATTTTTCGACTCAAAAAGAAATCCAAGGCATCTTCGCCGCGGGGAATATGGGCCACAGAAGCCGAAACTTGGCCCAATTGGCAGAGGGTGATCAGGGAGCGAAAACCATGATCCGATGCGCGCAAGACTTCACGGGTTTGCTGGAAATCCAGATGTTGCAATGCCCTGCGCGATATTTCCAAGGGGTTGCCCAAGAGGATTTCGGCCTGATAGCCTGCAGCCAGCCCGATGCCCAAGGCCATTTGGTGCACATCGGGTTGTCCACGCCCGCCAAAGATCCCCAAGCGTTCACAGTGGTAGACCGAATTGACCCGGTTGATTCTGACCACCACCAATTGAGACGGCAGTCGGGATTTGACCAAATACTGAGAGACTGAGTTGGTAAAAAGCCGGGGCGGGTGGGCACGGGTGGAGCAAAAGACACTGTGGTAAAAATGGCTTTGGATCTGTTTGACCAAGCTGGGGCCAGGTTTGCCTTCTAATTGGCGAAAGCTCAGGATTAATCCCAATTTTCCGGCTTCTATTTGTAAGCGAGCGACCCGCTCTTGGACTTCTTTGAGCGGGTCGTCTGGGTTTTTTACGTGTAGGAGTTCCACTCCCAGCCCCAGGCTCTGAGCATAGCGCAAAGCATAGAGAGCGGCATGTTCAGAGATCAGGTGGCTGTTGAGGGCAACTGCGATTTTCACAGCTGCTTTATTCTGCCGATCACGGTTTGATCAATCCCGATAAATAGCTGCGAACCGCATTTACCGTCAATTGGGCATTTTGCATATCCAATACCAGCGTTTTCATTTCAGGACTCACTTTGACCGTTTGGTTGATGTTGTACCATTGGTCATTATAGAGAATGACCCCTGAGAATTCATAGCTCTGATTGTCTACCAAAGACAATTCCGCTTTGCCTGATTCAAACATCACCCATTGATACTCCCAATCGTTGGGATCTGCTTTTTTGTAGTAGAGATAAGTGGTTGGGCGGATTTTGGTCTCGACCATACTTTTTAATTCGCGAATCTGCTGAGCCCCGAGGGCCTCCAAATCAATCAGGGCTTTGTCTGAAAATTGGAAAGGGAGGTTGGGATCCGCTGGGTGGGTATAGTTCAAAACCTTGGTTTTTATATCACTGCCCAAGCCAAATTGATCCGCAATATCCGAGAGTTCTTGGCGAGTAAAGCGGGTTTGGCCCGACAGACTCAATTCAACAGGCAAACGGTGCATCGCAGGTAATGATGCTGTTTGAATCTGGAGAGTGACATCTGCACAGCCTTGTTCGAGTGTAACCTGGGTGCTGCCCAGTTCTTTTTCGTTGTACTTGGCAATAAAGTTTAAACGTTTATTGATCGGGACATTAAACAGCTGGTTTTCGGGGTCTGAGAGAATATTCGAAGGGGTATACCAGTCTTGGCCTTCAAATTGCAATGAGACCCTTACGCCAACGCGATTGGGGCTGTCCCAATTGAGCAAAACTTTGGGGTTACAGACGGCACTGTTGTGCCAATCGATATTCCAATAAGACAGATGGCTGGCCTGATAGCTGACATTAAAGTGGCCATTGCTTTCGGGCCCTGTCACTTTTCCTTGGCCTTCACCACTCCATTTGCCCGTGCGTGGATCGTGGCTCCAAATCCCGATCGTATCACCACTGGCAACTACCTTGCCGGTTTCTGGATTGCGGGTTCCCTGGGGAATTTGGATCGTGATTTCTGCGGGTTGGCTGAACTGGCTTGCTTTGCGTCCACTTTGGTCAACCATATCTACCGAGACAAAACCGCCCGTGATGAAATAGCCATTGCTGTCCAAGCCATTTTGCGACACTTGCGGCGCAAAACCACCAGGAAAGGCCCCAAGTGATCCGGGCGTGGTATTGCTGAAATAGCCAATATGGGTCTGAATTTTACCGGAGAGGGCTTGGCCAGATGCATCTTTTAATTCGGTTCCCGCTTTGAGAGCGAAACTTGCCTGCGATTTAGACTGGCTCTCACTGGCAGAGACATTCAAGGCCTGATTTAATTTGCCTGCACTGGCATCGGTCTGCAGGTCAGCAGTGCCAACACCTGCTGGGGCATCTTTTTGGTTGACCAATTTAAGTACAAAGGCGTCATGTTTGCGGTCGGTGATATTTAACCCCGCACTGGCACTAAAAAAGCCCTCTGCTTCAGCCACCACCGTCACGCGGATCGGCTGATTGAGTGCGGGTTCCACACCTGATTTTAAGACCAAGCTGAAGAGACCCGTTTGGGTTTCAAATTGCGTCTTTTCAATCTTGCCTGAATCAGGGCCTGTGACACTCAATTTGACAGGGATTTTGAGTAGCGTTTGGGTTTTTGCATCGAATAATTGTCCACCGATGACACCCCGACCTTGGGTTAAGTCCAAGGCCAGACCCGCATTGACAACGGGCTTAATGGCTGTAGCTTGGGGCTGTGGCGTGGCCGTGGGAAGTGCTGTCTTCGCCGTACTGGGCTGGGTTGCTGGGGTGATTGGGGCAGGGTTTTGGTTGCAAGCGATTAAGAAAAGGCTCGCAGCAAAAATCGAGCTGAAGAGTTGTGGGGTTTTCATCTGAATTTGGTCTCTCAATCTTTTCCATTTCAGGCTCAATTGAGCCCGATGATTGAATTGTACGTCCAGAGCTGTCGCTGAAAATTGATATAGGTCAAAGGCCGAGTTGTTTCGGCTTAGCTAAAATGAGGGGTCATTCCAGCTTGGGTTTTCTGGCTTTTAACAGAGCTTGTTGATCTGCTTCTGGCAAAGCCAAAGCTTCAAAGAAGAGCTTCCAGATTTTATTTTGCAAGTTGGGAGACGGAGCCCTCTGACTGATTAAATCAGTCTTAAGTTCTTTCATCAAGGCCTGAGACCAGAGCCCTGTGATAATCGGTAATTCAGACAGGGGTTGAGAATAGAGTTCCAGTAATTTGCCTTTGCGTTTGCCTTGGCAGCTCAGCCAGAGCCAAGCCAGCGGGCTGTTTAGCCAGGCCAGCAGGGCAAATAAGCGTTCTGGGTCTGCCACTGAGGTAATGAAATACACATCGGCGCTGGCGTACCAGGAACACCTGTTCCAGGCTGCGAGAGAAGTACTGTGACGCTGGGGTATCACCAATTTGGGTCCTTCAAAAATCTGGGCTCCTCGCGGCCAGTGCAATTGCCACCAGGGGAGTCTGCCTTGCGCGACCTCCCGGCGTTTTTCCAAAAGCGGGCGAAATCGTTCCAAATGTTGATAAAGTCTATCTTCTGCTGATAAACGACTTTCGCGATCAGTATAAATGACCGAATGATGGGTTTCGTTTGCGCAGAGCCAGGGAGAGATATCTGAATTTTTAAACCACGGTCGCAGCAGGTCTAATTCTCGCTCAGATAAAGCCAGTGCGTTAATTTCAGCTTGATTCAAGATGAAGATGCCCTCTCCTTTTGTACCAGACAGCCCCAAAAGCTGTTGGTGTTTGAGGGTGAGATGATCCGCACCTGAGACAATCCCCTGATGGAGTTCCGCGTGGTCTTTTAATTGATCGGGCAGGGATTGCAATTTGGCCAAAACCCTGTCTAAACTCTGATCTAAAATTTCTAAGCGGATAGGCTGCTGCATCAGACCTGTTTGGGGGGCATAGAGCTGTGTTTGGCTGATCAGGGTGTTTTTCATAAAGGCCTGATCCTGGGCCAAAGCCTCAGCCAGGTGCTTCTCAGCAGCTATGCCTTTTTGCTCGCAGAGTAAGAGTTGGCAAGGGGCATCTGGGCGAGAGGCCCTTTCAAATAGACTGACAAGATTATGTTGGCCCTGTGCCCCTTTAAACAGTCGCCACTCGTGGAAATCTGTCAATTTATGGACCACAGCCCGTTTTTTGAGATCGTCTCTTAAAGCCTGGGCATGACTGGCTGTAAGGAAGTAATTTGTACTCAAAAAGGCACTAATTCCATTTTTTTTGCTCCATTCTAGGGCAAGATGAAAAAAATAATAGGCCAAATCGCTGCGAGCCTGATAAAATCTGGCTAAAGGCCCTTTTCGGATTTCATTAAATAGATTTTTATGGCCTTTTTCTCCAATATAAGGGGGGTTGGCAAGAATGAGATCAAATTCAGGTTTTTTGTTGTTTGGCCAACATTTAATGGCGGAGGCCAATGGATTGCCTTGGTTGATGTGGGGAGGGGTGTAAACCGTGCTCCCCGAACATTTCCAGAGCCGCCAGCGCGTAATCGCCGCCGCAATAGGATCGAGCTCGACCCCATATAGACAGGGTAACCAATTCACCTGTGGCGCAGCTGGGCAGAGTTTTCTTTCGAGGGTCTGTAAGCAATCCAGCATACCGACCAACAGAGTGCCACCGCCACAGGCGGGATCACAAATTTTGAGCTGCGCCAAAGCTTGAATCAAGGCCTGGCTGTTTGACTGAATGGCTGGTGAAATCTGGCCTTCCCAGAGCAGGGCGTGTAATTCCGATTGAGAGAGTTTAAAGCTCTGGTGCAAATGCAGTTCTAAAGCGCCTTTGCAGAGATAATCGACCAAAGGTTGAGGGGTATAAAAGACCCCTTTTTGCTGTCTTTGGGAACGGCTTTGCAATTGTTCTGGCAGCAGCGCAATCGGGGCTGTGGCTGTTAGACGGTCTTCAGTACTAGGCAAGAGACAGGGCTGGCTCAGCATTTTCAGCCAAATCTGTGCTGGCAATGTTTGCCATTCTTGTTGCATGTATTTCGATTCGGGCATGGGTTCGCGTAAATCGCAGGGCGTGAGTCTAAATTCATTCAGACTTTCCCAGAATTCAGTTTGGGTTTGAATCTCAGGGCACTCCCATTTGAGCAGCAAAACTTGCAACAATAAGCTCCGAGCTGCATTTTCAGAGAGAAATTCGCTTAATTGTAGAAAGACGGTTTGACAGTCTTTGAACCAGGCCTTTAATGCTTGAGGCATAGGCGTTTAACGGGGTTTAATCAAGGGTCAGGATACCAAAACGGGAAGGGGTATGGTAATTGTCAAAAGGCACCGACCAGGCTGAATAGGGGGTGAGATCCTGAAAACGGTTGCGGAAGAAATTGGCTGCGAGAGTCACTCCTTTGCCAGGATCGATTCCCAATTCGCGCAGGGGAATGGCCATTTCGACTTGCCAGCGCTCGTCTTGAAAGGCCACTGCACTTTTCCATTTGCCATTCCAGCTTTGATCGCCCTGGCGGGCATCATAACGCACGTTTTTGCTGTTGAGGGCAAAGTGATAGTATTTCTCTTTTTGTCCGCTGGGAGCCAACATAATTTCGACAGCGTCATCGGCTGTGAAGAGGCGTTTATCGTCCCAGTCCTGGGCCCCGGCGGTAATTCGATCGAGATAGGGTTCTTCATTGTCGATGCCAATATACAGATTGTCTTGATCGTAACTGAGCCAAACCGTTGTATTGATGCCACTTTCGGAGAAGCCATTGTACCAATATTTGATTTTTAACTCAGTTGCATTTTGCCATTCGCCGGGCTCAATTCGACCATCCAATACTGGGGCATTGGCTGCGCGACTGACTTTGGCGGAGGGCAAAGCACGTGCTGCTGGAATCACGACCACCGAAGGCTGGGTTGAAGGGGTATAGCCTTTGGATGCATTATTTTCTTGGCGGCTGCGGATGGCCAGCAATTTTTCGAGCAAACCCAGTCGATCGCGAATTTCCTGTTTAAAAGGTTTGGGCAAAGCCGCTTTATTCAACTCTTGCAACAGGGCTTGAAAGGGGGTTTGTAATTGCTCCAAGGTATAGCTTTTGACAGGCAGACGATCGTAGGCTGCTTTAAGGCCCAAAAGCTGATTGCGGAAGCTATTGAGGGCCTCTGGGTTGGGGGCTTCTTTTTCTTGACTGACCCGGAAAAGCCACTGCCCGAGATCTTCAAGAATGGCTTTTAATGCCAAGAGCAAATCCTCGTGGGGCAGCAAGGCGGGTTTGCGAAAAGGGCCTTCTTTGAGTTCTTTCAGGCTTTCACGTTTAAAATGGGCCAAGGCAAAAATCGAGAGGCCGCCTGTGTGACGGTCTTGAATCACGCCTATCTGGCCAAAGATATCGTCCGGGCTGGAGAAGCGGTGGGCTCCCAAAACAGGGTAGAGCAGATCTTGGCGTTTGCCGCCGTCGGTTTCCCAGTCGAGCCAGAGATTGAGATCTTTTTTATCGGGGGTATAGAGCATGTCTGAGGCAAAATCGATCCAATTATTATTCGACCAATGCCGCCAATTTTGCATTTTTGTCAATCGGCTATAAGACTCACTGCGGAAAACCGAACCACCCAATAGAACCTTCTCTTGACGGTAGCCGCGCAGCTTTTCTTTAAAGCGGCGCACGGCCAAATTGACCTGTTCTTCTCGCCAGAGCTGCCACTCTTGAAAGAGCGGTGTGCCTTTGGCGATTTTGAGAGGGGGAAATTCACCGTATTTTTTAAAGTATTCTTGGCGAAAGCGGGTGGCGCTGATTGCATCTTCGGGAATGGCTTCATCGTAGCGGATATAGTCCAGCAGGATGCCTTGTACTGGGTAACGCGAAAGCATTTCCTGAAAGAGATTAAAAATATAATCGCGGGCTTCGGGGTGAGCAACACTCAAAAATCGGGGTACTGCTTTGGTATCGTCCATATCTGAAGGGTGCGCCGCCAAGGCTGGGACCCGATCCAAAATAGGGTTGCCAAATCCAGGTGAGCGCACACGGAAGGTCCAAACCCAGGGAATCACACGCAAATTGCGCTTTTGGCTTTCGCGCACCAATTCCCAGAGGGGATCAAAGCCCAGATCGCGCAGTTCGGGATCTTGGTCGGTATATTTGCTGTTGGGGTAGATCGCGTATCCCCGGCGAAAGACCTCGGGATAAATGGTATTAAATCCTGCTGCTTGAAATTGCTCTAAAACCTGGGCTATGCCTTCGCGGGTTTTGGGTATAGAGCCCGCATCCATCAGAATGCCGCGCATTTCAACCGGTCGGGAGATCATCATGGAAACTTGGGCATTGCGCAGACGGGCCAGGGCCAAATCCAAATCTTTCGAAGCGGCTTCGAGATCCTGACTGTTGAGCAAAAACTCAGTGTTAATCAGGGCCAATTGAGCAATGATCTGATCGATTTCTGCGCGACCGAGGGGGGCATCGCGCCAACGCTCCAGGGATTGTTGGAGGCGCTGAGAGACGTTATTGTACAAAATTTTGGCCTGCAAATAGTCTCGGGTCAGGTTCTCTCGGTTGAGGGGTTCTGTGCGTTTGACGGAGTAGAGAGATTGATCCACCGAGGCTTGGCCGGGGGCCGCTTGAACAGCCTGCTGAAAGAGAACTCCTTGCAGGAGGGAAAGTGATAGCAGGAGCGGAATCCCGATTTTAAAGTTCAACACGAACAACCTTATTCTCTTTTTTAATGCAGGTCTTGATATCGCTGTCAAACCAGCTTAAACGATTCACAGGGCTTTGGCAATTGGTTCAAAACCAGGGCTTTCTGTTGACATTTGCCTTGAAAACATATCACAATTAAGCCTGTTGAGTTTGTAAACCAAATTGCTGTCAAAAGTGGAGAGGCTTCATGATCACTGGAGTGGTACCTGATTCTGCGCTTGGGGCAGAAAGTTTTCTGGATGAAGAAATTGAATATCTGGAGTTCGAAAATCTGATTGAGTCAGTTGCCGAACGCCTGGACGCCTCATGGTCATACAGTCTGGAAGATGAAACCTATCAGATTGAATTTATTGATGAAGAAGGCACTTTACACGAAGCCGTTTCTGTCTCTTCGGAGTTTTGCGAAGAGGGATTTAACGAAGGCCGAGATCTTTTGACCTGCAAAGTCTTTTTGCTGGAATACGATGACTCGCGGGTGGCACTTCTGCCCGAAGTGCTTCTATTGGCCCAGCAGCTGGTTTTTTCCAAACTCTGTATGAACGAAAATCGCCACCTCTTTTTGGTGGGGAAAGCCCTTTATCATCAGGAATTTGTAACCGACGTGGTCACCACCATGGTCGAAGAAATGAGTTCGCTGGCGGCAGATTTTCGCCTCAAACTGGAATTTCAAGCCAAATAATTCGCCCCATTTTTACACGCCGCTTCAATTTCGGTGTACCCTTTAGATTAGATCGGGATAGATCAGGATCTTTAAGGGAGCAAAGCGATAAACTGTATGGCCATCCAGAAAATCAAACGCAAAACACGGGTTGGATTTGTTGCCAGTGGAGGCGCTGCTAAAGCGGCCTGTTTTCACATGGGCGTTGCCCTGGCTTTGCAGCGCAAGGGGTTTGAATTTCGTACAGGTCTGGCCTCTGAAGCCTCTCCAGTGGTAGGTAATGGCCGAGAAATCGAGGTCTTGGTGGGATCTTCGGCGGGGGCTTTTGCCTGTGCCATGATCTCCAGCGGACACCCGCTTGAAGATATTTATCACAGTCTCTTGGGGCACCGCAACGCCCATTTTCCCAGCCTTTCTTATGCCCAAATGCTCTATCCCAATTTATTGGATACAGCCCTGCGTTTTTTCTCGCGATTGCCAAAATCTTTGGCTGTGAGAGGTTATAAAAGCCTTGAATCGCTTTTGCAGGGGCTTTTTTGTAGCAATGGATTTTATTCTACTGAAAAACTCGAAGCCTACCTGCGTCGCTCGATTTTGGCAGGCAATCGCTTTGATCAATTGGCGCCAGAGTTGTACATCGTGACAACGCTTTTAGACAACCCCGGACGTTTGATTCTGGGCCCACGCAATCTCAGCCAGTTGCGCGAAAAATTGCATTTTTATGATGCCGAAACCCAATACGACACCTCTGTAGACATCTCCCATGCAGCTGCGGCCTCAATGTCTCTGCCGCCGATTTTTAAACCCTATCAATTGCAAACTGCTCAGGGACCCCAATATTGTTTTGATGGTGAAATCCGCAAAACCCTTTCGGCTCATGTTGCGCGTGACGCGGGCTGTGATTTGATTATTGCCTCTTACACCCACCAGCCCTATAAATACCGTGAAGAGATTGGTTCTTTGGCGGACTACGGCATTCCCTCTATTTTGGTTCAGGCCCTGTATCAAATGATCGAATCCCGCATTCAAGGAGCCCATGATTTACATTTGCTCAAAAAGCGGGTGATGGAAGAGACCCAATCTTTCTTCGACAAAAAGGGCCTGTCTCCCCAGTTAAAAGAAGAATTTCTGCAACATTTAAATCTCAAATTAGACTACAATCCCAACGTGGACTATATTTATATCCACCCCACTGAACACGAAGACAGTCTCTTCTTTTCAGATCACTTTAATCTCTCCAGTGAAAGTATGGAAGCCATTGCTGAAAATGGTTTTAGAAGTGCCATCCGGGCTTTAAAAGATTACCATTTCACTTTTTCAGAGCCCTTTTCATCCTCCCAAGCTAGTTGAAACTCTGAAAACGGAGCCAAGTTCTTCAAGCATTATAATTACTGGGTTTGACTGTTTTTCTTAACTAAAAGACAGTCAAATTTGGAATCTCTGCTTGGTCTAATCTTACTTTCTGTGTTACTATCTTTTTGATGGAATACATTCTAATTCTAAATTCGAACGAAACAGACTAACCCGAAAGAAGGATTCTCCTTTGGCCAAGAACAGAGCCCTTACCTTAAAAAAAGCGCATCTGAGACGCGAAAAAATTCAATCAGCCCTGCTTGATAAAGCTGATTTTCTCTATATCAAAGATATTGCTGATTTATGTGCGATGCAAACGGTAGATATCTCCAATGACCTCAAAGAAATGACCCGTTTGGGTTTGCTCTCTAAAAAAGAAGATAAAACGGCTCATCCCAAGCGTTTGATGTATAAATTGAAGCCAGTCGCTGCCGCCCGTCTGGCCAAAGAAAGCAAAGTTTCAGCCAAAAAAGAAGCCATCAAACCAGCCTCCCTGCGTCAGGACTCTGGAGCAGCTGCAGCAGAAAAAGCAGTCGCAAGTGCTGCTCCAGCCTCTAAAACCAAGTCAACCAAAGTCACTGTGGCAAAAAATAGCAAATCAGCGCCGAGCAAAGCGCCCGCTGCTCAACAGAGTTCAACCACTGTGGCTGACAAACCCGTGAAAGCAGTTGCCAAGCCTGCCACAAAACCCGCCAAAGTCGCAGTTGCCAAACCTGCAGCAAAATCCACCAAAGTCGCGGTGACCAAATCTGAAACGAAACCCGTCAAAGCGGTGAGCAAACCCGAAGAAAGTAAATCTGCAAGCAAAGTTTCAAGCAAAGCTGCCAGTAAAGTAACGGCCTCTGCGCCTGTTGCTGAGGTCAAAGCGACCAAAGCAAGCAAAACAAGCAAAACAAGCAAAGCAGAAAAAACACCCAAATCCGCAAAAACGGCCCCGGTCAGCAAAGTGGTCCCCGCCACACCTGCAGTCCAAACAGAAGCCTCCAAACCCGCCAAAAAAGCGGCTTATGTGAGTAAAAAAGCGGCTCAAGCAAGTGCTCCTGCTGTGCCTGCGCCACGCAAACGCGCTCCTTCGGGTGCCACCCAGGGACAAATTCTGGCCGAATTGGCCAAAGGTGAAGCACTCTCGATCGATGCGCTCTGCCAACGTTTGGACAAACAAACTGCCAATATGTATAAAATGGTGGGCTCTTTACATGCCCAAGGCCAAATTCAAAAGCACAAGAGTGGCGGGCGTGGCTATGTTTATAGCTTAACGGGCAGCGCTGCTCCTGTGGCTGCTGTTTCTGCCAAACCAGCCAGCAAAGGCAAAGCCACTGCGGCTTCAGAAGCTGAGTTATTGGATAATCTCATTGATAAACTCGCTGGGGCCGCCAAAGGCTTTTTGCGCAGTTTGATCCGCAATTAGAATTTCCTAAGTTTAAAAGCCCCACTCTTCTAAGAGTGGGGCTTTTTTCTGGGGGGTTTTCAGTCGTCTGAGCCAGGAAGGCTTAAGGTTTTGCTTGCTTTTGTTGTTCATAAGCCAATTGCACAGCCCCAATCAGCTTTTTGACATCATCCCACTCTTCTTGCCATTTGAGCGAAAGTGTCGCTGTTTGCTTGGGATTGGCAGGGGGATAATACTGAATATCTGCTTTGCGCAATTGGGGTTGCAATGCCGATTCCCAGCGCACAAAGAACTGTAACCCGTCATGTAAAAATTTGACCGAATGATAGCCAATATCATTGGTTTGCCAATCTTTTGGCAAAGGAATGGCAGGCAAAGGATCCAATTCAAGGGTGGTATCAATGTGGCCCAAATTGCGCGCACGCAGACGCCGTTCTTCTTCACTCTCAAAATTGTCGTTGGGGTCGATATTGTTGCGGTTGCTGCCGTTAAACCAGCCGGGATTATAACCCGAGCGCGGGCCGCCGGAATTGTCGGGCGAACCTGAACTATCAGGTGCAGGAGAACCATCGGGCTGGGGCGGGTTGCCGCTGCCAGCATTCTCTGAGCCAGAGGTATTGTCGGGCAATTTCATTAAATCACTGGCTTTCTTTTCAAAGCCTTCCCCATCGGTCATGAATTTTTCAAATTCATCCCAACTTTTAAAGCCCGGCGGCAATTCTTGAGGTACTTCAAGATCTTGGGCCTCAAAGAATTTTTGCATGGCTGTTTTCTTCTTGGCTTCGCCTTCTGGCAAATCCGATACGGGGGTTGGGCTCGGGGCCGGGGTAGGTTCACCTGAAATGGCAGGAGATGGCACTGGAGTTGGTGTTGGGCTGGCCAAGGCTGAAGACGGTGAGGGCGAGGGGGAGGGCTTGGGGGTGGCTGCCAGCGTGGGAGTGGGTTTGCTATTGGGGGTGGGGGTGGGTTTGGGTCTGCGCGCCAGCGAGTCATCCTGGGCCGGGCGTGGAGGTTGAGAGAGGGGCATGGCCTGGCTGGGGGGAGGAGGACTATCGGGTGGAATCGGCTCGGCGCTGGGCGGCGGCATTTCGTTTATAGCAACCTGGATCGGTTCTGAGTTCTGAGAGGTCTCCGAAGACATCTTGTGGAACTTTACATTGCCCGCAAAGGCCACCAAGGCGACACCATGCACCAGGACTGAGAGAATGCAAAAAAGCGCAAAAAGCAACTTTTCCCGGCGGCCCTCGGCTTGCATGCGCCGAAGGCGCAAAGGCAATTGAGGCTTTCGGGAAAAGCGCTTGTGTTTGTCTTTGTTGATAAAACGGGCGAATAACCTGCGTAAAATTGCCGGTTTCCCCTGTTTTTATCTTCTGTCTTCCCGGATACGGGCGGACTTGCCGCTGCGTGACCGGAAATAATAGATGCGCGCACGGCGCACAGCACCTTTGCGCTTGAGCACAAATTTGGCTACACGGGGGGAATGGATCAGGAAAGTACGTTCCACGCCCACGCCTTGGAAGATTTTGCGAACGGTCACGGTCTGGCTGATGCCGCCGCCTTGCAACTTGATCACAACGCCTTCGAAGACCTGTACACGCTCTTTGCCGCCTTCGACGATCTTGGCGTGAACGGCGACGGTATCACCAGAAGACATATCAGGTACGTCGGTTTTAATCTGGCCTTGGGTAATTTCTTTAAGCAATTGCTGAGACATGAACTAATTCCTTATCCTTCCTGGGCGACGGCTTGGGGATAAACGCTGATTTTGCGATCCCGTACACCACGCCGTTCAAATTTAACCACTCCATCAATCAGGGAGTAAATGGTAAAATCGCGACCGATACCGACATTGTTGCCTGTATGGAAATGGGTACCGCGCTGACGCACGATAATGTTACCAGCGATGACTTTTTGGCCATCGTAGAGCTTGACGCCCAGATACTTGGGATTGCTGTCGCGGCCGTTCTTGGAACTGCCTACACCTTTTTTATGAGCCATGGTTCAGTTTCTCCTCTTTTAACCTAAGCGAATTTCTTCGATCAGCACGCGGGTGTATTTTTGACGATGACCCACTTTGCGCTGATAGCCTTTTTTGGCGCGGTACTTGAAGGAAACCACTTTTTTGCCTTTGACTTCCTCTTTGAGGACTTTGCCAGTTACAGTCGCAGTTTCCACATGGGGAGCGCCGACCACTGTTTTATCACCATCAACGACCATCAGAGCCGGGAAATTGACGGTATTGCCTTCGGGTGCATACAAAAGTTCGACTTCGAGCCAACGGCCCTGTTCGGCTTTATACTGTTTGCCACCAGTTTCAATAATTGCGTACATATTGACCACCTAAACGTCTGCGAAAATAATCTTCGGAAAAAATATCAGATCCTGGCTGCGACGAGCGTGCGGCTTAGTTTCAGGGCGGATCTGACCGCAGGGGCGTTACCGGGAGAGTATGGCTTGGGCCTCAAATTGAGGAGCTGACCAAATTCTGGGGTTCTGTGAAAAACAGAGAGGGGTTCTCATTTTAAGATTTCCAAAAATGATGCCTACCCGGCAGAATGCCCTGCAACGCACGTGGAACACAGCATAACACAGGCTTTGCTTTTGTGACTAGTTTATCCTTAAGCTTCTTTTAATAACTTTCGTCGATTCAAGTGCCACACAAGAGCCGAATCACTTCCACCCATCCACTTTGGGCACTCAATAAATAGACCCCAATGGGTTCTTCGAGATAACCGAGCGCAAAATACGGCCCCCAACAGGCCATTATTTCTGCATGGCTCCAATCTGCTTTAATATGGCGTTCATAGGGGTTGCCTTCGCACTCTTCTTGAGGCATGTGGACAATTGGAATAGAGACCAAAAGCAGTTTGGAATGTCTGAGCAGACCCTCAACTACTGCCAAGGCTTCTGCCTGTTGCATATGTTCGAGAACATCTCCCAAAAAGACCAAATCATACCCCGGCGCTGTGTCTGCATAGCTGCGAATATCTTCGATCAACACCTGATCATATAAACTGTTTAGGCCAAAGCGTTCCCGATAGGGTTCCCAGATTTCAACCGCCGTCCAGTGGCTTTGGGGCCAAAAAGAGCGCAAAAGTAAACTATAGGTTCCACGGCCTGGGCCCACATCGAGAATTTGTTTGAATTCAAGGTGTTTGGAGAGACGCAAAAGGGTTTGCAGAGTCCAGTTCTTGCCTTCGATCGCACTGGTGGGCATTGTTTGTATCCTTGGAAGGGCTGGGCGTAAATGCGTTTACATTTTAGCAGATCAACACAAGCACCTCATGTTTCGCTTAAAAAAACAGCACTTTTAAGGCCAGCCCCAAGAGCACAATCCCACCGAATTTTTCGGCTTGAGGGCCCCATTTTTCGCCCAGTTTTTTGCCTGCAAAACCACCGATTAAAGCCAGTCCTGTCGAAGTTAAGCCGACCATGGCCGTGGCCAAAACCACTGAAATTTTAAGGGAGGGCAAGCTGATGCCTGCTGCCAATGCGTCGATACTGGTGGCGATCGAAAGCAGCAAATAATCTTGCATGCGCTGCAATTCGGGTTCTTGATCGGACTCACTTTCACCACTCTCTTTGAGCAACTTGAGACCAATCCCGGCCAAAAGCAACGCGGCCAACCAATCCGTATACGACCCCAAAAAACGCTCCAAGAGACTGCCTCCGGCCCAACCCAGCAACAACATGCCTCCCTGAAAAAGCCCAAAAAGCAGTGCCAGGCGGAGTAAATGCCGGTGTCCATTTTGGCCTGAATCTGGACGCAGTCCTTGAGACAGAGCGATGGCAAAACAATCCATGGCCAAACTCAGACCCAATAAAAGAGCGGCTATCATCGGTCTATTTTAACCATGGCTCAGAAACAGGCAGTGGTTCATCTCAATTCAGTCCAAAAGGCCATTTTTGCGCAGCCATTCTTCGTTAAAGGCTTTTGAGATATAGCCTCGTCCGTTATCTGGCAAAATGATCACCATCACGTCTTTTTCAGTCAAATTATTTTGTTCTGCATAACGCAGGGCTCCAACAATCGCAGAACCACAAGAAATCCCCACAAAAAGGCCTTCTTCTTTGGCCAGACGGCGGGTCATATCATAAGATTCGCGGTCATAGACAGTCACAAATTCATCGATGCGGTCAAGATGACAGGTGCCAGGATAAAAATCTTCGCCAATCCCTTCAATCAAATAAGTGTGAATATTGTCGGGCTCAGAATAGATCGAACCTTGGGGATCGATTCCGATGATTTTGACTTCGGGGTTTTGTTCTTTGAGGTATTTGCCTACACCACTGATGGTGCCGCCAGTGCCCACTCCTGCGACAAAATGGGTGATTTGCCCTTCGGTCTGTTTCCAGATTTCGGGGCCTGTGGTCTCGTAATGGGCCAAGGGATTGTTTTGGTTTTGGTATTGATTGGGCTGATAACCGCCGGGAATTTCGCTCGCCAAACGGGTGGCGACACTGTAATAGCTGCGGGGATCTTCGGGCTCAACAGCTGTGGGGCAAAGTACCACTTCGGCACCCACGGCCTTGAGGGTATTGACCTTGTCGATACTGACCTTGTCTGGGCAGGTAAAAATACATTTATAGCCGCGCAGCGAGGCGACCAACGCCAGACCCATGCCTGTATTGCCTGAGGTCGGTTCGACAATGGTGCCTCCGGGTTTGAGCAGGCCTTCGCGTTCTGCAGCATCAAGCATGTATTTTCCGATTCGGTCTTTGACACTTCCACCGGGGTTAAAGTATTCAACTTTGACCAAAATTAAGGGTTTCAGCCCTTTGTTTACATTGTTTAAACGAACCAGGGGCGTATTTCCCATCAGTTCAAGAATATCATTTGCGTATTGCATTATTTTTGTCCTGTTTTATCATCACTATCTATTGAGGCTTTCAGTAAATTCTTTGGTATTTTAACAGAACTTTATTTGTTCTTAAAGAGATCAGGCCTGATTGTTTCACGTACTCAAGTTTGCAGCAGCGAATTGACGCAAAACAAGTTTTTCTTTGCTAAATATTCAAGGAATCTGCGCGGCGTGGATGATAGACTTGCTCTGAGAATGAGCTTTAACGAAAGAAAGAGAAAGAAATACCCAATGCGAATCTCACATAAATTCTTTACTTCTGTCTTGTCTTTTGGCCTTTTATTGGGTTTGTATTCCACTTCAAGGGTTCAAGCAACGGACTTTCCGCCTGCTTTGAATTACGATGATTTTATCCATTCCGTACAATTGGATGCTGTCGATGCCAAGCTTTATTTTGCCCGTCAACTGTTAAATGTCCATGTCCATGTACCCGGGCGCGATGTCCAAGTCAGAACGGATATTGTCGACAGCCAAGGGAAAATCAGGACCACCAAAGAAAGGGTGCACCGCTATAAAAATGGGATGTCTCTGGGGGAAATTGATGGCTGGGTCTCAGCCTGTGCCGGGGGCAAATGTTTGGATGGCCCCAACACCGTCCCCTTGGAGCCGGGTGTCTATTGGATGGTCTTTTCTGAAAATGGCAAAATCTTTTCTGCTGAATGGTTTGAAGTCCGAGCTTATTCATTGGGAGAAGGGCGTTTTGCCAAAGGTCAGGTTTTTTACAGCTATTTGCCCTTGACCCAAATGGCCCGTTTGTCTTTTGAGTCGGATGGTCAATTTGTGGTTGAGGCTGGGTTTGCCGGCGAAAAAGCAGTGGCTGACCAATCTTCGGTCAATCTCAAACTCTTGGCCAACCTCAAGTTGAATGGCCAAGTCATTGCCAAATTACCTGGCAAAGAAGCGCATCGTGTGACTCTTTATCCCTATACAACGCTTTTACAACTCCATCTAAGTGGCGCGAAAAACAATGCCATGTTGAAAAAATCAGATCTTAAAGATGGCAATTATGAATTGGAAATCCATTTGGAGGGAAAGTTATACCGTAAATTTACCTTCCAGATCAAAGCTGGGAAATGGGTCTACCAAGGTCGTCAAAAAGAAACAACTCAACCCTCTGAGCGTATGATTGTTTCAGAGAAGTCGGCTTGGCTGTGGAATAGTTTGAGCAAAGAACCGGCGTACCCGATGCCGAATATCAATCTCACAGCTGCAAGTCTTCCGAGCTTGCCCCCCCTGCCATTTTAAGCCACAAGAATTGATTGGCTATTTTGCTTCAAGCTCACTGTCGGGTGTCATTTTTGAAGTTGCGTGTAAAAATGATCATTCATACAGCAAAAAGGGCACCCCTTAAAGGTGCCCTTTGCTTTAAATCCTGGGTTTAGGGGGCTGCTGTTGCTGCAGGAGCGGGACTCGTTGCTGCAGCAGGGCTGGCGGCAGGGGCTTCAGGACTGGCAACCGGTGCTGCAGGGCTGGCCACAGGAGGTGCTGGTTCAGTGACTGCGACTGGAGCTGCAGAAGTGCCAGCAGGGCCCATGCCCACTTGGCAAGCGGTCATAGCCAGCAGCAAGCTGCCCGCGACCAGGATCTGTGTTAAGGTGGTGATTTTCATAGTTGAATGATTCTCCTTGTTTTTGTATTCCGGTCTGCGCTGAAAAAGCGAAGACCCCCCCATTTTAACAGTAAATAAAAAGAATCGGCCACGTATCTTTGAACCCGGATTGGCTTTGACAAATCTGCGTTCTTTGGGTTTAAACTGTATTATCAATTATTCTGGGGGTTATTCAGGTGAAAAAAAGGCTGTCATTATTGGGGCTGAGTTTATCGCTTTCGGCCTGTTTTTTAAATCCCAATCCCGATTATGAGTCCCCATCCCCCTCGTTTAGCTTGAGCAGCCGGTCCCAGTGGGGGGCTCATGCACCTGTTTTGGCAATGAAAAAACACACATTGAAGCGGATTACCCTGCATCACAGTGGCGTGGCCGCCAAAAAAGGCCGAGACAGTCGCGAACTGATTCGCAAATTGCAAGCCTATTCCCAGCAATCGGCAGAGCTGGGAGACGGTAAAACCAAGCCCGTTTGGGCAGATCTGCCTTATCATTATCTGATCTATGCCAATGGAGATATTCTTGAAGGGCGGGAATGGCAATATGCAGGGGATACCAATACCGATTACGATCCCTCTGGCCATCTTCTGATCTGTGTCGATGGCAATTTTGAAGAGGAAATGCCCACCCCAGAACAAATTCAGGCTCTGAGGCAGCTTTTGAAGTATCTCACACAGCGTCACCAGATCTTGGCTACAGAGATTGGGGTACATCGCGATCTGAGTGAGACCCTCTGTCCAGGACGTCATTTGCTGCCCTGGATTTCCCAACTGCGTGAAGAGCTGGGTAAATAATCGTTTTGAGTGTCATTTGAGAAACAAAAAAACACAAGACCCGGAGTGAACCTCCGGGTCTTGGCTTAAGCGCTAAGGCTTAAACTAAAGCTTAATAACGGTTGCGTCCGCCACCGCCGCCACGATTGCCGCCGCCGGACATTTCACGGGGTTTGGCTTCATTGATGGTCAGCTGACGGCCCATGAATTCGACACCATTCAGGTTGTCGATGGCTTTTTTGCTGGCTTCGGGAGAAGACATCTCAATAAAACCAAAACCGCGAGGGCGACCGGTTTCGCGATCGGTAACGACGCGAGCGCTCAGAACTTCGCCGTACTGAGAGAAATAATCACCCAGGGCTTGTTCAGTGGTGTCAAAAGAGAGATTGCCTACATAAATATTCATGAATAAAATTGCCTTAAAATTAAATAATTTGGAACAGAGAAAAGTTTGTTACATCGAAAAGCATGAGGGGCTGAAGATACGAGGAAAAATAGTTAAACAAACTACTCTGATCGAGACAAAAGCAATATCATGAACTCGTGAACAGAAACTGAACTTGTTAAAGTTCCATGTAAACTATCATAACCTTTTCTTTTTAAAAGTGCAACCTCCATTTTAAGATCTTATAAAAAAAGGACAGCATTTGCTGTCCTTTTGGCTTGGAACTTTTGGCTTTAAAGCTTGTTGCTGAGCGCCTGTAAGACCTTATTGGAATCACTCAGAAAATGGGTCAATTTTTCTCCGCGCAGGGGCCGGTGAGCCATCATCGCGAGGTCATAGACATGGCGACAAATCAGTTGGAGATTGTCTTTCTCTGAGATGGTGCCATGCAGTTTGCGCAGGCTTTGAATCAAGGCATTGTTGCTGTTGACCACCAGGGTATGCTCTTCGAGCAGACTGTCCATATGCTCATTCATACCTGCTTGCTGCATAAACTGACTCATTTCGTGCAGACGGCGCGCATTTTCCGGCAATAAAACCACGGCCGGGATGTCTTCACTTTTGAGTGATTCGACTTTAAGCTGCAACTTGGGCACGTTGAGTTCGGCTTTAAACAGCTCTTCCAGGGTTTCGTCACTGGTTTTATTGGTTTTGGGATCGACAATTTTGGCTTTGTCTTTTTCCACCAGAGACTCAGATATATCTGAGTCGATGCGGGCAAATTTGACTTCGTGGTTCTTGTACTCCATGAATTGAATAAAGTGGGTATCAATCAGGGTGTTCATGCTCAAAACTTCGAGACCCTGTTGTTTAAACAGCTCCAAATAATGGGCCTGGCCCACTTCGTCGGAGGTGTAATAGACTTTTTTATCCAATTGCGGGTTGCGCACGAGGTATTCTTCGATCGTAATATAATCGTCGCGGGTCGATTTAAATACGACAATGTCTTTGACCTTGTCATAGAATTTATCGTCTTCCATCATGCCCACTTTGATAAAGCTGTGAATGTCCTGCCAGCTGCGCAAGAATTCTTCGCGATCCTTGTTGTAGAGCTCTTTGAGACGATCTGCAACTTTTTTCGTAATATGGGTCGAGACCCGCTGCACATAAGGATCGTTCTGCAACATACTGCGTGAGACATTCAGCGGAATGTCTGGGCAGTCGATTGCACCTTGCAGGGTGACCAAAAAGCGCGGAATGAAGTCTTCGACGTGGTCTGAGACATAGACGTCGTGGCAATAGAGTTTGATATTGCCTTTGCCAGGATCCAATTCATGGCTCAGTTTGGGGAAGAACAAAATGCCTTTGAGCACAAAGGGCACTTCGACGTTGAGGTGAATCCAGAAATAGGGCTCTGGGGCAAAGGGGTAAAGGTAGCGGTAAAACTCCAAATACTCCTCTTTGCTGACTTCCTGGGGGCTGCGCTCCCAGAGTGGCTTTTGGCGGTTGGCGACTTTGTCGTTGATCTCAATCGGTACGGGCAAAAAGTCGCAGTATTTTTTGACGAGATGCTGAATTCGGGCCTCTTCAGCAAATTCCAGCTCATCGTCGAGCAAAAAGAGTTTGATTTCAGTGCCGTGGCTCTCGCGCTGACCGGCATGTAATTCAAAATTGGGGGAGCCATCGCAGCTCCAGATCACAGCCTCTGCCTCTTTTTGATAAGAGCGGGTGTGGATTTCCACTTTGCTAGCGACTGTAAAAGCCGAATAAAAACCCAGACCAAAATGGCCAATAATATCGTTATTTTTATCGCCAAATTTATGCATGAATTCAGAGGCGCTGGAAAAGGCCACCTGATTGATATATTTTTTGACTTCTTCAGCCGTCATACCAATGCCGTTATCAATAATCGAAAGGGTTTTGGCCTCTTTGTCGATTTTGATCTCGACTTTGAATTCTGTTTCACTTTTTTCGGCCTGGCCAATCACGGTCAAATGGCGCAGCTTAGAAATGGCGTCAACGCCATTGGAGATCAATTCGCGCAAGAAGATCTCTTTGTCGTTATAGAGCCATTTTTTGATAATCGGAAAAATATTCTCCATTTGCACGGAGATGGTTCCCGCTTCAAGCGGAGAAAGAATTTCGGTATTGCTCATGGTCTACCTCCAAGGGTGATTGAGAATGTCTGAATTTGGGGAAATACGTTTTTACCCCGATAAGGCATATTAGCAGAAAGCCAGCAAAGGATTAAGCAGATGGGGCCTGGATTTGCTACAATGAAGGCACATCATCCAGGCAGGTAGGTCAGTCGCTATGCTCCGTCTATCTCTTTCGCTTATTTTGGCAGGATCGCTTTGGCTTGGCAGTTTGGTCAGTGCTCGGGCCGAAGATTCACGGGTGCGTGTGATTGATAACGTCGGGGCGATGCCTGTGGCCGCAACTTGGTATAAACAGCGCTTGATCTATGGGCAAACTGCCAAAGATCAATTGATGATTTGGGATCGCACCCAAAGTAATATTCTCTGGTCCCAGTCCGCCTGCCAGCCAGTCGCCGTGATTCCAACCAAAGACAATTATTTTTTGGTGGCCTGCCAAAAAAATGCAGCGCTGCGGGTCATCAATGGCTACGGTCAGGTGATTGAAAGTTTTGACAATGAAACCCAAGACAATGGCTTGGTCGACATCAAAGCACTGGCTCAGAATTTTTCTCTGACAGGCATTCAGGCCATGGTTCAAGACAGCCGGGGCGGTACCTATTTGGCCTTAGCAGGAGCCGCTGATCGCAATGCTGCTCAGGCCCGCCGTGGTCAAATTTATTATCTCTCTCCCAGTCGAAAGATGCTCACCCCTGTGGCCAGCCAATTGGATGGTCCTGTCGCCTTGGCCCTCTCTGCCGATGGCAAAAATCTCTATGTTGGCGAGCATCTCAGTCGTCAGATTCGAATTTTTGACGTCTTCGAAACCAAATTGAGCAATGGTCGCGTGTTTAAAAAAATCAGCGATATTTTTGTCGCTTCCAGTGATGCCACTGAAGAGCCCGCCCCTTCGGCTCTGGCGTTCAACAGCAAGGGCCAATTGTATATAGGCCTCTGGGGTGATGGCAAAATTCTGGTCACCAATCCCGAAGCCAAATTATTGGGTTCGATAGGCTTTAGCCAGCCCTATATCACCAGCTTTACCTTTGGCCCCAACGAGCGCACCCTCTATGCCACCACCGTCGACAGTCCCGAACCTGGCAGTGCGGGCAAATTACTCGAAATCCGGCTTTAAGCTGTTGGGCTGTCTGGAGTCAGACTTAAAAACTCCATGCGGTTGCCAAAGGGGTCACGGCACTCGAAACGTGCTATGCCTGGCAATTGGGGCGAAGCCTGAATTTGGAGTCCTGCCGCTGTCAAGCGCTGTCGCCAGTGGTTTAAATCATCAACGACATAAGCCAGATGGGCTTTTTCTGAGCGCTCCGGCGTTTTTCCAAGGCTGATATGCAATTGCTGAGTTCCCAATTGGCACCAAAAGCCCCCATTGGGTCTGAGCACTTCGGGTTTGGGTATTTCTGGTAAAGCGAGAATCTCAAGATAAAAATAGCGGGCTGCGGCCTCTGCCTCTGCTGGAATGCTAATTGCGGCATGATGCAGCCCCAGAATTGTCACCTTATTGAACGCTGGGCAAGAGTTTGAGTTCTTCGTCTGCGAGCACGCCCAAGCTCCAACATTCGATGGCCTGGGCCGCCAAGAAGCGGATCAGATGCATTTCTTTGCGCAGCAAGGCATCGTCGAGGCGGGCTATCCAAATAAAATTATCGTGTTCATCGCGGGCATCTTCGATGCTGCATTTGATCGCATAGACCCGTTCGACAAGTGTACGCAGCAATTCTTTTTCCGAGGTCAGATTGAGCACTGGGATTTCGCGGTAGCGTTCGGGATGGTGTGAATACCATTCTTTGCGCAAGGGATCTGTGTTGAGCCATTGGGTGATATCTTCCATATCCAAGGCGCGGCGTAGCACCAATTCAAGGGCCTCTTTTTCGCTAAAGGTCTCTTTGAGGGTGTTGATCGAGCGCGACATCTTTTTCAGGTCTTGGGAAGACATGCTGCTGCCAGTGGCAAACATATTTTGCATTTTCTGGCGAATCACCAAATGGGTGGCCCGTTTGTGAAAATGAGCAATGGCATTGTAATAGGCCAAATAGCGAATGCGAGGCGCAAGATTGTGGGCCGCAGAATTAAAGTATAAAAGTGGTAAGCCATCTAGGGGTTTGGGTTCGACACTTAAATTGGCCTGCAGGGGTTTGCCTTTTTTTTCAAAGGGCAGATCAAAGAGGGTGCGTTTAAAATTGAGATTGAGCCGGGTTGTGCAATTGTACAAAAATTGGTCTACAAACTGATGAACAGGTACCTTGAGCGATTCGGGTTTCCAGATTTTGAGGGTCAAATAGTCGTCATCAACCGAGGTTACTGAAAATGAAGGGTGGTTGGGTTTTTCGGTAATCACGGCATTGCCTTCGTCAAAGAGTTCGTCTTCGGTTAAAAAACAGGCATCATAAACCAGGTGGAACATATCGCTCTGCTCGCCCAATTGGCCGACAATTTGGCCATCGACGGTCACATCGAGAATTCCCACTTCGCGTTTGCCCCCGTCATAGGCAAAGAGTTTTAAGCGGGTTTCTTGATCGGCTGGCAGAATAATTTCTTCGTAAAAATTGGCAATTTGCAGGGCTGAATTGCCCTTTTTAAAATAACAATTAAAGATAATCCGGTTGAGAAATTGTAAATAAGAATAAAAGGTCAGCTCTTCGCCAAGATCACGGCAGAGCTTCTTGATTTTAACAATATTCTCTTCCATGGATGAGCGTACTTTGAGGCGCTTTTGGCGGTCGGATATTTGGCTCTCAAAATATTCAATATACTGACTTTCATCCCAGGTCTGGGTCCAATTGCGCACGGCCTCAAGCTCAATATGGTTCTCAGCGCGTATCATTTGCGTCTGCCTTTTTCTGCATAATTCTGCTTAAAATAATTAACCCCAAAAAAGTCAACATCAGCTCAGTCTGATTTAATTTTAGCTCAGATATCAATGGGCCACAAACCATTTCTGAATGGGTGCATGGCATAATATTCCCAAGAGATCTGCAGACGAAACAGCCAAGGCACTAAGGCAGCGTTGACCGGATGAGAGGCTCTTGAACGGGGGACTCGGTTCTCAACCAATCCAGGGCTGCTTGGATATCTGCTGGCACGGGTGATTGAAAAACGCAGCGCTCGTTGCTGACGGGATGGTTAAATTCCAAATGACCCGCATGTAAGGCTTGGCGAGGAATCAAACTCAGCAATTGGGGCAACCAATGCTCTTTGTCAGGGTAATTAAAACGCTCTCCAAGCTGGCCACCATAAGTACCATCGCCGACAATTGGGTGGCCCAGATGTTTGAGGTGGGAGCGAATTTGGTGGGTGCGTCCTGTAAACAAGACCACCCGCAAGAGTGAAAATCCGCCCACCGTTTCGAGCACTTCCCAACCGGTTTTAGCCGGTTTTCCTTCTTTGCCGTTGAGAGGATAAACATCAATCATCATGCGGTTGCGTTTGCTGATCCCCAAATTGGTTTCGAGCAGGCCTTTGGCAAATTTGGGCGTGCCCCAGACCAGGGCCAGGTATATTTTGCCGGTTTGGCGGCGTTCAAATTGGCGGCTCAGGGTGCGTTTGGCATGCAAAGTCTTGCCCACCACCAGCAATCCTGAGGTGTTTTTATCGAGGCGGTGAATCAAACCCGGTTTAAACGGGGCATTGGGATCTCCCACTTGATTGCGGTAATGCCAGAGCAGTCCGTTGGCCAGGGTTCCATCCCAGTGTTTGTAGGTGGGATGGACCGCAATCCCTGGCGGCTTATTCAATACAATCAGTTCATCGTCTTCGTAGACGATGTCCAAGGGAATTTCTTGGGCCACCATATCTGTTGCCGCAGGGCGTTTGAGCGTAATTTCGACCCGATCTTTGGCCTGCAGTCCATATGAATTTTTGACATTTTTGCCATTGACCGTCACCCGGCCTTCCGCGATGGCCTTTTGAATCCGGTTGCGTGTGGCATAGCGCAGATGTCGGGTCAAAAAACTGTCGATACGCGTGCGTTCAGCAAAATTGGGGATTTCAAACTGCAACTTGGCAAGTTCTACTGCGGCAGGTTGATCTGGCAGCAGCGATTCTGTTTCGTCTGCTGGCCATTCCTCGTCTTCAAATTCGTCGTCGGCGTTCAGTTCCCAGTCTTCCATTGCCGCATGATAACACAGCCCAGGCTTGAAAGAGGGACTTGAATATCTGCTTTAGGTCACGTTTAGGCCACTTCTGGGTCGCTGGTTTCGCGATTGAGGGCCAGGGCTTGCCAAGCATAAACATAGACGGAAAGCAGTCCCCAACCCAGACCCACAATCACACCCACATCGACAATTCCGCGCCAGGGTTGGGGCAAAAATTTGATCGCGATCACCAGCAGGACAATGCCACTGGTCAGGCAATAGGCCACAATTTTCCGTTTGCGGGTGGTGCCAAAGAAACACATACAGAAGAGTGGAGCGAGTAAGGCCTGTTTTACACTGGCATGATCCCTCAGCCAGCGCAGCCGGGCTGCAAATCGGGGGGAATAATGTTTTTGAAAGCCGCGGTAGCCCTCGCTATAAGCCATAAATGCCACCCAGCTGATCAAGGCCACCCAGTGCAAGGGACTCAGGGACATTTGAAAGAGTTCAATCACAAAGGGCATGACTTTGTAAAAGGCCTCTCCCAAAAGTGCCGAAAAGCCCAATAGGCCCCAGGTCGCCGCAAATCTCCCGAGAGCGGGTGAGGCTGAAACCGTTGGGACAGTTTGAGTAGCATTAGAAAGGGGCGGATTTGTGGAATTCATATCAACCTGGATTTGTTTTGAAGTTGTTTCGCTGCACACAGCATATCACGCTGCACACAGCATATCAGGATGTCTTCAAAATTGAACATAGAATAGCCATTAAGCCCGCACCCGCAGCAATTCTTTGCGCCCATAGAAAAACAGAAGCGGTAAATGCAAACGCTGGCCCCAGGAATACTCGTGGTGACGTCCCCCGCGATCGAGCAAGAATCCCAAGTTGTGCCCGTCTTGATAGCCTTTGTGATGCAATTGCCGTTTGAGCATTTCAACAGCGCGAGAGCTGCCTTCGCGGGTGCCTGTGTCCAGCCAGATTTGTAAATCGGTATTGAGTTTATGCATTTCACTTAAAGCATGTCCTCGGCCCCACCACAGCGAAGGGGAGATCAGACCCACCTTCTGAAAGACAAAGGGAAAATACAGCCCCAGATACCAGGAGATCAGTCCTCCCAGTGAGGAACCCATTGTGCCCGTGTGTTCGGGGCCAGTCAGGGTTCGGAATTCCCGGTCAATGCGGGGTTTTAGCTCATCTACGAGAAAGTGGGCATAAAAATGTCCGCCTCCGCCTTCTGTGTGGCCGCGTTTTTTGGGCATGGGTGTCCAGGTGTATTCGTAAACCCGACCAGGGGTGTTAAACACCCCGACCAGAATGACAGGTTCAATCAGACCGTGGTTGATCAAGCGATCGAGCATCTGATCTGCATGCCAAGGATGATGCCCAAAAGCGAGATGTTTATAAAAAAGGTTATTGCCATCATGCATGTACAGCACCGGATAATGCCGTCCGGGGGAGTGATCGTAACCCGGTGGCAAATAGATGTCCACATGGCGGTGATTGTGCAGATGCCGCGAGTGAATCTCCAAACGCTGTATGCGCCCCCTGTGCCAATGAGCCGGATGAATGGTATTTAGGGCTTTGTTTTTCAGGCTTAATTTTTTTATGCGATGTGTCATAGGGGTAAATCAAAATCCAATTTATTGGGGGCTGAGACAGTTTCAGTATAGAGGATTTTGAGCCTTGCCTCACACGATTTAGGCCTGCCAATTTTGTTCAGGTTACCGACAATTAACCCCCATGAAAAAAGCCCCCTGATCACTTCAGGGGGCTTTGAGGTATCTACGGATTAATAACGGTTATTGCTGAAAGAACGACGGTCACCACCGCCACCGTTGCCGCCACGGAAACCGCCGCGATCACCACCGCGCTCTTGGCGGGGTTGGGCTTCGTTGATATTCAACTGACGGCCCATAAAATCTTTGCCGTTAAGTGCAGAAATGGCGCTCTGACCAGCTTCAGCAGAGTCCATTTCGACAAAGCCAAAACCACGAGGACGACCGGTTTCGCGATCGGTGATCACACGTACGCTGCGAACATCGCCATACTGTGCGAAAAGATCGCCCAGGCTCTGTTCATCAGTTTGATAGGAAAGATTGCCAACGTAAATATTCATTGCGAAAAAAATACCTTTGTTTAGTGATAAATATGGGACTCCCGTCAATCAAAACGCAGCAGACAGTGGGAACTTAGGGACGCGGGAAGCAGACGGAATCCTTATCACCGGCGAAACAAAGTCAAAACACAAAAAACGTGACCAACAATCGTGACAGCGAACAGAATGTGACGTTAAAGTCTCATTGTCTTTTTAGCATATCATGAACATTTCTTCGCTTACAAGAGGGGCTCAGGCTGATTTTGGGATCTTTAAGGTACCCTGGGCCTCGAAAAAGGCCAGTTCGTCTCTGAGGGTATCTTCAAGGGGGCGAAAACGCGTTAGCAGTTTTTGCTCTGCTTTGGCGGAGGAAAGCTGTATTGCGGCTTGCTTGGAGCAGATTCTTACAATTGTGATCAAAATGGCCAAGGGGTGCCCGTGATTTTTTCGGTTATTTGCTCCAGCATCACTGAATTTTTGAGCCCAGGGCTGCTGATAATGTGGGATAAAAATCAAAGATGAAATGGACCCGGCTGATCTTTAAAAGTGTTTGACTTTGGGGTTGCAGTGCTGCCAATTTAACACTTTTCCCTTGAGAAAGGAGGGATTGAAGGCAGTCCATAAAGGCATTTAAACCTGTGCTATCGCGCATTTCCATGCGGCTTAAATCAAGGACCCAGGCTTTGAATCCATCGTGTTTGGCCAATGCTGCTCGTACGTCTTGAACCAGTTTAAAGGCTGAAAAAGCATTGATCTGTCCTTTTAAGCTTAAGACTGCAATACCCTGATTTTGAGCAAATTCCAATTGCATGTTTTTTCTCCTTGGGTTGATATTCTTTGATTCTAATGCCTCAAATAGGAGATAAATAGCGGAGAAGTCCTCAAAAAGGGATCAGAAAAGTCTTACACACGTTCTCTTTGGGCTATTTGAACACGCGTTGCAGGGTATAAGGGGCTCCCAGCCAGGGTTTGATAAATTGGGTTCGCTCTGGGCTTAACGCTAGATTTTCGCCACGCAACAGTCCTTGATAGACTTCCCAGAGATTGTAATGCAGGTTTAAGTCCTTTACCTCTTGCTGGTGCAAAAGGGTGAGAAAGGTTTGGCTATAATTCAGACAATCGTCTAACAATAAATGGGGGGGGGCGAGAGCCGTTGACCTCAATAAGCGCTTGAGATTTTTTTGAACTTCGGCATAAAAACGAGGCAAGAGACCCTGATAGATCAGACGCCGAATCACAAACTCTTGGGGCCACCACCACTGCCCCAAATAATAGGGCTCTGGGCCTTGGCAATATTCAAAATCGCCGTTTTGAATGGCCGCAGCTTTGGCACAGAAAAAATCCCAGATTTCTTGCAAAAGAGGTTCACTTTGGCTGGGTTGCATCAGGCTTTCAAACAGAGAGCGGTAGCTGAGACCTTGGTTATGGTGCAAAATCAAGGCCGCCATGCGCAAGCAGCCAGGATTAAAAAAGTAAAAATGCACCAACCAACCAAAGGCCATGGCCTTGACCCAATCAGGTTTGGGAAGCGTGGCCGTGGCTATGACCAATTCCTGGTACTCGAAGATCGATTCATTCAGGCTGCTTAGAACGGGGCTGTGCACGTAAACACAGCGCGATTTGACCGATTCAATACCGTGTTCAGCCCGGTAAGCGGGATCTGCCATTTCGGCATTGGGCAAAATCCCAGCTGTAAAAATGTGGATATCGTGGTATTGGCCATGGGCGATGAGGGTACAAATA
Source organism: Candidatus Blackallbacteria bacterium (assembly GCA_051715345.1). GTDB lineage: Bacteria > Cyanobacteriota > Sericytochromatia > UBA7694 > UBA7694. Next base: position 55,666 of record JBPXJQ010000010.1, read on the forward strand.
CCATCGATAAAACTCTGATAGGTCTCACCGGGCAATCCGAGAATCATGTCGGTATAGGCCTTGATATTCTCAGTCATCAGTCTCACACGTAACTCGCGAAAATAATCCAGGGAGATATTTTCACGTTTGACCTTTTTGAGCACCTCGGGATTGAGGGATTGCATTGAAAGTGTCACATCAGTATCCAGCCCTGCCTGTGCCAGAATGCGGTGTACGGCAAAGGCGCGGTCAGTTACGTTTTTGCTGTTTTGAACCACCAATGCGCGGGGATGGCCTGTTTTTTGACGCACCAGACTCGCATATTCAGCCAATTCCAGATCACGCTTGAGAATGCCAAAATTGGCGTCGCAGCAAAAGATATAGCCTATTTTATGTTTTCCGAACCAGTCCAATTCAGCTTTGAGCCGGGGCAGATCAAAGCCATTGACCTTGCTCTGGGTGGCTGAGCCCCAATCACAAAAAGTACACGAGAAGGGGCAACCTCTTGCTGTTTCCCAGAGAATGGCCCATTCATGTTCTGCGGGCGCTTGGGCCATCAAGTCTGCAAACACGCCCGTCAGATAGGGTGATGGCAGCTCAGACAGGGCTTTGCGGCGGGGAGCTTGGGGGCTGGTGTGAAAAACGTTGTGGCTGTCGATAAAACTTAAACCCGCGATCTCGCTCCAGTCACGTTTTGAGGCTTTTGCCAAAATAGCCAAGAATGTGGCTTCCCCTTCGCCATGAACACAAAGGTCGATCTGGGGATGTTGTCTGAGAAAGGATTCAGCCTGATTCGGCACTTGGGGCCCCCCAAAGACTATCAATACTTCGGGTTTGAGCTGTTTGAGCTGGCGGGCAATGGCCAAAGATCTTTCAATATTCCAGACATAGACGCTCAAGCCAACAATATCAGCACTTACCAGTTCTGATACACTTTTTTCGAGGGATTCAAACTCAGAGAGCGGAGGCAGAAATACATAGGCTTGGGGTTCTGGGGCATAGGCCTGTACATAGGCCTGTAACAACCCTGCCACATAGGGCAAAAAGTGCCTGGCACCACTGTTGAGCTGAACCAAGCCAATTGTCAGCGGCATGGAGCCCTCAAGCAATCTTTGGGACACGCAATAATTTGTGATAACCCGCTTCCTGAAAGAGGTTGAGGCGGGGAATCTGCTGTAATAAAAGCACCAGATTTTCAAAGCGCGGAGGCTTAAGCATATATCCAGCGGTGCCCAAAGCCGCCGCAGATTGCCGGTCTTTTTCATAATTTGAACCCGAGCAGATGATCACCTCAATATCTTTGAGATTCTGATCGTTGCGGAGCTCGGTTAAAAACTCAAATCCGTTCATACCAGGCATATTGATATCCAACAAAATTAAGTCGATTTTTTGTTCCGTTTTCTGGCTTTCGCGAATCATGTTTAAGGCGCTTTTGCCGTTATACGCCACGGATAAATGACATTGCATGCCTGTATCGTCGATCAAAGCCAAACGGGCCAATTCGATATCGGATTCATCATCATCGACGAGCAGAATCGTGGCCAGGTCCTCGCTTTGAATTGGCGTTTCTGGGGCAGATTCTACTTTGCTTTCTGGCTCTGGCGTCCATGCGTACTCGGGCAGCGGTAAGCTGAAGTAAAAGCAGCTGCCTTGTCCAAGTTTCGACTCAGCCCAAATTTCGCCTCCGTGTAGCGCCAGAATTTTGCGACAGGTCGACAACCCCAAGCCTGAGTGCTGAGGGGCTGTATTGAGCCGTTGAAAGGGTTGAAAAATTTTAACAAGGGCTTCAGCAGGTAAGCCGGCGCCGTTGTCACGAATGGCAAAATGCCATTGATCTGACTGACAAGTGGCAGAAATCTCAATCTTTAGATCTTGGCCTTTGCCCCCATGGTAGATGGCGTTGGAGAACAGGTTTTGAAAGACCTGAATCATTTGTGCAGCATTGACATTTAAACTGGGAAGCGGGGAGACCGAAATTTGGGTCTGTTTTTCGTCTTTGAGCAGGGCCAAATTTTCAGCTGCAGCCTGGGCCAGCAATTGCATATCGGCCATTTCCCACTTTTTCGTTTCGGGTTGATCGAGATGCAAATAATCAAAAACCGATTCAATCAGGGTTTGCATGCGCTGTGAGGCTCTCTGAATAAAACGACCATAATCGGCTTTTTTTTCGGCAGGGGTTTGGGGCTGATTCAAGCGCTCTAGAAAGGCGTTGACAGTTCGCACAGGCTCTTTGAGGTCATGGGCGAGGGCTCTTGTGAAAACTTCCAAACTGTCCCGCTGGGTTTGAATTTGAAGGTGTTGGCTTTGCAAAGTCTGAATTTGTTTTTCGAGTTCGGCATAGAGCTGTACATTTTCCAATGCAACCGAAACGGTATCCGCCAAAGCCTGTAGCAAAGCGACTTCTTCCGGGGTGGTCTGGTGGGGCTGGGCCCAATAATTGCCGATCGCTCCCAGGGGATTTTGTTGGCGAATGGGGACCATTACCAAACTTTTGACAAAGGTCGGACGGTAGGCCTCAGCGGGAATACGGGGATCTTGGTAGATGTCTTCAATCATGGCCGGCTTTCGGTTAAGGATCACCCAGCCGCTGATACAAGCACTCAAAGGAAAACGCAATCCCTTCCACAGCGGCCCAATGGCATCTTCGTCTTTGTAATAACAGAGCTCATTTTCACGTAGCACGAAGGTTACACCATCTGCGCCTGTCAGCAGACGGGTTTGGTCACGCACAATTTGCACAACGGTCTCCAAGCTACGGGCCTGAGACAATTGTTGCACCATGCCAACCAACTGAGCCATGGCAAATGTGTTACTGGATGCGGCGAAAGGAGATTTTATCGGTACATATTCTGACATTCAAGCCACAACCCCTTTCGCTTTATTCAAGTTTTGAACTTATGATTCTGTTTTGATTATAGCCTGGACTTATTCATTTTCGGAGCCGCTTTGGATCAGTGGAACAATCCCCATGCGCTGAAACCAATTATCGTCGTTCCACTCGGCTACCCCACCACCCGCATTGTAATTAATACTCAGCTCTTCGCCGGGCGCAATTTCGCGCACAGCATAAAAGCGCATCGTCAAATTCTCTGGGTCGGGGCTGTAACGCAGATTGGCAGGATTGTTGTGGTTAAACAAGCTGCCATAACCCAGTGCCAGGGCTTGGGCCTTGCCTGAACCTGCGAGTTCGCCCCAGTTAAAGACCATTTTTTTTAATTCGGGGGGCAATTCTTTAAACGGGCCTTCGAGCAAGATCACTGGACTTTCTTCGACCAATTCGCCTTTAAAAAAGCCCTGCACAGCAAAGACACCCCGACCTTTGGGGGTGCCTGTATCATCAACCCGCAGAGCAGAAGGGTAAACGGGTTTCATGGTTTACCCTGCTGGCACTAGGTTTGAGCTGCCAATTGTTCCTGGTATTGTTTCCAATTCATAGAGCCTTTGCCCTGATCCACCTCTTTCATCGAGATACAACCGGGCACGGGGCAGACCAAGGAACAGAGGTTGCAGCCAACACAGTGTTCCTGATCCACATAGGGCACACGGGTATCGTGTTCATGCAGGTGAATACATTGGTGTGCGCCATCCCAGCAGGCGATATAACAGAGTTGGCATTCAATGCATTTGCTGGCATCGATATCGGCCACAACTTTAAAATTGAGGTCGAGTTCGCCCCATTCGGTAAAATTGCGGGAGGCCAGGCCGACCATCTCATCAATGGTGTTAAAGCCCTTTTCATCCATATAATTGCTCAGGCCTTCGATCATATCTTCAACAATCCGAAAGCCGTAGTGCATCACGGCCGTACAGACCTGTACGTTGGTGGCACCCATCAGGATAAATTCAGCAGCGTCACGCCAATTTGAAACGCCACCAATCCCCGAAATGGGAAGATTAAATTGGGGGTGGCGGGCCAGATCTCCGACCATGCGCAGGGCGATGGGTTTGACTGCTGGGCCGCAATAGCCGCCATTGGACGATTTTCCGCCGACATAAGGCAGGGGTACCATGCGGTCAAGATCGACCCCAATCACACTTTTGATGGTGTTGATCAGTGAGACGGCGTGGGCTTTGCCGCGCACTGCAGCCAAACCGGGTGGCACAATTTCAGAGACATTGGGGGTCAGTTTGACAATCACGGGAACGCTGGAGTATTCCACGGCCCAGCTGGTGATTTCTTCCAATACTTTCGGCTCTTGGCCCACCGCTGAGCCCATACCGCGCTCACACATGCCATGGGGACAACCAAAGTTCAGTTCCAAGCCGTCACAGCCTGCATCCACCGACCGTTTGATGATTTCTTTCCACTCAGCTTTGGTTTCGACCATCAGCGAAGAGATCACCGCATGGTTGGGAAAGCGCTTTTTCACTTCGGCCATTTCTTTAAAATTGACCTCCAAGGGACGGTCGGTGATCAATTCAATATTGTTAAAACCTGCCATTTTGGTGCCGTTATAGTCCATACCCCCGTAGCGCGAGGAGACATTCACGATTGGGTCGCCGAGGGTTTTCCAGACTGCGCCCCCCCAGCCGGCTTCAAAGGCCCGCATAATTTGATCCCCAGAATTGGTGGGCGGGGCCGAAGCCAGCCAGAAAGGATTGGGGGATTTGATCCCCGCCAAATTGCTTGAAAGATCTGCCATTTTAATTACCTTCCTTGAGATAGGCGTCGATACCAAATGCTGCGTGTTTGCCTTCTGCTGCGGCGTTGACGACTTCTTTGCCGCCATTGACGCAGTCGCCACCTGCAAAATATTTGGGATTACCGGTTTGGCCAACAGCGTTGACCACGACCCGGCCCCGGTTCAGTTCGAGCTGTGAGATTTTGCCAAAGAGTTCGGTCAATTTGCCTTGCCCTGTGGCCAAGGCCACCAGATTTGCAGGCAATTCAAATTCTGAGCCTGCAACAGGTTCCGGACTGCGGCGACCCGAAGCGTCGGGCTCACCCAGGGCCATTTTGACGCAGCGCACAGCAGACACATGGCCTTCGCCCACATATTCAACGGGCAGGGCCAAAAATTGAAATTGCACCCCTTCTTGCCTGGCTGCAGCCATTTCGTGGGCATAACCACTCATTTGTGCTTCGCCCCGGCGGTAGACCATGGTCACATTGGGGACGCCCAATTTGCGCAATTCACGCACCACGTCGAGGGCCGTATTGCCTCCGCCAACGACCACAGCGTTGGGGTATTTTTCAGCCGGAAATTGGGTCAGTTTGAGAGCTTCAATCACTTCGAGAGCCCCAAAGACGCCCTCTTTGTCTTCACCGGGAACGTCTAAAAAGCTGTCAGGGCCTAAACCCGCACCAATAAAGATCGCGTCGTATTGGGCTTCGAGATCGGCAAAGCTGACATCGCTCCCCACAGCAACACCTGTGCGGATTTCAACCCCGATTTCTTGAATATAGGCCACTTCGCGCAAGCTGGTGTCGGCCCGCAGTTTATACGGTGCAACACCTGTGGTATTAAGACCGCCGGGCAAGGCGTGGCGCTCAAAAATCACGGGACTGTGGCCCATAATCGCCAATTGGGCTGCACAGGCCAAGCTGGCAGGGCCTGCACCGATCAAAGCCACTTTTTTGCCTGTATCGGGGCCCTTTTTATAAAATTGAATTCCTTTTTCGTAGGCATATTCGGTGGCGTAACGTTGCAAACGGCCAATTTCAATCGGTTTGATCTGCATGTGGTTATACACACAGGAGCCCACACAGAGTACTTCTACGGGACAGACCGAGGCACAGCTCAGACCCAAGATATTCGAATCGAGAATGGTGCGGGCAGAACCTTTGAGATTGCCCGAGGCAATGCGGTGAATAAATTCGGGGATATTGATTTCGGTCGGGCAGACTTGAATACAGGGGGCATCGTGACAATAGAGACAGCGATTGGCCTCTGCCACAGCCTGCAGATCCGTAAACCGCGGCTTATAATCTGTAATCGCCGTTTCGCTGCGTTCTGCGGATAGATTTTCAAGGTAATTCTGGGTCATCGGTCTTCCCTTCAACTCAGTTGCTTCTTTTCAGTCTTGATTTAATTCAAAGCCAAAAGCCCGGAAAAGACTCGCTTCAGTCTTGGCTTAAACGCAGGCTTAAACGTGTGTTTTCCAGAATTAAATCAAAATGGAGGATTGGATAAGAAAATTTTATTATAACAGGGCCATGGCAGGGCACTCAAGCCCCCGATTTTAAACAAATCACACAAAAAAGCAAAAATGCCGCAATATCTTGGCAGGGGATAGCTTCAAACGGAGAGACAGTATTTTTTCAAGCCAGAAAAAACCGGATGCTGAGCGCTTGGGCTTTCAGCATCCGGCCAGGTTGGTCAGAGGAGAATCGTTAGAAAATGAAGAAATTGATTATTTCGCACAGGATGGGTAGCGTTCGACAAAATCTTTGGCACTGATACTCAAGCTGGCTTTGAGGGATTCCCAGCCCGCTTCGGGGATTGTGTTGACGTTATCAATCCCCGTTTGAATGGTGGCCTGGTGGGTACTCGATGATTCTGCTGTTTTGGCACAGGCCAGAAAACTCAAGTAGGCCTGTTTACTGGCCATGACTTTGGCCGTATTTTCGCTACTGGAAGCGCCGGAGGGTTGGGACGGACTGTTGGCTGCGGGGCCGCAGGCCGTGAGTCCAAGCAGGCAAAGCATCAATAAATATTTCATAGTAAGGTCTCCTGGGGTTCTTTTTTTGTTTGTGCAAAAGTATGCTTAAGTTTACTACGCCATGAATACGAATTTTTTCATGGCTGGGGTATTTTAACAGTAAAAAATGATGAAAAAAACTATCTCGCTTTAAACCAAGGAGTCTTTACATGTCTAAATTATTATTAGTTTTGGCCCTCTGCACCCTTTTCTGTAGCCCACTGGCTACTTTTTCCTCTCAGGCAGAAGAAGAGGTCACTCCGGGTCTGGAATGTACGTATACAGGTACCTGGAGTATGAAAGGAGCCAAAGGCAATTTCAGTTGGCATGGTTTTTGGTTTCAGGGGGATGGGGGTTGGATCTTTCGTGGCAATGGCAAAGGGGATCACGGCAAATCCCAGCTCAAAGGGGCCTGTGGCAGTGGGGAATGCGAATTTGGCCAAAACTATGTTTCGGGGAAATACAAGGGCAAAGGTTATTCTTATCAGAGCAAATACCCTGGCGATTTGGGCGATGTCGGCCCGCTCAAACTGGCTTTGAGTGGCCCTTGGAGCAATGGGAACAGTTACGCGGCTGATGACAAATGGGTTTTTAAAGGCATTGGGCAGTGGAAAGCCACCCCCAGTTGCAAAGCTGTGGCCAACATCGGTGATTTGACCAAGGTGCTGGGTTGGGCGGTTTGGTAGGTCTATTTTACTGCTGAACTTAAAAACCGGTACGCAAAGCAAGCTGGGGCTCCAACACTGTTTCAAACCATTCTCGTGCCGATTGCAGGCAGTGTTGGTTCCAGCGTTGACGAAAATCGACAGGGGCCTTGAGTGCTTTTAAATTGGGTTCACCAATTTGGAGACGTTCAAACCAGGGACTGGCCTGCACCTCCTCTTGAATGCCAAAGTTAAACCACTCAGTCTCTATCTCTGCCGTCCAGAGGGTTTTCCCTGAGAGCAAAACCTGCAGAGCCAGACCTTTGGCACTGCCTGGGGCCAGATAGATCTGTTCGAAAAAGGCAAAGGCCACGGGACAATGTTCGGGGGGTATTTCGGCCAACAAAACCATATCCGGCATGATTTCGGGATCGAGACCTTTGCTATCTAACCAGTCCAATAACCACTCTTCGGGTTCTTGTTCGGGCAGCCAGAGGGCAAATAACAGCTCACTTTGGGGGGTCGTTAAACAACATTCCAGGCTGATTTCCCAACGCAGGTCCTGCGGATTGCCCAGCAAAAGCAGGCGTTGGGGATGTTCCCATAAAATGCTTGCAATTTCTGGGGCCAAATCAGCTTGAAAAGGTCCTGGCAGAGGCAGTTTTAAGCTGTGGGTGTGTTCTGCCCATTCAACCTGGGCCTTGATTGGAAAAGGGGACTGTTCGAGAACCCATTTTAATGTCTGTGAGGATTTGGGATGGTATTCGAGGGCTTTTTCGCAAAAAGGCAAGTGCGCTAAAAACAAATCAAAACGGGCTTTGGCCGTTATTTGCCAGTGCTTGTCTGCTTCCAATCGCTTGAGATATTCTTGCAGTAGTTCAGTACAGGGAGAGAGCTGATCCCCTGGAAATTGTGGCATGGTACCCGCCCGAAAGGCCTTTTGCAGGGCCAGATTGCTGGGATTTGCCAGAACTTTTTGGGCCCAATAGCGTTGAAGCGTTGAAAAAAGGGCTGGATGGCGTTCAATGATGCGGGCTTTGTAGAGGCCGTCTTGGCTTAAGTGGCTGCCGTAGACACCCGTGAGGCTGCTGCGATAATAAAAAACAGCTTCTGCCACTGGCTGGGGAAAATAGCCCAGCTCTA
>JBPXJQ010000011.1:0-54331 GCA_051715345.1 Candidatus Blackallbacteria bacterium
TTATTTCCCAACGGGAGGCTTGCCACCGCCACCGAGCTGTTGGGTCAAAAAGTCACCCCACTTGCTCAATTGGGCAGGGTTCTTGCTGCCACCCAAAATGGCTGAAATGCTCAGCCGAGGCACAGGATTAAAAATCGACTCGGCTTTCTGCGACAATGTCACGAACTCAAGCACTTTCGCATCACCCGGCAAACCATCCCGGGCGACCACGGCCAAGGCACTCACATCTTTGAGCTGACCGTCTTGGGCAAAGATGCTCTTGCGCAAAATCTCAGCGTATTCTGCTACGGCCGTGGCCAGCTTAAACGAGGGAGAGGCATTTGAAAAAGACTGTAACTCACTCGTCAAAACCGTTTTGCTGGTCTCGCGCACACGGTCATTTTCGTCCACATCTTTGTAACGCACAGTGACCGTCGCAACATTGCTCTCTTTGACCTCATCCTGAAAGCGCACCTCGTAGAGCGCAGTCACGCTGTGATTCGAGCCCACTTCTCCGGCATCGACGGTGTCGTTGCGGAAGTCTTCATCGCGGATATCCCGGTTTTCATACCCCAACAAGCGGTACTGCACCACCACATTGGGGTTAAAGTCCACTTGAATCTTCACGTCTTTGGCAATCGTCTGCAAGGTGCCTGTCAGGTTCTGCACAAAGATCCGCTGGGCCTCGTTGATATTATCGACATAGGCATAAGTGCCATCGCCCTGATTGGCCAATTGCTCCATCAGGGTGTCGTTAAAATTGCCCATGCCAAAGCCCATTGTCGAGAGTGCAATGCCTTTGCCGGCCTCCTGTTTGACGCGGGCCAAAATGGCTTCGGGGCCTGTTGCGCCGACATTGGCCACACCATCGGAACAGAGGATGATGCGGTTGCTGGCATCGCTTTGTAGGGCCTTGCTTGCCTCTTCAAAGCCTTTGAGCAGGCCCGCTTCGGCATTGGTCGAGCCCTCAGGGCGCAGGGTGGAGATGGCGTTGAGAATGGCCTGCTTTTGGTTGGTGTGCTCCAAGAGGGTGCGGGCTTGGGAGCCGTAGATCACAATCCCAACTTTGTCGTTGCCATTGAGCTGATTGACGAGCAAAAAGAGGCTCTGTTTGACCAATTCGAGCCGGTTTTGCAAATTCATTGAACCCGAGACATCGATCACGAAGGTCAAAACCGCTGGCTTGCGGTTGCGGGCCAGAATTTCTTTGCCCTGCAGACCGACCCGCAGCAAATTGCTTTGGGGATCGCCGAAATACGAAGGGGCGATGTCGGTGTGAATCGCAAATTTGCCGCTGGGAGGCTGGGAGTAATGGTAATTAAAGAAATTGAGGAATTCTTCGGTGCGGATGGCACTGGGGTCGGGCAATTTGTTTTGTTCGAGGAATTTGCGCATCAGGGTATACGAAGCGGTATCGACATCTGCGGCAAAGGTCGAGAGGCGATCGGTGGCCGTTTCAACAAAGGGGTTCACGCCATAATTTTTAAAGAAATTGTCGCGGTAGGAATAGACATCGGCACTGGGAGTAGGACTGGGCGTGGGCACTGGGCTGTTCAAGGGTTCGGGTGTGCCTGTGGCATTGGGGGCGGGAGTGCCTGTTGCGGCCGGTGTGGGCTCTGGGAGCGAGGGGGTTGCGCTGGCTGCGGGTGTGCTTGTGGCGCTGGGGGTCGGAGTGGATGATGGCGCTTCTGGTGTACTGGTGGCCTGGGGGGTGGGGGCAACACTGGCACTCGGACTGGCGCTGGGGGTGGTTGGTGCATTTGTTGCAGGGCCGCAGCCGATCAAAAACCAGCTTGAGAGTCCCAGGGCGGATAAATACAGTGTTTTTTTCATGGCCATTTCCTTCCAGACGCAAATCGAATCCTTTTAACAGTATACGCGCTGCATTTGTAAAAAGAAAGATTAATTTTCTTTTTTGTAAAATGAAGGCCTGTGGATGCCAAGCTGCCTCAGATATGTTATTATCCCACAGTTGTTTAAGAATCCCTCAGGAGGCCTACCATGGCTGAATTTAGCAGTGATCAAATCCTTGCCAAAGATTTTAACGCCCCTTCTACCTTTGCCAATATCTGTCGGGTACGTGCCGAAGACCATTTTGTCGTGTTGGATTTGGGCTATGTTCCCCCGCTGGATAGCTCTGAAGTGGAATTGCTCAAACAGGAGCCAATCAAAGTCAGTCAAAGGGTCATTTTACCCGCCGCTGTGGCCCAGACCCTGATTGAGCTCATGACCAAAGTCACTGCAGCCCAAGCGGCAGAACAAGACGAGCCTTTGACGCCTGTCATGCCCGAGTGCTGAGCTTGTGCCTATGCATTCTGAAATCTGGGAAGATCGTCTGATTGAATTGGAGACCCGTTTGGCTTTTCAGGATGACGAACTCTTCAAATTAAAAGCGCTCTGTGCCAGTCAGCAAAAACAGGTTTATCATCTCGAAGCCACCCTGGAACATCTTTTGCTGCGTTTTAAAGCCCTGCAAGAAAATGGGAGCAGTGAAAAAATAGCCAATGAAAAACCGCCCCATTATTAATTCAGTTTAGGTCTACCACGGTCACCCCAGTGTCTCCCCGGCCATAGTCTTCGAGGCGAAAGCCCTGAACATAAGGGGAGTCTTTTAGGTGGGTGTGAACCGCTTGTCTGAGCAATCCTTCGCCTTTGCCATGGATCACCGAGACCTGTCTTAAGCCGGCGTGGACGGCAGTATCGAGAAATTTATCCAATCTGCTCAGGGCTTCGTGCACGCGCAGATTGTGTAAATCACAGAACTGCGATGCCACTGAATGTACCAAGATCTGAACGCCTGTGGTATCCCCTTTTTTTTCTTTGCGGTGGCTGCTCAAACGCACGTAACGGGCAGAAAAAGTCCATTTTTTTCCATCGAGCAAAACAGCCACCTCGCCTTTGGGATCAGGCAAACTTAAGAGCTCTCCGTAAGCTTTAACTGTTTCGACATAGACCCAGGCACCGGTTTTGACGCCTGGAGAGAGGCCAGCCAAGGCAGAGGGCGCCACAACAGGGATTTTGGCTTTGGGAGGGCGGATTTTGGGCGCTGTGGTTTTGGGGGCGCTGCCCTTCAATTCTTGGTAGCGCTTTTCGGCCTGTTGCAAGACCTGAGAGGGCCAGCCTGCGCGTTGGGCCTGATTGAGCAATTCCGATGGCGCCCATTGATCTGTTTTGAGTTGCCAGTTTGGCCCCTGTTTTTCCAGAGCCATTTTGACAATCCCTGGATAGTCTTGGCTTAAACGTCCGAGCAAGCTGTTGTGGGTGCTGATCAGCACTTTGCAGGGGCTACCGACCAATTCCTGAAGCAGGGCCCTGAGCAAGGCGTAGCTCTCCCCCGGATTGCTGCCTGCCAAGGGGTTATCCAAGAGCAGCAAGGGGTGATTTTGGGCGCGTTTAAACACCTGTTGTAAAGCCTGGAGCTGGGTGCGCAGGGGAAGATCTTCGCGCACCCATTGCAGCCCTGTAAAGACAGGCAAACGCCCAGGGGTTTGGGTGGGCAGGGCCAAGCCACTTTGATGCAGACAGACCGCCAGGCCCAGATTTTGAATCAGGGCTGTTTTGCCGCTGCCATGTTGGCCGCTTAAAATCCAGGTATGGGTGTGGTTGGGCCAGTGCAAATCGCCGTGGGGGGAGGCTTGGGCCTTTAAAAGCGGCAGAAGCTCTTTCCAACCGGGCAGGTGCATTTCTTGGGCCTGGCTGAAGGCGGCCCATTGCCCCCGGTATTTGCGCCCGAGTTTAATTTTGGCGCTGAGCAAATCCCATTCCGCCAGCATTTGGGCCATGGCTTGGACCTGTCGCCAGCGCTGGCTGAGCAGGCGCTGTTTCTGGTCGAGGCTGCCATTATTTGCCAGGCCTCTTTCCAAATCTTCGGACCAAGATAGGCTTTGCAGACGTTGCCACAGAGCCGGCAGGAGTTTTTGCCTTGGCTGCAGTGCCTGTTTGTATTCCCGCAGGGTTTGGAGCAATTCGCGGCAGGCTTGTAACTGTAGCAAAGGAAGCGGTTGAGCGGGTTTTTCCAAATTGCTCAAAAGCGATTGCTGGGCTTTGCCTGTCAGTGTGGGCCAGAGATCCAGGGCTCTTTCGGCCTCTTGGCTTAAACGGTGCAATTGTTCCACTTCTTTGGGCACAAAGGCAGGAGTCAGGTGCTGGGCCCGTATTCGCCCAGTGGGGGTGTCTGTCTCTGCTGCCAATGCCTGGCAGAGGGTTTCCCAGCCCGGAAAGAACCAGGAACCGGGCGCTTTCATCTCAATTGGCGCCGCTTTTTAATTTCGCTTTCGAGCCAAAGGATACGCCCTTTGATCAGCTCACGGTCGTTATCCCCGGCGGGGGCGTATTTGAGAAAGAGTTTGTAATGGTTGATTGCGACTTCGAGCAAGTCTTTGCGCCAGTAGATATAGGCAATATTGTAATGGTATTTCCAGCTTTGGGGCATCATTGAAATACAGGTACGCAGCAGCATCAGGGCTTCGTCATAATCCCCAATTTCAAACTTGGCTGCAGCTTTTTCGTATTTCTGTTCGGCTTCAGCCTCGCGTATTGCGGCTTCTTTGCTCTTTTGATTTATGTTAAATTCGTCGCTCATCTACTACTTCCTTCTCGTTCATAACTCCCTGAAAAAACCTGCTGTGCAGGGCCTTCCATCCAAAGCTGGTTCGACGTTTCCTCCCAGCAGATCTGCAAGGGGCCTCCAGGTAAATGAAGTTCAGCTTCTCGATTGAGACGCCCGAGCAAGACACCTGCTACCAGAGTAGCACAAGCGCCTGTGCCACAGGCCAAGGTCTCCCCTGCTCCCCGTTCCCAGACGCTGATTTTTGCGCGCTTTGGGGTTTCAAACAGCGTGAATTCGACATTGGTACGTTGGGGAAAGCGGGGGTGACTTTCGATCTGGGGGCCCCAGACCAGGGTGTCTGCCCGGCTCCAGTGAGAATCTACCTCAATGATACAGTGGGGATTTCCCATCGAGACCAAGCTGACTTCAAAGCTGCGTCCCGCTACTTCCAATTTTTCTTTTAAAACCGGGCTCTTTTTAAATCCCAAGGCCGGTAATGCTTCGGCTTCCAGCCGGGGCGGGCCCATATTCACGCGGACCCAACCACTTTCGGGTCTATAATCGGCGTCCAAAATGCCAGCCCCTGTGGCAATGCGATAATGGTTTTGGGAGGCTGGGCTGAGCTGATGCAAATAGGCAACAAAACAGCGCAGGCCATTGCCACACATTTCGGGTTCGCTGCCATCAGCATTGATCACCTGCATCCGGGCATCCGCTTCTGAACTGGGGTGGACAATCAAAATTCCATCGGCACCAATGCCAAAATGGCGATTGCACAGCTCTTGGGCCAGCGCGGCCAGGTCGGTAGCTGGGGGCAAATCTGTGGCCTTTAAGAGGATGAAATCATTGCCAAGACCTTGATATTTGTCAAAGGAAAACTGCATGGGCAGAGGGCTTTCTTCATTTCGGAATGCGTATTTTTTGCGTTTTTCTGACTTTTAATTGTAGCAGAAGCAATTGGGGTTGTATTGTCCTTTGGTCCTGGATTGTGCTAAAGTGCTGATGTTTTTCAGGCGACGTAGCCAAGTGGTAAGGCAGGGCTCTGCAAAAGCCTTATTCGCCGGTTCGATTCCGGCCGTCGCCTTTTTTTTGTGCTTTTTTTCGGCTATCCTTCTGCTGATTCTATTGCTGAGCTTTGGGCGTGTCTCTGCTAGAATAAAGGCATGATGCCAAATACCCCCTTTTCTAACCGACATCTACATTTGGAAGATTTACTGGGTCTGCTGCCTTGGATTCCTGCTGGGCCTGTGGTGGATATCGGCTGCGGTCAGGGCCATTTCTCGGCTGCGATGGCGGCTTATGGCCTGCCTGTTACGGCCTTGGATGTGGATGCCTCTGCTTTGAGTGCTGCCCGCAAATCTTATGGGGAACAGATCGATTGGGTGCACGAAGATATTCGGGCCCATCGGCTGAATCGTGAAAGTCAGGCTGCCATTGTTTGTCTCAACGTTTTTCCGTATATCCCCCATGGCGAGCGGGCCCGTCTGATTGGCCGCTTAAAAGCGGCGGTCAAACCTGGTGGCTTGTTGATCCTGACCGGCCATACCCTACTTGACCCCTCTGCCCAGCTCCGTTTGGCCACCTCGATCAACCGGCTCGATCAGCGTCCCACCGGGGTTTTGGCTTTGGGTGAATTACATGAGCGCTTAAGTGAATGGCAGGTACTCTTTGCCTTTGAGGGTTGGGCTTTCGAAGGTTTCCCGCCAGAAGAGCGGGGGCCTGAAGTTGTGGAAGGCCGACACATGAGCCAAATTGTGGCTCGCAAGCCCGAATCAGCGAAGAAAGAGCCTTTCTCTGCACGCAAATTTTCGGCTTTGGGTGTGGGGTCTGTTTGGCACAGGTCTTGGTCACCCCAGTTAAAAACGGCTCAAGGCCCGCAATATGTTGAGTTGCAGCTCGAAGATTGGCTCGACCCAGCAGAAGATCGCGCCTTGCTCCAATTGCTGAAAGCCACGCCGGTGCTGTTCAGGGCCCGTGGGGTTGGAACGGCTTTGGATTCGGCTTTGCCAGGGTTGTTGCGTTTGTTGGCGCGTACTCAATCTCCCTTTTGGGTTGTATCTCTGGGACTTTGGAGTTTGCAGAGCGGTTTAACTTTGCCTTTGCCTCCTTCTCCTCGGGTTTGGGACGCTGTTTTGGCCCAATTGGTGCAAATCCGAGCCCAGGTTTCCTGCCCTTTTTTATTGGAAAACAGTGTGGCTTCGCTTTCTCTGGGCTTGGCTGAGAGTGAACTTTTAAACCGTTTGGCCGAAAATTGCGATTGTGGTCTTTCGCTCGATCTCAACCAATTGTGTCAATTTGGGGCTCTGCAGGGCTTTGAACCCGTGGAGTGGCTGCGGGCCTTGGCGCCTGAACGCATCATGGCTTTGCGGCTACCGGCAGACACAAGCAGTCCGGTTTATGCTGAAGCTTGGCGTCTGGCCCGTCAGGTTTTGCGTCAATCCCCGATCAGAGCCCTGAGTGTGGTGATGGCTCCCGATGAGTGGGCTTTGGCTGCGCAATTGGACCAGGCTCAACACTGGCTGACGGAGGCACATTGATGACTGGACTGGATGCCTGGGAGCAAGCTTGGGAAGAATGGCTTTTGCTGGATGAACGCGCAGCAGAATCGGTGCCACTGACTTTGTCAGAAGGGGGCTATTTGCCTGTTTTGGTGCCTTCAGAACGCCAGGTGTGGTTGCAAACGGCCCGTTTGGGGCGAACCGCCCATCTTTTAAGCCATTTGCCCCCCCGTTTGGGGCTTTTATTGGGGGCGGATTATGCCTCGGAATTATTGGCGCGTTTGCCCTTAAGTTTGACGTCTCACGCTGGTTTAAGCGATTTTAAATTGGCTTTGTTGGTGGGGCTTCAGTCTGTTTTGGCCGCTGAAGAGGTTGTCATTCCCCATCTGGCCCAGGTGCTAGAATACGAAATCACGGTGCTCAAACTCCAGTACCACCGTTTGCCCCATCCCGATCCGTGGGGTGAGGGGCCTGCTTGGGCAGATTGGGCCTGTCTTTTAAAGGCCGGCCCCCATTTGAGCGAAGTGTTGGAGCGCCTGCGCTTGGGCAAAGCCCTTTCCCCTTGTTCCGAATTTCCTTTGCAGACCTATTTGCTCACCCGCGATTTGGGCGGGGCCCGGATTGAGGCCCTGCATCCTTTGGTGGCGGCCTGTTTGGCTGAAGTCGATGGCCAGCGCTTCTGGTCTCAGATTGTCGAATCGGTTTTGGCCGACTACGCAGGCCCGTCCTTGGAACTCTCTGCCCTGATCGATTGGCTGCCCTATCTGGTGCGCCGGGGCATTTTGCGCCTGTCTTCAGCCGCTGAGCTGGATTTGTTCTTGGGACAGACCTGAGTATTTATTGCCTGTTTTCTTAAGCCAGTGCCGTTTGCGGCACAGCCTGATTGGCCTTGGCTGGCTGGTGGTGAAAGAGCCAATAAGAGGCGCTTAAGAGGCCCAAAAATACCAGGGGGCTGAGAATATTGGCGAGCGGATCGCCGCTAAAGGCGTGAGAGGCACTGGCCCCGAGCAGATCAAAGCTAAATCCGGCATAGGCCCATTCTGTCAGCGTGCGCCAGCGCGGATAGACCAGCGCAGCCACCCCCAATAATTTGGCCACGCCTAAAATGGTCAATAAATAGCTGGGATAACCCAGATGTTGAAAGCCTTTGATCATTTCTGGATGCTGCATCAATTCCATCAGACCTGAGGCCGTTAGCCCCAGCGCAAACACACCGGTTGTGAGTAAATAAGCCAAGCGAAATTTAGTCATGGTTTGAATTCCTTTTGTATCTGTTTTGGTTACAGATAACCTCAAAAAAAAGAGCGGTTATATGTAATCTGTTTGATTACAATTAAAAGCCTTCGACAGGGAACTTGTCAAGTTGGTTAAATTTAAGCGGGGTCGGTGTTGCTCTTTGCTGAGCAGGCCCGCTCGGCACAGCCGCCGGGCCATTGTTTTTGCATGCGCTCAATCAGCGCGGCCAGAGTGGTCTGTGCCAATTGCTGTTGCAGGGCGCGCTCGGCTTCTCCCAAGACGGCTTCGAGTGTGGCTTGAATGCTGGCACCGACGGCATGGCAATGGGCCTCTTGCGAGAGATGGCCCAGGGCAAAGAGATCTTGCTCTGCAGGGGGTTCAATCGCCGTGTAAATATCCAAGAGGCTGATTTTATCTGGGCAGCGGGTGAGTTGTGCCCCACCACCGGCCCCGAGTTGGGTGCGTACCAATTCGGCTTTGCGCAAAGCGCCAATCAGACGGCGAATCACCACCGGGTGGGTGCCAATTTTTTGCGCGATCGACTCGGAGTTGGTCGCTGACTGGTGTTCATGGCTAAAGGCCAGATAGAGCATGAGATGTGTGGCCATAGCAAAGCGGGTATTCATGTATATCCTCCGTCTTTAACTTAATCCAGTCGACAAAGCCCTGTCAATCAGGCCTTCTCTGACTTGGGGCAAAAACAGCCCGAAAAAACGATCTTTTGGGCCAAGGCGGATCTGAAAAAACGGATTTGGGTGTTATAATTAAATTAATTTTAGTTCAATTTGAGGTTATCCCTTGCATGCCTTTGCTCTCTAAATTGGTTTTTCGTTCCTGGGGACTGGGTCTCGCGGCATTTTTGACATTGAGTGCCTGTAGTTTGCCCCAAACCTTTCAGTCGGTTTCACCTGCGCGCTTAAACAGTGCCGGTGCCAATAGCGGGCGGGCCCAGGTGGTGCGTTTGCACTGGCGCAACCCTGCTGAATTGGCTGAACTCGCGGGCAGTGGCATGGACCTCTTTGGCATCGACCACAAACAGCAAACCGCTCAGGCCCGGATTACCCCGGCCCAAGTGGTGGAACTGACCCAACGCAAAATTCGCTTTGATGCCAGCCAAGTCAGAGGCATGGAAGATGCTCGGCAACCGCTGCCTGCGGGGTACCGTACCTATGCCCAATTGCGGCAACAATTGCAGGAATTGGCAGCCAAATATCCCCAATTGGTCTTGCTCGAAGATGGTGGAGACACCTGGGAAAAGACC
Organism: Candidatus Blackallbacteria bacterium; assembly: GCA_051715345.1. Classification (GTDB taxonomy): domain Bacteria; phylum Cyanobacteriota; class Sericytochromatia; order UBA7694; family UBA7694. The sequence goes on from JBPXJQ010000011.1 coordinate 9,524, forward strand.
CAGGGCAAAGCCGATCACGATATCTGGGTCGTGACCCTGACCAATCGCCAAAACCGTTCGCCCAAACCTGTAACGATGTTTACAGGCGGCGTCCATGCCCGCGAATTGGCGCCTGTGGAATTGCTGATGCGCTTGATCGATTTGCTCACCAGTGAATATGGCAAAGACGAACGCATTACCCAATTGCTCAATACCCACGAAGTGGTGATCGCGCCCATGGTCAACGTTGATGGCCGGGTGCAGGTCGAAAAAGGCAATAGCTGGCAGCGTAAAAATACCCACGGCACCGGCGTCGATCTCAATCGCAATTTTGACAATCATTGGAATTACCAGGGCTTAACTGTGCCCGATAGCTGGAAGCGCGGACTCTCAGATCCCAACGGCGAGATCTACAGTGGCACGGCACCCGCCTCTGAGCCCGAGACTCAGGTCGTTCAGGCCCTGATGCAACGCAAAAAACCCGCTATTTTCGCGGATATTCATGCCTATGGTGAGCTGATGCTCTGGCCCTTTGGCTACAGCGAAAAAGATGTGCCCCATACCCCGGTGTTTAAACAGCTCTACCAAGAGACGGTCAAATCTCTGGGCTTTAAAGGCGGCACCAGCACCCAAATTCTCTACCCCACCACCGCCACCACCCGCGATTATGCCTATGGCAAACACGGCGCGCTCTCCATGACCCTCGAAGTGGGCCAGACCTTTCGACCGACCGCTTCCGACGTAGAGCGCATGTGGACCCAATTGCGGCCCAGTTTTTTGCGTTTGATCGAAGCCGGTGGGCAATTTGGTCGTTTATAATGAAAGACAAGCAGGGAAGATTAATCCAGGCAATGACCCATACTTTGGAGGGCAGATGTTAAAACGGATTCAGGTATTGACGGCGGTTTCGCTTGGGTTCTTGCTGAGCAGTTGTTCGGCAGCGTCCTCTGGTTTTGCCTCGCGTTTTCAATCCCCTCAGGGAGGCCCTGCTTTGTTTCAAGCAGCCAATAAAGCCCGCAGCACACGCTCTCGCGATCCCGTGAGCTTGATTCAGCAATTTCACAAAGATCTCATTCAGCGTGCGCCTGAGCTTGTGCGCACCAAATACCAAGCGATGGCTGAATCGCCTTTTGCCTTTTACCGGGCCACTGCTTTTCTTTATTATGCCGACATGGCCCGTGAGACGGCTTTGGCCAGCCCACTTAAGGTTTGGACCCAGGGCGATTTTCACTTGGAGAATATGGGTACCTACCGCACCCAGCGGGGGGGGTATGCCTACGATCTGAATGATTTTGATGAAGCCGTGCAAGCACCGTATACCTGGGAATTGGCGAGATTGGCTGCCAGTATTCAGTTGGCGGCTGATGAGACCGGCTTTAAAGGGGAAGATCGGGCGGCTTTTGTGGCCCATTTTCTCGAACGCTATCTCTACCATCTGGGCCAGGTCTCCCGCAGTGCGACGTTGTTGGCCCAACCGCTGACCGCGCGTTATTTAAGCGAAAAACCCGCCAAAGCGGTGGCTGAAGCGGCTGAGTTTGAACGGGCTGAATATATCGCTGAAATGACCCAGGGTGGGCGTTTGCGCCTGTCCGAAAAAATGCTGGCGCTCAGCCCTGTGATGCGCAAAGAGGCCGAAGCCGGACTGGCGGTCTATGCCCGCTCTCGCCCGGAAGGCCCCGCTTTTTATAAAGTCAAAGACGCTGCTGCGCGGGTTGCCGGCAAAGGCAGTTTGGGGCGTTATCGCTATACCCTTTTGGTCGAAGGGCCTTCCCTCAGTCCTTTGGACGATATTTTGCTCGAAATCAAAGAGGCGGCAGTGCCCTCTGCGGAGGCCTTTGCCGCTTCGCGCACCGACCAAGCCACCCGAATTATTCAGGCCTTTCGCTATTTTGTGCCCGAGCCCGATCCGCTCCTGGGCGTAACCCGGGTTCACAATTTGCCCGCTTATGTGCGTGAGCTTTTGCCCAAAGAGACCGTCGATCTGAGCAAGCTCAACAAAACCAAGGAATATCTCGAGTTTTTGGATACCGTCGCGCTGATTGGCGCACGGGCCCATGCCCGCTCGGGTCAGGCTGCCCGCATTTTGGCTGAGAGCAAAAACTGGCAAGCACTTTTGCCCACTTGGTCAGATAAATATGCAGAGCAGGTGGGGGCCGATTGGCAGGCCTTTCGGCAGGCTTTGCAAGCCCGCAAACTCTAATCTGAGAAGGCCCAAATGTCTGAACTAAACGGTGATGCATCTGTCTCGCTTGTGCGCAGGCTCTCTGATTCAAGTCCGACCCCTGTGTTATCATAAAGATCACGCCGTTTATTTTCACCATTAAAAGTGGGTTTCCACATGTCTGCAGTCATGCACCATTTTGAGCGGGAGCTGGATATTACCCGCGAAGTGGCTCAAAAAGCCGGAGAAATTATCCTGTCGTTTTACGATACGGATTATATTGTTCAAATGAAAACCGGGCAAGAGCCTGTGACCATTGCTGATAAAACGTCCAGCCGTTTTATTGTGGAGGCCCTGCAAACAGCTTTTCCCCGCGATCTCGTGGTGTCTGAAGAGTCGGAAGTTCCCGGCGGGGTACAGAGCCATGATCGGATTTGGATCATTGATCCGGTCGATGGCACCAAAGAGTTTATCAAACACAATGGTGAGTTTTCGGTCATGATTGGCTTGGTGGAAGAAGGGGTGCCTGTGGTGGGTGTGGTTTACCAACCTGTGACGGGTTATCTTTATTGGGCTTCTCGGGGGCAAGGGGCTTTTTCGCTGCGCGATCAGCATTTGCAATCCCTGCGGGTTTCCCAGCGCCAATCCTTTCACGAACTCTGTATTGCCGCCAGCCGTTCCCACTTGACCCAGGAGCTTTGCGATCTTTACGAGCGTTTGGGCATTACGGAGATCATTCGCTCTGGCAGTGTGGGGCTCAAGCTGGCCATGATTGCCCATCAGACTTGCGATCTCTACCTCAATCTTTCGGGTATGACCAGTTGTTGGGATACCTGTGCACCTGAAATTATTCTCAAAGAGGCGGGGGGGCGTGTCAGTAACCTTTCTGGTACCCCGCTGGACTACAGCTTTCAACAAATCAAAAATCACGATGGCGTGGTGGCCTCCAATGGCATCGTGCATGACCGTTTGCTGGAACGCATTCACACAGTGCTCGAAGGGCATTATTTTGCTGAGATCGAGCGGGTGCGCGATGAAGGCGGACTCTCTCCAGATGCAATGGTTTGAGCTTGCCGGTTAATTTTTGAGAAAGCGTCCCAAAATACTGCGGGTGCGCTCGTCGCCCAGGCACTGAATTAAGGCTTCTTCCTGGGTCAAATAACCCACCGCATGCCCTTCTTCGATGGTGCGATTGACAATCCGTTTCACCCAGCTAATCGCATGGCCCGGTGCGACACAAATTTCTTCGGCCAATTGCATGGCGGCATTGAGCAATTCGGCATGGGGCACGACCCGGTTGATTAAACCCGCCGCTTCGGCCTCACTGGCAGAAAACACCCGCCCTGTATAGAGCAATTCTTTGGTTTTCACGGGGCCAATTGCCTGCAACAGGTGTTGAATATTGCCAAAGGGGGGTGTCAGTCCATTGCGCACAGCCAATTGACCGATGCGGGCCTGTTCGGAGATCACCCGCAATTCGCAGGCCAGGGCCAAGGAAAATCCTGCTCCCAAGGCATAGCCATTAATCGCTGCGATCACGGGCACGGGAAAATGAAAGAGACTCTCCATCAATTGTTGTCCCTGTTCAACATAATAGGGGATATTGTCCAAGCTCAATAACTCGCCAATATCTGCGCCCGCACAAAAAGATTTGCCCAGGCCGCCGCTGAGAATCAACACGCGCAAATCTTTTTGGCGCTGCAATTCCTGCAACGCCTGTTGTAAATCGGTAATCGTACCTGTTTGGAGTAAGTTTAAGCCCCGCTCGCAGTGCAGCGTGAGGGTGGTAATCGGGCCGGGGGTAATTTCAATCCGGGTGGGTTCAGTCAATCCAAGGTTCTTCCTTTGCAAAATGGTGGGGCAAGAGGCCCTGATGCTGCAGTTGAATCACATCTTCGAGCAGGGTGCGAATCTGTTTTTCTGCTTCGGCGCGGCGGGTCGGTGGCAATTGCGCTTTATACTCTTGTACCATATCTGCCCGCCGCTGGGAAAGGTGGGCGAGCAAATGCAATTGCAGACGGGTGGAACCCAATTTGAGGGCCCAAGCCAGGGTCTGATCTTCGCTTTGGGCCAATAATTGCTGTAGGCCCCGGCCACGAAACTTCAAAAGATCTTCGAGCGTAAGCAGGTCTTGGCGAATTTGGCTTTCCAATTCGGGGCTGTGAATCGCCAAAGAATCCAGCACCCGTTCGCGCACATTGAGATTGACATGCCCCAGTGACCGGGCCAGATTTTTGCGTCCCTGTAAAGCGACAGTCTGGCCTTGTTGGGCCTGTTTGTTTTTTAAACTTTCGTCCAGCATTTTCAAAACTTCTTCACCAATGGCGTTGCGCTGCGCCATTTGCAAGGCCAACTCCTGTTGCTGAGCATAAGGCAAGAGCGCCAAAAATCCGGCTGCTTGGCTGGGGTTTAAGCTGCCCAAGACGGCAGCTTGGAGTGGGGCTGATTCTTTTTCCAGCAGTTCGATTAACTCGCGCACACTGAGGGCGGCCATCCAGCCAAAATGGCCCTCTGGCTTGGGCTGGAGTTTCTGCCAGAGACGCTCGGCCTGCTGGGGGAAGGCCCGTTTGAGCAATTGCTGAGCGTAATCGGGGCCGCCTTGTAGCAGGGGGTTGTGCAGGTGGTGTTCAAATTCATCCAGCACGGCCATTTGCAATTGGGGATCGATGGCCGGCTGCTCTATCAGGGCTGTGGTGAGGGCTTCCACTTCGCTGTTTTTGAGTCGCCTTAAAATGGGGGCTGCGGTGTCTGAACCTATGGCCATTAAAAAAATCGCCCCTTTTTGCAGCGGGCTCAGCTCTTGGGTTAGACAGCGCGATAAAAAGCCGCTCTCAAACAATGCTTGCAGAGAGTGGTTTTCGAGCCAGTGGTAGAGCGTGTTGAGATTCATGCGCTTTTTTTCCTTGAGCCGTTTTTCAATTAGACGGGTAGGCTCTCCAAACTCATCTGTCTTTCTGATTGTAAGCAGGGTGCCAAAATCATCAGGAGACGATCCTGCTCCAAAGGGGGAAGATTCAGATCCAAATACCTATATTCAAAACTGAGATCCAAATACAAACGCAGTCGTTTGGGGGTCTTTTCGGGGAAGATTCCCTGCATTAAGTTTAAATCATATTTTAAGTTCTTATTTTTATTCTTTACAACCAATTGGCCAGATTTGAAATTTAGACAATAGTGGGACTTTGGAAACAGTTGAAAGCCTGTAGAGTCAGGTAAATCCAGCATGACGATGAGGATTGGTATGAGCAAGAATCCGGGTATCGCGCAAAATGGAGTAAAAAATAAGGCGATATAAAGAAATTGATCGGGTCCGTTTGCTGTTGCCTCCACGAGCGGTGGACTGTCGGGTTGTTTTAAAAATTGACGGATTTTGGCGGCTTCAAGCTGGGCTTCAGTTTCTTCGCGGCCACTGAAAAAGCTCAAGCTCGTTTCTCCTGCAATTAGCAAGACTTCAAAGCTCGCTTGCTGGTTATATCTGCGGGTTTTTTCGCTTTTGACTTCCACTTTTTCAATTAAGCGCAGTGGCATGTTTTCTCTTTGCACAGCTTGCCCGATAAACTCAGTCTGCACGATACATTCGGCAGGGGGCTGGTGCTGGCAGCGCCGCAGACTTTGTTTTGGAATCGAGAGACTGGCGAACCCAAAGCCTCCCGCCAAGCTCAACAGCAAATACAAGAGCAGGCTCAACCAACCCAATCCCGACAAACGCGTCTTTATTTCAATCTGATCTGTTTCTACCTGAAGGAGTTCGTGACTGCGCCAAATGAACTTCATTTTTTAGACTTTTTGCAAGGCATTCAAGCCAGCATAGACTCCGTCTTGGGCCAATAACTCCTGGTGGTTGCCGCTCTCGACCAAGCTGCCGTATTGCAGCACCAAAATCCGATCCGCACTTTGGATCGTGCTCAGGCGGTGGGCAATCATCAAGGCCGTGCGCCCTTCGAGCAGGGTGTGCAGGGCATTTTGCATTTGGCGTTCGGTCTGGGGGTCGATATGGCTGGTGGCTTCGTCGAGAATCAGCAGTGCGGGCTTGCGCAGCAATGCCCGGCCAAAGCTCAGCAATTGTTTTTCGCCCGAACTCAAATTGCTGGCATTTTCGAGCAAATGGGTCTGATACCCCTCGGGCAGGCGCTGCACAACCGGGTCCAAACCGATTTCTGCAAGCAGGGGCTGAATCTCTGCCAAAGGCAGATCACTTTCGCCGAGTACGAGATTTTCGTAAACACTGCCGGGAAACATCACCACATCTTGTAAGACCAGTCCGACCTGTCTGCGCCAAGTGCCCGGATCCAATTCTTTCAGATCGACGCCATTGATCAAAATGCGGCCTTTTTGCGGCAGATAAAAGCGCAGCAAGAGGTTAATCAGCGTGGTTTTGCCCGAGCCTGTTGGGCCCACAATCGCCCAATGTTCACCGCTGGGGCAGTCAAACGAGAGATCTTTGAGCACCCAATCACTTTCATCGCTGTAGCGAAACCAGACGTTCTCAAAGCGAATCTGGCAGCGCTCAGGTGTGGGCAAATCAAGGGTTTGGACCGGGTCTGGGTAGAGGCGGGGCTCATCGAGCAATTCAAACAGGCGGGCGGCCCCGGCGATGCCCTTTTGAAACTCATTAAACTGGGCCGACAAAAACATGATCGGCACAAAAAACTGGTGGATAAAATTCATAAACAGAATCAAACTGCCGATGGTGAGGACACCATTGCGCACCTGTTGGCCCCCCAGCCAGAGCACCATCACGATCCCGATGCTCTGGATCAAAAACAGAAAGTTAAAAAAGCTGTTGAACAGAATGGTGATAGCGCGGTCTTGTTTGTATTTCTTGAGACTGCGTTTTTCCAATTCTTTGAGCACATTGGCTTCTTGGCCAAACATCTGAATCGTGACCATGCCCTGAATCATCTCGGTCACGTAGCCATTGACGTCGGCCACGTTTTTGCGCACATCCATCAAACGCGGGGCCATAAAGCGGTTAAAGCCAATGGCTGCCAAGAGAATCAGTGGGCAGAGGCCCACCACGTAGAGGGCCAACTGAAAGTCGTATTTGTACCCCATCACGGCAAACATGCCCAGTACAATCACAATATTGCCCAAAATCTGCGTCAGAACCGAAGTGAACAAGACCTTCATGGCATTGGCATCGTTTTCAATCCGCGAGACGAGTTTGCCGGTGCTGGTCTGGTCAAAATAGGGCAAATCGAGGTTGAGCAGATGGGAGAAGGCTTTGTTTTTGATGCCCGCAATGATTCTTTGGCCGGCTGTTTCGAGCAGAATCAGTTCATAATAATTGGCACCAAAGCCAATCAAAATAAGGCAGATATACCCCCCCAAGAGGGCCAGAAGGCCAGGGAAATCACCTTGGCGGATATAGCCATCGATCGCGGTTTGCAAAATAATCGGGCCCAAAATCCGCAAACCAGAGCCAATCAGCAGCAGGCTTAAACAGAGCACAAAGATCTTGGCCTGGGGACGCAGCCAGGGCAAGAGCCGTTGCAGCAGCAGACGCTGACTGAAACCGCTTGGCAGGCCTTGTTCTTCGTGCTCCACAGCTTTAGCTCAGCACCACCATGCGGGTGTCGCGGAATTCTGCGTGGGCTTCGATGATTTTGAGCAATTCTGGCGAGAGGGCTTCGTCGATATTGACGACCATCACCGCTGGCCCCCGGCGGGCGTGGCGACCCAATTGAATTCCGCTGATATTGATATCGTGTTTGCCCAAAAATTCGCCAACCACCCCCACCATACCAGGTTTGTCTGGGTGGGGAATAATCAAGAGACAGCCCTGAGGCACCGAACTGAGCGGGAAACCATCAATATTAACGATCCGCTCTTGTTTCTCGCCCAAAATGGCACCTGCTACGGTGCGTTGGCCTTCTTCAAAATGCACTTCGACCTGGATCAAATTGGCGTAATCATGGGATTCTGATGATTTGGATTCGGTCAATGTGATTCCCCGCTCTTTGGCCAAGAGCAAGGCATTGACATAATTCACGCGCTCTTTGAGGGTCGGGCTGAGCAGGCCTCTTAAAACGGCTACTTTGAGTGGGTCGGTGGGCTTTTGAGCCAATTCGCCGAAATAGGTGATGCGCACTTCTTTGATTGCACAGGACTGCAATTGCCCAATAAAACTGCCGAGTTTTTCCGCCAGTGGAAAATAGGGCTGGACTTCTTTGAGCAGGTGGGGCATCATGCTGGGGATATTGATCGCGTTTTGGGCCTGTTCGCCGCGCAGGACTGCCGCCACCTGCTCTGCCACGTCCAAGGCCACATTGACCTGGGCCTCTTCGGTTGAGGCGCCCAGATGGGGAGTGAGAACCACTTTGGGTCCCAGCCCCATCAGCGGGCTGTCCTTGAGCGGCTCCTGCTCAAAGACATCCAAGGCCGCGCCAGCCACGTGACCGCTCTCCAGGGCCGCCACGAGGGCCAAGGTGTCGATCAATTCGCCACGGGCGCAGTTAATCACCCGCACACCCGGTTTCATGCTGGCCAGACTCTCAGCATTGATCATGTGTCTGGTTTCTGCTGTATTTGGCACGTGTAAGCTGATAAAATCGGCCTGTTTGAATAAGCTGGGCAGGTCCATCACCTGCACTTCGAGGCGGGCCGCCCGCTCGGCATTGATAAAAGGATCATAACCGATCAGGTGCATGCCCATACTCTTGGCGACTTTGGCCACATGGGAGCCAATTTTGCCCAGGCCCACAATCCCCAGGGTTTTGCCATAGAGTTCGCTGCCTGTGAAGTCTTTGCGCTTCCACTCATTCTGTTTCAGCGAAGCGTCCGCTGCGGGAATATAGCGGGCCAGGGCCATCATCAGACCCAGGGTGTGTTCTGCTGCGGCAATGGTATTGCCCTCGGGGGAATTCACCACCACAATCCCATGTTCGGTGGCGGCAGCCACGTCGATATTGTCCACGCCGACACCCGCACGGGCAATGATTTTCATTTTCCCAGCGGCGGCTGCCAGGGCTTTGGCGGTAACTTTGGTCTGGCTGCGCACGAGTAAGGCGTCGTATAAGCCAATTTGTTCACAGAGTTCGGCTTCGGAGAGCGGGCCAGATTCGGTGATCTCTGCCAGGGGTCTGAGAATTTCGACGGCAGAAGCATGGATATGGTCACAAACAAGGACTCGGGCGCTCATCAGACTATTGTCTCCTTTTAACTGACCGCTTACAATACAGCATATGGATCAGCATTCTCAAGATTTTCATCGTTTTCAGTTTATCGAGGTTTCAGAGGAGCCGGAACCCCATACCCCCCTCAAGCGCTCCCAAGACAGCTTCGTGGATGACATTCCACCTGAGCAATTATTGTCTTATTTGGACCTGGTCAATATGCGCCCGACCCCTGCAGCCCTAAAGGCTGTGGCCAAGAAATTGCAGCTCAAATACCGCTTTTTGCCCATTGCCACCCAGCCCGTTCATCTGCCTCTGCGCTGGCCTGGGCATTTTGATCCTCAATACCACCTCAGTTGGGATGTTAGTGGCAGTGCGCATACCCTGTTTATTGCCCTGTGTCCCCAGCCGCGGGCAGGCCATGTTTTGCGTTTGATTCACAATGCCACAGGCTTTGCGATCTATGCTCTGCCCATGCTGGATAAAACCTTTGAGCGCTTTCTCGAAGAACAATATGTCCGTTTGAGTGGCCAAGTACTTTAGACGGTACTTTTAGACCGTACTTTAGAGATAGCGGGGGGGCGCTGTGCTCAATTTGCGAATGACCTGTTCCGCCTCACGGGGGCCATCCAATTTGGTTTGAATATATTTTTTCAGCTCTTCTTGAAACTGATCGCGTAAGGGGCCGCCATTGAGACATTCTTGCAGGGTCTCGACCATTTCTTTTTCGTTGCAGAGATCAACCAAATAAAAGAAAAAGCGTTTGTGAAACAGGGTGCGTCCGGGCCAGGGGTCGCGCCGTTCGACCGGAAAAGACAAATACGGAAACAGGGTTTGCGGGGCCTCTGCTTTGATGCTCTCCAATTTGAGCTGAACCATCGGTGAGAGTTTCTCAAAGCTGTGGGTCAAAGCTCCTTGGCTGTTGATACCGACAGAACTGCCCAGACAGAGTGAGGGGATTTCTCTTAAGGCGCTTTGAATCAACGAGGGATAGGTCAGCGACTCAGTCAAAAAGAGATCAGAGGCTTTGAGCAGGGAGTCGAGCAGATCCATTTCGAGGGTTTCTAAATAGCGCACTTTGACATTGTCAAAGTCTGTTTCTTCGCTCGGGGGGCTCATATTGACCACATAGAGGTGGTAATGGCCTTTGAGCTGATTGAGGTAGTGAATCATCAGATCGGTGACCAATTGAAAGTGGTTTCCGAGGCCTTTTTCGCTGGCCATGATGATATTTTCGACTGGGAAAACCAGGGTCAAAACCTTGCTGTCTTTGCCCACACCCAGCTTTTGGCGGGTTTCATCTTTGACCGCATAGACTGAGAGTTTGGGCATCAGGTCGCGGTTGTGCCAGTGAATCAGTTTGGGGTTGCTGCTGGGAGTAAAATCGTGGGGAGGGCAGATTTTGATCAAAAAATCATAATCAAGGGTGGCCGGGGGTTCTAGGTCGTTGAGAATATAGCGTTTGTGGGCCAATTCACCATTTTCGGCTTTGAGCAAATTGGCCCGGAAGTCGAAAATACTCAGAGCACAGGGCAAATCTTCCAGCCACTCCAGTTCAAAATAGCTCAGGGCGTGCGCATCGGGGCTGAGCAAAATGGCAGGATCACAGAGAATCACAACCTGGGGTTGAAATTCAGCAAGCAGGGCTTGCCAAGTTTCGCGTGTGGTGGCACGGGTGCCCTGTTCTATCCGAACCTGGCGATTTTTTAAGACAACATGGCTTAAAGGCAGAGGCGGTGCCAAAATGCAGTTTTCGATCTCTTTGCTGGGCAACTGATTGATAAAGGTATCCAAAAACAGCATTTCGTCAAAAGAGGTGTCTCCGGTGACGATATACAAAACTTTAAACATTTTTTAGACTTCCTCTGTGGCTGGGATTTCTGCTTCCGGTGCACTTGGGGGAGTTGCTGCCTCAAGCGACGCAGCCATTTCAGCATTTTTTTTCTGCATCTCAGCATAGGTGTCGCGGGTGCGTTCATTTTCGGGGTCCAGTTCCATGGCTTTGCGACAGGACTCCAGCGCAGCTTCACTCAACCCAGCCAAATCATAGAGAATGGCAAGGGTTTCATAGGCATCAGCCCGGTTGGGATCGAGTTCAACCAAACGCTCAAAAGCCCCCAAGGCCATTTCGCCATTGGCGGTTTCGAGAAAAATCAGGCCCAGATGTTGCAAGACATCGACATCGTTGGGGCTCAATTCGAGGGCGGCACGCAGCTCTTGAATCGCCAATGGGTATTTCCCCTGGCGGCGGTACATCTCTGCCAACGCCACGCGGGCCTCTTGTATTTCGGGCAGGTGAAAGACAATATACTGAAAATTGGCAATTGAGGCGTAATAGTCTTGCAAAGTGCCATAAACATTGCCGAGCATATAAAAGGCATCATAATTGTCGGGGTTGAGCTGGGTGACTTTTTCAAAGGCGGTTTTGGCCTGAACCAGTTTTTCCTGTTTGACGTAGAGCAGACCCAGATTGTAATAGGCTTCAGAGGCATTGGGGTTGAGCTGAACCGATTTGAGGTAGAGTCGTTCGGCATCGGAGAGATTTTCGCGGCTCTGTTCGATGGCAGCCAAATTGGTGTAAGCACTGAACAGGCGGGGATCTTTTTCGATCGCAATTTGCAATTGTTCTTTGGCCTGTTCTAAATTGCCTTGGCCCAGGGCCAGCAGCCCCAAATTATTATAAGCAGAGGCAATTGAGTCATCGATTTGGAGACACTCCAAAAAACAGCTCCGGGCTGTTTCCATATCTTCTTTCTGCATGGCCTGCAGGCCTCTATCGAGTAGCTGTTGTACAGTGTCCTCTTTACTCACGCACGGCCTTCTTTCTATCTGTCTTGAGTTGCTTCAACGTGATCATTATAACGCATCTGCTTCAAGCAGCTTAAATCGCATTTGCTCCAATCATCTTGAGCGATGAGCGCATACATGTTAAGATGTCGTATACTTCATTAAATTAAAGGGCAGTTGGCGCAGTGGTAGCGCATCTCGTTGACATCGAGGAGGTCACAAGTTCGAATCTTGTACTGCCCACCTTAACAAAAGCCCCCGGTTGTTCGTAACCGGGGGCTTTGCTTTTGGGCCTGTTTTTTGGGGCCTGTTTTACAGTGAGGGTTTAAAGGGATTTGAACCCCAAATAATGCTGAAAACGTTGGTACATCAGCATGGCGCCACACCAAATGCAGGCCACATTGCCAGAAGGATTGCTTTTTTTACATTTGGGGCAGGTTTGGGTCTCACTCATCTGGATTAACTTCTTTCTTTTCGTCTTGAACACAATTTATATTTTTAAATTTTAGCCCAGGTGGTTGTTAACTGGCAGGAAGGTATTTACTATTGTTTTTTAGCGGCGGCGTTGGATATAGACCGTGCCTTTGCCCCAAGAAAAAGCCAATTCTTTGGTTTGCAATAGTTCAAATTCGGCCTCTGGCAAGGGCCATGAGACCGTCATCATTCTGCTGCCAGGGGCAACCTCTTTCAATTTTTCTGAGGCCAATTGCAAATGGGCATCGCTGTAGCAGGTACCCACCAAAAAAAAGACTGTGCCTTGGCTCAAATCAGCCTCAAACCAGTTTTGGCAGAAGACTTCCACGCTGCTGTCCAATTGGGTGGCATGTAATAGCCAGCGGAGTTTATCGACAAAGCGCGTTACCAATTCGTAGCCTTGGGCTTTACAGGCAAACATCAAAGGCACGAATAAGAGATTGCGTCCTGTGCCACAGCCCAATTCGACAAAGAGATCGCTGGAATTGAGGTTCACATCATTGCAGAGGGTTTCCAAAGTGGTCCAGGGGGTTTCGCCATAAACAGTCAGATCTTCTGGCAGTGCCTCTTTTTGGGTGGCTTTGCGACTCAAGGCAAAGGGGCTGCTCAAAGCGTAATCCAACATCCAGAGCAAATCTGCTTTGATCAGGGGGGGGTAGCGGTAAAACTGCCGCACCTCCTGTAACCAGAGCGCAAAGGTATAAAAATGATTCCAGAGATTGAGCAAGAGCAGCCAGGGCCACTCCAGCAGCGAGCGCAGAAAGGAGATCACGTTGCGCAGCAAAGATTAGGTGATATTGGGAATACCTGTAAAAATCAGCCCCTGACCGGGATCTATCGTGATTTGGCCGTGCTCGCGGATGATCTCAAAGGCCTCGGTCACCCCCAATAAAACGGGAATACCCAGCGACATACCCACAATCGCGGCATGGGAGGTCAGGCCTCCCTCGACAGTGATAATCCCACTGATGCGATCCATCAAGGGCATATAGTCGCGGGTGGTCATGCTGGTCACCAAAATATCTCCCTCTTGAATTTTGGTCATGGCCTCCTCAGCTGTGCGAGCCAGAACGGCGCGTCCGCTGACCAGTTTATTCCCCAGGCCCATGCCTTTGCCCAAGACCTTGGTGACTGTTTCAACCTTGATCATATTGGTGGAGCCGGGCTGCCCAGCCGGAATTCCAGCGGTCATGATCACGGTGTCGCCTTGGCTGACCAATTCGTGTTGAATGGCCTGATCCAAAATCGTGCGCATCAGGGTGTCCGTATCCTCGGAGGGGGTAATCATCAGGGGATAGGTACCCCAGAGCAAATTCATTTCGCGCCAGGTTTTTTCCAGTGGCGTGGCAGCAATCACCATCATGGCTGGGCGGTGCTTGGCGACTTGGCGGGTAATTGAACCGCCCAGGGTGGCCGTAATGATGGCTGTGGCATGCAGGTGGCGGGCCATTTGGCAGGCTGCAGTGCCCACGGCAGTGGCGATGTTTTGGGCGTGGAGCTGGCGTGGTGCCGTGCGTTCCATACTCTTGGCCATTTCCAACTCAATCGTTAGGGCGATATTGTGCATGGTTTTGACTGCTTCCAGCGGAAACCTGCCCGTGGCCGTCTCATTTGAGAGCATAACTGCGTCAGTGCCATCCAAAATGGCATTGGCCACATCTGAGGCCTCTGCGCGGGTTGGGCGGGCGCTCTGAATCATTGAATCCAGCATTTGTGTGGCGGTAATGACCGGTTTGGCCGCTTCGTTGCAGAGGCGGATAATCTTTTTCTGAGCCAGAGGCACATGTTCGGTCGGGATTTCGACTCCCAAGTCGCCCCGGGCCACCATGACGCCATCGGCGATGTCGATGATGGCTTGAATATTGTTGATCGCCTCTTGCCGCTCGATTTTTGCGATGACGGGAATATAGGCGCCTTTGCTGGTTAAAAAATCTTTGGTTTCAAGCACATCGGCGGGCCGTTGCACAAATGAGACGGCAATAAAATCGACTTTGTGTTGGACTGCAAATTCCAGATCCCGTTTGTCTTTTGCGCTCAAGGCCGCAATTTGCAGCGAGGCATCGGGAAAATTGACGCCTTTTTTGGGGCGCAAGGGGCCGCCATGGATCACGCGGCAAATCAATTCATTTTCGGTTTTGCTTTCGACTTTGAGCTCCATATGGCCATCGTCGATCAAAACCCGTGTTCCCACTTCAATATCTTCCATCAGATAGGGATAAGAAACCGAAGCGCGTTCAGCTGTTGCCACACAGCTTTCTGTCGTAATCGCAAAAAGCGTGCCATCGACCAATTGAACCTCTCCACCTTCAACTTCACCAATGCGGATTTTGGGGCCTTGCAAATCTTGGAGTACAGCCACATTCAGGTTTTTGGTTTGGGATATTTCACGGATCAGTTTGAGGGTTTTGAGATGATCTTCATGGCTGCCATGGGAAAAGTTGAGCCTGAAGACATTCACCCCCTGGCGAATCAGGGCTTCGATCATCTCTGCGTGGGCAGTGGCTGGCCCCAATGTGGCCACAATTTTGGTTTTGCGATATTCTTTCATGCTTTCACTCCTTTGCGGGCAAGTACGGATGCCCCTACAATTCCTGCTTGGGGACCCAGTTGGGCGGCTAAAACCTGAACAGATTGGGCGGGCAAGGCAAAGGCGCGGGTCAGAATGGTCTGGCGCACGGGGCCAAAGAGCAACTCTCCAGCCTGGGCAATGCCACCCCCGATCACAATGCGTTCAGGGTTGAGAAAGTTGACCGCGCCAGCGAGGGCACTGCCCAACCAAGTGCCAACTTCGTTCCAGACCTGGATGCAGCCAGGATCTCCAGCCTCGGCTGCTTCGGCCACCAAACGGGGCATGAGTTTTTCTCCAGAGGCCAGTTTTTTAGCTAAAATGGGAGCTTGGCCCCGCTCCAGATAGCGGCGGGCGAGTAATAAAATGCCTTGGGTGCCAGCCAGCGTTTCCAAACAGCCGGTATTTCCACAGCCACAGAGGCGTCCCCCCTGATGAACCACCGTGATATGGCCAAACTCGCCCGCAGACAGTGTCGCTCCCCGGTGAATTTCGCCTTTGAGCACAATGGCACTGCCAATGCCTGTGCCCACGGTCAGACAGAGCATTGATTCTGCGTCTTGGCCCGCGCCAAAATGCAATTCACCCAGGGCCATGGCGCGAACGTCATTGTCCAAATAAACGGGGAGTCCAAAGCGTTTTTGCAAAGGGCTGCGCAAATCCACATCTTGCCAGAGGGGCAAATTGGGAGAGGTGTGAACCACGCCCTGATAAGGGTTGATCAGGCCCGCAATACCCATGCCAATACCGACAACGCTTTCCTGGGTTTGTGCCAAAAGATCAGCGAAGAGCTTTTCCATGAGATCCAGGGTGGCTTGGGCGGGCTGATCGGCGGGGGTGGGGGCATCCAGACTGTGCAGGATTTCTCCTTGTTCAGACACCAGTGCTGCGGTGACGGTGGTGCCACCAAGGTCAAAACCAAGGGCTAGACTCATAGTACGGGTACTGCTTTCTTCAAAAGTATGTGTATCATACCAGGGCTTGAGGCCTCAGCAAAGCAAAGTACGCGACTAGAAATTTTCAGGTATTTCTTCAAAATGCATCTCGGAGGGATTGACCACCAGGGAGCGGTGTTGTTCAAACAGGGGTTGAAAATTAAAAATGGCTTTGCTGCGTTTGCGCTTTTCGATTTCTTCATCAATTGTACCGTCCTGAATCGCGGCCAAAACAGCCGGGTCTTCGACAATTTTCTCGGTGAACTCATCGATGATCTGATCGCGAATGAGTACGGCCTCTTCCAGCACACCGGCTTTGCGCAAGGGATCGTAAAGCAATTCGAGATTGCTCAAAACCACCAGGCATTTTAAGATCAGTTCTTTGTGCGCCCAGAGATCCATGACTTCATCTTCTTCGCGAATGATTTTAAACATCTCAGGCATCCGGGCGTGGGCCTTCAGCACCAAGTTGTAGATCTCCATTGGGCTGAGAATAAAGTTATAGACTAAATTGGGCACCTCTTCGCTTTTAAGTTTATCGAAGTATTTATAAGAAAACCCATAAAGGGGCTGACACAATTGGCGAAAACGATCCATTTCTGCACTCATGATCCGGTCCTTCCTGAAAGCTGATTTTTAAGCATATTCATACGCTGACTGACAATCCGTTGGCGTTCTGTTTGACGGTCGTTCTGAGCTTCAACCGGGGTTTCAAGCGGGGTTTCGCTTGAGGGGAGCACCACTGGCGGAGGGATGGGTTGCAGTGGCGGCTCGCCTTCCAAAAAAGGGGTTTCGTCTAAAAAAGGGTTTTCAGGGGCATAAAAAAGGTCGCGATCCAGCAATAGGCGGCCCGAAATCAGACTGAAACTCAAACCTTGCGGCAGATGTGTATTGATCTGTTGGAGCACTTCGGGTTTTTCGCCCGCCTCCCAAAGATAAAATTGAGCCAGACCTTCACAGCAGCGCACGAGCTTTTCACTGCTCTCGGGTTCACGGGCCCAGTGAGACAGTTGTGAAAGCAAATACTTACAGAGATTTTCAGGGCTGTTTTCAAGCGCAGGCTGGAGGTCCAACTCTGCTAAAAAACAGGCAATATCTGTGGTATTGGCTTCGCTAACAGCAGCCCGAATCAGGCGGCTGCGCAGGGCTGCCGTCAGATAGGCTGAAGGTGTATGGGGCATGTAAACTCCAAATATATCAAGAGGCTGATCCTCAGTATAGCGAGAACCTGATGGGCCCGGCAAAGCCGGGGGCTGGATTCCTTTTGAAAAGATCGGTTACAATAAAGAAACGTAATGTTGTCTTGGAAGGAGAGCGCTATGTCGTTCGGTGGAGTTAATCAGGTCTCGCCCCAAACACCTCAAATTCAGGCCCCTCAAACTACGGCTCAGCCTCAACAGGCACGCCAAGTTCAGGCTCAGCCCAAAGTCGATGCCAAACAGTTTTCGCAAACCCAAAACCAGGTCAAGCTGCCTTCTACCAGTGTAAATGCGTTGACCCAGTTGCCTTCTCAAGATCAGCAACAATTGATGAAACTGGCCCAAGACAACGGTATGAACCGTTTTGTATCCAATATGACCAATGCCCAAAAACAAATTCAGGCCGACGTGCCTCCCCGTTCCCTCTTGGGGGCGGGTCAGAGTATCCCGCCTGCAGCCATGCGCGCCATGGCGGCTGCCATGGGTAAGGTCTTTTCGGGCCGTGAATTTGAAATTGAAGTCGACCGCGAGTATGGCTATATGTCGTTTAAAATTGGCGGCAAATCGTTTAATGTCTCAGTCAAAACCCCGCTTAAAAAAGGCGTGAAATACAATCCTGAAGAAGAAGACGAAGAAGAGGATATTGAAGAATCCCTCTAAATCCGTGTATTCTGAATCGTTTGGATTTGGACCATCATCTGCGCAGCCAGGAAACGAGCTAGAAAAAGGATAACCGTTTATGCAAAATCCCAATCTTCCCCCCGGAGCCCAACCGGTTCAGGGACAGCCGCCGCAAAAATTAACCCGTGAACAAAAGCGTGCCCTGGCTGAACAAAAGAAACGTATGGAACAGGAGCGCATGCGCTCCATGGAGTTGCAGAAGCTCTTGGGCAATTTTCAGTCTGAGCTTGAAACCTCCGTGATTGACCCCCCCATGATGCTCAAATTGGCCTGCAACCGCTTAAAACTCATGCTCAAAGCTGATCATTGCGTGGCCACGGCCTACGAACACTATGTTCAACATGGTGGCGAGATTTGTTTGGTGCGTCAGCAGAGCAATTTGCCGCCCAAACCGGCTTCAGAAAAAAAAGACGAGGGCCCCCAGGTCAAACGTGTGATTGTGGGCACCGAGATCATGGAAGTCAAAATCAAGCAAGAAAAAAAAGAAGAAGACGATGGGCCCAAAATCCCCATGCCTCCGCCCTTGCCCAAAGAGCCCCTCAAAGGTGGGCAATTGCCTGATTTAGATGGGGTCTTTATGCATCCCTTGGCGATTATGGAGCAGGTGCGTAGCAGCCGTCAGCCCTTGATGATTCCCGACTGTTCGAAATATTCCGATCAGGGGGTGGTGCAGTTCTGTGCCCCTTATGGGATCAAATCGATGCTCTTGATGCCTGTGATAGCCAAAGGTGAAGTGCTTTCAATTTTGATTATCATGACGGTCAACCAGCCCCAGGGCTATGTGCCTCTGGAGTTGCGTTATACTCAGCAGGCGATTGATTCACTTGTTCGTTCGATTGAAACGGCCCCACCGATTTTGCCTGAGAAGCTCAAGGAGCGCGTGATCACTCCCATGACCCATGGGGACAATGTGCCCAAACAAATTGAGTATTACAGCGAATATTTCGACAATATCTTCGATTTTATGATCGCGGAACTCGAAGAGGATGAGGCTGAGGAATTGCTTGAACTGCAAAAAGCGCAAGAGACGGTTCCGAATAAATTGCGCAAAGTCTGGCTGCAAATTGGTAAATTTTTGGAGTTCAAAGAACAACCCAAATTGGCCTATTTGTTTAATATTGCCATGAATGAATTGGCGGATCAGGCGATCGAATTTGCCGAATCGAAAAAATTCAATCAGCCCCGGGGGCTCAAAGCCTTTCAGGAGTTCATGGACCGTCAGGTCAAAAAACCGGATATCAAGAGCTTTTTCATGGAAAACGATCCTGAAGAAAAACAATCCAAAATGATGATTGTTGGCAATGAGATCATTTCCATGGATACCGATGCGGGCGCTGAAGCTGCGATTATCGAAGAAATCATTGAAGAAGTTGACAAAGAAATAACCAAAGCCGTGCGGGGCAATCTGCTCTTCAGCGAAGGCAAGCGGGCCACGCTGATCAATGACATTGAACAATCGGAGATGTTGGTCAATTTTGTCGCGGTGACTGCTGCCACAGATTTTCGCACGCATATCAAAGCGGCCCTGCCCGAAATGCATGAAGATATCGACCAGACAGAGCTCTTGGCCGATTTGGCCCATCAGGGCATGCGGGAAATTTCGATGGTCGTGGCCCAAAATATGGCAGAAAAATACCTCTATGATATGGAGGGTTTTCTGGAGCAACCAGAAGAGCTTCAGAAATCACAGATTCATCAATTGCAGATGTATATTCACTACCGGGTGATGGCCAATCTGGTGCCCACTTTGCGTGCGGCCGAGCCCACGCTTTGGGCCATGATGGTTCAAGATAAAATCAAAAAACGGGCCCAGAAAGCCGCCAAACAACGTGCCGTGTTGGTGGGCCGAATGGTTCGGGCTTCCTCTGCCGAGTCCGACGAAGACTGGGATGAAGGCGAAGACGAAAATGATGAAGATGAAGAATGAGGTAAGGTAAAGAGCCATGCTCTATCATCAGATGATTGATATCGGGGCGTATATTATGTCCCTTGATGACAAGCCGATTGATCCCCAAAGTGCCAAGATTATTCTCACCGGGACCGAAGATCGTCTGGTAGGTGTGGGGGTGAATCTGGAGTTCCGTCTCCGCGATTTAATGCCCCATCTCAGCAGCATGCTCAAACGCACCACCGAAGTTTCGGAAGAAATGGTGGAGTGGTTTATTCAAAAATTGCCACTCAACCGCATGGTTGAGGTCTCGATGAACCTCAAAAAAGAGATCATGGCCCAGATTGAAGAGACCTATTATAATTGCGACACGATTGACCAATTCCTCAAGATCAAGCTCAATCCCCGTGATATGTACCCGACCCTGCTCAATCTCGATTTCTATGAGTTGGCTGGGCTCAACGTGGTCGGAGAACAGGTGATCGACGAAGAAAAGGAAAAAGATTCCGTCTTTTCCACCGAACATGAAACCCCCGATGGCTACATTTCCTGGCCTGCTTATATGGGCCTGGTTTTCAGATTGCTCTTTGTGCAGTCGGGGTCAGCGATCAAAAAGTCGGTACTGGATCTCTTCAGCTCGCGGCGTTAGCTTCGAGTTAAACCATGGCCCACGCCCTTTTATTGCCACTCGATAATCGGCCCTGTACCTCGCGTTTTCCGCTTGAGATAGCAGCCATCGCGGGGTTCGAGGTTGTTGTCCCGCCTACTGGCCTGCTGGGAGACGTCAAAAAACCAGCGGAACTTGCGGGTCTTGAGACTTGGCTCGAAAGCCAACTTGGACAGGTGCCTTTGCTGGTAATCAGTCTGGATACCTGGCTTTATGGTGGTTTGGTTTTCTCGCGCAAGAGCACAGCAACATTGGCTTTGCTCACAGAGCGATTACAGGCCTTGGTTCAATTAAAAGCCCGTTTTCCCGATTTGCGCTTAGCTGCTTTTGCCACTCTCTTGCGGCTCTCCAACCACAATGATGCGACCGAAGAGCGTCCCTATTGGGCCGAGTATGGTGAAAGGATCTTTCGCTATGCTTGGCTCGAGCACGCCCTGTTTGCACATCCAGACCCAGATTCCTCTTGGCATGCCGAATTTCTAGCTTTGCAGTCCGAGCTTCCCGCCGACATTTTGTTGGATTACCAAGACCTGCGCCAACGCAACTTAAATCTGCTCTTTCAAGCCCTGGATGCCGTACAGACAGAGATTTTTGACTATCTGTACATTGGCTGTGATGATTCAGGGGCGTATGGTTGGAATGTGCAAGAGAAAAACCAATTGGCGCAGGCCATTGCCCAGAAAGAGTTGGGTTCACAGGTCTTGCTCTATCCGGGAGCTGATGAGTTGGCTTCAGCTCTTTTGATGCGTGCTTTAATTCCGCAAAGTGTCTCTGTTGCGCTGGAATATACTTTTCCCGAGAGCGCCAACTTACCTACCCTCTATGAAGGGCAGCCGCTCATTCAGACGCTGCAGGCCCAGGCCCAGGCGGTGGGTGTCTCTTTGGGGGGCGAGGAGCCCGCTCAGGCTGTCTTATGGCTGCACAACCCGCCTCAGCTCCAATTTGACCAATACCTGGACAGGGTTTCGCGTCAGCCCTTGGATTCAGCCGACTATCTGCGGCTGGGGAAGGCCATCAAAGCAGCGGTTTTGCCTGTGGCTGTGGCCGATCTTTGTTATGCCAATGGCGGGGATCATGGCCTCTTGCAAGCCTTTGAAGAGCAAGCTCTTTTGCCGCTGATCAAGGGGTATTCTGCCTGGAATACCAGCGGAAATACCCTGGGCTTTGCCTTTGCTTGGCTCAAAGCATGGCTGTACAGCCATGCTCAAGGCATTCCGACCGAGGCTTTGCAAACCCGCTTTTTGCTGGAGCGATTGCTCGATGATGGTTGGTATCAAGGGGTGATGCGTCAGCGTCTCTGCCGGCACTACAGTGAGCCCGTCACTCTCGATTCCTGTTTGCGGCTTTTGGCTTTTTGTAATGAGCGTCTGCAGCTTTGGCATGAAGCGTTTGCTGAGCTGGGTTCGGGCGTGGCCGAAATACGCCAACTCTATTTTCCTTGGCGGCGCTTCTTTGAGATCTCCCTGGCAGTCTGCTGGAAAAAATAGTTTCCCCAAACCAAGCCCAAACCAACCCTCTCAAAGCGGCTTAAAAAGGCAGACTGTACACCAATTTAAGACCATTATCAGCCTGTTGCAAGGTCAGGCGGCGGGAATGATCAAACATCCAAGCCGTTGCCATGCCTTCCAATACCAAGGCGGAAAAAAAGGCGATCGGGGCAGCCAAGTAAAAATTCTGGCTGAAATTGGCTTGGTTCATAAACAGAAAAACCGGAATCATCAAAGCTGTGTGCAGCAATACCGCTCCCAGACTGGCCAAAAGCGTTTGTGCATGATCGACGCTGACTCCTTCTGGAAGGGGGTAAAAGAGGTAAAGCGCCAGAGGTGCAGCCAAAATCGGCAATAAAAGATAAAAGGCTAAAAACGGGCTGTCTGCATTGACCCAGCTGGGTTTGGCGCTGGTTGTCATGCCATAGATTGGCGGCACCAAATCCAAAAGCAAAAAGCTCAAGAAGGCGGCTCCATTCCCGGCTGCACTCCCAGCCATCGCCACACTGGCTTCCAGCCAATAATCAAATTCGGTGCTGCTGACGGGGTCTGAGTTTTGCTGAAAAGAGATCAGTGCAGGCTGAGATTGGGCTGCGACGGGTAAACAAACGTGAATACCCAGACAAAGGACCAAAATCAGGCTCAGGAGCGGTTTGAGGAAGTTCATATGCTGCTAATTTTAGCATATTCTCTGCCTATCCAGATCTGTGCTCTCTGGTCGCTCCTGAGCCCAAGTGAGACTTAGCGCATGGCTTGTTTGTGCGCGGGCATACCAGAATAGGCTTGGCCTGATTCCAGTTTGCGAATTTGTGCCAAAGAAGATTGCAGGCGGGCCACTTTGTGTTGTGGCATACCGGCAATGCTGCTGGGCAAGAAGAAATCCAGCGCGCGCTGCACCACTGAAATGGCTTCACTTTGCACCAGATCTACCTGTTCTGTGGGGCCCGTTTGGACTGGGGCACAGGGGATGGCCTGGGGCCGGGCGATTTTGTGGGCAGGAAAGCCCCAATGGGGTTGGCTGACACAGGCCTTTTTTTCCTGAGCCAGGGCCGGGCCTGCGAGTAAAGCGGAGCCTAAAACAAATACAAGAGCGACTTTATTCAACATGACGTGATGCCTCCTTAGAGGAATACATTGATAGTTATATTTTAATCAATACTGGATCAGATTACCAGTGAAAGTAATAGTATTTACTTTCGTTTTTTCAATCGAATGCTTAACAAAAATCAATAAAAGCAAGTCTCAGATGCCCCTGTGCTATGATAAAACTGATCAAAAAATTGATCCAATAATAAGTAAAAACAAAAGGAATACGGATGTTCAGCGCTCCCAGTGAACATATCCTGCTCTCCCAGACCCGCGAAGTTGCCAAATTACTCAAAGAAAATGACAACTACTTAATCTGCCCCCATATTCACCCCGATCCCGATTCAATTGGTTCAGCCGTTGGCTTGTACCTGGGCCTGCGCAAATTGGGCAAACAGGTGCAAATTTATTTGCCCGAAGCCACGCCACCCTATATGGACTACCTGTTGCAACATGCCGATGTGCAGTTGGAGCAACCTTTGGACATGAATCTTAAAATGATTTTTGTCGATCTCGGCACCCCCAAACAATTGCACCCTGCGGTGAAATTGGTCAATCCCTGGCTCGACCTTGATCACCATCTCGGCCCTGTGTCTTTTACCAAATATGCCTTTGTCGATCAGTACTCACCCGCCACAGCAGATATTGTCTTTCGGGTTTTAAAGGATTTGCGTTGTCCGATGGACAAAACCATTGCCACAGTCCTCTATTCAGCCCTGGTTTTTGATACCCGCAATTTGACCACACCCACCACCCACCCAGAAACGCTGCATCAGGCCGCAGACTTGATCCGGGCAGGCGCAGATCCCACCTATGTCAATCAAATGCTCAACCAACAAAAACCGATCAATTTGATGCGTCTGATGGGTGAGGCCTTTTCCAAGATCCATTCAGCCCTTGATGATACCTTGGTTTGGGCTGTTATCACAGAAGAAATGTTGACACGCCACGGGGTCGAAGAGACTGAATGTGATTATTTGATTTCAGATTTGCTGACGGTGGCCACTGCTGAGGTTATTTTGTTGTTTAAAGAAACCAATCAGGGTTATGTCAAAGTGAGTTGGCGCTCTAAATGCCATGTCGATGTCAATTTAATTGCCCGTCAATTTGGCGGCGGTGGGCACCGTTTTGCCTGTGGCGCGCGGATCAATCTCCCGCTTAAACAAACGGTGCGTCAAGTGATTGCGGCCACCCAACAGGTGATGGAAGCGGCCTTAATCGCGGCTTAGACGCTTTTCTCTGGTGGGCAGTCACATCTCCCAAAACTTAAGGCCCTGTATCAGCGAGATACAGGGCCTTAAAACAGGGGTAAAAGCAGAAAAGGCGCGCTCGGCAGGATTTGAACCTGCGACCTACTGATTCGTAGTCAGTTGCTCTATCCACTGAGCTACGAGCGCGTACGGAGGGAGTGGGATTCGAACCCACGGTACCCGGTTAAAGGGGTACGACGCTTTAGCAAAGCGTTGCCTTCAGCCTCTCGGCCATCCCTCCAGGGGGAGGTGCGATTTACCAATGCTTTGCTATTTTAACCTACCCTGAGTTGGTATTCAAGGGGATTGCTCAGGATAAATTCTTGCATTGGGCTTACCCCTCTCAGGTGTTTTTCAGGTAAGATCTTAGAGAGTCTATTTCTCAGAATAGAGATTTCTGAACCACCATGCTTTCGCGTCAAGTGTTGCAACTGATTTCTTCACGTCTGCCCTTTCTCTTGCTCAGTCTGTCTGCCAGCGGCAATATTCAAGGGGTAGAAGGGCATGTCTTGGTGGCTGGACGCCATGACCTGGCAGGCTTGAATGCTGTGGAACTCTTTCCCCAATTGGGGGATTTATTGCTTGCTCCTTCGGGCTTTGAGTATTTTCAAAGTATTCAAACGGCCCCTGATTATCGCATTTTTGATGTCTATCTCTTGGCCAATCAAGAGCAATCAGGGCCAGACAAAGACAGTGCTTTTTTTCTGTTGATTGTCGATACAACAGCCCAGCGTTTGGCTGAAAGCAAGTTTCAAAATCTCTTTGCCCACAGCACCGATGCCGTTTTGATCCTCGATGGTTATGGGATTCGCAACAGCAATGACGCTGCGGTCAATCTTTTGGGCTGCGAAGATCAGCAGGAGTTAATGAGTTGCCGTCATTTGGCTGTTTTTTCGCCGGCCACCCAACCCAATGGACAGTCCTCCACTTTGGGATTCCTGGCCCATGTTGAAATGGCCCGAAAAGAGGGGACACACCGTTTTGAGTGGCTGTTCCAAAAGCGCTCGGGGGATTTTTTGCCGACTGAGATCACCTTGGTGGTCTTGCCCTCGGTACCCGAAGAAATTGTCTGTATTATTCACGATTTAACCGCGCGCAAGGCCTTGGAATGGGTTGCGGAGAGCATGGCCGCTCGGCGGGTGGCCGAAGCCAAGCTGCTAGAAAAAGAGCGTCTGTTCGAAGATATTGCAGCCAACGTTCCAGGGATTCTCTATCAATTTACCCAAGATACGGCCACGGGGCGGGAGTTTTTTCCCTTTATTAGCGAAGGGGTCGCGGATATGTTTGGTATTTCAGCTCCGGTTGTGATGCGTTCCGAACACTCACCTTTGCGTATCCATCCCGATGATTTACCCGCTTATCAAGCCGCTTTAAAAGATTCCGCAGAAACGCTCACACCCTGGGGATGGGAAGGGCGTATTTTGCGTCACGATAACGGTGCTGCTGTGTGGGTGCGTGGACGCGCTTTGCCGCAAATCTTGGACAGCGGCTTGATTTGCTGGACCGGCGCAATGTTAAATATTACCGAAAGAAAACAGATCGAAATTGAGTTGGAGCGCCAAAAACAATTTATTCGCCGCGTCATTGATACCATTCCCCATTTGGTCTTTGTCAATGATGGTGCGGGCCACTTTTTGATGGTCAATGAAGCCACCGCCCATTTCTTTAATCGCTCGGTGACTGAATTAGAAGAACAATTGGATCAATTCAGCGATGCGCAAACCTTTAATGCGATCGATCAACAGGTGCTCAACTCCCGCACGTCGGTGCAACTCGAAGAAAAACTCACGCTGGCCAATAAAGACATCTGGTTTGATACGATCAAAACGCCCATTGAGACCCCTTCGGGACAAATTGGTATTTTGGGGGTTTCAACCGACATCACCGAACGCAAACAGACCGAAGAGCAATTGCGCCAAAATCAGGCCCAGTTCAGCAGTGCCTTTGAAAATGCCGCAATTGGTATGGCCCTCGTTTTGCCCAATGGCTATTTTTTGCGGGTTAATGAATCTCTGTGCGAGCTTTTGGGCTATAGCGAGCGTGAATTGCTGCAATTGTCGTTTCAAGATATTACCCATTCAGAAGATGTTGAAGCTGATGGGGCCTATATTCAAGCCTTAATGGATAACCAGCGCTCGAGTTATCAAATGGAAAAACGCTATTTCCATAAACAGGCCCATATTGTCTGGGTTTTGCTGAGTGTCTCGTTGGTCTGGGGGGAGCAGAACAATCCTTTGTTTTTTATTGCTCAAATTGAAGATATTACCCAGCGCAAGCAGGCCGAAGAAGCGTTGCGGGCGGCCAAAGAAGAAGCTGAGCGGGCCAATCGTGCCAAATCCGAGTTTCTGGCCAATATGAGCCACGAAATACGCACCCCACTCAATGCTGTCATCGGTTTTTCCGAACTCTTAGAAAGCCAAGTCGAGAATCTGCAGCAGCGCAACTACCTGGCCTCCATAAAGGCGGGTGGCAAAGCACTTTTAACCCTGATCAATGATCTTTTGGATCTTTCGAAAATTGAAGCGGGCAAACTCGAAATTGTACCTGAATCGGTCAATTTGAATACACTCTTGCGGGAAATTGAACAAATTTTTGCCCAAAAAATGGATGAAAAACAGCTCAAATTTGTCTTGGATGTAGATCCGGGGCTGCCTGTTCATCTGCTGCTGGACGAAATTCGCTTAAGGCAGGTCTTGCTCAATTTGGTGGGCAATGCGATCAAATTTACCCATCAGGGTTATGTGGCTCTCAGGGCCAAAGCCGAAACCCATGCGGTTGATGAGCCCAATCTGATCAACTTGGTTTTAACGATTGAGGATTCAGGAATCGGCATTGAGCCTGACGCACAGGAAACCGTGTTTGAGGCCTTTCGTCAGCAGGACAGCCAGACCACCAAACGCTACGGCGGAACAGGCTTGGGCCTGGCGATTACCCGCCGCTTGGTTGAAATGATGAATGGCAACATTGGCTTGGAAAGTACGCCCAACCAGGGAAGTTGCTTTCAAGTTTTGCTCAAGCAGGTCCCTGTTTTGGCAGGCACCCATATTGCCCTGACAAGTGATGCCGAGTTTTTACCTGAACAGGTATTTTTTCAGGGCAGCCGGGTCTTGATTGTCGATGATATTGATAGCAACCGCAATTTGATTCAAGAAATGCTGAAAAGGTATAACCTGGAAATTTTAAATGCTGAAAATGGCCAAAAAGCTTTAGACTTGATCAGACAATACCCGCCTGATTTGGTTTTTATGGATATCCGTATGCCTGTCATGGATGGTTATGAGGCGATTCGCCATATTCGCGAAGATCAGCACTTGGCCAAAATTCCTGTGGTCGCATTAACGGCTTCTGTCTTGGCTCAGGATTACCAGGCGGTGATTCGGGCTGGGTTTAACGCCTATTTACACAAACCCGCTACTTTGCGTCAAATTGTGATGACACTGTGTAATTACGTTCCCTACCAACTTTTGGCCGATGTGGTTGAAACCCAGACGTTAAAACATGCGGCCTCTGCCTCGGAGAGTCAAAAGATGGCATTTACAGGTATTTGGCAAAAGACGCTCAAGCCTTTGCACGAAAGTACTTTGCGCAATAAAAATTTTCGCAAAATTGGCGAGTTGGCGATCGCCTTGCAGGGACAAGGCGAAGAATTGGGACTTGAGCGCTTGGTGGAATTGGGACTGAATTTGCAAAATGCCGTCAAGCGCTTTGATATTGCCGAAGTTAACCGTATACTGGAGCAGTTGGAAACACAATTGTCTCCCTATTTACTCTCGGAAAGTACCTCTTCCTTATGACTTCTGAACCCCCTTTTTATGCCAATATTTTAATTGTGGATGATGTGCCGGCCAATATTCAATTGGTGGCTTCTTTGCTTGCGGATCAGGATTACGAACTCTCCTTTGCCACCAGTGGGCAAGATGCTTTGGCCCAGGTACAAGAAACAGCCTTTGATCTGATTCTGCTCGATTTTATGATGCCCGGTATGGATGGGATTGAAGTGGCTTACAATCTCAAGCAAAATCCCAAGACCTGCGATATTCCGATTATCTTTTTAACTGCCAAAACCGATGAAGAAAGTGTGATCGCTGGATTTCGGGCGGGTGCTGCCGATTATGTTACCAAGCCGTTTAATTCTTCAGAACTCTTGGCTCGGGTTCAAACCCATTTGCAACTGAAATATTCGCGCGATGCCCTGCACAAACGCAATCAGGAATTGCAAGAGGCGATAGACATGAAAAATCGCTTTCTCAGTATTGCTTCCCACGATTTAAAAAATCCTTTGGGAGTGGTCATGGGCTTTTCCTCGATACTCTCTCAAGAGCCGGCCATTACAGAAAATACTGAACTTTCAGAAATTGTTGAAACCCTGCAGAAGGCCTCGACACGGATGTTTGAATTGGTCACCGAACTTTTAGATACTGCAGCTCTGGAAATGGGCAGAATTGAATTGCACTTGAGCCGGGTGCCTATGGCATTGTTGGTTCAGCAGTCGGCCAGTCAGTTTCTGCCACAGGCCCAGGCGAAGCAACAGCAAATCCAAGTCTCGATTGCCGATGGTCCGCCTTTGTTGGTTTTGGGAGACTTCAGCCGTTTGAAGCAGGTTTTGGATAATTTAATCAGCAATGCGATCAAATACGCCCCCCCAGCCACAGTGATCGCATTGGTTGTGACGCAAGTAGGTCAGCAAGCTCGGCTTTTGGTCAAAGATCAGGGACCTGGCTTCACGGAACAGGACAAAGCACATATCTATGGCTATTTTCAGCGCCTTTCAGCTCAGCCCACTGCTGGAGAAAGTTCAACGGGCGTTGGCCTGGCGATTGTCAAACAAATCATCGATTTACATCAGGGTGATATTCAGTTGCTCTCTGAGCCAGGTCAGGAAACCACTTTTGTGGTGGATTTACCCCTGTACGAAAGCTAACTCATAATTCCTATGTTCTTTTTTCAACCACGCCTGCATTTCTCCTGCAATCAGTGCGGGGAATGCTGCCGTGAAATGGATGTACCCCTTTCCCATCTCGACCTTTTGCAATTGGCCCAGGCCCATCCCCAATTGTCTCCCCATGATTATGCGCGTTTGCACCGCTCACACCCCATGCATCCCGAAGCTGTTTTATTGAACGGCGATTATTATATTCTCTTTTTACAGCGCAGAGAGAGTGATGATGCCTGTGTGTTTTTGGGTGAGCAGGGCTCCTGTAACAATTATCCTGCTCGGCCCCGCGCCTGTCGCAGTTTTCCCTTTGATCAGACCCGCAACGGACTTTTGCGGATCATGCCCGATATTGATTTTTTGTACCAGGATTTCTGCGATAAAGATCCGGTTCAGAAGGCCGATTTACAGGCCGCAAAACTGCATTTAAGCAGCTCCGATCAGGAGTTTTTCCGCTACCATGAAGTGGTGGAACGCTGGAACAGAATGGTGGACCGCAAACCCGCGCGCCAAAACCTGCAGGCTTTTCTCGAATTTGTGCTGACCTTGGATGGTTTGTCTGATAAGGCGCCAGCCCCTCAGCCCTTGATTTCTTGAGGCAAGTGCCTTCTAAGCCTCAGCTTTGCTGGCGTGTCGCTTTGATTGAGAGAAAATACCTGCTAGCTCGCCTTCGGCTGCGCGTAAGCACTTTCTAAGCCTCAGCTTCGCTGAGGCAAGAAGTGCTTAGTCCCAAACCCGCTCCAAGGGGGCGGAGTTGAGATCGAGAATACGTTTGCCTATGCCGCTGCCAAAGGCCACAATCACAATTTTGCGCTGGTTGCTGCCCGTGATCTTTTCGACGATACCCGCTCCCCACTGGCTGTGAAAAACGCGGCAGCCTTCACTCAGCGATTGATTGGATGTGGGGGTTTGCGGAGGTGTTGCACGGTAGCTTGATGATGATGATTCGGGTTGGTGCCAGAGCGGGGTAGCCCCTGAGCTTTGGCGATCGGACGCTGAGCTTTGGCTTAGGGGCAGGTGGTCTTCAAGCTCTTCGAGAAAGCGCGAGGGCTGCTGGTATTGTGGGGCACCATAAAAGGTGCGCTGTTGGGCATGTGTTAGCCAGAGTAGGTCTTCTGCACGGGTCATGGCTACGTACATCAGGCGGCGCTCTTCTTCGATCGGCCCATCTTCGCCGTTTTCTTCTGCGGCAATCGAACGGTTGTGGGGGAAAACACCTTCCTCTAGGCCCGTGACAAAAACCATTGGGAACTCCAAGCCTTTGGCCGCATGGATGGTCATCAGCGTGACCAAGCGCCCCTCTTCTTTGAGGGTGTCGATGTCAGACATCAGGCTGACCTGTTCCAAAAAACCGCCCAAATGGCTGTCGGGGACGTTGTCTTGGTATTCTCGGGCTGCCTGAATCAAACTCTCAATATGGCTTTCGCGTTCCTCGGCTTCAGCCGGATCACTCTTGCGAATTTCGTCGGCATAGCCGCTGCCGGTATAAACCTGCTGAATCAGTTCTGAGACGGCCTCTGGCGGCTGTTCACGCAGTCCTTGTAGCCATTTCATCAATGTTTGTAGCGTTGCGCGGGCCTTGGCAGGTGCTTCACTGAGGCAAACAGGGTTGATGAGGGTGTCCCACAAACTGAGCCCCTCGCGCTCTGCGCGGTGTTCCAGGCCCTGCTGGGTTTTCGCGCCGATCCCGCGTTTGGGAGTATTGATCAGGCGCTTGAGACTCAAATCGTCGAGCGGGTTGTGAATCACGCGCAAATAGGCCAGCAGATCTTTGATCTCTTTGCGTTCATAAAAGCGAAACGCCCCGATCAATTGATGGGGAATGCCGTTCTGAATTAAACGTTCTTCAAACAGGCGCGATTGGGCGTTGGTCCGGTAGAGGACGCAGATTTCACCGGGGCTGTGGCCGCTGTCCATCAGGCGCTGAATCTGCCTCACCACAAAATCGGCTTCCTGGTATTCACTTCGGGCTTCGTGGTACTGCAGTGGCTGTCCGTCCCCACGTGTGCTCAGCAAGACTTTGTCAAAGCGATCACGGTTGTGATCAATCAGGGTATTTGCGGCGTCCAGGATTGGTTTTTTTGAGCGGTAATTCTCTTCGAGTTTGATCACCACAGCATCTTTATAATCGGCTTGAAAACCCAGAATAATCTGAAAATCTGCGTGGCGAAAAGAGTAAATACTCTGATCGACATCGCCAACCACAAAGAAATTGCGGTGTTTCTGGGCGAGTAAACGCAGCAAGTTGAATTGGACCCGGTTGGTATCTTGGTATTCATCCACCAGCAGGTGTAAGAAGTGTTGCTGCCAGCGTTCGCGCAAATCGGGCTGCTCTTCGAGCAGACGCAGGGTCAACATCAACAAATCGTCAAAGTCGAGGGCATTGTTGCGGGCCAGCCGCTCTTGGTAGAGATCGTAGAGCCTCGCCAGGGTTAGGTCTTGAAAATCATGGGCTTCGCGGCGAAACTCTGCCGGGCGTAACCCTCTGTTTTTGATCCCGCTGATACGCCGCTGCCAGGATCTGGACTGCTTTGCGTCCAGATCGAGGGCATTGAGAATCTCTTTGAGCAGTTTTTCTTGATCGTCGGTATCGTAAATGACAAATGATGAGGTATACCCCAGGCGGTGAATTTCTTGGCGCAGGAGTCGCCCGCAAATGGAGTGAAAGGTGCCAATCCAGAGCCGGTCGACGGCCCCCTGCCCGAGCAATCCCAGCAGGCGTTCTTTCATCTCTTTGGCGGCCTTGTTGGTAAAGGTCACGACCAAAATGCGCGATGCGGGCACTTTTAAGGCCTCAATCAAAAAAGCCACCCGTTGGGTGAGCACACGGGTCTTGCCCGCTCCAGCCCCGGCCAAGACCAACATCGGTCCGCCAGGATGTTCTGCCGCTAATTTTTGATTGGGATTCAACATTTTGGATTTAATACCCTGTTTGTACCAAGCGTATTCTCTTGTATATTTTCAACTTAAGTTTAACATATTTGCTTGAGAAGACGCCAGTTTGAGGAGGTTTTCGGGGGCAGGTTTTAGGTGTTAGGCAAGAGGGCTGTTCCCTTAAACCTAACACCTATCATTTAAAACCTATTCCGAAACCTATTCTAGATTTTCAAACGCATTCCCAGCCAAGTCCCGCCGCCGAGGGTGATCTCAAAATTGGGGCTGGGCATAAATGCGAGTTCCAGACTCGACATGGGGCCAATCGAGAGGCGCTGAAAGAAATTGGGGGTGGGTTCATCCACATTGCTATTGCTGGTGGGATAGCTGCCAAAATAATAACCTGTGCTGCTGGAGCTCAGTGCCAAAGTCAGGTTCAGGCGCAATGCGGTGGGCAGATCAAATATTTTGAAATTATAGGCCATGCCAACACCCAGATCGGGGGTCAAATAGGCGCGACCACCGGGGGTACCGGGATCATATTGGACCCCCGCCAGAACACCTGCCGACAGGCCGTCAATTTCCATAAAGCGCCACATGGCCCGCAATCCGGGGCGCAGGCGGTTACCCGATGCGAAACTGTAAATGGCGTCACTGCTAAAAGCCGCGCCAATACTGAAGGGACCCACGCCATAGTCATAAGAGAGCCCAAAGAGGCCGACTCCAATGGTATTTCCCTGGGAAAAATCAGAACTGCGCTGTATGGCCGCCTGTGCGGGTTGATTCGGGTATACCAGGGCGGTGGCCATCAAGAGACCGAAAGACAAAGCCAGTGTTTTAATCATCTTTTTCATGGTTATTTACCTCCAGTGGGGGATGCTGTTGCGGTGGGAAACGGGGTGACGGAAGGCGTGGGTGTCGGGGTGGCTGCAGGGGTGGGTGACGCTGCTGGACGGGCTTCAATTTCCTGTTTCAGCGACTTCAGGCTGTCTACAAATTTGACGTTGAGCTCTTGCCAAACCTTGGCTTCGGCTTCTTTGCGGAAGGCGTAAGTCGTACTCGAAAAATCAGGGGCTGAGCGATCAAAGATCTGTGGTGTGGTTTTGACGACACTGCGTAAGGGGCTGATAAAGGTGCCTGAATAAATATCCAGCCCAATCGCGTCTACCGAGACCGTGCTTTCGTAATTGGCTTTGTCGGTAAAGCTGTCAAAAAAGCTCAGGGTTTGGCTGCGGGCCCTTTCAAATTGGTGAGAACCTGAGACGATCACGACTACATCAGCTTGGAAGCGTGCTCCCAATTGGCGCAGAGTGTCTACGTTGGCATTGCTGCCGAGCAAACTTGCAGGAATCTGAAAGGTTTCCCGGATCAGGCCAGAATCTTTAAAGTTCTTTTGAACCTGTTCAAAAATTGCTTGCTGATCTTGCGACTCCAGCTGAGAGGTGTAGCTGTAATAGACCACGCCTACCCGAATCGGAAACTTCAGTTCAATTTTGCGTTGCAGGGTGTCCCGCAATTGCAGTTCTTCTTTGGTGATTACCGATTCACCCAGCAGAGTGGAAAGTGCTGTTCCTCCGGAGGAGGTGGATGCCGACGGGGCTGACATGGGGACCGCGGAATTGAACGTGGGGCCACAGGCACTCAGGCCTGAAAGCAGACCCGGTATCAGCAGCAGGGGTAGGACTTTTTTCATTGTTGTGAACCTCATAAATTGGAATTTAAACGACCTAATTTTTATTATACACAATAATTACTTGTTTGTAAATTAAATTATTTACAAACAAGTAAATTTTTTGGTGAAATTAAAATGCCCAACGCAAATTGAGTTCAGGTCTGATTACAAAGGGGTAGCTCAAATACAGGGCGCCTGAAAAACCAAATGTTTCACTCATCATCAGATTCATCCCGCCACCGGCTTGTACGGACCAACCAATCGCTGAAGTGGGATCGACAAAGCCGATATTGCCCACCACAGGACCGCCGATCAAATAGGTCATGCCGCCATTGAGGGCCACAAAGGGCTGAATCTGGCCAATGGGATCAAAATGGTATTTGAGCCCCAAGAGGGCCACTTGAAGAAAGGCCGGTTCCATGCCCAGATTCCAGAAGCTATAATCAAAAAAAGGTTCAAGGCGATTGTCCAAGACAGGAATGCGCCAACCAAATTTGGCATGAAAAAAGGGCAAGCTGCCATTCATGCCTGCCCCGGCCTCTAGGCTGAAAGGGTGAGCTGCGGGATTGTAATTGACGGGTTCAATGGCGGCCTGTGCTTGGGGGTGGTTACTCAAAACCAAAAGGGCAGCGGCTACCAAGACTGTTTTGATCTGCATGATGGGGTCCCTTTCTCTGCAAAGATGTACTATTGTACCCTTCTCCAGAAGAATTGGCCCAGGCTTAGTCTTCTTTGTGCGGATGATGGGACTTCCATGTCTCTTTTAAGACATCAAAGAAACCGTGTTTTTTGTGCTCTTTTGGATTGCCACTGGCTTTTTCTGCAGTGGCCAAGCCGCCCTTCTCGCTGAAAGAAAAGCCACCTTCACTTTTTTCTGCTTTGCCCAGCCCTTTTTCAAGTTCAAACAGGCTTTGCAGCAGGGCTTTCTCTTCGCCCCCCACTTTGACAGGTACGGCCACTTCGACCGTAACGAGTAGATCTCCACGCATGGCGCTGTTATTGAGGTAAGGTACGCCTTTGTTTTTGAGCGTAAAGACAGTACCTGGTTGGGTGCCTGCAGGGATTTCCAATTGGGTTGGGCCTTCGAGGGTGGGGATTTCAACCCGATCACCCAAGGCGGCCTGGGCATAGCCCACCGAGATTTGGGTGTAAATCTGCTGGTCCTGCCGCTCGAAGATCCCTTCGGCATCTTCTTTGACATGTAAGACAATGTACAGATCTCCGGCGGGGCCTCCGGCCATACCTGCATCCCCCTCACCACTGACATGCAGTCTTACACCGCTGTCAATTCCGGGCGGAATCTTGATCTTGAGGGCTTTTTTCTTTTGGGCCCTGCCAACACCTTTGCAAGTTTTGCAGGGATTTTCAGCGATATTGCCTTTGCCCTGACATTTGGGACAGGTGGCAATATGGGTGAAGGTGCCAAAGGCTGTGCGCTGGTGTTGCTGAATTTGTCCGCTGCCTCTGCACATTTGGCAGGAGACAACGTCTGTGCCCGGCTCCAGGCCTGAACCTGTACAGGTCTCGCAAGCTTCCAAGTGCTGGAGGTTGATTTCGCGTTCAATCCCAAAGATCGCATCGCGGAAATCGACCTCCAGATCCAGGCGCAGATCCGAGCCCCGCTCAGCACGTGAGCGGGGACCGCCGCCCCGCTGTTGGGATTGGAAGGGATCACGTCCCCCACGTCCAAAGAAAGCTTCGAAAATATCTCCGAGGCCCCCAAAACCTTCAAAGCCGCCTTGGTAACCGCCGCCTTGAAAGCCACCCAGACCTGCATGACCATAGCGGTCATAGGCGGCCCGTTGCTGGGGATCACTTAAGATTGCGTAAGCTTCGGAGAGTTCTTTGAACATCTCTTCGGCTCCCGCCTCTTTGTTTACATCGGGATGGTACTGCCGGGCCAATTTGCGGTACGAACGTTTGATATCCGCATCGGTCGCATCTTTGGCCAGGCTCAGAATTTCGTAATAATCTCTTTTAGACATTCCAATTCAACCACAAGCGAGGCTTAAGGTTATTTCACCTCTTCGTAATCGGCATCAACGATATTGTCGTCTTCAGAATGGGAGCTGCTGCCGCCACCTGAAGCAGAGGGACCGCTGCCGCCTTCTTGTTTGTACATTTTCGACGAAGCGGCGTACATGGTGTCTTTGAGCTTGGCCAAATTGGCGCTGATCTCGTCGAGATTGTCCCCTTCAAGGGACTTTCTCAGCTCTACAATCGTGGCGTTGACCGCATCGCGATCGCTCGAGTCGAGTTTGTCACCAATGTCTTTTAAGCTCTTTTCGGTGGTGTAGATCAGGCTATCTGCCTGGTTACGTAATTCCACTTTCTGCAGACGTTTTTTGTCTTCAGAGGCATGGGATTCGGCTTCCCGTTTCATGCGCTCGATCTCGTCTTTGTTCAAGCCGCCAGCGTTGGCAATCGTGATCTTCTGTTCAGAACCCGTGCCTTTGTCTTTGGCTTTGACGTTGACAATCCCGTTGGCATCGATGTCAAAGGTGACTTCGACTTGGGGAATTCCACGCGGAGCGGGAGGCAGATTTTCGAGGGTGAAGCGGCCCAGGGTTTTGTTGTCTGAGGCCATTTCACGTTCGCCTTGCAAGACGTGAATTTCTACGCTGGTCTGACCATCCGCCGCCGTTGAGAAGATCTGGCTTTTGCTGGTGGGAATGGTGGTGTTGCGCTCGATGATACGGGTGAACACGCCACCCAGGGTTTCAATCCCCAGGCTCAGTGGGGTGACATCCAACAGCAGCACGTCTTTGACTTCGCCGCCGAGTACACCCGCTTGAATCGCTGCACCGAGTCCGACTGCTTCATCGGGATTGACGCCTTTGTCGGGCTCTTTATTGATGAATTTGCGAATCGCTTCTTGCACGGCAGGAATGCGGGTCGAACCACCCACCAGAATGACTTTGTCAATTTTGCTGGCATCCAGACCTGAGTCGCTCATGGCTGCGCGCATGGGGCCCATCGTGCCTTCAATCAGATCGGCTGCAATTTCTTCAAATTTGGCGCGGGTCAGTTTGACATTCAAGTGTTTGGGACCTGTTTGGTCTGCCGTAATAAAAGGCAGATTGATTTCAGTTTCAAACACAGATGACAATTCAATTTTGGCTTTTTCTGCGGCTTCTTTTAAGCGCTGCAGGGCCATTTTGTCTTTGGACAAATCCACGCCCTGGTCGCGTTTGAATTCGTCGATTAACCAGTCGATGATGCGCTCGTCAAAATCGTCACCACCAAGGTGGTTGTTCCCGCTGGTGGCTTTGACTTCAAAAACGCCATCGCCGAGTTCCAGAATCGAGACGTCAAACGTGCCGCCACCCAAGTCAAAAACCAGAATGGTCTGCTCGTGGGTTTTTTCCATGCCATAGGCCAGAGAGCTCGCGGTGGGCTCGTTGATAATACGCAGCACTTCAAGACCGGCAATGGTGCCGGCGTCTTTGGTGGCTTGACGCTGAGCATCGTTGAAATAAGCGGGAACCGTGATGACTGCTTGGGTGACTTTTTCACCCAGATAGGCTTCAGCGTCCTGCTTCAATTTGCCCAGGATCATGGCTGAAATTTCTTGTGGGGTATAGGTTTTTCCCAGTACAGAGACTTCCACCATGCTGTCCTTGCCACGTTCACTGTGGTAGGGATAGCGGCTGCGCTCCTGTTCGGTATCGTCCCAACGGCGACCGATGAAACGTTTGATCGAATAGATCGTGTTCTCAGGATTGGTGATGGCTTGGCGCTTGGCAATTTGCCCGACCAGCCGCTCTCCTGATTTGGTAAATGCCACCACTGAGGGGGTCAGGCGGCTGCCTTCTGCGTTTGGTATTACAACGGGCTTTCCGCCTTCTAATACGGCAACAACAGAATTGGTTGTGCCCAGATCGATGCCTACTACTTTACCCATATACTATGTCTTATCCTCCTTCAATTACACAACAAATCTTTTAAAAAAATGAAGAAACCGTTTAATTCAGGCTTCTTTGGATACCTTGACCATTGATGCTCTGAGAACCCGACCATTCATTTGATAGCCTTTTTGAAATTCGGCCACCACTGTTTCATCGGGATAATCATTGGTGCTTTCACTCATAATCGCCTCATGGTATTCAGGATTAAAGGGCTGTCCAACAGCTTCAATCACAGAAACACCGGCTTTCTGGAGTACGTCCAGAAATTGTTTATGAATCATTTTTACGCCTTCAACAAAATTGGGAAACTCTTCAGGTTTGATCTCATTTTGAATGGCCCGTTCAATATTGTCGATCACATCCAAAAGGTTGGTGACAATCTGCTGCCCTGCAAATTTGATCAGATCTTCGCGTTCCCGCGTCGTGCGACGTTTGTAATTTTCAAAATCGGCAGCTACCCGCATTAATTGGTCGTTGCGGGCTTGTAATTGCTCGATTTGCAATCGGAGTTCGGAAGGGTCTCCAGCCTCTGTGGGCTGCTCCGGATAAACCTCACCAAAAACCGACGCAGCTTCGGAAAGATCTTCACTCAGCGAGATATCGTCTTCGGTTTTTATCTGGATTTCTTGCTCTTCGTTTATTTCGTCCGTATTGCGCTGCTCATTGTCTGTGGTGCTCATATCCAATTTCCTCCGGTTCAGCTAAAAAGTCGTGTCAGGGTCTGGGTTAAATTATTTGCAACGGTCTGTAACAGACCCATCACTTTGGGGTAGTCCATGCGGGTGGGGCCCAATATTCCAATCATGCCAATTGCTTTGGTATCAATGAAGTATGGGGTCGCTACAAAACTGCAGTTTTTCAGCTCCTGGTAATAATTTTCATATCCAATCAGGCAGTATACATCACTTCTTTGGGTTTGAACGGTTCCATTCAAACGCTTAAAGAGCTGATGAACAAATTGATCCTGTTCCAAAAATTGCAAGATCGGATATGCATTTTCGGTGGTGTGAAACTCAGGTTCTTTGAGGAGATGAGAGGTTCCACTCATATAGATTTTTTCTTCGCGCTGGGTCTGTGCATAAATTTCGGAGACCATGTCGAGAATAATTGATTTGTAATACTGAATCTCCCGTTCCAGGGGACAGGTCACAATTCGGTGAAACAATTCATCCAACGAAACATTATCGTGCAATTGCTCATTGAGGTAATTGGTCAGCAGTGAGAGGATCTCTGAATAGATCGGCTGTGAAAGCCGAATTAAAGACTGACGCCGGATATTGCCCGAATAGGTCAAACTCAGCACCATCGA
The DNA here is from genome assembly GCA_051715345.1 of Candidatus Blackallbacteria bacterium. GTDB lineage: Bacteria > Cyanobacteriota > Sericytochromatia > UBA7694 > UBA7694. Next base: position 48,495 of record JBPXJQ010000011.1, read on the forward strand.
TTCTTCATCTACTGCCATCAATTTGAGCGTTTGCACTGGATTTGCGCGAATATGTGGGGTTTCTGCAACGGCAATGGCTTGGGTCGCATCCGACAAGATTCGAATCGCTTGAAACAGCACTGCATCAATTGCTTTGGACGTTTGCTCCAAGCGGCGCACAAATTGTTTTTCTTCGAGAGTGGGAATATACGATTCCATCAAGTGGTCGACAAAGAAGCGGTAACCTTTGTCTGACGGCACCCGACCCGCTGAAGTATGAGGCTGAACCAAAAGACCAGCCTCTTCCAATTCCGCCATTTCATTGCGAATGGTTGCTGGGCTGAGTTTAAAATCATGGCGCTTGCACAAGGTCCGAGAACCCAGGGGCTCCCCGTGGGTAATATAGTCCTTGATAATTGCGTTGAGTAAACTTCTTTTTCGCTCAGACAGCTGGTAATCAGATATCATAGGCGGCACTTCCACATTTCTTAACCTGCGTTTATTTTAGCACTTTATTATCGAGAGTGCCAATACTTTGCGTTTTCTTCGCTGTGAGCGTGATTTTATCAGGGATTGGGGCTGATTGGCTGAGAGCAAAAATTTGCCGTTTGAATGCAAGGTATTATAACATGATCCTTGATCGTGGATTAAATGTATTTTTTCCACTTAATCAAATCAACAAAGGAGAAGCAAAAATGTCCAAACATCTTTTGCTCACAGGCAGCTTATTATTGAGCTTGCTCGCTCCTGTTTCCTCTCTGCAAGCAGCGACCCTTCCCGTGGTGGGGTACCTGCGTGATTCCCACAGTATTTATATGACCCTCAATGGTCAAAAAACAACGTTTCGGATCTTTTCTCCGGAGCCTTCGCAAATGGTCGAAATTGAAGTGGAACTTCAACAAATGACCCGTCAACTTAACTTTTTAGCCCAAGAAAAAAGTCTCAAGAGCGCTGAAATTCTGCCGCGCTTCAATGGACGGGATTATTTTATTCAATGTGGAAATGAACCTTTGCTGGCTGTCTCGCCAGCCTTGGCTCAGACCCTGGGGAAAAGCCAGTTGTCTGCGCTGATCGACTTAACCAACCAGCTTCGAAAAACGCTGGGTGCGCAACCTTTGCGCAGTTTTCGCTATCTCAATCCCATTGCAGAGGGAGAAACAGGATTTGCATCATGGTATGGTGGCTATTTTCATGGTCGCCGCACAGCCAATGGTGAAACCTACGATATCCGTAAATTTACGGCCGCCCACAAACAACTGCCTTTTGGCACCAAAGTATTGGTGACCAATTTGGAAAACCGGCAGAGTGTCGTTGTTCACATCAACGACCGGGGCCCTTTTAAGCCAGCACGTATTATTGATCTTTCCCCCGAAGCCTTTAAAGAAATTGGCTATCTGGGCAAAGGCGTGCTCAAAGTCAAGCTGAGCGTGCTCTCTTAGCACATTTTCGTTTAGCTGACTCCAGACCTATCCCCTTACAATTGTTTGGGGGTTCCTGAGACATGACCTCAAAGGGCTTGTTCTTTTCCCCAAGGCAAAATGACCTGCGTGAGTCAGGTCGATCTTGCCGCTCAGGTGGCTAGAACTCTTCCCAAGGCAAGATGACCTGCGCTAAGTCAGGTCGATCTTGCCGCTCAGGGTATGTACTGCCAAATATCCGTGTAATAGCTGTGGCCTGCTTCGAGCGGATCCGCTGGACTGTTGGGATCGTACAACAAGACGGTGCCTAAATTGCCTTTGCCGCCATAGGCGTAAAAGCGACCATTGCTCCAGGCACTGGCATGGGCATAACGAGCTGGTGTTGGGCTTATGGCTTCGCTGCTAAAGTTGATGCTGGTGGGACTGCTCAGGCTGTCCAGCACGCCTATTTCCAATTGAGTACTTTGGCTGGCATTGCCTGCGCCTGAGGTACCACCACCGAAAATATAGATCTTGCGATTGGCAGTATCAAAGCCATGGGCCGAATAGGCCCTGGGGATCCGGGTGCCTGTTACGGTCAGTTCTGTCCAGGTATTGCTGGCTACGTGGTAGCTCCAGAACTTGCTGTTAAACGGTTGACCGACAATGGCTTCAATTCCACCCACGATATAGAAGCGCCCATTGGTGGCATCGCTGATCATGTCCGGTGCGAGTAGACCGTTGGCGGGGCCACCGGTAAACGTGACCTCACTCCAGGTGGCTGAAGCAGTTCCCTCGTTGACTACCAATTTATAGAGTTTTTTGCTATAAGTGGCCAAATCTGTTCCGCCATAGATGTAAAGCGAATTGTCAGCAGGGTTCCAATGCATTTTGTGCAGCAATAATTGTTGCTTGGCACCCGTAATGGTGATGGCGGTCCAGGTATTTGTGCTCGGCGCATACATCCAAAGATCATCCAGTGGGCTGGGGGTCAATTGGTTTGGGCAGGCCGCTGGGGGAGCGCCCAGACAGTTCCAGGTCATGCCGCCATATACGAACATGCGGTCATCGGCTTGGGTTGCGCCATTTTTCCAGGCTGCAGCATGATACATACGTGCATTTAACGTGCCCGGCACATTCGCTGAATGATCCTGCCAAGCGGAGGTCTCCGAATAGCTAATCAAGGTGCGGGTGGGGTGGTTATAGTCTTGGCGGGCATCATTGCCTGCAAAGAAGTAAATTTTGCCTGTGTCAGGATCCACCACCGAACTCATGCCCATTCTGCCGTGTACAGCAGGGAGTGAGCCCGGATCTGCCAAATTGGGCATGCGCTGGGCCCTGGACCATTTTGTTGATGAGTTCAAAACCCTGAAAATGACTTCTTTGCTGCCTGCATTGCTGACATCGTTGTTTTGGCCATCGGGATTGACCACCCGAATTTTGTAATCGCCGGGAGCGACCCCATCTGGCACACCTGCAATCAGGGTATCGCCGAAAGAATTGACATTTTGGAGCGTGACCACCACATTGGGATCTGTGGTTGAGACCAATTCAACCCCTGAAAAATAGGGCAGGACGCCAAAGTTGGTGGGTCTGCCTGGCAAGACGCGCACACCATTTATTTTCAAGCTGACCGGCATATTATTGGGCATGCTGGCCGGGCAAACCGGCTGATTGCAACCACTGTAATACGGATTCGCCAATTTGGTGGCATCGGTTTCAATTTCAGGGGGCAAAGAGTTTTCAAACACAATCGGGGTTGCATTGGTGTGCAATTGCCCATCATCATTGACCAAGCGCAGAAAATAATTGCCTGCACGGAGGTGGGGCAATGTACCCCGCACAGCACCCGTGGCTTGATTTGTGACGTTAATCCCATCTAAATAGGCGTCATTCGGGTTAAACGGAGCTGCAGGGTTTGTGACCAGTTGAACGTAAGAACCCGCCAAAATATTGGAAGCCTGGAAATCGATAAAACCAGAGTCGGGATAACTGGGCAAAAGCATCGATTTATAATTGTTATTGGGAACCACTTGCAAAATTTGAGGGGTTCCTTGCAAACCAATGCCCCCATCGGTGATGGTGATATTTCCCGCCGCTGTGGCGATTTTTCCATCCGGGTTCATCACACTGACAGAATAGGTTCCCGGCGGGATGCCGTAAACAGAATCAGAATTAATTGTGATTTTGGTGGCCGAACCGGTGCCACTAAAGGCCCGTTTTGCGCCAATATAGACCGCAGAACCACTGATGAAGTTACTGCCGTTGATCTCAATATTGACAACATCGGTTCCGACCAATGAATTGCTCACGCTGGAAGGGCTAAAAGAGCTGATTGTCGGAGAGGGCGCTTCTGCTTGGGGCTGAATGGTGACACAGGTTCCTGGGGTGGTATAGCTGAAATTGTCAGGCCAGGTCATTTTTACTTTGTATTCGCCTTGGGGGGTGCCGCCTGCAATGACGGGAATGGCACTTAAAGAGGACTTGACGCCCGTAATCAAGGCTGGATATTCAGTTCCATTGGCGGGGCTGCCTCCGCCATTGCGGATAAAGGTCACTTTTACCCCCGCCTCGATGCCTGTACCATTGGCATTAATTGCCATGGTGATATTGGGTGAAATCACGGATGGCACACAGGCATTGACTTTGCGCTCACGCGCTTGCATGGTAAAGGTGCCTGTCGCGATATCACCATTGGCTGGAGCGAGATTGACAATTCTAAAGAGCCGCGCATCGTAGGGATTGGTATTGGGGTAGAGTTGACCTGGTGTAATAATGGCCCTGGTAATCGATGGCATTTCAACCAGTTTTTGGCTCAAAGGGGCAGAGCCCACGTTGAAGGTATGGGGCCTTTCGAAGCCGCAGCCTTTGATCACAACCTGATTGTTCTCGCTATCAAATCCTCTCTGGGGGTAGATATAAGAAATATACCCAAACCCGGGGCCTTCAACAGTGGGTGATGGGTGTTGAATACTGAGTCTGCCCTGAGCAGGATCGGAACTTTCGAGGTTGGGATTAACCACGATAATTTTGTTATAGCCTGTAAATTGAGCTCCCCCTTGAGGCAAGTCTGGGAACAGGGCTTTGACGGGGACTATCGCCAAAATTTGAGTCTCGTTGACATAAAATCCTGGCAAGATCAATTCGGAAAGATAGACCAGCGAACCCTGTGTAAAGCGGTCGCCATGAAGCAAAACAGGAATGAACTCATATTGAGCCTGGTTGATTGTGTTCAACATATTGCCCTGATAGGTGATGACCTGGCTTTGCAATTCTGGCAGGGTGGTCGTGGGTAAAATCGGTTGCGAGCGTAAATAGATACCGCTAATAGTTGGGATACTGGAAACCAATCCACCCGCATCTTGAACTGTATAGCCATTGGCCAGGCCCCCTTCAATGCGACCGACATTGCTATCGGGATTGAGTACAATCAAATTGTATGTGCCCGCTTTCATTCCGGTCGGGACGGTGGCGACGATCTGTGTGGCATTTTTAGATTGGATGGAGAGCGAGACTTTATCCAGAAAAACAGAGGCACCACTTGAAAAATTGCTGCCTGTAATGGTGATGTTGTGAGCGGCATTATTGCCACCTGCACTGGGGCTCACTGCCGTGACAACCGGTTGAGCTGCGCGGTAGGCTGCCAATGCTCCGCCACCGCAGCCAAGCACATAGGTTTGTTCTGCTGTGGAATTTAAACCGTCGATCACTTTGACAGTAAAGGTATAGGTTTGATTGTTGACCGAACCGTCGGGGGTTCCACTCAAACTGATCGTTTCGGTGGTGCTGCTACCCAGGGTCAGACCCGGAGGTAGGTTGCCAGAGCTGATGCTCCAAGTATAGGGCCCGGAACCATGGAGAGCTTGAAATGCTTGGCTATACGCAGCTCCTGCGATCGGAGAAATGAGACTGCCTGGAAAAATACTGACTGAACGCACGACCAGGTTGAAGGTGCGTTGGGTTGTTTGGACTCCATTGGTGACCGTTAAGGTAAAGGGAAATGTGCCCAATTGTGTCGTTGTGCCCTGAAGGGTAATGGTGTCATTGGGAACGGTGAGCAAACCCAAGAGGGGGGGAGGAGATCCTGTGACATTGCCGCCAGAGGCGCTGGTGAAGGAGAGGCCTGTTGGCAGGCCGCTGGTGCCCGCAAATTGCCAGATATATCCAGGCGCTTCGCCGTTCCAGACTTTAAAGTCCAGGCTGAAGGGTTTATTGACATCCACATAAAAGGTATTCAGATTGGGGGTGATCGTATACGTTGTGGGAGCCGGTGTCGCTGTTGGCGAAGGGGGAGGAGGAACAATTATAACGCCACCGCCGCCTCCGGCCTCGTCAGATCCAGGTAGGGCGTCTCGAATGCCACCATTCCTGCGGTGCACACAAGGGCGCCAAGAATGACCTGCCAGGCAGTGCTCGCCAGCGGCGGAGACGATAGCGGAAACCGTCGGAGCCAGACCGTAC
>JBPXJQ010000012.1:0-280638 GCA_051715345.1 Candidatus Blackallbacteria bacterium
CGTTGGATCTGCAGGCCTTGGGACACTCCCTGCATTCTGGCTTTGAACTCTGGTGTATTGTCCCGCAAAACAAATCTGCTTTGGCATGGGCCCAAACCGGCTTTTACGGGGAATGGTACGCTCTCAAATCTGCTTTAAAAGAGAGAACCATGGGTGAACTGTGGATACCCCGTTGGCAAGAAAGCCAAAATCACCCGTTAACCCCGCTCTTTACACAATGGGATTTACCCACACCAACAGAGGCGTTTCACAGTGCCCAAATCAAGGTAAATGAATGGGGCATCAACACCCAGCAGTCCAGAGCAACAGATCAAATCCTGGGCATCCCCGCCAATCCCATTCAATTCAAGTTGAATCGTCCCTTTGTCTATACCCTTCACGACAGCTACACCAACGCCATCCTCTACATGGGCATCGTCAATGACCCCAGCTTGCCCTAACGGCTCCCCCAAACACGGCTCCAAACCAACCCCACGCATCAACCGCAAAAAGTCCCGCTCTTAAAAAAACATAAGAGCGATTGAGGGTTGGTCCTTCCATGGCCCAAGCACTCACACCCCTTCATATTCTTGTTCTATGAAAACACGTTCACCGCTCCCACAAGCGAATCACCCCATAGGCATCCAACGCCGCATCTCGGCTGATCAGCGTCAAAGACTCTGACTGACACTAAAATCTTCCAAGGGAGCATCAAAATCTTCAGACATCCAAACAGGTCCCTTGAGCACCCCAAAGGGACGTTTTTCTGGCTGCAAACCCGCCTCTTGTGGTTGTTTGCTCTTTAAGAACTGGATAAAATCAATGACCTCTGATTGTTTCTCCAGTGGCAGCGATTCAAAATCCTGAATCCATTGTTTATTCTGCATACGTTAACCCCCGCTTCAAACACACTCAGACCAGCACCCCATTTGGATTTGGACTTTCTTTTTATCTTAACACAGGCTTTTAAAGAGAATTCATTTTACAATTTTCTGAATCAAAGCTATCATCGGAACAGACGCTGAGAGAGGGGAGCTACGATGGGCTTTGCGGGTCTGACTTTAGAAAAATCCTGCCAATACCTGGCTTTGCTGGTTGCCCTTGCAGGGATTTGGGCCTGTCATCCCCAGACCAGCCCTGTACCCGCAAAACCCGCAACCACCCTCTCTGCTTCACCAACACGCACCCCTTCTGCCTTGCCAGTCCTCCCACCCAGTGAGCCCAACCCGCCTCACCCCACAGCCATCGCCACAACCCTTGCAACAGCAATGCCCACACAGATTCCAGCCCCCACAGCCTGCCCCCTGATTCGCGCCGATAACCCGCCCCGCTTGGACTACCCCCAGGATGTGGCTGTGAGCGGAGATGGCAAAACCCTGTATATCACCAGTCGGCCTTGCAGTGATTTAACGTATAATTCGCAAATTATTCAACTCGACAGCGAAAACTCCCAAGACTGCATCCACCGTCTATACACGCTCAAAGACGGCAAACTCAGTGCTTTTCCGGGTCAATTGATGCAAACCCAGGGCTGTTACATGAGTGAAATTGAGCTGGCCCGCGAAGAGAACCGGCTTTATATCAGCCAATTGTCCACCTCTAAACTGCTGGGCTTTGATACAAACACCTACCAGCCCAATCTGGATAAGTCGGTCGCGCAACAGGATGTGGATTCAACAACGATTCCACCCAGCAACATTCCCCGGACAGGCCCCTTAAATCTCTATTGGGACCCCAGCAGCCAACGCATTTACTTTGTCATGGTTGGCAATCTTTCCGAAGGTAGCAGTGCCTCTATTTCAACGATTTTTAATGGTCAAAGAAAAGCACTGTTTTCTGGAGGAGGCTATTTTGCCATTTATAAAGAACACCTTTACATAGGCTCTGGAAAATCAACAAAAACAATAGATTATAATCAGGCACAAGATTTAATTGGCTCTCCAAGTAAATTTGCAGAGAATTTTCCCGATATCTTTAATGTAAGAATCAACGACTTAAATATATGGCCCAAAGGCATACGTATTGACTCAAAAGGATATATGTTTCTGAGCGATATCAACCACCATGTGATCTGGAAATACGATTTCGAGAAGAAAACAATCTCCGTTTTGGCAGGAGCCAATCAAGCAGGTTTCAACGATGGCCAAGGCACAGTCGCCCAATTCAGGTACCCCACGGCTCTGGATGTGGACCATTACGGCAATCTCTACGTGGCCGACACAGGCAACAAAGCCATTCGCAAAATCACCCCCGATGGCACCGTAACCACCCTTTACAAAGAAACCCAAACAACCAGCGGTATGCAGTGAGCTGCGACCATCCCCCTCCCCAAACACGGCCCCAACCAACCCCAAGCATCAACGCAAAAAGTCCCCTCGGTCTTCAAAACAACACAAGAGCGATTGAGGGTTGGCCTGGAGTGGGCAATGAGGGCAACAGGAACCCCGCCGCGCCAGGAGGGCGAAAGGCGGGGTGACTATTAGCTCGTGAAGCACATGGATGTGCGCAGCGAGCGGCCCGAATGCCCAACTCCATGGCCCAAGCACTCACACCCCCTCTTCTTCTCCCACCTTTGAAAACCCAACCCCTTATGCAACGGGGTCAAAGATCCCCCAACTGCACATGCCACAAATCCGCATAAATCCCCCCCTGGGCAATTAAGTCCTCATGGCTGCCCTGCTCGGCAATCTGCCCCTCACGCAAGACCAAAATCCGGTGGGCCTGGCGAATGGTCGAAAGCCGGTGGGCAATCACCAAAGCCGTGCGTCCCTGCACCAAAGTATGCAAATTGCGCTGAATCGCCCGCTCAGTCTCGGTATCCACCGAAGAGGTGGCTTCATCCAGCACCAGCACCGGCGCATTTTTGAGCAGGGCCCTGGCAATACTCAGACGCTGGCGCTGACCGCCCGAGAGCTTGATGCCCCGCTCTCCGACCAAGCTCAAATAGCCCTGGGGCAAAGAGACAATAAAGTCGTGTAATTCCGCCTTGCGGGCCGCTTCTTCGATGGCCGCATCCGAGACATCACTCAGCCCATAGGCAATATTCTCGCGCAACGTGCCGTGAAAGAGGTACACATCCTGGCTGACGAGGGCAATCTGGCGGCGCAGATCGCGCAAATCCAAGTCGCGCAAATCGTGCCCATCGAGTTTGACCGCACCGCCGGTGGGATCATAGAGCCGCATCAAGAGCTTTACCAACGTGGATTTGCCCGCGCCAGTGGTGCCCGCAAAGCCCACCATTTCGCCTGCAGGCACCTCAAAGTTGAGGCCATTTAAAACCGGCAGAGCCGGATCATAGGCAAAGTGGACATTCTCAAACTGAATCCGGCCCTCGGCCCGCAAGAGCGGCGTGGCCTGCGCCGGACTCTGAATCGCCGCAGGGGTATTGAGCAAGTCGAAAATCCGATTGGCACTGGCACGGGCCCGCTCGTAGAGGTCAAAGGTCTGGCCCAGACGCGTGATCGGCCAGAGCAGGCGCTGCACCAGCATCGAAAAGAGCACCAATTCGCCCACCGTCACCCGGCCCTGGCCCTGCAAAACCCACCAAGCGCCAATCAAAAGCACGCCGCCAAAACCCAAAGCAATCGCCATGCGAATAATCGGGATATACGCAGCCGCCAAGCGAATGGCAGCCAAATTGGCCTGGCGGTATTCGTCTGAACTGGCCTGAACCCGCTCCAGCTCAAAGGCTTCAGCGGTAAAGCTCTGAATCACCTGAATGCCCGCCAGATTGTTTTCCAAGCGGCTGGCCAAAGCCCCCACAGCCTGACGCACCCGGTCATAACGGGGGGCAATTTGGCGCTGGTAGAGCGCACTGCCAAAGAGAATGATCGGGATCGGAATCAGGCCAATCAATGACAATTCCCAGGAGACCGAAAGCATCACCACCAGCGAAAAGGCAAAGAGCACAGCCAATTGCAAAATTTCGTTAAAGCCTGTGTTGAGAAAGCGTTCGAGCTGATTGACGTCATCGTTGACAATCGCCAGGGTTTCCCCCATGCGCTGGTTTTCAAAGAAACGCATTTCGCGCGATTGCAGACGGGCATAGACATCCAGGCGCAGGCGGTGCTGCAAATCCTGGGCCAGGGTCATGAACTCCTTTTGAAAGAGCCACTCAAACAAGCTCTCCCCGCCAAAAATCGCCACCGCCAAAAGCGAGAGAAAGACCGCCATCGTCCAAGGGCTGGCGGGCCCCAGCAGAGCTTGAATCCAGCCCGGCGGGTGGCCACCGACCGAGTCGGTCACCCAGGCCACCAGCAGCGGGGGCATCAGGTCGAGAATTTTATTCAGAATGCTGCAGGCACTGGCCATGCGAAAACGGGCCCGTTCGGGGCGCAGATAGGCAAAAAGCTGATGGATCGAGGGAGCGATGACAGACATAAGCAGGTTCTCCTTGGTGGGAGTAGTGTAACCCAAGGCCCAGCCAAAAGGGGAAAATTCAGGGCAAACCCGGCAGTCCAAAGACCCACAACTGATCGCCGGGCTGATCTGGCCCAAAACTCACCAGGGCAGCAAAGCGCCGATTGGGAGAGAGGCTGATCTGCTCAATCTGCTGGGGGGAAAAATCCCGAATCAGGGTCAGGCTCAAATCTTTGAGCGAGAGGGCGTAAAATTGGTGTTGGGTTATCAGGTAGACTTGGCGTTGACCCGGATAGCCCGCCAAAACGAGCTTTTCAGGGTCTTGTCTGAGTACATGTTTGCGCTGAAGTGCGATTTGTCCCTGTTGATCCCAGAGTTGCAATTGCAGTGCTGAGCCACTGACCAGGGCCAAAATCTGGTGACAGGGCGGTGCTGAGACCTTTAAGCCCGCAAACAGCCCCGGTATTTGGGATGGTTTGGCCGAATAGCCGGGGCAAAGGTCTTGAAAGTCTTCACTCACACCATAGCCCGCAAAACCATTAAATTGCTCACTGTTCTTTTGCTTTGAGCTGCCCAGCAGCGGGGCATAGTCAGCGGGCGGGGCAAAAGCCGCCACCTGCGCCGTTGATGCCAAGCGGGCCTTAAAAAACTGATCATCCGCATTGCGCAGATAGAGCCACCCCTCCAGCAAATCCAGGTTATCCACCCGATACTGGCCTTTGGCTGACTTGGGCCCCGATAAATAGCGGTACTTGAGAGTGCTGAAATCCCAACGCCAATGGCCCAGATCCTGCTCGCGGGTCTGCCAAGCCAGCTGCTGGCGCGAGGCATCCCAGCTGTAGACCAGCCCCGGATCCCAGGCCCCGATTCGGCCCGCCGTGCCAATCCGGTAAGCGGCTTTGGCAGGCAAATGAAAGGCATAAAGCGATTGAATGGTGTCGATTGGCGAGCCCACATACATGCTCTCGGCCACCACCAGATTTCCATCCCCCGACCACGATTGCAGGTAGAGGGTGGGCTCACTGGCAGGGTTGAAGCCTTTGACACGGGCCCAATCAAAGGCCAAAATGAGCTGGTCCACACCCCAATGCCAGAGCAGGCGGGGCAGAGTCTGATTGGCCATTGCGGGAGACCAGCCACAGCAAAAAAACAGCAAACACAGACCAAAAGTCGTGAAAAGCCTAACGGCTGTACTGGTAAATTTGTTCAATTTGGGCACTGCTCAAGGCCTGATTAAACAAGCAAATTTCATCCAAAGCCCCCTGAAAATCCGCACTGTTGTCGCCGGGGGCAATCCGGCCCAACAGCACCTGCAAAGCAGAGTTAAATTGGCTGGCATTGTCCAAGGCATCCACGGATTTACCATCAATATACAGGGTTTGAAAGAGATTGGTTTTGGCCACCGCAAAATGATGCCATTCGCCGTTGAAGAGATTGCCCGCCAGATTCTCAGTACCACCGGCAGGACCATAGGGAAAGCGATGCAGAAAGCCCAATTGGCTGTTTTTCTGAGTCAATTGAAGGCCCGGCAACCCCGCTTGGGTACCCGAGATCAGGTTTTGGGTCGTGGGCGCATTGGCCCGAAACCAGCCCATCCAGGTAAAACTGCCCTGAAAGGCATCTATCAGCCCCAAATCCACATGGGCACCGCCTTGCAGCAAAAAGGCCTGACCCACTTTGCCGGGCCCAAATTGGACGGCACCTTGCAGAGTCCCCGGATAAGCCCCCATGCTGTCTTGGGCATTGCCCTCTGCCCGCCACCAAGCGACAGGCGTCACTGGCATCGGGCTGAGCCAGGGGCCCATCAAGGTCGCTCCACCATTGTTCAACTGCAGGGGACCGGGCGCAACCAAGCCAGGCGGAACTGTCACAACCAAGGATTGGGTATTCAAGGTTTGTACGGTGCCCTGTACCCCGCTCAAACGCACCAGAGTTGGCAGGTCAAAGCCCACCCCCGTCAGAGTTAGCGCATCCCCGGTCAAAAGCAGAGAGCGGGAGAGTTGGTCAACCCGCAAAGGCCAGCGTTGAAGCGTTTGCGGATAGGTTTTAACGCCGCCGCTTTCAACCTGCACAAGCACAGAGCCATTCAGGTGATCGGGAATCAACGCCTGAATTTCGCTGGAACTGGCGCTGAGCACTTCCAGCGGTGCGCCATTGGCCGTGACGGTAGTTTGCGCCAGATCTGGGACAAAACTGCTGCCCGTTAAAAGCAACACCCGACCTAAAAACAGGGTTTTGACTTGCAAGGCGGTCAAGGGTTGCTTATACACACGCAGATTGTCGATCAGGCCTTTAAACGGCTGCTGGTTGGGTGCGTTTTGGTAGCCAATATGCACAGCCACAGCGCTGTTTAAATCCAGCAAAGGGGCCGTTTTGGATTGCAGCAATTGCCCATCAACAAACAAGAATTCTTGATTGCCTTGTCTCACAGCCACAGCCTGGTGCCAGCGATTGTCGTTGACCGGATGCGGGGAAGTAATCAGCGCTGGGGGCTGATGGCCAAATGCCAAATGCCCCGAAGCCAAGAGCTGCAATTCAAATCCCGGCAAGGCTTTGACCAAGGTCTGAAGCTGCTTGTAATCTGTGCGAAACCACACTTCGACAGCATAGTCTTTTTGGGCAAAATCCAGACTGGGCACCTGAATCCCACCCTGGCTGCCATTGAGAGCAAAAGCGCGGCCCTGAATACCAGGGCCAAACGCCACCTCATTTTGCAAAAGACCCGTATAGAGGCCAGAACTGTCATTGCCATTCCCCTCTGCGGGAAATTCGGCCACAAGTCCTTCCGGCAGCGCGGGAGCCTGAGCCTGAATCAGGTTTAAGCTGGGAGGCTGCGGCCCTGGCTGGCTGGCCCCCCCACCCCCGCTGTACAGAGAAATACGCGGCCCCGTGACACGGTTGAACGTCTCTTCTCCCGCCAAATTCAACAAACGGGCCTCCAATTGCCATTCTCCAAGGTTCGCAGAGGGGAGGAGCCCATCGACCTGCTGGGCAGTGCTGGAAAAAGCGGGAATCGTGGCCATCAAGGGCTGCCCCGACGCATTTTTGAGCGTTTCCCCATTGGCATAAAACACCACAGACACAGGTTCTGGGTGGGCTCGGTTCAATTGAAAGCGCAGCGGAATCACGCTGCCCAGCAAAAACGAGCGGCCCGATTCAGGGGCTTGAAACAGAAATTCCGGCAGTGAGGAAGCCGTCTCAACCGGTAAAGGCGGATCCTGAACGGTCGGTTCGGCTTTGTTTTTTTGCTCAAAAACCGTTTGAAAGAGAACAAGGGCCTGGGCAAAAGCAGGATCGGATTTTAAAGCGCGAACGAGAAAACCATGTTTCAGTAAAAGTGCGGCCATGTGTTCCTGGGCTTGCAAATACGCCTGGCTGCGCGCTTCGTGCACAAAAGTCACAAGTGCTGGAGGGTTTAAAAGCAGACTTTCGAGCAAAAGACCTTCTGCACTGGAGGCAAGGTCCAGATTGCGCTCTTGCAGGCTTTGGGCTTTGTCTGCAGGCCAAGCAAACCAAAGCTGCAGGGGAACCTGAGCGGGATTAGCTGAGATCACCTCCAGCTTTAAAAGGGTCTCGACAGGGAGATTGCCAATTTCAAAGCGGCCCTGCTCATCACTGTCCAGCTCAAGCCAGTTCTGTTTTTGCAACGGGTCACTCAATTGCAGACGATAGCGCTGAGTTCCCTCTGCCTGCACCCGAAAACCCGCAGGGGCCACAACCTGCCCGCGCAGGGTAAAACGCCCCAAAGTGCCGCCCTTGCTTTCGGGCACCAGGCCTTTGCCCAAGGTCCCGCCTTTGCTCTCAGGCACCAAAGTTTGTCCCAGGGTGCCCCCTTTGGTTTGGGGAACCAAGGCCTGTTGCAGGGGTGAATCGGTCTGCAAGACAATGGGCGGCTTTAAGACCGGCACCTGACACGCAAACAGGCTGCCGATCAGAGCCAGCAACAACCAAAGAGAGCAATTCCACTTCATAGCTTTAACAGGTGTTTCATTTCTTCGGATTTTTGGGCTTTGAGATGGGTCAAATCCGGCTCTAACCAAGCCTGAGAACGCATTTCTGGTTTGAGCTTTAGGGCTTTGCCCAAAAAGAGCAACGCCTGGTCTAAGCCAAGATCTGTCTGCTCATGCTCTGCCCGGAGCGAACAATGGCAGGCCATCACATAATAGCCAAAAGCGTAACGCGGCTGACAGGCCGTAATCAGGTCAAGGGTTTGACGGGCCTTTTGAAATTGCCCGGATTTGCTAAAGGCATGGGCCAAAAAACAGGCACTCTCCAAGAGGGCCTGCTCATCGAGCTGATCTTTGTCGGGTGCGGCCAAGACCTGTTCAAAAGCCAAAATGCTCTCCTGCCAATAGTCTTGCGCTTCTTTTGAACTTGAAAGGTCGGCCAAATTAAAAGCCAAACGGGCAGCTTCGTCCCGCAAATTGGTGTTTTCAGGCTCCTGCTCCAAGCCCTGAGCAAAAACGCGTCGGGCGTTTAAAAAATCTTGACGGGCCTGATGGTGAAAGGTTTTGGCTGTTTTGGCATCTGAGCGCGAAAGTGCGTCGTGATAACCCGCCAAAGCTGCAGAACCTTTAAAAAAATGCAAAACCCCCAAATTGAGCAGCAACTCGGCCATTGACGTCTCTGACTCTGGATGCATCGTCTTAAATTGTAAGGCTGTTTCCATGGCCACAATTGCCGCATCATGATTGTGACGGGTCAACTCCAAATAGGCCACGAGCATTTGCAATTGCACGGTTTTTTGAAAAAACTTAAAACCCTCTTCAATCCGGGTCTGGGCCAGCCCGTATTGCCCCTGGCGAATCAGGCTATTGACCAGCGCCATATACGTCGGAAAAGAGTCGCTGCTGCTGTGCTGGAGGATTTTTTCCAAATGTTGATCGGGTGGGGCTTTGCTCTCTGAGTGGGGATCATAGCCCGCCAAAACCAACAATTGATCGCGCAAAAGTGGGGTATTGCCCGAAGAAAAAACCTTCACCAGTTTTTCGACGATTTTGCGCGAAGGATGCCGTTTGCCGGATTCCAACAAAGAAATATACGCTTCTGAAACCTGTAGTTTTTCAGCCAAATCGGTCATGGTCTGGCTTGTCTCTTGGCGCAAGGCCAAAATCCGTTTGCCAAACTCTGACGCGCTCACCTTTGGCTCTGATTGTCTTTTTTTCATGTCTGCTGCTCCGCTCATATAACCCTGAAAAAATTATAACAGAAATTGTTAAAAATATTTTTACAAATATTGTTAATAAAGATATTTTTGTGGTATATCTAAATCATAAGCACTTAACAAATTTTGTTAAAAGAGGTTTTTGATTATGCTCATCGGTTCCAATTCAAACTTTTTCCAACAGCTCAGCGCTGCCAGCACAGCTGTGGCTACACCCGCTCAGGGCTCACAAACGGCCCCTGCAGCCACAACCACCAGCCCCGAAAAATTCGCAGGCCAACAAAAAAGCAGCTTGGCTCAGGCAGAAGCGGGAAAGAGCAGCAGTTTCTTGGGCAAAGTGACTGATTTATTCGACCAAATTGGCGGAGGAGATCCTGGAAAAAAAGCCAACAAAATTAGAGCCAATCAGCCCCTCAATCAAGTGAAGAATGGGCATCAAGCCATTGGTGAACTCTATATTAAATTTGTGAAAGATACCAACCATTATGCCGACCAAATCAAAGAAGGCCACAATACCGATTTAACACCCAAGGGAATAGAGGCCTTTAAAACCCCCATTTCAACAGATATAATCCGATTTATAAAAGCCAATCCCCAATTCATTACAGAATACATTGCGAATCCAGCGATTAACCGCGATGACATGTTGCAACACAATTTCCATCCAGATGGAAAAGTCCATTACTCACGGGATTACACTTATCAAGATCTCTTTCCAACAGAGCAGTCCGAGAGAGCATTTCAATCTTGGATGGGCGATATGTTCAAAAAAGATCCACATATCAAAGCTGCACTTGATGAGGTCAATATAGACCGCAATACCAACCCACCGATTAAGATGGATATGCTCAATTTGAATGAACTTATGCAACTTCAAAAAATTGAAGAGGTTAATAAATAGCTTTGCTTTAACTGCTGACACCCAACTTGCCAAAAGAGGCGGGAAGTTGCTCCCGCCTCTTTTTTTTTCAAAACCTGGCTTTAATAGCTGTAAAATCCGCGTCCAGACTTACGCCCAAGGTGCCCAGCCATGACCATGCGGCGCATCAGCGGGGGCACATTGTATTTAGATTCGCGGTAGGCGTCAAAGAGAATATCTCCGACTTTGACGCAAACATCAATGCCAATCATGTCCATCAGGGTCAGCGGGCCCATCGGATAACCGGCACCCAGTTTCATCGCGTTGTCGATATCCACAGCCGTGGCCAAGCCATTTTCATAGACCCGCGCCGCATCAAGCAGGTAGGGAATGAGCAGCAGATTGACAATAAAGCCAGGGGTATCTTTGGCCAAGACGGCGGTTTTCCCCAGCTTTTCCACAAAGCCGTAAGCCGCTTTGACAGAGTCTTCGCTGGTTTCGAGGCCCTGAACAACTTCGACCAGTTTCATCAGATAAGCGGGATTAAAAAAGTGCAGGCCCAGTACCCTGTCGGTGCGTTTTGTGGCAGCAGCAATTTCGGTGATTGAAAGCGAAGAGGTATTGCTGGCCAGCAAAGTATGTTCGGGGCAGATTTGATCGAGTTTGGCAAAGACCTCACGTTTGACCGCAATGTCTTCGACCACGGCTTCAATCACCAGATCAACGTCACTCAGGTCTTCGAGTGAAGCGGTCGGATGCAAATTGGCCTTGGCGGCAGTCACGTTTTCTTCGGTAAACTTGCCTTTGCTCAGGCCAAAATCCAGGTTTTTGTGAATCATGGCTTGGCCTTTGTCGACGAGGGCCTGGTTGATTTCGTAAGCGCGCACCTTCAAACCAGCCTGGGCGCAGACCTGGGCAATGCCCGAGCCCATGGTGCCAAGGCCGAGCACGGCCACGGTTTTAATTTCAGACATCTGTGTACTCTCCTGTCCTAAAAAAGATCTGCTGCCATGCTAACACAGCAGCACAGCTTTTAGGGGTGAAGCATGGGGGGGTCATCTTCGCTGCGGCGCAGGTCCTCACCCGTAAAGGTATACGGCAACATCTCAGCAATGGGCAGCACCTGGGCCGAACCATCGGCCTGCTCCAGAATCACGAGAATATCCGCGCCAAATTCGCGAATAAACTGCAAACAAGTGCCGCAGGGAAAACAGGGCTGCATTTTCTGGGCCGAAATCGCAATGGCCCGAAAGTGGCGGTGGCCCTCTGAAACGGCTTTGGTCAGGGCCACGCGTTCTGCGCAGATCGCCAAGCCAAAGGAGGCATTTTCGACATTGCAGCCGCTGATCAGGCTTTCGCTGCCATCTTCATTCACAGCCAGCAGGCTGGAACCCACGGGAAAAAGTGAATAAGGGGTATACGAATGGGCATAAGCCTCACGCGATGCTGCCATCATGCGGGCGATCGTCTCAGCTGAAAGTGGGGATATAGTCATGAAAGTACCTTTTGCTCAGTTTTAGAAGAGGCCCGCAGCGCTAAACAGGCGTCAATCAGGCCCTGAAAACAGGGACTGGGCCGGTTGGGGCGGGAGCGGAATTCGGGGTGAAACTGGGTTGCGACAAAATACGGGTGTCCTGGCAATTCAATCGTCTCGACCAGATAGCCATCGGGAGAGGTGCCCGAAATCATCAGTCCATTGCGTTCCAGATTTTCGCGGTAATCGTTATTGACTTCGTAGCGGTGGCGGTGGCGCTCAAAGATCAGCTCTGAGCCATAGAGCTTGTAAAGCTGAGAGTCTTCCCGCAATTTGCAGGGATAGGCCCCCAGACGCATGGTGCCCCCCATATTTTCAAGATCGCGCTGAGCGGGCATGATATCCACCACCAAATGGGGAGCATCCGGCGCAAATTCGGCGCTGTGTGCTCCTTCGAGGCCGCAGACATTGCGGGCATATTCAATCACCGCACATTGCAGGCCCAGGCAGAGACCCAAAAACGGAATCTGACGGGTGCGGGCATAGTGAATGGCGGCAATTTTGCCCTCCACGCCGCGCACGCCAAAACCGCCGGGCACCAAAATGCCGTCGAGGCCTTCGAGATGGGCCGCGATTTCGGGGCCTTCCATCTCTTCGTCGGCATGAATCCATTTGATCTCGACATCGGTATCGCGCACAGCCGCCGCGTGGCGCAGCGACTCGGTCACGCTCAGATAGGCATCAGGCAATTGCACATATTTGCCCACCAGCCCAATTTTGAGGGTTTGCTGGGGTTTTTTCAGGTGTGCCACCCAGGCGTCCCAGCCCTCCCAATCCAGTTCTTGGCGCGGCGGTTCGAGCTTGAGGCGCTGCAGGACCTGTTTGGCCAGACCCTCTTTTTCGAGCATAAACGGCACTTCGTAGATTGATTTGACATCTTCACACTGGATCACGGCCTCTTTGTCGATATCGCAGAAAACTGAGAGTTTTTCGCGGATGCCCGCATCGAGATCGGTCTCGGTGCGGCAGACCAGAATATCCGGGTGAATCCCGTTGCGGCGCAACTCCATCACACTGTGCTGGCTGGGTTTGGTTTTGAGTTCACCCACCGCTTTGATATACGGAATCCAAGTCACATGCAGATAAAGCACATTGTCACGGCCAAAATCTTTGCGCACCTGGCGAATCGCTTCAATAAAAGGCAGGCTTTCGATGTCCCCGACCGTGCCACCAATTTCGGTGATCACCACATCGGTTTCAGGCGAGGCCGCCCCTTTGATATGGTCTTTGATCGCATTGGTGATGTGGGGAACGACCTGTACAGTGCCGCTCAGATAATCACCCCGGCGCTCTTTCTGGATCACCTTGAGGTAAATGGCACCCGTGGTCAAATTGCTGCGGCGGCTTAAATTGACGTCGGTAAAACGTTCATAATGGCCGAGGTCGAGATCGGTCTCGGCCCCATCTTCGGTGACAAAGACCTCGCCGTGTTGGTAGGGGCTCATTGTGCCCGGATCGAGGTTGATATACGGGTCGAGCTTGAGCAAACTGATCTGCAGGCCATGGCTTTTGAGCAAACGCCCCAGCGAAGAGGCCACAATGCCTTTGCCAATGCCAGAAACAACGCCACCTGTGATAAATACGTATTTGGTCATGAAAAACTGCTTTCAGCGAAATCTGGGAAACTCGCTATCAGTTTACCATTCCCACCCCTGCAGACAGAAGGAACGAAGCGTTCAAACAGGGTTAGCCACAAATGAGAGGCCCAGACTTGAACGATGATTTTCATGAAAGACTTATTTGCTCAATAATTGGATCAGCTCCCCATTGCCGAATGTCTGTGCGTAGTCCAGAGCGCTTTTACCCGCTTTGTCCCTGAGACTGGGATCTGCTCCTTTTTCCAACAGCAGCTTCACCACATCCAGTCGACTCAGATCTGCCGCCTTCATCAGAGCGGTCTGGCCGTCATTGTCTTTGTCATTGGGGTTGGCACCGCTTTCTAGCAATAGCTTCACAACCTCCAGATGGCCAAGGTGTGCTGCTAGCATCAGGGCTGTATAGCCAGAGTCTGTTTTTTCCTTGGGATTCAGCCCCAGATCCATCAGGAACTGGACCAATTTCAAATTTCCACTCACGGCCGCCCATATCAAGGCTGTTTCGCCAGAATCTGTTTTATCTTTGGGATTAACACCCTTCTCCAACAACAGTTTTACCAATTCCAGATTTCCACTTCTGGCAGCTAGCATTAGAGATGTTTCACCTGACTCAGCCTTTTCCTTGGGATTGACCCCCTTCTCCAACAACAGTTTTACCAATTCCAGATTCCCACTTCTGGCCGCTAGAATTAGGACTGTTTCACCTGACTCTGTTTTTTCCTTGGGATTGGCACCTTTTTCTAACAACAGTTTTACCACCTCTATACGGCCCCGATAAGAAGCATTCATCAGGGCTGATAAACCATACTCGTCTTTTTCCTTGAGATTGGCACCCCTTTCCAGCAGCAGTTTCAACACATCTAAATGGCCGCCGCTGACTGCCCAAAATAACAAAGGTTCTCCATTTATTTCTGTTTTTACATCAGCCCCCTTCTCCAAGAGCAGCTTGACCACCTCTAAATGGAATTCACTTGCAGCCTCCATCAGGGCTGTCTTGCCAGATTCTGTTTTGTCGTTGGGATTGGCACCACTCTCTAAAAGTAGCTTCACCACATCAGCTTCCCCCTGGCGCGCCCCCCAGAACAGAGCAGTACTACCATCCTGCTTGCGAGCATTAACCTGTGCTCCTTTGTTCAACAGCAATTGAACCACTTCGGCCCGTCCTTCAGATGCCGCCTTAATCAAAGCCGTGCCACCATCAGGGGTTGTTTCATCTACCTTGAAGCCCTGTTCTCCCAACAGCCAGGATACCAACTCTGGCCTGTATGCACTGGCAGCAATCATCAGCAGGGTATTGCCATCAATGTCTATGTCCTTGGAATTAAACCCTTGGGTTATCAGGAACTGGACCAATTCCAAATTCCCATTCACAGCACCGACCAATAAGGCTGTTCTGCCATCATTGCCTTTGTCATTGGGATTAGCTCCCTTCTCCAACAATTGCTTCACAACGTCCAAATGGCCAGACAATGCTGCTTCCATTAGGGCTGTCCTGCCATCACTGTCTTTGTCGTTAGGATTGACGCCCTTTTCCAATAGAAGCTTTACCAATTCCAGATGCCCACTCTTTGCTGCTTCTATCAAAGCTGTATAGCCAGAATCTGTTTTTTCCTTGGGATTGGCACCTTTTTCCAGCAACAGCTCCACCAACTCTAGATGGCCACTCTTGGCTGCTTCTATCAAGGCTAGATAGCCAGAATTTGTTTTTTCATTGGGATGGGCGCCTTTCTCCAATAGCAGCTTCACAACTGCCACATGACCTTCACGGGCCGCATCCATTAGAGTCGTCCTGCCATCTCTGTCTTTGTCATTGGGATTAGCTCCCTTTTCCAATAACAGCTTTACGACCTCCAGATGGCCTCTGCGGACGGCTCCCATCAGGGCAGTATCGCCGTACTTGTTTTTTTCGTTAAGATTCAGCCCCTGGCCAATCAGGAACTGCATTACCTCTGGGTCATCGCTTTTAGCTGCCTCCATCAGGGCGGTGTTGCCATACTCATTTTTGTTGTTGAGATGGGCGCCCTTCTCCAGCAACAGTTTTACTAGATTCAAATGGCCTTTTTCTGCTGCTACCATCAGGGCTGTATAGCCATTTTTATCTTCGTCATTGGGATTGGCTCCCTTTTCCAATAACAGCTTTACAACCTCCAGATGGCCTCTACGGGCCGCTTCCACTAGGGCTGTCCTGCCATCACTGTCTTTGTCGTTGGGATTGAGCCCCAGATCCGTAAAAAACCGAACCAATTCCAAGCTCCCACTCCCAGCAGCAGCCATCAGGGCCGTATAGCCAGAGACTGTTTTTTCCTTGGGATTCAGTCCAAGGCCCATCAAAAACTGGACCAATTCCAGATTCCCGCTCCCAGCGGCTCCGCTCAAAGCTGTCCCACCAAATTTGTCCTTGTTGTTGGGATTGGCATCCTTTTCCAGCAGCATCTTCACCAACTCCAGATGGCCTCTGTAGACTGCCCGCATCAAGGCTGTTTGGCCAAATTCGTCCTTGTCGTTGGGGTTGGCGCCCTTTTCTAGCAACAGCTCCACCAACGCCAAATGTCCTCTACTTGCTGCCCCCATCAGGGCGGTGTTGCCATATTTGTTTTTGTCGTTGAGATCAAGCCCCTGGTCTATCAGGAACCGAACCAACTCCAAATGGCCTTTAAGGACTGCTTTTACCAGTAGGGTATTGCCCTCAATATCTTTGTCGTTGGGATTCAGCCCCAGGCTCATCAAAAACCGGACCAATTCCAGATTCCCACTCCCAGCTGCGGCTATCAGGGCTGTATAGCCAGAGTCTGTTTTTTCCTTGGGATTCAGTCCTTGATCCATCAGGAACTGAACCAACGCCAGATTTCCACTCTCAGCGGCTGCCATCAAGGCTGAAGTGCCATACTCATTTTTATCTTTGGGATTCAATCCCTGGCCCATCAGGAATTGGACCAACTCCAAATTTCCACTCCCGGCCGCCCCCATCAACAGGGTATTTCCATCATAGTCTTTGTCGTTGAGACGGGCACCTTTTTCCAGTAGATACTTCACCACATCCAGATGGCCACGGCTGGCTGCCCGTATCAAAGCTGTATCACCAGACCTGTTTTTGTACTTGTGATAGCCCCCCTTCTCCAACAACAGCTTGACCAAGCCAAGGTCACCCTTCCAGGCAGCCCAATGCAAGAGGGGAGCATTCCATTCATCGCCATCTTCATCTTGCCACTTCACTTCAGCATTGGGGTTGCCCTGCTGAAGCCACTGCAAGACCTGCTCGGTCTGACCGCTGTCCACCGCCTTCTGTGCTGTCAAGGCCCAAACGGGCAGGCTCAACCCCAGATTCAGGGCCAGAAGTGAGACAAGCATTCTAGGACTGTATTTCATGAAACCCTTGGCAAAGTTAGGGAATAGTGGCCCCTTGCTCAATCCAGAGTCCGAGCAATTTGCGCTCCTCTTTGGTCATGCCGGTTTTATTGCCCAATGGCATGGTCTCCGCATCGACCACCCGCGCCTTGATCTTGTCTGCATACGCTTTGATCTGAGCAGGAGAATCGTACATTGCCCCCAAAGGCGCCGTTTTAAAGGCATCATCTGTCGGATGGGCCGAATGACAGGTCACACAGCGGTTCTGCATAATCGTCTGAACTTTGGCAAAGTCGACTTTTTCAGCGCTGACGCCCTGTGAATTGGCCGCAGCCGGAGCCGGGGCCGGAGGAGCGGTATAAAAGAAGAGCCCAAACAATCCGGCAATCGAAGTCACCAACGCCGCTTTGCTAAACGGGGTTTTGACGTTCATAAAGTGGCGAATGCCCGCCCCACAGACAATGATCCCAGCCAGAATCAGCCAATTGTGGGTATGGCCATAGGTGCTGGGAAAATGGTTGCTGAGCATGATAAACAAAACCGGAAAGGTCATGTAATTATTGTGCACCGAGCGCTGTTTGGCGCGAATGCCGGGGGTATAATCGGGCACCTCGCCGCGCATGGTGGCATCGATCATCTTTTGCTGGGCGGGCAAAATCCGCATCCAGACATTGGCCACCATCAGGGTGCCAAAGATCGCGCCGATATGGATAAACATGCCGCGTCCACTGAAAACCTGACTCAGACCATAGGCAATCCCCATCGCCAGGGCAAACGAGACCGCAGAGCCGACTTTGGCGTTGTTGGCAAAGACATATTTCCACAGGAGATCGTAAACCAGCCAAGAACCGGCCAAAGCGCCCAGGCCAATCGCAGTGGCCACCCCTGAAGAGATCCCGGATTCGGGTTTAATCAGGTAAAGCCCCCCGCCCATATAATAGACAACGCCCAACAGAAAAAAGCCAGTGATCCAGGTAAACGTCGCTTCCCATTTGAACCAATGGAGTTTATCGGGCACCCAGCCGGGTTTGATCAGGTATTTTTCGACCAGATAAAAGCCCCCGCTGTGCACCATCCACAACTCACCTTCCACATCTTTTTTGCGGTCGCTGCGCTCTTTGGGCTCTTCGAGATGGCTGTCCATCCACATAAAGAAAAAAGAGCTGCCAATCCACGAGATCCCTGCAATCAGGTGCATCCAGCGGATGATCAGGTTGAGCCATTCATTTAAATGGGCGGGCATGTGGGCCTCCGGTTAATTTCAGCATTTTGCCTATTATAGCGAGTGAAACGCGTTTCACAAAGCATGGCACAGTTGAATGGGTAAAGGCTGTGACAGGATTACAGCCTCCCGTGAAAAAAAACACAGCTCCCGCCTAAGGGATATGTTAAAATACTTGCAATTAAAGGCAGTAACAGAGACTATATGAGGCAAGCAAGACATATTCTGGGCATTGGATTGGCCGCCCTGGCCAGTCTGAGTTTCGCTGGCTGCGCCAGTCAGCAACAGGGCAGCGACTTCTGGATGGACCACTTGGTGTTTGTATCATCCCGCAGCGGTGCCAATGATATTTATATCTCCGATATGCAGGGCCGCAATATCCGGCAGCTGACCAACGACGCCACCGACGACGCCACTCCCCGCATTGCCATTGATGGCCGAATTGTCTTCTCTTCGCGGCGCACCGGCACTTGGCAGCTCTACAGCATGGACTGGGATGGCAGCGATCTCAAGGCCCTGACCAAAGACCCTGCGGTCAACAATTACCGACCTTTCCCTGCCCCCGATGGCCGGATTGTCTTTATCTCCGATCGCTTTCTCAAGCCTCACGTTTTTTCGATGAACCCCGATGGCAGCGATGTGCGCCGCCTGACCTTTGGTTCGGTCTATAACGATTACCCTGTGGTTGGCGACGACGGCCATATCTATTTCACCTCTTCGCGCTCCTCCAAATGGGAGATCTGGAAAATGGGCCCCGATGGCAGCATGCCCACCCAATTGACCAGCAGCACCAAGAATATCAAAGAGATTGCTTTGGTTTCGCCGACCTACCCCGACAAAGACGCGCGTTTTACCAACCGCACGACCATGCTACCCACCTTTGGCTTTTACACCCAGCCGCGGATTGTCTTTTCAGCCAGCAGCAGCGAAGGCGGCAATTTTGGCATCTACCGCATGAACCGCGACGGTTCTGACCTGCGCGAACTCACCGCCAACCAGATGTTTCTCAACCGCAGCCCTGTGATGTGGCCCAATGGCCGCATTCTGTTCACCTCTGATCGCAGCGGCAGCACCGATATTTGGAGCATGAGCCCCGATGGCCGCGATCCCCGTCAGGTAATCGCGGACCCCGCTTACGACAGCACCAGCTAATAAAAAAATTCAATCCTTGTGACTAGAGAAGAAATCGCTCTGGGTGATGAGGGCAATAGGAATCCCGCCGGGCCAGGATAGCACAAGGTGGGATGACTTTTAAGCGCTTCTTACAGAGCTGAAAGCGATGCTTAGAAGGTGCTGTAGTGAGCGGAGCACAGGATGTGCGAAGTGAGCGGCCCGAATGCCCAGAGCGTATTTTGTTCAATCGAAAACGTCAAAAACTTCTTCGAGGAAACTCGCGAGCGGGTGGTGTTTGTGTTTGCGCATTTTTTTATGCATGCGGTAGGTCGCTTTGGCCTCTTCGTAACCAGGGTCATGGGGATCAGGGTAAGCAGAGGAATACGCTGCCGCTGGCGGATAAGCCGGTGGTGGATAAGGCGGAGGATAATTGGGAGGGGCGGCACCAATCTGGCTGGAACGTTCGATGATCTTTTCCAGCTCGCCATAGTCCAGCCAAACGCCACGGCACTGCGGACAATAGTCGATTTCAATGCCATTTTTTTGCGCCAATTGCAATTCCACATAACAGCTGGGGCAGGTTTTCATCGCCATCGGGGCACCTCTCGAAGTGATCTGAATTATTTTAACAGGGAGTCTGGGCTTCTGGCTGGGAGTTAGCAGGCCAAAAAGCCCTTTTATTCAGGCCTTTGGCCCTCCTTTCTGCTTTGAAACAGGGCAGAATCACGGTATAATGATGCAGTTCTTCAGGAGAAAATCCCAACCATGACCACCGATCTCGCACCCCCTGCCGAGCAGGAGTCCCGCCCTTTTGTTACGATTCAAGACGAAATGAAGCAGTCCTTCATGGACTACGCGATGTCTGTCATCGTATCACGAGCGCTCCCAGACGTGCGTGACGGGCTCAAACCCGTTCACCGGCGCATTCTCTTCGCTATGCACGAAATGGGCATGACCCCCGACAAACCCTTTAAAAAATCCGCCCGTATCGTCGGGGAAGTTTTGGGTAAATACCATCCCCACGGCGACTCAGCTGTTTACGACACCATGGTACGTATGGCCCAGACTTTCTCCCTGCGCCACATGATGGTGGACGGCCAGGGCAACTTTGGCTCGGTGGACGGCGACTCTGCAGCCGCCATGCGTTATACCGAAGCCCGCCTCTCCAAATTTGCGATGGAAATGCTGCAAGATCTCGACTGCAACACCATCGACTTCACCCCCAACTTTGACGGTTCTCTCGAAGAGCCCTTGGTCATGCCCAGCAAAGGCCCCAATTTGCTGATCAATGGCGTCACAGGCATTGCAGTCGGCATGGCCACCGAAATTGCCCCCCACAACTTAAAAGAAGTCTGCGAAGGCGCCATCCACCTGATGGACAACCCCGATGCCACGGTGCTCGATCTCATGGACTTCGTCAAAGGCCCCGACTTCCCCACTGGGGGGATTATTCTCGGCAATCGCGGCATTCGCGAAGCCTTTGAAACAGGGCGCGGCAAAGTCACCGTGCGCGCCGTGATCGAATTTGAAGAGGGCCAGGGCCGCGAGCGTGACCGCCTCTTGGTCAAAGAAATTCCCTTCCAATTGAACAAGACCACCCTGGTTGAACATATTGCCGATCTGGTTCAGACTGGCAAACTCGAAGGCATTGCCGATCTGCGCGACGAATCCGACCGCACAGGTATGCGCATCTGTATTGAATTGCGCCGCGATGCCAATTCCCAGGTCGTGTTGAACAATCTCTATCAGCAGACCCGTCTGCAGTCCAATTACAATTACAATATGGTGGCCCTGGTCAATAACCAGCCCCGCCTGCTCAGCCTCAAAGACATTCTGAGTGAGTTTCTCAAACACCGCGTCGAAGTGATTCGCCGCCGCACCCAGTTTTTCTTAGACAAAGCCGAGCAGCGTGCCCACTTGGTCTCTGGCTTCCTCAAGGTGCTCGACAATCTCGACGCCGTGATTGAGCTGATCCGTGCCTCCCAGGGCACCCAAGAGGCCCTGGCCGGGCTGATCGAAAAATTTGACCTGAGCGAACGCCAGGCCACCGCCGTTTTGGATATGCAATTGCGCCGCTTAAACGGTTTGGAGCAGAAAAAACTCGAAACCGAGCGCGATGAATTGGCCGGTCAAATTGGCGATCTGCAACATATTCTCGCCACCCCCGAGCGCGTCAACGAAATCATCCGCGAAGAGCTGGAAAAATTGGCTGCCACTTACGAAGATGGCCGCCGCTCACGTCTTGAAGAAGATCCCGGCGACTTCACTTACGAAGACCTGATTCCCGATGAGCCGATGGTTGTGTTTATGACCCGCCAAGGGTATATCAAACGCAGTCACCTCGACAGCTTTGAACAGCAAAAACGCGGAGGCCGTGGTGTTTCGGGCATTCAAACCCGCGACGAGGACTATATCGCCCAATTTGCGATCACCAATAGCCACGACTCGCTCTTGTTTTTTACCAATCAGGGCATCGTGTACAACCTCAAATCTTACGAGATTCCCGAAACCAGCCGCCAGTCCAAAGGCAATAGTGTGGCCAATTTGCTTCAGTTCCGCGAGGGCGAAGAAGTGACCGCGATGATCCCCGTGCGGGAATTTGCCGCAGACAAAAATCTGGTCATGTTAACCCGCCAGGGCATTATCAAAAAGACCCCATTAAATGCCTACCGCAATATCCGCAGGGCCGGTCTGATCACCGTCAACCTCGACGAAAACGACGTCTTGGGTTGGGTGGCCTTGACCGATGGCAACCAAAATGTCTTAATCGGCACAGCAAACGGCATGGCAATCCAGTTCTCCGAACAGGACGTGCGTCCCACGGGCCGTACCTCACGCGGGGTCAAAGCGATCCAGCTCAAAAAAGACGACGTGGTCGTTGGCATGGCCACACCGCAACCGGGTCAGACGATCTTGACCGTGAGCGACAACGGCTATGGCAAGCGCACCGAAATTGAAGATTACCGCCTGCAGAGCCGCGCGGGCTCCGGCATCATCAATATCAAACTGCGCCGCGACGGCAAAGTCGCCAGCTTGCTGGCGGTCAACGGCAACGAAGAACTGATTGTGGTCACAGCTCAAGGCGTGGTCATCCGTCAGCATGTTCGCGATATCAGCGTCTACAGCCGCTCCACCAAAGGGGTGACGGTTCAACGTCTGAGCGAAGGCGATCTGATCGTAGCCATTGGCCTGATTGCTGAGCAGGTGCTGGATCCGAGTGCAGCTCTGAATGTTGATCCCAATGTTGATCCCAATGCAGTTGCAAACACAGAGCCAACAGCCCTGCTTGAGGCCGGCGAAACGGGTGAAGCAATCACAATCGAAGCCACCGAAATAAGCCAGAACTAGAAAAAACCTGCATGAGTTATATTGAATCGATCCGCAATTTCTCAATCATTGCCCATATTGACCACGGCAAATCGACCCTGGCCGACCGTCTGATTGAATATACAGGCGCGCTCTCACAAAGAGAGATGGTGGCCCAGGTACTCGACAGCCTGGATATTGAGCGTGAGCGGGGAATTACGATCAAATCGCAATCGGCCCGTCTGAATTACACAGCTTCAGACGGCAAGCCGTATATCCTCAATTTGATCGACACCCCCGGCCACGTGGACTTTACCTACGAAGTTTCACGCAGCTTGGCGGCCTGTGAAGGGGCCCTCTTGATCATCGACGCGACCCAAGGGGTTGAGGCCCAGACCATTGCCAATCTCTACTTGGCACTGGAACACAACCTCGAAATCG
Organism: Candidatus Blackallbacteria bacterium; assembly: GCA_051715345.1. GTDB lineage: Bacteria > Cyanobacteriota > Sericytochromatia > UBA7694 > UBA7694. The sequence continues at coordinate 22,918 of JBPXJQ010000012.1, forward strand.
TGCCGGTGATCAACAAAATTGACTTGCCCAGCGCCGACGTGGACCGGGTCAAATTGCAAATTGCTGAATTGGGGCTCGACCCGGATGAAGTGGTGCTCTGCAGCGCCAAAGAGGGGATTGGCATTCAAGATTTATTGGAAGCCGTTGTCTTTCGCGTTCCCGCGCCCAAAGGCGATCTTAATGCCCCTCTGCAGGCCCTGATCTTTGACTCGGTCTACGATACCTACCGTGGCACCGTGGTCTATTTCAGGATCTTTGAAGGCAGCATCGGCAACCACGATAAAATTCGCTTTATGGCCTCAGAGAAAAACTACAACGTAACCGAATTGGGCGTGCTTTTGCCCTACCGCACCCCCGTTGAAGGGCTGCGTGCAGGTGAGACCGGCTATTTTTCAGCTGAGATCAAAGACGTGCAACATGCCCGTGTCGGAGATACCATCACCCATTCAGAAAGACCCGCAGAGGCAGCTTGGCCCGGCTACCGTCCGGCAATCCCAATGGTCTTTTGCGGTCTTTATCCCGTCGAATCCGACGATTACGAAGAACTCAAAGAGGCCCTCAACAAGTTGCAGCTCAACGATGCGGCCCTCTCCTTTGAGCCCGAGACCTCCAACGCTTTGGGCTTTGGCTTCCGCTGCGGATTTTTGGGCCTGCTGCATATGGAGATCATCCAAGAGCGCCTGGAACGGGAATACAATCTCTCGCTGATCGCGACCGCACCGAGTGTTATCTACGAGATCAAAACGGTCACCGGCGAGACGATCATGATCGACAACCCGCAGAATCTGCCGCTGCCACAGCATATCGACACGATGAAAGAGCCCTATGTCAATGTCACGGTGATCTCCCCCAAAGACTATGTGGGCCCCATGATGGACCTGGCCCAGAGCCGCCGGGGTATTTTTATCAGCATGGACTACCCCACCCCCGATCGGGTTGTGATGCACTACGAAATGCCGCTCAACGAAATGATGGCAGACTTCTTCGATCAGCTCAAATCCCGCAGCAGCGGCTACGCCTCCCTCGACTACGAAATGATCGGCATGCGCGAAGCCGATCTGGTCAAACTGGATATTTTGCTCAATGGCGAAATTGTAGATGCCCTTTCGGTGATTGTGCCCCGCGACAAAGCGCCGTTTATGGGCCGACAGCTGACCGCCAAATTGCGTGAGATTATTCCACGCCAAATGTTCGAAATTCCGATTCAGGCCGCGATTGGCAGCCGGGTCGTGAGCCGCGAAACCGTCAAAGCCATGCGCAAAAACGTCTTGGCCAAATGTTATGGCGGCGATATCTCACGCAAGCGCAAATTGCTGGAAAAACAAAAAGCCGGTAAAAAGCGCATGAAACAAGTCGGCAAGGTAGAAATTCCCCAAGATGCCTTTATGGCCGTTTTACGTCTCGGCCAAGAATAGGCCAAGAATAAAGCCCACGAATAAGTGAACACAAGGAGAGAGTGCGATGGAAGAGTATAAAGCCCCTTTGGCGGACGCAGATCTCGCGGCCGGAGACGAATTGACCCTGGAAGATATCGCCAGAATGCATGATTCCGTGGACCTCCCCAGCAGCAATGCTTCGCTCTTTGGCAACAGCTTCGAAGAAGAACAGGCGGGCACCCTCGACAGCACCCTCGAATTGAGCAACGACCTGCAAGACGACAGCCCCAACGATCTGGACTTGGCGATTGAGCACCAGCGCATTCAAATTCCCCCCTTCGGCTCCGCTCAGGGGGCGTATGGCTCCGCCTCCCTGAACACCGTCGCAGAAAGCACAGTTGAAGCCAGCCATGCGAGTGAAAGTCCCGCCTCCCAGAGCAGCCCAAGTAGTGCCTCCCCAAGTAATTTTCCAAGCAATTCCCCAGATGGCGGTGCCCTGAGCGGAGCCGAAGGGCAACTCTTGGTCAAAATGGGCAACGAGACCTACGACCTGAGCAAAAAAGACGATATCGCCTGGCTCGAACAGCAGTTTCAAGACCTCTTCGGCCAATGTCTCTACCCTTATTTGCAGCGCATGTCGCGCATCTGGAATTCCGAAGAAGAAGTCGGTGCCATGTACCAAAAGCTCGAAAGCCTTTCGCGGGAGCGCGGCCCGGTCGAAGAGATCATGGCTGTGGCCCAGCAGGTCAATGTCTACCGCGAAATGACCGAAAAAGAAAAGCTCAACAGCGATGAAATCTTGAGTGCATTGACCAAGCTTGAAACCCTGCAGAATGTGCTCAAGCGCTATCAAAACCTGTTTGAGGGTTTGATTTAAAGCGTCCAAGCGCAAGCACGAAAAGAGGCCCCACCTGTTAATTTTACGTTAAATCAGGTCATGTGCCTCTTTCTTTTTGGGATATTTCATGTTAGAAGGTACTACGACCTGAGTTTCAGAGAGAGAAAGGAAACGACCCATGGGATTAGATGGCATCTATAATGTGCCTGATTTCCGCCCGCAGCATAAAGTTGAGCGCGCCAAAGAGAATGGCGAAGAGCGTAAACAGCAACAGGAACAGAACAAAAAAAAGAAAAAGCAAGACGACAAAACAGAGGACCTGTTTGCCAGTCTCGCTGATCGTCTGGGCCAGTACAGCGACGAAGAGCCCTTTCAGTTTTCAGGTTAAGGCCTTCCGCGCAGATAGGCAGTTAGCGGTTAAATCAGACTGGTGTATTGCAGCCACTCCAAAAGTGGCAAGAGCCCAGGAAAGACATTGAGAAAATTCACAGGTGCAAAACCGGCCCAGAACACGGCAAAGCTGCAGCAGCCCAAAACCGCACCCAGCGAAATCGGGCGGATGCGCGGCGCTTCCCAGTGCTCTGCCAGGGGCTCCATATACATCACCATCACAATTTTGAGATAGTAGACGATCGAGAGAATACTGGCCAACACAGCCACACCCACCAAAAATAGCTGGTGGGCCTTGAGCACCGTTAAAAAGAGATAATACTTGGCAAAGAACCCACCCAGGGGTGGAATCCCGATAAACGAGAAGAAGAGCAATGCCAAGCCCAGGGCGGTTAAGGGGTATTTTTTACCCAGGCCGGCCAAATCTGAAATTTGCACCAGCGACTCATTTTGAGAGCTGAGCCAAGTCAGAGCAGCAAAGATGCCGAGTGAGCTGAGCACATAGATCAAGAGATAATAGAGCAGGGCAGAAACCGCTTCATTGCCAGGCTGCAGGGCCAGGGCTGTGAGCCCTGTGAGCAAATAACCCGTGTGGGCAATGCTGGAATAGGCCAACATGCGTTTGATATTGCGCTGGGTATAAGCGAGAATATTGCCCCCCAACATCGTCAAAACAGCCAGAATAGCCACCACTTCGACCCAATAGGTCTTGAGAGAGATAAAACCCTCGCCCAACACCCGAATCAGCAAGGCAAAGATGGCTGCTTTGACTGCGGTGGCCATAAAACCTGTCACGGGCATCGAGGCCCCTTCGTAAGCATCCGGTGACCAAGTATGAAAAGGCACCGCCGCCACCTTAAAGGCCAGACCGACCAACACCAGCAAGAGCCCCATCGCGGCCAGGGGCTCGTGGGCATGGGTCGAAAAATAGCTGTGAATCTGATACAGGCGGGTCGAAGCCACAGAGCCATAGAGCAGGGCGATCCCGTAAAGCAAAAGGGCAGAGGCCATCGAACCCAAAAGGAAATATTTAAAGGCCCCTTCGTTGGCTTTGAGATTGTCGCGGTCATAACCGACCAAGACGTAAACCGACATCGAAACAATTTCAAGCGCCACAAACAGGGTGATCAGATCGCGGCTGGAGGCCAAGAGCAACATGCCACTCAGGCAGAAAAAGAGCAGGGCCAAAAACTCCGCTTTGACCAAGCCTTCGCGCTCCAGATAAAAAGAGGCACTGAGCATGGTAATAAAAGTGGCCACACTTAAAAGCAGCGAAAAGAAAAGTGAATAGGTATCTAAAATGAGATAACCGCCCAAAATTTCGCCATTGGGGGCCACTGCTTTGTAGGCAGCAATCGAAGAAAGAGCCACAAAAGCCACGCCCACCAAAGACACGTGGGGCAGCAGATAACGCTGTTTGAGGGGCAAAAACACCCCCAAAAGCAAGACAATCAAACCAAACAGCACCGGCAGCGAAACCGGCAGAAAAGGCAATAATTTATCCATGGATCTGGGCCTCACTTGCAGGCAGGGTGTCTGAGAGGAGGGTTGGCTCGCTCACCTGCTGGGGCTGGTGCAACATCTGCAAATACTGGCGTACTGAAGCAGTGGTGCGTTCAAACACGGGCTGGGTATACAAGCCCATCAACACCACGGCCAGCACCAAAGGGGCCAACACAATTTGGCGGTAGCGGCAAAGTTTGAGAGGTTCTGCGACAGGGCTTTTGAGTGGCCCAAAAAGCAGGCGCTGAGTCAGCCAAAGCATATAGGCCGCAGACAAAATCAGGGTCAATCCCGCACCGAGGCCCAACAAAGGCACCTGAGTGGTTACACCCAATAAGATTAAAAACTCGCCCACAAAGCCGTTCAGGCCGGGCACACCAATCGAAGCAAAGGTCATGAGCAAAAATAAGCTGGCAAAGAGTGGCGTTTCTTTGGCCAGTCCCCCCAATTCAGCAATTTCAGTGGTTCCGTAATGTTCTTCAATCAGGCTGACGAGCAAGAACAAAGCACCCGTGGCCACGGCATGATTGATCATATGATAAAGCGTGCCCTGCAAGCTGGCTAGGTTCCAGGTAAAGACCCCCAACACCAGCAGCGACATATGGCTCAGCGAAGAATAGGCGATCAGGCGTTTGAGATCCGTTTGCCCCAAAGCAGCAATGGCACCATAGACAATCCCCGCAATCGCCAGCAGCGAAAGCAGCGGCGCCCAACGTTCGAGCAATTGCGGAAAGAGCGGAATCGTAATCCGCAAAAGGCCATAAATGCCCATTTTGGCCATCAGGCCCGAGAGCAAAAAGGTCACAACGGTGGGCGCTTCGCTGTAGGTATCGGGCAGCCAGGTGTGCAACGGAAACAGCGGCACCTTGATCAAAAAGGCCAGAGCAAAACCCAAAAAGAGCAGGCTGGCAACAGGGCCCATACCCATCCGCATTTGGTAGAGCTGCGGCAGGGCAAAACTCCATTCACCGGTTTTGCTGTAAAACTGCACGCCCAAAAAGAGAATGCTGAGCAAAAAGACCAACGAGCCCGCCATGGTGTAAATCACAAATTTGAGCACAGCCTGCTTGCGTTTGGGGCCACCCCAAAGGCCAATCAGGAAAAAGGCCGGAATCAACATCAATTCCCAGAAGAGGTAAAAGAGAAAGAGATTCAGGGCCAAGGTCGTGCCCAAGAGACCCGCTTCAAAACAGAGCAAGAGGGCAAAGAAAGCGGGCGGATAGGCATTTTTAGAGAATTGGGCCATACACAGCGCAATCACAATAAAAATCGGAATCAGCAAAACCAAAAACAGGCTGATGCCGTCAATCGCGAGGTGGTATTCGATCCCCATTTTGGGAATCCAGGCCAGTTTTTCTTCCATCTGAAACCCAGCCAGGGGCTGGAAGCGGAAACCCACCACAGCTGCCAAGAGCAAATTGATCAGGGCAATGCCAATTGCGGCGGGTTTCACCACAGTTGCAAATTTGCGCGAGAGGGCCAGCAAAACCAAACCACCCACCAGTGGTAGAAAAATCAGAAGTGAAAGCAGGTGGTTCATAATTGGAAGACCCCCGGTAAATGCAAGACAAAATACACATAGGCCAAAATAAATAGGCCAAAGATCAGGTAATGGGCATAGGCCCGGAGTTGGCCAAACTGCAAAGTGCGCAGACAGAGTGAAAAGGCATAATAGCCCCAAACACCTGCACGAATCACGCCATCGATCATCACAGGCTCCGCCACTTGGCGACAGAAACGACCAGCAGCCATGATCGGACCGACCACAGCAGTTTGGTAGAGGCTATCAAAGCCGAATTTTTCATTTAAAAGCGCCGTCAGAGCATTCTCAGGAAGCGCAGGCACCTCAGCTGTGATTTTGCCAAAGCGTTTGAGCGCCAGCAAAATGCCCGCACCCGCCACCAGCACCGAAGCAGCCATCAAGATCAAAGACAGGCCCTGGGCCGCAGGATCGCTGGCATGGTGTTCGCCATAAAGGGGCGCCAGCCAGTGCACAAACCAATTGGGCAAGCCCAAAGTGGCGGGCATCCCCAAAAATCCAACCGTCACAGCACCCAGCCCCAAAAGGCCAAGCGGGAGCTTCATTAATAAGGGCTCAGGATGGGCTTCGTGCTCACCGCGATAGGTGCCGCCAAAGGCCAAGAAATAGAGGCGGAACATATAAAAGGCGGTCAGCCCTGCCGTTAAAAGACCCATGCCCCAAAAGACAAAATGGCCTTTTTCCCAGAGCGACCAGAGAATTTCGTCTTTGCTGAAAAAGCCTGCAAAGGGGGGAATGCCTGCTATTGCAAGGCAAGAGACCAACATCGCCAAATGGGTAATCGGCAATTTGCTGCGCAAACCGCCCATCTTGCGCAAATCCTGTTCATGGTGCAGGGCATGGATGATGGCTCCAGCGCCCAGAAACAGCGCGGCCTTAAAAAAGGCGTGGGTAAAGACGTGGAAAATACCCGCGGCGTAAGCCCCTGCGCCCACGCCCATAAACATATAACCCAATTGGCTGACCGTGGAATAGGCCAAGACCTTTTTAATATCGTTTTGCACCAGGGCAATCGAAGCGGCCATCAGGGCGGTCAGGCCCCCAATCAAGATGATCAACCAAGCCACAGACGGGGTGGCGGTATAGACAAAGTGCAAACGGGCGACCAAATAGACACCGGCGGTGACCATCGTAGCGGCATGAATCAAGGCACTGACAGGAGTCGGACCCGCCATAGCATCGGGCAACCACACATGCAACGGGATCTGAGCAGATTTGCCCAAAGCACCGACCAAGAGCAAAAAGGCAATCAGCGGCAGACGTTCGGCGCTGGTCTGCCCAATATGAGCCTGAATACCAGCAAAGTCAAAGGCCCCGGTTTCTTGAAAGAGCAAAAAGATACCCAAAATAAAACCCAAATCGCCGACGCGGTTGAGCAAAAAGGCCTTGGTGCCAGCCCCTGCTTTGGCGGCATCTTCAAACCAGAAACCAATCAAGAGATAAGAACAGACACCCACCCCTTCCCAACCCATAAACAGGCCAATCATATTGTCTGAAAGAATCAGTAAGAGCATCGAGCCCAAGAAGAGATTGAGGTAGGCAAAATAGCGGCTAAAACTGCGATCGCCTTGCATATAACTGGCCGAAAAGAGATGAATCAACGTGCCAATGAAGGTGATCATCAACAGCATAATCCCCGAGAGATGATCCATCACCAGACCCAATTCAATCTTAAAGCTGCCAATATCCATCCAGGTTAAGAGCGGACTGTGCCAGACTCGGGAGGGGTCTCCCATCATCGGTAAAAACAGCAAAAAGGCCAAAACCGTAGCCAGCAAAGGGCCTGCACAGCCAATCGCTGTGACCACCCGTTCAGAAATACCGGTTTTGTTTTGGGCGTTGTACAAGGTGCCTAAGCCTAAAACCAAGGCTCCGGCCAAAGGCAATAAAACCACCAGATTCAAGAGCGAATTGAGCTGCAAAGAGGCTGCAGGGAGGGTGGTATGGGCAGTGGCGTGTAATAACATCTGACTCAGCCTTTCAGGGTGTCGAAATCATCGACATTAAGCGTCTGACGGTTTTTAAAGAGCAAAATAATCAGCGCCAAACTGATCGCCGCTTCTGCCGCGGCAACGGCAATCACAAAAAAGACAAAGATATGGCCATCCAGCTGGTTAAAAAAGCGCGAAAAAGCCACAAAACTCAAATTGATTCCGTTGAGCATCAGTTCCAGCGAGAGAAACAGGATAAAAATATTTTTTCGGCTAATAAACCCAGCCAATCCCAAAAAGAAGAGAATCGCACTGACCGTTAAATAATGTGCAGGTCCGAGCATCAGGCCCTCCGCTTGGCCAGGGCGACAACGCCGACCAAGGCCACCAATAATAGTATCGAGATCACTTCAAAGGGGAAAAAATGGTTGCGATAAAGCGCCAAACCAACCGCTTCAATCGACCCATAACCCGCTTGGGTCTGGGGAAAAACGGCATTGCCAAACTGCATCGTAATCCCGCGCTGAACCAGAAAAAAGATCGGGCTGAGAAAGAGCAAAGCGAGTAAAACGCGAGTTTCGATCTGCTTTTCGGGCGGCAAATGAATTTCTTTGACATTGAGCAACATGATCACAAAGACCATCAGGGCCATAATGGCACCTGCATAGACCAAAATTTGGATCACAAACAAAAAGTCTGCCGAGAGCAGGGCATAGAGACCGGCCAAGGCAATCAAGGTCATGACCAATGACAAGGTCGCGGAAAGGGGGTGACTGCGAGTAATAGTCAAAAGCCCACCTATGACGGCGATGACAGAAAGAATAATAAAGTAGGCTGTTGTTTCCATGTTCTTTGCTTCGATGCGTGTCTTTCAGATTGAAACAGGCTAACACATTATAACGGATCCCCTTGCTGAGCCCAATACGTTGCAAGCCCGAAGCAAAAAGAAGCTGTGTCAGAAGCCCCTTTCGGGCTATGTGACTCAAATAAATGGTGGTATACTCGTTTAACTGGCAGTGATATACGATACGCAGCGCTTACGGAGGATTAAATACATGGCTTCTATCATGATTGTCGATGACTCAAGCGTCACCCGGAAGGTGATCAAAAAGCATATCGGCAGCGGCCCTTACGCCAACCTCAACCTGATTGAGGCCTCAGACGGAGAACAAGCCCTGGAGACATTTAAAGGCGGCGCTCAGCCGGATGTGGTCTTGAGCGATTGGAATATGCCCAAAATGAATGGTCTTGAGTTTGTCAAAAAGCTCCGAGAATATGAGACTTCAATTGGCACCGAGCCCGAGAAAAAAGTCAAAATCATTATGATCACCACCGAAGGCACCATTGACAAAGTCACTGAGGCCATGGAATCGGGGGTCAATGAATATATTGTCAAACCTTTTACCGCCGACACTCTGAATAAAACCCTCAAAAAGGTCCTGCCTTTGCGCGTCTGAGGCAGAAAGGCATGTCTGTGGCCTTACAAGAACGCTTTATTCAAGCTGTTTGCACATCGGTAAGCAGCCTCTTCAGCACCATGGTTCCCATGGATGTGGATACTTCTCATGCCTCCAGTCAGGCCAGCCCCAGTGCGCAAGGGTATCCCCAAGATCTGGTGGGCACCATTGATATCCGGGGCGGCATCAGTGGGAGTATTTCAATCCTGCTCTCTTACCCATTGGCAATCTCAATGGCTTCTTTGATGCTCGAAGAAGCCATCGATGAAGTCAATGAAGACGTTTACGAAGCAGTTGCAGAAATTACCAATATTATTGCAGGGGGCATCAAAACCTCCCTCTCTCAAAATGGGCAGGCCTTTTTACTCGGGTTGCCGCAGGTCTTTGATTTGGGGCCCGAATCCAATCAGGTTTTTCCCAAGCCAGGGAAAGATCAGACCCCCCTTTCGATCCCGATTCAAACCGGACAAGGGGCCTTTTGTGTCGCTTCTTTGCTCCGTGAAGAGCGTTCCCTTTGAATCTTTCGCCCGTGCTCACTGAGGTTCAGGCAGATACCCTGCAAGTGGTCTCTTTTCGCTTAGAAAACGAGATTTATTCCTTGGACATTCTCTGTGTCCAAGAAATAATCAAGGCCCTGCCGGTCACCCAAGTTCCGCTTACCGTGGGCTGGATCGAAGGGGTGATCAATTTAAGGGGCCAGATTTTGCCCCTGATCAATTTGGCCTCACGGCTGGGTCTTAAACCTTCCCCCTATCAGCGCAATACCCGTTTTGTGATCGTCAGGGGACGCGAACAAAATGTCGGTCTGGTGGTGGATGAAGTGCAAGAGGTCTTGCGTTTGCCCGTCTCTCTATTGGAGCCCGCTCCCACCACCGCTGTGGATAAAGACTATATCCAAGCGGTCTGCAAATATGAAAATCGGCTGGTGATTGTCTTGGATTTGCCCAAAGTGCTCTACGATAATAAGCCGCGCCCGGAAACACTACAGGAGGTTATATGAAAATTTTTGCCAAATTGCTGGTTGGCTTTGGGATCACCTGTGTGTCCCTTTTATTGGTTCTGCTGATCAGTTTGGTCGGTCTCGAACAATTGAACACAAAACTCGAACAGGTGTACAACACCATTGATCAAAAAACCAAAACCGAACAAGTGATTCAAACCTTTGAAGAGAGTCAAAAGATTCAGCAACAGGCGACCTTTCAGCTGATCGTTGTCTTCTTTGGCGGTTTGGCCTTCTCTTTGGTGATCGCCGTCTGGCAAGTGCGCCAAATTACCCGCTCGCTCAAAGAAGTGAATCAGGTTGCAGCCTCAATTGCCGGTGGAAATCTTAACCGGGTGGCCGTCGTCAAAACCAAAGATGAATTTGCCGAATTGGCCCATACCTTTAATGAGATGACCCACAATCTCAACGAAAAATTTGCCCGCATCTTGGAAACCTCCAATAAAACTGCGCAATCCTCCAGCGAAATCCAGTCGTTGTCCCGCGAAACCGCAGCCGGTGCCGCCAAACAAGCCTCTGCCATTACCGAGATCTCCGGTTTTATGGAAGAAGTCAGCCGCTCAGTTAAAGGCATTGATAACCAGGCCGAGGCTCTGGCTTCTCGCGCAGGTGAAACCATGCGCCAAATTGAGCAGGTGGCCCATAACCTCTCTCAGTCCACCCAGAGCATTACCCGCCTGTCTGAAGCCAGCGACCAGGTTTCCGATGTCGTCAGTCAAAACTTTCGGGCCTTTGCTGAGATCAAAGAGAGTGCTGAGTATATCAGCCGGGGCACCGGAGATACGTCTGCGGCAATCAATGAACTCTCCGCCAGTTTCAACGAGGTTTCGACCAGCCTACAAGAGGGAGCGAAATTGGCTCTGGACATGCAAGAAGCCGCCTTTGAAGGCAGTGCCGCTGTACAAGAGACCATCTCTGGCATCAACCACCTCAAAGAAGTCGTGCTCGAAGCCTCCAAAGTCATTGAGCACCTGGGCTCCAGCACCCAGAAAATTGGCGAGATCATCAACGTGATCGACGATATTTCCGACCAGACCAACCTGCTGGCCTTGAATGCCGCGATTGAAGCGGCCCGCGCCGGTGAACACGGCAAAGGTTTCGCGGTGGTGGCCGACGAGGTGCGCAAATTGGCCGAACGTTCGAGCCGAGCGACCAAAGAGATCTCGGATCTGATCCGGGGCATTCAGGTCGAAGCCGATGGCGCCGTCAAAACCGTTCAGGGTGGTGTACACCAAGCTGAGCAGGGTGCCCGTCTGGCAGCTGAAACCGGAGGCAAAATCAACCAGGTTATCAAAGGGGTTGAAAACACCGTTTCGCTGATTGAACAGATCAAAATCGGGGCCGAAGAACAGGCCCGTGCAGCGGAACACATTGCCCACCGGGCCGGCGAGATGAACCACCAAGTCAGCAAGGTCACTGAGGCTGTTAAAGCCCAGGCCTTTAATACCGAAAACACAGTGCAGACGATTGAGCAGGTGCGCCAAATGATCAAACAGATCGTGCAAGCCACCCAGAATCAAGAGGACAGCAATCAGCAGATTGTCGAAGCGGCCACCAAAATCAACGAAGCCTCCCACGCCATTCGCAACGATACAGCGCGGCAGGTCACCTCGATTGAACGCATCACCTCAGCCATTACGGAAGTCGAAAAAATCGCCGATGGCAATGAACATATTGCCCATCGCACGATGGACTCAGCCCAAGCCGTGGCTGAATATGGTGAAGAGCTGCGAGAAATGGTGCAAGAGTTTCATCTCGCCCCCGTCAATAATCTGCCCCGCAAAAAGTATATCAACCAGCTCAAAGGTGGTGGCGGCAACGTCAAAACTGCCCGACTGGGAATGCTCGAAAGCGGCAGTTAAACAGCCTTTAAATGAAGAGGGGCCATTCTTAAGAGGGCCCCTTTTTTCATGGCCAAAATCATATCACAAGCTCTTTTTGATTTCAGGCTATAATGGGGCATGTCTCCTGCAAGAACCCCTCACCCGCATTTTAAAAGCTGTCTGCCCCTGCTGCTCTTTTTGGCAGGAGCCCTTGTCTGCGGCTGTGACCCACCTCAAGAAGAAACCCTTATTTCAGCCAAATCCTCGGCCTCAGCCTCAGCAGCCTCTTTTCAGGTCCAAAGTGGGGTTCGCGGGGGTATGCGGGTGGTCGGAAACACTTCCCTGCCCAATACCTTTAATCCCTATATGGCCTCTGAAAGCTCTTCTCTGGCAGTCATTTACCGCATGTTTTCTGGGCTCACTCGCCTCAATGCCGCCACCCGACAGATTGAACCCGATCTGGCTGAGTCGTGGGAGATAAGCGCCGACCAGCGGGTGTATACCTTGCAATTGCGAAAAGATCTGAAATGGTCAGATGGCATGCCTATCACCGCCGCCGATGTGGTTTTTACCTATAATCAGATCATTAACAATCCCGGCATACCCAATAATTACCGGGATTTTTGGAGTTATCAAGGGTCTTTTCCCAAGGTTGAGCAAATCAATCCGCGAAAAGTCAAATTCACCCTCAACCAGCCCTTTGCACCTGCACTCTACAATCTGGCAGCCCCCGTCTTACCCAGGCATATTTTTAAGACCAAAGACAGGCCTGATGCCCAGAATCAAATTGCCTTTAACCAGATGTGGGGTTTGACCACCCCCCCGGAAGAAATTATTGTCAATGGCCCCTGGAAACTGGGGCGCTACCTGCCTGGGCAAAGGGTTGAGCTCTTACCCAATCCCTTTTATTACGAAAAAGATGCCCAAGGCCAGCGCCTGCCTTATCTGGAACAATTGATCTTTTTAGACGTACAAGACGCCAATAGCGCCTTGCTCAAATTCCGAGAAGGAGAAACAGACGTCTATGATTTGCGGCCCGAAGACTATGATCTGCTCAATAGAGAGCAAAAATCTGGCAATTTTAAAATTCACAATCTCGGTGCCAACCCCAGCAGTTTGTTTATTATGTTTAATCAAAGCAGGGCCCGCAATCACCAAAACAAACCCCTGATTGATCCGGTGAAATCGGCCTGGTTTCGCAACCTGCAATTTCGCAGGGCCCTGGCCCATACGATTAACAAAGAGGGTCTGATCCAGAGCATTTACAAAGGCCGGGCTGTAAGCCAAACCACCCACCTCAATCCCCACAACCCCTTTTTTAATCCCCATATTCCCGACTATGGCTATGCGCCCGACAAAGCCCAAGCCTTGCTCAAAGAGGCGGGTTTCAAATTGTCAAAAGAGGGACAACTCTTTGACCCGCAAGGACACCGTGTGGAGTTTGAGTTGACCACCAATGCTTCCAGCACTGAACGGGATGCCACCTGCGCCATTTTGCGGCAGGAATGGGAGAAGTTGGGAATCAAGGTCAATTACCGTCCCCAGGCCTTTAACAGTCTGATCAGCCAAGTCCATGAAACCTTGGACTGGGAAGTGGTCTTAATGGGCTTTGCTGGCAGCTCTTTTGAACCCCATTTCAGCAGTTCACGCTGGAAGCGCGATGGGCGCATGCATCTGTTTAATTTGGGTCATCCCAACCGCTGGAGCGCGCGCCAACCGACCCAATACACAGATTGGGAAATCGAGATGGAACAACTTTATACCCAGGCTGCCATTACCCCCGACTTTGACAAACGCAAGGCCCTCTATTGGCAGGCCCAGGAACTCGAGCGCAGACACCTGCCTTTTCTCTATCTGGTCAGTGAGCTTTCACTTTTGGCAGTCCGCGGCAATCTCGGCAATGTCTACCCCTCGATCTTTGGCGGCAGTGGTCTCAATCAGGTCAATTGGAACTCCCAATACCATTTTATTAAGCCTTAAATGGCTCCTCTCTGGGCAGGCTTTGATTGACTGCACCTGTGGTTCATGCTATATATGAACAGTGATTTTTTGTGCAATCTGCGATCAGGATTGCTTCTTTGACCCGAAAGGAAACCGTTGTGCAAACCGCTTTAACTTGGATCCAATTAATACTCTCTCTGGCCCTGATCGCCGCCATCTTAGTCCATCCCGCTAAAGGCATGGGACTTGGCAGCATGGGCGGCACCGCTCAGATCTTTGGTAGCCAGAAGGGGGCCGAGTCCGGCCTGAACAAAATCACAGGTGGCCTGGCTGTGTTATGGGCGCTCGTCGCCATTTTGCTCTCCAGCCCCTTGATTAAGTAACCCCCACAGAAAGGTGACAGACGCATGGTGCCAGCTGCCCGCTTTCAGAAACTAATTACTGCTGGGGTTCTTGCTGTATTGCTTCCCCTTCTCGCAGGTTGTCCCACGCTGCAAGAAGATGATGCTTCTGCAGCATTGAGTATCGACAGCTCAAAGATCAAAAGCCTTCCCCTGCCCGAGAAATATGAGCCCGCTATTGGCAAGCGAGATGGCATCCGGATTATTTCCAGTACCTCTCTGCCCAAGACCTTTAACGCGGGTCTGGCTGCCGAGACATCCACCACCGATGTGATTGGCCAGATGTATCTGGGTTTGGTGACCACCAATGCCATCACAACCAAAGAAGAGCCCTCTTTGGCTGAATCCTGGGTCCTCAGCCCCGATAAACGCACCTATACCCTCAAATTGCGTAAAGATCTGAAATGGTCAGATGGTCACCCCTTAACCGCCGATGACGTGGTTTTCACCTATAACGAAATCATCGATAACAAACACATTCCCAGCAATTACCGCGATGGTCACCTGATCAAAGATCAGTTTCCCAAAGTGGTCAAGATTGACGATCTGCACGTCTCTATCACCACGCCCGAACCCTCTGTGCCTTTCCTGCGTGGCTTGAGTGACCCGATTATGCCCAAACACATTTTTGAAGGCACCACCCGTCCAGACAAAGACGGCCGTGTCAAGTTCAACCAAATGTGGGGTCTCAACAGCAACGTCAAAGAGATCGTGGTCAATGGGCCGTTTAAAATTGCCGATTACCGTTCAGCCCAATGGCTTGTTCTCGAACCCAACCCCCATTATTACCTCAAAGACAAACAGGGCAATTCCCTGCCCTATTTGAAAAAGTTCATCACCATTGAGGTGCAGGATCTCAGCACCGAAATTATCAAGTACATGGCCAAAGAAACCGACGCGCTCTCCCTGCGCTCAGAGGATTACGATGTACTTGAGCCGCTTCAGAAAAAAGGCAAATTTGAAATTGTCAATCTGGGTCCGGCCACAGGAACTCTGTTTGTGATGTTCAATCAAAGCACCGCCCTCAATGATAAAGGCAAGCCCGTGGTCAATCCCACGCGTTCGACCTGGTTTCGCAATAAAAAATTCCGCCAGGCCTTGGCCCATGCCATTGATAAAGAGGGCATGATCCAGAGTATTTACAGAGGGCGTGCTTTGCCCCAGTACTCCCATATCAGCCAGCAGAATCCCTTTTATAACCCCAATACTCCCCAGTACCCTTATAATCTCGAAACCGCAGCGCAGAAATTGGCTGAGGCTGGGTTTAAGAAAAATGCCAATGACGAACTCATGGATGCCCAGGGCAACCGGGTTGAGTTCAACTTGGTTACCAACTCGGGAAATACCATGCGTGATGCGGCCTGCGCCGTTTTGCGTAAAGACTGGAGCAAATTGGGTATCAAAGTCAATTACAATCCCGTCAACTTCAATATCATGGTTCAACAGATCGACCAAACCCTGGAATGGGAAGCCATGATGATTGGTTTGACCGGCAGCGCGATCGAGCCCCACTTCGGCATCAACAGTTGGAAACTCGACGGTCGCATGCATATGTTTAACATGGGCCACTCCAGCTATTGGAAAGGCAAAAAAGGCACCAGTTTTTCCCCATGGGAAGAAGAGGTGCTGGAATTGTATGAAAAAGCCGCAGTTGAATTTGACTTTAATAAACGCAAAGCCCTCTATGGCAAATCCCAGGAAATCGTGGCAGATAACCTGCCTTTCCTCTACACAGTCAATCAACTCTCACTGGTTTCCTATCGTCAAAACCTCGGAAATATTTTCCCGTCGATTCACGGGGGCTCGGCCCTCAGCGTGATCAACTGGAACACCGACGTGCAGTATATCCAGGAGTAAAAGCAAAACATGTTCAGATACATTATTAAACGCCTGATTCAAATGATTCCACTCTTGTTGATCATTTCGCTCCTGGGCTTTGGCATCATTCGTCTGGCCGAGGTCTTTGCAGGAGCGGATCCTCTGGCGCAAATGAAACAGAGCCCGACCGTCACGGCTGAAACCATTCGCAGAGAAAAAGCCCGTTTGGGCTACGAAACAGCCCATTCCGAAGAGATTAAACTCGCGGAAGCGAAGTATACTCCCACCAAAATCAGTGCCAATGCTGAAGTGGCCGACGACTCCATTACCGCAAAACTCAAAGGCGGAGCGCCGTTGACCCGCTTGGGCGAAGATCAAAAAGCCAAGGCTTTGGCAGAGGGTGAATACCGCTTTGAAAACAATGTCTATCTCTTTCACCCCAGTGCTGTCGGCAAAACACTTGAACTTGAATACAGCACCCCCAATGGCTTTTTCATTCGCTATTACAAATGGATGAGCCAATTTATCAAAGGGGATATGGGTGAATCTTATTATTTCAAGTCCCCCGTATCCAGTCTGATTCTCAGCCGTTTGGGCAGCACCCTGATCCTCGGTGTCGCCACGCTCATCGTCACTTGGCTGGTGGCCGTACCCCTGGGGATTTATCTGGCGGTGCGCCAATACTCCCTGGTTGACCAGATCACTTCTTCGATCTCCTATTTCTTTATGGGTTTTCCAGACTTCTTTCTGGCGATTATCTTCTTGCTCTTTGCAGCCACAACCGGTTGGTTTCCGATTGGGGAAATGCAGTCGATCAAAGCTGCACAATCGAGCTTGCCGATTCAATTATTGGATCTGTTACACCACTTGGTCTTACCGACCTTGACCCTCTCAATGATCAGCATCGCCACCCTGCAGCGCCGCATGCGGGCCAATATGCTGGACATTTTGGGCGAAGAATACATCAAAACCGCAAGAGCCAAAGGACTGCCTGAGAAAAAAGTAATTTACAAACATGCTGTGCGCAACGCCATCAACCCCATCATTACCCTTTTGGGCTTTGAAGTCGCAGGTCTGATCAGCGGTGCCGCGTTTGTCGAAATCATTTTTTCTTGGCCTGGTCTGGGCAATATGATGCTACAAGCACTCTTGGGCACGGACTTAAACTTGGTAATGGCGGGCCTGATTATCAGTACCGTTATGCTGTTGCTGGGCAACTTGCTGGCAGACTTGCTGCTGGCCTTTGCTGACCCACGGATTAAATTGGAGGCCTAATACATGAGTACCCATTCTCTGGATACACAGATTGTAGACGCGCAGGAGGCGGTACGCGCCACTGCTGGTCTCCCAGCAATGACTTCGACCCGTCAAAAAATCTTAAGGCGCTTTTTGCGTCACCGCTTGGCGATTTTGGGATTAATTATCCTGACTGTCTTGTACATGTCCGCATTTTTGGCAGATATTCTCAGCCCCTATGGCATGAACTCCTCAGTCATCAACCATTCCCATTTCCCGCCTTCACAGCTGCATTTCAACCATGAAGGTCAATTTAAAGGCCCCTTTATCTACCACGTACGCAAAAAGCTGATCATGGGTGACAATGGAATTCCCTCCAGCCGCTTGGTGGTCGATAAAAAAATCCTTTACCCCGTACAGTTTTTCAGCAAAGGTGAAGACTATAAATTTCTGGGTCTGGTACCCATGAATTTACACCTCTTTGGCATTGGTGCTGCAGTCAATGCAAGTGGCCAACCCGCCGCGCTCTTGCCCGAAGAAAAACCCAATCGCCTGTATATTTGGGGAGCCGATATTCAGGGCCGCGATATTTTTACGCGCCTGCTCTTTGGGGGGCGAATTTCGCTCACAGTAGGCATCCTGGCGATCTTCATCTCTTACCCGATCGGTCTCTTAATGGGCGGCATTGCCGGCTATTTTGGAGGCATGGTCGACAACGTGATCATGCGTGTGGTTGAGGCAATTATCTCTTTCCCCAGTTTGTATCTCTTGCTGACCCTCTCTGCCACCCTGCCCAAAGGCTTGACCTCCATTCAGCGCTATTTGGCGGTCATCGTGATTCTTAGCTTTATTGGCTGGGCGGGCCAAGCCCGTATCTACCGTGGCCAAGTACTCAGCTTGCGGCAGATGGAATATGTTGAAGCAGCCAGGGCCGTAGGGATGAAAGATATTCCGATTATCATCAAACACATCATCCCTCAGATGTCCTCTTGGATCATTGTCTCTGCGACCATTTCTATTCCGGCTTATACCCTTGGCGAAGCGGCTTTGAGCTTCTTGAGCTTGGGGATTCAGGATCCTGAATCCAGTTGGGGTCTGATGTTAAGTGAAGCCAAAAATATTGTCGCAGTCCAACAGAGCCCTTGGCTCTTGATTCCCGGCTTTGCGATTGTATTGACCGTCTTTGGTTTTAACTTCTTCGGCGACGGCCTGCGCGACGCCTTTGATGCCAAGAAACAGGTCTAGTATGAAAACGCGGATTATTGCCATCAGCAGTCAAAAAGGGGGCGTGGGAAAAACCACCACCGTCGTCAATTTGGCTGCATGGCTGGCCTTGCTGGACAACCGGGTCTTGGTGGTCGATTTTGACCCCCAAGGCAGTACCAGTCGCTGCATGGGACTGAGCCCCAACAAACTCACCCATGGTGGGCTCTTGGAAATGTTTCGCTGTGGCGCCCTCGAATTGCTCAAACAAGAGCAGATCGAGCCTTATATCTACAAGACCATGATCAAAAATCTGCACCTCCTGCCGTCTAATATCACCTCCACCGAAGATGAAATTTGGCTGTCTCAACAGGCGGTCGAAGATCCAGAATTACTCAAAAATGCGGTGGATCTGGCGATTGGTCAATTTGACTTTATTTTGATCGATGCCCCTCCTTCACTTTCGGCTCTGCCGCGCATGGCTTTGGCAGCAGCCGATTCCATTCTGGTGCCTCTGCAATGTGAAGAAATGGCTCTGGGCACCATGCCCCGCCTGCTGGGACTGATTCGCGATTTACAGAAATCCAGCAACCGCTGGCTACAAATCGAAGGGATTCTGATGACCATGTTTGACCCTTCGATAGGCTATTCCCGCCGCTTACTCGAACAGGCCAAGTCCCATTTTCAGGGTTTGCTCTTTGATGCCGTCATTCCCCGTGACCCCCGCCTGAGTGAAGCCATCGCCGCTCACCGGCCCGTCGTGCTTTACGATATGAACTCACCTGGCTCTTTGGCCTACCGCTCCTTGGCTCAGCATCTGCAACAGAAATACCGGGTCGAAGCCACTACAGCCACCGCTCAAACCGCCTAGAATCATGCAATGGGAAGCCCTTTTGGCAGACCCAGCTTGGCAAGAAATACAGTCCCTCTGGCAAGCCCTGGCGGATTGGCCACCTAAGCTTGAACCCACACAGACAGAGCCACTGCCCGTCCCCTGGGAACAACTGCGTCTCTTATTGGAATACGCTTTATTGGCCCTGCAACCGCTGGTATTAAAACAGATACTCAGCGCTCAGGCCTTAGAAAATGTGCGAATTTTACTGCATTTGCGCTTGGATCGCCGTTTAGTTAGTACACAGGCCCGTCCCCCAAGCAGCCCCTATCAGCTGCAACCTGATCCTTACTTACGCCCCCAATACCATCGCTACCATGCCTTGCAGGCCTTAGAACAACAGATCAAGGACTTAAAACAAGCCCCGTTTTTCACGCAGCGCTTCTCAATGGCCGAAACCCAAAATATCTTGGAAGATCTCAATCTGGATTTGCTCGAAATCTATGCCCGTCGGCTCGGCCCAGAGGCACGAGAGAAACATTGGCCGATGGTTTTGGAAACCATCATTGCTTTGGAACTCCCTTGGGCAGAAAATAGCATTGCTCCTGCTCAAATCGAACTCAAAATTGCCCAATTTGCACCTTTGGCTTTGGCTGAAGATATCTTGATGCGCTCTCGCTTTTCAGGCGCCTTACGCGCAGCACTCTCGATTTTAAAAGAAGCCCAAGATCTGTCTCAAGCACTGCCCGCTTTGCGGCGTTTGGTCTTGTCTCCGGGTCAACACAGTCTCAAAACAGCCGCATTGGGACTCTTAAAAAAATTCTCTGCAGAACAAGTATGGGAAATACTCAGTTCTTTGCTGAAAGAGACAATGCCCGATTCTCATCAAGCCGAAGGATCCTTTGGTCAAGTCCGTTGGGCCTGCTTAGAAGTCCTGAGTCCATTTCAAAGCCCCGAGTATCAAAATCTGGCTCAACCGCTTTTACGCGCAGGTATTCACGCTCCCTATTGGAGTAATTTGAGCCGCTTAAAAGCAATTCAAATCCTGGCAAAATGGGGCCACCCTGGCTATCTAGAAGAAGTGATTGGTGCCCTCAAAAGTGCCCTGGCCCAAGATCACCGCGAAGAAACAGAAGCTGCTCTGGAAGCCTTAAAAACCCTGCAAGACCCCCGCTCGATTCCTATTTTGGTGGAATTATTGCGGCATCTCAGCCGCTCCGACACCGCATTGGAAAATTTGCGTCAGGCCTTCCACTCCGACCGCACCCCAATCCAAGAAGGCATCTTAAAGACCCTCAAAGTCTTGGGGCACCCCCTGTCTTATGACCCGGTGAGCCAGCAATGGCTGCCGGAAAGTGTATTATAGTCTCAACTTAATTGCTGGTGACAAAGCCGGCCAATTCATCGGCCCAATCGACAGCTTCCAGATAAGCATCGACCACGTTGACAGGATTCAATCCCTGCAGGCGGACATTGGGCCAATCGGCTTTTTCATAGGCCAAAACACACGACAATAAACGGCCATAAGGGCCTGTGTGTTTCAAAAGGGCATCCTTAACCTCTTGGGCCAAAGGGACCTGGGCCAAGATATCTTCCAGGCTCATATCCATCAAGGCATCCAAGACCGAAAAGAGGCCAATCGTAAAGGGAATCTCCGGACGTGGTTCGTGTAAATCTTCGGCCAAAATTTCACACATCTTGCCACGGATCATGGCGGTTTTAATCAATTCTGAAGGTTTTTTATCCGCTTCAGACAACAAGAGCAACGAGACCCAAGACTGAATTTGCTTGAGCCCCAGAAGTGTCAGGGCCTGTTTGATTGATTTGATTTCCGAACGCACGCCGTAATAAGCCGAGTTGATCAAACGGATCAGTTTATAACTGAGTGCCACGTCTTTTTGAATGATCTCTTCGACCTTATGAAACTCCACATCCGGTTTTTGCAGGGCAGCCAAAAGCTCCATAATCACAATTTTGGTGCCTTTGAGCTTTTTCTCTTTGATCACCTGGGGTTTGGAGAGAAAATAGCCCTGAAAATAGTCGAAACCCAAATTTTGACACCATTCAAACTCTTCGAAGGTTTCAATTTTTTCGGCCAGCAAACTCACCCGGGCGCTCATATACCTGTCGATTTGCTGGGGCAGCAAGAGACGGTTCGTGGTCATCAAATCCACTTTGACCATGCTGGCAAGACCTGCCAGCGCCTCTAAACGGGCTGGGTCAATGACATCATCGAGGGCCAGGGTAAATCCCTGTGCTTTGAGATCCCGCACTGCTTCAACCAATTCTTGATCCAAGACAATGTCTTCCAGAATTTCCAGAATCAATTTGTCCGGCTGCAAGGGAATGGGGTATTCCCCCATTAAAAAGGGGCGTGTCAAATTAATAAACGCCCATTTATCTCCGACCAAACGTTCAAGTCCAATTTCCAAAAAGGTATTGGAAATAACAACCGAAGTGGCGTGGTTCCCGTCCAAAAAATCAGCACGGTCCATGTCCGCGCTGCGGTAGAGCAACTCGTAGCCAAAGACTTCGAGATTGCGATTAAAAATAGGTTGACGTCCAATATAAACTTCTGACATAAACTCACAAATCCTGCTTAATACATTATTGTATCAGGCTTTGCGGCATCTGCCACCCCAGGCCGTTAAGCAATTGGCAAAGTGGCCTGCATCGCAGGGCGCAGAGAAAAGCCTGCATACCATGCCTGAAGCTGTGGCCAAGCCTCTTCCAGGGGTGGATTTTGTTCTGGCAAAGCGGCCAACGGTTTGCGAAAATGCAGCCAGCCCAAGGCGCAGGCCACAGCAATAGTCCCCAAATCAGGGGTCTGAGACAGATTTTCAGCAGACTGTTCTAATTGGTCAAGTGCAGCTTTGATTTTTTGGCCTTGGCCACTGACCCATTCTGACCAGCGCAAAGCCTCTGGCCTTAAAAAGGTTTCATAGCGAATCACGATTCCTGCATCTAAAATGCCGTCAGCCAATGCCTGCTGGCGCAAGACCTGCCAACGTTCCGGACCCGCTTTTGGAATCAGACGGGGGCACTCATTGAATCCATCCAAAAATTCACAAATGACACGCGAATCATAGAGCAAGGTGCCGTCGGGGCATTCCAGCAGAGGAATTTTGCCCAGTGGGTTTTTGGCAGAGAGCCCTTTGTCAGGTGCAATCGGTGAGAGGGCCACCGTTTTTAATTCAACTTGGTCCTGAAGCCCCTTTTCATGAATCAAGACGCGCACTTTGCGTACATACGGCGAAGCCAAAGAACCAGAGAGCTGATACATAAATACCTCTTTTTTTGCGTTTGCAGTGTAACCTTTTGGTCTCACTGACGTTTGAATATTTGAAAGCTATGATGATAATAACTATGACAAATTCTACACCCAATCAGTCCAGCCTCCATCCCCCGGATGAAGCCCTTATGTTGCAAGTCTTGGAGAAAAACCAACAGGCTTTCAATCAATTGGTGCGGCGCTGGAAACATCCCCTGGTGAATTATTTTTACCGCCAGTTGGGAGATGCTGAAAGGGCTGAAGAATTGGCACAGGAGGTCTTTGTCAAAGTCTGGAAAACAAAAAAATACCAAGCCCAAGCACGTTTTTCGACCTGGCTCTACCGATTGGCCTATCATCTGCTGGTGGACCATTGGCGCAGCCAGGGACGCAGACCCACCCAATTCGAACCATTAGAAGACAAAGCACTTGAAATGCCCAGTCCTGCTGCGGGCCCTGAACAATTGGCGCTGCAAGCGGAGACCCGTCAACATCTTCAAGCGGCCCTGGAAACACTGCCAGCCCAACAAAGACAGATTTTGGTTCTGAGCAAATTTGAGGATCTCAAATACAGTCAGATCGCTGAAATTGTGGGCTGTCCAGACAATCAGGTCAAAGTACAGGTTTTCAGGGCTGTGCAAAACCTGGGGAAAAAACTCAAGGAGTTGATCAGATGAGCGCAAGTGAAAACTGCCCTGCACCAGAAGCCATTTTAAAAGCACTGGCAGAAAAAAACGATCAAGCCAGCGTAGAGCATGTCCACACCTGTGTGGTTTGCCAGCAAAAGCCTGAACTGCAAGCAGCGCTCAGTGTTTGGCAATTATTGGATGCCCTGCCAGAAATCCAGGTTTCAGGTGATTTTGAGGCTCGGTTACACAGCCGTTTAGTCAAAGAGCAAAACAGCCAAATCCGCTGGTTTCGGCTTGATATTTGGTTTGACTTTTTACATATCCCTGCTTTGGTGGCTGTCTTGGCCCTGCTTTTTTGGCAGCCGCTTGATTTACCCGCCACCCAAGCCCGGCATTGGCAACGCCCCCAAAAAACAGAAAGGATTCAAACCTCTTTTCCAGTCAAAACGGAACAGGCGCTGGGTTTGATTCAAAAAATATACCAACAGAGGAGTAAAAAAGGATGAAATGGATAAAAAGTTTGGTCTATCTGGCTTTAAGTGGGCTTGCCTTCCACTTCTTTCTCAGCATGAATGGGCTACATTGGCAGGATCTCTGGGATCTTCCCAGCGCTCTCTTGATTGTGGCGGGGTGGTTGTTCACACTGGTCAATTACCCGATTTCTGAAATCAGCAAAGCCTTTTTTCAGAGCACGGGGTTGAATCAAGTGGATCAAGCTCCCAATTTAAGTGCGTTGATTCTCAAGAGCATCGGCCAAAATGGCTTGCTTGCTGGCGGGGTTTGCAGCTTGTTGGGTGTGGTTCAGGCCTTGGGCAATCTCGACGATATGAGCGCTCTGGGAGCCGCCCTGGCAATCAGCTTCTTGGGACTGCTCTATGCCCTCTGCTTTAATTTTGGCGTGATCTTGCCCCTGCAAAACGCACTGCAAAGACAGATTGAAACGGAGTACTAAAATGAAACAGGCATTTATCTATCTTCTGTGTTTCGGATTCTGGGGAATGAGCATGATGATCAGTGGGCAGAAAATTTTGGATTATTTCAGCCTTGATATACTCCTATGCACGGCTCTGGCCTGTCTGGGCTATTTGGCACTTGTAAAAAAAGCGGAATTTAAGTTTTTGGGGCAATTGCTTTTGAAAAGATCCTTGGAAATTGAGGATTTGCAACGCAGTTTAAACAGCCTTAAAAACGGCTGGTATTTCGTGTTACAGGTCATGTCTGCCTTTGTCTTACTCCAGGGCATCAATGCTCTGGTTCATGCCGGAGACAAACAGGCCATGCAATATCTGGGCATCTGGCTGGCCACCGTGCTTTTGGCGGGTTTGTATCTACTACTCTTGCGTTGGGGATTCTTTTTGCCGCTCGAAAACAGTCTCAAACGCAGGCAAATTTTGCAAACAGAGCTTTAAAAACAGCAACACAGCCCAAGATAAAAGCCCCGCAATAGCGGGGCTTTTGAACTTTTAAAAAGCGGCTTAGGCCTCTTGTGAGACCCCTGTGAAATGGAAATCGCGCAGCTTAAGAGCGGGTACTGCCAATTTACCAAAATAGCCCTGAAAGGCATAAATCCGGTCGCCCAAGGCTTCGACATTGGCAAAGGCCTTGATCACCGACTCGTTATATCGCATATTGCGCAGCGGTTTGCTCAATTTGCCATCTTCAATCATAAAAGTGCCATCGCGAGTCATGCCTGTGATGATCGCCTGTTTGGGATCGACCACATTGGAATACCAGAGACGGGTCACATAAATCCCACGCTCAGTCGAAGCAATCATGCTTTCGAGACTGTCCTGGCCGGGCTGCAACACAATATGGGTCGGGAAAGGCCCCATTGTGGCGGGAGGCATCAGGGCATGGCCTGTGGATTTGACACCCGATTTTTGCGCCATGCGGCGATCATAAGCCACATTTTTGATCACCCCATTTTCAATCAAAGCCAAGGCCTGTTTGGGATGACCTTCGTAGTCAAAACCAGGGCCCAAGACCTCTTTGACAAAGGGATTGTCGATCAGAGAAATGCGTTCATCAAAAAGCTTTTCACCCATTTTTCCAGCGGTGAAGGTGCGATTTTCCTGATAGGCCATGCCACCAAAACCGAGGTAATTGAGAAATTCCACCAATTCGATCACGGCACTGGGGGCCAAAACAACCGTATACGCACCCGGCTCTGCAGCCACAGGGTTTTGGCTCAAAAGGGCCCGTTCCATGGCCTGTTCCGCCAGGGTTTCAACTTCCACTTCGCGCATATCGTGACTGTGGAATTCCGCCCAGGCCGAGCCCTGATTGGGCGCCATGGCTGTGTACGTAAACGAAGCCGACGTCAAAGACTGATAGGCAAACAGGCCTTTGGAATTCATCATTGTCAGCATCTGATCGCCATTGACCAACATGCCTGCCGAGGTCAGACCCCGTTCGATCGATTTTTTTAAGATCGGCGCCAAACGCTCAGCTTTTTCACTGGGGGTATAGTCAATGGTTTCCTGCAGATAGGCATCTTGCATTTCGGGTGTTTCACGGGACTCCAGCACAGGCGTCCAGTCCAGATCGGGTTTGCTGTGGCGGGCGGCCAGACAGGCTTTGTCGACCACCTGCTTGAGATTGTCGCCATCAAAGAGATTACAAGAGGCCACACCCACCTGTTGGCCAAAGGCCACACGCACCGTCAGGTCATATTCCTTTTGGGCCCCGTTTTGAGAGATATAATTATTCGTAAAACGGGTCGAAAAGGTTTTGCCGCCACTGAGAATCACTTCGGTTTCATCAGCAGGCGAATAGCGAATGGCCTCAGCCAGAATTTGCTCGGCTTTTTTCTTATTCAGCATAGCCCACACCTACTTTCACATTCTGGAAGCGGGCAAACGACACGCCATGCCCCACACGGGCCACCTGCATCGGTTGACCTTTACCACAATTGGGCGTGCCCCAGATTTGGTAATGATTTTGATTGGCAATGGCATCACAACTGCGCCAAAACTGAGGGGTAATGCCCGTATAGGTCGGATTTTTGACCATGCCCACAATTTTTCCGCCTTTGATCTCCCAACCCAGTTCGCCCCCAAATTGGAAATTCAGGCGCTTGTCATCTATCGACCAACTGCGGTTATCGGAGATCATAATGCCATCTTCGGTCGAGGCGATCATCTCTTCCAATTCCCAATTGCCGGGCAACAGGTTGATATTGGTCATGCGCACAATCGGGGTGTGATTCCAACCTTGGGCACGCATCGTGCCGTTGGATTCCATCTCAAAGCCCTCGGCGGTTTCACGGCTCATCAAATAGCCCACAAACTTGCCATCTTTAATAATGTCGGATTTTTGCGCAGGGGTGCCTTCGTCATCATAGCCAAAGGTTCCCAGCCCACCGGGAGCCGTCGCATCAGCGACCATATTCACAATTTCAGAACCATATTGGAAATTGTTGCGCTTTTCAGGGGTCAGAAAACTGGTACCGGCAAAGTCTGCCTCATGGCCGAGCACACGGTCAAATTCGACGGGATGACCACAGGATTCATGCACCTGCAGAGCCAATTGAGATCCCCCCAGAATCAGGGTTTTTTCACCTGCAGGGCAGGCTTTGGCACTGAGCAATTGCACGGCCTCTTCGGCAATGCGCTGGGCATTGTCTTTGAGATTAAGCATGGGAATCAGCTCATAACCAGCAGATTTAAACTGGCCACCAAAAGAGGAGGGGAAGGAGCGAGACTGCACATCGGTATCCGAAACGGCAGTAGCAGAAAGGCCAGAACCCGTCTGGATGATTTCTTGCTCAATCTGACTGCCATCGCTGTTGACAAAGAGCTGCCATTCTTTCCAGAGGTCCATACCCGCTTCGGTAAAGGCAATGCCTTTAACCCGGCGCATCTCTTCTTCAGCCGCAAACAGAAAATTGAGTTTTTCTTCCAGGGCCACCCCAAAGGGGTCAATTTCACAGGGGGATTTCCAAACAGTCACAATCGGCGCACGGCGGGCCAAAACCACCGGCTTGTGATAGAGATGGGCCGAATCACGGGCCAGGGCGATCGCCCGATCAACCGCAATTTCGACCTTGGACTTTTTTAAATCGGGGTTGGCAGCAAAGCCCCAAGCCCCATCCACCAAAACCCGAATCCCAATACCCACTTCAAGGTGTTGTTTGATTCCGTTGACATTGCCATTGCGAATATCCAATTGCTCGGTTTGCAAACGAATAATCCGGGCATCTGCATAGGTTGCCCCGCGTTGCAGGGCCGTATCGACGGCCAATTGGGCCAAATCTCTTTCAATCACAGGCGTTCCTCAATTATTGAAGCGAATTGGTTTCACGCCAAAGCGCGAGCCAGTGCTCTATTGTAACCGGATTCCCCCCCAAGCGGCATGGGGTTCGCGCTTTCTCAGACAGGCCTTAAAAGACGATTGAGTAGATCTCCGAGGGCCCCAATTCTTCCATCCCGGCGAGGTCTTCCAAAATTTGCTCCTGGCTGCGCCGAGTCAGCAAAGTCAAAGCCAGGGTGTCATCCAAAAGATCTTTAAAAATAGCCTCGGGAGAAGGGTGTAATTTGAGCAAATCCCCTTGGGTCTGCAGCAACTCCACCACATGGCTGGCCTGTATTTGGCTCATGGCCTCCCGATTATAGGTATGTACATGCAATTCAAAACAATTTAAGCCAGCCAAGAGCGCCTCATGAATCACATGCTGCTCGATTTTGTTATACATCAAACGCCAGAGAGGGCGAAAGACAATCACAGGATGGGAGCGGTGACTGAACTCGGCTTTGATTTGCTGCAAGCGCTCTACCTGTTGATCGAGCAGGGCCTGCAAAACCTCTGAAGCCTCTTGAGAAGAGAGGTGTTTGCCCGTTTTTAAGCGGGTAATGGCAGCTCGGCTCTGGGCCAGCTTCTGGATGCCCGCCTGCACCTCGGGAAAGGGCTGCAAGGCAGTATCAAAGGCCCATTTGCTCAAGCGGTAAATTTCACAATTGGAGACGGCCTTGACCGTGGCACTGCGCGGTTCACTCAGCACCAGGGCCATTTCACCAAAAATATCCCCCGCTTCAAGCGTGGCCAATAGGGTCTCGGGTTCTTTTAAGACCTGAACCTTGCCTTTTTTAAGAATAAACATCGCATCCCCCGTTTGGCCCTGGGTCACAATTTTGTCTTCCGGGTAAAAGGTCTGAAGGGTGAGATAAGGCGTCAGAGAGTCAAAGAAAGCAACCGGTGCCCCCTGAAAAACAGAGGTCCGGGCCAAGATATCATTCAGAGCCATTGAGGCTTGGGGAGCCGCATCTTGTTTGCTGATCCAAGCCACAAAATCAGGGTTGGGATCGAGGGTATGGCTGTTATCTTCATGGCCGTCATAGCGCAATTCACTCAAATTGCTCACCCAAAGGGCATGTTTGTGAATCAGGTCTATCTCCATAATCCGGCGCCCATTGCTGAGCAAAATATTCTGGTTTTCGCGGCGGAAATAGTGCAGCGGATCATCCATACGAAAACGGGGATCAAGACTTTGATTAAAATAAACACACTCTTCTTCAGGTACCCCTTGGGGGTTTAACTCCAAAACACGGTAATTGCCGGCATCCACCACCAAGAGGTTGTGGTTTGGCAATTTTTCAGCGAAAGTCGGCAAACTCAAACCCAAATCTTGCGGCGACTCCCAGGTAATCAGGTTGTTATCTGGGTTGATCTCGAGAATACGGTGATTGCCGCGATCGGCAATTAAGACATGACCTTCAGAGGTGAGCTGAACATCAGTCGGTGAGTTCAAAAACCCATCGTCTTTGCCTGGCTCACCTTTGACACCGTATTGCCAATGAATGCGGTGATGGCGATCAACCATCAAAATACGGTGATTGCCTGTATCAGCAATCAACAGATAGTCGTCTTGGGAACGGTGATGTAAAGCCACCCGACGGGGCCCCAAAAGTGCGTGTCGCTCAGAGGTATCGGTTTTAAACTCCCAATGCGTCTTGCCCCAGAGATTTGTTTCAAAGACCCGATTTTCTTGTTGATCAACCATCAAGAGATGGTGATTTTCCAGATAAAGCGGGCTCAATGGCACTGTTGCAGACCATTGTTCAGCATCGATCTCCCAGACCACACGGTGGCCTTCGCGGCAATTGACAAAAAGCAAGCGACGGCGTTCAGGGTCTGCCAACAGAGCGGTGTGAAAGGGCAAAAATTGGATCGCAGGCTGTGATGAGGAGCGAATTTGCATGCGCTGATAGGGACTTTCCAGCTCCAGCCCACAGGCCAAACAGGTCCAACTCTGGGCCAGGGGCATATCACAGGCTGGGCAGCGGGTCGGCGGCTCCTTGCCGTAGGTTTGTTTCTGCGATTGAAGGGCCAACCAGGCTTTGACTTGGGAAAGATAGACAACCGCATCCAACCCATGCTCTTCGTGTAAATTCATCAAATGTACGGCCGCACGGCCTTTTTCCTGAATCTGGGCACGAACCTCGATTGCCACTTCCCGCAAACGCTTCATGCTCTCAAAATGATGCTCAAGGGAAATGCCCTGTCGGTATAGAAATAGCGCAGCCAGGATTTGGGCAATGGCCTCCAGGGATTCATTTGGCAAATCCGTCACAGAAATTGGTTCCGCGTCCATTTTTTTAGCCCCTTCAGATTTCAAGATACAAAACAAAACCCAGGTCAATCAGATCAATAAGCGATTAAACGCTATCATTATAGCCGACCTGAAACGACTTTTTTGACGTTCTTCGGGATAGCTGTGTGTTAAGGTAAAAACAAGGAATTTGAACCTCAAAATCTGAACAGGGAGCTTTTCAAAAGATGGAATTATTTCTGGGGGCCTTCATGATTTTCCCCCTGATTGGGCTGGGCTTTCTTTTGAGTAGTGTGACCCTTTATTTCACACTTAAATTTTTCACAGTGGCCAACAACTCATTTGGAAGGGCCTTAAAAGTCACAACACTGGCAATGGTGCTCTCCTTACTGGTCAGTGGAGCTTTGGGCTTATTGGGGTTCATTATTCCCGTTTTAGCCTATTTATTGAGCGTTGTGGCTCCCTTTGCGATCTATCTCTATCTCTTACAAAAAAACTATGGGCTCAGCTTGGTCAGTGGTTTGGTTGTCAGTTTAATTCAGGGCCTAATTACAATTCTGATTGGAGGAGCCCTGTTAATGGGCATTCTTTTGCCCTTGGGATTGGGGGCCGCCGTCTTGGGCGGTTAAGCCGGTGGCGAAAATAAAAAAACGGCAATCTGAATTTCCGACAGCCGAAATTCTAAATCAATGCTGGCAAACAGCCTTGAAGTTCTGGAGCGCCTTCCCCAGATCCTTCCCAGCCCCTCAGCTCCATACAGATCCCCAGCAGCTCTTGGAGCTCAATCTTAGCCACGATCTGGCACGGGTACACTTGCGCTCTGGCAGCGTTTTGCTCAACGGCCTGCGTTTAAAAGAAGCCGGCCTGCTGACAAAATTGCCCTTGATCTTAATGCACGAAGCTGGACATCTGCTCTTCAGTCCGGCCTCTTTATTGGTGCAGCGCAAAAGCCTTGAAATCTTACAATCACAGCTGCCCAATGCAATTTCTGAATTGCCGCATTTGGCCAATCTTTGGCAAGATTTATTGATCAATCAGCGCCTGTATCAGGCCCATCAAACAGACCTCATTTCCCTGATTAAAGCCCTTTGCCCGGCACAGCCGACTCCTCTCTGGCAATGGGTCTTAAGGGGCTATGAATACCTCTGGCATTTGGAACCTGGCAAGTTAATTGCACTCAGTGACGATCCCTGCCTCGAAGCTGATGCCTCAGACTTGGCTGATTTGGTGCATTCTTTTCACAACAACGATCTGAGTGGGCTTGCGGGCTTTGCCCAACTCTGTAAAACCTATTTAGACCAAGAGAGCAGACCCTGGCGCCTGAGTGAAGGCACAGCTTGGCCAGGTCAAGCGACCCAGGCACATTTCACAACCGGGACAGACATAGAGACCACAGCCTCAAATTCAGACAACCCCTGGAGTCTTGAACTGCCCAAGCCCGTTTCCATCAGCCAGCATTCGCAGACAGCTCAAAATTTACATGAAAGTCCTCAGCATTGGCAGGCATTCTGGGCAGAGCTGGGCATAGATATTTCCTCAAGCGCAAGCACCCTGATTTTTTACCGCGAAAAGGCCTTGCCCCTGCTCGCTCCTTGGAAAATCCCGATGTCAGGTATGCCCACAGACCAACTCCCCGAAGGGCTCAAACCGTGGCTTTTAGATGCTCCCGTTCAGGAGATTGCCTGGGTCGAAAGCCTTTTAAACAGCCCCCGAGTGGTACCAGGTTTAACCACCGTCAAACAGCGTTGGAGCCAAGAACCCGAACAAAAAAGCAGTGAGATCAAGCGCTTGGATCTCTATCTTGATGCCTCCGGTTCTTTGCCGGATCCTTTTTTAGAAAAGGCCTGGATGGTTCTTACGGGATTTGTTTTGGCTCTTTCGGCTTTGCATCAGGGCTGGTCAGTCAGAGTGACGCTTTGGAGCGGTACAAATGAACCCATTCAAACCCAGCCCTTCAGTCGCAACGAATTGGCGATTCTTACCACACTCACCCATTATCTTGGCGGCAGTACCCGCTTCCCGTTGGAATTGTTTGAAAAGCGCTACCCAGAACGCAGTTCATTGCTCAAACCAGAAGCGAGTTATATCTGCCTGCTCTCCGATCAGGGATTGCTCGACTCGCTGCAGGCCGAGCAGGGACTGGAAGTCTTCAAAAAGACCCTCAAACTCAGCCATGGGGGTGGCAGTCTATTTCTACAATGGCCCTCCGAGGCCCCTGCTCATATACTTTTCGCTCCGCTTCAAACCCAAGGCTGGTCAATTCATCCGATTCAAACGGAAAAGGATATCCGCAGTGCTACCCAAGCGCTTTTTAGGTCATCGAAACATGTCTGAAATCTTGTTATCTCCGCTACTCAGCCATCTCCAAGCCTGCCCACCAGATTTTTTCAGGCCGCTCCAAATTCCTTATGCCCAATGGTCGGTAATCATCCCCGCTTTATTACATGATTTTTTAAGCGATCATGCCCCCCATCACACATTGCAAAACCAGCTTAATCCCTTAAAAATCATCAACCAACCGGCCCAAGCAGAATGGCTCCCACCGCTCTGTTGGTTGCTATCACACCCCCTCTTTGAAACTGTCACCGGGTCTGATTCAGTTTTACCCCTGTTCTTAGATCTTGCTCACCATTTGGGTGCAGGCTTCCCTCCCAGAGAAGTGTTGCACCACCCACAACGCGCCGAAGAATGCCTGCGCGTCCTGCTCGCCAATCTCAATTGGCCAATCCAAAATGAAAGTGCTGCTCAGTCAGCCACCCAATTGGCCTACCTCTCCTCAGTCCAAAAACAGCAAAGAGACCAACTGTGCCAGCACAAACGCCAAAGGGCAGCCGCCATTTTAAAAGCCCAGCAACGGCTTCTGGCAATGGACAACGCCGACTAAAAAAGGCCCCAAAGCCAACCGCCTTAAAAACGGCAGCAACTTCAGGGCCCTCAATCAACCAGTATTAGCCATTGCGCTTGAGCAAACCCGCACGTTTGGCATAGGTCTCTGCCAGATGAAAAATACCCAGCCCAAGGGGAATAAAGACCAGCGACATCAATACCAAAATGGCGGCTGTGGGCAAGAGTTCAGAGACCGTCGCCCCTTCCAACAAAGCCCTGCGCACCCCATCGAGGGCATAGGTTGCCGGAGAAATCACAGCAAACCCCTGCAACCATTCAGGTAACGCTGTCACCGGATAATAAATCCCCGAAACCAGCAAAAGCACCCCCTCCATGATATGGGTGGCCTGAGAGCCTTTTTCAGGTGAGAGCAAAGGCAAAATCGCCGCCATCAACCCCAACCCAACAAAAGAGAGACTGGCCGCCCCCAGAATCAAGAACGCCCCGGCATAATTGGCTTTGGGCAAGCCCATACCAAAGAAACAGGTAATCGCAACCAGCACAATGATCGTACGCAGCAAGCCGTAGAGTACGGCAAACGAACACACGCCACCCAAATGCGTCAAACGCTGAATCGGCGCCATAAAGGTCTGCTCTATCGTGCCCTCCCAACGTTCCCAGGTGATCGAGTTGGAGATTTCATGGAAGATAATCCCCAAGAACCCCCACATCAATGCCCCTATCACCAGGTAAAAGACATAGTCGGGTTTAATCGCATGTCCCTGTTTTTGCATCCCCACAGCGATAAAGGCAATCGTCAGGGTGTTGATCACCGTATAGAAGAGAAACACAATCTCCCAACCCAAATAGCGTTTGCAGAGATTAAATTGGCGTTCGACAAAGGCCATCACGGCATAGAGTTCACGCATTCCCCCGATTTTTAAACGACGACTATGAAACATGGCTCATTCCTTCCTCATAAATTGATTTACCGGTCAGGCGAAAGAAAATTTCTTCCAACCCCAATGTATTTTTGTCTTCAGCTGGTTTCAGCACCAGATTGCGCAGAGTGTCCAGCGTTCCAACCTGTACCAAACGCCCGTCACTCATGACGGCAATCCGATCACAGAGATCTTCGGCCTCCTGCATATCGTGGGTGGTCAAGAGAATCGAAGTGGCGTGGTCCTGGCGTACCTCTTTGATAAAGCTGCGCACCTCGCGTTTTGAGACCGGATCCAAACCCGTCGTGGGTTCGTCCAAAAGCAAAACGGGGGGAACTGCAATCAAAGCCCGCGCAATCGCAACCTTCTGCTGCATCCCGCGCGACATATCCTCAATCGACTCATCCAGCTTGTTTTCGGGCAGGCCCAAGCGCTTGAGAATCTCAGCAATCCGCTCACGGTTGCGACCAGGATGTATCCCATACAAACGTGCCGAATAAGACAGGTTCTCCCAAGCTGAGAGCTTCTTAAAAAAAGCGGCTTCAACAGAGACGCGGTTGATTTGCTCGCGCACAGCCATGGGGTGTTCAGCAATATTGAGCCCCATGATCCGAATCGTGCCACTGTCAGGCAAAAGCAGGGTTGAGAGCATACGAATCAGGGTCGATTTGCCTGAACCATTGGTCCCCAAGAGCCCAAATACTTCACCTTTGGCAACCTGAAAGCTCACCTTGTCAACAGCTTTGAGCACTTTGCGGTTTTTTGACCACCAAAATCCATCGCTAAAAGACTTAGAGACTTCATGGCATTCAATTGCAAACATAACGACTTTCCTCCTTGTTTTTAAACATAAAAAAGAACCTCTTCCCGGTGATGCCCGGCAAGAGGCTGAATTTTTAAAGAAAAACGCAGAAGGCCCTGCCGGGTGAACCGATTTATCTGTCCACACCTGCAGGGGTCAAACAGAACTCAGTAAAAAGGAGGCACAGAAAAACCCAGTGCCATGGGCAAAACAGCAATATCAACTGTATTCATCCAGAATTGCATAGGTTCTGTACTCCTTTTTTAAAAATTTGGAAAGATGGTTTTATCTTTCGACGCAAGTGGGCTTTATTTTGTTCCAGAAAATAGTCCACTTTTTCTCGCATTTCTCCCAGCCACTCGTTTTTTGAGAAACAATTCAGTTACAATGGCAGCCAAGTCTCTGTTCTCATCAGCCTGTCTAAGCAAAAACAAGGGTGAAACTGTATGCAGCGAAAAATGCCTGGAAAAGCCGGTCAGCCGCCCCCCAAGCGCAGCCGTTACCAAAACCTGATTTTTGATGCCGACCGCTTTTTTGCAGAAAAAGACTACGATACGGCCTTTCAAATTTACCAACAGGCCCTGCAAGAGGCCCCTCCTGGCGAGAATCATCCCTATGCCCAACTTTGCCGCTGCTATCGCAAACAGGCCCGCAAATTGCTCAAACGGGAGGCCTGGGATGAGTTGGTAAAAAGCCTCGAAACCATGCTCAAAATCAATGGCAATCGCCCCAATCTCAAAGGCTTGGATTTTAAAGTTCTGGCCGAAGCCTATCTCGAAACCGGAGCCTTACATCAAGCTGTCGAAGCCCTCAACCAAGCTCTGAAACTCAACCCAGAATTAGAGCCTGAGTTAAAACGTCTGAATCAACGTATTCAGGCCGAAAGTTTAAGCCAGAATATGCGAAATCTGTTTTAAAATAGCCCGACTCAAACGCCCAAAATAAAACCCAGGCATTGCTGCCTGGGACAAGTGTAGGAAATAGAGTGTAGAGAATTCGTTGAGGGGTTAGCGCCGAATCGTCGGCATCACCCGGTAGGTTCCAACGTTGGAGGTGCGCACCCGGCTGGCCATCAGTTGGGGGTTCAGCACTTCAGCAGGAACCGGAATAAAGCGGGCAGGATCCAAGAATTTGCCCTGTTCTTCACCGTAGAAGAAAACTTTGCCTTCTACAGCGTTCAGGCGGCGCAAAACAGTATTGCGGGCGCTCATGGCACTGATCTCGGGCACAGCGTAGTCCAAATCTTTTTCGTTGATACCCAAAATTTGTTTACTGGCGGGATCAAACTTCATCACATAGAGATCTTTGCGTTCAGCTGAAACTTTTAAATCAACAAAGAAGGTAAATTGACCCGCCTGTTGGGCAAAAGCCATACTGCGCTCAAAATACTCTTTGGGATTGGCCGGTGGCGCTTTAAACAGCGCTTTGGTGGCATTAAACATACCCTCGACATTCAAATCAGGGGTTTCGGCTTTGCCTTTGCTCCAGCCAGTTACTTTTAAGCTGGCAGTTTTCTGAAGCTCAGCTTTGACCAGAGCGGCATCTGCAAAGCCCGCTTTGGCCATTTCAGCAAAGAAAGCATCAATGGCAGGATTGCCTGGAGCCGGCGGGGCAGGAGGGGCAGGAGGGGCAGGCGGCGCACCAGGATCAGTTGGGGGAGCGGGCGGCGCAGGCGGTGCAACAGGATCTGTTGGCGGTGCTGGCGGAGCAGGAGGGAGAACAGGATCCGTGGGGGGCGCAGGAGGCGCAGGGGGGAGAACAGGATCTGTTGGCGGCGCGGGAGGGGTTCCTGGTTCAGCAGGTGCACCCGGCTCTTCTGTACCAGGGGGTTTATCTTGATTGGGCAAACGACGTCCACACGCCACATTGCTTAAAACAGAAAATGAAAACAGTGAAACCAACACGAGACGGGCGTATGGTTTTGACATGGTTCTAACGACTCCCTACACAAAAATTAACTTGAGAATGACCTACACATAATTTTTATTTAGGAAGTGCTTGTTTTGATCTTGTTTCTAAAAAGAGGACAGATCGCAAACTTTAACTAATTTTAACTTTTACTTCACTTTTTCTTTAACAAATCTCGCAAAAGAAAGACTTACCAAAAGACCAATAAAGTGACACCTTCAAGAAAACCAAAGACAAAAGGCCAATAAGTGGCTTTGAGTAAAATGCCATCATCGAGATTCCAAAGTGCCTGGGGTTCTTTGTCTTGAAACAAAAAATGAGCCACAACCACCACAATCATCCAATAGACAATAAAGTAAAAAAAGTCGAGGTAAAAAAGGCGTTCCACCCCCGTCACACCCAAATGCAAATTGGAATGGGCAAACAAAAGTGGAAAAAGCAAACCAATCGCGGGACCAAAAATATCAAGCGGGCGGTAAAGCTCTTGATAGCGGTGGGTGGTCCGAATCAAAACCCAAAAGAGCAAAAGCAAAACCATCCCGACGTAGAGCAGGTTCAAAATCACGACCCCCCAAAAACTACGACGAATCGAGAGCTTGAGGGTGAGTTCAGGGGTTTGTCGCTGCACATTTGCACTCAAATGCAAACCAGAACTCTCTGGCAGCACATAATTAAAACCTGTCTGATAGACCTGCCAGCCATCTATTTGAAAAGCCGAATCCAAACCCAGGTTTTGAGAATCTGAATAGGCCTCTAGATCGGGAATTAACACCAAATTTTCAGAGTTCTCAGGGGCGCTGAAACGAATCAAAATTTGCTCTCGGTTGAGCGGGTAGCGGGTGTGATTTAAAGGCTGTTGTAATAAAACCTCAAAACGCCCACCCAAAAGCTCCTCTTGAGGTGTCTCCCGCAAATAATTATCTCTAAAATGGACTTGACGGGCCTGGGGAAAAATCAGCCCTCTTTCCGCCTCAGGAATACGGCTGCCCCTGCCTGGCGAAAATTTTTGCCAATAATCACCACTGATTCTGACCAAATCTGGTTTTTCAAAACTCAAAGCGCGAATCTGCAAGCCCGTGGGCACAAATAGAGGATCTCCTTTGGATTGGGCCGATGCAGTCACCTGTATCAAGGCCCGATAGCGGGTCAGATCGGTTGGCGACTGCAAGTTTTGAGGCAAGGAGGGAGCGACATTCAATTGAATTTGCAAAAACCAGGCAAACGAAATATTGGCTATCAGCGCCAAAGAGACATAAGCAGACAGCCATTTAAAATCCCGGTATCTCAATTGCCAAAGCTGCTGAGACAAAGCCAAACCCAGCACAAGAACCATGCTAGCCAATAAAAACAAAAGCAGATAAAAACGCTGTATATCAGGTATCAAAGCCAATTCAGACTCACTGCAGACCAGTCCCATGAAAAATGAGCTGTCCGCCAAAGGTTCCATAAACAGCCAAAAAACCTGACCTTGATCAGTGTAGCGGATAAATTTTCGCTCTTTTTGCTCCAGGGCCTGCTTTAAGGTTGGCAAAGTTTTTTGAGGAAAAAAGGCCTGAACATTGACTGAGGCAATCGACAATTCCCGATTGGGGTGGTGCACAAAAATGCCGTCTTTATCAGCAATAAACAGATAAGCGGCATTACCCGCCTCGACTTTAAACACCGCGTCACGTATTTTTTGCAGGGTACGCGTCGAATAAATTCCATCAAAGCCTGCAATCAAGAGCAAAGGCTTCAATTCTTCAGTCAATAATTGCGCAGCCTTTTCAGCAGAGGTCTGATAATTACTGCGATAGTCCATCAACAGACGCTGCTGAAAATAAAAAAGCAAACCCACTGTCAACAACAAAAAAAACAGGCCAATAATAAATGCCGACTGACACAATTTTTTAAATCGCACTGGCCACGCCAGAGGTAAACCTGACTGAGACTCAGCCATGATTAAGCTTATTTAAGCGTGGAAGGCAGAGCTGTTTTTTTATACTCTTGCTCAATAAACGCCAGCATTTCTTTGCGCTGCTTGTCTGTTAAAGGGATCGAAAATTGCGGGCAGGCACTGGTGTATAACAATTTTATCCAGGCCTTTAAATCCGGCAAGACATTCACAGGTTTGACCTGATGACAAAAACTGCATTGATTTTGATAGTTGAGTTGACCCGCTGAGATCAAAAGAGGGTTCAGAGTGGGTTGTTTGGAGACTGCAGAAGAGGAGACGGGAGATTTCACGGGTGTTTTCGCGGGTATCTTTGCTGACGATAAGACAATGGCCAGTATTACCAGCATGAAGATAGACAGACAACGGTGGCGCATTTTCAATCTTCCTCTATTATGATCTCTGGGCGACAGTGCCAAGTTAAATTCTCAGTCAAATATACCATGCTCTCAGCAATCAAGCGGAAAGTGAATGGTATACTTAGGAAAACATTCGGGCAAATGCGGGGAATTCATTGAGTCTGTACGATCTTATCAAGCAGGCTGATTTACAGGCCAGTTGCATCAGAGCATTACAAGCTGCAACCGGCAAAATGGTCATATCAGCTCGAAATACCACCCAACTAAACCATTCACCCTATCGACTCCTGACCCGCGTCGGGATTTTGGGACCCGCAATGGGAGGACAATGTGTCTTTGATATCTCTCTTTTAACCGCTCTCAACCTCAGCGCCTTTAGCCTTTGTGGAAAAAACTACACCAGTTTGAATGCCGAAGAAGGCCTTCAACGTGACGAATTATTACGTAAACTCTTGGGTATTCCTACCCAAGACAGTGTGCGCAGATACAGCTGTAGCGATGCCTGGGTCAAACAGATTGAAATCAATCTCGGACCGCTTTACAATCACGAAAAGATGAAAATTGCGGTGGTTGAAAGCAAAGGTGAAGACCGTCGGCCAGAACAATTGCGCATCCGTCTCGGGCAAGAGAAAGCAATCACCCTGCCGCTAGATAGTCAGCAACAGGCCGAATTACAGCTTGAAAATCAGCGTTTTATTTTTAAAGCCATTGATACAGACCGGGTAGATCTGGATATTGATGAATCCGAACTTACCTTGGGTACCGTGCCCTCAATTTTAAACGAACACCATATCGTCACCCGTTTGAATGGTCAAAAATATTTGGTCAAGGCCGGCAGTACCCTTGTTAGGTCGTGGTTGCTGGAAATGGCCAACCAAGTTGCCCCCTCTTTGATCCCCCCCCAATTAACCGGCGATATCAGCACTCCCCAGATCATCCCGGCCCGCTCTCGTCACCTGCCATTGCCCAATTTACACAAACTCAATATGAATCTGTTAATCATGGGCCTGGGAACTTTGACAATCAGTCTGGAACTGTGTAATATTGCAGAACTTCATCCTGAACAGATCCATGTCCTGAAAGGTTTATTCAATTTCACCTTCTATCACCCGGAGTTGAAAAAAATATTTGGCTGAATGCAAAAAAATCTGGTAATCTTTGGGTTAGTCTGGTGTTTGTTTTTTGCGACTCTGACCCCGGTCAGTTTGGCAGAAGAAACTCTTAAATCCTCCAACCAAGGGTTAGAAGAGACTTCAGAAGAAGAAAAAAGTCCCTGGTTGGCTTTTGCCTTTTCACTGGCAGTACCGGGCACAGGACAAATGTATGTTGAAGAGCGGGTATGGCCTGAGGTTTTAATTACTGCAGGTTTGGCCCTGGGTGTTGTGGTATTTTTTCTCGTCGATCAGCAGCGCACAGCCTCGCTAAAGTATCGAACGGTCACCCTGAATGGTGTGCCGACCACAGAAAGACTGCCTGATGCGCATTGGGAAGCCTTTACTTTGGCTCTACAATTGGCTTTGCCTGGTTTGTGGATCTGGAATTTTGGTGACGCATGGCGTCGGGCTGATACCCACAATCAAAAGGTGACAAAGACCCTAGACCCGGCCGAAAATGCGTATATAATGAAAGGGAGTCTGGTATCGGTGACATTATGGCAGTTTTAAAGCAAAACAAAAAGCATTTTCTCAGATCCGCGCTCTCCATAGTGACAGCAGCAGCAATGCTCCTGTCGTCCTTTTCGGGTGCAGCCCAAGCCGTTGAAAAACCGCTGAACCCCATTCAAGCTCAAGCAAATCAAGCACAAATAACCACATATACCTTGGCTCAGGCCAGTATTTCTGATCCTCTAAAGGGAATGGACCTCAAAGCCCTGGAAGCCGAAAAACAGCGATTGGCTGGTCTCAAAGCCAGTCCAGAAATTGCAACCCTCTTTTCAATTGTTCCCGGTGCAGGACATCTCTATGCCGGGAATATCAACAGAGGCGTTTGGGTTTTGGGCGGGTTTGCAGCCACTTTGATTGTTAGCTTTTTAGGCAGTTATCTCCTCAGCAGCATCGATTCCGATATTGCTCGCACTGCCGCAGTGATTGTTAACGTCGCTCCACCTTCAGCTTATATGGCTTGGGGTGCCACCGATGCTTATTACCAAACCGAACTTTCTAATCAACAGATAGAATCCCGTATTCGGGAAATTACTTTGAAACAGCAGGAACATGGCTATTACTCAACCATTTTGGAACTCAATTTCTAAAGCGCTGGTTGTTGGCACTGCCTTACTCTTCAGTGGATGTGTCACAGCCCAAGGCAATAACCCAACACCCGCCAGTACACCTGTACCTGGCTTGGTGAGAATGGCCTATTCTCCAA
Source organism: Candidatus Blackallbacteria bacterium (assembly GCA_051715345.1). Lineage (GTDB taxonomy): Bacteria > Cyanobacteriota > Sericytochromatia > UBA7694 > UBA7694. Next base: position 63,790 of record JBPXJQ010000012.1, read on the forward strand.
CTTGGGCGCCCGATGGACAGCGGATCGCCTTTTTGTTCCGTTCCCGCAAAGAGAATAGCCAGGAAGTACACGATATTCTCTATTCTTCACTGCTTGATGGCAGCGATTTGGTCAAGGTGCGTGAACTGCGGCCTGCTCGTTTTAAAACCGTCAGTTGGGACGCCAGTGGCGAAAATTTTCTTTTGACCAGCGAAGATACTGAAGAAATCTATCTGATGGACAAGAACGGTGAAAACTTCCGCAAACTGGGTGATGGCGACAATGCCAATTGGCATCCCACAGAAGCCCGTTTTGTCAGTACCTTTGACAATACTTGCGAGGCCAATGATCGGGTGGGGGGCACCCAGTGTCAACGCCAAATTCGGCTTTATGATGTTGTCACTGGTGTATTAACAGCTCTGCCAATCAAGCTGGAAAGGGAAGTATATGCCCCAGCCTGGTCTTCCGACGGACTGAAAGTACTTTGGCTGAGTACCAAAACCCCTCAGTCCAAAGAATTGGATCAGCGTATTTTGGAGTACCACACTTATAATCTGGCCTCACAAAGCCACCAGAGCGTCGATGTAAACCCTTCTGCTTTAACATTTGCAGACGCCGAATGGTCCAAAGATCGCTCATTGATGGTCTTTAATTACTTAAGCAATATCCATATGTATTTCTTCTCTTTGTCCCAATCTTTTGCAATTACCCCAGGCACAGATCCTTCCCTCTCAGAAGACAATACGCGTGTCTTGTACACCAATCGCCTGGGTGAAAACAGAGCAGACATCGCCCTTTTTGATCGCCGAGACAGCAGTATTTCGACCGTTATATCGCATCGATCACTGCCTTTAGAATAAACCTCTAGTAAAATAAGCAGACAACCCACCTTTTTACCACACCACTAACACAAGGTTTGTTTTATGTTTAACGTACCGATTATTTCTGTCATGTCCCGCAGTGCTCATGCATCTGCCCCCACAACCCCCCAATTAGAAACCCGCATTCGTCAATTGGCCGAAAAACAAATTTCTCCCTGGATTGAAGGCACACAGGTGACCTTTCTCTATCAGGGCACCTCCCATACCCGCGAGGTAGAATTGGCGGGAGAAATTACAGGCTGGCACAGTCGTGGGTTGTATTTACAGCGTTTGCCTGGAGATCTTTTTTATCTCTCAGTGATTTTGCCACGGGATGCACGCCTGGAATATAAATTTCTGGTCAATGGTGAGTGGACAATGGACCCTTGGAACCAGACAAAGCTGGAAAATGGCATTGGGGGACAAAATTCCGCCTTTGGAATGCCCGATTACCAAGGGGATGTCTACCCCCATTGGGCACCCGACATCCCCCATGGTCAAGTGGTCAACGAGGTGTTCTTTGGCAATGCCATTCCAGGACAGCGGGGCCTGCACATTTACTTGCCCCCAAATTATGACCCAGACAAAGCCCAAAACTACCCAGTCATTTATGCCCATGATGGCAATGACTATATGCACAATGGGAAGCTAAACTGGATTTTGGATCGTTTAATCGCAGAAGAAGCCATCGAGTCTGTGATTGCCGTCTGCATTGATCCCATTCACCGCTTCAGTGAATATACGTTTAACAATGGCTATTGTCATCTTTTGGTTGAAGAAATTGTCCCCTACATTGATGCCAATTACAAAACCAAACCCAGCGCAGAAGCCCGAACATTACTCGGTTCCTCATTGGGTGGATTGGTTTCGACTTATATGGCATTTCAATATTCCCATGTCTTTGGTAACGTCTTTGGGCAATCCAGCTCGTATCAATTTTACCGGGAACGCATGGTTGACACACTCCGGGACTTCCCCACCCGACCCATTCGCTTTTACCTCAGCGCAGGTTGTCTCGAAGGCCTGATCCAAGCCAATCGTCACATGGCAGATGTTCTCGCCACCCAAGGCTATACCTTTCGCTACCAAGAATACAATGAAGGCCACAATTGGACCCATTGGAGTCATCGCATGGCCGCAGGCCTAAAATATTTATTTGGAAAATCAGTTGAATGAGCAAAAAAAACAAAAAATCAGAATTTAAACACCTGGGAAAAACAACAGAATACCCGAGTACACCCGAAGCCGCTGAACTGGAAACATTCGCCAACCCAGCAATGGGCAGAAATTATGAAATTCTCTTGAACTGCCCTGAATTTACAACTCTTTGTCCGATCACAGGTCAGCCTGATTTTGCCCGGATTGAAATCAGGTATACTCCCGATCAAAAATGCATTGAGTCCAAAGCTCTCAAACTCTATTTGTTTGCTTTTCGCAATATTGGGAGCTTTCATGAGGCCGTTACCAACCGCATTTTGGATGACTTGGTCAAAGCCATGCACCCCACCTGGATTCAGGTGATAGGACATTTTAGTGCCCGTGGTGGTATCGCAATTACGGTCTCTGCAGAACACGGCAAAAAACCCGCTTAAAACAAAAACAGATAGGCGGAAGAAGGGTGTTAAAACCAATCTTCCGCTCTCTTGTTTTAGTTAATTTTAATTTCAATCCGTTTGGGTTGAATTTCCTGCCGTTTGGGCAGATGAATCTCCAAGACACCATTTTGGTATTGGGCTTTGACAGCCTGTCGATCCACCTCGTCATTTAAACTAAATGCCCGGTAATAATTCCCAATCGAAGTCTGCTTAAAAACAGCTTCACCAGAAAATTCCTGGGTATTTCGTGCTTTCAGAATCAACGTATTTTTTTCATCGATTTCCAATTGAATGTCTTCCTCTTTGATACCTGGCAAGTCCACCTGAAAGAGATATTCTTCGGGCAGATAATAAATATCAACATCCGGACGATAGGCATTTTGAGGGCTCACCAACTCTTCTGCCGTGGCCTGGATGACGGGTTCTTTCTCATTCAATTGTAAAACAGTGCATTGCGTCATCTTTGGGATCTCCTTTTTGATTGGGTTAAGCGTTAATCACAATTTGGCGGGCACGGGCCGATTCAGCTTTGGGCAAGCCGATTTGCAGAATGCCGTTGTGCAATTCGGCGTGTAATTTATCTGCATTGACTTCAAAAGGAATACGCAGGGTCTTTTCAAAAGTCCCAGTTTGTCTCTCGGTGCGAAGCTGCAACGATTTTTCGGGCAACTCTAAACTTTTACGCTGCCCGCTGATTTTTAATTCACCATGGCTAAAGCTGATTTCCAGATCTTCTTTGGCGACACCTGGCACTTCAGCCACAACCCGAATTTCTTCTGGCTGATTGTAAATATTAATCAAGGGGAAATTTCGACCTTGATGGGTAAATACACGTTGAGAGCGTTTAAAAATATCCTCCATTTCACGGCGCATGGCATTTATTTCTTCAAAGGGATTAGAAACAGTAAAAAACATAATTGGGCGTGCCTCCATGAGGAATTTAGGTTGTCCTTTAAAATTAGCACTCTAATAATGTGAGTGATAATAAATTATCATAATTAAGACTCTTTAGAATGTCAAGATATTTTGTGTGACAAAATAAATACATGGGTGCTATTGACAGGACAACCCTGTTTTATTTAAGGTTAAGCATTGGGATTCAATCATCCTCAAAAAGAAAAAGGATATTATAATCTATGACCAAAGTATTAATCGCTGAAGATTCAACCATCATTCAGCGGCTGCTGTCTGAAGTTTTAAAAAAAGACAAAACCATTGAAGTCGTAGGTATCGCTGGAGATGGCATGGATGCCGTTGAAAAGACCAAAAGCTTAAATCCAGATATTATTTTGATGGATTACCGCATGCCCAAACAAAATGCCCCTGCGGCCATTAAACAAATCATGAGCACCATTCCCAAACCCATTATGGTCATCACTTCTGCAGAACCCTTTGAAGAAAAACGCAAAGAAGTCATGGATTTGGGTGCTGTGGGTTTTATGGAAAAACCGAAAAATATGGATTTTAATGCACTTTCGAGCAAACTCATTTCTCAAGTCCAAGTTTTAAGCCGTTTAAAACCGAATAAACGTCCCTAAACAAACCCCTCTATCCGACAAAAACGACCGCTAAAACGGTCGTTTTTCTATTTCAGGTGGTTTTTACAAAAGCCCACCTTGGGTATGCGTATAATGAAAGCCATGTCTGCTCAAAAATACCTGGCCCATTGGGCCCACGACTCAATTTTTTACCATATTTATCCCTTGGGCATGTGTGGGGCACCCCACCACAATCCTTTTTATGGCAACGCTGTTCCCCGTTTGGAAAGCCTTTACCAGTGGATACCTCACCTCAGTTATTTGGGGATTAATGCCGTTTGCCTGGGCCCCCTCTTCGAATCGACATCCCACGGCTACGATACGGTTGATTATTACCATGTCGATCGCCGTCTGGGAAACCACGATACACTTGCAACCTTGGTAAAAGCGTTTCACCAAGCAGGTATTCGCGTCATTTTAGATGCTGTGTTTAATCATACAGGTCGTGATTTTTGGGCTTTTCGAGATATTCGCCAAAAGGGAAAACACTCTGACTATGTGCGCTGGTATCGCCATTTGCGTTTTGGCAAACGCAGCCGCAAAGGAGATCCCTTTACCTACCAAGGCTGGAAAGGACATATGGATCTGGCCAAACTCAATTTGCGCACCCCAGCAGTCCGAGAACATCTTTTCGGAGCTTTAAAAATGTGGATAGATCGCTATGAAATCGATGGGCTTCGCTTGGATGCTGCTGATTGCCTCGATTTTGGATTTATGAAGCGACTCAATCACTTTTGCAAAAGGCAATCTTCCGATTTTTGGCTGATGGGCGAAGTTGTCATGGGCGATTATAGCCGTTGGGCCAACGCCCACACGCTGGATTCGGTGACCAATTACGATATTTATCATCACCTACATACCAGTCACAATCAAAAGGACTATGGGCTCTTGGCCCAAGCTCTCGAACGCCAATATGGAAAAAAGGGGGCCTACCAAGGCTTACCCCTTTATAATTTTGTCGATAACCACGACGTCAACCGCATCTCAAGTTTGTTAAAAGACCCGCGCAAACTTTACCCGATGCATATTTTACTTATGACTTTGCCAGGCGTTCCTTCGATCTATTACGGCAGCGAATGGGGGCTTGAAGGAAAACGCCAACGCTGGTCAGACAAAGAATTGCGTCCCCATCTCCCTCACCCAGAATGGGGACAGCGGAGTCCACACCGCGATCTGGCTCAAACTTTAAAAAAATTAATTGCTATTTATCACCACAGCCCTGCTTTAAAGCGGGGCCATTACAGGACTCTCCAGATTCATCCTGAGCAATTTGCTTTTTTGCGTCTGCATTCAGAGGAAATTTTAATGATCATAGTTAATGCCTCCGCCAAAGACGCTCAAATCAAGCTACATCTGCCTTATGCTGGCCATTGGCATGATTTACTCAACCCCAATGAGAGTGTCTTCAGCAGAGAAGGTTGGCCCACCCAAGTTCAGATTTATCCCCATTGGGGAAAAATTTTGCGTTTTTCAGCTTAAGGCTTTTTCCAATTGGGTATAAACCGATTCCAATATTTTAATTCGGGCATAATATTTATCATTGGCCTCCACAACTGTCCAAGCTGCAATATCGGTACTGGTTCTTTCAATCATTTCAGAAACAGCGACCTCATACTCGTCCCACTTTTCTCGGTTGCGCCAATCTTCTTCCGTAATCTTAAAACGTTTATACGGCGTTTTTTCACGGGCCTGAAAACGCAATAATTGTTCCTCTTTGGTAATGCTCAACCAAAACTTGAGAAGAACCGCTCCTCCCTGTTTCAATTGTTCTTCAAAATCATTGATCTCTGAATAAGCACGCATCCAATCAGAGGGTTCACAAAAGCCTTCTACGCGTTCAACCAAGACCCGTCCATACCAAGAGCGATCAAAAACAGTAAAATTACCCCTGCGAGGAATATGACGCCAAAAACGCCACAAATAAGGCTGTTCCTTTTCCTCTTGGGTAGGTGAAGCAATCGGGACAATTTGATAATGCCGCGGATCCAAGGCCCCCGCAATGCGTCTAATTGCGCCCCCTTTGCCAGCTGCGTCAGAGCCTTCAAAGACCAAAATGGCAGAAATTTCTTTAAACCGGGGGCTGCGAACCAAAAGATTTAAATTTCGCTGCAGTTTCGCTAACCGGTCTTCATAGTTTTTTTTACTCACTTTATGAGAAAAATCGAGGGCATGTAAGAGATATTTATTATCAAGCGGAGGCAAAACCACAGGTAAATTTACCCGTTGGTACCTTTCAGGGGTCTCTATTCGGTGCTTCAGTGTCGTCAACAGGGTTTGTGCAACTGTGACATATCGAAAACGGGGATCCATGCCCTCTACAATCATCCAAGGCGCCTCTGCGGTACTGCTCAAGCGCAAGGCCCGTTCAGAGACCTTGCGAAATTTGTCGTAATTTTTAAAATGGGCCTCTTCTTCTTGTGTCACACGCCAGCGGGTTTCAGGCTCTTTTTTCAGACGTTTGAGGCGTTCTTTTTGCTGTTCTTTGGAAAGATGAAACCAAAATTTGAGGATCAAAGCACCTTCATCAAAGAGCATCCGCTCAAAGCGAACAACACGTTCCATGGCCTGATCCAACTCAGCCTTGGCGTTTAAACCATAGACCCGTTCAATAATCGGTTGCGTATACCAAGAACCAAAAAATATACCGGTTTTTCCTTTGGGAGGCAAAACTCTCCAAAAACGCCACATCGGCGGATGTGCGGACTCTTCTTCTGTCGTCAAACCCATTGCATGGGTCTCAATAAAACGGGGATCCATCCATTCGTTTAAAATCTTGACTGTTTCACTTTTTCCCGCTCCATCAACCCCCCCGATTAAAATGATCACCTGAAATGTTTTTTTTTCACGCAATTCTTGCTGCAAATTCAAAAGTTCTTGCCTGATCAGAGGAACACGTTGATTGTATTCTGTTTTAGAAAGCGTATGACCAATTTCTGCAGATTCAAACATAACTTTTAGCCCCTTGTTTAAAATGATTTGCTTCTGCCTTTAGAACAGCTACAAGTAGACCTATTTGTTCTTTCAGCCCGTTTGCCTGTGTGTTCGCTTGCCGATTAGGAACATTTTTTGAGGAATGGCTTTGGACTCCCTCAGCACCCTCGCGCTGTTTGTCCATCTGCTGCACCAGTACGACACGATCGTGCCATTGGCCCAGATTTTCAGTGATGTTTTTTAAAGTCTGGTGAACCGCTAAATAAGGTGAACCGGCATTTAAGGTCTTCACCAGAAATTCCAACCAATATTGTATGCGTTTTAATTTTATCCGCAGTTTATGCCAGGCTTTGTCTTCGGCATGAATAGTCGAATCACTGATTTCACCTAATTTTTGACTGATCAAGATCACCATTTGCGCGAAAATCTGTTTTTTCCGCAATTTCCTGACACGGGATTTAAGTCGCTGCAGAAACCGCTCCAGATGCCGAAATGACAATTGCTTCAAAACACGCTGAAATTTTTTCACAGCACTTTCGCTGCGCAAGCGCCAAAGTGGTTGCATGTGTTCGCGCCAAAAATCAGCAGATATTTTTGGCCCCAACGCCAATTGAAGATCTAAATCTCGGACTTTTCCAGCAGCAAGAAACAGTTTTTTCAGCGGTTTACTCAAGTGAAGCTTTTTAGCCCCAAGAAGATTCAGGAGAAACGTGAAAGATTTTAATCGTTTGAGGCTCAAGCGCAGTTCATGAATAGATGCTTGGTCATTCGCTCTGAAACGCAATACCCGAATCAGATGCTTAAGTTCAAGCAATAAAGCAACCAGATAATGTTTCATGTGTTGTTTTGCATTCATAGCCAATAAGCCGATTATAAACCAAGAATCCCATTTTCATTGAACAAAATTAATTTAAAAATGGTTGACGTTTATCATTTACATACCCGAATAATTAACAGACGATGACTATCAAACAAGAAATTCAAGCAACGCTCAAATTAGCGACCCCTATGGCTGCAGGGCAATTGGCCCAATTTTCTTTACACATTGTCGATACGATGATGTGTGGCCGTTTAGGGGGCTTGGCTTTGGCCGGAGCAGGGCTGGGGTCTTCTTGCCTTGCCATGCTTTGGCTACCAGCCACAGGCATTGTCAGTGCCGTTTCTCCCCTATGTGCCCAGGCCTATGGCGCACAACAAACCCACTTGATTAAAAAATCACTGCACCAGGCCCTCTTACTCAGCTGTTTTTTATTTATACCTTTATTCCTGATTTTAAGTTATGCTCAGCCCCTGCTCAAATTACTTGGCCAACCGCCTGAATTGCTCCCCTTGGCAGAACAATACCTACAAGCGGCACGCTGGGGCCTTTTACCCGCTTTGGGGGTGGCTGTTTTACGCAATTTTATGGACAGTTTGGGTCATCCTCGGGCGGGCATGATGGTCGCCATTTCAGGTGTGTTTATTAATATCCTGGTCAATTGGATCTTGATGTTTGGCAAATTTGGCTTTCCTGCCTTGGGAATTGCTGGTACAGGCTGGGCAACCACTTTGGTCAATACCTGGATGTTTGTCTGTTTGTGGCTCTGGGCCCGCCAAACACCCGAACTCAGCCCCTATTTGCCAAGATTTCCTTTTTGGCGAATCGATCAAACGGTGATGAAAGAATTGTTAAAAGTCGGTCTGCCCATGGGTATCAGCATTTTAACGGAGGTTTGGTTGTTTATCGGGACCGCCTTTTTAATGGGACATTTTGGCGCAATCGCTCTTGCAGCACACCAAATTGCCTTGAATATCGCCTCAACCACCTTTATGGTTGCCTTAGGAATCTCAAATGCCTCTTCCGTTCGTGTGGCCCAAGCGATGGGAAAAAATCAACCACAAGCAGGTTATCAAGCGGGTATTGTTGGTATGTTGATCGGCCTTAGCTTTATGGGCACAATGGGCATTTTGCTTTGGAGTGTTCCAGCTTTCTTTATTGGCTTGTATTTAAATCTGGAGCAAAGCGAAAATCTGGCCGTATTTTATTTGGCCAGCCATCTGCTTAAAATAGCCGCTTTATTTCAAATTTTTGATGCCCTGCAGGTCACCTCTCAAGGGGCTTTGCGAGGACTCAAAGACACCCGCATTCCCATGCTACTCGGCTTACTCTGTTATGGCGGTATAGGTCTGGGCAGTGCACTGATTTTTGCCTATCCCTTACAGGGCAAAGAAACTGGACTTTGGATTGGATTGACCTTGGGCTTGATGGCTGCAGGTCTCACGCTATCATCCCGCTTTCACTCTCATTTCAAAACAGTCCCTCCCCGTTAAGCCGATCCTTTTTATGTTAGAATCGGGCTAATCATTATGACACTCAGAAATTAGGATCTATGGCGTTTATTGGGCATCTTACCTTTGGCTTAATTGCTTTATCTTATCTAGTCAGAGACATCTTTATCCTACGGATTCTTTCGATCGTCGCCAGTTTAGCAGGCATTATTTTTAATTATTATGCCCCTGCTGAACCGCTTTGGTTGGTCATCAATTGGAACTTGGCCTTTATGGGTGTGAATCTATTTCAAATCGGTATGAGTATGTATGAAAAACGCAAAATTACCTTTTCAGCAGAACAATCTGAACTCTATGAAACGATTTTTACAGCCTTTTCTCCAATTGAATTTTTAAAGCTCATGCGTCTCAGTACTTGGTATGAAGCGAGTCAAGGCCAAAACTTAACCGAAGAAGGCAAGCCCCTTGAACGGGTCATGCTGATTTACAGTGGAGAAGCGGGAGTTGAAGTCTCGGGCAAAGAGATCAACCGGCTCAAAGATGGTGATTTTATTGGCGAAATGAGTTTTTTTACAGGTACACAGGCCACGGCCACAGTTAAAACCTTGAGTGAAAACACCCGTTATTTGTCCTGGGATAAAACAGCTCTTTCAGCCCTGATGCAACGCAACCCCAATTTGCGTTTTGCCTTGCAATCTATTTTAGGCAATGATCTAACCCGCAAACTCCAACGCCCCGCCCTGCCCTCACAATGATAGTGTCTATTGAATTCTTAAAAGATTTTCTGGCAAACCACAGCCTTTTAATGCTATTTTTGACGATCGGTTTGGGCTTTCTGCTGAGTCGGATTGAAATTGCAGGTATCAGTTTGGGAGTCGCAGCCGTTCTCTTTGTAGGCCTGGCGCTCGGGGCTTGGGAGGAAGGTAAGTTTGTTTTACCTGAGATCGTTGGACAATTGGGGTTATTGCTATTTATTTATCCAATCGGTTTGCAATCAGGCCCCTCTTTTTTTCGTTTGTTTCGCAAACGCGGCCTACAAATGCTCTTATTGGCAATGGTTGCCGTTGGGGTCGCCGCCCTTTTAACCGGGCTGGCGGTGAAATTTTTGCATATTTCACCGGCCATTGCAGTGGGACTTTTTTGCGGTAGCACGACCAATACCCCCGCATTGGCTTTGGTGAGTGAAAGTCTACATCTCACCCCACAAGCCGCACAACCGGCCGTTGGTTACTCCATTGCTTACCCATTGGCCGTTATAATTCCGATTTTATTGGCTCAGACTCTGATTTGGCTACAAAGGCTCAATTTACCCAAAGAAGCAGAAAAAGCAGAAAAAGCAGCAGGAAGTCATCCTCAAGCGGCTTCTGCTAATTTTCAACTTGAGAGTTTGCTCTGGGAAGGCAAGCAGCTCAGTGCAACCGAGCTGTTTAAACCAGGTATCAAAGTCAGTCGGATTCAAAGAGGCAAAGAAATCTTATTGGCCTCACCCCAGAGTCGTTTAAAAACAGGGGATATTATACATATCGTGGCTTCAGAAACTGAATTAAACAGACTCGAAAAATTGCTGGGTCCAAGGGTTCATTTGGCTGGCCCCGAAACATCCCGACAAACCATTGATTTCCGGAGAATGGTGCTGACCAATCCCGAACTCATTGGCAAGAGCCTCAAAGAGACACGCCTGGAACAGGATTGGGAAGTTGTAGTGACTCGCTTACGTCGCGGAGATATCGATTTTGTGCCTTCTGATGAGACCGTTCTGGAACGGGGCGATCGGCTCAGAATTGTGGCTCCCACGGAAAAGATGGGAGCCCTGACCCAATTGCTGGGAGATTCTCAACGCTCACTCGCAGAAACAGATTATGTCTCTCTTTCTCTGGGCATTTTATTGGGTATTCTTTTGGGAGAAGTGGTTCTCCCCCTTGGAGAAGTTCACCTCAAACTGGGTATGGCTGGTGGCACCTTGATTGTGGCACTGGTTTTGGGTTGGATGGGCCGTTTGGGCCCCATTATCTGGAACCAGCCTTTGGAAGTGAATATGACCTTTCGCCAATTGGGGATGATGCTTTTTTTCGCTTCGGTGGGTCTGCGATCTGGGAGTGCTTTTCTGGCAGCCCTTCAAAGTCAAGGTCCACTGCTTTTATTAACGGGTGCAGGCATTACTTTGGGCGCTTCGTTGGTCTTGCTGATTGGGGCCTACCTCATTTTAAAATGGGATTGGGTCACAGCCACAGGTACCTTGGCAGGAGGACAGACACAACCCGCCATTCTGGCATTTGTCAACCAACGCATTGGTTCAGAAGCCGCAAACATTGCCTATGTGGGCATGATGCCTGCAGCCATGATTCTCAAAATTGTGGTTGCCCAATTGCTACTCTGGCTGACAACCGTTTAAAATCCCTCAACGGTAAACGAAGCGAGATAAAGGTTCCTTGCCCTGTTTGAGATCATCCTGACTAAAATAGATATGCACTTCATGGCCTTCAGATAGCCAAAGATAAGAGGCCTGAACCATCCAAAGCACGCGACTGATGCGATCTTGACCGCCCAACTGAGTAGCAGTAGCGGGCTGTTCTCCCGTATAAATCCGGATTTTATGTCCTGGGTCTAAGGGAATCGTGGTCTGAGCGCGAATCAGGGCTTTACGCAAACAGCGAAATCCACGGGGAGCACTTCTCAATCCAATGCGTTCCATACAAGCCAAGAGACGTCCCTGCATATTTAAAACGTAGGGACCATTGTTTTGAATGTCAATCCACTCCTCATTCAACTCACGGTTAACCCGAAACTTCCCAGATAACAAACGTTTATCCATCTGCGGATCGCGATGTAAAGCGACAATATCCAAACCCACCTGCACCAAGGTCTACCGCACCATTTCTTGAAATTTTTGTTCCTGCCGCAGATTATTAAAATCTGGATCAGAGCCTGCCAAAGTTTTTAAATTCTGATCTTTTTCCAATGCCCTTTTTAAAAACAGCAAGGCTGCCTCTTTTTGCCTGTTCAAGGCATAAGCACAGGCAATATTATAATAGGCAGTTGCGTAATTCGGATCTAATTTTAAAATCCGCTGAAAATGGAGCACGGCAGCCACATAGTCTTTGTTTTTTAAGAAGACATTGCCTAAATTATTGCGTGAATCCAAATCTTCAGGTTGAATCAAAATACTGCGTTCAAAGGCATCTACAGCCAAATCTGAGCGGTTTGAATCAGCGTAAAGATTTCCCAAACTAAAATAGACACTCGGATTATAAGGGTCTATTTTGTGGGCCCAAAGATAATAATCTTCTGCTTTTTCTAATTTTTTTTCTTCACTATAAATGTCTCCCATACCCAGTAAAAGTCGGACATCTTTGGGATTTTCTTTGAGCATAAGCTGCAATAACTCCCGAGCCTTAACAAATTGTTTGTCCTGTTTGTAAGCCATCACCAAAGCCTGTTGAACAGAACTGTCTTTTAATGAAGCCTGAGTTAAAGCGACAATCGCCTGTTTCGGTTGATTGAGTTCAAGTGCTAAAAGACCTGTCCAATAATAAGTAAGCGGCAAAATATCCGGCAATTGCCTGGCTCTTACGAGTAAACCTTGAAGGGCATCCCAATCTCTCTGTTGCCAATAAAAATAGAGCAAACTGCTATAAGCCTGTGGCAGAGGCGGAGAAAGCTGTACAGCCCTTTCAAAGGCCAATTTGGCAGCCTCTTTTTGACCCAATTGCAAATTTATTTCACCCTGAAATAAAAGTAAATAGCTATTGTTGGGTGTTTTTCCCAGCGCATGGACAGTTTCTTCCAGGACCTGCTTCAGCTCAGCTTTGGACGAGAGCTCAAGCAACGCATCATAAAAGCTGAGCTCTTTCGGCATCAATTGCAAACCCGATAAATACATTTTAACGGCTTCTAAGGGCCTGTCTAACGCCAAATAAACGGGCTCCATTTTGCGATATAAACGGGATTGTTGGGGCTGTATTTTCTGAGCCAATTCAAAGGCTTGAAGCGAACGGGGGTAGAGTTTCACCCAGCGATAGAAATTGCCCACAGCCTCTGCCAACACGGCATTTTTAGGGGCTTGCCTTAAAAGTCCATCAAATACCTGAAAGGCAGCAGCTTGTTTCCCCTGGTAATACAAAAGCTGCGCTTTTTGATAATGGAAATAGAGGTTATTCTGATTAAGTGGTTTTGTTTTGCCAGCTACCTGCTCGGCCTCTACTAAAAGCGCTGCGTTTTTTTGCAAACCCTCTCCTATTTCTAATACCGCTTCTAAAAAAGTCATTTTGGCCAAAAGAGAATCCGGATGCACCTTTAACAATTTCCGCGCCTCAACCAGGGATATTTGCCAAATTTGGGGGTATTCCGGATGGGCTTCTCCGACAAGTACACGCGTGACTTGGGCATATTGGCCATTTTCTGCTTTCACAACAGCCAAGGCAGCGTCATATTCATGCATCAGCAACAGAAAAGCTGCATTTAAGGCTTTGAGTGCAGAGCGACCGGTAGCAGGCAGTGTATCCGCCTCTTGTTCCCAACGCGTCAGAGCTGCAGCAAATTTTTGAATCTTTTGCTCTAATTGGGTTTCCTGCTGAATCGCAAAATTATCTTTGGTCCAAAGATACAAATAGAGCAACTCCTCGGTCCAGGCATTCATCTGTTTTTCTGAAGGTTGAGAGGGTAAAACCTGAGAAAAGAGCTGAGCAGAACTGTAAAAATCTCTCTGTACTGTGTCTTTTGCAAAGACCTCTGGAGTTTGGACTATCAGTCCCCAAAAAGCAAGCAAACATACCCCTAAGAGGCGATTTCTAACTGTCATAACTATTTCCTGAGTTCAATTAAAAAGATGAAGAGACGACCAACAGTAATCATCACATAATCATTCGTGTCTTTCAAGCAAAATCGGCGTATCAGGCCCAAAACCTTTGTGCTAGAATGGTTATGACCTTTCCCCAGGTCCAATTTCAATCGTTAATTTTAAAAGTGAAGGCAAAGGCTGGCACCCATCGATGGCTGAAACAACCAAAGAACTGCGCCGTTTACAGGAAATTATGGCTGTTCTGATACAGTATGGATTTCGTGAGGTTGTTGAGCAGGGAATCAAACGAAAATGGATGCCGAGCCCTGTTAAATGGCGCAAAACTTATGACGATGCGATTGAGCAGTCCAAAGGCACAGGGCCCTTGTCCACCCCCTATAAATTATGCAGTGTGATGGAAAAACTGGGGGGTATCTTTGCGAAATTTGGCCAAGTTTTAAGCACACGACGGGATATATTACCCCCCGACTATATTGAAGCTCTCTCAACACTGCGTTCGCGGATGCCCTTCTGTGATTATGATGCCATCCGCAATGCCTTTATTGATGAGCTCGGGGCCCCACCAGAAGAGTTATTCGACTATTTCTCACCAGAGCCCGTCGCAGCAGCCTCATTGGCCCAGGTCCACAAAGCCCGTTTGTACGACGGTACTTGGGTTGCTGTCAAAATTCAGCGACCGAATGTGGATGAGAATGTAGCGATTGACTTAAAATGGCTTGAGCGTCTGGGTGAAACAGTGGTGAAACTTTTCCCAACTCTTCAGCCATTCCGGATTCTGGACACCATCCAAGAATTTAAAGAGTGGAGTTTGCGTGAACTCAACTTTTTCATCGAAGGTCGCCATATTGAACAATTTTCAGAAAATACCGAACGGATGCATTTTATCCGAATCCCCAAAGTCTATTGGAAATACACAAGCAAACGTGTTTTGACCATGGATTTTATGGAGGGTATCCCCGTCGACGAAATTACACGTCTCAAAGCAGATGGACATAATCTCGAAAAAATCGCCGGCGATGTCTATTATATGTTACTCAAACAGACCCTGATTGATGGCTTTTTTCATGGTGATTTGCACCCCGGAAATATGTTAATCGCCCGTGATGGTAAGTTAATGTTGCTGGATTTTGGCCTGGTGGGCGAATTGCAAATGGACTTCAGGCTGGCCTACTTTCAATATTGGACCAATCTGGCCCTGGGTAAATTTGAAGCGGCCGTAGATGCGCTTTTAAAAGGGGCAGATACCTCAGCCTGCACCGATCTGGCGGGTTTTAAAAAAGAATATACTGATTTTTGTGAACAGGTTCAAGGCTCATCCATCTCAGAGTATAGCTTTGGCAGCACCCTCAACCATATCACCACCCTCTGCGCCCGGTACCGAATTTACTTTTCGACAGCCTTTATTTTGCTAATACGCGCTATGCTAACAGCAGAAGGCATTATTATGGATCTCAATCCCGATTTTGAATTTGTGGACGAAGCATATCCATTTTTCCGCAAGTATTATAAAGAAATTTCGGGAAGCAAAAAATCCAACGCGGGTACTTTGCTCTATGAAATTGGGATCGGCATGGGTCTTTGGAGATAGACAATTTGCTCTTAATTTAAAGTTGTTCAGAAAGGGTTTTGTGCATGATTCAACATATTCTCTATCCAACAGATGGTTCAGAGGCCTCAAAAACAGCCCTCATTCATCTGGAAAAGCTCTCGCAGGTCTACCAAGCCCCAATTACATTGCTGCATTGTTATGAGTTTACGATGGGCCATGTTTTAAGCCGCTATGATACAGACAGCGCTTATATTCAAGAAATTGAAGAGCGGTTTGCCCAACATGGTCAAGTCATGTTAGATGAATTGGCGCAAGAATTGACAGACAAAGGCCTTAATATCGCCAAAAAAATTGTCTTAAAAGGAGCCGCTGGGCCCATCATTGTAAGGGTAGCCCATGAGGAGGCCTGTGACCTCATCTTAATGGGTACACGGGGTTTTGGTTCAATTCGCAGTTTCTTTTTGGGAAGCACCAGTCACTATGTCTCCAATCATATCAAGGACATTGCTCTCTATCTGATTCCGGCAACAGAAGCACATCAAACTGCAGACTGATTTATATCAATGTATTCCTGCAGATAGAGATTTAGACTCTATATAGAGGATAAGCAAAAAAGGAAGATAGAAAAATGTTCAAGCACATACTTTATCCCACCGATGGATCTCCCGCCGCTGAAAATGTTTTAAAACATGTGATCAATTTGGCCCAAAAGTTTGAAGCCGAAGTCACAGTCTTACATGCCTATGAGTTTTTGGAGGTCATACCAGTCTATGAAACCACCTATGCCTATTTGGACGAATTGGAAAGTTATTTAGAAGGTCAAAGTAAAGAGATTGCGACCCGCGTTGAGGAAAAATTTGTAGAAGCTGGCATCAAAGCCCATACCGCTGTGATCAAAGGAGATCCTGGATACAGCATATTAAATGCCATTGATGAACATAAATGTGATTTGATTGTCATGGGCAGTCGGGGTCTGGGGCCTATTCAACGTTTTTTATTGGGCAGTGTTAGCAATTATGTTGTCAATCATGCCAAGTGTCCTGTCATGATTGTACCAGCCCACGAAAACACCTAATTTCTCAAGACACGTTTTGCTTACTCAGCTCAGCGCTCAACGGTAAAACCCTGATACAATACAGGAAAGTTTTTCCGTTGAGCGGTATATTTTGTTATTAATTGTATGAGCGAAGAAGCAGTAAATTATCACAAACATATTGAACAAGCCATCCAGAATGTATTGAGTAAGGTAAAAAAGATACCTTCATCCGCTTCTGATGAGACTTTTCAATCCCATTTAGATCCTGAACCTTCTGAGAAGGCTGAGGTTTCTAGTGACCAGGGAATTGAAAAAGAGAAACCGCATACTGAACCCGCCAGCGAAGAAATACATTATCTCGAAGCAGATGATTTGTATACCCCCATGCTGTTGGAGGATTTAAATCCGTCTGAAACCGAAGATGAACCCCCTTTGATTGCAGATACCTATTCTGCACCTTATAATATTTTTGAAGAATTCGTAGAAACAGAACTCAATATTATGCTTTCACGCTATATTGATCTCTGTCGTTGCAGCCAGTGTCGTGCTGACATTGTTGCTATTGCCTTGCATCAATTGCCTGCTTATTATGTTACGGGTACCCGAGGCACCCTCACTGCGAAAAGTGTGATCTGGGCAAAATACACCCAACAAATTGTTGATGCTGTGACCAAAGCCATTAATATTGTTTATAAGCGTCCTCGCTCAAACTGTAAAAAAATCAAACAAATGATCTGGATCAGACCTGATTTAGAAGAAGTATTTAAAGAACCCTCTTCCCAAAACAACCAGGGAAGCCTTTTCGAACAGGTTCATACTGAAGATATTGAACTTTCTTTTTCCAATGAAGTTGAAGAAATTATTCAAATGCTGGAACAGGGAGACAGCCATGACAAAGCTGCACTATTGCCGGTTTCATCGCCGTATGTTCATCAGCCAGCATCCCTACCGACAACAACGGGTTTATCTGACCTGGAAATCATAACAGAGACGTCTCAGATCTCAAAAACTGATACAACCACACCTAACACAGATGCCAAAAAAGCAGAGGAGACCGAACCACAAATGGAATTGATCGAAGATTGGGATTAAGTTTATGTCTAAATATACAAGTAAGTTTTCCCCTGCTGCCGCCTTACCTTTATTAATTATCAGCATCTCTTTGGTAATTTTTTTCGTACCCATGATACTGGGCCAAAAATCACCAGCGATTGACGCATCAGTGAAACAAAATATGGATTTTTTTAAAGAAACCGTAGATAAATACATCAGCCGTCATCATCATCCCCCGAAAAGCATCAAAGATCTCTACGAAGATGCCAAAAAAAATAACTACAACAAGACGTTTTTTAATCCTCTTTCAAAGCACACAGGGGATATGAATAATTTACAAATTATTGTTCAATACAATGCAGCAACACAACCCCAATTAAACGCCAATTTTGCCTCCAAGCACTATGCAGGAAAAGTCGGTTATTGGAGTCACGGAATTCATTACACCCTCTATGGCCATGGACAAGAGGGCAAACTGCTGCAGGAGAATCAAAAACTGTTGCAAATGGGCAATTATTAATATCCAACCAGGCAGCAGAATTGTGTTTTCGCTGCATACACATAAAAAAACAGGGAACCCGTTTGGGTTCCCTGTTTAGCTAAGAGCTGTTTACTTCTTGCCTTTTTTGGGCGGGGGAGCGGCTACAGCATCTTTCAGACCCTTACCAGCGGCAAATACAGGAGCCTTCTTTGCAGGGATCTTCAGAGGCTTGCCAGTGCGAGGATTACGGCCTTCACGGGCAGCGCGCTCTTTAACCTGAAAAGTGCCAAAGCCAACCAAAGTCACTTTGTCACCTTTCTTCAGAGCATCGGTAATCACATCAATGGCAGCATCCAGGAAGGATTTGGCATCTTTCTGGGATTGGCCTGCTTTTTCAGCGATTTCTTTTACCAGTACTTCTTTGTTCATGGTGCTCTCCTTAACAGTACAATTGGTTCACGTTCATAGTTTAGGCCATATTTAAGCGATTGCCTAGTCTTGAAAACAAAAAAAATCAACAAATTTTGCAATTTTTTAGGCCTTGCCGATCCTTCAAACAGGCATGAGCCAATAATCTAAGAGCAAGAATACACAAAATATACACACAAAAACGTTGATATAAGCTAATTTAAAAGAAGACAAAGAAAGCAGGTGTATGCTTTTGCTGCAGCTTCAAAATCAGAAAAAAAAATTGCTTTTTTTCTGATTTGATCGCCTCATTTAAGCGAGATCCCTCGCTGGAACATCCTGCTTCTCCTATGAATTTGGTGTTAAGATTGAAGGAAAATTTGCGCTTATTAATACAAGGATGTCCAGCCATGGATTACAAACAATATCTCAATCTCCCCCAAACTACTTTTTCGATGCGTGCCAACTCTGCTCAAAGAGAACCCCAACTCCAAACTTTTTGGAAAGATGCGCAAATTTATCAAAAGAACCTCAGCTATCGCACTGGCAGTAAATTCATTTTGCATGATGGTCCTCCTTATCTCAGTTCGGGAAAGATCCACATTGGACATGCCTTAAATCGGGTCTTAAAAGACCTGGTGGTCAAATACCAAACCCTCAATAATCACCCCTCCCCATTGGTCTTTGGCTATGATTGTCATGGTTTACCGATTGAACATGAAGTCACCAAAAACCAAAAAACAGTTGAAGATCCCCCTTTAAAAACCCGCCAAGCCTGTCAGGACTTCGCACGTCAAAATCTGGCAGGGCAAACATCCAACTTTTACAGGTTGGGATTGATGGGAGATTGGGACAAGCCCTATTTGACAATGAATCCCCGCTACGAAGCCGCACAATTGCGGGTTTTTGCAGAGATGGTCAACAAAGGTTATATATACAAAGGCCTCAAACCCGTCTATTGGAGCATTGCCGCTCGGACCGCATTGGCAGAAGCTGAAGTAGAGTATATGGACCATACTTCTCACAGTATCTATGTCAAAATGTCTCTGCTCGAGTCTGAAAAACAGCATTTGCCGGAAATGCTACAATCTGAAAAAATTTCTTTTGTGATTTGGACAACCACGCCTTGGACCTTGCCCGCCAATTTAGGTGTGGCGCTCAATGCCGACTTTACCTATTCATTTGTAAAAACAACAAACGGAGAGGTCTTGGTGGTCGCAGACAAATTGCATGAAGCCGTCTTTAAAACGATTGGCCAAGAAACCCAAGCTGTACTTTGGCAAACCCAAGGCAAAAATTTAGAGCGCCTCCAATGTCAACACCCTTTTTATGAGCGCACCTCCCTGGTTATTCTCGGCAACCATGTCACCGCAGAGGCAGGAACGGGCTGCGTTCATACCGCTCCTGGGCATGGCATGGAAGACTTTATTGCCGGTGAAAAATACAAATTAGGTGTCTTATCTCCTGTCAATGAAAAAGGGGTTTTTACTGATGAGGCCCCTGGTTTTGAAGGCCTTTTTTATGAAAAAGCCAATTCAGTCATCATTGATTTACTCAAAGAGAAAGACAAATTGCTCTTTCACACCACCTTTGTTCACAGTTTCCCCCATTGCTGGAGAACCAAAACGCCTCTGATTTACCGGGCCACAGAACAATGGTTCGCCTCGGTTGATGGTTTTCGCCAAGATGCCCTGGATGCGGTAAAAACGGTCACGTGGATCCCTGCCAGTGGACAGGAACGCATCAGCAATATGATTGCAGATCGCTCAGACTGGTGTATCAGCCGCCAAAGAGTCTGGGGAGTGCCCATTCCCGCCTTTTACCATATTGAAAGTGGGGAGGCCATTTTAGACAAAGAATTGATCCTTCATGTGGCCAATTTGGTAGAAGAAAAAGGCAGTGATATCTGGTGGCAATTGGAAGCCAAAGAACTGCTTCCCCCCAATTACCATTATAAAGATTATCAAAGCCAAACATTCCGCAAAGAGACAGATATCATGGATGTTTGGTTTGACTCGGGTTCCAGCCATACCAGCGTTTTACAGGTTGAGCCCGAGTTACAATACCCCGCTGATTTGTACTTAGAGGGCTCAGATCAACACCGGGGTTGGTTCCAATCCTCTTTGTTAACAGCCATTGCGGCCCATGGCAGCCCCCCTTATAAAACGGTTTTGACCCATGGCTTTGTCTTGGATGGCCAAGGCCGCAAAATGAGCAAATCGCTGGGCAATACGGTCGAACCCCTCAAGGTGATTGAACAATATGGCGCCGATGTTCTCAGGCTCTGGGTAGCATCGGTGGACTACTCCAGCGATGTGAAAGTATCTTACGATACCCTCGGACAATTGGCTGAAATCTATAAAAAAATCCGCAATACCGTGCGCTTTATTATCAGCAATCTCTATGATTTCACACCCGAAAAGGCCTTACCCTATTCCGAGTTGAGTGAATTGGATCGCTATGTTTTGCACAATCTCAATGAAGTGGTAGGACAGGTTCGCAAAAGTTTTGATAGCTATGCCTTTTACCGCTTTTATCAGATCATTCAAAATTTCTGTGTGATCGATTTGAGTAATATCTATTTTGCGATTGTCAAAGATATTCTTTATATTGAGCATCCTGACTCAAATTTACGCCGTTCTGTGCAAACCGTTCTCTGGGAAGTGCTGAAGGCTTTGATGGGTATGATTACCCCTGTTTTAACCCATTTAGCTGAAGATGCCCGCGAACACCTGCCTGAAGCTCTCAAAGCCACCTGGCCAGAAAGTGTGTTACTGGCAGAATACCCCAAAGGTAACGAGGCTTGGCAAAATAATACCTTAGCCGAAAAATGGGAGCGGATCTTTGCTTACAGAGACCAACTCAATTTGCTCTTGGAAGAATCCCGCAAAGCCAAAGAACTGGGACGCTCCTTAGAAGCCAAAGCCAGTATCTATATTTCTGAGAAAGACAATCAAGAACTTCAATTGAGCGCCTATTTACAAGAACATCTGGAACTCTTTACCCAAGTCATGATGGTCTCATATTTAAAGGTCGAAAATGCCCAACCGATTGGCCAATTGAGCCAATCTTTTGTCAGCATAGAAGTCATCTCCGGCACAAAATGTGAACGCTGTTGGGGGGTCTTTGAAGCCGAAGATATCGGCCAAGATCCTGCACATCCCCATTTGTGCAATCGGCGCTGTGGAAAAATTGTGGAAAACTGGCCCACCTCTGTATAAACAGAGTGGCAAGTTATACTGATTCAGTTTGAGATATTTGTTTAAAGGAGATTTCCATGGGAACCATTTTTAAGGCATATGATATTCGGGGAGTGTATCCTTCTGAAATTAATGAAGAGATTGCCTATCAAATTGGCAAGGCATTTGTCGACTATCTCGGAGTAGACAATGTGTTGATTGGGCAGGATATGCGCACATCAAGCCCCAGCATTTTTGAGGCGCTTTCTCGCGGAATCACTGAACAAGGGGCCAATATATACCATATTGGCATGTCCACTACCGACATGTTTTATTTTGCTGTAGAACAACTGGCTGCTTCTGCCGGAATCATGATCACAGCATCTCACAATCCGGGAAAATACAATGGCCTGAAAATGGTCAGACACCATGCCATTCCGATTGGGGGAGACAGTGGCATCAAAGATATTGAAGCCCTGTACCACAAAGGCCAATTTAAAACTGTCGAGAAAAAAGGTGAAATTTTCGCCAAAGAAGGCATCTTGGATGAATATGTCAAGTTCATTCACAGCAAAGTCAAACTCGATCAATTAAAGCCCCTGAGAGTGGTCATGGATGCTGGCAATGGTATGGCTGGTTTGGTCGCACCCAAGATGTTTGCCAATACACCGATCGAAGTCATCCCGATGTTTTTTGAACCCGATGGCAATTTCCCCAACCACGAAGCCAATCCCCTTGAAGAAGAAAACCGGCTCGATTTAATGGCCAAAGTCAAAGAGACAGGTGCCGATTTTGGTGTGGGCTTTGATGGTGATTCTGACCGGGCTTTTTTCGTCGATGACAAAGGCAATTTTATCGACAATGATTTTATGACAGGTCTACTTGGACGTCACATATTAAAAACCTATCCTGGCTCAACCATTTTTTATGATGTCCGCTGCAGTCGCTTTGTTAGAAAAACGATTGAAGAAGCAGGTGGCAAAGCCTTTATGTGGAAGGTCGGGCACGCCTTCATGAAATCCAAGATGAAAGAAACCCCAGGCGCAATTATGGGGGGAGAAGTCAGTGGACATTTTTATTTTAAGTTCACCGATGAAATGTACGCAGACAACTCTTCTCTACCTGTCTTTCTGACTGCTGAAATGATTTCAGAAGCTGGCCAAACCTTGTCAGAAATTTTGGCTGAACGCAGCAACTATTTTATCAGTGGCGAAATCAACTCTACCGTCAAAGATGCTGATGCAGTGATTCAAGAAATTCAAGATCTCTACGGCCCCAAAGGTGAAGTAGTTGAAATTGATGGCATGTCTGTCATTGGCGATACCTGGTGGCTCAATCTGAGAAAGAGCAACACAGAGCCACTTTTGCGTTTAAACTGTGAAGCTGATAGTCAGGAAAATCTCGAAAAATTAAGAGATGACCTCTTGGCCATCATTCGCAAGTAAACGATCCACATAATTTAAAGCTTCAGACCTTGAGGCAATAAGAGCCATAACCTGGGCCTCTTGAACGGCAAGCAATAGCTTACCAATCAAAGGTCCAGGTTTGATTTTTGCCTGCTTGAGAATATCATTGCCATTGATCAAGGGGGGAGGAATCAAATAAGGCTGGGTTAAATCAAAACATTCGCTCAGAAGAAGATGTATAAATGCTGCATCACTGGACTGGTTCAAATCCAATTCATTGAACACCACAGCTAAGAGTAATAGGGCAGGAACTGCCTCTTGACATGTTCGATAAAAACGAAATCGGCTCAGTTTATCTGATGCATTTTTTTTTATTTTTGCAATTTCTGACTTGCATTTTAGTATTTTCAAACCAAAATCAGTGTCTTTTACTCCCAAACGGATTTTTTGCGCAAACAAAATCCAACGCTCACTCGCATCCTGATAAAAAAGACTAACCAAATATAAAAGATCTTGGCGCTTGCGTTCTCCTGTTAAAGGTTCTGCCAAATAATGTTCAAACGGTTGTTCAAAGCATTTTTCGGTGCCCGACAAAACAGGAGCATGCATTGCTTTTTTCAAGTTTGACCAGACAGACACACTAGACATCCACTGATCATTTTTAACATTAGAAAAAATCTCTTGGGCCAATTTTGTTTCTACCATTTGCTCAAAGGCATTTATTAAATTTTTTCCAGAGAGAAACTTGTCCAGTTCTTGAAGTAGACGTTCAGAGGCGACAGAATGAATTGATGGAGCCAATAATTTCACCCAGGCCAGTGTTTGCTGTTCAATTTCGAAACCACAGGTAGAGGCAAAGCGAAAAACCCTGAATAAGCGCAAGGGATCTTCGATAAAATTACGCTTATCCATGCCCCTGATACTCCCATTTTGCAGATCAAAAAGACCTTGGCAAGGATCCAAATAAGGCAAATCCTGAAAAGGGATTTCAATTAAAAAAAGCTCGGCGACAAGGGGGCAGGCCAGCGCATTGATAGAAATATCTCTTGCAGCCAAATCAGCATTAATACCAGCGGGAGATATTCGAGCAATATCAATCGTAAACTCGGGAGAGAAAGCGATGCGGGCAATATCTCTGTCTGCGTCCAAAATAAACCAGGGTTTGTTAAATCTACGGGCTAAGCGTTCTGTGCCTCGAATGGCCTCCATGGGCACAACCAAATCCAGATCATGGCTCAGACGTCCAAACCAACGCTCTCTTAGAAAACCACCCACAACATAAACAGAATCCCAAATTTGCCCAGCCTGCTGAAGAAAAGAAAGAGGTAACATTAAGCAGATATGTATTTTAAAAACTCTTTGATTTCAGCATCCATCGATTTTAAATGGGTTTGAATTTCCTCGAAGCTTAAATTCAATTGATTGAAAACCTTTATATCCAAGGCGTCATCAGTATCACCAGCGTATAAATGACATAATAAATTACTTAAATACAAAACCTGTCTTAATGAAACTGGCTGATCATTTAGACAAGAACGATTGTGATGACCATCAATGGCTTGAATATATGCCTGAGGAAAATTCCATAACCTTGCAACTTGGGCTCCCGCAAAAGCATGGTCCATTTTTAAATATTTGCGTTCCAATTGCAAAAAAGGTGTACCCGATTGTGCGTATTCGTTTTGAATCGTGCGATATATCTCTGGGGATTGCAGCATAAAAATCAGTTTGCCAACATCATGAATCAGTCCAATTGTAAAAGCCTCATCTTTTTGAGGATAACGCAACTTGCCTGCCAAAAAAGCAGAAAGAGAGGCTGTTTGAATTGAATGTTCCCAAAAGGCCAACATATTAAATTCTCGAATGCGGAAGGTATCCATGACGGAGACGCCCAAAACCAGGCTTTTGACAGTTTCAAAACCGAGGATACTGGTTGCATGACCAATCGTCCCTATTCGTTTGGAAAAACCGTAAAAGGCAGAATTGACCAATTTCAGAATTTTACTCGACATCGACTGATCCCGTTCAATCAACTCAGCAATATCTCTGATTGAAGAGCCAGGATTATTCATTTCTGCCATGAGTTGTTGGACAATAATGGGAAGTGTGGGAAGAGAGTCGATATCGAGGGAAAAACTCATGGGTGAAACATTACCCTTGTTCTTTGAACTATGTCTTTTTTTTGTTACAAGTTTTAGTATATCAAGCAAAGCCTTATGAGTCCAAGAAAATGCCCCCAAAGACAGGCGGTTAAGTTAATAACTTTTTAATAATTTTTGACAATATGGACAAACCCCATGCCCAGGTTCCCAAAAACTTTGGCATTGAACACAGAGTAACCAGTCGGATTTTAACAAGGTTTTTTTTCTAAGCTCCATGGCCTTTAAAAGGCGAAAAGTGCGTGCTTTGGTTTCAGGATCTGATATATCCGCTGTTGCAGATTCTAATTTTTCGATTTCAAGCAGGGTTAATTGCACTCCCTCAGGCAACTGAAAATGTTTTTCTCGCTGTTTCCAACTCTCTTCGATATAGTTCGTTACTGGATTTTGACTTTCTTGAATAGTGGTCAAGCGAATACCTACAATATCGCGGGCAAAAGCATACTGAACTAATTTTCTTAAAATATCAACTTCTAAAAATGAGAACTCTTGAATCAATGTCGAGGAAGTGACATAACAAATTAAGCGATTATTTTCGATCCGAATGGGCTGCATTCTTTCCGCAATAAAGGGACCGACAATGTCCTTCCAGCGCTCTAAAATTTGTAGGAGAGGATTGTTTTGAAGCTTTGAATGCGGCCCAAGGACCCCACTGAGCAAATCTCCGACAGACTTGAACCCCGCATTACGTTTATGTTTTCGAGGCTTCACTGAAATATATTCCCCCCCGAAACATGGAGAATTTTTGAATTCTGGTTAAAAAAGCGCTGAACGGGCCCCTCCAAATGTGTGGTGGTTAAAAAAGTTTGGATACCTGGCTGTTGTATATGCTCGATCAAAGCCTGTTGACGTTTGATATCCAATTCGGAAAATACATCATCCAGCAATAAAATCGGCGGCTCGTTAAACAGATCCGACAAATATTTCATTTCAGCAATTTTAAGCGCCAAAGCGACTGTGCGAATCTGTCCCTGAGAACCAAAAAATTTGAGTTCATGCCCATTTAAGACAAAGCTTAAATCATCCCTGTGTGGCCCAACAGAGGTATGCCCATGTAGAATATCACTTGTTTTTTTAGATTTTAATTGCTTAGCCAAGCTTTGCTCCAAATCAGAGAGCCCCATGTGTGAAATATCTTCGCTCAAATTTGATCGGTATATTAAATCAATTTTCTCAGCCATTAAAGATACCGAAGCATGAGTGCCGTGCAATAAACGACTAAGGTCAGCCAAAACGAGTTGGCGCCGTTTAATAATCTGTGCTCCCAATTGACTGATCTGGGCATCCCAAGAATCTAACTCATCTAATTCTTGAGTTGGCTGAGAGCCGGTTCTTTTTTTGAGATTTTTTAGTAGGGCATTTCTCTGTTTGATCAATCGCTGATAATTTTGCAGCAGAGAATAATAGCGTGGATAGCTTTGGGTTAACAATAAATCAATAAATTGCCGTCTATCTGAGGGTTGTCCTGTTAACATCAAGAGATCTTTGGGAGTAAAACAAACCAACTTGATATGCCCTATATAATTCGAAAGACGCTTCTGATGCTCTTGATTGACAATTGCCTGCCGTTTTCCATTTTTGTAGATCCCAAATTTGAGGGACAAAGGAACATTGTGTTTATAGCCAAAATATCCTTCGACGGTTGCGATGGTTGCCCCCCATTGAACGATTTCTGTTAACGCAGCTGTGCGGAAAGAAGAGGCAAAAGCCAATAAGTATAGACTTTCTAAAAAATTACTTTTCCCTTGGGCATTAAAACCAACCAAAGCAATTTGGCGCGCACCGTCTAGCTCCAAACTTAGGGATTTATAATTCCTAAACTGATTTAACTCAATGAATTGAAGCCACACGATAGCCTTATCATGATTAGGGTTTAATTGGCATCAACATACAGACATAATCATCGTTATCAACGGAATGAATCACAGCGGGTTGTATTTCACTGTTGAGTTGGAGCAAGCTGTGACTGGCATCTTCAGCAAAAATTTTCAGTACATCCATTAAATAATTGGCGTTAAAACTGATGTTCAAGGGCTCTCCTTCGGTTTTGACCTCTACAGATTCCCTTGCTTTGCCCTGTTCAGCTCCGGCAGTAATAATCAATTCACTGGCTTGAATATCAAAGTTAATCACATGGGTTTGTTCCGACGCCATAATCGCAACACGCTCAACAGCACTTAAGAGGGGTTTGGTTTCAAACCAGACCTTGCGTCCAAAAGATTTGGGCAAGATTTTATTGTAATCAGGGTATTTGCCCTCAATTAATCTGGAGGTCAGTACCTTTCCATCAGATTCAAACAAAACATGACTATCCGTCACGGACATGCCAACCATTTCACGTTCATCTTGCTTGATCAAACGCTCTAACTCAACCAAAGTACGTTTGGGAATAATCACATTAAGCGCTTGAGGTGAATTGTCATGCAAAACCAATTGCCTAACAGCCAGGCGATAACCATCAGTGGCAGCCAACCGCAACTGGCCATTGTCGAGCTGAACGTTGACACCGGTTAAAATACTTTTTGCTGTATCAGTAGCTGTTGCAAAGGTTGTTTGTCGAATCGCTTGGCAGAAGTCACTCAATCCCAAAGAAAACTGAGTTTCGCGGTTAACATGGGGCAAGCGCGGAAAATCATCTGCGGGCAAGGTATTTAAATTGAATTTTAACTTTTCCCCAATCAAATCCACAGAGCCATTTTCATGGAAATCGAAGTGGACAGTTTCATCAGGAAATTTATTCACAATTTCAAAGAGCTTTTTGGCAGGGATTGTAATATTGATTTTTTCAGAAGAACCAATTTCTAAACGGCTTTCTACACCAATTTCAAGATCTGTCCCAATGATCTTGATATGGCCCTCTGAATCATGCAGAGAGGTAAATAATACATTGCTCAAGACTGGCAAGATACCTTTATTGGCAACAGCTCTTTGAACGGCTTGCAAATTTTTTTTTAAATGCTCTGTAGAACAGGTAATTTTCATGGTTTCTTAGTCTCTTGGATTTTTTCAGATTTCTTGGGATTGGATGTGTTGTCTAAATATCATTGGCTAAATACCAAACTAACACACCCCCTTACAATTGAAAACCCAACAGATACTTTAACTAGAGATCAAGATCCTACTTCAAAGATCAATTTATATGATCAGTAGTAGTAGAGCCTGTGGAAATGTGGATAAGATCTCTGAAGCATTGATGTTTAATTGTTTTAGGTGCTCTCAACGGGTGTGGATAAACTGTGGATAAGATTGTTTGTTTCAACAGACCTTTTTTTATCCACAGTCGTATCCACAGAAACGAGCAGACTTATTCACAACTTATCCACAAGTTGATTTACAAAATTAAATAAAAATAAACATATCTCAATAATTTAGGCTATTTGTATTTATCTTTTTTAAGTAGTCTATCATTGTCTACTAGTGTAGTCTTCTTTCAGTTAGTTGTCTACTGATTTATGGCAGCTAATGTAAATGTAAGTTCGCTTTATTTTGGGCAGCAGACGTTACAGTGGATCTTGGGAACTGGGCTGATTGGTTTTGCGTTTCAAAATTTCCACCGATCTAGTCCCTTTGGGATCCACTCCCCTTTTATTATTTTGAATCAGGCCTGAGTGATTTACCAAAGAGGATCCACTGGATCGATTTTTTGTGTCCTCTGTCACAAAGCTTGCTGCTGCAGGCTTTTTATTATTCAAATCATACTTGTCTAGAGGTTTGATCCGGGGACAAGAATGTCAGAGGACAAATCTAAAAAATTCAGTTTTTCTCACTTAAAGATCCCCTGGATCGTCTAGAGATCAGATTTTCTCCAATTTTGCTTTTTTTTATTTTGGGGTCTTTACTATTTTGATTTGATGTCTGGGAAACTGACCAAGACAGGAGAGGACTTTTTTCGATCGAGGCGTCGGCTACCAAGGGACTTGTTCACATAAAATCCCCACAAAAATCCCCAGTTATCCACAAGTTATCCACAGCACTTGGCTTTATTTGAGATTTATTCAATCTTCATTTGTGATTTTTGCACAGGTAAATTTTCAAGTATTCATGCGGATTTAAGGCAAAGAGTTGGCCTTCTAAAGAAGTGCTTATCCACAAATTATCCACAATCAGAAAAGAGTTATCCACAGGTTATCCACAGATTCGATTTATCGTCTAAATTTGTCTATTTCGGTCAACTTCAAAGAGAGTTGTTAAAATAGTTGAGTGCTTATTTTCTGAAGGAGCCTCTATGATTTCTACCGAATCGATCAAACATATTGCCAAACTCTCGCGCTTGAGTTTTTCTGAGACCGAAATTGAACAGTTTACTGGGCAATTAGGGGCTATTTTGAATTATGTCGATCAGCTAGCTGAACTGGATACAACAGATGTTAAACCGGCCAGTCATGCATTGCCTTCGATCAATGTTTTTCGCGATGACACGGTGTTGCATCCCTTGACCCAAGCCCAAATTTTTATGAATGCCCCAGAAACCGAAGAGGCCTATTTTAAAGTTCCGCAAATCATGGGAGATAAATAAATGTTGAAAACCAATGAAACGCAATTGATCATGACTGCGGTCCAAGGTAACCCGATTTATCCGGGGGCATCTGGCTGGCGTGTTTCTCACGATGGACGAGGTCTGATGTTGCCCGGTGTGGGAGGCATTACTTACAATCTCAAAGTCGGAGACAGTGCGTTTGGCTGGGTGGCGGATCATGCTGAGCCAGGGGTTTCTTCGACCGCTTCAATTGAGAAACGGGAGCAAGGAGTGAACCTCTCTTATAATTATTTTGCCTGTCTGGGCAATGAAGCCCGTCTTTTGTCTGGGGAGGCTAAAGGGGCCAAAGGGATTGTGACGGGAACTCATGGGGGCTGTGAGCATGTGATGATTGATTTTGCGGATGAAGTTTTGGATGTCATGAGCCACGACGACAAGATCCAGAT
Organism: Candidatus Blackallbacteria bacterium; assembly: GCA_051715345.1. Lineage (GTDB taxonomy): Bacteria > Cyanobacteriota > Sericytochromatia > UBA7694 > UBA7694. Next base: position 93,953 of record JBPXJQ010000012.1, read on the forward strand.
TCGGGCCTATGGTCAAGGATTGCAATTGCTTGATTATCCTGAGGTTTTAATTTGGAGCTTGGCTCCTTCACTTTTTCACAATCTGGGAATCGAAGAAGATCCTGCTGAGAAAAAATTGCGTATTCCTGTTGTTGCCACTGTTCCTGCGGAGTTACTGGGCTCAGGATTGGGACGCACAGATGGTTTTAAAGCTGATATTGATATACAAACGTCAGATCGGGAGTATATAGAGCAATTGGGCCTGCATAAACTCAAGCTCGGTGATGTTGTGGCGTTGATGGATTATAAATCTTTTTATGGTTGGTCCTTCCTTAAAGGGGCGATTACAATTGGGGTCGTCTGCCACACTGATTCATATACAGCGGGTCATGGCCCTGGGGTAACAACCTTGATTACAGCATCGAGTACCCAGATCCAGCCTGTGATTTATCCCAATGCCAATATTGGCCAATACCTCAAAATCGGCCGATACCGTGATGTGTGATGGGTTTCAGGTTAAAAATAATTGACCTTTAGTAATGAAAAGTTAACCATTTCTTAGCGTCAGTATTATTCTTTTTTAGTCTATAAACTCCTTATCAGAATCGGTGTCTACCGAGGGAGTTGAATATGCCTAACGCATTGCAAAATCAATATGTGTCGCGCTTTGTCAAACAGTGGGATGAATATAATTCACCCCAACATTTGAAATTGCAGCGTCCTTTTTTGCCTCAACAACCCACTAATCCAGGTGGTTTATTGCCGCCGGGACAGGTTTTTAACCGCGACCGGCTTGATTTGAATGTTGCTGGTCAGACCCGCATGGCTCCTATTCAATTGCTTCAAATTCAATCTTCAGCTAGCAGCATCAACCGTGCCATTGATAAAGCCACAGGCACTCAAAATACCTATAACAATCATGTGGAACTCTTGGTCGACGGCAAAGAGGCCTTTGACAAAATGAAAGAGTACATTCGCTCGGCGAAACAAGCTGTTTATGTTGAAATGTTTCTTTTCCACAGTGATAAGACTGGCTGGGAGTTTGCCAATGAATTGGTTGCCAAGAAAAAACAAGGGGTAGATGTCAAACTCCTGTTGGATGCCATGGGCCAGGTCAATGAATCCGGTGAAGTGGTTAAATTTCTCCAGCAAAATGGTGTAGATGTCAAACTCTACAATAAGAAATTATTTGATTGGGAAAACGTCAATATCACCCACCGCAAATTGGTTTTGGTTGATGGCCATAAAGGTGTTACGGGTGGTATGAATATCGGCGATGAGTATCAGTATGAATGGCATGACTTGATGGCTGCCGTACAAGGCGAATCAGTTCAAGAGATGCAGGCTGAGTTCTTTCAAAATTGGAAACATGCAGGCGGACAGGTTCCTGCCGTTTTGCCTCGGCTGCCAGTGGGCATGAAATTTGGTACTTCGGCTACCAGAGTAACGGTAACCAGTCCTCAAGAACCCGGCAAAGAAAAAGACAGCAAGAATGCTTTTATAAGTGCTATTCAGTCGGCTTTGCACCATGTTTATGTGGTCCAACCCTATTTCTCTGACCCCGATATCATTGAAGCTCTGATAGCTGCCGCTCGCCGTGGGATTGAAGTTCGGGTTCTTTTGCCAGGTATAAGCGATAATCCCATCCATGCTGTTTTGAATAAGCAAAATGCAGAGCGTTTGGTCAAAGCAGGTGGCAAAGTGTTTAAGGTAGATCCCGGTGAAGATAAAAAAGTCTTCACCCATGGCAAGTTAATGACGATTGATGGTGTTTGGACTACGATTGGTTCCACCAATTTTGACACGCGAGCACTTGAAAATAATCAGGAATTGAATATTTCTGTTACCGATGCAGGTTTTACAAAAATTGTTGAAGACCGTCTATTCGAGCGTAATCCTCACGCCTTGGCCCCTTATGACAGTAATTCATTTTCGGCTTGGCAACGGGTCAAGGCAAAGGTTTTTTCTTTCTTTGATGAAGTTCTTTAGGCGCAACGATGTGATTCTGCTTGAAGATCGCCCCAAGGAATGTTACCCTAACTTAGGTTTATCCTAATTTTATTAGATTCTTGATTTGATTCAGATTTGATTCAGTATTATGACTCAGCATTATGAAAAACTAGCCATTGCGCCTTCTGCTCTCTCTCGATTGCCTCAAAAGACAGCTGTTTTTGATTTGTGTGTTCCTCCGGGTGTGTTTGATGACCCGGATATGTCCGTCCATCAGATCAGCGGTGAGGTTCGTGTAGAGCTTCAGGCCCGTCTCTTGCGCTGTAAGGGCAAAGTAGATGTGACTTTGCAATTGCTCTGTGACCGTACACTTCAACCTTTTGATACAACCTTGGCCTTTTCTTTTGAAGAAATTATGGAGGTTGTGCCTGAGTATACCTATTTAGAAGAGGCTGAATTGACGGACGAGAGCCATGAGCAAATTCTGCCTGAGGAAGAATTGGATCTACAGGAGTTGGTTCGGCAGTATATAATTTTGAATTTACCAGCTCAAAAATTAAGCTCCGAAACCTGTTATAATGAACATTTGGCAAACGTCAATCAAGAATCTAACCCAGACTCTGAGTCCCTTCCTATCGATCCTGCTTGGGAATCCATTCGACAGGTGGTTCAATCCTGGGAAGTTGACAAATCCAAGTGATAAACAAAGAAAATTCATTACCATAAAAAAGGAGGTTGGTGGTTTTCCTGACCGCCAAGGCTGATATCTATGCCACAACCAAAAAAGAAAACATCCCGTTCTAAACGTAACAGCCGTCGTCAACATTGGAAAGCTGTACTTCCCACACTGGTTATTTGTAATCAGTGTGGTGATAAAAAGCCCAGCCATGTAGTTTGTCCCGGTTGCGGATATTATAAAGGGCGTGAAGTTTTTAAACCCGCTGCTGCTGATAAATAGTATTTTTTGCAGTTGGATTTGTATCACATTGCCCTTGGTGCAATGGGTGGAGATCACGCTCCATTAGAGATTGTCCGGGGTGCACTTGAAGCACTCCGGCAGTTTTCTCGTATTCGTCTTTTTTTACTGGTCACATACCCACGTTAAATACAGCTGATATGTGCCGTACTCCCATGGTGCCTGCAATAGGTCTCACCGTGATGAATTAAATCTCTTTGCCTGCCTTTTGTGCAAAACAAAAACCTCTTGTTTTGGGTTGTTGTAAAACTGGGTTCGTCGCGGCAAGCCAATGTTTTTGTTTCAGCTGGGAACTCTGGAGCAAGTAGTGCTTACTGCCAGTCTGTTACTCAAACGCTTTCCTTTCATTGATTACAGTCATAGCGATGTGAGCTTTCCTGGATTAAAAAACAAACCAGTTTTATGCGATGTGGGCACACACATCCAAATAGAACCTATTTATCTTCTGCCATTAACGCATTTAGGTGCTGCTTATGTTCTTTTAAATGAGGCGCCTTAACTTTTTTTGTAGGGCAATATTATTTACCTCGAGGAACAGTTGATGAGGCTGTATGTGATGGGTTTGTTGGCAATTTATTGCTAAAATTGGCAGAGGGCATTGGTGAGCATTTTATGCAGGTTTGCCATGACAGCAAGATTGAAATGAACCAAGAGCTGCGTAAGTGCTTTGTCTATCCTGAACATGAACGCCATTGGCCTCGCCCGACGTACCACGATTGGCTAATTGGTACATGTTACACAGATTTTTTTAGAAAATTCAGTAAAATAAATGACACGTATTGAGGTATTAAGATGAGCTTACAGCAGGAATCATTGAGCACGACAGAAGCAGAAACACCCAAACACCCCTATGAATCGGGACTGGCTTTGTATGAGGAAAAAGGTCCTTTGGAAGAAGTGATCGCTTTATTTGAGCAGGGGCTTATCCTCTCTCCCAAAGATGCCACAGGTTATACCTGTCTGTCGTGGCTACACTTGTTGCGCAATCAGGAAGAGGATGCTGACAAAGGTTTAAACTATGCTGTCAAGGCTGTTAAATTGGAGCCAGCCAATTATCAGGCCCATTTTAATTTGGTTTTGGGTATGTTGGTGAATGGCGTGAGTGGTGTACGGCCAGAGTTTCTGAGAGCCTTGGATAAGTGTCAAACTCAGGAAGATTTACAAGAAGTAATTGATAATTTGACCGAGGCTGTCGAGCGTCGGTCGGATTATTCCGAAGCGCAAAAAGTCTTGCTCTGGATTCAGGAGCGCACGAAGTGACCTCTTTGCCCTGTGCCATTGCTTTAACCGGTGGCGTTGCCAAAGGTGCTTTTCATGCTGGGGTGATGAAAAGTTTTGCAGAACAGGGCATTATTCCCTCTGTGATTGTGGGGGCTTCTGCCGGCGCTTTAAATGGGGCTTTTGCTGCGCGTTTGATCATGGAAGATCGCTTTACGCCTCGCGAGGTAGAGCAAACAATGGTCAATATGTGGCTCTATCAGGCCAGTATTCAAAAACTTTGGGCCTATGGTGAGATTCAAGACAATTCCCTGCGCAGTTTGGTGGGCGACGTGCGTTTAAGTATTTTTATGTTGCGTCGCCTCTTAATGTGGCTAACACCTGCCAACGCAGGTTGGATCAAAGAGTTTTTTAAGCTGAAATTCACTTCTATTTTGAGTGATAAACATTTAAAGCAACAATTAGAACAGACCCTGCAACCCCCAGAAAAAATTAAAAAAGAAGTTTATTTTTCTGCTGCTGTGACCAGCTTAACGGGAGCCATAGAAACTTATGCTGAACAACCTTTGGTAAGTTATGGGGGCTATCTTTCTTTTCATTTCCATCCAGATCAAACTTCTGAACAAATGTCTTCAGAGTTTGATTTTTTGCGCAAGGTGGTTCAGGCTTCCGGTAGTTTTCCAGGTGTTTTTCCACCCGTGCCTCTTTCGATTAATGGCAAAACAGATTTTTATACTGATGGGGGTCTGACCAAAAATGGTCCTTTTGGCAGAGCGATAAAATTAGATCCTCGGGTGCGAACTATTTTTCTCGTTTCCTCAATGCCCATTACCCAACCTACTTCGGGGCGTCTTGATAATTTGCTGACGGTGGTGGATCAAATTTATAAAATTATTCTAAACAAAGATCTGGCCAATGATTTTCGCAAAATTCAGCAAATTAATGAGCGGATTCGCCTCTTGAGGACACTGCTCAAGACCGATGATACAGGTCAGATTTTGCGTGAGAGTGAGTTTAATCAAGCACTCTTACAAGTGGCTGGTTTTAGCAGTGTTGAGAGCTTTTTAAACAAGCGCGAAGTTGAAATAGTCATGATTGAGCCTCCACTTAATTTAGAAGGCGATCCCTTTGCGGGTCTCTACCGCCAAGACCGGATTCGGATTTTAAAAGATTATGTTGCGCTGGGCTATGAAACCGGTACCAAAGTTTTAAAAGACTACCAGAGTCGTTTGGCTGCTTCTGCAAATAGCGTTTAAATGCTGCGTCACCATGGATTAACCTTGGGGGTGAGCACCAAGCGCTCTCCCGATTTTATCCGGCGTTATGCTCAACATTTATTGCAGACGGTAGGAGTCTCACAGGTCCAACTGCTTTTTTTTCACAACCCTGGTCGTGCTTCTCTGGCTGAGGTATACAACCAATTTTTGCTTCAAGCACGTTTTCAAATAGTTTGCCTATTACATGATGATCTGGTTTTTCCCCGCAACCGGGGGTGGGGCAGACAAGTGATTCGTCATTTTAAACATAACCCAGAATTTGCAATTCTGGGGGTGGCTGGCTCTCTTGGGCTGGAAGAACATGCTGTGGCTTGGTCTCCCCCTCAAAATATGCTGGGCCATCTTTGGCACCAAGACTCAGTTACGAATCGACCTTTTCTCAGTGATTTTTCAAGTCGTTTTGGTTCATATTTACTTGAAGCTGTGACTTTGGATGGCTTGTTCTTGGCTTTGCATCAGGAGCGAACCGATGTCCGCTTTAATCCGCAAATGTCGGGCTTCCATTTTTATGATGTTCAGTTGACATTGGACAATTGGTTTTCCCATCAAAGGGGTCCAAAACCCCGAAAAAATGGTGTGATGACCGATATTAATCTAAAACATTTGTCAACTGGAACTGTAGATCAAGAATTTGATCACTATCGCCAATTAACGATCCAAAAATACCAAAAATGCCTGCCTGTGGAACCCGCTTTTTCTTTGTTTCAATCTCCTCTTTCCGTGAAACAATTGGGACAGAAAAAACTGGCTGTCATTTTATTACATTTGGCATCAGATCTAACTTTGGAGCCTTGCCTACAATTATTGTCGGATTTAAACAGTTCAACTGTCTCCGTTTTTTATGCCAGTACGGCATTGGGGCCTTTTAATGGCGATGTTCAAGTAGGTTCTGCCTCTTGGATCCCAATACCTTTTCGCTTGCGCAATTTTTCGCTGGAATCTGCTCTTACTCAGGTTTTGTCTTTTGTCCAGTTAGAACAATTTGAATGGGTATTGGTTTGGGACTCTCGCATTTTGCCACAAGCAGGTGCTTTGGTAAGTTTGCTTGATTTTGCTCAAAGGAACACTTCGTTGCCTTTGGGGACCTTGGGACTTCGTTTGCATTATCCCGATCACAGGGTCTTTTTTTCCGGGCTGGACATTTTGCGAGAGAGCAGTGGATCTGTCCACTGCTTATACCATGGTATCCACACGGCATATAGACATGCGATTGCTCCTAAACCAACTCCTTACAATTATTTGGGTTTTTCACTAATGTCGACTCAGCATTTAAAGGATCCAGGGGATCTGTCTTCCGGACAAAATTGGATCCCCGGTTTGGAACTCAATTTAAACTGTTTAAAATTGGGCTATTTTAATTATTTGCTCGGTCATCTTATTGGAATTTACCGTGAATCTGCCTTGGATCTCTCTGTTTCAGCTTTGCAGTTGGAACGGGAACACTGCGATTTTCAAACTTATTTTCTGAATTGGTTGTCCACTGAGGGAAATAACTCTGCAATTCAGGCCTGGGTTCGCCAGGCTCCTATTCGGCACCCTGTTAGAAACAAAAGGAAGTGAAAAAAACAGTCAAACCCATCGTAAAATCGGGGTTAATTATGCTACACTGATCAGCATTGTGATTTTCTATATGATTTCCCAGATGTGAACCGCATCTGGAAATAGACTGAATTAGATTAAAATATTAAGCTAAGATAAGTATTAAGCTGAGATAAGACTATGAAAAAAGATATTCACCCAAATTACAGACCCGTCGTCTTTAAAGATATTTCTTGTGATTTTACCGTTTTGACCCGTTCTGCGGTGAAAACCAACGATACGATCGTTTGGGAAGATGGCAATGAATACCCCCTTGTAAAAGTGGAAATTTCCAGTGCCTCACACCCATTTTTTACTGGTACCCAAAAAATTATGGATACCGAAGGTCGTGTTGAGCGCTTCCGTAAGAAATACGCCACCGCCCGTAAAAAAGGTGAAGACGAAGAGTAAATCTTATTTTGAAAAAGCCCCGGAGTTATTTCTCCGGGGCTTTTTTTATTGCTTCATTTTGGCAAAAACTTCGTTACACATTTCCCGAATTAAATTTTCTTTGTCTTGGCGTTTATTCAATTGCCGAGCCACAACTCTGTGGCTTAAGATGTAAGGTGCCAAGAATTTGACATCATCTGGGATGACAAAATGACGGCCTTCAATTAAAGCCAAAGCTTGAGTAGCCCTTAAAAAAGCCACTGAAGCACGGGTGCTTGCTCCCATGCTTAAGCGATTGTCTTTGCGGGTTTGATGAATCAAGCCGAGGATCAGATGTTCAATTTCATCACTGACATCAATTTGCTGGGTCTCTTGTTGTAATTTTTGACTGTCTGCAGCACTTAAAACAGGTTTTAGCTTTTCATGTAAAGAAGTGGTTTTGGCGGCTTTGCTGTTTAGCCGGTGCAATCTCAAAATTTGAAGCTCTTGTTCAAAGTCGGGGTACCCCATCGAAAGCGAAAACATAAAGCGATCCAGTTGAGATTCAGGCAGCGGAAAAGTGCCATAAGATTCAAGCGGGTTTTGGGTCGCAATTACAAAGAAGGGCTTTTCCAGAAGATAGGTTTTTCCATCAATAGTGACCTGCTGCTCTTCCATCACTTCCAGCAAACTGGATTGGCTACGGGGGGTGGCGCGATTAATTTCATCGGCCAGAATAATATGTGAAAAGACGGGGCCCGGCATAAATTCAAATTCACCGGTTTTCATGTTGTATATCGAATTGCCTGTAATATCGGCAGGCATAATATCTGATGTGAATTGAATCCGTTTAAAATTGCCAGCAAATGAATTGGCGAGAGATTTTGCCAGCAATGTTTTACCCACACCGGGCATGTCTTCTAATAAAATATGCCCCCCTGCAATAAACGCAGTCACGGTTAATTTGATCGCTTCTTCTTTGCCTAAAATGGCCTGAGAAATGTTTTGGATCAGCGCTTGGGCAAAATGGTTTGAGGCAGGCGGCATAGCGTGTTTCCTTATTGTGTTTGTTTATGCAGAAAATTTGTTTTAGAGCTACATTGGGAACAAAAAAGCCGGTTTAATTTAAACCGGCTTTTTGAAAAAAACTCACTTAATCGTCGCTGCTGCCCATGATGCCCAGAATACGCAGAATATGTGTAAACATTCCGATAAAATTCAGATAGAGCATAATGGCTGCCATGATATAGTCTGCATCACTGAGTTGGCCTTTGATTAGAGACATATCGTAGAGTACAAAACCTGAAAAAATCACCACACCAAAACAGGAAATGATCAAGGAAAAGGTTGAGCCGCCAATAAAGACATTGACAATCATGGCAATAATGAGACCAATACAGGCAGCCACTAAAAACCCCCCCCACCCACTGAAATCACGTTTGGTGATCAGGGAATAGGCCATCAAGGCACCAAAAGTAATGCCTGTAACTGCCAGGGCTTGAGCGATTAACATCGGGCCCGATCTCAAATTTGCCCACTGCAAGAGCGGGATCAAGGTCAAACCGCTGAGTCCGGTTAACAAGAAATAGAGGCCAATATTTAGGCTGCCCAATTCTTTGCGCTGCCAGATGCCTGCAGTAAATACCAAGATTAACTCGCCAATCATCGCCGCAATCAAGAGCCCAAACGGCAAGTTTCGTCCAAGATAAGCCGCTGTTGCTGTCATTAAAAGACCAAAACCAAACAAAGGCAAAACGCGGGTGTCAAAAACCCGCTGGCTCATACCAGCTTGCCAGCCGACGTCCATATAAGCGGGAGAAGAATACTGTTGATCGTTTCTCATCGGTTCTTTCCTTTCGGAGCAGCGTCATTACTTTTAATTTAACACGTCCTGTCTGGTTCGACGCAATAAAATCAGTGTATGCCTTTTGTCGGTTGATTTCAGCAAGGTGCAGGTATGTTTTGTCACATCCTTCTGAGGCAAGTCTTGGTACCATGTGAGGGTATTCGCTGATCTATAATTATTGAAAAACTGAAGGTACCTCAGAGCTATGTGGGACAAAATCAAATCCTTGTTTACCATCCAGGAAGAGGATGAGTATGTCGAGGCGATTGAAGTTCCTGTGCGTGGAGAAGATGGCAGTCACAATATTATTTCTCTTCATCCCAAAGCCGAAGTGAGCCACGAAGTGGTTGTCATGCACCCCAAATCATTTAATGAAACCTTAGCTGCCGTGAGTTTTCTCAAACTGCGCAGTACCGTGGTGATTAATGTGACTAAAATGAGCGAAAATGAGTCTCAACGCTTTGTCGATTTTATCTCGGGCTCTGCTTATGCCTTGGATGGTTATCAGGAGCGTGTTGGTGAAGGTATCTTTGTTTTGACGCCCAGTCATATTGGAATTCGCTCCCGCAATGCTTTGAGCACGGCCGATGGTTTAGCCGCACGCGGCTAAACACGATTTGAATGAAAACACACCGTCCAAGCGCTGTCTCTTTGCCTCGCCTCAATGGGCGGTTTATTTATGCCTCTTTCCATGCTGCGTCTGCGACGTTTATCTTTGGCATCATGGTGATGATCTTTACCCTGTTTAGAGCTCCATTAAAATGGTCTGAATGGGCTTCTGTTTGTTGGGCCCGTTGGATTTTATGGGCTTCGGCTATGGAGGTTAAACTCTATGGGTTGGAAGACCTGCCTGCCACTCCTGCTGTTTTGGTAGGTAATCACCAAGGCATGTTTGATATTTTGGTTTTGATGAAATACCTGCCTCGCCCCCCGGTTTTTGTGGCCAAGCAAGAACTATTTCGAATCCCTGTTTTGGGGCCTGGTATGCGTGCCTTTGGCCATATTTCCGTTGACCGCAAGAACAGTGAGAAAGCCATTGCCAGTATTCAGATCGGAAAAGAGCAATTATTAAAGTATCAGCAACAGGTGATTTTTTTTCCAGAAGGCACCCGTACCCGCGATGGTAAAATGCTGCCCTTTAAAAAAGGGGCTTTTGTTTTTGCTTTGGAATCGGGTTTGCCGATTGTGCCATTTTGTGTGCGGGGGAGTTATGAGGCCCTGCCTCCAGGTGTTAAAGTGGTCAGACCGGGTTTAATTGAAGTGGCTTTTTTGACTCCGATTGACCCTGCTACTTACCCTGCGTTTGCCAATAAAGAAGAGCTGATCGAACATGTTTATGCTTTGATTGAAAACCAATTGGTAGAAATGGAAACGGCTTTCTCAGAACGAGAATAGCTATTCAAAAAATAGCAAAGCCACCGAGATTAAACTTTTCGGCGGCTTTGGCTTATTTTACGCGCTTAATTTTTCGGCCAATTTGCCAATCAAATCACTAATCAGGATCCGCTCTTGATTCATGCTGTCACGTTCGCGAATGGTCACGGCTTGATCTTCGAGACTGTCAAAATCCAAAGTGACGCAATAAGGCGTGCCAATTTCGTCCTGGCGGCGGTAGCGTTTACCAATACTTTGAGTGGTGTCAAAATCGCAGACAAAGAGCGTTTGCAACTTTTGATAAAGCTTATGGGCTTCGTCATTGAGCTTTTTCGACAGCGGCAAAATCGCAACCTGAACCGGTGCAATCCGCGGATGCAGGCGCAAAACGGCACGGGCTTCTCCGTTGACTTCCTCTTCTTGATAGGCATCGCAGAGAATTGCCAATAAAAGCCGATCTACGCCCAGTGCGGGCTCTACCACATGGGGCAGAAATTTCTGGTTGGTGGTCAGGTCTTGATAATGCAGATCCTGACCAGAATGTTCTTCGTGTTTGCCCAGGTCGTAATCACCCCGGTGGGCCACCCCCCAGAGCTCTCCCCAGCCAAAGGGGAACTTGTACTCGATATCTGAGGTCGCTTTTGAATAGTGGGAAAGCTCTTCCGGATCATGGGCCCGCAAACGCAGGTTTTCAGGGCGAATCCCCAGGTCTTGCAACCAGTTCATACAAAAATTGCACCAGTATTCATATTGATTCAGAGAGTCGTCGGGATGGCAAAAATACTCCATTTCCATCTGTTCAAACTCGCGGGTGCGGAAGATGAAATTACCGGGGGTAATTTCATTGCGGAAAGATTTGCCAATCTGGCCAATCCCAAACGGCAGTTTGGGCCGGGCGGTATTCATAATATTGCGGAAATTAATAAAAATACCCTGAGCAGTTTCGGGGCGGAGATAAATGCGAGCTGCTGAGTCGGCAACAACCCCTTGATGGGTTTCAAACATCAGGTTAAATTGACGCATTTCGGTAAAATCGTTGGCAGCGCATTCTGGGCAAGGAATCTTGTTTTCGCTGATATAGCTTTCCATTTTTTCTTTGCTCCAGCCGCCAGCCTGGGTTTCCATATCCCCTTGAGCGACCAAATACTCTTCGATCAATTTATCTGAACGAAAGCGGGCCTTACATTTGCGACAATCCATCAGAAAGTCATTAAAATTACCGACATGGCCAGAGGCTTCCCAGACTTTGGGGTTGAGCAGAATTGCAGAATCCAGACCCAATACGTCTTCGCGGTTTTGGACAAAGCTTTTCCACCAATGCTGTTTAATCCGGTTTTTTAACTCCACTCCGACAGGGCCATAATCCCAGGTATTTGCGAGCCCCCCGTAAATTTCTGAGCCCTGGAAAATAAAGCCCCGGCGTTTACACAGCGAAATCAGCTCTTTCATGACAATAACGAATCCCTTCTGGACAAATTTCTTGATAGGTGCAGCGTTCGCACCAGCTTCCCTGTTGCCAGGAATGTGGGTTTGGTATAAAAGCATACTCTTTTGGATTGAGCTGGGCAATGTGTTTGCTGAATTCTTCTTCGTGCTTTTCCAGCTCTGTGGGCTGAAAGAGGACTTTTTGAGTGCGACCCTCTTTGAGATAGACACATTGGGTTTGAATCGGCAGATCTGTACTGATATTTAAAGCGCTGCGTGAGCGGTGACAGCACCAAGCGTACCATTCCATTTGCCAACTGTCTGTGAGTGAGGGTGAGCCTGTTTTCCAGTCAATAATTAAAAGGGAATCAGGCAGATAAACCAATAAGTCAAAACGTCCATGAATGCCCCATGACAAGCTCTCTGTTTTAAACTGAAAAAAATAACTCCACTCGCTGTGACAGCGGTATTCCCGAAAAGGGAGCATGCAATTCAAATAATTTTCCCAGAGCTCAACCAAATCGGAGGGGGGTTGAATACTTTGCCCCTGGCTCTCTTGAGTAATGAGTGTGTGGAGCAATTCCCCCCGTTTTTGCTCTGCTTGATGCTGATAATCTGGCAGCATATGTAAATGTTTATAGGCGTACAGCTGCGGGCAGCAAAGCCAATCCCGCAGCTGATGAAAAGAAAGGAGGGAAGTCACTAAAACTGGAGGTACATGCCCACAATGGCGCTGTTCAGCCAGCTCATACCAGGGGCAGGAATGCCTGTGCCAGCAGGAGAGACACCCAATTGCAGATCCAGTCCAAAATTACCCAGCAAGCGCAAGCCGGCTTCGCCGTAAAGCATCGAGCTGATTCCGCCTGCACGGCCACCCACCCCGAAATAACCCATCCCCACTTGTTTTTGTAAGCCGAGGGTGAGAGCGGGTGTGCGACCATTGTTGACGAACTCAAACATACCGTTGAGGGAGAGCCCTTGAAACTGAGGCAATAATTCATCAAAGCTATAGCTGCCATTTAACAAGAGAGCCAGGGGCACAGTGGCATTGTAATTGACGGATTTGGCCTGATCATCTTGAAAGCTGAGTGAAGGTTGGGGTTGACCTGAGGTACTATTGGCCATCCTGGCTTCAAAGGGGCGTTCGGTGCCCTGCCACAGTACCAAGGGGTTTTGCAAGCTCAAATTGAGACGCAGATTGCGATAGAGAACAGCGTTGACGCCCAAGTCTAAGCCGAAGCCTGCCCCGCCAGGGGTTGTGATACTGCCTTTGAGGGAGACCTGCTGCAGTTCATTGCTGAGGGTCTGTTGAATATTGTTGACGTTTTGCAGTGCTGAGTTGATACTCTGTTGGGTTGTTTGTAGGGCTTGATTAGCACTTGTCACTGAATTCAGCAAAGGCTGAACCTGAGTCGCAATTGCAGCAATATTATTGCTGTTTAAATTTTGGTTGGCTGTATCCAATTGGGTTTTGACGGACTCTGCCTCGGTGATTAATTTATTCACATCTGCCGCAGCGGTATTCAGGCTATTTAAGGTGGTTTGAATGCCATCTAAGTTTTGCAGGCCCTTAAATTCGGTGACTTTGATTTGGCCCATGACCGAAGAATCGCTGTTGAGTCCCAAACTGCGAAAAGGGACGTTAAAAGGCATCAAAAACAGCTTGAGATTGGTTCCCACGGAGATTTTGACATCGGGTGTATCATAGACCGGATAGGCCCCTGAGAGTGACACTGTCACGTGCAAGTCGTTGGCACTGTCGAAACTGATTCCCCCTGACGAAGCGCCTTTTAAAGCATTTAAAAGGCCCTGAGCGGTAGCTGTTGTGTCTGTTACTGCCTTTGTCAGACTGCGGGCGGGAGTGACTAACTGATCCACACTACCAGAAACCTGTGTAGCGAGGCTGGTGACCGTGTTGAGCTGTTGCAAAGAGGGACTCTGCAATAATTGATTGCCTTCGCTCACCAATTGGGTAATATCCCCAGTTAATTGGGCCGTTTGTGTGGTCAATTGATTGGCATTGGTTGTGAGGCTTCTAACGCTGCTTCCTGTTGAGATCAGGCCAGGCAAGCTGTCGGTGAGAGTGGTCAGGGAATTGCTAAATTCTTGAGAAAACTGGGCATTGACGTAACCACGTGTTTCTGCACCAATATGTAAACCCAAACTCAGAGGGCGATTGGCAATTTGCAATCCAGGAAAAGGAGAGCCCGCAAAGCTCACCAAAGCAACCTCTGTTTCATAATCCAAACGTGCGCCTGAACGAAAGGGGGCCAAAGCATTGACCAACTGATTTTTGGTATTGGTGGCAGTGTCATTGCTCAATGTTTCGCCTTTAAGCAGGGCATTGGTTAAACTGCTCAAAGAGGTGCCAAGCGAGGTAAAGTCTTGAATGGATTTTTCGACAGGAACGGTGCTGCCAATATCTATACGCAGAGAAGGCAATCTGAAACGCCCCCAACCAAAATTAGCGGTTGCCGCAGGGTTGGGGTCAATAAATCGAAATGTAGATTCCGGCGCTACCTGTTGTGTTGATTGCTTGGCGGCTGTTTCTGCCATCACGGGAACAGAAATTAAGAGAGAAGAGCTGAGGGCAATGTTGGTAAAAAGCAGAGAGCGTTTCATGAATCAATATTTCCTTTTGCTTAGCTGTGAAATGATAAATTATAGCACTCTATACACAGAATCCAAGAGGCACAGAAACCAAGAATCACCTCTTTTAACCTGTATTGCGCAGACCTTCTGAAATGCCCATGATGCTCAAATTGAGTGCATGTTGTAAAGAACTATAAGCAGAGTCTGACTGTGACAGGGTTTTTAAGCGTTTTAAGCTTTCTATTTGAATTTGGTTAAGCGGATCTACGTAAGGATTGCGTAAGGCAATAGACTTTTTAAGCACAGGAGTGTTCTCCAGTAGCTCTGATTGTCCGGTGATTTGCAAAACTACTTTACATGTTTTGAGGTATTCCCCTTCGAGCAAAGGCCAAATCTGTTCTCGCCATGCGGCGTTTTCAACCATGTGCGTATACCGTTCTGCAATTCCCAAATCTGCTTTGGAAAGAGTCATTTGTAAATTGTCGATAAAAACTTTAAAAAAAGGCCAGCCCTGGTAGAGGGCTTCAATCTCAGACAGATTTTCGGGGGTTTGCAAAAGTGGTTCCAAAGCGCTTCCTACACCATACCAGGCGGGCATGACACACCTTGATTGCATCCAGGCAAAGACCCAGGGAATGGCTCTGAGATCTTCCAAGCCTTGGGTTTCTTTGCGTCGAGATGGACGGGAGCCGATATTTAAATGGCTAATCGCATCCAGGGGAGTCGCGTGTTTAAAAAAATCAATAAAATGAGGGTGCTCAACCAATTGACGGTAGTGGCGATAACTCATTTCGGCCAGATTTTCTAGTAAGCTGGGGTTTTCAACAGGGTGTGTTGTTGGCTGCTCACTCTCTAATAGGGTTTCGAGTACAGAAGATATCAGCACAGATAAATTGCGATGAGCCATCTCAGGAAAAAGATATTTCCAAGAGAGGACCTCACCCTGTTCGGTAATCCGAATATCTCCCAAGAGAGTTTCCGGGGGTTGTGCCAAAATGGCGTGATGTGAAGGGCCTCCTCCTCTGCTGATGGTTCCCCCCCGGCCATGAAAGAAGCGCAAATGTACTTGATGTGTCTGGGCACTTTTGGCTAATTTTTGTTGCGTTTGATAGAGTTGCCAGGTGGCAGCTAAAATACCTGCTTCTTTGGCGCTGTCTGAATATCCCAACATGATTTCTTGGGTATTGTGTTTGTGTGTGAGTACAGATCGATAGAGTGGGTTTTGGTAAAGCGTTTCCATGACCTCAGGTGCCCGCTTCAAATCTTGCACGGTTTCAAAAAGCGGGATTATATTCAGGTAGCAAATCGTTTTCTCACCCGTCAATTCAGCCAAGCCCGTTTCTTTTAACAATAGGAGCAGGCCCAAGACATCGGATACCTGTTCACAGGTACTGATAATATAATTCTCAATCGCTTTGGGCCCCATATTTTGTTGTGTTTCACGAATGGTAGCCAAGGTACTGATCAGCTCTTGGGTCTGCTCAGAAAGTGCCTGAAAAGGGGATAGGAGTGGGCGTGGGTTGCCCAGCTCCTCTCGTAAAATCTGCTGTTTTTCCTTTTCGGGCAAAGCTAAATAATCCTGATTAATTTGATTATTTTTGAAAATTTCAGCCAGTGCTTGATTTTGGATTGTTGCATTTTGGCGAATGTCGAGGGTGGCCAAACAAAAGTCGTAGGTCTCGATCTGATTGATCAAATCTTTAACCGGTTGGCAAACAGATATTCCTTGATGGCTTTCCAGGCTGTTGTGAATGATCTCTAATTCCTGCTTTAACTCTTCAGCATGTTGGTAGCATTGGTGGCGTGAAAAAAGCCTGTTTTTTTCTCGGTTTTGTAAACGGGTATTGTTCAGTTTATGCAAGATCAACCCCAGTTTTTGCCTGTAAAGCTCTTGAGGGTAAATCTCGCAGAGCGCTTGGTATGCCTCGGGAAAATGATGCTGATCGCTGACTAAACTTTCCAATAATTCTGAGCTGATGCTTTGGTAAATCAGAGACAGACTTAAATGATCTTGCAGGTTTTTAAGTGCTTCTTCATATTTGAGTAATACATATTCTTTTTGCTGGCTCAGGATGGCTTGGGTTACTTTGGCTGTGACAAAAGGATGTCCGTCCCTATCTCCTCCGATCCAGGAACCAAAACGAAGAAAGTTGGGTAGGGGAATATTTAGTTTTGCCCGTGCCAATAAATAAGCCAGATCATTGTAGAGTTTTGGAATGATGTCCCAAAGTGCATTGTCAAAATAGAGAAACAGATTTTCGGCTTCATCTGACACTGAGACTTTTTTCACGGGAAAAGGATTACTTTGCCAAAGCAGGGTGATCTCATGTTCCAAATCGAGCGCCAATTTTTCTTTTTCGCGTTGGGAGTTAGATAAATCTCTTTTCAGCAGAATATCTATAATGCGTTTGTGTTTGTTGGTCAAGGTTTGGCGCATAATATGGGTCGGATGAGCTGTCATTACTGGCATGATCTTAACCCGTTTGAATTTCTCAGAAAGAGCTTCTGGAGACAAATCGAGTTGGATTATTTTTTCGCATATATACTCCAGGGAGTATTTGATGACTTCTTCCTGGCTTTGATAATCTTGTTTGCGGCGAATGCGGTGTCGCTGCTCTGCCAGGTTGACCAATTGAAAATAAATCCCAAAGGCTTTGCTGAGGTGAACCAATGTTTCTGGGGATTGTAAACCGATCAATTGCTCTATCTGTGAGTAAATACGCACATCATTCTCAAGACGGGCCCGTTTGCATAATTCTCGGATTTCTTCTTCTAGCTCAAAAAACGTTTGATTTACCTGCGTATTTAAGACCTTGCCTAAGATATCTCCCAGCTGTCGAATATCTGATCTTAATGGGGCATTGGGATCACGAGTGGTGTGGGAAAGCATTTTTTTTCCTTGGGCCAGAGTTTCAGTTATTATATCAGTTATCATTTTTCAGCCCTGCGCTGGTCTTTAACGTGTCCAAGGGGTGATTATGTTACAATGGCAATGTTTGACCTAGACATGGTATCAGCATCGTATCTGCATATTTTGGGAAGGATAATACGTTCATCCACTTATGGCACAGCAATCCGGAAACGCCGACACAATCACCGATAATAAACTGGATACATTTTTTGAAGAGTTGCAATTATTGCAATCCAAAGGTTCTAAAAAAATCGCTTTGATTGGCAGCCGCCACATTTCTCTGGCGCATCAACAATTGATTGAGACCCTTGCCTATGCCTTGGCATTGGAGGGCAATGAGGTGATTACAAGTGGTGCATCAGGTACCAACTTTGCGGTGATTAAAGGTGTTCAACGTGCCAATCCCGATAATCTCATTGTCATCCTTCCACAGACAATTGAGCAACAGCCCGACGAAAGTCGGGAGCAGCTTCTCACTTTAAGTACGGTCATTGAGTATCCCGAAAGAACAAATATGACCCTGGCTCAGGCCAGCGAACTCTGTTACACCGAAATTATTGGCAAATGCCAGCAATTGGTTATTTTCCTGTATCACACCAGCATGACTCTCAAACAAACCATTCAATTTGCCCATGAGCAGCACAAAATTGTGACTGCCTTTTATTTGGATTAATCGGCCACAAATGTCTTTGCTGCGCTGGTTTGGCCTTGCTGTTGTTGGTTTTTTATTGACGTTGTTGGCTGCTGGGTGGTTTTTTACTCAAGAATTGACGCCTGTAAAAACTTCGGAAAAGTCGGTTTTGTACCGTATCCAAACGGGGGCGACATTTAGTCAGGTCACCCAGGATTTGGCTGAGAAAAAACTGATACGCAATCCTGATGCCTTTAAACTCTACGTAAAACTCAAAGGGTTACAAAGTAAAATACAGTCAGGCTATTATCGCCTTTCCCCTCACATGTCGGCCGCTGATATTGTCAAAAAACTCACACAGGGTTTGACTGAAAAAATTCCGTATACCATTCCTGAAGGCTATCGTATCAATCAAGCGTCCCGTCGCTTGAATGAGTATCTGCTCTCGCCCGAGCGCTATATTGAAATTGCGCAGAAACCTGATGCAGATCTTTTTCAAAAGTACCCTTTTTTAAAGTCAGGTAAATCTTTGGAAGGCTTTCTTTATCCCGATACCTATTTTTTGCAGGGAGTCGAAAAAGATCTCATAGAAGCCCAACTTAAGCGCTTTCAAGAGGTTGTCTTGCCCATTTGGGAGAATCGCCCGCCAACGCATAAATTGGATTTACATCAAACCATTACCTTGGCTTCGGTTGTTGAGTTAGAAGGACTTTTAGATCGGGAGCTACCAGTGATTGCGGGGGTTTTCCTGAAGCGCCTGTCTATTGGCATGAAACTGGAGTCGGATCCAACCACTGAGTATGCTTTGGGGTGGCACCAAGGACCTAAAGGTTTATCTCTCAAAGACATTCGGGTCGATTCGCCTTATAATACCTATCGGTATGGTGGTTTGCCTCCAGGACCCATTGGCAATCCTGGGGTTGCTGCGATTAAAGCTGTGTTATACCCCGAAAAGACAGCCTATTTGTATTTTGTTGCCCGTGGAGATGGCTCTCATGCTTTTTCTAAGAGCTACTCGGAGCATTTATCTGCCATTCGGCGGATTTATTTTGGAAAATCATGAAAGAGGGCTCGAATTGATTTATGGGTGAAGTCAAATTAACCAATATTGTTAAACGTTACGGGACTGTGGAAATCATTAAATCCCTTTCTTTGCATATCAAAGATGGCGAATTTTTGGTACTTGTGGGCGGCAGTGGCTGTGGCAAATCCACAACTTTGCGTCTGATCGCAGGTTTAGAGACCGCCAATGAAGGTACGATTACAATTGGTGATCGTGATGTGACTAATATCCCCCCCAAAGATCGTGATATTGCCATGGTTTTTCAGAATTATGCGCTCTACCCGCATATGACCGTTTATGACAATATTGCTTTTGGCTTAAAACTGCGCAAATATTCGAAGTCTGAGATTGAGAAAAAAGTCCAAGAAGCCGCAGATATGTTGGATATCAAGCCCTACTTGCAACGCAAACCGAAAGAGTTGTCGGGTGGACAACGGCAGCGTGTCGCCTTGGGTCGGGCTTTGGTGCGTGATTCTCAGGTCTTTTTGATGGATGAACCGCTTTCTAACCTTGATGCCAAGTTGCGTATGCAGACGCGCACAGAGATCAAGCGCCTGCAGCAAAAATTGGGTATTACCACGGTCTATGTCACCCACGACCAGATCGAAGCCATGACCATGGGCGATCGGATTGCTGTTATGAAAGGGGGAATTATTCAGCAATTGGCTACACCTGCTGTTGCTTATGAATTTCCGACCAATCTCTTTGTTGCTGGTTTTATTGGTAGTCCCTCTATGAATTTTTTACAAGTCAAAGTTTCTGACCTGGATAGTACGACTGTCAAAGTAGAGGCGCCTGGTTTGAGTTTAAACTTAAAACGCACAGATGCCAGTTCAGAAATTGATGCCTTTAAAGGCAAAGAAATGACCTTTGGGATTCGACCTGAATTTTTGGCTTTAACAGATGTGGACACCTCCATTCCTGAGTGGCAATCTGTTCAAGCTTGGGTGGATGTGGTTGAACCTTCTGGTTCGCGCACATTTATCCACCTTTCTGTGGGCGATAAACACAAATTGGTGGCCGAAGTGGACACCATTAAAGTTCTTCACATCACTTCGGGGACGGAAATTCCCGTTTGGTTGGACACCCGACATGTCCACCTTTTTGATCCTGTCAGTGAAAAGCGTATTCTGAGTACGGCCAAACATCCATGATTGAAACCAAGGGGCTGATCAAAACTTACCGCAAACGTCGGGTCGTCAATAATGTCAATATCCGAGTGGGCAGGGGAGAGGTTGTCGGTCTTTTGGGGCCCAATGGGGCGGGTAAAACGACTACTTTTTATATGGTTGTCGGGTTGGTTTCTCCCGAAAAAGGGAATGTCTTTTTTGATGGTAAACGTATTTCCAAATTACCCATGCACAAACGGGCCCGTTTGGGTATCAGCTATTTGCCTCAGGAAGCATCTGTTTTTCGAAAACTGTCAGTTGAAGATAATATCAAGGCTATCTGGCAATTGTTAAAGGTTCCCCGTGCCGAACAAAAGGTCCGTTTGGATGAACTATTAGAAGAATTCAATTTGCAGCATGTGCGTAAATCAAAAGGTCACCAATTGTCTGGTGGTGAGCGCAGGCGGGTTGAGATCGCGCGAGCTGTTGCCACCAACCCCTCTTTTTTATTGTTGGATGAACCTTTTAGCGGGATTGATCCAATTGCCGTGGCAGGGATTAAAGAAATGATTGTCCATTTACAAAAGCGGACAATTGGTATTTTGATCACCGATCACAATGTCCAGGAGACGCTTGGAATTACAGACTGGGCCTATATTTTGACCCGTGGTAATGTGATTGTCAGTGGCCCCTCCGAAGAGGTTGCCCAAAATCCTTTGGCCAGAAGGTATTATTTGGGCAGCGAGTTTAAGTTCCAACGCTATCGTTCCAAAATGCGTTTTCCTTTTACGGACGAAGAAATCATGCGCAGAAAAGAAGAAAGTATTGCCGATCTGAGCCAAGTCAATTTTGATGACCTGGACGCAGATTTGTACGAGTCTCCCGCTGTTTAGCCGCTCTTCTTTTTTGGTTCAACGCTATATTTTGCTTGAGTTTTTCAGCCCTTTTCTCTTTTCTGTTGTGATGATGGGCTGTATTTTAACCACGGGCTTTGTGCTCTTCAATTTGTTGGAGCAAAGTGTTCAGTTTCAAATTCCCTTTACTCTGGCTTTGCAAATATTCTTGGCGCGCATTCCTGAAATGCTTTTTTACACATTGCCTATGGCCTCTTTATTGGGCAGTATGCTGGCTTTCTCTCGTTTGTCTGGAGATGGAGAACTGCTTTCTTTGAGAATGATGGGTTGGAGTTTTTATCAACTTTTACAACCGCTGATATTGGGCGGTAGCTTTTTGGCTTTGCTTGCAATCATCTTGAATGAAACCCTTTTGCCAGCATCGGCTTTTTCGGCCCGTCAATTATTGCACTATGCCCAAACCCGTCAGCCTGAAATTCCTGTTTTACAATCCCATCTTGTATTTCGGCAAATTGAATCTGGACAGTTGAAGTATCTTTTATATGCCAGACAAGCAGACAAAAAATATCTGTATGATCTTGTTCTACAGATCTTTGAACCCAAAAATTCAGTCAGTTTACTTCAGGCCAAGCGTGCTTCACTTCAGGATGGTCAGTGGACATTTTTTTCTGGAAAAATCTTTAAATCGACCTTTGATGGGCGTTTTCAATCAGTTGATTTTTTGAAATTTCAATACCCACTACAATTGTCTACTCAAAAAATCATGCAGGAAAGTCGACTTCCGCTGGAAATGAGTTTGTCTGAATTGCACCAATATATTCAGCATTTAGAAGCCAGTGGACAAAATGTGTCTGCTTTAAAAGTACGCTGGCATCAAAAAATAGCACTGCCCATGACCACTCTGATTTTCATCCTTTTGGGAGCAGCCATGGGGGCTCGCACCTTGAGCAGTCGTTTGCAGGGGTTTGGTTTTAGTTTGCTTTTGATCTTTGTCTACTATTTGTTTTTTGCGATTGGTACAGCTATGGGAGACTCCGGGCGAGTGCCTGCTTGGTTTGCTGCTTGGCTGGCAGACGGGCTAACAGCTTTAAGTGCTTCTTTCTTGGTTTGGAAACGCAATCAATGGGGTTAGCTTAATGAAAGAAAATATTGAGGAGCAAAAAGGCGCCTCCCCCTAAGATAAAAGACAGAGGAAATGTAAGCACCCAGGCCCAAACAATACTTCCAACAATTCCCCAACGGACTGCCGAAAATCGTTTGGAGGCACCTACTCCCATGATTGAGCTGGAGATGACATGCGTGGTGCTGACAGGCATGCCCATATGAGAGGCTGTCATAATCATGATGGCTGCCGAGGTTTCGGCTGCAAAGCCATGAATGGGTTGAAGTTTGATCATTTTACTGCCCATGGTGTGAATGATTTTCCAGCCACCTGCCAGAGTACCCATACCCATGGCCAAGGCACAAGACAGAACCACCCAAAATGGGATTTGAAAATCGTGATTTCCAGCGGGTGTGCCGTAATAACTCATTAAAGCCAAGGTGATAATCCCCATTGTTTTTTGGGCATCGTTTGAACCATGACTCAGGGCCATAAAACCTGCTGAAACCAGCTGTAATTTTGAAAACCAACGATTGACAAAACCTGGCTTGGCTTTTACGAGCATCCAATAGAGTGAAGTCATGACTAAAAAACCGACGACCAAGCCCAGTGTTGGTGAGATAATCATCGGTATAAACACCTTTTGCATCAGCCCTTGCATATTCAGAGCACTTAGCCCGCTGTAAGCTGCAGCAGAACCGCACAAGGCGCCTATCAAGGCGTGAGACGAACTGGAAGGGATGCCAAAATACCAGGTGACCAGATTCCAAATAATGGCGCCTATCAAGGCCGCTAAAACGGTTACTTGTGTGACGGAAGCGCCTGAGACCATGCCTTTTCCAATTGTTTTGGCTACTTCGACACCCAAAAATGCACCGAACAAATTCAGCGCAGCAGCCATCATTACGGCTTGGGAAGGTCTCAGAACCCGTGTCGAAACAACGGTAGCAATTGAATTTGCAGTATCGTGAAAACCATTGATATAGTCAAAAACCAAAGCGAAGATAACAACACAAACCAATAAGACGAAGGAATCAAGCATACTTCAAAATAATCCCCATCAAAATTGAGCCTGCGCTGTGGCACTTATCAATGGCATTTTCGAGACATTCAAAAATGTCTTTCCATTTCATCACATGCAAGGTATCTTGGGGTTCATTAAACAATTGTTTAATTGAGGAGCGATAAATTTTATCCGCCTCTTTTTCAAGCTGATTTAGTTTTTCAAGATGGGGGGTAAATCGTTCGAGCGAACTGAGGTTGTCCAGTCTTTCGATCAGGAAAGCCAATTCATTGGTACATTCCAAGAGAATTTGAGTGAGTTCGTGCACTGCTGGCTCGACGCTGTGAACATGGTACATATCAAAACGGCGAGCAGCTCCATTGACGTGGGCAATAATACTGGTCAATGTTTTGGTTAAGGCATGGATATCTTCCCGATCCATGGGCGTCACAAAAGTGGAAAATAAATTTTTGAGGAGATCCTCAGACAGACCGTCTCCATGAGAGTCCAGGCTCACAATTTTTTTGAGAGCGACAGAGCTTTCTACCAGATCACGGGTCTGATTGGCTGTTACAATGGGATTGTCTTGATAAGTATGTAAAAAAAGCTGGAATTCTTTAGCTATTTCAACAAGACATTGTGAAAGATTGTTGAATAAGACGAAAAATTTTTTGTCTTTTGGAAATAAACTTAGTTTAATCATTTCTTTAATCTCTATTGAATCATTTCTTAAACTTTCTGAATTGCCTCCTTATTGCTGTGCATGTTAGCATACTTTCCCATAGGTGGGTATGGAATCCCTTTTCTTATCTCGTAAAGGTTTCGGCTCTTCTTTTGTGGGTGCGAAAGCAGTAATTAAGGCAGTTCATTATAAGGTGTTGATTTTGTGAGTGAAGGTTTATTTTTTGGAACAGAACGAAAGCTCAAAACATGGAATTTCACGCCATCTCAGCTGACTTTGATTGGTTTTCTTGCTCTCATTTTGATTGGGGCTTTTTTTCTCTGGTTGCCTTTTTCAGTCACGCACCCTGCTACTAGCACGTTTTTAACCGCCTTGTTTACCGCTACCTCTGCGGTCTGTGTCACAGGGCTGAGCGTGGTCGATCCCTCCACTTATTACACCCCACTGGGTCAGGTTATTTTAATGGCTTTGATTCAATTGGGTGGGTTGGGCTATATGACCCTCTATAGCTTAATGGTTTTGGCTGTTGGAAAAAGACTGTCTTTGCGCGAACGTTTTGCCATGCAGCAGGTCTTGGACTTACCGGGGCCCGGTGGGGTCGTGCGTTTTATCAAACGTATTTTATTAATGACCTTATGTATAGAAGGTTTGGGTATGTGTTTTTTGGCTGGAGTCTGGGTGCCTCAAGTGGGTTGGGGTAAAGGCCTTTTCTTGGCTCTCTTTCACAGTGTCTCTGCTTTTAACAATGCAGGATTTGCACTCTTCAGCGATAACCTAATGGGGTACCAATCCAATCCTTTGCTTTTGCTTACCATTGCCACTTTGGTTATTTTCGGCGGGCTGGGTTATCCGGTTCTTTCGGAACTGTGGAATCGCTTCCGAGATTCTTCAAAACCCTTGCGCTGGAAATATTTGTCTTTGCATACCCGTGTCTGTTTGATTGCGACAGGGGGACTTCTGGTGTTGGGTACCTATGCCATTCTCTATTTGGAGCTGAATAACCCGCAAACATTGGGTTCTATGAGCGCTTTTGATAAGCTCCTCAATGCTTTTTTTCAATCGGTCATGCCCAGAACTGCGGGGTTTAATGCTCTGGACACCGCCAAACTCGGGCAAGCGACTTTGTTCATCACCTTGACCTTGATGTTTATTGGGACCAATCCAGGGGGAACCGGCGGGGGAGTTAAAACCACAACCATTGCGGTTGTCTTTTTTAAATCGCTGTTCTCACTTCAGGGACGCCATAATCTGGTCCTGTTTCAGCGCAAAATCAGTGACTCAACTGTCAATAAAGCGGTGGCCACTCTTTTATTCTCACTCGTTTGGATCAATAGTGTGACCCTACTTTTACTACTCACTGAGAAAAAAGAGCTGTCAGTGCTTATCTTTGAAGTGGTATCCGCTTTTGCTACAGTTGGGTTGTCTGCCGGTCTGACTTCTACTTTATCAGGGTTCGGACAAATTTTGATTATCCTGACCATGTACGCCGGACGTGTTGGTGTGATTACATTGGGGACGGCATTTTGGTTGCATCACCGTCAATCATTATTAAAATACCCTGAAGAAAATTTGCTTGTTAGTTAAGGAGTTTTTATGAAGCAATTTGCGGTCATTGGTCTGGGGCGATTTGGTCTCAGTGTTGCAGCCACTCTTCGTTCACAAGGGCATGAAGTACTGGCCATCGACAATGATGAAGAAAATGTTCAAAGCGCCCAAACCGAAGAATGGGTGACCCAGGCGATTTGTTTGGATTCGACCAATATTCATGCCTTAGAAGAATTGGGCTTACAGGGCTTTGATGGTGTGATTCTTGCGATTGGAGAAGACCTGCAGGCGAGTATATTAACTGCGCTTAACCTCATGGAGTTGGGGGTTAAAAAGTTAATCGCCAAGGCCTCTGATGCCAATCACGGTAAAATTTTAGAGCGCATGAATGTGCCCCAAGTGGTTTTTCCTGAACGCGATATGGGCAAACGTGTGGCTCAAATGGTCATGCAATCTAGTATTCTTGAAAGCTTTCAATTGGATCCCCGATTTAGTGTGATTGAAATGAAAGCACCTGAGCATGTCCTTAATCGAACCCTGGCTGAGTTAAATCTGAGGGTAAAGTTTGGTATTTCTGTTGTTGCGATTAAACATGGTGGGACAGAACTTGCGATTATCCCAGGACCTGATCATGTGATCAGCGAAAATGATTTGCTGGTTATTATTGGTGACAATCAGGGGATTCGCCATTTTTTACAAATATAAATCCTTCTAGTAGACATATTTCCCGTGACCCTGTTTAAAATTTAATTTTTTATTTGACAAATTAATAATAGAAGACATGCCATTTAGCTTCATTCTGTGTGACTCTAGCTGAAAAAAAGGCAAATACATTTTATTTTCTTGTTTTTTAAAAATTATTTCTTTGCTTGAAATTTTTTTGTCGTTTCTTATCAATGTGCAATCTTCTATTTTTAACTCGCCCTCTGAAATTGTCCCTTTGCTTCCTGATAATTCCCCCCAATTTTTCCAGTTGACAATAGGGCGTTTTATTGAGTAGACATTTTTTTCTTTTGAGGTCTTGGTGAGCAGATCTGCCGTTATTGTCCACTCGGCAAACCCGTTTCCCTCTTTTAACACCAGTCTTTCCATTTTTTCCTGAGGCTTTTGCTTAGGGACTGTTTGTTTTTCTGCAAAAGTGCATCCCGGCAATATCAGACAGAGGCACAAAGTCCATCGCTTAAGGTTTTGCATATTCAATTTTTAATCCTCGGAAGGTTTCCTGGGGATGGCTGACTGAATATCGCAAATGAGGAGGTACCTCCGGTGCAAACCAGTCGGCACGGGCCAGCCATGCGGGACTATCTGGGTTGTTAATGACTTCAGCCCAAATAACCGAATATTTGGAACGATATGTCCCAAGGCTCTGATATATTGCATGGCGCAACTCTGTCTGGGGAACGTGTTCTTTTGGGCTTTGCAGACGGAGTTGTAATCTTAAATGGCCGGATTGATCCCAAGAACTCACTTCACTTAAGATCTTCAGTTTCAGCTTTGATTCTATTTCTGAAGATTTTAATTGGGTATGAAGTGAGCGGGGCGGTTTTATTCCCTCGGCTTTTTTTGTGGCTGAAGGAAAATATTGACAGGCCGTAAGCATGATTAAAATCAACGTGAAAGCGAATGTTTTTCTCATGCAATTATTTTACTCTGATGGTGATTGTATTTTTGAGAACAGAAATTTTTTATTCAATAGAATCGACACTGCTCATTCTTTCATGGTAAAGTAAATTTCGTTGCGGGGGTATAGCTCAGCTGGTAGAGCACTTGCATGGCATGCAAGGGGTCAGCGGTTCGAATCCGCTTACCTCCACCTTATTTCTCACAAAAGTCTGTGCTTTGATGCGCAGACTTTTGTTTTTAAAGATCTTCAATGACTTCAATTAAGGTGCTTTGTAGTTTTTCGGGATAAAAGGGTTTGGTAATCACAGCCCGGATACCCATCGCAATTAAATCGTGGGAATGGTAGAACATGCGATGGGGAATCATCAGGATTAAACGCGCATAAATATCGTGTTTCAGAAGTTCTTCTGCCAGTTGAAAACCTGTTTGATTGGATAAGCTATAGTCGATTAAGGTGACATCGGGAGTATAGGCTTTGAAAAGCGCAAGACCTTCATCTGGGGTACACCCTTCTCCTACAATTTCCATTTGCAGCTCAACCAAGTTTTCAATTAATATATGCCGGATAAAGGCTGAGTCTTCGATGATTAATACACGTTTCATTAGTCGTCCGGAGTTCCACTCACGACCCAACCGGCAAAAGATTCAGTAATTCTGAAATTTTTGCCGACGTAGCCGCGGGGAAATTTTTGTACGTAGTTTAAAAACAGCATGATCTCATCTTCGCTGATATTGTTCATGACTTGATCCATCGGTCGACCTGCATACATCCCACTTTGGGGAGTGGGAATGGCTTTGGCTTTGGGGGCCACCTCTTGAAAAGCCTGGATGATATTTTCCATTATCATCGGTACAAGCACTTCTTCACTGGCGGTATAGCCATGTTTTCCCCGCATTTGCTCAAGCGAGTAAAGAGGGCGTTTGCGGTTATCACAGAAGACAATGTTTTTCTCTGCCAGCTCTAAAAATGACACTTTGGGGGGAGGAGCAGGAGGCTGTTCATTTTCCGCTGGATCTGCATAGTCGGCATCATTTTGAAATTTTTTACGTCGACCTTGGATCAGGTTTTTTTCAATCAATTTTTGATTGATGCGTTGCATGAGCATGATCACTGGCTCTAACTGGGTCAGAAGCGTACCTAAAAATTTGGCCATGCCCGGATATTTGTCGGCAATAAATTGTAATTTTTGGCTCGGTGCTAAACGGGTGTCTAACATGCCGGTTTTAAAATCGGATAATTGTTTTAAGACGTTGGTAATGCGCTCGGCAATATTGTCTATTTTTTGATCTTGTAAACGGGCTTTTTCTTCGATTGATAATTTTTTGCTCTGTTGAGAACTGGCCGTGCCCGATTTTGTTGGTGACAATTGATTGGTTCGATTGGCTGAAGAGCCTGGGCTTGGCTCTTGGGGTTGTGTTCCTGGGCGCTGAGCCGGATAAATGGTCGAGCTGATGACCCCCGTGCGCGGTGCTTTGGGCTCCGTTGGCGGAGGAGGCGTTTGTTCCACTGTTTCATTTACAGGATTACTGGCTGCTTCAGGGGGCATGGGTCCCGTCTGACTGACTTGTCCCACAGACGAGCCCATCGAGCCAGAACTCATCAAAAAATTGGTGGCTCTTGAGGAGAGTTTTGGATTAGATTGTTGCTCTTTGGGGCCGTTTGGATCATTCATATTTTTATTGTACAATGAAAAGAAAATTGAACTGAAATAAAGTAGGCAACGCCAAACTGTGACCGATGCATTTTACTTCGGTTCGAAAATTTGGTTAATTGTATGATAAAGTTAACCCGTTTGGACGGCCGTGCGTTTTTTATCAATGCCGAACTGATAGAGATGTTTGAGGCTACACCTGAGACAGTTGTAACACTCACGATTGATAAAAAGCGAATGGTTGTCAAAGAAAGTGTCGACGAAGTCTGGCAGAAAGTGATTGAATACAAACGCATTGTTTTCAGTGACTGGCCTGTGAAAAAACACGTGCGCATACCAGACTCTCAGCGCTCCTTTGACTGGATAGAGGCCGATGGCCTTTTGCCTGCGGATGAAGCTGATCCAAAGGCAGTTGCTGAATATCCGCACCTGAATGAGGAAACACACGATGAAGTCTGAATTTTTAAGGGGATAACACCATGGGGGTTATTTTAGGTTTACCTTTGGTTCTTGCCAGCATCTATATTGCGATGTTGATGAGTAATCAGCGTTTGCAGGATTATTATGATCCAGCTTCTTTGATAGTGGTGCTGGGGGGGTCTTTGGGCTCTGCCGCTGTGGGCTCTGGTTTTGCAATGCTATTTAAGTTGCCTGTTTTATATTTACAGGCAATTTTGCCATATCCTACCCGTCAAGAGTTGGTTGTCGTGGATATGAAGCGTATGGCTGATAAAGCCAGAAGCGGCGGTTTGCCAGCCTTGACCTCAGAAATTCCCACTGCCCCCAATGAATTTGTTCGCCGTGGTATTAAACTCTTGGTTGCTGGTACCGATTCTGAAATTGTCAGAACAATTATGGAAGCTGAGCTTTCCAGTGCCGAAACCCGTCATGGTTCAAACACTGCATTTATGGACGCTTTAGCGGGTTACCTTCCTACCTTCGGGATGTTGGGTACGGTTCTTGGGATCGTTCAGGCCATGGGCAATTTGGACGATATGGCTGCACTGGGTTCCGCTTTGGCTCTGGCACTTTTGACCACCCTTTACGGTGTGTTCTTTGCCAACGTCTTTGTCTTGCCTATCAGTGGTAAGCTCAAAACCAAAAATACGATCGAGGCCTTGGTCAAAGGGATGTATATTGACGGCATGTTGGCCATTCAAGCTGGCAGCACCGCAGATACCATCGACAAAGTCATGAAGTCGTATGTTGATGAAAAAATGCGTGCCAAAATTGAAGGTGGCAAAGTTGGTAAGAAAAAGACCGACAAACATATCGAATACACCACCTATATGAACCCCCAAGATCAAGAGCGCGCGATGGCTCTGATGGCAGAAGTGAAAAAGCACACCGAGGCCAAAGAAATTGGGATCGAAGACGTTAAACTGATGTTGGCTGAGTTGATCAACGAAGCTGATGACAAGACCTTGTGCAAAGATTTCTCCAATGAGTATATGAAATACAAGCCCGTCAAGAAATTGCCCAAAGGCTCTAAAATGAAGGGCAAAAAGCGCAAAAAAGGCGCGGCAGGCGGCAAAAAACGCCGTCTGGCTGATGATTAAGGGGCAGGTAAAAGAACATGGCTCGTAAAAAAAGAGATGCAGCACCTGAAAATACAGAGCGTTGGTTGACCACCTATGCGGATCTTATTTCGCTGCTGATGATTTTCTTTGTGGTCATGTTTGCCTCTTCGGAGGTTTCCAAAGATAAATTGTTGGCGATTTCGGAATCGCTGCGCCGGGCCTTGAATAAAGAGTCCGTACAAGCCAGTGCGGTGGGGATTTCGATTCTGTCTTCACCCACCCGTTCGGTGATTACCGCAGCCAGTGAAGCGATTGAAGAAGCTGCTCGTGCTTTTGGGATTGATAAATCCGTCAGTTTTTCGACTGATGAGCGCGGTACGATTATTTCGATTGTGGACAGTATCTTTTTTGACCCCGGTGAATCGGCCATCAAACCCCGTGTTGTGCGTTTGTTGAAAGAGGTTGCCCAATTCTGTAAAGATACCGATGCCCAGGTGATTGTCGAAGGCCATACCGATGACGAAAAGGTCAACACAGCTAAAATGGCTTCCAATTGGGAGTTGTCTGCCTTAAGAGCAACAGAAGTCGTGCGTTTCTTTATTCGCGAGGTGGGTTTTAATTCCACCAAGATTTCAGCCGCTGCTTATGGAGATACCCGTCCTTTGGTGCCCAATATCAATTCTGAAAACCGGGCCCGCAATCGGCGCATTAATATCATTTTGGTCAATGCTGAGACACGCAGCAAGAAAAATGAAACAAAGGCACTTACGCAGCTTGAGTTGATTGAACGGACCCGCCAGGTCAAAGAGGAGGAAGTTGAAAAAATGCTGAATCCTTACGCTGGTGACGCCACACCTCAGAAAAAATAATCAATTGAAATTACAGGTGAGGCATCCTTTCGGGTGCCTTTCCTGTTTTCTTATGTTAGGAGTGATGGCGTGCGAAAGCCCAAAAAAGTGCAGCTGATTATAAGTGCCCTCAAGCAGCATTATCCAGATGCGCATTGTGCTCTTCATTATTCAAATCCCTTTGAATTGATGGTGGCAACCATTCTCTCGGCCCAATGTACCGATGTGCGCGTGAATTTGGTTACGGCAGATCTTTTTCAAAAATACGCAGGTCCCCAAGATTTTGCCCAAGCAGATCTCTTGGATTTGGAGCAGGATATTCGTCCCACGGGTTTTTTCCGTAACAAAGCTCTGTCGATCCAACAGGCCTCTCAGCAAATTTTGAGCGAACATGGGGGCGAAGTGCCTAATGACTTGGCCAAGTTGGTCGCTTTGCGGGGCGTGGGGCGTAAAACTGCCAATGTGGTCATGGGCAATGCCTTTGGTAAAGCTGACGGCGTTGTTGTGGATACCCACGTTTCCAGGCTTTCTCAGCGTTTGGGTTTGACCCAGGCAACCCAGCCAGAAAAGATTGAGCAAGACCTCATGGCTCTCGTTCCTGAAACGGATTGGGTGCTCTTTCCCCATTTGATGATTTCCCATGGCCGGTCTCTTTGTAAGGCCCGAGTGCCACAATGCGAGCGCTGTTTTTTGGCAGCACTCTGCCCTGCTGCGCATGTATGATCTTTTATCAATTTCAGCTCCATTTTCCCCGTTTGTCAGAAAAATACCAACATCAGGTTTTTTTAACGGTTTTGCCTTTGCCCAGGCCTCAAACTGGCTATCAATTAAATTTAAGATCTTTGCTTGATTTTTTAAAAGATCAAGGCATTACCTATGGCATTCATCATCGCAAATTGGTTGAAATTGTCCAGATAGGCGGTTGTAAGCGGGAGTTGGTTGCGACAGGCATTGCGCCCGAAATAGGTGAAGACGCTTATTTTGAGGTTTTAACCTCATCTCAGCCTGAGCCTTTTCAACATTTATTGGCGGGTTTTAAACAGGCTTCAACCCAGATTGAGTGGCCTGATTTTAAAAAAAATCTGAGACCTGCAAACACCCCTATTTTGCGTAAACATGCAGCAACAGCCGGTGCACCGGGAATGAGTCTGCGCGGTGAATTGATTTCGGGTGTGTGGGGAAGAGATCTGCCTTTTCCCAAAATGAAAAATCTGCATATTGAAGAGCAGGACGGACAGGTATTGGTATCAACGATTGAAGGCTGTCCTTTGGTTCAACTTCCCCACAACATTCATATTCAACCGATGTATATCTTAGACAGAGATTTGAGTGAGTCTCGCCATTTTCCTGGCATGGTTGTTATCAATGGTTCGGTTCAGGATCATGTACGTTTGAGTGCTGAGGGAGATGTCTTTGTCAATGGAAATGTGGATGCTGCAGTGATCCTTTCAGGCGGAAATGTTTTCATTGCAAAAGGGATTAAAGGCAAAGATATCGCTGTGATCAAAGCTGCTAATCATATCTGTTTGGGATTTGCTGAACGCTGTACTTTGGAAGCACAGCAATCCATTTATGCCAAAACATTGACACAATCTTATAGTGTTGCTTTGGACTGTATCGAAGCAGATTCAATCATTGGGGGAGAAACGCGTGCGAGTATTTCCATTCGGGCCAAGACGATTGGCTCGGCAGGCCTTTTATCGCAGCTTTTTATCGGTAATAACCCCTATCTCATAGATAAAATTCAGCAGTTGCAGAAAGAAAAAGATCGCTGTGATACCCGATTGTCAGAAATGAGAATGACTATCTCTGAATATGTTCTCAAGGAAAAGCGCAGTCAGGATGATATTATGCTCAGACATCTCCGCAGTCGCACACCCCGCTTGGAGTTCACATTACAAAAATTGCAGAGCCAATTGGAGCAACTTTTTCAAGTCAAGCAGAATTTAAAACAGGCTGAATTGATTTGTTTGGAACGACTTTACGGGGGCACAGTGATCGCGATGGAGCCCTTTGAAACGGTGCTTGAAAAAACAATGTCCAAACCGGTTGTCTATCGTCCTGGTCGTTATGGTTTGATTCCTTCAGCTTATGAGCTGAAGGACGATGAGAGCATTGGTAAAGAGAGGATTTAATATGCGCTCGGCAATTGGGGTTGATTTAGGTGGGACCAAACTTCATTTGGCAGTGGTTCAAGAATCTGGTGAAATTCTTGCTCAAACCAGGGTTGCAACACCTGTGGAATTGGGCGGGCAAAGTATCTTGGATTTGATCTGTGAGCAAATCCAAGCACTGCTTGAGCAATATGGAGATTTGCCGGTAGGTGTTGGCACGCCTGGGTTGGTGGCCTTTCCTGAAGGGGAAATTTTGGGTTGCACCCCTAATTTACCAGGTTGGGAAGGACGTTCTTTGCGGACGGCTTTAGAAAAACGCTTAGGTGTGCCGGTGATTGTTGACAATGATGCCAATGTCGCTGCCTGGGGAGAATATTGCTTGGGCAGTGGCAAACAGAGTCAGCATTTTGTTTTATTGACCCTGGGCACTGGTTTGGGCAGTGGCGTGATTGTGAATGGACGTTTGCTGCGAGGCAATCATGGTCTGGGTATTGGTTTTGGACATATGATTGTGCAAGCCGGTGGTCGCATGTGCAATTGCGGCCAACAAGGCTGTTTAGAGGCTTATGTTTCTGGAAATGGATTGATCAAAGGCTATCGCTTGCGTGGGGGCGATTTATCTGTGAAAGGGCCAGCTATTTTTGAGCAGGCTCTTCAGGGAGATGTGATTGCCAAAGAAACCGTAGCCCATTTTATTGAAATGCTGGCCGTGGGCTGTACAAATATCCTCAATACCTTGGCGCCTGAACATCTGGTGTTGGGCGGTGGAATCTCTTCACAGGGAGAAATGCTTTTATTGAAACCTGTACAAGACCGTATTGGCGCTATAATGAGTATGCCTTTGCAAAACCCTAACATTATCTCTTTGGCTCAATTGGGATCTTCCGCGGGGGTTGTGGGGGCCGCTTTACTTGCACTTGACATGGAAATAGACGTGAATGACAGACGCAGCACTGAATAACGAAGAACAAGAAATAACAACATCCGTTCCCGCTTTTTGGAAATCACAAGAATTTTGGGTCCTAGCAACGCTTTTGGTTGCCGCCTTGGTATTGCGGATTGTATTGTCCAATACCATGCACGGTCACCCGACAGATATTAATAACTTTAAAGCGTGGGCGATGCATGTGGCTCGCCATGATTTCCACAGCTTTTATAAAAGTGTGGACCCAGCCAAAGGAGTTTGGTGTGATTATCCGCCTTTGTATATTTTGGTACTTTGGGGCATTGGCAAATTTTATGCCATTTTTGATCCCAATTTCGCCAATTGGAACAAAGGCTTTTTTACTCTGCTCGTAAAAATGCCGTCTATACTGGCTGACTTGGGCTGTATGGCTCTTTTTGTAGTCATTTTAAAGCGTTATATCCCCTTCTTTTTGGCGATTATTCCCGCTGCTATTTTTGCCATTCACCCAGCAGTTGTCTATGAGTCTGCCATGTGGGGACAGGTCGATTCGATTACGCTTGTGCTGCAATTTTTGGCTGTTTGGTTGATGCTGAAGAAACAAGAGGGAGGGGCTATTCTTGTCACTACCTTGAATATCCTGGTCAAGCCCCAGGGGCTGATTTTAATGCCCTTTGTTTTGCTCTGGGCTCTGTGGCGGCGGCGTTGGTCTCAATTGGCTGGCGGTTTGGTAGGATCTTTGCTGGCCACCCTTGCTCTAACAGCTATTTTTGTGCCTTCGAATCAAATGATCTCCTGGTTTGTAAATCAGTATATAAATCAGGCCAATCTCTATCCTTACAGCTCTATTCAAGCCTTTAATTTCTGGTCTTTGACCAACATGTGGCAAAGTGACGTTTCCAGAGGTATCTTTGGAATTGGTGGCGGCAATCCGAGTCTGCTCTGGCAGCATAAAACTTGGGGCCTGATTCTTTTCTCCTTGGCCTATGCTGGGGCATTGCTTTTCTTTTGGCAAAATCGTCCCAAAGAAGACGAAGACGGTGGGATTGTGATTTGGCATACCTCTACCCTGATCATGATTGCCTTTTTTCTCTTTCCGACCCGCATGCATGAACGTTATTTATTCAGCGGTTTGTTTTTTCTACTGGGATCGATGGTTTTAAATCGCCGTTTGGTGGCATCTTTTTATTCGCTCTCGTTTATTTTTATGCTCAATCTGTTATATGAGTTGCCTGGCACCAAACGCGAGTTGAATTTTCCTTCATTTTTATACAGTATGAATGAATTGTTGGCCAAGGGTTGGTACAAGCTTTTTGCCGTCTTGAACATCGCCATCTTTGCTTGGATTGTCTTTGTTTTGGTGCAAGGTCCCTTGTTGGATGCTTCTGAAAGACTCAAAGAAAGTTCAATTAAATTGTGGCAAAGAATCGTTAGTTTGAATGTCAAAGACCTGATTCCTGTTCCCCGTCCATTGGACTGGCAGGACATTAAAATCATTGCTTTGTTTGTCGCGGGTTCTGCCCTGCTTAAATTGTGGCGCTTAGAATTCCCGCCTGAAATGGTTTTTGATGAGGTCTACCACGCCCGTGCCGGTGGCGAATATGTTCTGGGTATGCATCCCTTTGAATGGGTGCATCCACCTTTGGCCAAGCTCTTGATCGCAGTTGGGGTCAATGTCTATGAATTAACAGGTGTTGGCTGGCGTATTTTGCCGGTGATCGCAGGTTCTTTTCTTTTGCTCTCGGTCTATTTATTGGCCCGTTTTACCCTGCCTCATCGCTGGCAAGCCGTATGTGCCACGCTTCTTTTGGCCTGTGATGGGGTCTACTTTGTCCAATCGCGTACAGCCATGACCAATATCTTTGCTACGCTGTTTCAAGTTACTGCGCTGATGTTTACTTGGCGCTTCTTCCAGGTCTATTGGTACCGCCTGGATTCAACCAAAAACTATCTCTCAAGTTATTTTTACTTCTTGGGAGCCGTCGTCTTTATTGGGCTTTCGCTCTGTACCCGCTGGACCTCGCTCTGGTCATATGGCTTTATGATGGGGGTTTTGGCAATTGGGGTCGTGATTCCCTCTCTCCTGATGTACCGTTATTTTGCCAAGATAGGGAATACTTTTCAACGTTGGCTCTATACTTTTTTACCTTTGGCAATTATTCCCGTTGCAGTTGTTTTGATCCCGGCGATTTTGTACTTGGCCTCTTATTATCAGTACATGAACTTGGGTCATTCGGTCCAAGAGGTGATCGAAATGCAAAAAGGGATTTGGCGTTATCATGCTCAACTTACGGATCCCCATCCCTATTATTCTGCTTGGTATACTTGGCCTTGGCTTGTGCGGCCCACCTGGTATTATTTTCATAACAATGGCAATAACACGATTGGTGGAATTCTGGCTTTGGGCAACCCTGCAATTTGGTGGCTATCGATGCCTGTGGTGTTGGTGGTTATTTGGCAGGGCTTGCTGCGGAAAAACCTGAATCTCTGGTTTTTGGGTTTTGCCTGCCTCTTTATGTATCTGCCCTGGGGCCTTTCACCCCGAACCCTGAATTTTGCCCACTACTTTTTCGAGGCAGTGCCTTACGCCTGTCTCTCCATTGCTGCTGTTTTGGGTTTTGCAGTGGAGCGCTGGAAAAGTGCGGGTCCCTGGGTCGTGCGCGGCTATATGACCTTGGCTTGTGGCTTATTTGTGATGTTTTATCCGATCTACTCAGCCTTTCCCATCCCCTGGTGGTATTATAATCTGCTGCGCTGGTTCCCCACGTGGGTCTAAGCATTTCCACTCCTTTGCTCTATTTGAGCATTTTGGTCGTGGCTGTATGTGGCATTATTTATGAATTGATTATTGGCGCGGTATCTTCCTATCTTTGGGGCGATTCTGTCTTCTATTTTTCAGTGACCATTGGACTGTATATGAGTGCCATGGGCCTGGGCGCTTTTGCCTCAAAATTTGTCAAGCATCACCTCTTTGATGCTTTCGTTTTGTCTGAACTCCTAATTGGTCTCATCGGCGGGGTGTCGGCCCTCTTTTTATTTTGGTCTTATACTTTGGGCGATAGTTATGAATACGCCATGGTGGCCGTCACTCTTTTGATTGGGGCATTGGTTGGGATTGAAATCCCGCTTTTGATCCGATTAATGGAACAGCAAGAAACGCTGCGGCGAAATGTGGCCCATGTTTTAACCTACGATTATATTGGGGGCTTGATCGGTGCCCTGCTTTTTCCGATTTTGTTTTTACCCCACTTAGGTTTGATTCGCACAGCGCTGATTCTGGGGGTTTTAAATCTCTGTATTGCTTTGATTAATTTTGTTCGACACCGTACCCTTTTGCGTTTTTTTCCGGCTTTGGTACTTGGTTTTCTGGGTATTTTAGGGGTGCTTAGCTTTTTCTTGCTCACCAGTCAGACGCAACAGGAACTCTTGGAACAACGCTTGTACCGGGATGAGGTGATTTTCTCTCAGCAGACCGCTTACCAGCAAATTACCCTGACCCGGTGGCACAAAGATATTCGATTGTATATCAATGGGGGATTGCAGTTCAGTTCTCTCGATGAATATCGTTATCATGAGAGTTTGGTGCATGTGCCATTTTCGGCTGCCCCCCGGGCCCGCAAAGTCTTAATTTTAGGCGGAGGGGATGGCTTGGCTGCGCGAGAGGTCTTGAAATATCCCCAACTCGAGCAAGTGGTCTTGGTCGATTTAGACCCAGCCATGACTGAGATTTTTAAAACAGAATCCTTTTTGACTCAGTTGAATCAGGGCAGTTTGAGCCACCCCAAACTCAAAATTATCAATCAAGATGCCTATAAATTTATCGAACAGGATGATCAGGTCTATGACGTTGTTTTGGTGGATTTGCCTGACCCCAGTCATACGGCTTTGGCCAAATTATATGCCCATGAATTTTATCAACTCTTAAAAAAACGTTTGAGTTATCAAGGGGTGATGGTGACCCAAAGTACTTCACCCTTTTTTGCCCGTGAAGCTTTTTGGTCGATTCACAAAACATTAAAACACGCTGGTTTTCATGTTTTGCCTTACCAAGTAGATATCCCCTCTTTTGGCAATTGGGGCTTTCAATTGGCCAGTCGTTATCCGCTTGATTTCAAGCAGTGGCGTTTAAACAAAGATATTTCGATGCGTTTTTTAAATACCCAAACACTGCCGGCCTTGTTTATGTTTCCAGAGGATCTTTTATTGGATTTGGAGGCGATTCAAATTAACAGTTTGATGCAACCGCGACTTTTAACTTATTACGCTAAAGGATGGAATGGAATCCGCTAGGGAGTTTATAATAAGTGCAAAACAAAGAGAGTTGGGATCTATGAATTATCAGCAAGACTTATCTTGGCCTAAAATGCCATCGAAAATTTCGGCAACGGTGTTATGCTTGGGGGCAATTTTTTCTCTTGTTGCTTGTGGCGAGATTTCTACGACTGGCAGCGTACCCTCGCCCTCTGCCAGTAATTTCTTTCAAGATCCACTCGATATTTCTGCCAATTCGGCCAGTTTATCTGCCCGCAATGCCTTAAACCAAGCCCGTAACGCCTTTTTGCAAATTTCAGGTCGTCTGCAATTTGTCGCACCCGACATAGAGGCTTATCAAGCCGCCGCAGAGAAAGTCTTACCTGCAATGGTTTTGGCTGCCAATGCCCTGACAACGTCTTCGAATACTGAAACACCTGAATCGGACAAAGCCCTGTACAAACAAGAATTTCAGCAATTATACGCCGATGCCTTGAATCAGATGTTGACAGGGATTAACCTCAATCTTCAAATTTATCAAAATCAATTCGAAACACCTCAATCGCTGGGTTCGGGTGCGTCTTCTGAATCAGTGAAAACCGCGATCAAAGATTTGACTGCTGTTTTTCAGGCCACGGAATACACTGAGCGATATATTACTGACTTGGCGGCTTTTGAAAGTTTGTTTACGCAACAGCAACCCAAACAGGCTTTGGAGGGCTTGCGCAACCAACAGACTGTCGTGATCAATGGACTCTTGAATTTCTCTAACCAAACGACAGACAGTTCTGCGATTCAGGCTGCTTATCAGATGGTGGCGCAAAGCCTGACCAATCCCAGCATGTTGAATCAATTGTCTCAATTGGCAGTTCGCGCCTATGGGCAGGATCAAGTGGCTTTTCGCAAAGATGAAATTACCCCTTCTCAGCCCAGTCCGAATCGGATTGTCTTGGTGGTTAAAGAAGCTGCTGATCGTTATCGCTTGGTTCAACTTGAGAATAATTTGTTGAAGAATCAGGTTGTTCAGGATAACCGTGGGTTGCGCGCCTCTGATTTTCTCAATCAAACCAATGTGGTGTTGGTGAACCCTTCTGCCGCTCCTTGATAGAGAAACGGCCTGCGTATGTTATAATGCCGTTTAGAGCACACTGAATGGAACGGCATTATTATTCATGAAATTCAATTCTAAACTCGTTGGTTTTTTTGTTTTGGCCTCTTTAATTGGAGGCTGTGGTCTCTACACAAATATTCCAGCTCAAATAAAAGTTTCTGCAGCTTCTGAAAGCTCGATCAACGCTTCTGTTACTTATACTGTGGATCAAAGCCGTATCAGTGCAGAGATTAAAAACCCGAAGATTGCCTTAGAGGGAGAACCAGGAAGTATTGGGGTCACTTATGATACGATCAC
This sequence comes from Candidatus Blackallbacteria bacterium, assembly GCA_051715345.1. GTDB lineage: Bacteria > Cyanobacteriota > Sericytochromatia > UBA7694 > UBA7694. Next base: position 133,757 of record JBPXJQ010000012.1, read on the forward strand.
CATTACTTATTTGCCCGAGTCTTTAAGCTTGAACCCCAAGGTTGTTACGATCACTGGGTCTGTGAGGGTACCTTCTTCGCACCAATTTGATAAAGAAGGCAACGTTCTTTCCGGCAAGGGCCTGGTTGAATTGCCTGTAATCAGTTCTCATGTGGTTGAATTGGGCAATCCGCTCTCACAGGGACGTATCAATAGTCAGATTTCTGCCAAAGTTACCTTGCAGGGGCAAGATGATGCCGGTTGGCCCGCCAGCCTGGATATCTATGTTCCGATTAATTTCCTTTCAAGTGCTTTGGCACGCTAAGGCATGAAGCAAGGGCTGAAGCACCAACGGGGGCAAGCCCTTGTTGAGTATGCTGTGATTGCTGCTGCTGTTCTCTTGGCTTTTGTTTCGGCAACCCTGTTAACACAGCAGCTTTTAAGTGCCAACATGGGGGATACCATGCGGGGCTTGGACACCCCCTCCAAGCTCCCTACAAGTTTAATGTGAGGTTATTTTCAGATTGTTTATTTTGGGCGGTGATATTTTTTGGGGAGTTGACTCAAATCTCTTGACGTTGCCCTTCAAGATCCCTTAATATACTATTTATTCATTCCAACTTAGCTCAATGGTAGAGCAATCGGCTGTTAACCGATCGGTTGTAGGTTCGAGTCCCACAGTTGGAGCTTTTTTACCCTTATTATTTAAACTGTCGAGAAGCCTCGGCAGTTTTGTTTTTTTATCAAAGCGTCTACTAGACTTTTGTCCTTTGCTGGGGTATGATTGACTAACACAAGGACGATGTGACAATGGTAGACATTCAATATTCCCTGGCTGACGTTGCCAAAATTACAGGTAAAAGCGAAAAGACAATTTCCCGTTGGATCAAATCGGGAAAGTTGCCGGCTGTAAGGCATGGCACAGGTTATTTGATTACCGAAAACGATATTCCTCTGCGTTTGGATCCTTCCCTTAATCGCCACGATTTTATTCAAAAACGGCTTTTGGTTTCTGCCAGTTCTGAACCTGTCCTCTCTGCCCATTCTTCCGGTTCTAGGGGAGTCGACATAAGTGGACTGATTGATGTCGAAAAGGTTGCTGGTTTAATAACCGGTGGACAAGTAGACAACAGTGGTAAAAATCTTGAAAACTTGAGTTTGATGTTGCAAAAACATCAGACAGAGCTTGAGAAGATTATTCGTGAACAAAATGAGTTGGCTGAGAAGTATGCCAGAGCCACTTATAAAATTGGTCAATTGGAAGAGCGCAACCGCCAATTGGAAGAAACCAATTTGCGCCATGAACAAAAACTTCAACTTTTACCGCTTCCTGATCAGTGGACATCAACCCAAAAAGAAATGGGCAGTTTAAAAGACGATTTAATGCAAAAAGAAATTGTCTACCAAACCAAAGTGAATCGTTTAGAGCAAGATTTAGAGCGGGCAGAAGAAACCAAAAAAGAGCTCCAGATTGCTTTGGAAACTGAAAGAAACAAAGGCTTTTGGCAGCGTTTGTTTGGACGTTCTTAAACGTTTTTTAGAAGCTGTACCCAGCCTGAAGTCCGTAAAGGGTGCTAATTTCTTCTCCAGAGTTACTCAGCAAGCCCAATAGGGAATTGGCAAAAACGACAAAGCCCAAGCGCCAATTGTCAAAACCTGTATAGCCAATATTTAGGTTCATGCCGTGGGTTTGAAAACCCAAATGGAGGGCGAAATCAAAAAAATTACGTGAAAGACTGACAAAACCAATTGCTTTGGGGTTTTGAAAATCGATATTAAGATAACTACCCACAGCGACTGAAACGGGCACCGAACGGCTTTCTTTCAATAATTGCAATTTAGCACCCAGGCCTTGTAGAGAAGAGATATTTTCCCCTTTCTGCAATAAGGCGACATATCCACCCACACTCAGACCCAAATCGAGGAAGTCATAAAATTTCCCCAATTCTGGCCACCCATAGTCCACTTCTAAGGCACCCAAACTGGCATTCAGAGTTGAACTGTTTGCGTTTGGTTTAAATTGACCCAGTCCAAGAATTTTGCTTGATACGTTGAGGCGGGAGCTGATTTCTCCGGTGGGGGTTAAAAAAATCGAAGTGTCCACACTTTTGAGATCGAGACGATAGTTGTAGTTATAGCTATTTCCCGCTTCGAGATCCAGGGCTTGAAGAATACGTTTATAACGCGGTTTTTTTAACTCCAAAGTATGTAAACCAGGGCTGAGATTCAATGAGATAGGTGTTTCTCCGCGCAATTCTTGATCGAGAATGACCTCTGTATTTTCTTCAGAGGCATCTAAGACCACCTTTGCAAATTTATAGGGTTCAATTTTGATTTGTAAGGGCGTTTCTGGAATGGGTGAAATGATCAAGGGCTCTCTCACTTGGATTTGTTCATTGCCCAAGATTTTTAAGTTATAAAGTGGTTTATTCAATTGCTCAAAAGTAATCGGGGTTCTGACAATGGCATTGTTGTCCAATTGGAAGGGAACGCCCTCAGGTTGGGTTTGAATTTCAAGATTGGCCTTAAAATTGGTGAGCCCTTTAAATTCCAATTGATAATCTCCGGCAGTGAGCAATTGTTCACTGGGCAATGCCAAGGGGGTTTTCCCTTTAAACTGATGGTTTAACCAAACCTCAACGCCAGAGGGCTCACTGTTGATGCGTAAAATTTGATAGCGAAAAGGTTTAAACTCTTGAAAGCGAAGCTGATGAAGACCTGCTGGAACGTATCTTAGAATCAAGGGGCTTTGGCCTACAGGATCCTCATTGAGATAAACAGACATCTCTGTTGGGGTTGTTTCGAGGTGAACTTCCCCTGGATCGGTTTCTGAGCCGATATCGATAATACGGGGATAACTGGCTTGGGCTTGGAGCGCGAGAAAAGTTCGCGTCAGATTGACACAAAGCCCCAAGTCGAGCTGTTCTAATTCTTTTTGTTCGTTGGCCAAGATGTTACCGGTAATCCCTTCAATCAATTGAAGATTGAACCAGTATTTTTTTCCGACCGGGATCAACTGGGTTTGTAAGAAGAGATCCGCTTTTAATTCAAAACTGAGTTTTTTCCAGGTGGGCTCTGCCAGAGGAAAGGTTTTTTCTTGCATTTGTGTTTTGACAAAGTCAGGGGCCTTTTGTAGTTTAAACCCAGATTCTATTTTCTCAAGGGCCTGGACCCACTCTGTTTGAATGTCTTTCCATTCGGGACTTTTACTCGGAGAGTACCAAGGCATCAAAACCAGCCTGAGTGGAAATTGATGGGGATAGGCATGTTTTAAAAGCAGGGCTTTTGACGCGATTTCTTGGCCAGCTAAAGCACCAGTCGGCGTATATTTTTGAGACGTTTGGGCCTGAGCTTGAGAACCCAGTAGCAGAAGCAGGATCAGGTACAGGATGAGTCGCATTATTTTTTGTTTGTACTCAAAATGGCTTCCAGGGTATCGATAATATAATCTTGTTCTGCTTCAGTCAACGCAGGGAAAAGTGGCAAAGACAGTGTTTTCTGGGCGATATCTGTGGCTATCGGCAAGTGGGCTTTTGCCTCAGGTAAAAGACGTTGATAAAAGGGGTGAAAGTGAATCGGAATATAATGAACGGCTGTGCCAATTCCCTTTTGATGCAGTAGGCCAATTAATTGATCCCGACTTATTTTTAGTTCTTCAGTTTGAAGCAAGATCATAAATAAGTGATAGGGGTTTCTGATCTGCGGAATTTCGGAAGGCAATCTCAGGAGAGGGCTTTTTAAGTGTCTTTGATAATAGTTTACGGCTTTGCTTCGGGCGGCAATTAAGTCGTCGCATTTGGCCAATTGCACATTGCCCAAGGCGGCCTGAATGTCCGTCATATTGTATTTAAACCCGGGTTCTTCAACCAGATAGTGTTGATAACCTCCTTCTGAAAACCGTTTCCAGGCGTCTTTGCTCAGGCCATGTAAGGCCAAGGGGCGGAGCCTTTCCATCAGCTCTGCGTCCTGGGTTGTGAGCATGCCGCCTTCCCCTGTTGTGATATTTTTATTGGCATAAAAGCTAAAGACGGTTACATCTGCGATTGCGCCAATCCGTTGTCCCTGGTATTCTGCCCCAATTGCATGGGCCGCATCTTCAATCACAAACAGATGGTGGGTTTTTGCCAAATCCATAATCGGCTTCATGTCACAGGGTTGCCCCCCCAAATGTACGGGTATCATTGCTCTGGTTTTGGGGGTAATGGCTTTTTCGAGCGCCTCAATTGAAATATTCAGGGTATTTGGATCGATATCTGCCAAAACAGGTGTGGCACCGCAGCGAACAATCATATTTACCGTAGCAACAAAGGTCAATGGGGTTGTGATTACCTCGTCTCCGGGCTGCAGATCCAGGCTTAAGAGAGCTAAGTGTAAACCTGCGGTACAGGAGTTGAGGCCCAGGGCATGTTGAGCTTGGGTATATTCACATATGGCTTTTTCAAAAATCTCCACTTGAGGACCACGGGTAATCCAACCGGATCTCAATGTTTGGATTACAGCCTCTTCTTCAAGATGGTTAAAGCTGTATCTGTGAAAGGGAATATAGGCACGGGACATAGGCAACCTCTGTGAAATCGTTGCTTTAGTATATCATTCGTAGTGTGCCCTGCTGTTCTTTGTTTCAATCGGGAAAGTTGCCCATGGCTCTGAAACTTCATTACAATTGAATATTACTGTCTTTCTGGGAGTTTGAATTTGAAGATTGTCGATCGCTATATTTCATCGGAAGTCATTCGACCTTTTTTGATGGTGGTGATTGGCGTGATCGTGATTATGCTGTCTGTCCGTCTCAATGAGGATATGCAACTGATTATTGTCAAAAAAGTGCCCTGGCCATTGGTCTTGAAGATGATCTTGTATAAAATGCCAGAGTTTGTAGTCTTGAGTTTGCCAATTGCGTTTATGATTGCCACCCTTTTGGGTTTGGCCCGTATGTCCAAAGATTTTGAGTTGATTGCGATTCGGGCCACGGGAACAGGTAGTCGCACGATTATGCGGCCCATTTTATTGATTTCAATCGTGATCAGTTTTATGGCCTTTTATTTGAATGAAAAACTGGTTCCAGAAGCAAACAAACGAAGCAGTGCTGCGCGTGAACAGGCTGAAATTAGCATCAAGGGTGAAAATCAAGACAAGCCCGCAAACATTCAGTTTAAAGGGGTTGATTCGCGTTTTTTTAGTGTTCAAACTCTGAATAAAAAAGAGAAAACCTTAGATGGCATTCTGATCTTTGATAGCAATCCTCAGAATCCCCATAAACTGATTACCGCTCGCAGAGGCCGTTGGCAGGGGACACACTGGATTTTACAGGATGGTGTGGTACAGACCTATCCGGCAGGATCTGCAGACGGTTTTGTCGAGAAGGAGTACAGTTTTTCGGAGTTGGATGTGGAGACGCGGATTCAGATTGAGAATTATCTCGCGGGAGAAATACAACCCAAACAAATGAGTTCCGAAGAACTGGAAAAATTAATCTTGGCGACCAAAGAGGGAGGCCAAGATACCCGCGCTTTTGAAATTGAGTATCAGGCTAAGTTTGCCCGTCCTTTTGCCACCTTCTTTGCCGCGATTATTGCTGCTCCAATTGGCTTGAAATTTGCCAGAGGAGGATATATTGGTTTTGCGATCAGTATCATTTTAACCTTCTTTTATTTTGTGGCTGAGACCATGGGAACCGGTTTTGGCAATTTGGGACTTTTGCCCGTCAATTTAGCCGCTTGGCTTCCCAATATTATTTTTGGGGTAGTTGGCTTGTTCTTCTTGATCCAAGTAGACTGAGAATGCAGTGAAATCTTTAGTTATTTTAAATCCTTCTTTCATCTGGATCTGCGGCTTTCTTTTGAGCTGTTTCTTCGGCTTGCCTGTTTATGCTGAGGAAATCAAAGTCAAATACAAAGCCGATAAAATTGAATATATCAATAATCAAAAAACCTTTCGACTTTTGGGCCATGTTGAAATGGTTGTGCGTGATATGGTCATTACCAGCGAAAAATTGGAATATGACACAGAAAACAAAGTCTTATTCAGTGAAGTTCCTTTTGAAATTGTCCAGACTACAAAAGAGAGTCAGAAGCGGACAATTAAAGGTGATAAATTGGTCTATGACATTCGCCTAAAGCGTGCTGAGGCTGAAAATGTCTACCTTATCGTTCCGGCTCAGTCTCCTGGACAAGAGGTGTACATACAGGGCGAAAAAATGACGGCTTATGACGACGGCAAGCGGGTGGTTTTCCTCAATGGTTTTTATACCACCTGTAATCACTTTGATAAGTCGCACCAGCTGACAGAGGGCCAGGTAGATCCCCATAATATTCAAGACATGCGCAAACAATGGACCCATTACGCGATTGATTCAGAGGTCTTGGATTATGTCGAGGGGAAGCGAATCTTGGCCTGGAATGCCCGGATTATGGCTTTTGAGGGACAGGCCTTTTGGTTCCCCTTCTGGTATATTCCGCTTGAAAATCCACAGGGAATCAATAAGCCTGATATTGACGCCGGACAAAATCCGGTCGAAGGTGTCTTTACCAAGTTCAAAGGCTATTATCACTGGAATGATTTTCATGATGGTTTTTGGTATTTAACAGCCATGGAGAAAAAAGGTGTGGGGCTTGGCTTTCAGCACGATTGGGTGGCTGCGCCCAATTCCATTACCCGTTTCTATTTTTATGGTTTGCCCGTAACCAACAGTTTGGTTGACCTGCCAGGCTATGTCACTGCTTTGTTTGCTCCCCCCAATGATCAGGCCCTGACTCAGGGAACGGCAACAACCCAGCAAGCAACTACAGAACCCAATTTTTTCCAGCAATTGGCCAATTGGCGCCGGAATAAATTTCAAGATTATGAAATCAATATTGCTCACAAGCAGCGCTTATTGCCTTTTACTGAAGCCGATCTCAAATACACTAACAAAGATTTTTACAATACGTCTGCTTTTCAAGCCCAGCGCAATCCCACTCAAAACTTCAGCTTGGATATCACCGATAGCCAATTGGTACTCCTGGATCCCCAAACAGAATTAAAATTGGATACCCGTTTACATTTGGATCAGAGTTTAAGCGGTCCCGTGAATGTCACCTTTCCCAATGGCGGGGGAGATATATCCAAGCGCCAAGTGGAAACCCAAAATGTCTCAGGTCAGAATCGCAGTGGCAATATTAGCTTGGCTTTGGGAGAAACCAGTCTGAATTTGGATACCCAATGGCGTGAATCGAGCAGTTCGACAAAAACCGAGACCTTTCTGAATGATGTTTTGCAATCAGATAGTTCTGGCCCCGTTGCGGGAGCTGCTGATAATTTAAGTTCAACACTCAATTTAAATGTACCGATCAATGAAAAATTAAAGTTGACAGGCACCTTTAATTACCAGAGCAATATTAACGGTATTTCAACCGCCACTCCACAGGGAACCCTGATTCAAACCTTAAATCCCAGGGTGGCTTTGGCGCAAACCCTGGATTGGGGATCACTCAATTTGAGTTATGAGGATTACTTCACGCTCTCACAGGATCGTCAGGCTGCGCAAAACCAGTCCTCGGGGCAGATTAAAAAATTACCTGAGTTGCAGGTTCAACTCAATCCCTTTTTTCAGGAAACTTTTCCCATTCAGTTGGAAACCCGTTTGGGTCGCTATTTTGACCCCTCTACGACAGCGCTAACCCTTTCTCAATTTAACCTCAATGAAATTGGCCGCACCCTTTTGCGGGTTTCGCTTGGGGCCAAAGAGTTGGATTTGGGCATGGGCATGAAAGCCAATTTTGGGGGGACCAGTTTTGAGCAGCGCTTGTATCAAACACAGGACGCGGAATACAATTTTACGGGCCGCGTGACCCTGCGCAACGACCTCTCACCTTATTTTATTCCCAGTGTGACCTATGAGCGCTCTGTGCAGGATCTTGAAAACAACAATTCGCCATTTGCGCTCTTTGAGCCTTTGACTCTGCAAAACTTTAACAACCTCAACGCCAGTTTGGCTTTGGTGAATTTGCCTGAATTTACCTGGACCTTGAATGGGGGGTATAATTTTTTGAGTCGCAGTTATCCCTTGATTCGCAGTGATATCTCATCCCAATTGGGCAATCAATTTGTCTTGCGCAGCAATTTCTCTTATGAGCCTACCCTGATCCGTGAATCAGATGTGGGTACCCCTCTCAAAGATATCAATAATCAGCCTTATCTTCACAACGGTTCGACGATTACTGTCAAACCCGAAGATGTTGGCAGTTTTTCTCCCTATGGTGGTCGCTGGGGCAATTTGAGTATTGGCATGCGCTGGCGCAGCAATGAGCAGGTTTTTGCCACAGGGGCCTTAAGTACCTTTGGTTTGGAAAGCGGAATTCCCGAAGGGGTTGAGTTGGGCGGCGATATTGGCTACGATTTCCATTTGGGCCGACTCAATGCTTTAAATGGGATGTTTAAATTTTCGTTTGGTGATTCCTGGCTTTGGCATACCGAATTGGACCTGGAGTTTTCGGTTCAACCCACCACTTTGCAGACCACCGAAGAGTTGGCTGCATTGGTGATCCCTTTTAAACTCACCCTGCGCAAAGATTTACATGACTTTATTTTGACCGCTTCTTGGGATTCTTTTTATCAGCAGTTTAATCTCAACCTCTCTCTCTTGGCCTTTCCGTTTAGTACCAGTGATATCTCGGGGAATTTGAATAAAATTAATCAACAGGCGGGTCAGCAAATCAATACGCTGGGACAGGGTTTTTAGGCATGTCTTGGCCGATAGAGTCTGAATCCTCAGAAAAATTGTCTCGGCGTGATTTTCTTTGGTATACCCTGGTTTGGAGTGGCTTGGGGGCATCTTTACTCTCGACGCTTGCTTATTTGCGTCTTCCTGATTGGAGCCCTGGCTTGGAGCCGGTTGTTTTGGGCGTTCCCCAAGATTTGTCTTTGGGTGAAGTGAAGGCTTTTCCAGCTTATCAAACCTGGCTGATTCGCAATGCCTCGGGTTTTTATGCCTTGCGCTCAGTCTGTACGCATTTGGGCTGTACCCCTGTCTGGAAATCTGATTTAACCCAGTTTCACTGCCCCTGCCATCACAGTTATTTTGACCTTGCCGGGCTGCGCGAAAAAGGTCCTGCTCTGCGTGCGTTGGAGCGTTATCGATTATTTTGGGGGCAACAGGGTGAAATTATGTTAGACAGATCCCGAACCTTTCGCCGGGAGTTAGGCGAATGGGAAGATGTAGGTGCTTGGCTGCCTTTTCCTAGAGCTTGAGCGGTATAATACTTCGCGGACCCAGAAATTGATTTGGGAAATTATGTTGAGGAATCTCTCAGCAAGCAAAGAGGTAGTGAAAATGACTAAAGTTGAACGTATTCAAGCCCGCCAAGTATTGGATTCCCGTGGAAATCCCACCCTGGAAGTGGATGTGGTTGTCTCTGGTGGTGCGGTTGGGCGTGCAATTGTACCCTCTGGTGCATCGACGGGTGTACATGAAGCTCTGGAATTGAGAGACACCGAGAGCAAAGCCTATTTGGGTAAAGGCGTACAACAGGCCGTAAAAAATGTGCATGAGCAGCTTGCTCCTCATTTATTGGGCATGAATGCCATTGATCAGCTTAAATTGGATGCCCGTATGCTTGAGTTGGATGGTACTGAGAATAAATCTAAATTGGGGGCCAATGCCATTTTGGGGGTGTCGATGGCCACCGCGAAAGCAGCGGCTCAATCTTTGAATTTGCCTCTTTATCGCTATTTGGGAGGCTTTACCAGCTGTGTCTTGCCGGTACCCTTTATGAATGTCATCAATGGGGGTGCCCATGCTGACAATAACCTGGATGTGCAGGAATTTATGATTGCGCCTGTTGGTGCGTCGCGCTTTTCGGATGCCCTGCGGATGGGGGTCGAAACTTTTCACGCCTTAAAAAAATTACTCAAACAAGATGGTTTGGTCACTGCCGTAGGTGACGAAGGTGGGTTTGCGCCCAATTTGAGCTCCCATCGCCAAGCCTTGGAATATATTTTAAAAGCGATCGAAGCTGCAGGCTATCGCCCCGGAGAAGATATTTTCCTGGCTTTGGATGTGGCCGCCAGTGAGTTTTACAAGGAGGGATCTTACCAACTCAAAGGAGAGGGTAAAAACCTTAACTCAGCTGAGATGGTGGATTATTTGGCTCAATTGGCGCAGGACTATCCGATTGTCTCGATTGAAGATGGGATGGCTGAAGATGATTGGGATGGCTGGAAGAGTCTCACCCAAGTACTTGGGAAAAAGCTGCAATTGGTGGGAGACGATCTCTTTGTGACCAATGTCAAACGTCTGCAACAGGGCATTGATCAAGGTGTGGGAAATTCGATTCTGATCAAAGTCAATCAAGTAGGGACCTTGACCGAAACCTTTCAATCGATTGAATTGGCCAAACGCTTCGGTTATACCTATATGATTTCACACCGTTCAGGTGAAACCGAAGACACCACCATTGCCGATATTGCTGTTGCTACCAACTCTGGTCAAATCAAAACAGGTTCGGCTTCCCGCACCGACAGAATAGCCAAATATAACCAACTTTTGCGGATTGAAGAAGAGTTGGGACAGAACGCGATGTTCTGGGGTAAACAAACTTTTAATAAGAAATAAGAGAGCGTTAACCTTGTTAAGGTCAGTCTTTGCTCTGCTTTGGCGATAGATCTACTATCAAAGCGTAAGAGGAGAGACTGGCCGTGTCTAATTTTAAAGTTCTCACAAACCAGATTTTTAACCGTCCAGATCCCAATTTTGCGCCCCCCCCTTTGCCTGCTCGGCCTGAGCAAAACGTGCAGATGGCGCAAAAACCCTATTATCCACCCGCTCCTCAGCTTCAAAAACAACCCAAGCCGACTGAGATTGCCATCTCTGATTTGAAATACAATGCCTTCAATATTGATCGCATGAAATTTAATATCACCAGCCGCAGTGGCTTTGATGGTGTGAAACCCGATATGGTGATTTGGGATCGCTATCAGTACAATGTCTCTGATTTTCAGCTCAACGCCGATGAGATCGAAATGTCCAATTATCTCAATTGGGCTTTACAGGAGAAAGGTATCCAGGATACCAAGATCGATTTTCATCCTGGTAATAAGATGACCCTTTCTGGTAAATATCCGCTTTTGGGCCTGCCTTTGCCTTTTACGGCAGAAGTGAGTTTAACGATAACCCCCCTCAACCAATTATTGATGACAATTGATGACTTTAAAACGGGTTTTAGCGTGCCTACAAAATTGAGAGATGCACTGTTGGGTCTGTTTGTGGATGATGGTTCTCAGGCTCCACCCCCGAATGGAATGCCTCTTTCGCCTTTAGAGGCCTTTTCTTTTTCTGATTCGCTCAAACGGGTGGGTCCCAATCAAATCATGTTGGATTTTGGCAAAATGAAAGTGCCCATGCATTTGCCTTTGTCTCAATTAATGACCACCGAACAAGGTTTTCAATTAAGTGGTGGGACTGAACAAGTCGCCCCGCCAAACGTTCAAAAACCCTAAATTTATTATTTTGTCGGCCCCCAAAGCAATGTTGTCTACTGTATGTTTACTAGACAGGTGCCCATTGTAGCTGTTTTTGTTCTTCGGCGCTTTTATTGCGAATGCCAAAGAGCATCGTCAGGTTGAGCCTGCGTTGAAGATAACCTGGTTGAAATTTGAATTGATCAGAGGCATGAAACAGGCCTGAATTAAAAAACAGGGCCCGATTATACTGATAGGGAACTGTGTAAGCTTTACAAGGCCCATGAACGATATCTTCGAGGTTGTACTTGCGTGGATCCCAATCATCAGGCGCCATGACATCATAGACAATCAACCCCCCCCTTTCGGGGTCTAAATTGGCCTCGTCGGGTGTAAGCCAAAAATTGACATTGACCTGCCCACCAGAGTCGGCGTGAATACCTACTCCCGGATGTTGGGAATCGTACTTATACCCCCACATTAAACTGAGGGGGTATGGACCCAGTATTTTGGGAAATGTTTTTCTCAATTCTTGTGCCAATTGCAATAAAAGAGGGGTGCAAAATCCATTCGGCAGATAAGCTCCCACATATCCTCCCCGCAGGTAATCTTGCCAGATCGTGGAACTGAGCATAAAACTCCTCAGTATTTCAAGTAAAGGCAGTGACAAAATCTGATCGGCAAAAGCAAATCCGGGTTGGTTGTGGTGATAAGACCAGGAAATACGTTCACTGTCTAAATACTCAGAAAAAAAAGGCCCCTCAAACGGGGGGGATTCAAAATACAAAAGCCGTCCCCAGAAGGGACGCAAGAGATCTTGTTCTTGGGGGCTTAACATCAGCAATTCTGTCAACGCGCATTTGGGAAAGCGTTCTGCCAATGATTGGATAACGCGTTCTAAGCTGGCTTGAACCGGAGCAAAAGCGTAGATTGGCAGCTTTTGGGTACTGAGCAGATAGTCCAATTGCGCCAAGTCATGATGCAGTTTATGCAGAGGCAAAGCGTCAGGGACGGTGCAGGACTGTTTAAAAAAAACAGCTTGCTCAGCAAAGGTGCAGCGATTCCAAGGCTTACCTTGTCGCTCAAACAGCGATTTTTCTAAGCATTGAGCGGCGTGTGTATAATTTTCTTGGGCCAAAGCCCGAAGCCCGGTTTGAAGCCAGTATTGCGCTGATTCGGACACGGCACCTAGGCCAGCGCTTCATTCAGGACCAGAGCTTGTTCAATCACGCCCCCGCCCAACAACATGTCCTGTTCATCGTAGAAAACAGTGATCTGGCCAGGTGAAATGGCGCTTTGGGGATCATCGAAAATGATCCTTACATTGTCTTCGTTGACGGGTTCAATCAAGGCTGGAACCAGATCTGAACGATAGCGAATGCGCACCCGCGCTCTGAGTGGGGCATTTAATTCAGAAATCGCAGACCAGTTAATTCCTGAGGCAGTTAATCCGTCTGCGAAGGTTTGATCGCGAGGACCTACAATCACCTGATTTTTAGCGGCATCCAATTTCAGCACATAAAGGGGATGTTCGTGGGCCAAACCCAAGCCTTTGCGCTGACCAACAGTGTAGTGAACAATCCCTTCGTGCTGGCCCAGGATATTGCCTTGAACATCAACTATATCACCGCTTTTGATCGATTTTTGGTAGTGATTTCGCCAAAAATCGTTAAGGCTGTCACCCACAAAACACAAATCTTGGCTGTCGGGTTTATTAATGACTGGATCCAGTCCCAATTCTTGTGCCATCTTACGCGTTTCAGCTTTGTGATAGTGGCCCAAGGGAAACATCAGTTCGGAGAGCTGTGTCTGGCTGAGGCGATAGAACATATAGGTTTGATCTTTGTTGGGATCCAGACCCCGGTATAGCTGATAACGATTCACTTCAGCATTGTGTAGCAAACGGACATAATGACCTGTGGCCATTTTATCTACTTCCATATTGTCTTTAACGGCCTGCCAAAGATGCTGAAACTTCATTTTGAAATTACAGGTGGGACATGGGTTGGGGGTGCGCCCACTCATGTATTCATTGACAAAAGGTGTGACCACTTCTTGTGTAAATTCGGGAATCAGATTGTAAACATGGTGTTCGATATCCAGTTGTTTGCAGACCCATTCGGCGTCTTCAATGGCGTCACCGGAACAGCATTTGCTGCCATCCCAAATTAACATCGTAACGCCCACCACTTCATGGCCAGCTTGTTTGAGCAGGGCTGCCGCAACAGAACTGTCCACGCCACCACTCATACCAACTGCAACACGCATCTTTTACACTCCTTGTTACTTACTGAGCGCATTTCCACAAAGGAGCATTTTAGATGTCGCTTTGCTTCTGAATTTTAAGAAGGGGGAAAAGTCTCAGGAAAATCGTATTATTTGGGTTAATTCTAACATGGAAAGGGCTTTTGCCGGATAGAGGATGGGCAGTTTTGTTATACTGTTAAACATGTATCCCATCGAATCAAAACTCAATCTCAACACTTCTGAATCTCACAAAAATGCCGAGATTTACCGGCTGGCTGTGGCCGAATTTCGGACAAAATTAGCCGCTCTTCAGTCCGGTGGCTCACCGGCGGCTCGTGCCAAACATGAAGAACGCGGCAAGCTCTTTGTCCGCGAACGTATCGCCCAACTCTGTGACTCCGGCACCCCCTTTTTGGAATTAAGTCCCTTTGCAGCGGATTCTGTCTACGATACAGACGTTCCTGCTGCTGGTATTATTACTGGCATAGGGGTTGTTGAAGGCCAAGAAGTCATGATTGTGGCCAATGATGCCACTGTCAAAGGCGGAACCTATTTCCCTTTGACTGTAAAAAAACATCTGCGGGCCCAAGAAATTGCCCTTGAAAATCACCTGCCCTGTATTTACTTGGTGGATTCTGGCGGAGCTTTTTTGCCCTTGCAGTCGGAGGTTTTCCCTGACCGAGAGCATTTTGGTCGGATCTTTTATATGCAGGCCCAAATGTCTGCGCGCAATATTCCCCAGATCGCTGTCGTGATGGGATCATGTACCGCAGGTGGAGCTTATGTGCCTGCGATGTCTGACGAAACCATTATTGTGCGCAATCAAGGCACGATTTTTCTGGGGGGGCCGCCTTTGGTAAAAGCCGCTACGGGAGAAGTTGTCAGTGCTGAGGACCTCGGCGGTGCGGATGTGCACACCCGTCTCTCTGGTGTGGCTGATCATTTGGCCAATAATGACCAAGAAGCCCTTGAAATCGCCCGACATATTGTCGCCAACCTCAATCGGGTCAAACGGATTTCATTGGATATTCGCCCTCCACAGGAGCCGCTTTATCCGCCAGAAGAGCTCTACAGTGTCATTCCTGCTGATGAACGTCAAACCTACGATGTGCATGAGGTCTTGGCCCGCCTCTTAGACGGAAGTGAATTTCATGAATTTAAGGCTTTGTATGGCCCCACTTTGGTCTGTGGCTTTGGCCGGATCATGGGCTATCCGGTTGGGATTGTCGCCAATAACGGGATCTTGTTTTCCGAAAGTGCACTTAAAGGTGCTCATTTTATTGAGTTGTGCAGTCAACGCGGAACGCCTTTGGTTTTTTTGCAGAACATCGTTGGCTTTATGGTTGGAAAAGACTATGAACGCGGCGGAATTGCCAAAGATGGCGCCAAATTGGTACAAGCAGTAGCGACCACCTCTGTGCCCAAGTTTACGGTGATTATTGGCGGCTCTTATGGTGCGGGCAATTATGGCATGTGTGGTCGGGCCTATAGTCCCCGTTTTCTTTGGATGTGGCCCAAGGCCAGAATTGGTGTGATGGGCGGTGAACAGGCGGCCAATGTCCTTTTAACTGTCAAACGCGATCAGTTACAGGCCAAAGGTCAAGACCTGACCGAGCAAGAACAGCAGGCCTTTAAAGCGCCCATTCTGGAAACCTATGCCCATGAAAGTGACGCCTATTTTGGCTCCGCACGGCTTTGGGACGACGGCATTATTGACCCGGCTGAAACCCGCAAGGTTTTGGGTTTGGCGATTTCGTCCTCGCTTAATGCGCCGCCGCAAGACACCCGGTTTAGCGTCTTTAGAATGTGATGAAACGATTTATAATTGGTTTGGGTATTTTGGGACTGACCCTAAAGGCCAGTGCTCAGGACTTGCCACAAGTCATTCCATCGGTGATACCTTCTTCTCTTGCCAGCTCTGAACCCTCTGCTCCCCTTGCGCCCGTTTTTACAATTGTCCCGTCTAAAGTGGTTCAGGGCCAATCTGCTGAGTTGAATTTGCAAAGCTCTCAACCTGGTAAATTCAAAGTAGAAGTGGCGGGCCAGTCGCTGTTGATGTTTGAGAATGGTCAAACCGAAGCCGGAAAAAAACACAAGTACCGGTCTTTTTTGGCAATCAAAGGGGACCTTAAACCCGGTGGCTATACACTCCTGCTCAAAGATGAAAATGGCCAAGTGCTTTTAAAAGATAAGTTAGAGGTTGTTCCAGGTGCTTTTTATACCCAGTATATTCGCTTTGTCCGCCCTCCTTTAAGCCCAGAACAGGCTGCTTTGGTGGCAGAAGAAGATAAATCTGTCGATGAAGCCCGCATCTCACGAACTGAGCAAGCACTGTGGGACAGCCCGTTCATGTTGCCTGTTCCTCACCGGATGAGCGCCGCTTATGGGACCCGTCGTTATCTCAATGGCAAATATAATGGTTATCACTCTGGGGTCGATTTTGCCTCTCCCCATGGCTACCCAATCAAATCACCTGCAAATGCGGTTGTTGCTTTGGCCCGCTATTTTTCAAAATACAATTCCAATGGCAATACGATCTTTTTGGATCATGGCCAAGGCGTGACCTCGGTCTATATTCATATGAGCAAGCTTGCTGTCAAAAATGGAGAGCGTGTCAAAAAGGGACAGACAATAGGGTATATTGGCACAACTGGACGCTCGACAGGTCCCCATTTGCATTGGGGAGTCTATCTCAATGGTCACAATACCGATGGGATGAGCTGGATTCGCTTTAGTGAGCGTGCATTTCGCTAATTGTTTGAGCCTGTGCCAAGGCTTTTTCCAGTGCTTGTGCCAGCTCAGGATTGGTTTGCATCACTGCAGACAGTTGATTTTTTACTTCGCCGATCAGGTGTGAGAGTTGACTCTTTGCGGCTCGCTGAGCGCTTGTGTCTGCTGCCGCTTCTCCCGCTTTTTCTTCAGAAATGGCTTTTTTGAGGGCATCCATTTGCGGTTTGACTTTGGTGTAATAATGTTGCAGATTTTCTTGCATGATTTTTTGAGCGCGGGCCAAAGACTGATCAATACCATCTAATAAAGACTGGATATTTTGATTCTGGATCTCTCTGGCGAAATCCATGGCTTGTTGGGTTTCCGCTGTATCAGAGGGTGTCTCCCAGTCTTGTATATGCATGGCAGAGGGGGAATGCGTCTCCAGCTCGGGAGATTCTGTATCAAAGTGAACCTGTGTGGGTTCGGTGCCGTGCTGGGCCTTGGGAGCTGAAACCTGTGCCTGATCTGTACCCAAGCTATTTTCTTGACCTGCTTGCTGTGATTGATCGGGTTGGGCCTCCCCGTTTAGATTTAAATCTTGGGAGGTTGAGATCGGATCTGTTTTGGACTGAATGGGTAAATAATGTGATTTTTGCACAGATGGATCAATTTTCATCGCTTAGCATCCTTTGTAAGGCTCTTTGTGATCTTGTACCCCTGTTTTAGCAGAAATATGCAGCAAGTGAGCAAAGATCTTTTTTAAGTCGAAATAGACCCTTTAATCAATTCAAATGATTTCTGTGAGCGGGTTTGAGCGATTATTAAAAATATTATGTGTCTATTAAATAAATCGATTTCTTCAAAAACAAGATTAAAAGATCGTTTTCCCTCGCAAGTTTTGCGGGTGGCTGCCTATAGTTATTATGTAAAGATTAACAACCTTAACCCAAAATTAACTAACTATAGTAGAAGACTAAGTTAGACATGTATGTGGAGGACAACATGAGCAGCATTAATAGATTGCAAGGCAACAGCGGATTTGACTTTTCTGTCTCCAAATCCGGTCGTGCCCAAAAAGCCGGTTCCACTGCTGCTCCCAGTGGTGGTGTACAAGGTGCTTCAGGCAAACCTTCCGCCTCTAAAAATGAAGATATTCTCAATATTAGTTCCGTCGTCGGTTCCGCCGGTGGCGCCGCAACCCAGGTCAGCTTGGGTGGCAGCAGCTCTTTGTCTCCCTCGGTCGCCGTGGGCGCGTTAAAAGGGGCCTCTGCACAGCTCTCTAAAGAAAACCGTGCTGAACTTACTGTTGTTGAAATGGCCAACCAGCTTGCTGAAGCTATGTTTGCCGCCTAGAGGTTTTTAGGCGTGAGCGCACAAGAACCCCCGATTGTTATAGACCTCGATGCAGGCAAAGAAAACGTTGTAAAACAGATCACTGAAATTTTAAAACGGTATTCCGTTTACTTAAAAGAGGGAGATATATCTCTCTCTTTTATTTTGAGAAAATCAGGTGAAAAAGATCGCGAATTCAATTATAATTTTACCAGGGATGGTTACGACAACGCTGAGCGTGATGTCGTTTTTCCCGTGGTAGTCAAAGAAATCCTGCGCAAAGAGTTGCCCGAAAAGATTGCTTCCAACCCGCGGTTGGTCAATCACGTGATGCAAGATCTCAAGCGCGATCCCTATTGGTCTACCAACGTGGTTAAGTTGTTGGATGCCATTCAAACACATAGTAAATAATCAATCAAATGGATTCCGCTTTTCAAAAGCGCTAGATTTTTAAACTGTCGAGGGAGGGATTGGTTTCATGGCAATTATACCTATTTCAGATTCGGGGCCGATGAAGTCCCAAGTAGCAAAAGAGTTGGGGCAAACCGCCTCAAAAGACAGTACCAATCTGAAAGTAACGCCCGCCCTGGAACAAGTCATTCATCAAACCCCTTATGGCAAAGACGGTATGTTGCTTTCCGCCAAAGATCAATACAGCGCCCTGACGACTATTTTGCCCAATGCTGAGTTGGAAAAATCCCGTCAACAGTTGAAAAAAGAAAAAAAGAAAAAGAAAAAAGACAAAGAAGAAAAAAAGAAACAGAACTTTTGGGACTGGCTTTTTTCTAAGTAATAACTCTCCTTCTATTTAATTTATTCCTAACCCCTGTCTTCAAACAGGGGTTTTTATGTTTAATATTTTTAATGTAAATGGGCAAGATATTTGTTCTGGATTTTCTTTGATTAAATGATCTTAAAGAGTGTGTTTTGATACGCTGGATTCTCTCTATCCTTCGCTATATGTGTAGATGCGCAGGCGTGTATCAATTATTCGGAGGTCTTCAATATGACGAGTAGTGGTGGGATGTCAGGGATCCGTGAAGCATTGCGGTCTTCTGAACAACTGATCAATATTGAGGCCTCAAATATTACCCGCAGTCAAATTCCCGGCTCTAAGTCGGTTCGGGGAACCCTTCAGGGTATCGACACCCTGAATTTTGGCAATGGGCGCACTGCTGCCGGCCCTGGGACGTCACTGGCTGCTACAACCACAGACTTTAGTCAAGGTGGATTGGTTCGTACAGGGTTTACAACCGATTTGGCCATTAATGGCCGGGGCTTCTTCATCCTCTTTGACGCCAAAGGCGAATTTTACTATACCCGCAATGGTTCCTTCCACTTTGACAATACGGGAACATTGGTGAATAGTGACGGATTGAGCGTTGCCAGTTTAGATCCCACCACAGGTGCCCTTGAAAAAACCACGATGGAGATCAATCCCGTGGTGTCCCAGTTGGGGCAACAAATTTTAGATCAGCTTAAAACAGGTGGGACACAAACTGCGGCTCAAATTGCAACGGCTTTGGGCGAGCCTTTGGCCAATGTCACACCCGAACTCGCCTCACTGCGTGTGTCTGAATATGTGACGGATAAAGTTGTCGGTCCGGATGTTTTGTTCACCCACAATTTGGGCTATCCCGGAGATCAGGTTGATTTTGACAGACAAGGGTTTTTGATCAACGAAACCCGTGGTTTGCGCAAAGGCAATCAAATTGCCTTGGCTATTTTCCCCAATCTACAGGGTTTAAGCAACTCTCGCTTTGGTGGAGTTGTCTACAAAGGTACCGATGCGGCTGCGCCTGGTGGTATACCTGGCGTCGGAGCGCCTGGAGACCTCAAGCTGGGACTGGGTGATTTGGAAAGCCAGGCATTAGAAGAGTCAAATGCAGAAACGCCAAGCAGTATGAGTCTACTGGGCCTTTTACAGCGTAATTTTACGTCTACCACTGCTGCAATGAAGACTTTTTTAAATGCTTGGGATGATTTGATCAGCGTTTTTCGCTAATCATTAAAGAATGTTATTTATACTGCCAATTCTCTTGGGAGGGTCGGCAGTTTTTATTTGTATATTGGGATTTTATCCTGAGAAACAAAAGCCTCTATTAAGTCTGTCTTTTGCACTTATTCTCATGTTACAGGCTTTTATTTGTCTGCGTTTCCCCGTTTTCCAACCCATTAACGTTCATCTTCCTCAGACTCAGTCGCTTTGGTATCAAGGTGGGAGTTTGCACAAAGCAACTTGGGCAGAGTGGCAAAAAGCGCCGATTCAAAATCGCTTGGCCACAGCTGCTGATTATTTGAAAACCTTGCGTGAACAGGGGGTCTTTGTGGCGCGTATTCGGGGATTAGATGAATACCGACCTTGGGCTGCAGCGCTTGTGAGCTGTATGGAATGGGAATATGCACAACAAAACGGGCCACAACCAGAAGTGGTGGCCCGTGAATGTCTAAGTCAAAATAAAATTAAGCGTTTTTTTAAGCCTTAAAGACTGACCAAGAAGGCTACCAGATCTTCATATTCTTTGTCGCTCATGGTGCTTTTTAGGGCAGGCATAGCTGGTGCATATCCATTCACCACAAATGCTGTTGGATTTTCAATGGACTCTTTGATATATGTGATCGCATCTTTACCCGCGACACGGGTAGCGGCTGTTTTACCCAAACCATCCAATTTTGGACCGATTGCGCCAACAGCTCCTTCTACAGAGCTGACCACATGACAGGTGGTACATGTTTTCGTTTTGAAAACCTGTATACCCGCTTTTGCGTCGCCTTTTACTGCGACGGTTTTGGCAGCATGCTCTTCGGTTTTAGGAGCAGCATGCTCTTCGGTTTTAGGAGCAGCATGCTCTTCGGTTTTGGGAGCAGCATGCTCTTCGGTTTTGGGAGCAGCGTGCTCTTCGGTCTTTGTTGCGTGACTGCTGCTGCTTTGATTGCTTTCGGTGCCATGTCCGCCTTTGGCGTGACCAGCCATCATATTATTGGTGGTGATAGAGACGGCTGTAATAATACCAATCAGAATTGCCAGGGAAAAGAACGAAAGAACGATGACTTTCATTTGATCTGCGGGTTTCATTGGGAATTACCTTTCTAGGATAGTGATGAAATCATATGTGTGTATTTTGCTATTTGTAATTCATTGTACCTGAATCAGTTGTAGCGCGGTTGGGTCTTCAGTGGGGCAATCGTCTCCTTGTCCTGCTGATACCAAGCCATAAAAATTTTAATAAAGGCAATACTAAAAACCAACATGCCTGTTATTTTCATGAGTACGCCTCCCAATTGTTGATCCCCTTGTGCCGTTAAGACTGTCAAACGGGGGGCCAATTCATAGGTTTGATACAAGACCGAGCGGGAAAAGGTGACAAAGGCAAAGACAGGCATTTGGGCAATGGTCAGCGCACCGAGGTACATCATTTGAAAACCAAAAGAAAGACGCAAACTTTCAATCGGGTTGCGCACAGGCATCCACATCAATAGAGCCCCCAAAATAAAGGTCAAATGTTCTAAATTGTGTACCATGCGATCACGCAGGGCCCAATCATAGAGAAAGGGGATATGCCAAATACCAAAAACAAGATTAAAAATTAAACAGGCAGGGATGGGGTGAATGAGCAACTTAAACAATCTCGCTAACCAAGGCAATTGTTTGAGTACCAATTCAAGCATCCAGCCGGGTGTGCCAATTAAAAGCAATGTCACAACGGGATACATAAACAAATTGTGTTGGAACATGTGAACACTGAAGAGATATTGCTCCCCAATGCTGTCAATCGGAGATGCGATAGCCGTGTAGATCAGTGCTAAACCCGAAAAGAAAGCCAAGGCTTTTTTGCGGTCAAAGGCATCGCTTTTTCCCAATTGCTCACGGGCATATTGAATGAAACGATAATAACCCCAGCCGATAAAGACCAAAAAGAGCAATGCCCCCCATTCCAGGCGCCACGTCCACCATACTTCGGCCGGAATATCTACCGAGGGTATGGCCTCAAATTCGTGGGCCCAGGCCGGGGGGCACAAAAAATACAGCATTGGTTTATAACTTGGCCAAGAAGGCCACCAAATCGTTGTATTCTTGATCGCTCATCGTTTGTCTCAGGTTGGCTGGCATGAGGCCTGCGGGGTATTTTTCAACGACATAAGCGCCAGGATTTTCGATCGATTCTCTGATATAAGCCATCGCATCTTTACCTGCAACACGGGTTTTGGCCCGTTCGCCCAGACCGTCTAATTTGGGACCCACTTGGCCCACGGCTCCTTCAACGCTGCTGACAACATGACAGGCAGAACAGCCTTTTGCTTTAAACACAGCTGGACCGTTTTCTGCCTTGCCAGTACTGAGGGCTGCCAATTCTTTGGTATCTTTGACATTGATGGAGGTTTTGGTCGGTTGATAATTAATCAGTGAGACCATTGCCACCATGGTAGCCAATGCAATTGTAAAACCGCTGAAAAAGATGCCTGTCAACAATTTATTGTCGTATTTGAGGTGCATGAAGATCGCCACAACAAAACCAAATTTGACTGCTGCCAGCGAATACATGCCAACGTACATCGCTGCATTTGGCAAAGGCATCATCAAAATAGCGACTTCTACTGCTGTGACAATTCCCAATGCTGCTGCCAGTTTGATGTAAACAGGAACGTGACTGGGGTGTTCTTCATGTGCGCTCATGCTTTGACTCCTACAAACTCAACAAGGTAAATCACGGTGAAAATAACAATCCAGACTATGTCAACGAAGTGCCAATAAAGTCCAGCTACTTCAATGTCGACAGCTTTGTCCTTCATATTGCCAAAAAAGGAGTAGACAAACCAACTAAATAGCCAGAAAACCCCGATGGCCACGTGTAACCCGTGAGTTCCTGTCATGGTGTAAAAAGTGGAACCGAACAGGTTTTGCTGTACCGTCACGCCTTTTAAGACAAACTCTGTGAACTCAAAGGATTGAAAGCCCAAGAAGATGGCTCCAAATACGCTGGTCAGGAAAATCCAAAGCCGAAACTGAAAGATATCCTGGCGGTTCACGGCGGCCACACTCAGCGCCATGAGCAAACTGCTCATGAGCAAGACAAAAGAACTGGCAGTTGTGACCGGGATACTCAGTACTTCAACTGGGTAGGGACCGGTCAAACTTTTTCCGTGGTAGATGATATAGGTAGAGATCAGCGTTCCGAAGAACATACAGTCCGAGGCCAAAAAGGCCCACATCATCACTTTTTTGTTGGATACGCCTGTATAGGAATATTCTTCGTGATGGTGTTCTTCATGGTGGTGCTGATGATCCACCGCTGCTGCTGCATGGCTCATCAGTTATAAGCCCCACTTTCTTTGGTTGGATCAATCATTTCTCCGCCAGGACCCTCCAGGGCCCAACCGAAGATGGCAAAGGTCAGGAGCAGAATGCCTCCGACCGCAATCGGCAGAAAAACCATCATATTGTCTTTCAGGAAAATCATACCCATGCCAAAGACGAACATTCCAACACCGCAAATTAAGGGGTAATAGGAAGGCAGTGGCATGTGAATCAGTTTTCCATCCCAAGAAGCAGAGGCTTTTCCACTTTGTTTTTTGTGCCAGAAGTCATCCAGATGTGTCACCTGGGGAATAACGGCAAAGTTGTACTCGGGCGGCGGAGAGGAAATGCTCCACTCCAGCGTACGTCCATCCCAAGGATCATCTCCTGCAATTTCACCGTGTTTGAGTGAATTGAACATATTGATGAAAAACAGCAGGAAACCAACGGCCAGAACAAAAGCCCCAGCTGTACAAAAATGGTTCCAGAAATTCCAACCCATATCTGCGTGATAGGTGTAGATACGGCGGGGCATGCCATTCAGGCCCAAAATATGCATGGGGAAGAAGGTCATGTTGAAGCCCACAAAGAAAATCCAGAAGGCCCATTTGCCCTGTTTTTCATCCATCAAACGGCCCGTAATTTTAGGGAACCAATAGGCAATCCCGCCAAAAAGGGCTGAAATGGCGCCACCAATCAAGACATAGTGAAAGTGAGCCACGATGAAGTAGGTGTCATGCTGCTGCATATCTGCGGCAGCGGCTGAGTGCATGATGCCACTGAAACCACCCACGGTGAACATGGAAATGAACGACAGAGCATAGAGCATGGGAGTCGTCATACGCAAATTCCCGCCCCACATGGTACCAATCCAGTTAAAGATCTTGACCCCTGTGGGAACAGCGATAATCGACGTGGTAACGGAGAATGCCAAAACGGCGATCACGCCCATGCCAGTGGTGAACATGTGGTGGCTCCAGACCGCAAAACCCATAAATCCGATAAAGGCCCCAGAGAACACAATCAAAGGGTAGCCAAAGAGCGGTTTACGGGAGAAGGTGGGCAGAATTTCTGAGACAATGCCCATGCCGGGAAGAATCAAAATATAGACTTCGGGATGGCCGAAGACCCAGAACCAATGTTGCCACATGATCGGCATGCCGCCTTTGGACACATTGAAAAAATTGGCTCCGAACATACGATCCATCATCAATTGCGCCAGGGCAATGGTGATGGGCGGGAAAGCCAAGAGGATCAAAATATTGGTCACGATGGTCATCCAGACAAAGACAGGCATGCGCATCAGGCTCAGACCAGGTGCACGCATATTGACAATCGTGGTAAAAAAGTTCAATGAAGCGGCAACAGAGGAAACCCCCAAAAGCATCAACCCCATGACCCAAAAGTCAGAATTGTGGCCGGGGTTGTATTGGGGGCCTGTAATGGGGGGATAACCGACCCATGCGCCATTGGGAGCACCGCCCGCAAACCAACTGACGTTAATGAGCACTGCTCCGGCGATAAAGACCCAAAGACTAAAGGCATTCAAACGGGGGAATGCAACGTCGCGGGCCCCGATCTGCAGTGGTACCACAAAATTGAAAAAGGCAGCAATTAAAGGCATCACCGCCAAAAAGATCATGGTGGTTCCATGCATAGTGAACATTTGGTTATACATGTCACCAATCAGGAGATCACTATTGGGTACAGCCAATTGCAAACGAATCAGCAGGGCCTCAAGCCCGCCCAATACCAGAAAAAAGAGTGCAGCGAGACCATACATGATCCCTATGCGTTTGTGGTCGATGGTTGTCAACCAGCTCCAAATGCCCGTCTTTGCAGAGGGGCGGGGTCCTAACATTCCCTGCTCCGGAGCTTCGGGGTGGGAGTGCACGTGACCTCCTGTGCTGATTTCTTCCGTACTTGTGGACATATTTTCCTCTCTTATCAGTCTTCAATCCAGCTGGTTATTTTAAGTTTTGCAGATAAGATACCAGATCGGTGACATCTTTATCGCTCAGTAACATATTGGCTTGTTCCAGTTTCATCAAATTCCCGGGTTTCATTTGTTGGGGATATTTGATCCACTTGGCCAAATGTTCAGTGTCATTTTTATACATCACGGCTCCCAAACTGGTGCGACTACCAAAATGAGTCAGGTTGGGACCGACCATGCCCATGGCATTGGTGCCTTTAATTGCATGGCAGGAATTGCAGCCTTGCATGAAGACTTTTTGGCCGTTGACCTGTGACACGGTTTCTGGTTTGACTGCATCCGCTTTTTCATCGCGGCTCCATTTGTCAAATTCACCTTGTTTATGGGCAAAAACCAGAAAACGCATTTGAGCGTGTGAATCTCCGCAAAACTCGGTGCACTGACCGTAATATTTTCCGGGTTCATTGGCATCGAGCCACATACGGTTAATTTGACCTGGGAGAGCGTCCATTTTTCCTGCCAAGCGGGGTACCCAGAAGCTGTGAATGACATCTACGGATTTAATGTCGATATCAATGGCTGTATCGACGGGAATGTGCAATTCGTTGGCAGTCGTAATACCCAGATCTGGATATTGGAATTCCCACCACCACTGATGGCCAATGGCGACCACTTTCATGACTTTTTTGCCTTCGGGTGGCTTGTCCATTACAAACAAGGCTTTGGCATTGGGAACAGCGATCACGAGCAAAAGCAAGCATGATGCGATAATCAATGCGATTTCGATTTTTGCGCTGCCATGGGTTTGTTCTGGAACCGCAAAATCTTCGCCTGGTTTGGCCCGAAAACGGAACAAGGCATAAAAGAAGACACCGCCAACCGTCACCAGCAAAAACGCTGAAACGGCTACTGTGAACCAGAAAACAGTCAGCTGTTCTTGGCCAATAGTCCCTTTGACATCAAAAGTGGACATGGCATCCATCAAGGCGAATGCATTTAAAGGGTACATGAGCAGAAAGCTCCCCACCAGAAGAGTGAGGCGCAAAATGCTTGTTAATTGTGCTTTCACGATTTTTCCTCGGTCTTTTGTACTCAATGTCGGTTGTATTTTTTCACTCTTTTATTGTTATATCCTCTGATCCGGATGCCTGGAAAGGCGGTTGATAGCCCTTTGAGATCTGCCACTGGATCAGCTCCTGAATTTAAATATCCAGATTAGGACCCAGTTCAAGACCCAGTGAAACACTTACACCAGGATCAAAAAAAGGAAACAAGGCGTTTTGAGTAGTCAAAATTATACTCACTTTAACATATAATGCCCCGTTCAAAAATATGAAGTGACATTCTCACAATGATTATGACACCTCTGATTGTGATTATCCTCTTTGATTAAGGTCTTGGTAAGCTATGTCCGTGGTAAACTGTCTAATGTACTAAAGCAATGACAGAGGCTCATCCACACCTTTGCGTTTTGCATTTGCTCTGCCTGTATTCCACCTTTCATCGACTTTTATCGACTTTGGTTTATCAACTTCAGGTATCGCAGGCAAAAGGTGATCCAAAATCTCTGGGTTGACTTAGTTGCGACCATATTTGAAGCCAGGAATTGTAAATGCTTGAACAGGGAAATATGACATTATCAGCTGAATCCACTCCGCTGGCCCCTGACCGCCAACGGCTGCGCCAAATTTTGCGTGATTGTTATGCCTTGACCAAGCCCAATATCACCTTTGAAATTTTGGTCACCACTTTTACGGGCATGTGGTTGGCCTCCGGTGGCCCCCCTGACTGGGGTTTGGCGTTCTGGACCCTTTTGGGGGTCGGATTGGCATCCGGCTCCAGTTGCGCTTTTAACAATTATATTGACCGAGAAATTGATAAACACATGGAGCGTACCCGCAACCGTCCTTTGCCGGCCGGCCGGCTCTCTCCCTCTGTGGCCCTTGTTTTGGGGAGTGTTTTTGGCGTGCTGTCTTTTGCCGTTTTGCTCTGGAAAGTCAATCCGATTACCGCCGGTTTAACGCTTTTTACGGGTTTTTATTATGTTGTCGTCTATACTCTTTGGCTGAAGCGAAACAGCCCATTAAATACTTCTTTGGGGGGGGTCTCAGGTGCTTTGCCTGCTGTTTTGGGCGTTACAGCGGTTGCCAATCAGTTGACCCCTGTGGCTTTCGCGCTGTTTGGCATCATGTATATTTGGCAACCCCCGCATTTTTGGGCCTTGGCGTTGATCAAGGTGGAAGAGTATCGCAAAGTCGGGATTCCGATGTTGCCTGTGGTCAAAGGGGAAGCTGTAACCAAGCGTCAGATGTTACTTTACACACTGGCCTTGATCCCTGCTTCTACCAGCCTGTATTGGTTAAATGCCACAGGTTGGATTTATCTGCTCACAGCTTTAATTTTGGGTTCTATCTATCTGGGTTTAACCATCGATTTTATTCGCAAACCTGTCACACGTAAGCGTGCTTACCGCTTGTTTTTCTTTTCGATTATTTATCTCTGCTTGCTTTTTGTGATGATGTTTGTCAATGCTGTTCCCGCTTGAGGCCGATGATGGAAAAAAAAGTAGAAAAAAAAGAAACCGCTTTGTTTTTACCCCAATTGGTTGCCTTGGGGCTGATTGCCTCTGTGCTGGCCGCTGCCAGTCAGGCAGTTAATCAACCCGCTCAATTCAGTGCACTCGCAAATCAGGAGATCCATGTCTCGGTTAACCCCGGTGTGAGCGCTGGAGAGTTACCTGTTTATGGTCAGTTAAGCGATTTTTCCTTTACTGAGCGCAATGGTAAATCTTTTGGCGCTGAGGATCTCAAACAGCACCCCTGGATTGCTGATTTCATCTATACCAGCTGCACCACTGAATGCCCCTTGATGAGTTCTGAAATGGCACGCCTGCAAAAAGCCTTGCCAGAACAAACCCCTGTAAAACTTGTGTCTTTTACCGTTGACCCAGAAGTAGACACCCCTGCCCGTTTGGCAGAATATGCCGAACGTTTTCAGGCCAAGCCTGAGGTCTGGAAGTTTTTGACAGGACCCCGCGAAAAATTGTATACCTTGGCACAAAAGGGTTTCCATTTGCCAGCCCAGGCGATGGACGTTGCCCCACAAAAGCACCATGAATCCGGTCATGAAGAGCAAGCTCATGACAAAACGGCTTCTGTGCCCAAAGAAAATCCCTTTTTACACAGTCAAAAATTTGTGCTGGTAGACCAAGACCTGCAGATACGTGGCTATTATGACAGCACGCGCCCAGAAGAGTTAGAGCGCTTGTTAAAGACAGATTTGCCCCGTCTTCTGAAAAAGCCTTGAGTCTTCCGGTCGGAAATGGCCGGTCCGTGAAATTTTCTCAACCCGTTGAACGGGCGTATGATTTTGATTATTTTAAAACACGCACCCACAGCCGCGTTATTTTGCTCTTTATTGCGGTTGCGTTGGTCGGATTGGTCTTATTGGGACGCCTGTTCTCTTTGCAAATTCTTCAGCACACCGAACTGTCCCAAAAAGCCGAACAAAATCGCATGCGAGCAGTACCCATGTTGGCCCCCCGTGGCATGATCTACGATCGCTCCAGCAAAATTTTAGCGACCAATAAACTCTCTCATTCGCTTTTGTTTCAGCCGGGCCGTTTGTCTTCTCAGCAGGCCTACCAAAGTCTTCAGCGTCTTTCTCATTATTTGGGATTGCCTTATGCAGAGCTTTTGTCGCGGGTGCGTTTTGACAGTGTTGAGCCGATTTATCTGGCCCATAATCTCAATAGCAAAGCCCTGGCTTTGATCACTGAAAACCAGTCTCGTCTGCCCGGTGCCGAAGTTGTGACTGAATTGGAGCGCTTTTACCCAGAAAATGAGTTGGCATCTCACCTTCTGGGGTATATGGGACAAATTACCGCTGAAGAATTAAAGTCTCGCCGCTATCAGGCCTATCGCCCCGGTGCTTTGGTCGGAAAAACCGGCTTGGAGCGTCTCTATGAGCGCTTTCTCAAAGGCACCGATGGCAAATCGTTGTATGCCGTGGACTTGGGCAAACATGAAAAGAAACTTTCCAAAACCATTGCCGCCGTGCCCGGCAACAGCCTGAAGTTGACTTTGGATAAACCTTTGCAGCAATTCTGCATGGAACTTTTAGACCGCCGCAAGGCACCCGGCTCGATTGTCGTGATGGAGCCGCAAACTGGGGCGATTTTGGCGATGGTCAGTTATCCAGCTTATAACCTCAATTTGTTTACCGAAGGTCTGACCCAAGCCGAGTGGAAAACCCTACAAAACACCCGCTATTTTCCCTTTTTCAACCGGACTTTAAACGCCTATCCTCCAGGTTCTATTTTTAAAATTGTGACAGCCTTGGCTGCTTTGCAAGAAGGCTATCTTCGGCCCGAACAGACTTTTTACAGCAAGGGCTATCTCAATGTCGGTGGGCATATTTTTTATGACTGGCATCGGGGTGGCTTTGGGATTGTGAATATTTATCAGGCCCTGGCCCATTCTATCGATACCGTTTTTTATGAGTTGGCATTAAAAATGGATATTGAACCGATTCGGGATTATGCCAAAAAATTTAAATTGGATCAGCCCACTGGTTTGGAACTCAAGGGTGAACACCCCGGTTTGATTCCCGACAAAGAGTGGAAAAAACGGGTGATTGGGGTGGACTGGTTGCCGGGGGATGCTGTGAATACTTCAATTGGCCAGGGCTATCTGCAAATGTCTCCGCTGCAGGCCACGCGCATGATTGCCACGGTCGCCAATCGCGGTAAAATCCCGCGCCCCTATTTGGTACAGGAGATTTTAGGTACCGATGGCAATGCCGTCTTTACTGCCCAGCCAGAAAAACACCAGCAAGAGATTTCTGAGATTGAACCCCGTTATTGGGATGTCGTTCAACGGGGCTTGGAAGGGGCCGTCACCTATGGGACAGCCAAAGCCATGAAGCTTAAATACCACGGTGTGGCTGGAAAAACGGGTACAGCTGAAACCAGTCCCGGTAAACCCACCCATGCCTGGGTTGTGGCCTATGCTCCCACCAATCAGCCCCGTTATGCTCTGACTGTTTTTTTGGAGCATGGCGGCAGTGGGGGTGGCAAAGCAGCACCGATTGCCAAACAAATTCTGAAATATTTGCTTGAAAAAGATCTGGATCAAAAAAACAGTTCAAAGGAGCGCAATTAAAGTGGCTTTGTTGCGTTCCCGTTCGGTTTGGCAGCAAAGTTTGCCTACTCTATTATTGATCAGCTGTTTTTTTATTTTGAGCAGTTTATGTGTCTGGAGTGTGCAGGTCCATGCCGAAGGCAACGTGGGTATTTTTTTGCGCCATTTGATCTCGATTGGCTTGGGTTTTGGGGTTTTGGCACTGGTGGCAGTGGTGGGTTTTCACAATTTGCGCCATTTTGCCCTGCCGATGTATGTGGTTTCGGTGCTTTTATTGGCAGCTGTTTTGGTTGTTGGACCGATTGTAGCGGGCTCTCAACGCTGGATTTATCTTGGCCCGCTTTCCTTTCAGCCTTCAGAATTGGCCAAATTGGTTTTGATCATCTCTTTGGCCCATCATTTGAGTCTGATCCAAAAATTTGACTTTAAACAGACCAGTCTTTTGTTATTGCATATTGGTATTCCCTTTGTCTTGATTTATAAAGAACCCGATTTGGGAACGTCTCTGATTTTGGTGGGTATCTCACTGAGCATGCTGGTGGTTTCGCCGCTTTCTTCGCTGGTATTGGCCACTTTGATTACCCCAGTTGTGAGTCTGGGGCTGTTTTTTTGGAACAGTTGGTTTTGGTTGGTCTATGTGCTTGTCGGAGTTGGGCTTTGGTTGACCTGGTTTTTGGTGACACGTTGGAACCGTCGCCCAGCGTTGGTGGGTTTGGTGTTGGGAAGTCTGCTTTTGGGGCTGAATATTTGTATTCCCGGCTTAACGGAATGGGGGTGGGAGAACTTACAAGCCTATCAGAAGCAGCGCATTTTGACCTTTATTGCCCCAGAACCTGATTTGATGAATGCTGGGTATCAGGTCACCCAATCCAAAATTGCGGTGGGGGCTGGGGGCTTTTGGGGCAAAGGTTTTACCCAGGGCAGTCAGACTCAATTGCGCTATGTACCTGAGCAACACACAGATTTTATTTTTTCGGCCCTGGCGGAAGAGGGGGGCTTTTGGCTCTCTGGTCTGGTACTTCTTTTGTTTATGCTCTTAATTTTGCGCATTTTATGGGTGGCTTACCACTGCTCTGAGCCGGGAGAGTTGTACGTCTGCAGCGGTGTGGCTGCCCTCGAATTGATGCATTTGCTGATCAATATGGGCATGAATATGGACATGATGCCCGTGACCGGTGTGCCTTTGCCCTTTTTTAGCTATGGGGGCACAGCGATTTTGATGCATATGAGTTTGTTGGGATTGGTTGAAAGCATTGCTTGGGCCCAGCGCGGCTCGCGCCTGATCCGGATCGAATGAGGTTTGCTGATGTTTCGGCGTGAAACACGTTCGCTGGCACTTTGGCTCAATCCCCGTGAGGCTGTTTTGGTGGAACGGGAACATGGCTTGGTGGCCCAAGAGGCAGCCTGCCTGACTCGGCCTCTGGTGGGAGACAAAGCGCAGCTTTGGGGCAATAGCGCATTGCTCAGTGGACGGAGTACGCCCCTCTGGCAAAATGGCTGGCGGGCCCAGGAGTTAAAGGCCTATGTTCAAGCGCTGCTCTCTCGGGTGATTGCTCCCAACCGCTGCCAATTGGTTGTGCCCATGCTCAATTTGCGCGAGCCCTATTGCCGGGCCTTTTGGGATTTGTTGGGATTACACCTGCAATTGGAGTCGCTTTATCTCTGCTCTCCCTTGACCTGTCTGGCTCAGTTGCCAGATGTGAGTCAGACAGATTTACATTTGTTTCTGGAGGATGGTTTGGCTGAGTGCTGTTTGGGTTCTCCACAGGGATTCCCGTTGACTGTGGGATATGGACGCTATCTCTCGCGGGCTCTGCAACAATATGTCTATCAGCGCTACCAGCTCCGGATTGAAGAGGATGCGGCAGCTTTGGCTTGGCAGCGTTTGGGGGGGCTTTCTGGGGTGCAAGAGCAGATCACTTTGCAGGGCCAAGATGGCGAAGGTAAATCCCCTTATTTGCTTTTGATTGCCGAAGAGCTTGCCCCTTTGGCAGAAGCGGCATTTCAGCCGCTGGTACAATTGTGCCAAACCCAGTTGGAACAACAATCAGCAGGAGCGCGTGGCAAGGTCAGTGGTTTAAGACTATCGGGCGAGCAGGCGATTTTGCCCGGCTTGGCTGATTATTTGCAAAATCGTTTGCAGATTGCGGTCACGCTGACTCCAGCAGGGCCAGATATAATGATCAAAGCGCTGCAGATTTTTTTGCAGAGCCGTCAGGGATGAGCGGAGGAAAAAAACGGTGAATCGATTATCTGTCTTTTTCGCTTTTGGGTTTTTATTATCAGGGCTGCTATCAGCCTGTGCGCCTCAGCGTCCGCAATATGCCGAAGAGTGGCCCGCTTATCAGAGCAGCAATGGGCATCGCGGTTATGTGCCTGCGGGTCCAGAGCCCCCGCTGGTGGAAAAATGGACGTTTCAAACCGAAGGACGGATTGTGGAACCGCCGGTTTTGGCGGGTGGCCAATTGGCGGTGAGTTCGCGGGATGGGCTGATCTATTTGCTCAATCCTGAAACAGGGGGCTTGCTCTGGAAAGAGGAAATTGGCCAAGGGGGGCTGGCCAGCAGTCCTGCTTTTGGCGATAAATTGGTTTGGGGTGGGCGCTGGACCCCCTATTATTTTGTCTATGCTTGGGATCGGGTCGGTGGTCAGCGGGTCTGGGAAAACCAAACTGGGGAGATTCTCGAGCGCGCTCCTTTGGTGGTGGCGTCTACAGATCGCGTTTTTTTTAATGTCGATCCCCCTTTGAGCGCGCCCGCTGATGTGCTGAGTTCGATGCGCGCTGTTTCCGTCAGCGATTATAAAACCCTCTGGGAGCGCCCTTTAAAAGGGGTGCCTCTGCGTCTGCCCGCACTTGATACAGAGCATCAATTGCTCTTGGTGGCCTTGGATGAATCCCCTGTTTTGCAAGCCCTCGACACCCAAACGGGAGAAATCAAATGGAGCTTTCCCCTCGATAGCAAACCCACGACTGCGCCAATTTGGGCCGAGGGCCGTGTGTTTATTGGCACCCAGGGAGGTTATGTCTACAGTCTGATGCCAGAAACGGGTAAAATCGACTGGCGTTTTCAGATTCAGGGAGACAGCATTACCAAAGACATGGCCCTGGCTGAAAACCAATTGTTGATCACTGGCGAAAAAAATCTCTATGCCTTTGATACCCGTGCCTTGGAGCTGCAATGGAAATTTCGGGCAGTCATGCCTCTGACAGCCCCTGTGGCGACGCAAAAACACGTCTTTGTGGGTTGTGAAAACAAACTGATCTATGCCTTGGACAGACTCAATGGCAACTCCCGTGGCTTTATCCTCACCAAAGGCGAGATTTTGGCCAGCCCTGTGATTGTCGGCCCCTATTTGTTTGTGGGGTCTTCTGATGGCAAGCTCTATGCCTTTGAAGAGGGCCCTCGCCCAGTCTATACCCAACCTGCCCGACGTTGAACAGAAGCGGGACATTCTCAAAAACCAGATTGTCCGCTCTGGTTTTTGAGAAAAGGTATAATTAAAGAAAAAGGAGGTCAAATATGCGTTTGAAATGGCTGTCATATCCACGTTTTTTTGTTTCTTTTGGACTTTTGTTGCTTGTCGCTTGGTTTGCTTCTGAGGCTTGTGGCCCAATGATTGCGCCTGTAAAACCACCACTGACACAACCCTCTTGTCGCGATGCGGATGGAAAACCCGTTTCCTGCCCTCCCAAAACCACACCTTAGAGTATGGAATTTCCGGTCTGGCTGTCTTTGGGGCCAGTCCGCCTGCACCCCCATCTGGTTTTTGAAATTTTGGCCTATTCAGGCGGATTTCAGCTCTATCGTTGGCTGCAAAAACGTCAGCCGGTTTCCTTTTCGCCTTTTCAGCGTTTGGCTTTGTTGGCGGGCTGTATTTTGGGGGCCGTGTTGGGGGCCAAGGGCTTGGGTTGGCTGCAAACACCCTTTGACCCGCTGACCGGCGCGATTTTGCCACCAGGAAAGACCATTGTAGGGGGACTTTTGGGGGGCTGGCTGGGCATTGAAATGGTCAAAATCGGTCTCCAGATTCGCCACCGCACGGGGGATGTCTATCTTTTGCCCATGGCACTCGGTTTGAGCCTGGGCCGTGTGGGCTGTTTTTTGACCGGGCTCTCCGATGGCACCCATGGCAACCCGAGTGTTTTGCCCTGGGCTGTGGATTTTGGCGATGGTATTCCCCGCCACCCGACCCAAATTTATGAGTCTCTGTTTGTCTTGATTTGGGGCTTGGCGCTTTACTTTGGCCTGTTGCGTGTGCAATCTCCTGGTTCGCGTTTTCGCCTGTTTATGGCGGGCTATTTGCTTTTTCGCTTTGCCTCTGAGTGGCTCAAGCCGGTGATGATGATCTATGGTGGTCTGAGTGCGATTGCCTGGGCCTCTTTGCTGGGAGGCGTGTATTGTTTGAATTCTGTGTGGCGCCTGGAGCGCTTGGAAAGGTAAATAAATGGATCGGCCGTATGTTTTTTATGAATTGATCAATGGGGTGTGCAGCACCTGTTTACAAAAAATTGAAGCCAAAGTGCTGTTTCAGCAGAACAATGTCTATCTGCAAAAGTTTTGCCCCCAACATGGTCTGCAAAAAGTTTTGATCTCCACGGATGTGGATTATTACCTCAAAACCCGCTCTTTGCTCAAACCAGGCCAGATGCCCTATGCCTTTAATACCCCCATGAGCCGGGGATGTCCATTTGACTGTGGTTTGTGCCCGGATCACGAGCAGCACTCTTGTTTGACCCTGATTGAAATCAGTGATGCCTGCAATTTGACCTGCCCAATCTGTTATGCCGCTTCGGCCCCTGGGCGCAAACACCGCTCCTTGGACGAAGTGATTGCCATGTTGGATCGGGTGGTGGCCAACGAAAAAGAACCCGATGTGGTGCAGATCAGTGGCGGAGAACCCACTTTGCACCCCGATTTCTTCGCGATTCTCGATCAGGCCCGGGCCCGTCCCATTCGCCATTTGATGGTCAATACCAATGGCATTCGCATTGCCCGTGATCGTGCTTTTGCCGAGCGTTTGGCTGAGTATATGCCCGGTTTTGAACTCTATCTGCAGTTTGATTCACTCGAAGCAGCTCCCTTAGAGGCCCTGCGCGGCGAAGATCTGCGCCCGATCAGAATGAAAGCCCTCGAAACGTTAAATGAATTGGGTATTTCCACCACGCTGGTGGTCACGCTTAAAAAAGGCCTGAACGACGGTGAAATCGGTAAAATCATCGATTTTGCCCTGCAGCAGTCCTGTGTGCGCGGCGTGACTTTTCAGCCGGTGCAAGAGGCTGGGCGCTTGGAAAATTATGATCCCGCCCGCGATCGGCTTACCCTGAGCGAGGTCCGCGCTCAAATTCTGGCCCAGCATGACCTGTTTAGCGCTGAAGACCTGTTGCCTGTGCCCTGCCATCCCGATTGTATTGCCATGGGGTATGCACTCAAACTGCCCGACCGTGTGATTCCGATGACGCGTTTGGTTGATCCTGAGTGCCAAGGCAATACCATTCGCTACGAAGAATTTTTAAAACTCTTTTCAACTGCCCACTCTCCCGAAATGGCGGCCCAATTGCTCTGTTGTTTGCCGCAGATCCCCGTGCCCGCAGGCATGGGCTACCAGAACCTGTTCCGAATCATTATCATGCGGTTTATGGACGCTTGGGATCTGGACATTCGCAGCGTGAAAAAGAGCTGTGTACATATTGTGACGCCCGATGCCCAGCGGATTATTCCCTTTGATACCTATAATCTCTTCTATCGGGAGGGTTTGAGCTTGCCGCCTCTGTTACAATACTCCCAACCTTGATTTTGTGGTCTGAAGGAGAAAGAATATGCCTGCCCCTTTTCGTGAACTGCTGGCCAGTGGCCGCTTGATTCTCTTTGATGGGGGCTTGGGGACGATGCTCTACAGCAAGGGCGTCTTTCTCAATACCAATTTTGATCTGGTCAATTTGCAAAGCCCCCAATTGGTGCAAGAATTGCATGAACTGTACCTGGAGGCTGGGGCCGATGTGATTGAGACCAACACCTTTGGCGCAAATCCCTATAAACTCAGGGCCCATGGTCTCGAAGAACAGGTCCACGCCATTAATTTGGCAGGAGCCCAGATTGCCCGTCGGGCGGCAGGTGAGCAGGCCTATGTGGCTGGCTCAATTGGGCCCTTGGGAATCAAAATTGAACCTTTGGGCCCTACGTCTTTTGCCGAGGCCCAAGCAGCCTTTGAAACCCAGGTATTGCCTTTGCTCGAAGGCGGGGTCGACCTCTTTGTTGTTGAGACCTTTACCAATCTCGATGAGCTGGTTCAAGCTGTGGCCGCGATACGCAAACACAGTGATTTGCCGATTTTGGCTTCGGTCACCGTTGATGATGATGGCAATACTATTTATGGCACTCCCCCAGAACGCTTTACCCCCCGCTTGGATGCCCTGGATGTTGATATGCTTGGCTTGAATTGCAGTGTGGGCCCCAAACCCATGTTGGATGCGATTATGCAGATGTCGGAATGGACAGACAAACCCCTGGCGGCCCAGCCCAATGCCGGACATCCCCGAATTTATCAGGACCGCACGATCTATCTCTGTTCTCCTGAGTACATGGCCTCTTATGCCCGCAAATTGATCAAAGCCGGGGTGCAAATTTTGGGCGGCTGTTGTGGTACGACCCCAGAGCATATCCGCGAAATTGCCCGTTCTGTCAAAGCCCTGCAGCCGATGCGGGCCCTCCTTGATGCCAAGCCGAAAAGCAAACCGGCACCCGAACTGAATATTGCCCCGGTGCCTGTGGCGGAAAAATCCCGTTTGGCAGCGGGCATTCAAGCCGGTCGTTTTGTCGTGAGTGTGGAATTGACTCCGCCCAAAGGCTGTGATCCGACTGCCATTTTAGACAAAGCCCGCGAATTACACGCGCGGGGTGTCGATGCGATCAATTTGCCCGATGGTCCGCGTGCCTCGGCACGGATGAGCAATCAGATTCTCTCGGTTTTGATGCACCAACAGGTGGGAATAGAACCCATTCCCCATTATTGTTGCCGGGATCGCAATTTGCTTGGCATGCAGTCAGATTTGCTCGGGCTTTACACCGCTGGCATTCACAATATTTTGTTGATTACGGGTGACCCACCCAAATTGGGGGATTACCCCGATGCCACAGCGGTCTTTGATGTGGATGCGATTGGCCTGACCAATATGGTCAAAGGCCTCAATCATGGTTACGATTTGGGCAATAACCCAATTGGCAAACCCACAGGTTATTTTATTGGGGTGGGAGCCAACCCCTGTGCCGTGGATCTGGAGCGGGAAATTCGCCGTTTTTATTATAAAGTCGAAGCCGGAGCTGAATACGCGATTACCCAGCCGGTCTTTGACGTGGAGGCGCTTCTGCATTTTCTGGAACAGATTGAATCGCATAAAATTCCGATTTTGGCAGGCATCTGGCCCTTGGCCAGTTACCGCAATGCAGAATTTATGAACAACGAAGTGCCCGGTGTGGTCATCCCCGATGTGATTATGCAGCGGATGTGTGCGGCGGATGCCGCGGGCAGGGCCAAAGAAGAGGGTATTTTAATCGCTCAAGAAATGGTACAGATCTTGCGCCCACATGTGCAGGGCATTCAAATCAGTGCTCCTTTTGGGCGCTTGGATCCTGTTTTTGAGGTTCTGAGCGTTTTGCCCTCGGCAAAATAAATAAAATGGGCTTGAATCTGTTTTTTCTGGGTTGGATTGTAAAATCTTGATTAACCGAGGGATGAAAAATTCAGATCACTGGCTATAATAAGATTATGCGGGTTAAACATCTTCCGATCTATGCAAAATTAGGGATTCAATCGGGCTTTCGTGCCACTTTACCGGTGCAAGAAAGCCCTTATGCACCCATTCCTATGTCGGTGCCAGAGGTTGTTCTCCCTGTTGTTCGCCCCCATTACGAGGTTTTGACTGTGGCCGGTCGCTTTGATCAGGTCACTGCGCAACACGGCGTGAGCGGCACGCCCTTGCCTGTGCCCGTCTGGCGCAGTGGCTTTCGCAATGGCCGCGGTCCGCAGGCCCTGTTTAATAAACCCACCGGTCTCGTGGTGGATACGCAGGGTATTTTGTATGTGGCAGATACCCTCAACCACTGTATTCGCAAAGTGTCGCGCCAGGGCAAAGTCAGTACCTTTGTAGGCAATGGTGAGCGAGGTTTTCAAGATGGGGTGGGTGCCCAAGCCCGTTTTAACCAGCCCACGGGTCTTGCCCTTGATGGCTTGGGTTTTCTCTACGTGGTTGACAGTCTTAATCAGGCCTTGCGCAAAATTTCGCCTCAGGGGGAAACCCATACCCTGCCGATCTGTGGTCAGCCTTTGGGGGGCATTGCCTGTGGACCACAAGGTATGGTCTACCTGACGACTGAATTGCGCTTTGAGAAACAATTTTATCTGGCTCTGTGTCGGCTTTTGCCCACAGGCCAAAGCGAATTGCTGGTAGAGCAATCGGGTGTTTTTAGCTGGAAAGCCTATAAAAATGGCGATCAAAACAAACCTTTTAACCCCTGGTTTTGTGAGCGCGCTGATCGGCTTTTGCCTTTTTCCTTGAGCAATCAAGCTTTTCGGGCTGATGAACGTTTGGATTTGGCCCTGGATCGCCAGGGAGCGATCTATCTTGTCGATCGCCAGCGCCTTCTGAAGATCAGTTCAGAGGGAGATTTGACGCTGACACCATTGCGTTTTAAAGGCGAAGAAAATTGGCGTATCTCACCCGAAAAAATGGCAGGTTTGGCTGTAGATGAACAGGGCCATGTCTTGGTGGTCGATAGCTTCCATCACTGTGTGCGCAAAGTGGCGCCCGATGGTTGGGTTGAAACAGTTGCCGGTTACCGCTCTTTCGAACAACCTTGGAACGAAAAAGATCAGTTTTGCAAACCGCAGGGCATTGCAATGGATCATTTGGGCCGTATTTTTGTTACGGATACCGGCAATTGGCGAATTTGTCAGCTGATTCCCCCCGAGGCCCAATGGCAGAAACGCCTGAATAAGGTACCTTGGTTTCCCGCTCCCCCGCGCCATTGGCAAGAACCTCTTGCCCGTTCTGCTCCCAAGGAGGGATTGCTGTCGTTTATGCGCAAATCTTTAAATAAATCTGTCAGCCTTCGCAAATCTGCCCCGTCGGTTCTGAATGCCGGCCCTGCAGAAAAAAGTCTGCCCGCGCTGCCCGAAAAACATTTCCAAGATGTGATGCAACACGGTTCGCGCAGCCAACAATTGGCCAGCGTACGTGAGTTGGCCGAGGTTTTGCGTCTTCCGGAAGCCCCCAAAGCTGCGCTGTGTAAAGACCTCTTTGCCACAGTGCTCTATCATGAAGATGTCAGTGTGCGCGCACTTTTGATTCGCGAGGTCTGTGACCTGGTAAAAACCCCCGATGATGCCTTGGTCTGGCTGGGTTTATTGGAAAAACACCAAGAGAGCAACCGCATACTGCGCAAATACCTGATCGACATTCTCTGTTATTTGGGCCAAACCTATTTGCTCTATGGCCATGTGGTGCCGCTCTTGGTCGACTTTATTCGCGATACCGAACAAGATGTCGTAGATCATGCCTTTGAGCGCTTGCTGAAGATTCGCAATGCCGGTTATGAAAGCCTGGTCGATCCGCTGATCGAGGAACTTACCCGTTGAACCCAGAAAAAGCCGATGCTTCATTGGTGCGTTTGCGCGGCTGGGACTTTTTGGCCCGGACCGGGGATAAAAAGAGTATTCTCTCTCTACTCGATGCCATTGGCGACGATCATCCCGATCATGCCCGTTATTCTCTGGATGCTGTTTTTAAAAATCCCTTGGCTTATCAGGAGCTGATGGACCCTCAGAGTTTGGCTCGGATCCGCGTGATTCACCGTTTTTCCGAAAAAGATCCTGAGCAGGCGATTCGCTTTTCCTTGGATTCGCTGATTCAGGAAGACCCCCAATTGCGCCTCTTGGCATTGGATGTGCTGGACTGCAACATTGCCTACCTCGATCAGGGCATCGAAATCGCGCTCAAGCGCATGCTCTTTGACCCTTCTGAGCGGGTGCGGGTCAAAAGCTCTCGGCTCTTGATCTTGCTTTCCAATTATGAGCCGATTGACCTGACAGATTCGCCTGCAATTGGCATTTTGGAAGCGGCCCTGGACAGTGATGACGCCTATTGCCGCCAGATGGCTTTTGGCATGCCCGCCAGTATTTTTTACAAGATCAAAAATGTAAAGTCCACCATTGAGCAATTGAGCGAAGAAGTGCAGAGCAAAGAAGAAAAGTTACGCAGCTTGCAAGAGGAAGTCCAGCAATTGCGCACTTCTTTGCGCTCGCAGGACAAGCAGCGCAAAAGCTATGAAATGCTGCTGGAGAATATTGAACACGCCAATGGCCTGTTGCGCGAGCAAATGGACAAATACAGCCAGGTGCTGCAAGACAAAGAAAACACCCTTTTTCAAGAGCGGCAGGAAAAAAATGCCCTGCTCCAGAGTTTGCTGCGTGAGCGCAAGGCGCGTGCCAGCGAAGTGGAACATGCCCGCAGTTTATACGAGCAATTGGTCGCAGATTTCCAGCAGCGAGAAGACAAATTTCGCCACAATGTCTACGATTTTTATTCGAAATTCCGCGACGTGTTTAAAGCCATGATCGAAGAAAAAGAAGAATTGCTGCGCGAACTCTACCGCCAGACCAGCCCCGATTGGGAAGAGTAAAGCCCTTCGATTTCTGTTTTAGGGTTTGTCGGGAATGGCTTTTAAAGCCGCTTCCAAGAGACGGGTTCCTGTTTTCTCGCGCTCTCTGACTTCGGGGGCTTGGCTCCAAGACGCCCAGCGGTAACGACCACTTTCGAGCAATTCTCCCTGCAATGAGACACTCACACCGACCCCTTCGGAGGGGGCTGTTTCCCGGCCTTTGGTGGCGCGGTCGTCGTGGGTGACCGTCAAAGTGGTGGGATCGACAAATTGCAGCAAGGTCCAGGGCAGGCGAATATCCACGCTATTGCCGTTTAAAATCACCGCATCTCTGGAGCTGGGATTTTCACCGGGGCCGCGCACCTGCAACTCACCAATCGGAAAAATCGTGATCGGAAAGGTCAGTTTTCCATCTCGGCTGACATGTTCTTGCCCGTTTTGCCAGCGCATGGGAATCCAGGGGGCACCTTCGGTTTTTTTGGATTGGTAGATCTGCTGGGGGCCCGAAGAATTGTGCCAAATGCCGAACAGATCATAGGGCTGAGTGACCAACCACTGAGCCATTTCAGTGCCTTGGATGCGCAGGGCAAATTCGTTGCGGCGAACGGTTTTGACCCCATTGGGCAAAATCAGGTCGCCGAGTTCATCGCTGTAGGTATCGACTCCCAATACCAACTCGTCTTCTGGGCCCAGGGCTGAATTGAGTTCGATTTTGAGATGAAAAAAGGTTGCGTCAGCGGAGGCTTTGACCGAACGGATGCGCCCCTGGCCTTCAGCTACGGTGTGGGTGGCAGGGGTTTCGACATCAAAGGCGATCAGGCCAAAATTTTCTTCGGGAGAGGTCAAATTGTGCCAAAGGCGGTAATTTTCACGCGGCATCGAGATTTCATCGACGATCCAGGTGCGTTTCCACCACTCGTCGATCCAGGCAAAGACCATGCCACCTGCCAGCCCCTGATCGTGAATGTCTCGTGTCAGGCGGGCATTATAGCGCCCTTGGGTCTCTTCGTCGTGACCACCGTGGTGCATGCCACTGGGGCTGAAATGGGCATTGCCCCAACTGGAGGGCACGCCATATTCGCCGATCACAAGTGGCATATTGGGGTAATGGGCCTTGAGCTGTTTGAGATAGCCAATATAATTATTGACGCCTTCGCTGTCACGGTTTTTGACGTATTCAGGGTTGTCGTTCATAAAGTCGGGATAATAGGGATAGGCGTGGTAGCTGGCAAAATAGCCTGCGGGGGCCGTGCCCAATTGCAATTTGCTCATATCGATTTGGGCTGTGTCTTCTTGGCTGTATTTTTCGTTTTCGGTTGGATGCGTCAGCGGATCGAGTGTGGGCCAACTGGAAACACTGATCGGACGCTCGACCTTGAAGGTGTTGCGCTCAAACTCAAGCAATTTATCTACGCGCTCGGCCCACCAGACTTCGCTGGGAGAACCTGCTAGTTTGAGATTTTTGCCCTGATAGTTGGTTTTGTCTGCGTGTTTTTGGTTGGTCAGAATGACTTCTTCGGGAGAAACTTCGCGGCCAATGATCCAGCCCATGATCCAGCGTGAGACATCTGCAGTGTAAGTGCCATAAGCGCGTCCTTGGCGGGTGGCAATATTGCCTCTGCCATGTACCGCATTCACCACTTCTTCGACACCTGCGTCAAAGGCCGTGGTGGAGGCATAGAGATCATGGGCATTTTCGACTTCGTCGAGCCAAGCTCCGTGAAAGAGGTATATTGGTTTATCTGGATGTGTGGAGTTGTAACGGGCCAGCTCTTCATAAAAATGGGGGTAATGCAGGGTATAGACGCGCAGACTGTTGAAGCCCAGTTCTCCCATACGTTTGAACCAGCGGGCAAATTGTTCACGGGTGGCAGCCAAATCTCCGGCTTGGGTGCCGGGGAGACCAATACCCAGATTGACCCCTTTGATATAAAAATTTTCGTATTGGTTGCCGTTCCAGCGGGCCAGAAATTGGCGGTCTTTGGCTGTAAATGGCACGGGATGTTGATCGGGAAATGAAAATTTTTCAGGCGGTGGGGTGGGGCTGCTGGCTGGCGTGCTGCTGGAAGGTTGTGGTTTGGGTGCGCCACCGATACCAACCAGAAGATTGTCCACCGTTTGACAGGCTGTGCTGAGGCTCAAGAGCGCTCCCAGAGCTGCTGCCCGGAAGCCTGATTTCACTGCGCGATCGTTCATTCTGGTTCACCCATTTTCATGATTAGATTAACTTAATCTGTCTAATTGTCCAAAAAAGTTTCAAAATAGCCAAAGCGCCAATCGTCTTCTTCTTCAATCACCAAGAGATAGAGGTTGGCCGGTTGGGCCAAAACCAAGATCTGCTTTTGGCTGGCGCCGTATTCTTTGTACTGCTGGCTCAGCCAGGTATCCAATTGCAGATGTTGCGAAAAATCGTCCCAGTAGTGTGCGGCCCAGCTTGTCCCTTTGGCAAAGTCATCTTGCAGGCGTTCGAGCGAGCAACTGTCTGGTTTAAGCGATTTAAACAGGGTTTCTAGAAAGACCCGTTGGCTGTAGTTGCTGAGGTGTTTCCAGGCCTGATCATAGCGTTTTTGACGCAAGTCACGAAAGAAATTTAAGGGCACGGTGGCGGGGGATGTCTGCATAGGTATCTGGTCGACCTCAATTACCTGCTATTTTAGCTGAATCTGCGGCCCGTTGGGCAGTTTAAAGCAAAAGACAGGCGTCGCCAAAACTATAAAAACGGTATTTTGCCTCAATCGCAAGTTGGTAGAGTTCCAACAAATTTTTGCGTCCGATCCAGGTCGAAACCAGCATCAGCAGACTGGAGCGAGGCAAATGGAAATTGGTGATTAAACCGTCAATTGCTGCGATTGTTTGGCCAGGATAGATAAAAATATTGGTTTCACCCTGTTCTGGCTGAAACATACCGTGTTTGCGCCAGACACTTTCGAGGGTGCGCACAGAGGTCGTGCCTACGGCAATAATGCGGCCGCCAGCCTGTCTTTGGGCATTGAGTTTTTCGGCCGCATTTTCAGACAGAGAATACCATTCGTGATGCAGGGGATGGGTATCTATGCGCTCACTGCGTATGGGAGCAAAGGTACCCATGCCAATATGCAGGGTGACTTCAACGCTTTTAATGCCCCGTTCATGTAATTGGGCCAAGAGTTCAGGGGTAAAATGGAGGCCCGCCGTTGGCGCTGCCACAGAACCCTCTGAGCGACTGAAGACGGTCTGGTAGCGATCCTGGCTGCTGGTTCGCGCCGTAATATACGGTGGATAGGGAATTTCCCCGTGTTGGTCGAGCCAGCTGAAGAAGGCTTCCGGTTCGATCCCTCTAAAATGCAGTTCGACCAACCCGCCTTCTTCACAACTCACGATCTCAGCGCTCACGGTTTCGGAGAAGACAAAGACATAACCGGGCCTGATCCGTTTGCTGTTTTTAGCCATGGCCTGCCAAGTCAGGGAAGCTGTCTGGCGTGTGAGCAAAAACTCAAAGCGGGTACCCGTGTGGGATTTTTGGCCAAAAATGCGTGCTGGAAAGACGCGGGTATTGTTCATCACCAGCAAATCCCCAGGCTGAAGCAGTTCGGGCAAATCATAAAAATGCCTGTGTCTGTGACTGCCCGTTTGGCGATCATAAGCCAGCAATCTTGATTGATCCCGGCGATCTGCGGGTGTTTGCGCGATCAGCGCCTCGGGCAAATCAAAATCGTAGGCAGAAAGCAACAGGTCTTCCTGTTGAAAGGATTC
This sequence comes from Candidatus Blackallbacteria bacterium, assembly GCA_051715345.1. Lineage (GTDB taxonomy): Bacteria > Cyanobacteriota > Sericytochromatia > UBA7694 > UBA7694. Next base: position 178,222 of record JBPXJQ010000012.1, read on the forward strand.
AGGCATGGTGTTTAACTGGTTTATTTAAATAGTTTAGGGGTTATATGCCATGCGGAACTGGGCTTTGTTGAGGGGGCCCAATTGGGTGCTGGGATAATAGTGGTTAAGGATATCGCGGTGGGCATAGCCATTGAGTGCCAATTGGCGGGCACCCCATTGGGACATACCCAAGCCATGGCCCCAGCCCCGACCCGCAAATTGAAAGGAGGTGGGTACGGAATCTGCGCTGGGTTTTTTCTGGAGTTCGCCGCGGGCATCGATCGCACCTACATTAAAAAAGGTACTGTTGAGCCCAAACGCCACACGGGCTTTGGCGCCATCTACCAATTTTTGGCCTTCTTTGCCCCAGACTTGCAGGGTTTTGACCCGGCCACTGCTGGTGCGTTTGACGGTAGAGAGGGCCAATACATCGCCCACACGTACCCCCAAATTGGCCAATTTGGACTTCATTTCGCTTTGGCTCATTTCGCTATGCCAGACATGTTTGGGAGAGGCCTGATCATAATCTGTCACGGATTTGAGATAGGCAAATGGAGCCCAGAGATCGGCGCCACTTTCGGTTTGACCACCTGAACAAGAGTGGAAATAGGCATGAATCGCTTTGCCTGCATGAGTCAGAATCTCCCCATTGGTCTGGGTCACCGCTTGGGTGCTGAGGTTGCTTTCAGATTTGACCCCCAAATAGACCTGACTGGCTGTTGTGGCGACCACGTCATAGCCTTTACTGCGGTAGCTGCCCAGGCTGCTGATGGCATAGGTGCGGGCAGCCACTGCCTGAGACTTTAAGGCTTCCAGTGGCCAAGAAGAGGGCATTTCGGAGGGCACAACGCTGTAGAGGTATTGTTCCAGGGGGACTTCGTTGACCACTGTGATTCCCCGAGCTGTGGGGGTGAGGTTGAGGCTGCCGCGGTACCAGGTATTGTTGAGTCCCACCAAGGTGCCCTCTTGGTCTGTTTGACCCAGGCGCAGGCCTTTATACACTTGCTGATCGCTTTGAATATTGAGCTTGAGCTGCCCTTGGCTATAATTGACCTGCAAAGTGGTATTGGCGGAGAGCTGTCCCAGGCGCTGCCAGCCAATCGGGGCCAAAACCTCGACAGGGGTACCTGTCGAAACCCGTAAGGTCACTTGGCGTGCGCCGTCGGAAAGCCCCACCCGAATCGGCAGGTCTTCGCGGGCCTCGGCTGAATTCATCCATCCTGTCTGCAGGGTTAATATGGTACTTGTAGCTAATATTGTTGCGAAAAGCTTCATTATGGCTTCGATATCCTCATTAAATCTGTCAGGTTGTGATGAAATTCACAAATGGAATCCTGAACACGAAAGTTTGAATGCACTCTCCTATTATTCTCAAAAATGGCCCGAAGATCAAGTACCTGGGATCATTTCGACCCCTTTGCCATGCGTCAAAGAACCTGACCTTGGTGGCTGAGACTGAAGCTAACAGGGATTTCATGGCCCTGTCGGGCATCGCTGAGATAAATTAAAAATCGCCGAGCGGGTCGGGCCTGCCGGGCCGGATGGACCTCTTGGATCAGCCCATTTTGGAGAGCCAGATCCAAGCCCGGGCCTTTTAGGAGACAATGTACCACTGATTTTTCAATTGCTTGGTAGATACCTTGGCGGTAATAGCGGGGGGGCAGCGTAATTCGGATCACCTTCCAATCAGACATTTTCTCTCCCTCTCGTTAATAGTCACTTGTGCTTGGCTTCATAGACAGGAGCTTGTTATATATTTTACAATCCTATTTCAAACGAATATTCGTAAAATTTCATAGATATCGTTTTCAATAAACCAATCAAAAATTATAATATTTATACATATGAATATATTTGGAGTTCTGTAATGAACAACCTTATTTCGGGCCAAGGTGCTCTGCCTATAGCCGTTCTGCGTCAGGCATTGGCTTGGCTGGCTGAGCGTTGTTCGCTCGATTTTGAGCAGGCGAAGGTAGAACAGGCACTCACTGAAGCCATGTATCACCCTATCTGTGGGACTCAACCCCTTGAGTCTTTGCGCTACATCTCTGGTGTGGTCGGTCTTTCACTGGTAAGTAGGCATTTTCCGTTAAAAGAAATCATCAAATATTTACGCCAAGAAACTCCATTACTGTTGATAGCTGAGCCCGAGCCGGGCAAAAAAATGTTAATTGCCCTGACGGGCTATCGTTGGTCTCATTTTCAAATCACTGTTTTTGGAGAGAACAATACCATCACACGCTGGATTCCTCAAAAACAATTTCGGGCTTATTTGGGCACCCTTTTGCTTGAGGAGAGCATTTCTTGCCTGCTGCTTCAATCCAGTGCCACAGATGCCCTGCGGGAGAAAACGCCCCATTTGACGCCGACTCAGCATTTACAAAGGCTGATCAAATTGGAGTATTCGGATCTGCTGGTGGTGGTGATCTACTCTGTCTTAACGGGGTTGCTCTCTTTGGTTGTGCCGATCGCGATCCAGGCTTTGGTCAATAATGTGGCTTTCGGAACACTTTTGCAGCCCATTGTCATTTTGACCTGTTTGGTTTTGGGGGCTTTGAGCTTTTTGGCGCTCTTGCGAACCCTGCGTTTAAATTTGGTTGAAATTATTCAGCGGCGCATTTTTGTTCGGGTGGCGTCGGATTTGTCTGAGCGTCTGCTACAAGTCAAATTACCTTTTTTTCAAGGTCACCACGGCCCTGAACTGGTCAATCGTTTTTTTGATGTTATAACCGTTCAAAAAGGAATTTCAGTTCTCTTGATCGATGGTCTGGGGATCTTGTTGCAGGTTTTTACGGGTATGCTTTTGCTGGCTTTTTATCATCCCTTATTATTGGCCTTTGACATTGTTTTGCTCTTGGCGATTTTGATGATATTGTTTCTCTTGGGTTGGGGGGGCGAAGCTACGGCGATTAAAGAATCTAAACTCAAATATGCCGTCGCGGCTTGGCTGGAAGAGTTGTCTGGCCATCTGACTTTGTTTCGCTCGCGATCAGGTAGACATTATGCCCAAAAGCGTACAGACACTCTTTTAAGAGGTTATTTAAAGGCCCGTCGGAGCCATTTCCGTGTGGTTCAGCGTCAACATGTGGGAACCTATCTTTTGCAGGCGCTGGCCAGTTCTGCACTTTTGGGCTTGGGAGGTTGGTTGGTGATTGAACGCCAACTCAGTATTGGTCAATTGGTGGCTGCTGAGTTGGTTGTTGCCAATTTACTTGATGGGTTTTCGAAATTTGGTAAACAGCTTGAAACTTATTATGATTTATTGGCTGCTTTTGATAAATTAGGGCATTTATTTGATATTCCAGTAGAAAAACGTGTTCCGGGTCTGTTAATGCCCCGTGAAGTGGGTATGGCGGTTCAGATTGAAAATCTTCAATTGAGCACTCCCGGTGGGCGTGTTTTGCTGGATCAAATTTCCTTGCAACTCCAGCCGGGTGAAAAAATTGGTATTTTGGGCGCCAATAGTTGGAGTGCCCATGTCTTAGGTGATTTGCTCTATGCCAGCAGATACCCTGATCAAGGTTATATAGAAATGGACCGCCGCAATTTGCGTGAAATTTCTCCTTTGGATCTGCGTTCTCAGGTGAGTTTGGTCAGAGGCCTGGATATTCTCTCAGGCAGTCTCGAGGAAAATTTGCGCTTGGGGCAGATCCAGTTGCAGTCTGAAGATCTACGATCGGTCCTCGAAGCTGTGGGCCTTTGGAGCCGAGTTGAGGCTTTTCCTGAAGGGTTAAATACCCCTTTGAGTTTGAGTGGCTTTCCGCTTTCGCCAGAAGAGTCCTTCCGTCTAATGGTGGCGCGGGCCTTGTTGCTCAAACCCCGCTTGCTGATTCTCGATGGTACCTTGGACCGCATAGATTGGCGTGAAAAAGGGCCTTTGGCTCGTTTTTTGTTTGGGCAGCACCCTGAGATGAGTTTGCTGGTTTTAACCAATAAATCTGACTTTTTGGACTATTGCGATCGTGGCTATGCTTTGGATTCAAGTGGGAGATTAATGGATTTGCCTGTGCCCTTACAGAACAACACGGAAGGTGGGGTGCATTAACCATGTTGTCTATGCCATTTTGGTTTGAGGAACCTTTGGACGAACTGTCCATTTTGCACAATGTTCGCTCACCCCGTGCTTATCAGCTTTTGGCAATTGTCTTTTTGGTGCTTATGTCTCTGCTTGGTTTGACTTTGGTTTTGACACCTTGGCAACAGAATGTCCGTGGCTCGGGTGGTGTGATTGCTTTTTCTCCGTTGGAGCGTGAGCAGCCAATTGAAACACCGATCAAAGGCCGTGTTGTGCGCTGGTATGTGCAAGAAGGATCTGTGGTCAAAAAGGGCGATCCGATCGCTGATATTGTCGACAATGATCCCAATTATTTGGAGCGCTTGCGGCAGGAGAGACAGACCATTCTCAATCAATTGGAGATCAACCGCGCCAAGGTTTTGGCTTATGAATTGCGGGTAGATGATTTGACGCTTTCTCGCTCGGCCTCGATTGATGGGGCCCGTGCCAAAGTTGAATCTGCCAAAGCCAAATTAGACGCTGCCAATCGTGAGCTAGAGGCTGACTTGGCAGCTTTGGAAACAGCCCGACTGAATCAAGATCGGGTATTTGCGCTGGAAAAAAAAGGGTTGGCTTCACGGCGCGATTTGGAACTCTCCGAGCTGAGTTTACAAAAATCTCAGGCCGATGTTTTAAAGTCGCGCGCCAAATTACAAGAGTTGCGCAGTGATCAGCTCTCTGCAGAAGCAGAAGTTGTCAAAACCGATGCGGGTGCTAAAGCTTCATTGAACAGTGCCCGTGCCAATTTGGAAGAGGCCCGCAGCAGCATTGAAAAAAGCAAGGCTGAATTGATTAAAATCGATGTGCAATTGGCGCGGCAGTCGACTCAAGCAATCAAAGCTCCCCGAGCTGGGACCGTGCTTAAACTCAATACTTTTTCCGAAACAGTCTTCGTCAAAGAGGGTGATGTTTTGGCTTATTTGGTACCCGAAACACAAAAACGGGCTGTTGAATTGTATATGAGTGGCAATGATACCCCGTTGATCACCCAAGGAAGGTCGGTTCGCTTGCAATTTGAAGGCTGGCCCGCATTACAATTTGCAGGCTGGCCCTCTGTGGCTGTCGGAACTTTTGGGGGCAAAGTGGCTTTTGTGGATGCCACCGATAATGGCAAAGGCAAATTCAGAATTGTGGTTGTGCCCGATGGCCACGAGCCCTGGCCTGCAGGACGTTTTTTACGTCAGGGCGTGCGTGCCAATGGTTGGGTTTTGCTCGATCAGGTGCCACTGGGTTATGAATTCTGGCGGCAATTCAATGGTTTCCCCCCCAGTGTGCCAGAAGAACCTGGATCTGAGAAAAAAGAAGGATCCGAAGTGGTCAAACGCAAGGTTAAAAAATGAACATGTTCCGGAAATTCTGTTGGCTCAGTGTTTGGGCGCTTCTCTTTACAGCCAATCAGGCAGAGGCTCTCACGCTGGATGCAGTATTACAATCCTTGGATCAACGTTATCCACCCCTTTTGGCTGCCCGTGAGAAATTGAAGATGGCCGAAGGCAAATTGCTACAAAAACGCGGTGCCTTTGATACCAAGTTTAAAGCCAAAAGCAGTCTGGTTCCACTGGGTTATTATGAACAGGTGGTGCTGGATGGTGTGGTTGAACAGGCGACGCCTGTGGCTGGTTTGACTTTTTATGGCGGCTATCGGTTGGGTGCTGGAGAGTTTGCCACTTATGATGGAAAAAAAATGACGGATGGACTCGGAGAGCTTCGTTCAGGATTCCAATTGCCCTTGTTGCGTGACAATGCCATTGATTTGCCGCGGCTCGAAATTGCCCAAGCAGAATTGGATTTAGAGCGTGCCCGATTAGGTGTCTTTGAAAAGCAGCTCAAATTTATAAAAATGGCCAGTAAACAGTATTGGGCTTGGGTTGCTGCTGCGAAAAAACAAGAATTGGCAAAAGATTTGTTGCTCTTGGCTCAGAAGCGCAATGACGATTTGAGTCAAAGTGTTGCATTGGGACAATCCCCTCGGATTCTTTTAACCGAAAACCAAACCTCGCTTTTAAAAAGGCAGGCCAAACTGGTCGAAGCGCAACAAAAACAACAGCAAACAGCTTGGGAATTATCGTTATTTTTATTGCGAAACTCAGAAGGTCGACCTCAACTGCCTCAAATATCTGCACCAGGACAATTTCCCTTCTTACCTTCCATCGACGTTAAACGTTTAATTTCTTTGCTTGCCACGGCATTGCAATCTCGGCCTGAACCCTTGGATTTGGAGCTGCAATTAGAACAGAATCGCCTGGCTCGGCTTTGGGCCGAGAATCAAAATTTGCCCCAATTGGATTTGAACTTTGGTATATCCAAAGATCTTGGTGGCAATGACAAAACCCGTGAACCTTTAGAGTTAGAAGCTGGATTGGGATTTGAATGGCCCGTTCAATTCCGGAAGGCCCGAGGTTTGCTACAGACACTCGAGGCCGAAAAACAGCAATTGGAGTGGGAGCTGCGTTTTAGCCGCGAAGAGATAGAAGTTGAAATTCAGAATTTAGTCACCGTTTTGCAGGCTGCTCAGCAACGTCTGGAATTGGTTCGTCAACAGGTAAAAGTTGCTTTGGAGCTTGAAATGGCTGAGCGCGATCGCTTTGCATTGGGAGCAACAACCTTGCTCGTTTTAAATCTGCGTGAACAGGCCCGCGGAGAAGCCATGAACGAAGAGATCGAAGCCTTGGAAGTTTGGTTTAAAAGCTGGGCAGAATATATTACTGCCTTGGGGTTGCTTCAAGAAAGTGCTTTACCCCTGCCCTGAAGTGGGTCATTTAATGATATTGCTTGTTAGTGGTAATAAGCTGATTTGTTTCGCTGTTAAATTAAATATATTGTTAAATTAGGAGCTGAAATAATGAATTCTAGAGCGAATGCAGAAAAGCCAGACGGCGTGGATGTGAATAAAATTTTGGTGGTCAAAGGCCAAGGTATTGGCCCTGAATGTGTGGATGCTACCAAAAAAGTACTGGCAGCAACGGGTGTCAGTATCCGTTATTTAGAGGGCAGTCTGGGTTATCCTGATGCCAATGATTTATTTTTGATGCTTAAGTCAAAATCCCCAGAAATATATGCGGGCCATTTTGGCAGCGAAGATCCACTGGCTCTTGCAAATCGGCTTGAAGGACAAGCAAAAGAAGAAGCCCGTGCTGGCGGTAACATCAATGATTTTTACAAAAAATTGTTAGCAAAGCTACCACCGGAAGTCCTGAAAACGGTAAAGACGCTTGTCAGTAATTTGGAAAAACAGACACTGCTCGATGCCTCTCATTCATCGGCTGTCCTTAAAGGTGCCCTCAGGACATTGGATGAAGGAAATGAGCCGAGCCGTAACGTAACCATTCGTAAAGCCTTTGAGCAGTATGCCAATATTCGCCGTTGTGTTACGCTCGATCCCCTCGCTCCCGGAATGAAAGGTGTGGACATTCTTTTTGTACGGGAAAATGTGGAAGATTTATATGCTTCGATAGAACATTGCCTCGGACGCAACTATCCGCAAGCGCTCCGTCACCAGACACCGGAAGGTTGTGAATTGATTTGCCGTGCAGCATTCGAAGCCGCGCTACGTGATGGACGAAAGAAAGTGACAGCTTTGGAAAAACCAAATATTCTTAAAATCACAGGCGGCTTGTTTAAAGAAACCTTCTTGAAAGTAGCTCAAGACTACAACCGAGAAAATCTTGGCGATCGCTGTATTGACGCCAACTTTATGATTATCGATGACGGTCTGGCTGCAATCGCCGCTGTGCCAGAAAATTTTGATGTTATCGTTACTACCAATATGTTCGGTGATATTGGCTCGGATATTGCTGCAAAGGTCAGTGGCGGCGTTGGCTTGGTCAGCTCTAATAATACCAATCCCAATAACCCAAAGGCTGTATCTATGTTTGAGACGATGGGGGGCACTGCCGACGATATTGCCGGTCAGAATAAGGCTAATCCGGTCGCCTTGATAGATGCCGCAGCGGAGATGCTGTTGCATATCGGTGGCAAGAAAAATATGATCGCCGCTGAATTGATAAAAACGGCCGTCCTTGAGGTGCTCGCAGACGGCTATTATGTCGGTGATATCAAAAGAGGTCCCTACCAGGAAGCGAAGGGAAAAGAAAAGCTAGGCACACAGGAATTTGCAGAATTAATCGCTGAGAAAATTGTTGAATTAAAACAGCTTAAAGTAGCAGACCCTGAAAAAACCATCAAACAAATTGCTCTATTGCGTGCCGATAGTGAGCTTAAGCCCTTATTTGAGCGTGTTTTGCGTTCCTATGAGCAATATGCAAAAGAGATGGAGCCAGGAAGTTCTAACTGGGTCGATTATGTAAATCGAAACATTCCACCCAATCCTGTCCGAGCCAAGTCAAGGATAGTTGGTTTTGACATGTTCGTTGACGATTCAGGCATGAAAGTGAACTTTTTAGGCGATGGTTCTGTTGATCAAACAACGTCAATCATTGATCCTGCTGTAACTGCTGCGTTTAAAAAAACATCTGGCATTGATATAAAATCAATTTTTAATGAAGGAAGTGTGGGTAGTATTCAGTCAGTTCGCAGTTTTTCTCAATACAGTTCACGCGTCTTAACAGTATTTATGGATACATATCCTGGTGTATCTGAGCTAAGTTTGGGCCAGGTATTGACTGAAATGAAATTAACGGAGATTTTTTCAGCGCGTTTTAGCGATAGTCTGAAACAAATGAAATACAAACAAGCTCTTGCTTTATTGGCGCATTTTGATAGAGAAAGCATCAAGCTAATCCAATCTTTCTATCATGTTCGTGCGCAGGAACTGGAGCCAGTACTTAATGCTCACGGCTTTAAGTTGGCGCGTGTGACCAGCCGTGGTACAGAAATCTATCCGACCATGTGCGATTTTGAGAAACGGGAGGTGGATCGCTTCCGTGTGGAAATTGATTCTAAGGGTAAGCTTGCCAATGAAGGATACAGCTACGCACGCGTTCAGTCTGAGATGATGGCTGTGCTAGGGGAGGTCGCTGATAAAGGATGGATTGTTTCAGAAACCATGCTGAATCGTAGCTTTACCGATGGTGAAGGTGTCAAGAAAGGCAAAGAAATAGCGGGTGTATCAATACCTTATGCAAAGGGGTTGGGTACAAATTATCTTGGTGACAATCGTCATTGAGCAATTGACATTATTACACTGCCACATTTTGTTTTTTACGGGTTGCCAAAGGGTGAGTTGACACAGATGTGTGTTTTTCCAGGCCGAGAATATCACATTGTCCCCTGAGTCGATGATAATCTTCGGCAAATTGTTGTAGATAGACCATCACCGTATGGTCCACCAGCAAAGACTCATTGAGTTCAATCCGAATACTTTTTTCGAGTGGCAAAGATTCCAATTTGTGTTTGAGACCAATCAGGTTTGAAAATACCAAAGCCCCCTGACAGCGAAAGAGCCATTGGCCTGATTCAGGCTCCTCAAGCTGGCCTTTGACTTGAAAAAGATCTTGAAAGGGTGCTCCCTGAAGGACTACGACAACCACATTGACGACCATCCCACAGGCCACTCCGATCAGCAAATCGGTGGCCAAAGCCGATAACAAGGTAACCACAAAGATGAATAATTGCTCTTTGCCCAAATGATACGTATGCACAAATTCTTTGGGTGATGCCAAACGGTAGCCTGTATAGACCAGCAAAGCCGCCAGAGCCGTCAGCGGAATCCGTTGGATTAAGCCCGGCAATAAAAGAATCGAGAGCAGAATAAATAGACCGTGGAAAAAATTGGCCCAGCGGGTGCGGCCCCCGTTGCTGACATTGGCAGAACTTCTGACAATTTCTGAAATGATCGGCAGCCCACCCAACATCCCTGAGAGCGCCGTGCCAATCCCTATGGCAAACACATCGCGATTGAGATTGGATTTGCGGCCATAGACATCTAATTTATCTACAGCCAAGGCGCTCAGGAGGCTTTCCAGGCTACCGATCAATGAAAGACTTAAAACTACTACCCAAAAAGCCGGAGAGGCGATTTTTCCAAAATCGGGAAAGACAATACCCTGAGCCAGATTTGCAGGCAAATTCAGTAAAAATTGAGGGCCGACCACATGGGGAGAGCCCAAGAAGGTTGAAGTATGTTCTTTTTGCAGCCCCATGACATGACCCAAAGACATGCCCAGAACCACAACCAAGAGTGGGATTGGTATTTTTTTGAAGGCATTCCAAGGCATCAGAATCCAGAAAATGGTCACCCCCAGGCAGGTCAAACCAATCAGGGCAATATCTGGATTGGCATGCATAATACTATTGGGAATTTCGGATATCACTTTCAGAGTCTCGTGGCCGTGGGGCTTGACTCCGAGAATCACGTGAATTTGTTTCGATAAAATAATGACTCCAATGGCGGCCAACATGCCATGGACGACTGCCTCTGGAAAATAGGCACTGAGCTTGCCCGCTTTAAACAGACCAAAGGCTGCTTCAATTAATCCAGCAATTACAATTGCAGCAAGGGTATAGCGGTAACCCGCCACAGCATTGCCCTGCCCCAGGGTCTCTATCCCCCCTAAAACAATCACGATCAAACCTGCAGCAGGGCCTGTAATGGTGACAAATGAACCGCTGATCAGAGACACCACCATGCCCCCCACAATGGCCGCAATCAAACCGGCCATAGGGGGCATGCCGGATGCCAAAGCGATGCCCAAAGACAAGGGTAACGCAATCAAGGCAATTTGAAAGCCAGAGCTTAAATCAAAACGCCAATTTTCCCTTAAGCCTGCTAGGCCATCCTGAGGCAAATCGCGATTTTGAGGTTCCATTTCCGATCGTTTTGACATTGTTTGAAGGGCCGAATCTCGATTTGGTATAAACGGTTAATACTCATTTTAGAGCAGTTTATTTGTGGCTGATTTAAGTTTTAGACTTCGAAACCATCTGAATCGATGGGAACTATGATTGAAGAATTTTTAAAATTTTCTGAAATACTGACTGAATTTTAGTTAAGGTAATTGATTGTTGTCAACATCAATAGCTTTTGCAATTTTTTCTTTCAAGAGAATCAAACCCTTAAGTCACCTTCTGAAATCAAGACGACTTCTCCCCGCACAAAAATCCGTTGCCCATCGAGCCGAACCCACAATTGGCTTTTTCTGCCTATTTCAGAGCCCTGTTCCAATAACCAAGGGCCTTTTTCTGAGCTGTGTTTGAGTAGCCAAGCACCAAGTGCTGCGGCTGCTGAGCCGGTGGCGGGGTCTTCAGTGACCCCTGCCCCTGGGGCAAAGAGGCGCACATGGAAATTTGCTTGGGGATCTTCGGTTTCGGGACAGACCAGATAGATCTCTCCCAGTGCTGGATGGGCCTGAAGCAGTGGGTGATCTGGCCTCCAGCCATAGCTCGCTGTTTGGATTGCTTCCAGGTGATTAATGGGAATCAGGCTATAAGCCACACCACAGGACACAATTTGGGGTAAATGTCCATTCCAGCCGATGCTCTCGGCTTCGATCCCCAGCCCTTCGGCCAAGAGCGTTGAGCTGATCGGAAGTGGCGCATACGTTGGCGGGGAGATCACTTCCAATTCCAGTGAGCCATCGGGCAAAAGTGTGACCGGGACAGTGCCCACCCCCTCTTCCAAATGCAAGATCGAAGCCTTGAGTTGCTGGCTGTAATTAACAGCCCAAGCGGTTCCCAAGGTGGGGTGGCCGGCAAAAGGCAGTTCTTTGCTGGGGGTGAAAATCCTTACTTTGCAAGTATTTTCAGGGTTCTCTGGGGGCAGCACAAAGGTGGTCTCCGAGAGATTAAATTCGCGGGCGATGGCTTGCATCGTTGCTGTATCCAGGCCTTGTGAATCCAGCACCACTGCCAGGGGATTGCCTGCCAAGGCGGTGTGGGTAAAGACATCAAGCCAGAGATAGGCTCTTTTTTTATCTGATGTGAGACTCATTGAAAACTCGGATCTCCTTGCATATGCGGTGGGATATACACCATTAATTTTTCGGGGTTGCCGTGGGTCTGAAAACCCTGCTTGCGGTAGATTTCGTGGGCATCGCGGGTCGAGAGCAGACACCAACGCAGTTGGGCCATAATCGGATGGGCCAGAATGCAGGCCACTAGCCAATTACCGAGTCCCTGACCGCGCCACTCAGCGGCAATGATCACGTCGGCGAGATAGGCGAAACTGTCGTAATCGGTGACCAAGCGGGCAAAACCAATCAATTCTGTCTCGTGGTAGAGGCCAAAACAAAGGGAGTTTTCGATGCGTCGCAGCAGGCCATCGGGGGTCAGGCGATCATTCCAATAGGTGGGTTTGAGCAGGGCATAGAGTTTATCTGGCGCAATCCGGCTTTTTTCTGTGGAAATCTGAAAAGGGGCTTGGCTCCAGAGTGTGGGTCGCCAATGGGGTTCTGAGGCTTTGAGGGGGACAACACCACATTGACCCTGGGCAAAAATCGCTTGATCGTTGGGCCCTTTGGGGCCGCCTTGGCGCTGTTTTGCACTGGCCTGAGAAATCTTAAAACCCACCACCAGGGTGCCTTTTAATTGGGCTTCAGGGGCTGAATCATAGTCCTGCTCCGCACTGCGCCCAGGATAATAACGCCCAATCATTTGGTCCAACATCTGCCGTTTAAAAGCCAGGTCGGTGATTTCTTCGCATTGGCCAAAGCAGATCACCGAACGGTAATTCATCGAGTGGTATTTGGCGCTGCGGGAATAGACCAGACCATCGATTTGGGTGACTTCGAGGCAAGCAGGAACCCCTGTGGCGAGGTATTTAAGTGTGTGGCTGGCTTGACTACCATGCAGGTAAATCATATCGGGTTCTGAGGGGGCATACTGATACGAAAAGGGAATAATATAGGTCTGGTCTTTTTCGCTATAGCCAACATGGGCCAGATAACCCTCGCTCAAAATCTCCTGAATAGCCTCGTTGCAGGCTCTTTCTGGGTGTTGACGGACGGTGCTGCGGATCTCACTGTTGATGGGGTTTGACATGGTTCTTCTCCTTAAGGTTGTCTTCTCCTTGATGAACAGCATACGTTAAAATAAAAAAGCATAACAGATACAGTTTTTTAAATTTTGACCATTACAGTTTTAAGCAGGAGATTGCCATGGCCCCCACTTTTCTCTATGCGCAATTGGCCCATGAGATTATTCATCTGATCGACAAAGGCACCTTTCAGCCCGGAGAACGTCTGCCTTCTTTGCGCTCTTTGAGTGAAAACCGGCAAGTGAGTATCGCCACTGTTTCTCAGGCCTATTTGCAATTGGAGGCCCAGGGTTATTTAGAGGCCCGTCCTCAATCGGGTTATTATGTCTGTCTCCGCCCCCCTGTTTTGGCCTTGCCCCACAGCACGTCTGCGCCAGATGCCCCGGCCCAGGTCGGCAAAAATGCCTTTATCAGTCAAATCTTGGATGAGAGCCGCCGGCCTGGTATTTTGCCCCTGGGCTCGACTATTCTCGATCCTTCGTATTTGCCAGTTAAACACCTCAGCCGCCTGATTGCGCGGCTGGCAGCTTGTCCAGAAAATCACACCTATGCACCCACTGCCGGTTTTGAAGGGCTGCGCCGGCAAATCGCCCGCCGCACACTGGATTCGGCGCGTCCGATTGGCTTTCAAGAGGTGGTCATTACCTCTGGCTGCATGGAGGCTTTGAATTTGGCTTTGCGCACCTTGGCCAAGCCCGGTGATCTGGTCGCTGTTGAAAGCCCCACTTTTTACGGTATTTTGCAGGCCATCGAAAGTCTGGGCATGCAGGTTTTGGAATTGCCGACGGATCCGGCGACGGGCCTGGATTTAGATGCCCTGGAGCAGGCTTTAAAACAACACCCGATTCGGGTGCTGTTAACCATTCCCAGTTTTCAGAACCCACTCGGCACCTGTATGCCGGTTGAGAATAAACTGCGCCTGTTGGCTATTGCGGCCCGCAATGGTTTGCAAATCATCGAAGATGATATTTACGGCGAATTTTATTTTCGCGAGCCACCTCCCACTTTGTTTTCGCTGGATCGGCAACAATCGGTCTTACTCTGTTCGTCTTTTTCCAAAACCCTCGCGCCGGGTTTTCGTGTCGGTTGGGCTTTGCCAGGCAAACATTTTGAGACTTTTTTACAGCTCAAACGCATGACCTCGTTGGGCACAGCCAGTTTGCAACAATTGGTGATTGCTGAGTATCTGGCATCTGGGGCCTATGAGCGCCATTTGAGGCGGCTGCGTCCCCAATTGGAGCGTTCGCTGATTCAGGCCTTGCAGATTATTTCTCAGCACTTTCCCCAGGGGATTCGCGTCAGCCGTCCCGAAGGAGGCTTTATTCTGTGGCTGGAATTGCCTGTGGGCACTTCGGTAATGGATATTTACAAACAGGCCCTCTCTGCGGGAATTAGCATTGCGCCGGGGCCGCTGTTTAGCAACCGCGAGCTGGAATACCCCGCTTTGCGATTGAGTCTGAATTTGCCTTGGGGAGAGCGCTTGGAGCAGGCTCTTGATCAATTGGGAACCATTCTGAGCCAAAATATTCGCCATTAAAAAAGGCCTCCCAGCTGGGAGGCCTTTGTATGGGGCTCTGTTTAGCCGCGTTCAGCGATGGGTTTAGACACCCGCGGTGCGGGGCCAGTATAGTCGGCGCGGGGGCGGATCAGGCGGTTGTTGTCGTATTGCTCCAGAATATGTGCCACCCAACCACTGATGCGGCTGAGAGCAAAAATCGGGGTATAGAGGTCAACGGGAATGCCCAGAACAAAATAGACACTGGCAGAATAGAAGTCGACATTGGGTTTCATGCCTTTTTTCTCAAGCATGTCCTGTTCGAGCATGTCCGACATTTCATACCACTTCATTTCGCCATTCATTTTGCCCAGCTCATAAGACATCTTTTTGAGATGTTTGGCACGGGGGTCTCCGTCTTTGTAGACCCGGTGGCCAAAGCCCATGATGCGCTCTTTATTGTCGAGGGCGTCCACCAGATAATCTTTGACATTGCTGACTTCACCAATTTTTTGCAGGGTGCGAATAACCTGCTCGTTGGCACCGCCGTGCAGGGGCCCTTTGAGGGTGCCTACAGCGGAGGTCACAGCAGAATAGATGTCTGCCAAGGTGGAGACGGTTTGGCGAGCGGCAAAGGTCGAGGCATTCAGCTCGTGGTCGGCATGTAAGATCAGGGCTTTGTCGAGGGCTTCGACAGCCACAGGATCGGGATCGGTATTGTGCATCATCTGCAAAAAGCTGGCAGCCGTGCTCAGATTGGGTTTGGGTTCGACCGGCGCTTTGCCCCGGCGAATTCGCTCTTGGGCGGCAATGACGGTGGGCATTTGGGCGATCAGACGAATCGCTTTACGGCGGTTGGCGGCTTTTGAATTGTCTTCCGACTCGTTGTCATACAGCCCCAATAATGAGATGCCAGTGCGTAAACGCTCCATGGGTGAGTGGGTAATTGGAAATTGTTTCAGCACTTCAAGAAAAGCCGGATCGACAGGACGAGCGGCACTGAGTTCCTGATTCAATTGATCCAATTGGGCCTGGGTGGGCAAATCGTCATTCAGGAGCAGATAAATCACTTCTTCAAAAGTGGTATTTTCTGCCAGATCGTCGATATCGTAGCTGCGATAGGTCAAAACGCCGTCGACAATTGAAGAAACCGAGGAACTGAGAGCGACGACGCCTTCAAGTCCTTTGTTTGCTGTCTCTGTACTCATAGGTATTACCTCTTTTTGCTTTGTAGAGCAGGCTTTTTTTCGTTCCTGCTCACGGGTTTGCGATCAGTATAATACGCTTTGTTATAGGTTAGCGGTAGAGTTCTGAAGATCCGCGTAAGATTCTTAAAAATATCTGCTCAGGATTGCGGATCAGGCTTTTGGCTCGCTTCAGATTGCATACTTTTGCGCAAAACAGCCCGAATTTCTTCTGCATCAGGGGCCTTTGGAAAGAGCTTGAGGTAGTTCATTAAATACTTATCAGATTTTGCCCGATCGCCCTGTTGGCGATAAAGTGCTCCCAAATTGCGATAAGAATCCCCATTGCGCGGATCGACTTCAATGGCTTTTTGAAAAGCGGCTTCCGCTTTGGCAGGTTGCTTTTGCTCGAGGTAAATAACACCCAAATTATTGTGGGCCACACCATTTTTGTTTTCGACTTTTAAAGCCGCTTGGAGGTGTTTCTCGGCCCGAACCCAGTCCCGTTTATTGGCATAGATCACGGCAATTGTTTCGTGGGCCAGGACACTGTTGGGATTGATGCTGAGGGCCTTTTCAAACAAAGGCAGGGCCTTTTCGGGGCTGCCCATTTTGAGCTGAAGATTGGCCTGTAAGACCCAAAAGCGTTCGTCTTTGGGGGCTTTGGTGGCGGCCTGCTCGGCTTCTGCCAGCGCTTCGGGAAATTTGTTTGCAAGCATCAGGCTTTCAGCTTTGGCCAGGCTTTGATCTGGGGTGACCTCGAGCATCTTGATGGCTTGAAAGCCTGAACCTGCCAAAAAGATCAGGCCAAATAAGAGCCCGAAGATTTTCATCTTTAAATCATTTTTACGTGCCACAGTCTTATCAATTCTCTCTCATCGGTTTAAATATTGCAGTTGGATCTTTATTCGAATCCAGGGGGTCTGAAGATCGGGAAACCAGGGGGAACCCCCTCTTTTTCCAATAGGGCCTTGTGTTTGTTGTTCTGGTTCATCTGTTTCCAGCGAATACCTTCCGCCACAGCCGTAATCGAGCCCTGGGCGTTGACCGACATGCGGTAGGAAAAATCGTGTAAAACTGAAATCAGGGTGGCAAAAATCACGACAATCAGCAACATGCCTGTGGTGGGTTTCATGGCAAAGTTGAGTTCCAAAATATTGATTTGGGGGGCGACCCGGTTCATCATGCCCAAACCAAAGTCCACGACAAAAACGACCACAATAATCGGCAGCGCGATTTGGGCGCCCACCACAAAAATTTGCGAAGTGATATCGATGATCCCTTTGAGCGCCAGCCCTGTGCCAAAGTCAAAGGTGCCTATCGGCAGAATTTCAAAGGTTTTAAAATAGGCCTTGAGCAGGAAGAGGTGAGAGTAGGAGCTGATCAAAACAATTGTGCCCAATTGGTACATAAACTTACCAATGACGGTACTCTGTTGCTTTGTTTGGGGGTTGAATTGCATCACCATGCTCAAGCCAATTTGCACGTCAATAATTTCGCCCCCTGCTTGAATGGCCACCAAAATAATATTGGCACAGAAGCCAAACAGAACACCCACCAAAAACTCCCGGATCATCAACAGCATATAGGGCAAAAAGCTGGTGGGAATTTCAGCGGGCAGATTGGGGGTGCCCAACAGGTAGAAAAACGAGAGCGAGAGGCAAATACTTACCCTGACCATACCCGGAACGGTCGCGGAGCCCAAATAAGGGGTTTGCAGTGTCAGAGCGAGGGTGCGGGCCACCACCAACATGAAAATGGGTACATGCTTCTCCAGGGCGAAGACAATGTATTCCATAGGGTTTCCTGGCCTACCGGCTGAGGTAGGTGGGCAGATTGATCAGCAAATGTTTGAGATATTCACCAATAGTAGACATATGCCAGGGGCTGATCAAAATGAGCATACTGAAAACGCAAATGGTTTTTGGTACAAAGCTCAAGGTTTGCTCTTGAATCTGTGTTACGGCTTGCAAAATACTTACCGTCAAACCCACGAGCATGGCTGTTAAAATCAGGGGCAGAGACATCAAGACGATCATCATGATCGCTTGGGTACCCAGGGTGAGAATGAGATTTTGAGACATGCTGGTTAATCTCCCCTCATATTCGGAAACTCATGACAATGGCCTGGAGGATCAAGAACCAACCATCGGCCAGGGTGAAGACCAGAATCTTAAAGGGCAAAGAAATCGTGACGGGTGACAACATCATCATCCCCAAGGCCAGCAAGGTATTGGCGACCACCAAGTCAATGACCAAGAAGGGCAAGAATAAGACAAATCCCATCTTAAAACCAGTGGTTAATTCGCTGACCATAAAGGCTGGAACAACGACGTGCAGCGGTACATCTGAGGGGCGCTGGGGTTTGGGTTCGTTGGCCAAACGGATGAAAAAGCCCAGTTCCTGTTTGCTTGTGTGTTTGAGCATAAAGGTTTTGATTGGGGTCAATCCCCGCTCCACTGCAATCGATTGGGTGATTTTGTTGTCAAGATAAGGCACAATCGCATCATTGTTGATGCGATCCCAAACGGGAGACATGGTGTAGAGCGTTAAGAACAAGGCAATACCGACCACCACTTGGTTGGGCGGATTGGTTTGGGTACCCATGGCCGTACGCAAAAAGCTCAAAACAATAATCGTGCGAATAAAAGAGGTGGTCATGATGAACATGAATGGCAGGATCGTCAATAAAGACATAAAAACGATCAGTTGTAAGGGAGTTCCCAATTCTTCCAGACTCATCGATTTACGCAGGTCGATGGAGTCCAATAAATTGCTTGGATTGGCAGGTGTGACTGGTTTGGTGGGCAAGGGTCCGTTTTGGGCCAGCACAGGCAACGTATAAAAAAGGAGGATCAGAGCTAAAACAGCCAAAGAGGCTATTCCAAGAGTCTTAATCAGTTGTTTTTGTTTCATGATCTTCCACATATTCTGCAAAGGCTTTGGGATTGTCTGGCTCTGCGCCAGCACCCATATCGTAAGGGGGCTTGACCAGCCCCAAATTGGTAATCTGCGTATCTGTCGTGCCGATTAACCAGTATTGGTCTTCGAAAACCTGTATCAAATACAGGTTTTTTCTGCCCTCCAACAGCGTACGTTCGACAATCCGAATCTGTTGGTTTGAATTATTGCCTATTTTGGGCAATTTTAAAAGGGGAAGCCCAGGTATTTGGGCTTTGCCACCTTTCAGTTTAACCAAGATAAAGGCCAGGATTCCCATCAAAATGATAAGGAAAACCATATTTCGCAAATAGCCTACATAGTCAAACTGAAAGGGTTCCCCCATGAAAAGTTCAGCGGTTAGTTAATAACCGCCCTCATCGAATCCTTCCATGGCACTGGAATCACCACCGGACTCAGAAGCTTTGGGCTTGTGAACCTGGGTGATTTTGACGCCAAAGTTATTGCCAATGACGACAACTTCTCCTTTGGCGATCAAACGGCCATTTACCAGCAAGTCTACCGGTTCACCGGCCAGACGCTCTAATTTGATCACTGAAGAGTCTTCTAATTGAAGAACCTCTTTCAGGGGGAGATGGGTTCTTCCCAATTCCACCGTAACGTCCATTTTGACGTCTTTTACCAGTTCCAGATTGCCCAGAACACCGGTAACGGCAGAGGTGGGCAGATCCCGGACCAGGGGTGCAAATTTGACGGGACTTACCGTCATTTTGCGCGTCGGTTTATTTTGCGCTTTCGTTTCTGCCACGGATGAAATGCCTCCTCGAATATTAAACAGTCAGATTTTGCAATTGGTGGCCATTATTACCACCAAAATAGGTTGTTGAAACCTTTACAGACAGGTTGCTGTCAGTGACGAGCAGCTTCCCTTTGCCTTTACGTACCCCGTTAAACAGGATATCAATTTCTTCATTGGCTGGCTTATTCAGCAGAACCAGTGTGCCCTCTTTCAGATTCAACCACTCGACCAGATCCAGGGTGGCCTGGCCCAGTTCCGCGCTGATCTCAACAGGTACATTGCCCAGTTCTCCGAAGGACTCATCCAGTGCAGAGGAGAGCAACTTTTTATCGACAATGTGACGGCTGGTGTGGGGAGCCAGAAGTTCACGGGTGTCGATGCCAAAGACGCTTTCAAAATCACGGCCAAATTCATCAATGATTTCAGAGGCCAGATTGTCTTCGTCCATGGACAATTCTTCCATGAGTTTGCTGGTTTCCAATTCGGCTTCCAGGGCATCAGGCATCATGCCACTGCCATCAAAGCTGATGATTGCAGGATTGGCAAACGCGCCACCGGCTTGATCTGCAGGAATGACTCGGCCTTGAGGCTCATGACGGTAGTGGGTACGAATCAACTCATCGCTGACAGACAGGCCCTGGGGAGACATTTTGCCAACCACCAGAATCACGAAGGGAATCATCAGACCGCCCAGAGTGACGGCATGGGTAAACGCCAAATCAGCGCTGGGAGCAAGCCCAAGGCTTGAAAGCAATGGGGCAACCGCAGGATTGCCGATTTCTCTGCCGAAGAAGAGATTCAACAAAACAACGCTGATCAAGCCGAGAATGAAGCCCAAGGTGGCGCCAAAACTGGCTCCAATTGTCATGCGAGCAAGAATATTCAACGCTCCCATGGCTGGGGCGGATTCAGGTTCGTCAATGCGGGTGACTTTGGCTGTGTCCACGTGAATGGTTTCAACATATTTACGTGAAAACGGGGTTTCAAATTTGCGCATCAGGCCAAAAATGGCGCCGGCAATTGCCAAGACAAAAGCGTAACCAAAAGCGGCAGCCAGAGACCCGCCCATAAAGAGCATGTCTAAAACAGGACTGCCTGTGCCACGCAAAGGAGCGGTTTCAGACTGAGGCATGGTTTCATCGGGCAATTCTTGACTGCCGATTAAACCCGCTGCAGAGCCTGCCACGCCGCCTTTTAAGGCTTTGTTGTATTTGTCGCCGACTTTTTCTTTGACTCCGCTGATGCCAACGGCACCTCCAGCGACTGCGGGTTTGCTTTCACTGCTGGCTGTGCTGGTGTTTTTGGCTTGTTTAAATGAGGAGTAGACCACTTCTTCTTCGTTTTCAGAAGTATGGGCAGCGGTGGCTACCGGCTTGCCTGAAAGTGTCAGGGGTTTGCCTTTGGCCAAATTACCCAGATTTAAGAAGGCTACACCCAAAAGCACAGCAGAAATCACCAGGACTTCTGACCAGCGGAAAAAACCGCGAACGTTGTCAAAACTGACAGTAAAGGTGTATTTGTTGGCGTTGAGATAGAGCATGTGGTGGATGGAGAAACCCAAGCCAACCACAAAAACCACCATGAACAAAGTCATGGGTAAGCTGAGACTTTTTTGAATGACGGTAAATGCCGCCAGCAAGGCCAAGGGCACAAAGCCAAACAGGGTGATCAGGCGATAGCCCCAGGGGTGACGCCAAATACCTGGTAACGTATATTCTTTCGGGGGAGGTGGCGGAGCAACCGGTTCAGCGGGGGCCGCTTCGGCATCGCCTTCATCTCCACCGAGCAATGAAGCAGCATAAGCGTCCGCTTCAGCCGATTCCGCATCTTTTTCAGCCTGCAGAGCGGCCATGATGTCGTCGCCAAAGAGGTCTTCTTCCTCTTCGTCTTCGTCTTCATCATAATCATCATCGTTCTGCGAAGCCATCATCATCGGCTTGCGCAGCAATTCATCAAACAAAGGATCTTGCTGGTACATAGTCAAACTCTATCTCTCTCTACAGACATTTTGGTTCTCATGACTCCATAATCTGCACGGCAAGATGGCGTCCATCAGAGGTGGTGCCAGGCATGCCTTTCATGAGGGTATCCTTGCCTACCTTGACAGTCAAAGGCTTGTCAATGGTTTGGTCAAGGACAATAAAGTCATTGAATTCCATGGTCTGGATATCAGCAAAACTCATACGGGTTTTGCCCAATTCCACGATCACAGGCGTAGTGACATCATCTACCATGGAAATGCGCTCTTGAACTTGTTCAAAATCAGCCTCTTCATTGGTGCCTTCCAAAACGCTCTGTAGGGCGTGATACAAAGGGGCCAGATAAGGCTGGGGGAAGACCAACGCCGCTTTTTGAACTTCGCGGGCAATCATGGTCACTTGAAAGGTGAGCAATACGGACGGGGTATCCGGGTTGATCCCCATTAATAAATTGCGGAACTCATCAATCGTAGGCGTGTTGGGGAAGGTCGCCAATTGCAGGCTGAGGGGATGGTGTTCGCCCCAGACCGTGGAGAAGGCCTCAGAAAATTGCTGGATGCGATTGTCGATCTGACCCAATTCAAATTCTGTGATTTCGTTTTCAGATTCGGGCGCGATCTCGGCACCTGCCTGACGTACCATCGAAATGACAGATTCTTTTTCAATAACAAGGGCCACGCCACCTACCAAAGATTCGCCAAAACCGAGCAAAGACCAGACGGAGTCGCGCGGATATTTGCGCAAAACCTGTTGAAAGCTCTGTTGTTCTACGCTGATAACCTGCCAAGTGGCAGCAGAAGTCGGCTCAGCGGACAGGATTTCTGTCAGGGTCTGAGCGACCTTGTCGTGAATATAATACAACGCCTTCAGATCATCACCGGTGAGGGGCCGTGACTTTACAAAAC
This sequence comes from Candidatus Blackallbacteria bacterium, assembly GCA_051715345.1. Lineage (GTDB taxonomy): Bacteria > Cyanobacteriota > Sericytochromatia > UBA7694 > UBA7694. The sequence goes on from JBPXJQ010000012.1 coordinate 200,450, forward strand.
GGAGTGATTGCAAAGGATTATTAGTCAAAATAGGAACTACCTCATTCTCATCAGGAACTCGTCTTATACATAATACGACAAGATCTTTGGATTAACAACGTGGGTTCATCACAGTTGTGAGCATTATGATGAATTTAAAATATAATTTTAACAAGCTTATCCTGTGTTCGGAGGGATTGTGTTACATTTCTTTAAGTTACGGAGATTTTTGATTCCCTTGCTGGGGGTCTTTCCTCTCCTTGTTTTTCCGGCCTCAGCCCGCTCCCAGGGCCAGACCACTGCAACTGTGCAGTGGATGCAACCAGGCCTTTCTGCCGCGCATACGGGTATTCAGGTGACCTCGCTCAAAACGGGCAAATCCTTGGTTTCACACAATGCCAATACGCCTCTGATGCCAGCCTCCAACATGAAATTGGTCACTTCGGCAGCGGCGCTTGCACTGCTTAAACCCGAATTTCGTTTTAAAACCCTGGTTTATACCGATGGACGGATCCAGGGCAATACGCTCAACGGCAATCTTTACCTCAAGGGGTTGGGGGATCCCGAGTTGACCGATGATGGTTTGACCCAATTGGCTTCGGAGATCCGCTACAGCGGAATTCAGGAGATCAAAGGCAAGTTGATTGTCGATGATACTTTCTTTGACCCCTTGCGGGAAGGACGGGGCTGGAAAAAGACCTACGGAGCTTCTGCTTACAGTGCCCAGATCAGCGCGCTCTCATTGAATCGCAATACCGTGGATGTCTGGGTGCGGCCTGGCGTTCCTGGTAAACCAGCAGAGGTGGCATTGGAGCCCCCCAATCAGTATTTTGAAATTGTGAATCAGACCTACACGGGAGGACGCACCCGTTTGCAGATCGCCCGCAGCATGGTCAATGGCAAAAACCGTGTCACCGTCTCGGGATCCGTTTCGCCCCAGGCCCGTCCAGAAAAGGAATCGATCAATCTCGAAAACCCTGCTTTGTACACAGGGTATGTCTTTCAAAATCTCTTGCGCAAAGAGGGGGTGCGCCTGCCGGGCCGAGTAGAGCAGAGCAAGACCCCACCCGGCGTCTATGAATTGGCCCGCACAGAATCCCGTCCGCTGCGGGATATTGTTGGCGAACTCAACAAACACAGCGTCAATTTGATTGCCGAAAATCTGCTCAAATATATGGGGGCGATTTTTGAGGGAGAACCGGGTACTGCGGCCAAAGGGGCCAAAGTGATCCAAGAAAAATTTCTCAAAGACATGGTGGGTTTGAATAATCAAACCGGGATTTCGATTGCAGATGGCTCAGGGCTTTCGCCTTTGAACCGCGTCACGGCCCAGTCTTTGGCGCAAATTTTGAGCTATATGCACTCCCAATTTGATGTGGGGGTCGACTATGTCTCCTCGCTGGCGATCTCCGGGGTAGATGGCACTTTACATGCCCGTCTCAACTCCCCCGATCTCAAGCGCAGAATCCGCGCCAAAACCGGTTTTATCAATGGGGTGTCGGCCCTCTCGGGCTATTTGCAGACCAAGAACAACGAAACCCTGGTCTTCTCTTTTTTGATGAACCATTTTACCGGCGTTTATGCCGCACGGGCATCGCAGGATTTGCTTTGCACCCAATTGGTCAATTGGCGTTGAACACTCTTATTTTTAGGCTGCCAATTTGACCAATTGGGCGATTTTAAGTGCCAGATCGCGGTTCTTTTCGGGAGTCTCAGCCACGTCCAGGCTGAGCACGCATAAATACAGACCTGATTGAAAGAGCAGGGTTTTGCTTTCACCATTCCAAGCCATCAGGCTTTTGTCGTTTTTTAAAACCTCAAAAGCCTGATCTCCCAAGGCGTCTGGGCTACCAAAACGGGCTTCGCGCTGACCGGCAGCCTCTTGTTTGAAGGCCGCCTGGGCCTCTGCTTGCGTGGCAAATTTTTGGCGGATCTCCAGCGAAATCTTGCTCCAGCCAGAAACGGGCTGGTAGGGACTTCCGCCCCGCTGCATTGAGCTGCGCAGGCGTTCCTGGTTTTGTTTCTCAAGCTCGTCGGCATTGGCTTTGCGCCACTCAAATACACAGCGTCCGGGCACTTGGCTGAGCTGCTGAATGGCCTGGGCCTCTGGCAGCAAACCTGCCAATTGGGTTTCGCTTAAAAGCCCGCAGCCAGCTGTTTGAGCTTGCAGCGGTGTGGGTTGAACCATAAATAGGGCCAATCCCCAGAGTGCCGAGCCTGAAACCATTAGAACCTTTTGCCACATGCTGAATGTCCTCCTCGCCGATTGCGCTTGAGAGCTTGGTACAATACATGGAAATCATACACCACAAGGAGACCTTTATGGGATATACCTACGTTGTTTTGGGGGCCGGCATTCAGGGCACCACGATTGCCTATGACATGGCCAAATTTGGAGATGCAGACAAGGTCTTGCTGCTGGATATGAGCTTGGAACAGGCCCAAAAATCGGCGAGCCATATCAATGGGCTGCTGGAGAAACAAGTGGTGGAACCTGGCACGGTCGATGTGCGCAACCGTGAACAATTATTGGAAGTGCTTAAACCCGCAGACAGCTGTCTGAGCGCAGTACCTTATTTCCTCAATCCCCAGATTGCAGCCTGTGCGGTGGAGGCCAAAACACATTTTTGCGATCTTGGTGGCAATACCGATGTGGTCTTTCAGGAGTTGGAATTACATGAAAAAGCACTGGCTGCAGGTGTTTCGGTGATTCCCGATTGCGGTTTGGCTCCGGGTTTGGGCAATACCCTGGCTGCCCATGGGATTAGCCAACTTGATAGCTGCGACGAAGTACAGGTGCGCTGTGGCGGACTTCCGCAAAACCCCCAACCGCCACTGGACTATATGCTGGTTTTTAGTGTGGAAGGTCTGACCAATGAGTATTTTGGTCAGGCAGTGATCTTGCGGGATGGCAAAATTGACAAGGTCAGTACCTTTTCGGAACTCGAAACCCTGCAATTGCCGGCCCCTTTGGGCGAATGTGAAGCCTTCACCACCTCTGGTGGCACCTCGACCTGTCCCTGGACCTATGAAGGCCAGGTCAAGACCTTCGAATACAAGACGATCCGCTACAAAGGTCATTACGAAAAAATGAAATTGATGCGCGATCTGGGCCTGCTGGAACTTGAACCTGTCCAGGTTGATGGGCAAGCTGTGATTCCCCGTCATCTCTTTCATACCTTGGCCTTGGACAAACTCAATTTTCCTGGCGAAAAAGATCTGGTGGTTTTGCGGGCGACCTGCAAAGGTATCAAAGACGGTCAATCCAAAACCTTGGAATACACCATCGTCGATTTCTTTGACGATGCCACAGGTTTTAACTCTATGTCGCGCATGACGGGTTTCCCGGCCTCAATTGTGGCGATCATGATGGCCCGAGGCCAAACCGAAAAAGGGGCGATCCCACTGGAGAAGTCCGTTCCTTCCGGTATTTTCTTGGAAGAATTGGCCCTGCGGGGCGTGAAAATGCAGATTGCCGAGTCTTAGTTTTCTTGGGTATATCTGTTACCGAAAGCCCTCACTTGAGGAGGGTGGGTTTCTGCCCTCCTCTTGCTCCGCGTTATACTGAAAAAAAAAGATCTGCGAGAAAAAATCTATGTCTGCTCTTCGTGCGCAATCACTTCGGAACGGGGTTTTGATCACTTTGGCGCTGGGCTTGGCGGCGGGAGCTTGGGCGGCACCTGCCCTTTTTCCGCTTAAAAACGAGGCCCGGCAGGTGGTCAGTCAGGTTGCGCCTGAGCAGTATTTTAAACTGGCCCAGCCCGGCCTGACAGGTGTCAAACTTGAAACAGATCCGGTCAAATTGGCAGGTGTGGCGCGCAGTACCTTGGCTTACCTGAATAAACATGCTGAAGATGATCCTGAAGCCGTCAATGCAGGTATTTTTGGGGGGTTGGGGGTCTCTTTGGCCCAGGTCAAAGCCACTTTGGCCTTTGTGGTTAAAACCGTGGACGAAGATCAAGTGGCAAAACGGCCTTTTCGTTTGGGCAACCCTGCCTTTTTAGAGCAGCACTTTCGTTTTTTTCAGTGGCGCTCAGATCGTGCTGCGGCAGCGGCGCACAAGGTACAGGTCGGTGATGAGCGCATCCGCCTGACGAAATATGTCGTCTTTGAGGCCCAGGGCAGCCCCGTTAAAACGGCTACCCATACCTGTGCACTGTATGCGCTGCCCGAAGAAGAGGCGGCATTGAGCGCTGATCAGGCCGAAAAAGAAAAAGCCAAACTGATTCGCTACCGCTATACCAAACAGCAGGCCGTTGATGGGGCCTTGGCAAAACACAAGGTCAAACCCCTGGTCTGGGTCAATCGCCAAGGGCTTGAAGACGCCCTGATGCAAGGTTCTTTGATGGTTAAAATGTCCGGTGGTCAAACCCGCATGTTTAATGTGCACCGCAACAACGGTATCGCCTACGATCGGCGTATTAAAGAGCCTCGGCAGCAAAAGCGCTATTGGTATTTTAAAGAGGTGGCGGGTATTCAAGGCTATGGCAAAGACGAAAAAATCATTGTCCAGCCCGCTGTAACCGTTGCTGGAGATGTTTACAATTTGGGACTGGGCAAATTATTCGCTTTGCGCTATCCGTTGCAGGGCAAAACCGTTATGCGTTTGGCGATTTTAGCTGATACCGGTGGCGCATTTATTCCCAATCTCTACCAATTGGACTATCTGGCTGGGGTTTTTCCCACCCGCGAAAGCTACAGCAAAGGTGTGATGCACCTACCTGAGTATGCCTCAGCGTCTGTGCTTTTGCTCAAGGATTAAACGTGAATATCACTCTGTCTTCCCAAGCGCTTACAATTGCCGGGCAGCCAGGAATTCTCTATGGCGGCGAGTTTCAGTACTTTCGCATTCCCGCTGAGCTGTGGGAATCCAGTTTGCAACAATTGGCGGATGCACGGATCAATTTTATTTCCTGTTATATTCCCTGGATCTGGCATGAATACGAAGAGGGCTGCTATGATTTTGAGGGCCAGACGGTACCCGAACGCAATTTGGCGCATTTTTTGCAGCTCGTAGAGAGCCATGACTTGGCTCTCATTGTTCGCCCAGGGCCTTATGTCTATGGGGAGTATCAGGGCTTTGGCATCCCCGATTGGCTGCGTAAAAAACACCCTGAAATTCTGATGGTTTACGAAACGGGGCAGCTCAGCAACGAGGTGGCCCTCAATCATCCGATTTTCCTCAAATATACCCAGCAATGGCTCAAGACCGTGATCGACTACCTCCGCCCGCGCTTTGAAAGTGGGCGGATTGTGGCCTGTCAGCTCGACAATGAAACGGGTCTGCCACAATATGGCGGCGTTACTTATTCCGGCGATTTTAACCCCCATACGGTCTTGGCCTATCATTACTGGCTGCGTCAGCAATACCCTTCGTTGGCCCATCTCAACCGCATTTGGCACACAGATTATGAGACCTTTGAAGCCATTGAACCTCCGCGCAAAAGCGCTTATGCTCCGGTGCCTTTTCGGCAGTGGGCAGCCTTTATCGAAGACTATATTGTGCAATACCTGGGCAGTTTAAGTGATTATCTCAAAGGCCTCTCTGTGCCCGGTCTGCTCTATCTCAACGATCCCTATCTCTGTCAATGGCCCAATAACAGCGCCAAAAAAACGCGGGTGGCTCTAACTGGCTACGACATCTACAGCAAATTTACAACCGACCCCGATGCCACTCACGATGTGCCATTTGGGATTTCGTTTGCGCCTGAATATTACCGCAATCTCAATCCCGATCAACTTTTAATGGGTGTGGAGGTGGGGGCTGGTTGGTTTGACCCACGTGTCAAAGTGCGCAAAGAGGCTCTTTTGCAAAATGGCATGGTGGCCCTCTTACGCGGCATGCGCATTTTAAACTGGTATCTCTTACACGATTGTGTTGAAAGTGATGGCGTGCCCTGGATCTTTCAATCGCCTTTAAATATAGCTGGAGAGGCTGTCGACAGTTATGCCTATCTCAAACAGATCGGGGAATTTGTAAGTGATCATGGTGCGCTCTTGGCCCAGAGTGAGCCGCTGCACAGCCCGGTCGGTTTGGTTAAATACATTCCCCAGGGTTGGGACTTTCTCAAATCGAATATCAATGTCTGGAGCGCTCTGGATCTGATGGACAACGCCCTGAGCCATTTTTCGGGGCTGACGGCAATGCACGGGGTGCTGTTGGAGTGTGGTTGCAATCCCTTGGTCTATGACCTGGAAAAAATCAGCTTGCAGGAATTGGAACAGCTCCAGGTTTTGTTTTTGGCTTCGACCAATTTGATGGATCGGGAGTCCTATCAAAAGCTGGTCTATTTTGTCGAAAATGGCGGCACACTGGTTTCTTTTGGCACCCCTGTGGTCACCGATTTACATGGAGAGCCTTACGCTAGCAATCCACTTTTTCCGGCCAAACCCTATGGTAACGCCAATAAAGTGCAATACGGCACCAATGCGGTGCTCTCCCAAGTGGCGCTGGATATGATGGATTATCAAATGATGCGCCGCAGTATTTCTCACAAACTCTCTTTGCATACCCTGGATATGATGCATCCTTTTGTGGAATTCTCCAAATATGTGGGTAAATCAGGGGCTTGGATCGAAACCGAACGGGCCGAACCCTTTTGGGCCAGTCGCTTTGCCAGTTTCTGGCAAGGGGGAGGCATCACCCCTGTTTTGCGCCAGCCTGAAGGCGCAACGGTGGGATATAGCAAGCGCTTGGGTCGGGGACGTGTCTATTTCTTGGGAACCTTGCCCGGTTTATTCTTTGACACACCCGGCTATTACACGATTGAACCTGAAAAAAAGGCCTCGGTGCTGCGCTTCTTCGGCCATTTGCTCAAAGAGACGGGTGTGACGCCCCTGGTTGAAGGGGTGCCCCAAGTGGAGGTGATCCTGCGCCAAACGACCGAAGGGCATTTATTGGTGGGCATGATCAACCGCGGAGGGGATCAAGATGTCACGCTCAGCTTCAATTTAATGCATTCCTTTGAGCAGGTGGAGCCGCTCTTCTTCAGCCATGCCGAGACAGATCGTTTGGAAAAAGCCCGCTACTACCGTTTAAAGGGTTTTCTCTCTAAAGACGCTGTCGCTGTGGTACTTTTGCGCTAATTCTTTGGTTCAGCCTTAAAGCAGGGAGAGGTAATAGGGATGTGCGTGTTTGGTTAGCGCTTCGCGGTAACTGCCTTCCCAATGGCGGTTGAGCGGATCTCGTTGCTGTTCTTTGAGGGCAATCTCTGCCATGGACCAGGTCAGACTGGCTTCCAAATAACGCAATTCAGACGTGAGAAAGGGAACCCCCCGAACCTCACAAAAGGCGGCTAAAAAGCGTTGCATTTCAATCGTTGAAGCTGGCTTTCCTGGCTCGGTTTGACTTAAAAAGCCCAAACTGGCCATGGCTCTCCCCAAGGCCCACAGCTCCGGTTGTAACGTTAATTTGCTCCAGCTATAAACAGCTGCGAGTTCTTGCTGTTTGACTTGAAGTTGGGAGGGGGTCCAATACAAGGGGCTCAAAACCTGGCGACCTGTCGCTTGGCGCAAGCGACGCAGCAAAGCATGGGTTAAGGCACCCAGCCATTCTGTTTCTGAACGGCGTTCTTTGGGAGCCGCGCTTGAAAACAAGTGGGTTTGGCTAGGTGTCTGTGTCTGCGGCAAAGCGGGTAAGGCGTGTAGGGTACAGGTCACCTGATGCAAACGGGCCAAGGTCTGAGCCATCAGTTGGATATCTCCACTCTGATGGGGATGGGGTTTCCGGCTGCCGAGCAGGCAGAGTTCAACACTGATCTGGCATTGTCCGAGTGCATGGGGTGACAGAAGCGTTTGTGGGGCTTGAAAGTTTTGGGCATGGGCCAATTTTTGGATTTGTAAGAGGGTTGTCAGTGTCTCCCCACTGCGCTCAGAGGGATAAAAATGAACGACCAGATCGGGGCCGTGTGTCATTTTCAGACCCCAGACCTGTTTCTGGTCTCCCTCAACAAAAAGCAGTGTTTCGATCTCTCTTTCGAGAGCCTGATGCAACAGGGCCTGTAATTCTCGCAATAATTGCTGAAAATCAACAAACCCGGTCCATTCAAGTAAATGAACGGGCAGTTGGCCTTTTAATTGGTTTTGTAAAGTTATCCAGATTTGATTGTTCATATGGGCTCGTAAAAGGGTTTCCAAAGTCGATCGTAAGCCAAGCCTACTCCTAGAATAATACTGGATCCGAGCTCGGAGGTAGAGGGCAATTTGCCCTGAAAAAGATAGGCATCTGCAAAAAAACGCAAACTCAGGTTGTCGGTCAGGGAGACTTTTAAGGCTGAGACCCATTGGCTGATCAGTCCCAAACTGGAGGCATTGTCGTTGACGCTGGGTAAATAATATTTGAGATCAAGACTGTTTGTCCATTTTAATTCCGCTGTCAGCGGCAGTTCGTGGTCGAGCTTGAATTGCAGACCCAACTCCAAATTATTGGGCACATTAAAATCCCGGCGCAGGGCCAGACCTGTCTTAAAGGCTTTGAGCATGGGCCCAGGGGGAATCGTCAGACCCGCAATGCCACTTAATTCAGCTTGAAGGGGATTCATCTGGCCGGTATTGGGCTGAAGTGTGGGTGAAAACTCCGTATCATAGGTGCCTTCAAGATAGGGAATTAATTGCAGTTCTTTGTCTCCAAACGGAAATTCAAAGAGCTGCAATTGCAACTCACTTGAAAATAAGAGATCGTCCTGGTTTTCGGTGAATTTTGTCTGCTTGCTGCTTTCGTCTAAAAGCGAGAGGCCTTCGTATTTTGCCAGCAGCGATTGGGTCCAACTCACGTTGGCATTGTCAAAAATCAGGGATATTTTGCTGCGCCCCCCATAGGTAAAACTATTGGGAGAGGTCACGCGGGTTTCGCGTACGGCTGAGTAGCTTTGATTGTTCATGGCATTATAACCACTCAGGTTGAGCTGTAAATCACTGATTTGTAAGCTCCAGAGCGGCTGTTTTTGATGCCATTGGGGCTCTAAATAGCTTAAGAGGGTTTCTTTGAGTTGGCCAGAGGCTTTGGTCTGCTCCAAAAAACTGAGCAAGATATTGCGCAAATATAACCGCTCTGGTGGATTGTGTGGCGCAAAAGGATTGCGCAGTTCTTCGTGTTTGCGTAGCCCTTTGAGCAGCGGAGCCAATTCTGCGCTTTGGGCCAGGCTGCTGCTGATCAGGGTACGGTAGTAGGCGTTTTTTTGCCGGGGGCGGTTCCAAACCTTGCTTTTGTCAGCACTGGTTCCCCCTTGAATGGCATGGCTCAACTGCAATTTGAGCAGTTGATCGAGGTCTGTGCCACTGAGCAGATACCCTTCTAGGGTGGCATCGTCTTTGAGCATTTCGTAGACCAAAAGCCGGGGCCAAGCACCGGGAACATAAATACCGTCAGGTAGCTTTTCAACCAAAACCACTTCACAGTCAAAGGCCTTTAAGAGCAAATTACTGAGCAAAACACCCCACATTTCCGAACTCAAGCGGGGGGGATACAAACGCAATAATTCGAGATCTGTGAGTGAATTTCGCCCTTCCAAGCGCTGGCGGGCTTGGCGTGTTTTTTCACTGTTGAGAAATTGCTTGAGCAAAACCGGGTTTGCCAGAATTTCACTGCTTAGATCAGGCAAAAGTTCATCAAGGGCATCGCGATAGGCCTCTTGGCGAATTTGCATGGTGCTGTTTAAAAAAACGGGGTCGGGTTTGAGATCAAACGAAATGGGCAAAATTTCATTTTGGATTTGCATTTGCTCAGCTTCCAGTTGCACTTGCAATAAACCCAACGCTTGGGGGTTATTGGTCACCACAAAGGGTGTTTGATGGAGGTCTTTGACTCTTTCTAACTGCAGTTTGCTCGGGCGCAGGGGGGCCAAGGTCTCTCCCAAAATCAGATCCACGCCCGCACTGGTTTGGGCGAGATTTTCCAGTTCAGGTCCCTCGGCATTGGTCAAAATAGCGATTAAGTCAGCGGGCTGCTTTAATTCTTCCTCCAGGCTTTTGAGGGCCCATTTGAGGGCCGTTGCCGGTGATAGAATTTCTGTCCCAGCGCCGAGCAAACCTCTTTCCTGTAATTGCTCCAATTCGTTGTGATTGCCAATTCCTATCAGGGCAAGGATTTTTCCATCTTCTGTCTGGGCCAATTTGTAGGGGGCAAAGAGATATTGGCCGTTTTGGCGTAGCGAGGCTGAGATCCAGGGCAAGTTGTATTTTTCTTGCTCTCGCAGTAAATTATCCAGTCCACCCCGTAATTCTTCGGCCCCAATATTCAGGGCAAAGTAGCCCAAATTTTGCAGGGCCTTTAAGCTGTTTTCCCGTTGCAGCGAGAGGCTGGCGGTATTGACTGAACTCAGCCCTTCCAATAGATTGCCACTGTCGACCAACAGCGTTTGCGGGTCTTTCAGACCTGAGAGCAGATTTAAGCGGCGGGGCCCATCACCACTGGGTTTGCCAATCAGAACCCATTCTGTCGGCGTGGTGTTTTCGAGAATATTTAATTGCAGTCCCAGCAGCATTTCCCAAACATGTGGGTCTGGATTGGGGGCTTCTTCTGCCGAATCCAGATGCAAAACATAGATTGGACCAGGATAAACGTCTAACTGTGCGCCCGTCAGCTCTGAACCTGGATTTTGTTTGATCAAGGGTCTCAGTTTGCTCAGCAAGTCGTGGGCAGAATTCGGCTCCAATACAATACTGTCGCTATTGTCCAGGAGAGTGAGTGATCTTTGGTCTGTGGGTTTTTGGCTTGAAAGCTGGCTTAAAAATTGCTGAAAGCGCTCAATGCCCAAGCCAGGACCCCAGACATAATGGCCCTGATGGTAAAAATAGATTGAAGCACCTTGGGTGCGCAAGCTCCGAATGGCATCTGGGTTTTGCCTTGCATATTCGTGAATCAATTGGTAAGGCTGTTGAATTTGGTAATGATAATTGGAAGCCAGTCCTCTGACGCCTGCTGTGTGCAATAAACTGAAGCGCCCAGCCTGAACAGGAAGAACCAAACAAAAACAAAATAATAAGCTGAAAAAACCCAGGCGCATACTTTGTTTGAGCAAACTTTTCTTCTCCTGTTTCAACCTGTTCTTGCATTATACTGGTTGTATCTGAGGCGTGTTGAGAGAAAGGCGAAGCGTTTGAAACATTTCGTGCTGGCAGCTCTGACCATCGCCCTGTATCTCTTTCTGATTCAAGTCAGTGGGGTGAGCGTCTGGCCCAATGCGCGGATCTGGTGGGGAGGAGCGGGTTGGGGCTTTGTGTTACGTGCTGGGCTGGGTTCGACATTGCTTGCTCTGGGGCTGGCTTGGGGCTTGAGACGGGCTGTAGCCACATGGCTCAGGCCACTTTTTTGGCTCTTTTTGGGTAATGCCCTATTTTTGGCTTGTGCCATGTGGGGCGAATGGTTATGATCTATGCAGCGAGGTAGAGAAGCATTTTCACGCATTTTTCTGGGTACACGCTGCTCCTGATAGCCGTTTCGATTTACGGTCTGTCTTTTCTATTTTTTACCATGGCCGCCTCCAGGCTGACTTTTCGCCTGCGCAGTCGCAATTTGCACAAGGCGCATTTTTGGGGTGAGTTGGAGAGCCGTTGGGAGCCCCTGCTGGAAGATATTGCCAAAGGCCGCCGGGTACCGGATGTGATTCGCCCGCTGGTCAAACCCGAGGAAGAGCTCTATTTTGTCGATTTAATCATGCGCCGGGCTGTCGCAGCCCCAGCACAACATACCAGTATCTACCGCGATTTGGCCGCGCCCTATTTAAAGGTCTTGTCTGAGCGGGTTGCGACGGGGGATCGCGAGCAACGGGCCCGGGCGGTTCACACCTTGGCCGTTTTGGGCGAACAACAATACCTGCCTGTTTTTATGAAAGCCCTGGAGGACAAATCGCCCCTGGTGGCTTTGCTCTCTGCGCGGGCTTTGGCGACCTGGGGTGAACCCGCTGTGGCCGAGCATCTTTTGCCTGCTCTGCAGCGTTTTGAAGCCTGGAACCCCAATGTCTTGGCCTCACTTTTGGTCTCTTTGGGCAAAACCGTAGCACCTTCACTGCGCACCAATTTGCGCAATACCCACCACTCATCGTGGGTGCGCACGATTGCCATGAAAGCGCTGACTGAACTGCGGGATCCCCTGGCCACGCCTTTGGCTGTGGAGATTCTGCGTCAGGAAAAAGACATCAATTTGCAAATCGCTGCGATTCAGCTCTTGGCCCAAATGGGGGGCAGTGAACATATCCCACTGATCCGCCAGCGCTACAATTCACCCTTTTTCCCTGTGCGTTTGCATGCCATTCGGGCCTTGGGGATTTTGAGCAATGCCGACCATTCCACCTTTCGCCAGGCCCTTGATGACCCTTCGCCTTGGGTGGCAATGGAAGCAGCACAATCGCTTAAAACCACTGGTCATCACCGGGTTTTACATGAATTGGATCTGGCTGAACACCCCCGCTCGGAGCTGGCGAGCCAGATGCTCGGTGAGTTCAATTCGCTTGAGTTTGTCGAACAATCGGTCAAAGATCCTGCTTTTGCGCCCCATGTGGGTCGGTTGTTTTTGCAGCTCAAAAAACACGATTCCCAAGAGGTTCGGGCCTTGGTGATCCACCTTTTCTTTGACCCTGCTACTTCTTCTGCTGTGCGTTACGCCATGGCCACAGAGCTGGAAAAATTCAGAGATTACCAATTCTTTTATCAGACCCTGAGCTGTTTGATGATGGGCAATTTTCCCGATCCCTTGGCCCTGATTCGCGCCCTCAAGAGTTTTGCCAACCCCGAATCGGTGCCCATTTTGATGCAGCATTATCCCCACGCCAGCTGGGACGAACGCTTGGAAATTATAGAAACCCTCGGCGGTCTCGACAGTATTGAGAGCCTGGAATTTCTCAGCAAGGTCTATAACGAGTTGCAAGAATACCCAGAATTATCCAAGGTTCAGCAAAATCAAATGCAAGAGCGGCTGGCAATGGCTTTGGCCCGGCGCATGATGGTCTAAATGAGGGGCCTCTAAAACTCCAGCGAAACCGGCACCTGGCCTTTTTTGTCTTTGCGCAGGGCTTTCCAGGTGGCCTGCAGCCGCCAGAGTGTGCGCAATTGTTGGTAGCCCAGATTTTCGACCCAGGCCGTACGTGTCAATTGGCGCAAATCTTCTTCGGAATAGCGGCGGGGGGTGAGTTCTCCCAGGGCCACAGCCAAGGTGGCTGAGGTGCTGCCCATAACAAAGGCAGCCAGGGCAAAGGCCAGAATCAAGAGTGGCGGTACCCAGCCCAAAATCCCACCAGCAATCACCAAAATATAGCCCAGCACTTCCAACACAGGCCCCCAGATCTCAGTCAGCATAAACAGCGGATAGAGAAACCAACCAATTCGCCCTGTGCCTTTTTTCCACAGCATTGAGCGGTGATGCAAAAGCGCTTCAGTCACGCCTTTTTGCCATTTCATGTGCTGGGAGCGTACCTCGGCCATCTCGCTCGGGCATTCGTGCCAGGCCACCGGATCGGGAATAAAATCAATGTGGTAAGGCCGATTGGCCTCTTGGCAAAAGCGGTGCAAACGCAAGATCAACTCAGGGGTCTCTGCTTGGTAGCGGGCATCGTAGCCCCCAGCTTCGACCACCATCGCCCGCCTGAAAACGGCAAAAGCCCCTGAAATCAGCAGGAGTCCCCGCAGGGCGCTTCCCGCCATATAACTCACCAGAAAAAAGCGCAAATGTTCCAAAATTTGCAATTGCACCAGCCGCTCTTCGGGCATTTTGACAGTGGTGATCTCGCCATTTTCGAGTGAACAGCCATTGCGTACGCGAACAATGCCGCTCACGGCAACCGTTGCAGCATTTTCCAAAAATGGGCGCAGGGCCCGCAAAAGGGCATTCCGCTCCAAGATCATGGTCACATAAGTGGTGCAAAAGAGCGGGGTCTGGCAAAAGTTTAAACCCGCATTGAGGGCATCCGCATTGCCGCCGCGCTCTTTGTCGATCACCCAGAGGCGGGGATGAATTTGGCTTTGGTAGACAGCGTTGATCGGGCGGCTGGGCAACTCTGAAACGGGGAACCGCGACATCGGGTGCAATTGAAAGATTTCTTTGAGTAATTCGAGGGTATTGTCACTGGATCCATCGTTGATCATAATGAGATCCAATTCGGGATAACGCAATTGCAACAGGTGTTTAAGACAACTGACACTTTCTCCCGAGGCATTATAAACCGGCACCAAAATGCTGAGGGGGGGGGCACCTGCGGCTTTTAAGAGTGATTCAATATCCACAGACTTGAGTTTGCGGGCATAGTTTTGCAGGGCGCGAAAGGAGATCAAACAGGCAGCCAAAGAGAGGCTGTGTCGGGCCATCAGGTAGATCAAAGAGAGCCAAACCAGGGATTGTGTGATCAGGGCTGCAATGTCATTGTTCATCGGCTTTTCGCGTGACCTCAGCGCAAGTAATCGGGGTTAAAACAGGCTTTCTTCGCCCACAGCAGCTTTCCAATTTTTGCGGAAGCGTTCAAGATCTTTGGCAGGAGCCCGGCAGCGCAGTTTGACCCGGTTTCCGTCAAGGTATTCTTCGCTTAAAATAGTACTAATTGCATAGAGCTGAGCGACCCAAGCAGATTGGCTCAGGTTCAGCACAAAGGTACTTTCGCGGAATTGTTCGGAAAAGGTTTCAAGCGCCAATTCTTTGAGCAGGTCTACGTTTTCGCCAGTATGGGCCGAAATCGTGACACAGGGTGCCTCTGGGGGGATGTGTTTCCAGACATCCAGCTCTTCTCCGGGAGGCAAGAGGTCGGCTTTGTTGAGCGCATAAATGATGGGCTTGTCTTCAATCTCGAGCTGTTTTAAGACCTCGTTGACTGCGGCCATTTGCTCGCCCAATACGGGCGAAGTTACGTCCACGACATGAACCAAGACATCGACATCACAGGCCTCTTCGAGTGTGCTGCGAAACGAGGCCACCAAATGGTGAGGCAATTTGCGGATAAAACCGACGGTGTCGGTCAGCAAAAATTCATGGGCCCCAATTTCAATTTTGCGTACGGTCGAATCGAGGGTGGCAAAGAGGCGGTTTTCGACCAAGACACCGGCTTCGGTTAATCGGTTAAACAGGGTCGATTTGCCCACGTTGGTATAGCCGATCAGGGCCATACTAAAAGACTCACGGCGCTTGCTTTTGCGCAATTTGCGCTGTTTTTCAATTTCTTTCAGGTCGTTTTCGTAGCGGTCGATTTTTCTACGTACCAAACGCCTGTCAATTTCGATCTGTTTTTCACCCATCCCAGCACGCACACCCACCCCGCCCACTTGGCGTTCCAAGTGGGTCCATTGCCGTTTGAGCCGGGGCAGAAAATACTTCATGCGCGCCAATTCAACCTGCAATTTGGCTTCGCGGGTTTGGGCTCTTTCAGAAAAGATCATCAGAATCACATCGCCGCGATCCATGACCCGGACATTGAGCTGTTTTTCCAAATTGCTCATTTGTGAAGGTGAGAGCTCACAGTCAAAAATGACCACATCTGCGCTTTCAGCTTCAACCAGCAGCAACACCTCTTGTACTTTGCCCTTACCAATATAGGTGGCTGAATCGGGATGTTGGCGTCCTTGGGTGCAAGTGCCGAGGGTCTGAATGCCTGCGGTATCAGCCAGCGAGGCCAGTTCATCAAGTGAATAGTCAAGTTCCCAGTCGGGGGTGTCCGGCAATTGGACACCCACCAAAATGGCTCTTGCTACGGGTAATTGGGTATCAAACACTGAAAGTGACCTGTTTGCGCGTATTCTTGTTTATTCTAACACTCCCAACAAAGCCGGTGTAAGAGCAAGGGCTGACTTTGCGCCCCGTAAGGGCTAATTCGGGCCCTGTATGCGATCTTTATTGGGTTTCTTTGCAAAGATTAAATCTCTGTTATTTTTGTATAAGCTGTCCATTCATCTAGCTTAACAGCCTGTCGAATAAATGTTATGTTGTTTATCCTCATCGAAAATGAAGTGTTGTGCTTTGTTTATCGGCTTCTTTTTTACTTATTTTATTTGATGGAAGGTAATTCTAATATGAAAAACTCTTTGTTTGGTCTGCGTGTCGTTCTGATTGCTGGTGCAGTGATGTTGATGGGTGCCACCTCTGTGCTGAGCGCTCCCCAGCAAGCACTTAAGGCTGCTGGTTCTGAAGTGGTCAAACCAGTTCAAAACAAAGCCTTGGATTTTACTCTGACCAATGCCACTGGTTATGAAATCACAGGCCTCTACCTCAGCCCAACTGGCACCGATTCTTGGGGTGAAAGCATCCTTCCCGGTGCTTTTAACGATGGTGATACCCTGAATATCTCCTTCTCTCCTGAAGCCGAAGCTGCCGAGTGGGACATGCGCGCCGACTGGACCAAAGGTGAAGGTTATGTCTATTGGATGGGACTGCCTCTGGATCAGATCAATGCTCTGACCCTCAAATACGACGAAGCCACAGACAAAACCACCGCTATAGCAGAGTAAATCTGCGATTGCCTTAGTTGAAGTCGTTTGGTCAAGACCCCTGAATTTCAGGGGTCTTTTTTGGGTTTGATAGCCGACTTAACATGCCTGTCAATAAATGCTATCTTGATTCTTGGGCTTCAAAGATAATTTTCAGTCACTCTGCTTTTCGCTTATTTTATACTTATAAAAATAGAAGAAGGATAAAAAGTATATGAAAAAGACTTTATCAGGTTTACGCGTTGTTTTGCTTGCTGGTGCTGTGATGCTGCTGGGTACAAATGCTGTGATCAGCGCTCCAGAAAAGGCCTTTCAGTCTTCTGAGGTGGTCAAACCTGTTCAAAATAAAGCTCTGGATTTTAAATTGGTCAATGCCACCGGTTATGATATTCAATCGGTGTACATGAGCCCTTCTCATGCCGATTCTTGGGGTGACAATATTCTCTCAGATATTCTCTATGACACCTATTCCGTGAATATTCAGTTTTCGCCGGATGCAGAGTCTGTGGAGTGGGATCTGCGCGCTGATTGGGTGATGGAAGAAGGGGCCAAACAAGAATATGTGTATTGGAATGGCCTGCGCCTGGATGAGATCAATAAATTGACCCTCAAATACAATCCCAAAACCGATAAAACCTCAGCCAAAATCGAATAGGTGCATGGGTCTTAACAGACCCAAGGCGTTGAATTGAAAAGCCCGGAATCATTCCGGGCTTTGTTCATTTTTTTTGTGTTCCTCAACCAAGAAAACAAAAATTGTTGACAATTTGTTTTTTGTGTTGACAACGAGTAAACTAATCTGATAGACTGAATTTATAGCAAAAACGAAGTGCTACACTTTAATGGGTTGTAAAATATTTGTTTCTGCTTAATTTTTAACTAATTTTAATCAAAGAGGATGAATCGTTATATGAAAAATGTATTGCTGGGTTTACGTGTTGTTCTGATTGCGGGTGCGGTGATGTTGATGGGTGCCACCTCTGTGCTAAGTGCGCCTCAACAGGCACTCAAGCCTGCTGGCTCCCAGGGGGTCAAACCAGTTCAAAACAAAGCCTTGGATTTTACTTTGACCAACGCCACCGGTTATGAAATCACAGGTCTCTACCTCAGCCCAACGGGCACCGATTCTTGGGGAGCAAGTATTCTCCCCGGTGCTTTTAATGATGGCGATACCCTGAATATCTCCTTCTCGCCCGATGCCGAAGCTGCTGAGTGGGACATGCGCGCCGATTGGACCAAAGGTGAAGGTTATGTCTATTGGATGGGACTGCCCTTGGATCAGATCAATGCCCTGACCCTCAAATATGACGAAGCCACCGACAAAACCACTGCGATAGCCGAGTAACTCTGTTATTGCTTTTGTTAAAATCGTTTTTTAAGACCCCTGAATTTCGGGGGTCTTACTTAAATCTGTGCCTGACTATCCATTCTTGTGCTTGATTGATTTGTTTATTGTTTATTTTATTCTTATTTAAAGAAAAAAGGATGAATCAAAAATGAAAAATGCATTATTGGGTCTGCGTGTTGTTCTGATTGCCGGTACCGTGATGTTGATGGGTGCCACCTCTGTGCTGAGCGCTCCTCAGCCAGCACTTAAGTCTGCTGCTGCTAGTGAAGTGGTCACACCTGTTCAAAACAAAGCTTTGGATTTTAAATTGGTCAATGCCACCGGTTATGATATTCAATCGGTGTACATGAGCCCTTCTCATTCCGATTCTTGGGGTGACAATATTCTCTCAGACATTCTCTATGATACCTATTCCGTGAATATCCAGTTTTCGCCGGATGCAGAGTCTGTAGAGTGGGATCTGCGCGCTGATTGGGTGATGGAAGAAGGGGCCAAACAAGAATATGTGTATTGGAATGGCCTGCGCCTGGATGAGATCAATAAATTGACCCTCAAATACAATTCCAAAACCGATAAAACCTCAGCCAAAATTGAATAAACGGTTGGGGTCATAAAGGTCTCTCCCGGTAAATGGAAAAGCCTGGAATCTCTCCAGGCTGAATTCATTTTTTGTCGCTTTAAAGGAGCTCAATGGAAAGTGTGTTTACAATAAGTTTTCATGTTGACAGCTTGTAAACATATTTGCTAAACTCAAATTATTCTTACCAATGGAGAAATATCACCATGCATGTCCTACTCAAATCCGCTCTGACCCTTTCCCTGACCTTGGGGCTCACTTCCTGTGCCTTTTCAGGAGCTGGTTTGCCGCCTGGTCAGCTCTCTCCGACTCTTCAGATCGCATCTCAAAAGGGCTTTTTCAGTTCTGCGCTGATCAAACGTCCGCTTTTCTTAAAACAGGAAAATGGTCAAAATGTGCCTGTTGCCTACTTGCCCTCAGGCCAAGAATCAGATTTTAGTGTTAAACAGATGGCGATGACCAAGCCTGCAATTGCTCCCGGTTATTATTACGGGGGGCATGACTTTAACCAATATGCCATCCAATTTGCCGAAGAAAATATCTACCCATCAGCCAAAGGGAATAGCTTGCTGGAGGTGTACAATCAAAGCATTTTGCCTCTGCTTAAAGAGTGGGACCCTTCTGCCCGTTTGATTGAAAGTCGGGCCCAGATCAATGCGCAAGATCCTGAATATATTCAATTGCCCGGTCGCAGTGGTGAGCCCCTAAAGGTTTTGCCCAATTATGTCTTCCGCTTTGCCTCCAGCCCACTCAAACAGACCTTAAATGTCTATGTGCTCAGCAATGAAATTCGGGTACACCGCATGGTTTGGGGCGAAGCCCAAATTGAGATCAGCCGGGTTAAGATCGACAGCGATCAGGCTCTCAGCATTGCTCGCAAAGCCTTTGCTGATCGCCAGAGCAAACCCGGTTATCCGGTTTATCCCGCCGCTGAAGAATTGCAACGGCCCAACATGGAAGTGTTTTATGAGTTGCCCGAAAAGCTCACTTGGCAAGTGCATCTCAACCAACAAGAGGGCAAAAAATTGCGCTATTTTCTCAACTTTTATTGGAACAGACCCGGCAGTGTTGTTGCAATACCTGGGCAGCCTGTGCCAATGCCTGTGCCGATGCCCGCGATTGCAACAGATATGAAGGTTAGCCAAGTGTCTGCCAGCAGTGGTGGTGCGGCCCCAGATATTGCCATTGCTCCCATCTCTGCGCGTGCACCCTATATGCCCGAACAGATCACCCTGTCGGGCTCGATTGAAATTGATGCTGAGTCTGGCGCGATTCTCTCTCTCAATCGCCCTGTCAATTACATGCCTTATCCTGGGGCCGTGAGTGGTGGCAGCTCAGAAGCTTCAGTTGGCTCAACCGGTGTGGCCGTGGCCACACCAGCGATTGCTCCAGCCCCTGTGAAACAATAAATAGGAGAATTGAAACCATGAAATTTAGAACTCTACTTCCTCTCTCTTTGGCTTTGGCTCTGAGTCTGAGTGCCTGCTCAAATGGTCAAATCAACTCTATTTTGCCAAAACCTTCCACCTCTCCCAGTGCTTCTCCTGCTTCGGGCACACAAACAGGCAAAACTGTTTTTTCCAATGCCCTGTCTAAACGGCTTTTGCCGCTGAATACAGCCGCTCAGTCCGGCACGGCTGGTGGGCAACAAGATGCCAGCCAACCCGCGACGGCCCCTGCTCCTCAGTTGGGCCGCCCCGCCTCCGCAGAGAGCAGTTCCGCCAATAAAATTGCCGCACCCACGGCGGGAGACGTGGCTGCGGGAGCGTCGGCACGTATGAGTATGCCCTGGTTTGGCGGCGGCGAGTTTAATCAATATGTGATTCAATTTGCCGAAGAAAATATTTTTCCTGCCAATCAGGCCAGTACCTTGCTCAAAGCGTATGAGCAAACCGTGAAACCGATTCTGGCTGAGTGGGACAGTTCTGCTCGTTTGGTCGAAAGCCGCGCCAATTTGGGGCTTGATGGCAACAGTGCTTTTATTGAATATATTTCTCTGCCTGGAGCCGATGGCAATGCCGAACAATTGCAGCCGGATTATGTCTTTCGTTTTGCCTCCAGCAACCGCAAAGAGACCCTGAATGTCTATTTGCTCAAAAAAGAAACCCGTGTTCACCGTTTGGTGTGGGGTGAACCCACCATTGATCTGAGCAAAGTAAAAATTGACAGCTCACGGGCCCAAGAGATTGCAACGAAGGCCTTTACCAGCCGCAGCAGTAAACCGGGTTACCCAGTCTACCCCGAATCCCTTGAGCAACAGCCCAATTTGCAAATTGCTTATGAAGTCCCTGCCAATGCCACTTGGCAGATTCAACTCAATCAACAGGGGCAAGACCAAAATCGTTATTTTGTCAGCGTCAGCTTTGACTTAAAAATGCCAGCCCAGCCTTCGCCAATGCCCTCAGCTCAGGTTAAAGACCCCGCGCTGGATCCCAATGGCACCCGTTGTGTGCAGGTGATGCCCATGTATCCCGAGCAGTCACGGGTCTGGGGCTCGGTGGAACTCGATGCGGCCAGTGGCGAGATCAAAAGTCTCAGCCGCCCAACCCTCTATTTGCCGATGTACGATGCAGCCATGCGCTGTGAAGGGCCTTTCCCAGTAGAACCGCCCAAGCCTATTGAGCCCAAGCCCATGCCTGCTGAAACAGCTTCGCCGGATTCAAGCACCTCTTCAGCGAGCCAGATCCAGCTCAGCAAAGGTTAGGCACTAAAAAGAAAGGAGGATTCCTTGTGCCAAAAGGGAAACAAAATGAAGGTCTTCAGAGTCCTTTTAGCAGACGCCTATCAGTTTTGCGCAAAGAAAAAGGACTCAATATGGAGAAACTGGCCCAGTCGATTGCCGTTTCTAAATCGTATATCTCATTGTTAGAGGCCGGTGAACGCCAGCCCTCACGTGAGGTGGTGCTCAAATTGGCCGAAGTGCTTTTTCCTGGGGGGAACGGCAATGCCCGGGATGAGCTTTTGATTCTGGCTGGTTTTGCACCGGTTAACAGCGATGCCGCCGCGGCTTATCGGGACGCTGTTGCCACTTACGAGCAAAGCCTGAGTCAGCACCCCGAAGATTTTTCTACCTATTTGCGTTTGGTCTATGCCCTGATCAAAGCCGGTCGCACGGCCCAAGCGCAAGAGAAGATCCAACAGGGTTTGCAACTCTTTTCTGAAGGGGTGCAATTGCAGTCACTGCTTTCTACCTTGGAACTGAGTCGGGGCAATTATGACGCAGCTTTGCTCAATCAAGAGACCGCCCTGCGCAGCTATGAAATGCATCCGGCCCAGGCCCAGTTGGACATTCGCGCGGCAGATTTTCATTTTAATCTGGGCGCTGTTTATTTTTTGAGGGGCTATGATGCTTTGGGCCGCTTTCTGGCTGAAAAAGACGAAGCAGACCGCAAAACCGCTTTGGCAGACTTTGCGCAAGCCGCAGCCAAATTTGAAGGGGCCATGGAAATGGCGCCCGATGATGTGTTTATCTGTGATGAGTATGCCCGTTTGAGTTTTAATCAGGCTTTTTTGATGGACACCGAAACCAGCCAAGTCTATTGGGAGCGCACCATTCATTATTTTAAGCGGGTCTTGATTTCACCCCATAAACAGCAATTGGGCCAACAGACATTGATGGAATCCGGCGCCTTTCTGGCACATGCTTATACCAAAAGTGGTCGTTTCTCTGAAGCAGAATTGACCTTGGGGCTGCTTGACAGCTTTAATCCCGGCTATTGGTTGGTACATTATATCGATGCCTGCTTTTGTAGTTTGAGTTACGCCCACGATCCCCAAAAGAGCTGGTTGGATCGGGGCTTAAAAGCCCTTCAATCGGCCTTCGATGCCAATTCAGGCAATAATCCCGCCCGTGCTGAGGCGCGTCACGACCCAGATTTAAATCATTTGAGACAGGCCCGCAAGCGGGACTTTGCCCGGAT
Source organism: Candidatus Blackallbacteria bacterium (assembly GCA_051715345.1). Lineage (GTDB taxonomy): Bacteria > Cyanobacteriota > Sericytochromatia > UBA7694 > UBA7694. The sequence goes on from JBPXJQ010000012.1 coordinate 222,672, forward strand.
ACTCAACCAAGGAGAAGAAGTATGAAATTCAGATCTATCTTGACCCTCAGCTTGATTGCATTGACGTTGGGTGTGGCGGGCTGTCAGCAGGCACCTCCTTTGGCCAATGCCCCCGGCACGGGCAGTGTGCAATTGGGTTCTAATTCTATCACCCCTCCGCCCAAAGGGCCGCTGCCAACGCGTGCAACAGACCCGTTCTTGCAACCCGTACGTGAAAATACGGCTGCCATTGGCGTGGGAGCGACCCTCCCCGCTGGTAAAAATGCAATTTTGCCTCCTCCCAACGCGCCCCAGCCCATGCCAGCCTCAGGTCAGGGTGGCTCTGCCACAGGTGCAAATGACAGTGCGCTCACCGCTCCCGTGCTCACGACGCAGCCCGTAGAACCAACGCCCACACCCGTGAGCACCCCCACGTCTGAACCCTCAATTCAGCCCTCAGCCGAGCCAGAGAAAAAGGCCACAGATTATTTCTACTTTTCTTATGATGACTCTGCCAGCACCGCTGGAGTGGAATTGACCAAATATGCGCTCAAGCAGGGTTTTGCTCCCAATGTCAGTTGGGCCCGGCCCTGGGAATTTTTGAATTATGAGTCGTTTGTCAAACAGGGGCAAGAATCCACGGGGTTGTTTAAGGTCTCGATGGGCCTCTGGCAACACGGCAGTGCCGAAGGCCAAGAAACAGGCAATACCTATGATTTGGGTATCCATGTCTCGGCCCCCGACTTGGATGTTCAGCAGCGCCAGAACTTGGCTTTGACCTTGGTGGTGGACGTTTCGGGTTCGATGAACGAACAGACCCCGGTGGTGACCGATGATGGCCGCGCCCCCAGCTTGCTGGATGTGGCCAAAGCCGGTCTGGAGAGCCTTGCAGGCAGTCTCAAACCCGGTGACGTTATCAATCTGGTCACCTTTTCGACCTCTGCCGTGGTGGCCCTTGAAAACTTCACCTATGAAGGGGATGCCAGCAAATACCTGAATGTGGTGCGCAGCTTGCAAACCCAGGGCGGCACCAATTTAGACGCGGGTATTCGCACCGCTTATGCCTTGGCACAAAAGTCCTATCAGCCTGGCAAAATCAACCGGGTCTTGATGTTGACCGATGCCTTTGCCAATATTGGTCAAGTGGACTCCTCTGTGATTGCCCAAAACACCCGTATCAATAATGCTGAAGGCATTTATTTCTCGGGGCTGGGTTTTGGTCAGAACTTTAATGAGGCCTTTCTCAATAAATTGACCGAAGCCGGTCGGGGCGCTTATTTCTCTGTGATTACGCGCAACGATGCAGAACGGGCTTTTAAAGAGCGCTTTATGGCCCTGATGACCGTGGCGGCCCGCGATGTGCAGTTCCGTCTGGACTATCCGATTGCGCTGAAACATGCCATGTCTGCGGCGGAGCAATCGTCCAAGGTACAAAGCGAGGTGCAGCCCACCAATTTTTCTTACAATACCTCACAGTATTTCTGGGAGCGCTTTCAAGCCGGAGATGATGCCTCTTTGCTCGAGCAAAGTCTGACGCTGACGATCATGTACAAAGATCCCCAGAGTGGCGTGGCCAAAGAAGAGGTGTTTAAACGCACGCTCAAAGAGATCTTGGGCAAAGATGTCAACAATATCAAAGATGCCCGCATGATCACCCTCTTGACCAGTTTGATCAAAAAAGAGCTGACACCCGAAGCCGCCAAACAGGAACTCAGCAAAGACCTGGGTGACTATGCCAGTGCCCTTTCGAGTGAGTACCGCAAACTGATCGAAAGCTTTTTTAAGCTCTCAAATACACCCTGAACCTGATTGTTTTTTTTAGCTGCTGATGATTGGGCGGGGCCAACACTGGCCCCGCTTTTTAACGCCTGATTCTAGCGGTTAAAATTGCGCAGCAGATGTTGCATGGCCAACATTTCGTTGCCCTGCTGAACAAATTGTTGTAGGGCTGGGAAGTGTTGCAGGGCCTGTAACATGTCCATTGAGAGCAATTCACCTTGATCGGTAAAACTGGCGATAATGCCCGGAATCACTTCGCGTTTGTTCATTTGTACCTCGCCCGGTTTGGGGGTACGGAATTCGGTGGTGAGGGTGTTGGCCACGGCATCAAAACTCAGTCGGGGCTGGTAGTCTTCGCTGCGGGTGCTGGGGCCGTCTTCTTGGCTGAGCTTGATTGTGCCTTCGATCGCCAAAAGCACCTCTTTGGGGATGTCTTGGGCATTTTTGATCACCTCTTGAACCAACTCGCCAATAAAGTTCTTGAGTTCGGGCTGGTGGCGCGAGGCTTCGCGGATTTCAATCCGTTCGAGATTGTTGCGTTCGTCCCAATCCATCCAGACCCCAGGCATGACCTCTTTGCGGTTGCGCTGAATTTTACCTGTGGGTTTTTTGCGCGCAGGTTGAAACTGAATACCGAGCTGATCGGTGCGGGAGTCATAGAAAAACTTCATGCGGCGCAAAACCTCGCGTTTTGGCGATACGTGCCAGAGTTAAAAACAGACATGTTTATTTTACCAGCTTTTGAAACTCAGGCAGCTTGCGTAAAAAAACCAAGGCTGCTTCGTTGCGGGCAGCCCGTTTGAGGTCGGGATTGTGTTGAATGGCCAGAGAAAGTGCCGCTAAGGCTTTGGGCGCATCTTTTTTCTGGGCGTAGAGACTGGCCAAGAGATAATGGGTAGAGGCGTCTTCGGGGGTTAAGCTGACCACCGCCTGAAAGTCGAGAATGGCCGCATCGAGTTGATTGAGCCAATAGTGGCAATCCCCTCTGTAATAGAGGGCATCGGCGTCTTTGCCATTGTCCTTGATCACCTGACTAAAGTCCAGAATGGCGTTGGGGAAGTCTTTTTTGTTGTAATAGGTCAGTCCCCGGTTGAAGTAGGCGTTGATATACGTCGGATCGATCGCCAGGGCACGGTTGAAGTCGTTGAGCGCTTTTTCGTAGTCTTTGCGCACATCGTTGTAGAGATAACCGCGATTGTGGTAGGCCTCAACATAATTCGGGTTGCGTTCAATCGCCTGGCTGTAGTATTGCAGGGATTTTTCGTAATTTTTGCGGTAGGCATAAATCAAACCGAGATTATAATAGGCGACAGCATAATTGGGGGCCAACTTGATCGCTTTTTCGAAGTCCTGCAGGGCTTTGTCGTATTCTTTGAGGTCCAAATAGCTGATTCCCCGGTTATTATATGCATCGAGGTAGTCTGCCTGAAGCTGCAGGGTTTTGCTGTAGTCGCCGACGGCGGCTTCGTGTTGGCCCAAGCGGTCGTGAGCGAGACCGCGGTTGTACCAGGCGCGCGCATAGAGTGGGTTAATTTGGATGGCTTGGCTAAAATCCGCCACGGCTTTGTCGTACTGTTTCAATAAATCATTGTAGACAAAACCGCGGTTATTGTAGGCATCTACCAGCAAGGGCTTGGCTTGCAAATCAATCACCTTTGAAAAATCGGCCAGGGCCCGTTCTGGAGCTTTGAGCAATAAATAGGCATTGCCCCGCTCATAAAAGGCCTCTGCATATGAGGGGTAGACCCGCAGGGCTTTGGTGAAGGCCTCTACCGCCTCTTGGGGTTTTTTGGTTTTGAGGGCCTGCAGTCCCTTTTCATAAAAGGCAAAAGCCCGTGCCGATTGAGAATAACGTTTTCCGTCCCGGCGGAGATCTTCCTGAGCGGATTTAAACTCGCTGAGGGGCTCCGCAGACAATGCAGGGGCAGAGAGGCTGAACAAGGACAGGATGACGAGGATTGCTAATTTTTTCATATCTTCCATTATAGATCAGTCATTTCCAGGAGCAAGAGCCCCCTGATTGGATTTGCTCTTTTGCCAATAGACAGCGCAGGGATCGATCCGAACCAAGGGCTCACTGATCTGGTGTGCTTGGCGGTAGGCATTGACTGCTTGGCGGCAGCCTTCAAAGGCATAATAATCGTCGATGATCACAAAGCCGCCCGGAGACAGACGGGGGTAGAGCCAGGTCAGTCCTTCGAGGGTGGGATTAAAAAAATCCACGTCCAAACGCAAGAGAGCCAAGGCTTCGATCGGTGCCTTGGGCAAGCTTTGGTCTAAGAACCCCGGCAAAAACACCACCTGTTCATCCAAGAGGTCATAGGCCTTAAAATGTTCAGCGACCTGTGCCTGTGAGACACTGTGATAATTGGTTTTTTCGAGGTCAATATTGGTGTCGACCAGATCGCTGGCTTGAAAGCCGACAAAAGAATCTGCGACCCAGACCTTGCGTTGGGTCTCGCCATAGGCCTTGAGCAGGCCGCGCATAAAAATACAGGCTCCTCCTCGCCAGACACCGGCTTCGAGCAGGTCGCCGGGGGTATTTTCGGCCAGAATTTGTTCCAGACAGACTTGCAGATTGTCCAGACGTTTGAGACCGATCATGGTGTGGGCCTGTTGGGGGAAGAGCAGCCCATTGGCTTTATAATCGGCATAAGTTGAGAGTGTGTGTTTGCGACCTGTGCGGGTGTCGGCCCAGGTCATCGTTGGGTATTTTTCGTCTTTGGCAGCACCGAGATCATAAATAAAATCTGCCAAGACCCGTTTGAGCAAATCCAAATACAGGTGGCGGTTGTGGGTTTCGAGAGTCGGCATGGATTTAGTTTTTTCCTGAGGAGGTCGTGGCAAAAAGGGGTTCGGTCTCTGCTTCGACGACAAAATACCAGCCCTGAAAATTTAAACGCAAATAGCCCAAGGTGGTATTTGCGTTGCGCAGATAGCCACTTTCGCTGCGTAACTCAATTTTTCTGAGCAGGTCTTCATTCTTAAAGCGTGAGAGTTGCATGCCATGGTTGATTTTCGCGCGTTTTTCAATTTTTTGATTGCGGTCGCTGCCTTTGACAATCACTTGGCCTTTTTCATCGAGCAAATAGCTGTTGCGCAGGCCGGGAATATTGGAAATATTTAAGACATTGCGGGCCAGATAATTGAATTGCAGGTCGATGGAGGCCACCCCGCGAAAGCGCTCTTGGGCATCATAAATTGCCAGACTGCAGGGCAAAAGAGATCCCGAAAGTCGGTCGATATAAGGGTTGCCACAGTGGACACCACGTTTGTTGCGCACCAGTCTGAAAAAGGGGCGCTTACGCACGTCATAACCGGGGGTATTGTAGCTGGCACCCGGATAAAAAAGCAGGATTCCTTCGGCGGTCGAAATATTGACATACATCAGTGGCACGCCCTGTTTGGCGACCAAAGTTTGGGGATCGGTTTCGCTGGCTCCTTGCTCTTTGCCGCTGCGAATCAAGAGATTGCGCATCTGTTTCTTGAGCGGTGCCAACTTGTGCAAATTGGGTTTGAATGGTAACTCGGGTTCTCCCCAAGGCAGGGTAATAGCAGGCCAATCGGTGCTGATCTTAGAACCATAGTGGGCGGACTGTACTTGACTGGGTATGCGTTTATTCCAATGTTCGTCGTCAAGATAATAGGGGAAACTGGGTTGGGGTTTGCCATGCTCCAGAGCTTGAATCACTGTGCCGGCCATGTTTTCAAGTGTGCGCGGAATCGCGACCATATAGCGGTCGACGGCTTGGCCCTGATTCAGAATTTGGCCCATAAACTGGGTGATAATCTGCTCGCGTTGGAGGGCGGCTTGCAGGGTTTGTTGTTGCTGAAGCAGGTTCCAGAGGGTCCAGAGACTGCTGCCCAAAACCAAGACCATCAGGCTGCTCAGACACGCCGTGCGGTGAACGCGAAACCAGCGACCTGCAGCCTGCAGTGGGGTATCCGGTGCGGCCTGTACTGCTTCGCCGCGCAGATAGCGGCGCAGATCCTGAGACATGGCTTCGACATTGGGGTAGCGATCGGCGCGTTTCCAGGCTGTGGCCTTGGAGATAATCGCCTGTAATTCGCGAGGAACCTTGAGTTCGGGCCGAAAAAAGGCCACGGGATTGAGCTGGCCTTTGCGTACCTTTTCGAGTAATTCGGAGGTGCTGCTGGCCTTGTAGCCCGGCTGTAAACAGACCAATTCGTATAAAATCAGGCCCAGGGCAAAGAGGTCGCTGCGCTCGTCGAGGCGGTCGTTGACGCCTCGGGCCTGTTCGGGTGACATATAACGGGGGGTACCGATCATTTGGTTTTTTTCCCCGGCTTCAAAGGGGTAATCTTTGGCAGCCTCGCCAAAGGGACGGGCGATGCCCCAGTCCATGACGTAGATCTCGTTGTGGGGCCCGAGCATCAGGTTGGCGGGTTTGAGATCCCTGTGAATCACACCTTTAAAATGGGCAAAAGACAGGGCCTCGCAGACCTTGAGAAAATGCTCCAAGAGGTTGGGGAAATCCTGGGGATAAGTGATTTTATGGGGTTCGGCATTGTGGGCTTTGGCCTCGGTAATCAGCTCTTTGAAGGTTTTGCCCTGGATACACTTCATGGTGTAGCCCACCCCGGCTTCGGTCACCTCAAGGCTGTAGACCGGCACGATATACGGGTGGGGCAATTGGGCCGTGATTTGGACCTCACCCAAAAAGCGCTGATGCACTTCGGGATTGTCGCTCTGAATGCGTTTGTGCAGCTGTTTATACGCTACCGTGCGCTCCAAACGGCTGTCACGGACCAGATGGACCGTGCCCATCGCCCCTTCTCCCAGCATTTGCAAAATCTCGTAATGCTGTTTGCCAATGGCGTTGGGGGTGGCCGTGGGATTTTCGCGCATCTCAGCGGTGGGGCTGAGATGCCCGAATTCATGCATGGTCAGCTCAAGTGGATCTGTTTCTTCGGCTTTGATCTCAGCCATCAAGGTGCTCCCTTTTGGCTTAAAAGGGTTTGAAAGTCGATCCGGGCGATCAACCGCCAATTGGCAGTTGAGAGAGATTGGTAAACATAGAGGCCCTCGGCGCTTTCGTAAATGCCACTTTTGCCACTTTTGAGATCTTTGAGCAGGGCCTCGGGCCAGGTTTCGTTTTGGTTTTGATCTCGGCTGAAGAGAATCTTGCCCTGGGCATCACTGACAAGCAGTGAGAGAAGCCCCTCGTTTAAAGGCGCTTTTTTCAGTTCTTTTTCCAAACTGGGCTGGCGCAGACATAAACTGCCAAGGCCCAAGGCCTGTGATTGATCGTTGAAAATCGGGGCCTGCACAATAAAATAAGGCGTGGTTCCCAATTGCTCTGGCCCCAGCCAAACGGGCCGGGTCCCTCGGGCTGGAGAGTGCTCACCTGTGGGCTGTTGGGCTGTGAAAGCGCGATTCAAACGGGCCGCGACGGTTTCGGCCTGGGGGCTGCCTGGATAGATCAATTGAGGGCCGGCTTCAAAGGCGATGCTGGCCCAACCCAAAGGACTGGCATGATCTTGGCTCTGAAGCCAATCCAAGCTATTGCCTTGGGGATCTGCGCTGACGGCAAAGACACGTTGAAAGATGGGCAGCATGCTCTGCAAGCGTGAGTAAGCAGGAGAGGGATTGAGCCAAACAAATTGTTGCCAATACAAGGGACCACCTGCTGCGGTTTCCTCTGCGGAAGGCAAGAGACTGGTTTGGGGCAAGCGCTGGGGAGTAAACATTTCTCCGGGCAAATCTTCGCCCCGTTGAAAGCTTTCAGCGGCAGCGCCTGTGAGGTATTCCAATTGGGCCTCAAAGCTGCTCAAGTAGATATCCAATTGCTGGCCGGTCATGGTCAATTTGCGCTGCAGGTCTTCGAGCACGGCTTTGCGGCGTTGGGTTTGAACCTGGGTCTGTTGCCAGATATACAAACTGCCGGCCACAGCCAAAATACAGGCGACCAAAACCAACATACTGCCCAGCAATGCGCGTTGAGGATTGCGCCGGATCCAGCGCAGGGCTCGGCGTTGCAGATTGTCGGGTTTGACGGTGGTTTCCACGTCTTGCAGATAGCGGCGCAGATCTGTTGCCATATCGGCCACCGAGGCATAGCGCTGATCGGCCTTGAGGGCCGTGGCTTTGCTGACAATTGCTTGTAAATCAGCCGGAATCGGGTGCAGCTCCAAGGCCTGATCACAGGGGGCACGATCACCCGTCAGGATTTTTTTGAGCATTTCGGGCATGGAACTGGCTTTAAAAGCCGGGGCCAGGGTGAGAATCTCTTGCAGAATCAGGCCCATCGTAAATTGGTCACTGGCAGGTTTGAGGGGACGGCAGCGGGCCTGTTCGGGAGAGAGGTAACGGGGCGTGCCTGCAATCACCTTGCTGGGCTCTTCATTTTCAACGCCGGGGCGATTCCAGACCTGGGCAATGCCCCAGTCCACGATATAGACCTCACGAAAGGGGCCAATCATAATATTGGCAGGTTTTAAGTCGCGGTGAATAATGCCTTTGCTGTGGGCATAGTCCAGGGCGTCGCAGACCTTGAGGAAAATTTCGAGCAGGCGAAACAGCTCCCGCTGCCAAGTTTTGCGGTTGGGGTTGGCCAGCTGTGAGGCTTTTAGTTCGCCAATCTCTTCTTTGAGGGTATTGCCCTGCACGACTTTCATGGCATAAGAGAGACGCCCCTCGCTGTCGATTTCGAGGGTATAGACCGGGACCACGCCAGGGTGTTCCAAGCGTGCCGTGATTTGGGCCTCGCTCAAAAACTGGGCCTGGACTTCGGGACTGTTGAGCTGGGGCAGCAATTGTTTGCTGGCGACCTTGCGGCGCAGGTAAATGTCCCGCATCAGCCAGACTTCGCCCATGGCGCCTTTGCCCAATTCTTGAATGGGCTCATAACGCGGCAGATCTCGGCCCACGTTTTCAGTGGGGGTCTGGGGTTTGACCGTGGCTGAGACGGCAAACATCGTGCCGATCTCGGTGGCTTCGTGTGGTTCTGTTTCGGGAAAGGGGTCTAAGGGTTCCATTTTGCTCGGGCTTGTTGTGTAGTCTCTCTCAAATTGTACCCCAGCCTGACAAGCGGGAGAAACTCTGCTCCTTTAAGCTGGGCTTTGCCATTTTAATTCGGGGTGAGAAAGCCGCTCCCGCAGCGGTTCTAGCAAACTGATCGGCACGTCAATCTGGCAGGTAATGGCTTCGGCATAGTCCAAGCTGGCCGTGATCCCCATTTGGGCCAATTGGTAAGCCACGTTGCCACTGAGGTGGTAAGGGTAATGCAAAACCAGACTTTGACAGGGTTCTTTTTCGATCAGCCCCGCTGTTTCGAGCAGGGTCTGGGTGGCTTGGGTATAAGCTTTGACCAGTCCGCCCGTGCCCAATTTGGTGCCACCAAAATAGCGGGTGACGACCACAATGGCGTTGTAGACCTTGTGTTCGAGCACGGTTAGAATCGGTTTGCCGGCAGTGCCCGAGGGTTCGCCATCGTCGGAAAAGCGATCGACCACAGGTGGGCCCGCCACGCGAAAGGCATAACAGTGGTGGCTGGCATCGGGCCATTGGGAGCGGATCTGCTTGAGAAAGGCCTCCGCTTCGTCGACAGACAATACCTCGCGCCCAGAGGCAATAAAGCGGCTGTTTAAGATCGAAATTTCGTGGCTGGATTCGTGGGCCAGGGTGGTATATCGCATATATTGCAAGTATAGCCAATTGTGACGAAGCTCTCAAAGCCGCCCGTGATCCGGCTTTGAGAAAAATATCTGAAATCTGCACGAAATCACCATCTTGCGGGGCTTACACCTGATCGGGCATTTGCTACAATTGAAGGAGCAGATGGAATCACAAGGAGCTTTTTTTGACGCGCGCAATTTATCCGGGCAGTTTTGACCCGGTCACCAATGGACATTTGGATATTATGGAGCGGGCCTGTCACCTCTTTGATGAGGTGATTGTGGCAGTCTCAACCAATATAGCCAAAAAATCGACCTTTTCTGTGGCCGAACGCATGGAATTGATCCAGCAGAGCACAGGCCATCTCACCAATTTGCAGATTGATGGCTGCGATGGCCTGATTGTGGATTATGCCCGCCAGGTCGGTGGGCAGGTGATTATCCGCGGTCTGCGTGCGGTTTCAGATTTTGAAATTGAACTCAAAATGGCCCTGATGAACAAACACCTGAATGGCGAAGTGGACACGGTTTTTTTGATGCCCAAAGCAGAATACATGTTCCTCAACTCCAGTCTGATCCGTGAAATCGCTTCCTTCGGCGGAAAAATTTCAGATTTTGTTCCGGCTCAGGTTGAAGAATGCCTGAGAAGAAAATATAATAGTAGCAAGTAAATATTAAGCGTAAGTTAAAAATATGATAAATCAAAATGAACTCGTTTCCCCCCAAGCCCCTGTTCAGCCCCCAATGCAGCCCCAAATGCAGGCCCAGTCTTCCGCCTCTCCCGAAACCACCTTGGCCCTGGTGCAAAAAATCGAAGAAGTGATCATGAACAGCGTCAAAGTGCCGTTTACCTCGCGCGTGGTGGTGGATGAAGAGGATATTTTTGAACTGATCGATCGCATTCGCGAAATGTTGCCCCAAGAAATGGTGCAGGCCCAGCAAATTCTGGCCCAAAAAGATGCGATTTTTGCCGAGGCCCAGGCCAAGAGCCAAAAGCTGCTGGAGCTGACCAAAGAAAAATCCCGCCAGTATTTGCAAGAACACGAATTGGTGCGCCAGGCTGTCAAAATGGCCGACGAAACCCGCAAAAGCGCTGAAGCAGAGTGCCGCCAACAGCGCTTTGAAGCAGATAAATACAGCGAAGAGGTCTTGGCCTCGCTCGAAGACAAAGTGACCCAGGCCCTGAGCATGGTTCAAACCGGCCGCCGCAATTTGGCCCGCAATATGGAAACCACCGCCCGCAAAATGGGCGTTTAAGCCTTTAACACAGACAAGGACACAGATTATGTACCCACGCGCAAGCGGTATTTTATTGCATCCCACCTCTTTGCCCGGCCCCTTTGGCGTGGGTGATCTCGGTGAAATTGCCTACGACTTTGTCAATTTTTTGGCCCAAACCGGCCAAAAACTCTGGCAGGTCATGCCCCTGGGCCCCACCGGTTATGGCGACTCCCCTTATGCCTGTCTCTCGGCCTTTGCCGGCAACCCCCTGATGATCAGCCCCGAAAAGTTGGTCGAAAAGGGCTATCTCTCTCCAGACAGTCCCGCTTTGGCCGCTTACCCCCAACTCAGCGCCGACAAAGTCGAATTTGAAGCGGTGGCCGCTGCCAAAGGCGCGATTTTTGAAGATTCGTTTGTGTATTTTCAGGCCCATGCCAGTCTCTCCGACCGCAAGCGCTTTGAGAATTTTTGCAAATGCCAGCAAAACCGCAATTGGCTGCGCAATTATGCCCTGTTTGCCGCGCTCAAACAGCAATACGCTGGCGAACCCTGGGATACCTGGGACGAAGGCCTGGTCTGCCGCGATGCCCAAACCCTGCGCGAATACGAACAGGCCCTGGCTGGCCCGATGCTCTATCATCAGTATTTGCAATTCCTCTTTCACCAACAATGGGATGAATTGCGCAGCTATGCCCATCTCAACGGCGTGCAGATCATTGGCGACATGCCGATCTTTGTTGCCCACGACAGCGCCGACGTCTGGGCCCACCAAAAACTCTTTCACCTCGATGCCCATGGCAAGCCCACGGTTGTGGCCGGTGTGCCCCCGGATTATTTCTCAGAAACGGGCCAGCTCTGGGGCAACCCACTCTACAATTGGGAAGTCATGGCCAAAGACAATTACGCTTGGTGGGCTGAGCGCTTCCGTGTGATGTTGAATTTGGTCGACATCGTGCGCCTGGACCATTTCCGGGGCTTTGAGGCCTATTGGGAGATTCCCGCTGGCGAAAAAACCGCGATCAATGGCAAATGGGTCAAAGGGCCCGACAAGGCCTTTTTTAAAGCCATTCAAAAATCTTTGGGCCACCTGCCCTTTATTGCCGAAGACCTGGGGGTGATCACCCCGCCGGTCGAAGACCTGCGCGACAGCTTTGGCTTTCCGGGCATGAAAGTGCTGCAATTTGCCTTTGACGATACCTCTGCCAACGCCTTTTTGCCCCACAACCACATCGCCAACAGTGTGGTGTATACCGGCACCCACGACAACCAGACCAGTTTGAGCTGGTTTGACGATCGGCCTGCGGCGGTCAAAAAATTCATCCTCGATTACCAGGGCAGCAACGATGCCAATTTTATCCATTGGCAGCTGATTCGCCTGGCGATGTCTTCGGTCGCCAATACGGTGCTGATCCCGATGCAGGACATTCTCGGCCTCGACGATCCCACTGGGCGCATGAACACACCCGGCAAAGCCGAAGGCAATTGGAGCTGGCGTTTGCGGGCTGAGGATCTCTCCCAAGAAATTGCCCATACCCTGGGCCATTGGACCGAGATCTACAACCGCTAGTCCAGCTGTTAACGCTGTGGATTTAAAACACAATTGGGAGGCCCTGACGGCCTCCTTTTGTGCGGATCCGGCATTGCGTGGCCGGATTTACCATGAGCTGCAAACGCGCTACCAAGAGCTGCAGCGGGCCTACCACAGCCTGAGCCATATCCAGGCCCTGCTTGAGTTGTGGCAAGAATACCAGACTGAATTCCAAGACCCGCTCAGCGTGGGGCTGGCGATCTGGTTCCACGACGCGATCTACAACCCTCGCAAGGGCAAAAACGAGCTTTACAGTGCCCGGCTGGCCAAACGCCAATTGGGCCAAATGGGGGCTTCTGCGGCCTTGCAAGCGCGCGTGGCGGATTTGGTTGTGGCCACTGCTGGCCACAAAGCCGATCCCGCTGATGGCGATGCCCTGCTCTTTCTCGATCTCGACCTCTCAATCTTGGGGGCCGAGCCTGAGGTCTACGCGGCCTATCTGGCCCAGATTCGGCGCGAGTATCACTTTGTGCCGGGCTTTCTCTACACGCGGGCGCGGCTGCGTTTTGTGCGCGGCTGGCTGGCCCGCCCCCGCCTGTTTATGAGCGAGGTGGGCCATGCGCGCTGGGAGGCCGCTGCCAGGGTGAATCTGGCGGGGGAGTTGGGTTAGTCGGGGCTGTCTTGATAGCGCTATGGGGCGCTGTGTTTTATCAAAACTGCTGTGAGTATTCTTTCAGCGCCTGAGTTACTTGTGTCAGCCCTTGTCGGAGAAGCGTTTCAAGGTATTGCTCCTGGTGCATTGGGGGATGCTTCAACCGAGCGCGATGTTGACGAACTGCGTTTAGAAACTTGCCCGGAGCCAAATCAAGTTGAAACAGCAGAAAAGAATCAGGATCCTGGGCTTCGATCCCAAATGATTGGAGTGAAGCAGAGGGAAAGTCTCTCTTGTTAAAGGTCACAATGACATCACAACGGCCAGTAATGGCCGCTGCAAGCACGTGTCGGTCGTCAGGATCCGGAAGGGTCAAACCCGGAATAAGTACTTCGTAGCCTGAGATCAAACAGTCTTCGACATGGGCATTCATCAATTGCCGTGTACGCTCCAACTGCTTAGAGTTCAGGTCTTTACGATTCGCCAAAACACTGCGAATCCACTCATCATGTATCTGGTCTGTCCATCTGGCCCGAAAGATATCTTCTATGGCCAGCGACATTAATAAATCCCGAAGGGGAGCTGGATAAAGCACGCAAGCATCGAAGAGTGCCGTATATGCCACTCAGTACCCCATGCCCAGTTCCTGCGCTTGAGCAGCCAACTCATCGAGTGCAGCTTCGCGCAAGCGTTTTACTTCCTGCTGGTAAGCAACGGTATCGCTGAAGAGCACTTTGCGGTGAGTCCCGACTTTTCGAAAGGGAATAGCACCTTTTTCAAGTAATGCAACCAAGTGAGGCCGAGAGACATTCAAAAAATCTGCCGCCTGTTGAGTTGTCAGTTCAGCATGATAAGGAACTAACGTTACGGCATGTCCCATTGCCATCTCCGAAAGCAGGGACAGCAAAAGCCGTACGGCAGAGGCCGGGAGATTGAGTTGCTGAGTCTGCCCTTGGGCGTCTTTTGCCTGAAGGGTTAACTCCTCTTGAAGTTTTGGTAAGAGACGGGCCAGTTGATGGCTGGATTCTTTCGCCTGCACCATTTCAGCTTCGGTTGGGGTTACCAGTTCTGCGACTTTTCCGGTCATAAGATTCTCCTTTTGAGCTGTCTCGATCATAGCATAAACGAAACAAACGAAACAAGAATAAAAAGGTCGTTGACCCATCGCGCTGGGAGACCGCTGCCAGGCTGAATCTGGCGGGGGAGTTGGAGCGGGGTTAGTCTCTCTTTTTATTGACAGGCGACATACCTGAAATAGATCGGGTTGCCGACCCAATTTTGCAAAAGACAAGATAAAAGTGGTTTGAGATCAGGTTATCCTCCAGGCAGAGATGACGATTCTTTGTAAAAAGTACTGACAGTCCCATCAGGGGTAATTTTGCGAATGGCGTGGTTGCCGGTGTCTGCAACGTAAATATTGCCAGCGGCATCCAGACTGAGGCCTGTAGGACTGTTAAATTGCGCAGCGGGGCCATGGCCATCCACATAACCGGCTTGCGCTGAGCCAGCTAAAACAGAAAAGCTCAGAAGTTCGAAATTGGGATTGGTAATCAGTTGGTAAATGACATGTTTGGTACTGTCTGAAAAATAGAAATAGTTCTTCTCTTGGTGATGGATGGCTTTACCGTTGAGAACCATTCCGATTCGAATAGGTTTTGATACCAAATCTTGATAGACTGAACCTGATAATGATTGGGATTGATTTGAATTGCCAGGAAGAATCAAAAAGGGGAAAAAACTCAAATACAAATCTTCGCTAATAGAATTAAGCAGAAAATAAATATCTCGTTTGATTCTATCATCAATAAACCGAGTTTTTGTAATTTTGTTTTTAAAATCAAATTCACGGACTTGGCCCTCTGCACTGGCATTTCCAGGTGCAAAAATGCTGTAAGCAAGTCCATTTTGAGAAAGACTCAAGTCTAACGGTCCTTCAAAATAGATTTTGGGTCTCAGTTTATCTGTCGGAATTAAACTCACACTTCTAGACGATGTCTCATCAATTTCCACGAGTTTTTCCACAGTATCACCGAGACGATAAATCCGCTGATTGATTTCATCCACAGCATAGAGTTGATTTTGTGCGTCAATTTCCAAATCATTGCCCAAAACACAGCTCAAAGGCGCTTGGCCTTGTACTTTAAAAATCTCTGGTTTGGTTGTTTGAGATTGTAATTTATAGATAAAACGGCGATTGAGTACAATCTGACCTTGGTTTTTTTCCAAATCACGCAAACCAATCGCTTCTTTGGCACAGCCCGTAGCAGAAGCTACACCAAGGGTTTTTGTTCGACCCAAGGAATACCCCAAACACTCTCCATTAAGGGCATACACAGTTTTCCCATCCTGGCTCACAGCCAAATCACTGGGAAAGTGCAAAGCCGGTTGCTGGGGTTCTTGATAAGGTTCACAGAGATAGGTTTGGCCTTGCTTGGCGGCAATTTCCACCGGCACCTTTTCCCCGCTCGGAAGCGGGGAGGGGCTGACGCCTCCCCATTGGCAGGCCTGTAAAGCAAGGAGTGAAACGCCCAATTTTAAATGATGATTAATTTTCATTTTATTGCTCCACCTGTAGACAATGCCATTTGAAAGGATCTACTCAAAAGCCTAACATGGCCTAAGAGAAAAGCAAGTTGTTGAAATTGAAGAGTAGGACCCTATACAAGCAGGGGTAACTGGGCGCTAAACCAGCAAACGTCACCGACTTCAAAACAGAAAACAATGCAGTGCTTTCCTGCCAAGACTGCTCAGCGCCGAATGCTCATATGCCATTTCGAGAAGATCTTCATAAACGCCGGGTCTTTGCGCGCCGCTTTGAGGGCGATATTGAGTTGTTTGAGCAATTCAACGTTTTCGCTGTGCACCACACCCACATAAGGCGTTTCGGGGGTGATCGGCTCGCCGGTTAAACGCAGACCGGGCACCTTGGACTGGTACCAACTGGCCAGGGCCCGCTCGCTCAAAACAGCATTCAGGCGCGATTGCCCGAGATCCTGAAAGAGGGTGTCGGGGTCGTCGTAAGGCTGAACCTGAATCCCCGCATCTTTGAGGCGGTTGAGATCGTCGAGCAGCACCTGGGACACCGACTCTGCAATCACACCTATTTTCTTTTTGCGCAGATCTGAGAGATTGTAGGTGAATTTATCGCTTTTGCGCACCGTCAATTGCTGAAAGGCCGTGTAATAATGCTCGCTGAATGCGAGATGGGGCGGCAGATTGGTATTGGCCTGGGGTTTTTCGATCGCATTCAGGGCCAGATCGACCTCTTTGCGCGAGACCGACTCCAGCAGTTTTTCCCAGGCAATCTCTTTGACTTCGAGCTTTTTGCCGAGTTTTTTCGCCAGGTACTGTAAGATCTCATATTCAAAGCCGCCGTATTTTTCAGCGGTTTCGATTTTATAGACAAAGGGCCTGCCAATATTGGGGTCCAGGCCCACGCTCAAACGCGCAGCCAAGGTGGCCGGATCGGGCTGTTTGGGCGGGCAGCCCGCCAAGAGCGTCAGCAGCAAGGCTGGCAACAGGGCTGCCAGCCAGCGGCTCAGGCCTTGGCGTTGCCGAGACGTCAAATACCCACCCCTTGCAAATACTCACTCAGCGCCGCAGAGAGTTTGTCCAAGCCGCTGGGATCGCTGCCGCCACCGGCCTGGGCAAATTCGGGTTTGCCGCCGCCACGTGCGCCCACGACTGGGCCCAGGGCTTTGATAATCGCGCCTGCTTGCACCCCGGCCTGAATCAGCTCGGGTGAGACACGGGCAACCAGATTGACCTTGTCTGCAATCACAGCGCCCAGCAGCACCAGGCTCTGGGCCTGACGGCTGGCCAGGGCATCAGCGATCTGTTTGAGGGCCTCGCTGTCGGGCACATCGACCACGGTCACCAGCACCTGGGCGGATCCTTTGGCTGATTCACGGGGCTTAAACTGGCTGGCCAGCTCTTCGACCTGATGCAAAGCGAGTTTGGACTTGAGCTGTTTGAGCTCTTTTTCTTGGTTGCGCAGATTGTCTTGCAATTTGCTCAGACGGCCAGGGATCTCGGCAAAAGGCACTTTGAGATCGCGGGCCAAACTTTTGAGCAGCTCTTCGTTTTGGCGGCTGTAGCGGTAAGCGGCTTGACCGGCCACGGCAGTAATGCGGCGCACGCCCGAGGCAATGGCCTCTTCGCCAATCACCTTAAATGAGCCAATTACACCGGTGGCGGGCACATGGGTGCCGCCGCAGAACTCTTTGCTATAATCGCCCATGCCAATCACACGCACGACTTCGCCATATTTTTCGCCAAACATGGCCACAGCGCCACTTTCGCGCGCCTGTTCAATCGGCAGCACCTGGGTTTGTACGGGGTGGTTTTGCATGATCTGCTCATTGACCAATTCTTCGACTTTTTGCACTTCTTCGGCGCTCATGGCGCGGTTATACGAAAAGTCGAAACGGGTTTGCAGATGGCTGACCTCAGAGCCTGCCTGTTTGACCTGATCGCCCAAGACATCTTTGAGGGCCTGGTGCATCAAATGGGTCACAGAATGGTGTTTCATGGTCTCGCGGCGGGTGCTTTGCTCCACTTCGCAGACCACTGAAATTTGGGGCTGCAACAGGCCAAATTCGTCGCCGCGAATCACGTGTACAAAGACCTCGCCGACCTTTTGCACATCGACCACTTCAAAGACATGGGCCCCGGCTTTGATCACGCCGTGATCGCTGACCTGACCGCCACTCTCGGCGTAAAAAGGCGTGCGGTTGAGCACCAGGCGGCGCAGTTCGTGGCTGTTGGTTTCGAGGCAGGCCAAGATCTCTGCGTCGCTTTTGAGTTCGCCATAACCTGTAAATTCGGTCGGGGCAAAACCCACCACATGGGCCCCCATGTCCAGATTGGAGCGCGAAGCGGCACGGGCCCGTTCGACCTGTTCTTGCATCGCCGTTTTATAACCGGGCAGATCCACACTCAGGCCCTGCTCTTGGGCAATCTCTTGGGTCAGCTCCAGCGGGAAGCCGTAGGTATCGTAGAGTTCAAAGGCCACAGCGCCAGGAATGACTTTGGCCCCTCCCAGCTCGGCCAGGGCCTCTTCGAGTTTTTTGACGCCCCGGTTCAAGGTGCGGTGGAAGCGCTCTTCTTCGAGCAAAATGCTCTCGCGGATCTGCTCCCCTTTGGCTTTGACCTCGGGGTAATTGGGGTAGAGTTCGACGATCGTGGGCAGTAATTTATACAAAAAGGGCTCGTTGATGCCAATAAAATGGCCAAAGCGAATCGCCCGGCGCATCACGCGGCGCAGCACATAGGCCCGGCCTTCGTTGCCCGGTTGCACGCCATCGCTGATCAAGAGCACACTGGCGCGGCTGTGGTCGGCAATCACCTGCAAAGCGGTGGTATAACGGGGGTTGCTCTCCATGCCGGGTGCTGCCAGGGGTTTGACCTTTTCGATAATCGCCTGCAGCATGTCTGTTTCGTAATTGCTGGCTTTGCCCTGCACAACCGAAGCGATGCGCTCCAGGCCCATGCCGGTGTCGATATTTTTGGCAGGCAAAGGCTCCAGAGAGCCGTCGGCCTGGCGGTTGAACTCCATAAAGACCAGGTTCCAGACTTCGAGATAACGCACATCGTCGTCGTCGCCGGGGGTCAGACCTTTGTCGAGGTGGGCGCCCATATCGTAATAGATTTCTGAGCAGGGGCCACAGGGGCCGGTTTCGCCAGCGGCCCAGAAATTGGTCTCCCCGTCGCGGCGGGTGATGCGCTCGGCAGGCACGCCGACTTTTTCGCGCCAAATATTTTCGGCTTCGTCATCGTCGAGGTAGACGGTCACGTAGAGTTTGTCTTTGGGGATCTCCAACTCGCCGGTCAAAAATTCCCAGGCCCAGGGAATGATCTCGTCTTTGTAATAATCGCCAAAAGAGAAATTGCCCAGCATCTCAAAGAAGGTGTGGTGGCGGGCCGTAAAACCGACATTTTCGAGGTCGGTGGTGCGAAAGCACTTTTGGTAGGTGGTGACCCGGCTGTGGGGGGGCTTTTCGGTGCCAAACATGATCGGTTTAAACTGCAACATACCCGCGGTGGTAAGCAAAACAGTGGGGTCGTTGTACGGCACCAGGGGAGAACTGGGCATATGGACATGGCCCTTATTTTTAAAATATTCAATAAATTTTTGGCGAATTTCAGCGCCTGTTAAACTTTTCATGATGCTTACCTCGCGTGACAATACAGCCCAGTATACCACCCGCGTTTGGCTCAGCAGAATAGGATGGGGCCATTTGGCCTGGAGGGGTGGCAGCCCAAACACATGTCCTACCGGTCTTGCCGCTCTCAAGCAATGCCGTTAGAATACAGGGTTTTTAATCGAATTCTGAATGATGGAGATGATGGCTGATGAAAGCAAAACTGTTCTTCTCAAGTGTCTTGTTTTTGCTGAGTGCCTCTCTGGTGGGGGTCTCTCCCATTTATGCCCAGGGCGTGTTTTCCAAAGGGGAGACCGTGGAGTTTTTCGTCAAGCCCGGAGAATGGATGCGCGGAAAGGTTTTGGCGGTCGGGGCGGGCGGCTACCGCGTTCAGGCTGAAGGCTTACCCAATACGTATCAGGTGCCGCTCAGCAGTGCGCGCGTCGCGCCGCCGGTTAAAAACAACGGCCAAACAGATATTCAGGTGGGTGACTATGTCGAAGTCATGGCCGAGCGGGGCGGAAAAACCAAACAATGGGTGATTGGCCGTGTCGTTGAAATTAAAGGCGTGCGTTATAAGGTGGAGTATGGGGGCAAATACAACAGTTGGTTGGTATGAATTAAACCAATTTCGCAGTTTGGCCCAAGAACAGCAGATGGCGCAAAACCAAGCCTTGGGCAAAGATTTTTACCAAGATCTTTTGCCTTATCGTCAGAGCTTGGCAACCTGGTTGGCCAAAGCCAATCCCCAAGAGGTTTGGGGCGATCCCCACAAGCCTGTCAACAATTTGGCTGATTTGCGCCAAGCCCGTGAAGAACTGAATAAAGCCGCCCAGATTGTGGCCCAAAGATACCCCCAAATTGAGAATCCTCCCCCCAATCAGATGGGCGGGAGCTTGCTCTCTGCGCCTGGCACCGTACGCAAAATGCTCGAACAGCGCGAAGTTGTCAGCGATCAATTTGAACATGGGCTTTTGCAACAGCAGGGCAAACTCTTCTTAGAGACCCCCAGCCGTCTCAATGATGTTTTGCTGGGGCAACCCCTGCTAAACGGGAGCCAAAAATTGACCTGGGACCCTTATCTGGCCTGCAGTACCGTGCCTCAACTGAAACAAATCCTTGAAAAAAATTTGGCGGGATATATCCGCGACTTTGGACTTAAAACCCAGCCCAGCGACTATTTGCCCAACTTTGATCAGGTGGCCGCCCAACGCAAGGCCAAGGTACAAGCACGCCTGACCTTTCCCTTTAGCCAGACCTACAAGTACCATTTGTCCGAAGCCGAGGCCAAGGTCAAGCAGGATTTAAAAGGCAGTGCCCTGAAAATGGGTTTTTCTTCCAATCAGTGGGAAGTGGTGATGTCCGGTGGTGTTCCCAAAGGGCGTAAACGCACTGGAGCGGCGATGTGGAAGGCCACCAATACCTCATGTAATCTCTGTGCCTGGGATCGCTTTAATTATTGGGAAGACCATCTCGGCGGCGGGCGCTATGGCAAGGGAAAAATCATGTGGGAGATCAGTTCCGAATTGATCCAGTGTCAGCGTTAAAAACCGTTTGGCTTGGGCTGAAGCCCGATCAGGCAGTATGATCAATGCAGATCACTAAAGATACAGAGGCTCTCCCCATGTTCAAACCCCTGCGCCTGTTTTCGTCTTTTGTTTTAACCGCTCTGGTGCTGGGCGGCGGCTATCTGCTTTGGCAAAAGGCGGTTCAGGCAGCCCAGCCAGAGCAGCAATTGGCCAAATACGTGGACCTGGATCGCTATTTGGGCAAATGGTACGAAGTGGCCCGCATTCCCAATCCCTTTCAGCCCGAGAGCCATGTCGGTGGCAGCGACAGTTACGAAAAATTGCCCGATGGCAGTTTGCAGGTGATCTATGGCTGGCACGAAAAAAGCCTGACTGCCCCGGCCCAAAAAATGGTGGGCAAAATCCGCGTCGTGGACCCAAGCCATGCGCGCATGAAAGTACAGTTTTTCTGGCCTTTTGAAGCGGATTATTGGGTTGTGGAATTGGCCGACGATTATAGCTATACGGTGGTGGGGTATCCCGACCGCTCAATGGCTTGGGTCATGAGCCGCAGCCCAGTGATGGACGAAACCCTTTACCAGGGCATTCTTACCCGGCTCAAGACCCAAGGTTATCCGATTGAGAAATTGGTGCGCGTGCCACAGCCTCCCGATGCGCCCATTCAAACAGCGCCGGTTCAAACAGCGCCAGCGACCACTCAGCCTTAACCCCCGCTGCCGCGTTCAACCGCACTGGTGGCGATTGTATCAAACGCGCTTTGGCTGAGATGTTTGGCATTGTAGGTGCCTCCCGCTGTTTTTAGGGCATTGTTAAAGGCGCGCAAATGATTGCGCGAGCCTCGTTCCAGCTCTTGATAAACCAAGCGGATATCTGCTTGGTCGACGCTTTTGCTGAGGGTTTGCAAATCCGCGATATCCAATTCTTCGATCTCCAACCCGACCTGCAAAGCGGCAATCAATGACGTTTTGCCCTGTGTGATCAGACTGTCGTAGAGGCTTTGCAGGGCTGCAGAGTTGAATTTGCCTGTTTCTTTCAGGGCTGGATCGGCGATTTGATAACGCTCGAGCAATTGCCTGACCGACTCCGTGTGGCTGGCTTCGCTGCTTGAGATATTTTGGAATTGGCGGGCCTGTGGCCACAGGCCTGCCAAGCTGAGATAAACGTCTTGGGCCAGTTTTTCTTCTTCACGCATTTGCAAAAGGCCTGTCTTTTCAGCCTCTGAGAGCTCAGATGTGGGCATTTGTGCCAGGGCTTGGTTGAGTAAATTGTCAACCAAGCGTGTTGAGCCTTCGCTGTCGACTTGCACAAAAGGATTTTTATTGGCTCCAGGATTGTTTTGGTTATTTTGATTGGAACTTGTTTGGTTTTGATTGGGTCCCAACCCCAGGGTGCTGCAAGCACTGAGACTGCCCAGCAGGGCAAGGGTGGCGAAAAATTTGACTTTGAACATGGGATTTAGACGCTTTCTATTTTCTATTGCGGCCGTGTTGGCCGTGTTGGCCGCGTGCAGAACTGAGAAATTTTTGGAATTCAGTCTCAGAGAGATATTGGGGTTGGTAAGTCCCACCACTGGACGCTAAGGCCCGGTAAAAAGCCCCGAGGTGGCGCCCTGAGGCCTGAATCAAATGCTCAGCCGTTTGGGCTTCTGCAGGATCTTGGGTTTGACTTTGCCATTGTTTTAAGTCCAAAATATCCAATTCCTCTATCTCAAGTCCCACTTCAAGCGCTTTTTGCAGCGATATTTCCCCTTTGGTTTTGAGTTTTTGGTAGAGCGTTTGAATCTCTTGCTCTGAGAATTGGCCCTTGGTCAGGGCCTGGGTGGGGTCGGAGAGTTGGCGCTGATTGAGCAAGCTGCGCAAACGTTGTAAATGCCGTATCTCTGCTGTTTGGATCTGCAAAAATACGGGGTGGTTCCACTGTTGACCCAAATGGACATAGAGATCGTGGGCCAGTTTTTCCGTTTCAGCCAAATGGGGCAACGAAACGGCTTTGGGCGTGGGATTGACAGGCGCTGCTGAGACCGTTAACCAGAAGGGGGAGAAAAAGGCACCCCCGAGCAGCAGTGAGAGAGACAGGTGTTTGAGTGACATGGTTGATTACCTCCATGATTATACTATACACCCTATGGTATATTTGTGATTGATTCAAATCAAGGTTTTCCAGACCTGGGGTTAAACAGATCTGGGGTTAAAAAGGAGCAAACCCTTCGGGCTCTTGCCGGGGTACCTGGTTAAATCTGTGGCGGAATTCGGAGATCAGCTCGTAGACGGATTTTCGCACCCGGTTGGTGACACCCAGGGGCCTGTGTTCAGGCAGGGAGTGCCAGGGTGTAAACGAGAGGTTTTCACAAAATTGCATTTGCGCGGGGCTGTCAAAACTTTGGGGGACCATCGTGATCCGGGCCACAGGCACGTAAGCCGAGACCTGTTCGGGCCATTCAACCGTGGCGTTCTCAACCGGCATTTGCTCAAAATTGCCGCTGTGGGGCTGCACCATGAGTTCCATGCAAGCGCTCTCTTGTTTGAGCGTCTGGGCCATGGCTTCACGCAGATAATTGGGGCCGGGCTTGGCGGGCATCGTGCTGCGCGGGGCCTGGCAGGGGCGCACCTTAAATTTGATCGGGCGATTGCCCAATTGGTAGGCTGTGGCGCTGAAAAATTCGCTTTCGAGGGGGTTGATGGTCTGTTTGCCAAAGATTTTGTAGAGACGGTAACTCACGCGCGGGTGGGTGATTGCAAAACCGGCCAGACTCAGACCACCGTGGGCCACAGCCGAAGAAAAGGCCACATAGTCTTTGAGTTCTTCGATAAAAAACTCGCGGTTATTCATCATCACAAAGTCCTGGGTGCGGGCATCTGCTTGGGTGGGCAAAAGTTTTTTGCCCGGCACGCCCATCAATTTGATCGCCAGGCCCCGGATATCCCCTTTGGTATCGGGCACGTTGGGGTCGCTGCCGCCATTGGAAAAACGCAGCCAAGCCGGGAAGTTCTGATTCTGGGCAAAGACACCGACCCGCATGGCTGGGGGCAAAGCCTGGTTTTGCACCTGGAATTGGGCTTTGACACAGCCGTGGTGTTTGGCGTGGACGTCGCGTTTCATCGGGGGGGCCGAAAAATTCTTTTTCAGCGTGGCCAGAATATGCTGTTCGATTTCGCGGGTTGCAGCCGCTTCGTTGGGTGCCAGGGTCTCACCCAGGTTTTGGGCAATCTGTGTTGCGCTGGCCTGGTAATTGGCCTGGAACTGTTCCAGGCGGGCATTTTGCTGGGCATTGCTAGGGGCCAGGGGTGTTTGTTGGCAGGCAAAAAGTGAGAGTCCCCCCAAACAGAGTGCGGTTGCAGACAAGGCAAAATATTTCATAAAGGGCAGGCTCCTGGGGGAATTTCTCTTGAATTTTAACATTTAACCGAAAATAAAGCCATTGCTGACTTTTTAAACCAAGAAAAAAGGCCCCCGGAGGGGCCAGCGTAGAGAGTTGGGAAAGAAAAAAATGGTTGAGCGATCTGTTAACGATCTGCGGTGATATTCAGGTCAATCGTGACAGGAATATGGTCAGAGGCATCGTAAAAATGCAGGTTCTTCCATTGCTCACCCTGTTTAAAGGGTTTGTAGAGCTTCACCGATTTGGGCACGTATTCGTTGAGCATGCTCGGAGAGAGCAGCAAATAATCGATGCGTGAGCGGTATTGCTGGGGATGGTAGGTAAAGACCCAGGCATCATTGCCCAAATCTTTCATGATGATGTCGGTCAGACCGAGTCCATTTACCAGGGGCTGAATAGGTTTCTGCAGGGGGGTGTCGTTAAAATCGCCCATCACCACCACGTTTTCGCGGGGGTTGGCTTTTTGGAAGGCTGCAATGATTTGTTGGGCTGCGCGGGCTTCGGCTTCGCGGCGGATATCGGCTTCGTCTCCGCCGTGTTGGGATTTGAGATGGGCAACAAAGACGGTAAAAGTATAATTGTTCGGGCCTTGGATACGGACTTGAAGCAAATCGCGGCTGAAGCCTACAGGTTGGGCCTCGCCAGGAACGGGAAAGCGCACCTCTTTGTGGCTTTTGACAGCGGTCACGGGAAAGCGGCTGAAGAGGGCGACATCGATACCACGGGTATCGTTGCCTTCAATTAAGACGACCTCGCGGTAGCCCATGTCTGACAGGTATTGATCGCGGAATTGGGTCAAGACGCCTTTGTTTTCTACTTCTTGCAGGCCAATGACATCGGCGTTGATCTCGTGAATGGCTTGGCTCAAGGCGACTTTTTCTTTTTCGGGTTTGGCCTTTTCGGGTTCTTTGCCAGGATCTTGAATGCCATCGAAGAGATTGCGAATATTATAGGTGGCCAGGCGCAGGGTGCCCGCTTGACGGCCAGGAGCTGCAGGCGCAACGGAATTGGCACGGACATTCATGGGGCCGGCTTGGCGTGGCATCATGGCAGACGGGTTCAGAGGGGCTTGGCCACAGCCAATACCAGCCAATAGAAACAAACTTGAACAGAGTACGGACATTGCTTTTTTCATCGGAATAAATCCTCTACGCGATTTTGATAAATTACTTATAGCCACGTTGAGGAGATATATTCTTAATTTTAAGTTGTTGGCACTTTAAAATCTGTTTAATCTTGGGTGTTGTTATGCGGTCAGGCCAATATCCGGCGAATTTCTTCGCTCACGCTCTCCTCGCGAACCTTTACCAATTGGCCCTTTGAAACCACTTGTTCGCCGCCAACAAAGACCGCTTGCAGGGCACTTTCGGGCCAAGCCGAAAAGATCAATTGATTGAGTACGGCGGTTTCTACGTCTGCGGCAAAAGCAGCAGGCAGAAGTGAAGGGTGTTCCAGATCCACAATCTGAAAATCTGCCTCCATGCCAACTTTGAGTTCGCCAATCGGCAGTCCCAGCAATTTGCCTCCTTGTAAGTGCAACATGCGGTACAGGCTGCGGGCGGCGGGCACACAGCCCATTGAGAGTGACTGCACCCGTTGCAGGTATTCTGCTGCGCGCGCCTCAGCAAAGAGATTGGTTTCGATATTGGCATCGGTGCCCAGGCCAACACACACACGTCGTTTGACCCAGCCGGGCAAATCTGCCACGCCGTCACCGAGGGCCATATTGGTGATCGGGTTATAGGCAATGCCCACCTGTTTTTGGGCGACCAGATCTTTGTCGGCTTCGCTCAACCAGATCGCATGCACCAAGACGGTGCGGTGGTCCAAAACACCCAATTTTTCGAGGGCACCCACAGGGGTTGTTCCGTACAGGCTTTGGGCCAGCTCCAGATCGTGTTTTTGCTCAGCCAAGTGAATATGCCAGGGCGTATCCCGTTCTTGGGCCAGGGCGGCTGCGGCTTGAATCAGCTCAGCGGAGGCCCCGTGGAGTGAGTGGGGCGCGGGCAACACCGAGATCAGGGGGTGATCGGCATATTGCTGGGCCAATTGTCGCGTCTGCTCGATGGCCTGCTCCCAGGGCTCTTTGAAGCGTCTTTGGCCCTCTTTTTCGCCTTGATCGTAGAGGGCACGAATCAGGCTTATGCGCATGCCCAGATCGCGGGCGGCCTGCAATACGGCTTTGACGTTGCGCTGGCGGCTGCTGGCACCTTCGGGCAGATTGTGTAAATAAAAGAATTCCCCCACGCAGGTGATTCCCTGTTTGAGCATTTGGCTAAAGACCAACAGGGCTGACGCATAGAGGCTGTCTTCGTCGAGTTCCAGTACCAGGGGGTAGAGAAAGCGATCCACCCAATCCTGAAAATGCTGGGGTTGGCCCGTGGTGGGGCGAAGGAGGACTTGAAAGGCATGACTGTGAGTATTGACGCAGCCGGGCATCAACAGGGAGTGGGGAAAGTTTAACTCTTCTTCCACTTCATATTGGCGATTCAAGGCATCTGCTTCGGTTTGGGAGCAGACCTTTTCGACTTTGCCGTTTTCGTCGATCAACAAACAGTGATCGACCAACCAAGTGGTTCCGGTGTCGATGTATTTACTGTTAATCCGTTTCGTGGTACACATTGTTTGCATCTGTTTGTATCCTGTGGGTATTATTCATTCTAACGCAGAACCAAGGAGTCCCTTATGGCAAATGATAATATGCAATACGTATTTGGCCTCAAGATCAAAGACAAAGAAATTCATTTTGGTGGCGATCGGATCTTTGTTGAAACCCAGGTAGAGAAATGGTTGCAGATCTTTGCGGGAGACTTGCCTGCGAATTTGATGCCCAATGTCGATCACGCCCCATCGGCCCCATCGGCCCGTGTTGCAGACATTGCCACAGCAACCCAAACTCCAGCGGGTGGACGCCGTTTGCCCACCTTGGCAGAGTTTATCAAAACCAAAGAGCCCAAAGAAATTGCCGACGTGGTTTTGGTGGTTGGGCTCTATATGGAGCGCTTTCAACAAAAGAATCTGTTTACCCGCTGGGATCTGATGCAGACCATTTTTAACCGGATTGGCAAAGAAGAGGCCGACGTTCAGCAGGCCTTGACCCAATTGGTCAACCAACAATTTTTAAGTGAAACCCAGACCATGGGCAGCACGGAGCTGTCTTATTCACTCACCTTTTCGGGTGAACAAGTGGTCAAAGAGGGTTTTTCCCGCTAATTCAGCCACACTTCACAGCACCCCAATTGAAAAACCCCGCCACGTGGCGGGGTTTTTGTTTGAACTTTGCAGTTAAACGTACAAGCGGACGTTTTAACGAATCAGGCTCAAGGCTGTATCGATATTCGAGAGCGAGACCTGAATGACCTTTGTAATGGCTGAGTACATTTTTTGTGCCAGCGACAACTCGGGAACCGTCTGGGTCAATGAGGCATTGGAGGCCTCCAGCGAGTTGGGAACGACACGGCCAGAGGGGTTGCCAAAGGCATCGTTATAATTGCCGTTGACGTCCAAGACACTGAATGCCGGAAAAACGGCACCGGGTGCGATTTCAAAAATGGTCGAACCGTAACGTGAGAATTGCAGTTCAAGCTGGGGGTTATTGACGATCTGAACGCGCAGGTGATCCAACAGAATCTGACCGTTGAAAACATCCTCGTCATTGCCCACCCCAGCAATCGTTTCACCAGCAAGGGCATCCCCATCGTCAAAGAGCATAACTGCGTCGTTATCTTGGCTCATGACATAGAGACCCTGGCTGTTCACAAGCTTGGGAGGCGCTTCGGTATTAAAGTGGAACTCCCCGTCGCGGGTGTAATAATTGGTTCCAGTGCCGTCAGCCAGGCTATTTAAGACAAAGAAGGCAGGGGCGGCACTGGTCTGCTGAATCGCCAAATGGGTGAAGTCAGTGGATGCGGTAATTGCGCCTTGGTTGAAATCGAGGGTGGTTTCAACAATACCCAGACTTTGTTCTGCGATATGTACACCGAGGCGGGGGGCTACAGTGGGTTTACCGGTAGAAACGGCGCCACCTTCGAATTTGACACGGGTTGCTTTGTAGCCCACGCGGCCAGCACCGGCCATATTTGAGTTCAATACTGCGATCCATTCGTCAATCGAGCGCAGGGAGGCTACGGCTGAAAAGCTTAAATCACCTAATCCCATGTGAGTCTTCTCCTCTTCATTTTCAAAACCAGTCAGAAATGGCTATTTTAATATTCAGTGTTTGGGTTAAAAAGTTATACTTTTCCTTGTGCCATTATCAGGGATCTCCCTGAAGAAACTTTACCGACTTAACAAAAATATAACATAAAGCCCGGCATATTTAATCTTAAAGCGCTACACTTAACACATTATTAATTTAAAGGGTTTCAGATAAGCGCCATGTCATTCTTGCGTGCAGCCAGTTTAATTGCCATTCTCTCCCTGCTTTCCAAAGGTGTGGGACTTTTGCGTGACATGGTCTTTGCCTATTATTGTGGTCTGAGTGTCGTCACCGATGCTTACAATACCGCTTATATGATCCCTGGCAGTTTTGCGCTTTTGATGCTGGGGGGCCTCAATGGGCCCTTTCATTCGGCCGTGATCTCCACCTTGACCCGTCCCTGGGAAGAGGGCGATCAGGAGACCTATCAAACCGTGTTGGATACCACGCTGCTGTTTACGGCCCTGCTGATGGGCGCCATTGCCTGCCTGCTTTATTTTGCGGCGGCACCTGTAATCGGACTCTGGAAAAGCCTCTCTCCCGAAACTGCCAAACTGGCCATTTTGCAATTGCAGATCATGGCGCCGATGTTTTTGCTTTCGGGCCTGATCGGGATTTCGTATGGCGTCTTAAATATCCGCAAATCCTTTTTTACCCCCAGTCTCAGCCCAATCATGGCCAGTTTGACGATTATTTTGGCCCTGGTCTTTTTTGCCGGGCCCCGCAGCAGCGGTTTGGTTCAGGCCCAAGCCCTGGCCTGGGGGACGCTGATCGGTGCTGTCTGCCAACTTTTGCTGCAGCTGATTCCGCTTTTGCGCGGCTTTCGGCCCCGGCGTTTGCGGATCAATTTTAAACACCCGCTTTTTCACAGCTTGTTGCATCTGCTCTTTCCGGCGATGTTGAGTTCAACCGTGGGGCAGGTCAATCTCTTTGTGATCTATTTCTTTGCTGGGGCTGCAGACAAAGGCATCAGCGCCTTTCAATTGGGCAACCGGCTTTTGCAATTGCCCCTGGGTATTCTCTTAACCGCTTTGTTGGTTCCACTTTTGCCCTTGCTCAGCTCGGTGGCCCAGGCCGATGATGGTTATGTTAGCCTCAAAGAAAAACTTAATCAGGGCCTGCGCCCAGTATTGTTGATCACCCTGCCGGTCACGCTGATGTTGATCTTTTGGGGCCCATTCTTGATTGCCTTTTTATTCCAGAAAGGCAATTTTACAGCTGAAGACACGGCTTTGACTCACCAGGCTTTGCTCTTTCTCTCGCTCAGCATTACCACCTACGCCATTCGCGATCTGCTGATCCGGGTCTTTTACGCTCTGCAAGATGCGCGTATTCCCTTTTTAACCACCTTTGTCTCGATTGTGGGCATGTTTGTCTTTAGCTGGTTATTGGCGCCCCGCATGGGGGTGGGTGGGGTCTCTCTGGCGGCCTCACTTTCAACCGGTTTAAACTTTTTGGTTTTGACCTTTTTGCTGCGCCGCCGCATTGGGCCTTGGTTTGAGCGGGCTTCCTGGATGCATTTGGGCCGGGTTTTACTGAGCTGTATTCCATTGGGATTGGGAGGCCTCGCCTGTTTGCTCTATTTGCCCCGCTTAGGACCCTGGCAAAGTGTGGGTACGTTTGCCAGTTTGGGCCTCTTGGGGGCGCTTTATCTGGGCATTTTGGTACTCTTGCGCGACCCGGAAGTGGGCCACGTGATCGCGCTTGTGACCCGGCGCCTGCGGCGGCGTTCAACACCCGCTGTTTGAGTTCGCTTTCTGGGGCTGTTTAGCTCTCCATGCCCCATTGGCTTGCTGCCTGATATTGTTCCGGCGTGAGAGGTTGGGTTTGCTGGTTTTCCAGGGTTCGGATCACACGGGCGGCTGCCTGGTAATCAGAGGCCTGAAGCGCGCCTTCGCGGCCCAGCGTGGTATACACGCCATCGGCCTGACTGCAGGCCTTGTAAATCCATTCTCCCTTGAGAATATCCCAGCGGATCAGGGTGCCATCTTTGCTGATTGAAAGGCTGTGTTTTTGACCTGGCTTGTGGCTGGGAATCACCGCCACGTCGGTGACATAGTCGCTGTGTGCTTGTAAGTGGGCTGTACAATTTCCGTTTAAATCCCAGCTTTTGAGGCTGCGATCCCAACTGCCCGAGACCAACCAACTTCCGTCTGAAGACAGATCCAGACTGGTCACATCGAGGCTGTGGCCCTGAAAGATCTGGATCGTTTGGCCTGTGCGCAGATCCCAATGTCTCAGGGTTTTGTCCCAGCTGCTCGAAAAGGCTTCGGCCTTGCCGGGCACAAAGCGCAGGGCGGTGATGCCACTGCTGTGCCCTGAGAGCGTTTTGTGTAATTTGCCACTTTCGAGATCAATCAGCTGGATTTGGCCGTTGCTACAGCCCACCAAGAGCAGTTTACCTTTATTGGCCAGGGCCTGAATCCAATGGCTGAAATGGCTCTGACTCCAGCGTGGGGTGAGGCTGTGGGTCTCCCAGCAGATCAGGGTTTTATCCGCGCCGCCAGAGACCAACAGTCGGCCTTCATGGGCAAAACAGAGGGCGGTAATCCGGTCTTGGTGGGCGTCGGGTTTGAAGCGCCAGCTTGGTTCAGGCTGTCCAGGTTGTTCCCAGAGATGCAATTCGTGGGCACTGTCTCCGGCTGCAATTTGGCCCGTGTCTGAACAGGCCAAACTGATCACTGTGGCCTGTGGGCCACTTAAAACTTGCAAGAGGCGGCCTGTGGCAAGCTCCCAGCGTTTGACCCGCTGATCTTGTCCGCCCACAAAGGCCTCTCGGCCATCGGGACTCAACGCTAGACAGAGCAAACCTTTGCTCTCAATCGGGTGCATGACCATCTGGGGCAAGGGGGAGGATGTCACCTGGACGGCTGAATGCTTGGCTGGAGCTGGATTTTGAATTTTGATCAACCAATCTGCCACGTTTTGCGGTCGTTCACTGGGCAAAAGCCCCAGAGCGCTCTCCAAGACCGTTTGCCAAGGAGAGGGCAAGAGCGCCTGCTGAGCGCTGGACAATTGCGCAAAGTTGAGTTCCCCTCCTTTGAGCCTTTCCAGGGCGGTGGGGGGCATCTGACCCAAGAGAACGACATAAAAGACCATGCCCAGTTGAAAAATATCTGTCCAGGGACCTGTGGGAAAATCCAATGAAATCAGTTCCACGGGGGCATAAGCTGGGGTGCAGACCTGGGGGACGGCATTGGCCAAACCGCGCAAGGAGGAGCCAAAATCCAAGAGCAGGGCCTCGCCGTTTTCACGGATCCAGATATTGTCTGGTTTGATATCCAGATGCAAAATTTCCTGGGCATGCAAAGAGCGCAGGGCCGCCAGCAATTGTTTGAAAATGTGGCCTGCGCGATCAGCGCTGAGTCTGTTTTCAGGAGAGCGCAAGAGCATCTGTTCAAGCGTTTGGCCTTGCAGGTATTCCATGACCAAATAGGCTGTGCCGTTTTCCTCGAACAGATCTTGGCAGCGAATGGCGCCGGGCTCACGCAGTTGATACAACATGCGGCCTTCTTCGAGAAAACGCCTGCGGCTGCTTTCCACCACCCCACTCCAAAACGAATGAATCTCAACCGAGCCATCGGGATTGCGCTCCATGCAGCGCTGGGGAAAAAATTCTTTGATCGCGACAGCTTGATTGAGCAAGCAGTGTTCTGCCCGGTAAGTAATGCCAAATCCACCTTTGCCCAAAACGCTGTTGAGACGGTATTTCCCGCCATGCAAAACAGTGCCTTCGGGCAGGGTGTTTTGAAAGTAACTGGGAATATCTGCCTTGCAGCCAGGGCAATGACTGGGAACGGGTTCTGGCCAGGTTGTATGGCAGACCGGGCAACGGTCTTGGGGCACAGTCGTTCCTCCTGGGACAGATTCTGGAACCAAGCTTGGAAGGGTGATTTGAGCCTATTTTAACCCGTTTGGACTGGGAGTCCAACAGCCTGCGTTTGGGAACAGAACTTTACCCCCCCTGATAATTCAAGCAGTTTTGCTGCTATAATGGCTTAAACAATTCAATGATAAATGCACAAAGGTTACGCGTATGAAACGTTGGCTTCGTTTTGGAAAGACCCTCTCTGCCCTGGCACTTGCCACAGCTCTGGGATTTAGTCCCGCCATTTCACAGTCGGCGATGGCCCAGCAGTCTCCCACCACCACCCCCAATTTGGTGATTCCCCTCGGGCAGGTGATCACGTTTCAGGTGCCTGATGGCATCAGTACCTTTGTTTTGGGCGATGGCAGTATGGCGCGGGTGGTTGTACCCCCCGGTCAAGATCGCTACGCCGTTGTCACCGCGCTTAAACCCGGTGTAACCAATATGCTGATCTGGACCCAGCGCAGCGAAAAACCGATCAATTATGTGATTGAGGTTTCCCCCAATGCCCGCAGTGAGCAAATCGCTGTGCGGGTCAAGGTTTTAGAGGTGGAATCCAGCTCCGATGGTAAATTTGGCATCGATTGGTCAGATTTTGTCACCTTTCAAGAGGCGGTCCCCACGGCTCCTTTTCGCTTTGGTTTGCCCCTGCGCACGACCACCCTCAACGCCAAAATAGATACCCTGATCAATGACCGCAAAGCCCGTGTTTTGGCTGAACCCACGCTGGTTGTGCTCAACGGCAAAGAGGCCAGTTTCCTCTCTGGGGGTGAGTTGCCCCTGATTATCACCGACCGTGACCGGATCAATGTGCAATGGCGCGAATTTGGGATTCATCTCAATCTCAAAGCCCAGGTTGAAGGCTCGAATATCATCCAAATGGAATTGAGTCCCGAAGTCTCAGACATCGACAAAGCCAACAGTGTTACCATTGCCAACCAGCTCCAGGGCGGTTCGTTTGTGGTACCCGCCTTTAAAACCCGCCGGGCCAAAACCACCCTGCGTGTGCCCGACAATCAGACGATTGTGATTGCCGGTCTGCTCAAAAATGACAAGCAGGAAGTCAATCAAAAATTCCCGCTCTTGGGAGATATTCCTTTTCTGGGTTATCTTTTCAAAACTGTCGACTTCCTCGAAAGACGCAGTGAGTTGGTCTTTATTGTCACACCGGTGATTGTGCGCGATCCCAAGCTGGTTCCCGAAGCCAATTATGGCAAGGAAGCCGACGTCGAGCGCAAGCCGAACCCGTAGACGGGCCGTGAAAATCCCTCTGCTATTGATGCTGGCAGCCGCTCTGTTCTGCCTGATCTTTTTTCAGACCAATCGCTCGATCTTTGTGCGCTCGGCGGGTCTGTTCTTGATCATGGCCTGTGGCTTTGTCTGGGAGCTGCAGCTTTCAACCGAGCCCCGTTATTTTCTGCTGGTGATCCTGGCCCTGCTCTTGGCTCTGGGATTTGCCTCGGATTTTTATTCCGCCAGTCTGCGTACCTGGTATTTCCGCGTGGCCGAAGAGTCACTTTGGGGTGTGGTGATTGGCAGTTTTATCGGGGGCTTTATTCTCTGGATGTTTTTGGGCTCAATTGGGGGGATGATTGTCGGCTCTCTCTTGGGGGCCCTGATTGGCGAGCTCAAAGCCAAGGGTTTTGTCTCCTTCCGCCAAGTTTCCAAAGCGACTTTGGGTGCCTGCGCCGGGGTCTTTGGTATGTCTGCCAAGCTGATGTTTGGACTGGAAATGGTCTATTGGATTTTGGCCTCAGCCAGTCACGCGGGGCATTAATTTCACATTCACTGGGGGGCCTGGTTGGCCACCCGGATCAGTGAATCTCCCCGCCGCAACAATTCGTGGTAGAGGCTCAGGGTCTGCTGTAAACTGCTGGCGCTGACCCATTCATCGGCCCTGTGCGAATTGCCCCCCACGGGCGCCAAGCTCAAAACGGGTTTGCTGCTTTGGGCCAGGATATTTTCATCGGCCACGGAGACTCCCATCACCTCGGGCAAGGCCTGCCCCCGAAAACGCGCCATCAGGTTCTGAACCCGCCCGACCAGCGGATGTGCCGGTGAGAGCCAATAGCCTTGGGCCATCGGCGTGGGGCGCTCCAAATGTGCAACCGAAACCTCACAGCGGGTCCAGGCCTGTAAAAAGTCTGCCAAACGTGCCCTGAGATCTTCGGCTTCGCGGCCCGGATGCACCAAACACGAGAGCACCCAACTGCAGCGATCAGGCACGCTGAGGCTGGCTTGGCCCCCGCTGATTTCCCGCACCAAAATCTGTTCGCGTCCCCAGATCGGGTCTTGGGCCAGGGGCAGATCTGTGAGCTGTTGCAAGAGCCGGGCACTTTCGAGAATAGCATTGAGGCCCTGGCCCGGAACGGCGCCGTGGGCGCTTTCGCCCAAGAGTTCGACCCGGTAGCTAAAACAGCCAAAACGCCCGAGGCCGAGGGTGGGATGTGAGCTGTCGATGCTGAGTTCGGGCACAAACGCAGCGGCCACATCATCGAGCCAGCCTGAATTGAGCAGGGTCCAGGCCCCTTGGGACCAGCACTCTTCGTCCACTCCGAGCGCAATTTTGAGTCTAAAATCCTGGGCCCGGAACAGGCGAGCGGCTTCGAGAATCACTGCCAGTCCACCTTTCATGTCTGAAACCCCCAGACCTGTGAGGCGATCTCCCGTGCGTTGCAGTGCAAAGGGATCCCCCTGCCAATCGGTCGCCGGGGGAACGGTGTCGAGATGGGCGTAGAGCAAAAGTGTCTGTGGGCCTTCGCCGGTTTCTGCCAACAGATTAAAACGATCAGGCGCCACTGCTTGGCGTTCGGTCTGAAAGCCCGCTTTGTTTAAAAAGGCTTCACACCACAGGGCCAAATCTTGTTCTTGGCCGCTGACCGAGGGAATGGCCACCAGCGAAGTCAGGGTCTCGAAAATACTCATGGCCAGATCAGCGGTGCGGGGATCAGTAGCCGGTGCCAACCACTTGGTTGTTGAAAACCACTTCCCAGCGCTTGTCGACCCGGCGGATCTGAATCACACTTTGGCCGTTTTGCTGGATATCCACCGTGTTTTTAAAGCCCAGGGCGTCGATGGCGCCAAAGCCGTTATAGGCTTTGCCCTGAAAGACGGTGTCGAAACTGATCTGACCGTCGGTGACGGTGCCGTCGAGACTGGCGCGGCCATCGACCCGCAGGGCGATTGTATTGAGGTAGGGATGGCCTGTGTTTTCGCCCGTGCCACTCAGGGTGGTGTCGAAACTGCCGCGCAGGGGCACTTGGTGGGGCAATTTGGCATTGAGGGTCAGACTCAGGGTGCCGAGTGTGTTGGCGGGGCTTTGGGCCACACTCAGCTCGTAATGGGAGAAGTCCAGGGGGAAAACCTTGGCCGGTAAAGGACTGTTGCCATAATTGGAAATGGCCAGCACGTCAAAGGGGTAGGACTTGTTTTGGCTGTCTTTAAAACTGAGGGTGTAATTGCCCCGGCGCAAGGCATCGTAACGGGTGTAGTCGTTGCCATTAAAGAACCAGTCGGGCAGACCGCTTTTGACATTGAAATAGATGTGGTTTTCGACCTGCTGGCGGCGGGTGTTGATACCGCGGGTCAGCACCATCAGGTTGGAGGCCTCTTGGGCAATGCTGATCATGTGGGTGGCCAGAGCGGTCAGGCCTTCGTCGCGGCTGATCTTGTATTCATCGGGGGGAATTTCAGCTGCGCTTTTGAAGAGTTCGGGACGCACCCCTTGAATGACCTGGGGAACCCAGCAGCTGGTGAGAGTGGTGGCAGCCAGCGCGCAGGTGGCCAAAGAGAAAAGATTGCGTTTCATGATGCTTTTTGCCCTTGTGTCTTCAAGTATCTTCAGAAAATGTATAGGCATCATACCATGAAGGTCTGAGGGGCCCAAATAGGGGGCAGAGGCATCTGTGTTCTGTGTTTTTTGAGCGGTGGCCCCAGTTGGGGCAAGCCCCTGACGTTCAGGCCGCTCGCTGCGCCCATCCATGGGCTTCGCTTGCTAATGCCCGTCACACGGCTGAACCATCCATGGGCCGTGCGCCGGGCAATTGCCTTCTCTCTTCAGGGGCTTGCCCAAGGGGATGGCATTGACAATCAGAAATTGGCCTTTAATGGGCTGTGTTGTGGGCTTGTAATTTAAAAACAAATAGTTTATTATATAAAAACAAATAGTTTTTTTAATGGTGGAATCATGGGCCGTAAACGGATTAAAGCGATTCAAACGACGCCTCTTAGTCAAAAACTCATTGAGCTGCGTGCAAAAATGGGGGATTCTCGCGAAGAGCTGGGCGCGCGGGTCGGGGTCTCTGCCACATATATCGGGATGTTGGAAAGTGGTGAAAGACAGCCCTCGCGAGATTTGGTGTTGAAATTGGCTGATGTCTGTTTCAGTTCTTCGCAAAAACACCAGATCGACGAACTTCTGCTCTTGGCTGGGTATTCACCTTTGCATATGCCCGCCCCTCACACCCCCCAAGATCCGCTTGCGCTCAAGGCTGAAGCGGCTGAATCTGAACAGGCAAATTTTCAAGCGTTTTCAGCCTGGATCATGGAATTGCTCAAGAACAACCATTTCGAAGAGGCACAACAGGCCTTGCAGATGGGCTTTCAGCGCTTTCAGGCCCATGTGCAATTGCAGAGTCTGGTGGCGATGTTGGAATTGAGCCGTGGCCATTATCAGGAGGCAATATCCAGCCAAACTACTGCGATTGAGGCCTATCAGAAAAATCCCCCGCTTCAGGTTACGCTCGCAGATTTGAAGCTCAATCTGGGGGAAATGTATTTTCTCAAAGCTGTGCATCAAGCAGAACTCAGTCAGGCAGAACGCATTCAAGATCTGCAAAGGGCCTGTGCCATTCTGGCTGAAGCCAGTGCTTTGGCTCGGGAGGATGTGTATATTCTGGATGAATTTGCCCGCTGCAGTTTTAATCTGGCTCTCTTATTGGAGGGGTCTGAAGCGGCCTCTCTTTGGCAAGTCTGTGTGGGGGCTTTTGAGACGGTCTTGGGCGCTGAAAATAAACAGGTCTTGGGCATGGTCGTTTTAAATGAGGCATCGCTGTTTTTGGCGCTGGCATATGCCAAACTCGGACAGTTTCAGCAGGCTTTTTTCATTTTGGATCTGGTTAGCACGTATTTGTCAGAACATTGGCTTTTGCATTATGTGCGTGCTGTGTGTCTGTGTCTGAGATATCAGCAGAATGCCGACCCCGCCTTGCTGGAACGGGCTTCGGCAGCGTTGCGCAAAGCGCTGCGGGATCCTGAACCGGGCAATCGCAGCGCTGCTGAAGCACCAGATGATCCAGATTTGGCTGTTCTGCGTGAATCAGATCCCCTGTTGTTGCAAGAATTAAATTCCAAACATGAGGAGCAAGCATGATGAATAAGCAATGGATTTCTGGTCTGGCCCTGACGGTATTCCTTTCGGCCTGTACGGGAGGGAGATCCGCTCCCCATACAGCCAACATCGCTTTGCCCACTCAGACAAACAGTGAAATTGCACCGCTGCCCAAAGGGACACGCCTGCCAGGGGCTGTGGCCACACCTGTAACGGGCAATATAAATCCTTTGCCCGGCATACCTTCAAGACTTGGCTCAATCGGCTTGGGAAATGGGGTTGTTCCCGTTACACCTCCCCCGCTTTTGCCAGGCAGTTTTACAGGCAATATTGGTTATTATGATGCCGACATCTCGGTGATTGAAAAATCGACCTTTAATGGCAAAATCCTCGACGCCACAGGCCAAGCCATTGCAGGGGCCAAGGTGGTGGCTCGCTCGCTCAATCCTTCTGTGCCCTACCAAGCAGAAATGGAGACAGCTGGGGGCGTCTATGCCTTTAACAATGCTCCTTCGGGGGTGCAGATTGAAATTACTGTGATCCTGCCCGATCAAACCACATTGAGCCGGGTCGAAGTGATCAAATCCAATAAACAAGGCGATCCCAATGCCAACCAATTTAATTTGCAGATCGGTGTGACTCCTCCTGCATCGGGTTCACCAGCCCCAACACCTGTTCCAACGCCAACCCCCATACCTTTTTTAGAACCCACGCCCTATCCAAACCCTGAACCCACACCCTATCCAAGCCCCCAACCCACGGCGACCCCTGTGCCGGTGGTGACGCCTCCTCCGCTGGCGGATTCAGATTTCTTTTATTTCAGCTATGACGATTCTGCCAGTACAGCGGGCGTGGCACTGAGCAAAGAGGCCCTCAAGCTGCAACAATTGCCAGATAAATCGCTGCTGCGCCCCTGGGAATTTTTAAATGCCGCGAATTTTGAGCACGAAGCCCAGGTCTCACTCGGATTGTTTAAGGTCTCAATGGGCCTGTGGAAATACCCGACCTTGGGCGCTCAGGGCATGGACACCTATGAATTTGGGGCCCATGTCTCTTCTCCTGTGATCAGTCAAAGCCAGCGGCGCAATTTGGTGCTGACGGTGGTATTGGATGTTTCTGGTTCGATGGATGAGGCTGCCCATCCCAAAAACGGTCTGAGTAAATTTTCCCTGGCCCGGTCTACGCTCTTGGCGCTCAAAGCCAACCTGAAAAGCGGAGATATTGTCAATCTGGTGACTTTTTCGGATGGCGCTGAGGTGCGCTTTGAAAATTACCAACTCGTGACCAGCGAACTCAATTTTGAACAAACGGTTCTGAATCTGAGCACTGAAGGGGGAACTGATTTAGAATCCGGGATGAAACTGGCGTATAACTTGGCGCGCAAATACTACGACAGCCAGAAAATCAACCGCGTGCTGATGCTGACAGATGCCTTTGCCAATGCCGGAGATACAGATGTCAACCGGGTTTCTTACCATACGCGTATGAACAATGCCGAAGGTATTTATTTTTCAGGTTTGGGTTATGGCCACGATTTTAACGAGGCCTTTCTGAATCAACTCACGGAAGCGGGCAAAGGCGCCTATTTCTCGATGATTCACCCCGGAGACGTGGAAAGAGCCATGGGGGATCGCTTTATGGGGCTGATCAATGTGGCCGCCCGAGATGTGCGCTTTCGCTTGGAGTTCCCCAAAGCCCTCAAACGCAGCTTTAGTGCCGCTGAACAGTCTTCACAGCAGGCAGAAAAGGTCCAGGCCACCAATTTTTCGTATAACACGTCGCAGTTTTTCTTGGAACAGATGCAGGCCTCTGGCGACAGTGCACTGATGCAGCAAAAGATCCGCTTGTTGATCTCGTACACCGATCCCGTGACCTCTCAGCCCAAAGTGGAATGGACGGAAAAAACACTGGCAGAGTTGCTGGGCAAAGACCTGGATAATATCAAAGACGCACATCTGATCACGCTGCTGCTGCGTTTTCTCAAAGGCGAAGTAAACAAAGAGCAGGTGAATCAGGAATTGGCTGTGCTGGGCCCACGCCAGAGTGCCTTGGCGCAGGAATATTTAAATCTGCTGCAGATGGCCTTGAAGCTGAAGTAAGGGTGATCGTCACTCCGCTCCCAGTTCAGCCAAATCCACCCGTTCGGCCTCCGCTTGCAGCACGTCCCTGCAATAGACATGGTTGATCGCTGCCAGGCGCAAATTCAGCCGATCAATCGGCAAGGTATCCGGCAGATCCAGGCTTTCGAGCGCGGCTTCAGCCGTGAAATTGAGCGGGCAGACATCCAGAAAGACCTCGCCCTCTTCCGCTTCGGGGTCTTGAAAATGAATCGGGTAGCCGTGGCTGCGGCAGATCACGGGGCGAGCGGCGTAGATGCTGCAGAGATCGTCGACCAGCAAAGGGCAATGTTCCTGGGATTCGGGTTGCGTCAAAGCGGCCTGAGACTGCTCACGCACCCGCTCGCGCAGGGCGGGGCTGTCTTGGGCCAAGCGGGCAAGGGCGGCAGAGACGCTGGCTGATTCGACCGGAAAGACGCTCAGGCCCGGCAGGCAGCAGCCGCTGCAACCCGCCTGGCAGGTGATATTCGCAGCGTGTTTTTGGCCCAGGGCCTGGGTCAGTTTTTCCAGATCGCTGAGCAATTGGGTATAGGGTTCAAAGAGTTCAAAACTTTTCATAAACAAATTATAATCTGAACTTGATCCCGATCATGTTTTCTCAGCAACAAAGCCAGTACGCTGAAGAGGTGCCAAAACAAGTCCGATTGCTTGACTGCAAGCCTGAGCAAAGGTCAGACTTTGATTAGACGCGCTGTGCTACCAGCCGCATGGACTTCGTGCTATGGTGTAAAAGCCAAAAAGCATTAATTTCTGAATTTTATAAGAGCAGGAACCCGTATGCAAAACGCAGAAAAACAAACTGCCAAACCCAACGTCATAGACGCCATCCTCTCGATCTTTGACTCGACTGTTGGTCGCAAATATATTATGGGTCTGAGTGGACTGGCCTTGGTGGCTTTCATTGTTATCCACCTCGCTGGCAACTTGACCCTTTTCTTTGGCGCTGAAGCTTTTAACAGCTATGTGCTCAAACTCGAAAGCCTGGGCCCCCTGATTCGCTTGGCCGAATTGGGCCTGATGGCTGTCTTTGTCTTCCATATTATCTTCGCTTTTAGCGTCACGGCCCAAAACAAGGCTGCACGCAAAAGCCGTTATGCCGTCAAAGGCAATGCAGGCAAACCGAGTCGCAAGACGATTGCCTCGCAGAGCATGATCTACACAGGTGTGGTGCTGATGCTCTTCGTCGTCGCCCATGTCTGGATGTTTCGCTTTGCCACCCGTTTGAATCCCGAACACGTGACCATTCATGGCGCAGAGGTGATCAACCTCTATACGCCCGTTGTGGCGGCCTTCAAAAATCCCTGGATTGCCTTGGCTTACAGTGCCGTCACGCTGCTTTTGGGCATGCATGTCAGCCACGGATTCTGGAGTGCGTTTCAGTCATTGGGTGTTTATCACCCCCGTTATACCCCCGTGATTTATACTGCGGGCGTCTTGCTGGCTCTGCTCCTGGCCGTGGGCTTTGTTGCTCTGCCTGGCTGGGTCTATTTTATGGTTCCCGTGAAATAATTGGAGGTCAATACAGCCATGAGTAAACTGAATATTCAAGAGGGCTCTCCCCTCCAGGCCCATATTCCCGCAGGCCACGTCTCTGAAAGATGGGACAATTACAAAGCCGGGATCAAAGTCGTCAACCCCGCCAATAAACGCAAATACACCGTTTTGGTGATTGGCACAGGCCTGGCCGGTGCCTCTGCTGCCGCTTCTTTGGCCGAGATGGGGTATAACGTCAAAGCCTTTTGTATTTCCGATTCTCCCCGCCGGGCCCACAGCATTGCGGCCCAGGGTGGGATCAACGCCGCCAAAAACTACCAAAATGATGGCGACAGCATCTGGCGCTTGTTTTACGACACCGTCAAAGGCGGCGACTTCCGCGCCCGTGAATCGAATGTCTACCGTCTGGCCCAGGTCAGTGTGAGCATTATCGACCAATGTGTGGCCCAAGGCGTGCCGTTTGCGCGTGAATATGGCGGCATGTTGTCGAACCGCTCTTTCGGGGGCGCGCAGGTCTCTCGCACCTTCTACGCCGCAGGCCAAACCGGCCAACAGCTTCTGCTGGGGGCCTATGGTGCCATGATGCGCCAGGTCGATGCAGGCAAAGTTCAACTTTTTACCTACCGCGAAATGTTGGATCTGGTTGTTGTCGATGGCGTGGCCCAAGGTGTGGTGATGCGCAATCTCAAGACCGGCGAGCTGGAATCGTATGCCGGTGACGCTGTGCTGCTTTGCACAGGGGGATATGGCAACGTCTATTTCCTCTCCACCAATGCCATGAACTCCAATGCCACGGCTGCTTGGCGCTGCCACAAACGCGGTGCGTATTTTGCCAATCCCTGTTTCACCCAAATTCACCCAACCTGTATTCCTGTTTCGGGTGATTACCAGTCCAAGTTGACCCTGATGAGTGAATCCCTGCGCAACGATGGCCGGGTCTGGGTGCCGAAAAAAGCAGGAGACAAGCGTCCGCCTGAGCAGATTCCCGAAGATGAACGGGATTATTTCCTCGAGCGCAAATACCCCAGCTTTGGCAATTTGGTCCCCCGCGACGTGGCTTCCCGCAATGCCAAATATGTCTGCGACGAAGGTCGCGGTGTGGGTGAGTCGGGCTTGGCGGTCTATCTCGACTTTGCCGAGTCGATTCAGCGCTTGGGACTGAAAACCGTCGAAGATCGCTACAACAATCTCTTTGAAATGTATGAGCGCATCACCGGTGAGAACCCCTACAAAGTGCCGATGCGGATCTATCCCGCTGTGCACTACACCATGGGCGGTCTCTGGGTTGATTACAATCTCATGACCACCATTCCTGGGCTCTTTGCCTTGGGCGAAGCCAATTTCTCCGACCACGGTGCCAACCGCCTCGGTGCCAGCGCCCTGATGCAGGGTCTGGCTGATGGCTATTTTGTTGTGCCCTATACCATTGGTGATTATCTCGCGGGCAAACCGCCGGTCAAAGCCGAAGCCGCCAAAGGGGAAGCCTTTACCCAGGTGCGCGGCGAAATTCAGGGCCAGATCGACAAATTGCTGTCGATCAAAGGCACCCGTACCGTGATGGAACTCTACCGCGAATTGGGTTTAAAAATGTGGGACTATGTTGGCATGTCTCGCACCGAAGAAGGCCTCAAAAAGGTTTTGCAAGAGATTCCCAAGCTGCGTGAAGAGTTCTGGAACAATGTGCGCATCCCCGGTGATGCCGATGGCTGGAACAAAAACCTGGAATTTGCCAGCCGTGTGGCTGACTTCCTCGAATTGGGTGAATTGATGGCCCTGGACGCTTTGTACCGCGAAGAGTCCTGTGGTGGCCATTTCCGCGAAGAGTACCAGACCGAAGATGGTGAAGCCCAGCGCAATGACGAGGTGTATAACTACGCAGCGGCCTGGGAGTACACAGGCAATTTTGCCCAGCCGGTCTTGCACAAAGAACCTTTGGAATTTGAATATGTCAAACCCTCACAACGAAGCTATAAGTAAGGAGAAGCACCATGTCTGATAATATGCGAATGAAGCTGAAAATCTGGAGACAAAAAGGGCCCAATAGCCCCGGTGCTTTCCGTGATTATGAGCTAGACAATGTCTCTAGCCACATGTCTTTTTTGGAAATGCTGGACGTGCTCAACGAAAAGCTGATCAAAGAGGGCAAAGAAGAACCGGTTGAATACGATTACGATTGCCGTGAAGGTATTTGTGGCACCTGTGGCGTGGTAGTGGATGGCGTGGCCCATGGCCCCGTCCGACGGACCGCGACCTGCCAATTGCATATGCGCACCTTCCGCGATGGCGATACGATCACGATCGAACCTTGGCGCTCAGAGGCCTTTCCGGTGATCAAAGATTTGGTTGTGGATCGCGGTGCTTTTGACCGGATCATTCAGGCCGGGGGCTATGTCGGTGTCAACACCGGCTCTGCCCAAGACGCCAACAGCATTCCGATTGGCAAAGAAGATGCAGACAGATCTTTCTTTGCTGCAGCCTGTATTGGTTGTGGTGCTTGTGTTGCCGCCTGTCCCAATGCTTCGGCCTCACTCTTTGTGGCAGCCAAAATCTCGCAATACGCGCACCTGCCCCAAGGCAAACCCGAAGCCACCCGCCGCGCACTGCGCATGATTGAGCAGATGGACGCCGAAGGCTTTGGCAATTGCTCGAACCATGCCGAATGTGAAGCGGTCTGCCCCAAAGGCATCTCGATTGACAATATCGCGGTCATGCGCCGTGAATATTTCAAAGCCGCTTTAAAGACCGGCTCAGCCACGATTTAAGACCTGTTTTAAGTTCAAAGGCGCTCTTAGTCAAGAGCGCCTTTTTTCATGAACAGGGGATACGTTTAGATCTCAATATGCATGCCCACTTCGATCACGCGCTCGGTGGGCAATTTAAAGAAACCTGCAGCAGACCAGGCATTGCGCGACATAAAGGCAAAGAGTGCTTTGCGCCAGCGGGCCATGGCTGTGCGGTGTTTTTCCATGAGCAGGGTCTGATGCCCCAGGAAATAGGTGGTGTTCTCGGGACGCACATCGATTAAAAAGGCCTCACAGTGGTCCAGCAAGAGGGGGATATCTGGCGATTGCATAAAACCGTACCAAGCCGTGACCTGGTAAATGCCTTCACCCAAATCTTTGACCTCCAGGGTTTTCTCTGAGGGCACAATGGGCACGTTGCGCGACTTAACCGAGAGCAGGATCACCTGCTCGTGCAGGGCGTGGTTGAGTTTAAGGTGGTGGATCAGCACCGGTGGCACATGGGTTGAAGAGACCGCCATAAACACAGCTGTACCGGGCACACGGGCCACATCTTCGAGCATTTCGCTGGTGAGAAAGTCGATTGAGACATGCCCCACACGCATGTGGTGACGGGGCTGATAAAGGCGGCCTGTGCCGGGTTGGGGAATCAAAGAGAGATCGCCTTCAGCATCGTGATAAAGGGGCAAGGTTGAAGCATTGATGCGTTTGTACAGCTCTTTGCGGCCATCGCGCCAAGTCAAAAACAGAATCAGCATAAAACTGGCGACCAGAGCAGGCAACCAACCACCGTCGACAAATTTGATAATATTTGAGCCAAAATAAGCCAGGTCAAAGGTCAAGAACAAAATCACCAGCGGCAGGGCCTTGAGCCAACTCCATTTCCAGCAATAGCGCAGCACAAACAAAAACAGGGTTGAAGTCAGCACCATGTCGGTGGTGACAGCCACGCCATAAGCAGCAGCCAAATGGCTGGACCCTTTAAACAACACCACCACCAAGAGGCAGGCCAACATCATGGTGTAATTGACCAAGGGAATGTAGATCTGGCCTTCGGTCTCACTGGAGGTATGGATAATATTCAAGCGGTTGAGATAGCCCATTTGAATCGCCTGGCGGGTGACTGAGAAAACGCCCGAGATCAGGGCCTGAGAGGCGATGATCGTGGCCGCTGTTGCCATGATCACCAGGGGGATCACCAAATACGAGGG
Source organism: Candidatus Blackallbacteria bacterium (assembly GCA_051715345.1). Lineage (GTDB taxonomy): Bacteria > Cyanobacteriota > Sericytochromatia > UBA7694 > UBA7694. Next base: position 267,478 of record JBPXJQ010000012.1, read on the forward strand.
CACCATTTCGTAAAAGGGGTTTTTGGCCTCGTGGCTGAGCAACAGAGCACCCTGGCCAAAATAATTCAGAATCAGGGCCGGAAAGACAAAACAGAACCAGGAGATGCGAATGGCGCCACGGCCAAAATGCCCCATATCTGCGTAAAGTGCCTCTCCCCCGGTAATACAGAGCACAACCGAACCCAGCACCAAGAAGCCCGTCATTTTGTTGACCTGGAAAAAATTAAAGGCATAACCTGGCCAGACGGCTTTGAGCACCTCGGGATTTTTAAAAATATGAAACAGTCCCATTACTGCCAGAAGGGTAAACCAGCAGATCATGATTGGGCCAAACACACGCCCGATGGAGCCCGTGCCTTTTTTTTGAATCATAAACAGGCCCAACAAAATGCCGCAGGTGAGCGGTACGGTAAAGGGTTTGGCGGCAGCAGTGGCCACTTCCAGTCCCTCGACAGCAGAAAGCACCGAAATAGCAGGGGTAATCACCCCATCTCCATAGAGCAGCGAGGCCCCGGTTAAGGCTGCCAGAACCACCATGCCTTTGGCTTTGGTCGACATGCCTTCGCCGGCCTTTTCTTGCAAGAGGGCCAGCAGGGCAAACATGCCCCCTTCGCCATTGTTGTCGGCGCGCATCACGAAGGTCAGGTATTTGAGGGTCACGACCAGGGTCAGCGACCAGAAGATCAGCGAGAGCACACCCAGTACATTGTCTGCATTAAAGGCGATGGCGTGGTGTCCATGAAAACACTCTTTGAGGGTGTATAGCGGGCTCGTGCCGATATCTCCATAGACAACACCAATGGCACCCAGGGCCAGCGTTGCAAGAGAGGCTTTGGGGTGATGGGGCTCGTGAACATGTTGATCACGCAAGGTCTGCGTTGGTGAGAGCGGCTCGGTCATGAATATCCTCTTAGAGGCCCTATTTTACTCCCGTAAACCTGATAAAACAAGGGTATTAATCGTGTTCCCGACACTTGCTCAAAGGCCTTGAATCTGGCAAGATCAGAGCAGGTCATTTGAAGGGAGTTCTCGCATGTTGGTTTGGCGCTCAATGGTGATTTTTTTGATCTGCTCTGGCACCTTGTTGCTGGGCTGTGTTCGCAAGAGTTTGCTGCCGAATGAAACGGCCTGTCCGGGCATTTTTCAGCCGGTGTGTGGTTCCGATGGCAAAACCTATAACAATTCCTGTGAAGCCCGTAAAAAAGGCATTACCCGCACCACCGACGGCGAGTGTGCTGCTTGAATTCCGCAGGTCCGGTTAACCAAACCCATCAATTGAATCAAGCGGCCGAGAGTGTGGGCTTCTTTTGGAAGCGGACGCCGAAAAGAGGGCTTTTGGAGTACCGCAACTCAAAGTTTATCAAGTTCCTGATTTTTTGTCTGTTCGGCTGGGGAGTGGTGGCCCTGTTTCCACTTTTATTTGGCAATCCCGGTTTGACCCGCCTGAAATGTGTGCGCACGGCCCCGAATGTTGGCAATTGCCAACTCGAAAAGATCTATTTACATCCTTTTCTGGTCTTTTTCAGTGGCCGACAGGAACTGCCGCTCAGTGAGATCGTGGCACCTCAAGTCCATGAAATTGTCGGCGATGAATCGGATTCGTATCAATTGGTTTTGCAACACAGGCGCGGCGATTGGAATATCATGACCGCGATGTTTGAAGAAACCGCTGAAAATGCAGCTGAAGACATTCAGGTTTTTCTCAGATCGCCCCAAGAGGAATTGGTCAAAGTCAGGTATTTTGACACCCTTTTCTTTTGGCTCATGTATCTGCCGCTTTATCTCATGCTCTTCTATCTGGGTATGGGGCTGTTTTTGAAATTGACGGGCAAGCCCTTTAATTGTTATTGGCTGGTGCTCGATGGCGAGACCCGCCAGGTGGTGGTGATTCGCAATACCGCTTTGGGCTGGTCGTTGACGCAAAAACACGCAGTCGGTGCTGTGACAGGCTTTGCTGTGATTGAACAAGAAGGGGAAAACACAGACTATATTCGCCTGCAAATGAAGCTCAAATCTGGCCCTGCGGTGAATCTGACTCCGCTGATCACGGCCAAAGACAGCCGAGAATTTGAAGACATGCAAGACTGGCTTTTGGACAATCTGAACCGGACTCTGAACGAGTTTCAGGGCCGCGTCTCGCCTTGAGGCCCTCAGCGCCTCTTTCCCCCTGTGTTATAATTCAGCATTCTCAAAGGCGACGGGGGCATTGCTAGCTTGAAACAGCGTTCTGAACTGGGGTGGGCCCTTTTGATGCTTTTGCCCAGCCTGCTGGGGGTGGGGATTTTTACCCTGATTCCTGTGCTGGCTTCGTTTGGCCTCAGTTTTGCCCAATGGAATTTGCTCAGCCCGCCCAAATGGGTGGGTTTCGCCAATTATGCCGCCTTGATGTCTGAGCCTTTGTTCTGGAAAGTGCTGGGCAATACCTTTGTCTATGCCTTCTCGGTGGTGCTCTTTGAAGTTCCCATTGCTTTGGCCTTGGCGATTGCGCTCAACCAACAGGGCTGGGTCGTGAAAATTTTCAGAACCGTCTTTTTTCTGCCGGTGGTAACCTCGATGATTGCCATCGCCCTGGTCTGGAACTGGATTTATGATCCCCAATATGGCTTGCTCAACGCTGCTTTGGGGGCAATCGGTATCAAGCCGATTGCCTGGCTTTTTACCACTGATTGGGCTTTGCCCGCCCTGATCGTGATGGGCATCTGGAAAAACGTCGGCTATAGCATGGTGATTTTTCTGGCGGGTTTGCAAAATATCCCCGATGAACTCTACGAAGCTGCATCCATCGATGGCGCCAACCCCTGGCAGCAATTTCTCAATGTGACGTTGCCGATGGTCAGCCCCACACTTTTCTTTGTCACGACCATGTCCACGATTACGGCCTTCCAGATCTTTGACTCGGTCTATATGATGACCCAAGGCGGACCTGAGAACAGCACCAATGTGGCGGTGTATTGGCTCTACCAGAATGCCTTCGAATTCTTCCAGGTGGGCCGGGCCTCGGCCATGGCCTACGTGCTCTTCGCAATTATTTTGACCCTGACGTTGATTCAATGGAGTTTAAGGAAAAAATGGGTGGCCCTCGAATCTTAGCTTATCTCTTTTTGGCACTGGGCTCCATCTCCATGCTGGTGCCTTTTGTCTGGATGCTGGCGACGTCTTTGATGACCCCCGAGCAGATGTTCAGCCTGCCGCCGCGCCTGTTGCCCAGCCCACTGGCGCCCGAAAATTACAGCCGGGCCATGCAGACCGTGCCGCTGGGACGCTTTTTTCTGAACAGTTTGCTGGTGGCCTGTCTGACTACGGCTGGACAAATGGTGACCGCTTCGATGGCGGCTTATGCCTTTGCGCGGCTGCGTTTTCCCTTTAAAGATGGCCTGTTTTTTCTGTTCTTGGCCACGATGATGATTCCACCCCAGGTCAATGTGGTGCCGCTGTTTATGTTAATGAGCAAATTGGGCTGGATCGACAGCTATGCCGCTTTGGTGGTGCCCGGCTTATTTGGGGCCTTCGGGATTTTTCTCTTGCGCCAGTGGTTTTTGGGCTTTCCCGAAGAATTGGAGCAGGCCGCCACGCTCGATGGCTGCAATATTTGGCAGATTTATTGGAAAATCGCCCTGCCCACGGCCTTGCCCGCTTTGGCCACATTGGGCATCTTTACCTTTATCGCGACCTGGAATAGTTTTCTCTGGCCGCTGATCGTGACCAACAGTGAACATATGCGCACTTTGCCCGTGGGGCTCGCGGCCTTTAAAGGCAGTTTTCGCGAGACCACCGACTGGGGCCAATTGATGGCCGCAGGGGTGATCAGTGTGCTGCCGGCTCTGGCCGTCTTTTTACTCGGACAAAAATACTTTATCCGTGGCCTGATGGCCGGCAGCGTGAAGGCCTAAGCGCTTCTTGCCTCAACAAAGTTGAGGCTTAGAAAGCGCTTACGCGAAGCAAGCAGGTTTTACTTTGAACTGCACCTTGCAGCCTAATCTTTTTTCTCTTCTGTTTTGGCGACTTCTGTTTTGGTCTCTTCGGCCTTGTCATCTTTTTTGCCAAAGATGCCGCCCAAAGCCTGATTCAAAAGCCCTGAGGCTTTTTCAGCCACAGCTTGGCCCACTTCGGCAGCATTTTCAAGTGCTTCAGCGGCTTTGACCTGCATCTGTTGTGCGGCTTCGGCCACATTGTCGCCTGCTTGGTTGAGCAATTCGGTGGCTTTGACCTCAACCTGTTTGCGCACTTCGTCGGCCTGTTGCTGCACTTTATGGGCCGCTTCTTGGGCTTTTTCTTGGAGTTGATGGCCCGCTTCCTGGGCCTTTTCCTGAAACTGGTGAGCGGCTTCTTGGGCCTGTTGCTGAGCTTTGCCTGCAAACGAGCCTGCGTTTTCGCTGACTTTTTTGCCGACTTCTTCAGCAGTTTCACTGGCTTTGCCTAAAATGCCTTGGGCGGTGTGAGCCAGGTTTTGACCGATGCCCAAAGCCGTCTCTCCGGCTTTTTCGAGCACAGTTGGGCAGGTCCAGGCAAAAACCTGTTCATTGGCGGGCATGGTTGCGATTTGTTCGGCTGTGACGCCGTGGATTTCTTGCATCTGGGCCAGATACCACTGGCCAAATTCATCGCTGGGCTCGGTCACCGAGCGCATAAAGTCTGAAAAAGAACCATCCAACTCAACGACCTGCAAGTGCAGATCGCCGTGGGGGGTGTGTTGGTGCCAGATTTTTTCGCTGCGTACACCGGCTTTCTGGCGGGCAAGTTCATATTCTCGCTGTTTATCTGTTTTGAGTGCCTGGGCGAAGGCTTTCCACTGCTCAACTTTTTCGGGCAAGATGGGGAGGGCTGTGATATAGGTCTTGGGCATGATCGTTTTCCTTTCGGGGAGGGACATTTAGTCACTTTTTAGGCAAGTGGCATGTGTAGCATGCAACCAGTTGCGGGGCTTGTCAAGAGCCCTGCAACTGGCCAAAAAGGGCTTAGAGCCCTTTCCAATTGGCGGCCCGTTTTTCGATAAACGCGCTGATACCTTCACTTTTGTCTTCGGTGGCAAAGACCTTGTGAAAGTTTTGGATTTCCAGGCGCAGGCCTTGGTTGATGGTTTTGGTCAGGCCTTCGGCCACGCTGTCGTGAATCAAACGCGAGGCCACAGGGGCTTTGGTGGCCACATTTTTGGCCAGTCCCAAGGCTTTGGGCAAGAGTTCTTCGGCTGGGGTGACATGGTTGACCAGGCCCCAGGCAAAAGCGGTGGCGGCATCAATCGGGTCGCCACTCAGCAGCATTTCCAGGGCCCGCGCGCTGCCAATAATGCGCGGTAGGCGCTGGGTGCCGCCAAAACCGGGAATAATTCCCAGATTGATCTCGGGTTGGCCCATTTTGGCATGTTCAGCACAGAGGCGCAGGTCACAGGCCATGGCCAATTCCAGACCGCCGCCCAAAGCCAAGCCGTTGATCGCGCAGATCGTGAGCTTTTTCATATCTGCCAAGCGATTGAGGGCGCGCTGGCCGGTCTCGGCCAATTTCTCAGCTTCAGCCGGTGTCATGCTTGCCATCGCTTTGATATCCGCGCCGGCGACAAAGATTTTGGGGCCAGCACCGGTCACAACCACAGCCAAGATTTCATCTTTGGCTTCGAGGTGGCGCAGCACTTCGTCCAATTCATCCACCACAGCTGGGCTGAGTGAATTCACGGGCGGGTGGTCGAGGGTCACCACAGCGACTTTTTCCTGAATCTCCAGTTTGACAAAATGATTCTTTAATTCCATAAAGAGAACTCCTTAAACATGTGTTTTGGCGGGGGCTTTTGCGGGCGGACGGACAGGGTTAATACCTGTGGTATAAACTGGGTCGTGCTGCTCTGCGTATTTGAGCGCGGCTGTGGCCAGGGTTTTGAGTATTGCGGTCTCAAACCACTGTTTTTCGCTGTCGAGTGCCAGTGGCACCCCGACCCGTTCGCCGATGCGAATCAGGGCTTCGGGTCTGAAAAATTCACTGAGCCTGACAAACACGTCTTCAATTTGGGGCACGATCTGCTGTTCAATCGCCAAAGACTGGCCCACAGGGGAGTCTTGCGCGCTGAGCACCTGGGGATAGGCCTCAAATTGCCAGCCGAATTGCTGAGTGATCTCATGAGCAAGGCTGTGCATCCAATTATTGGCGGCGGTGGCTTCGTTTAAGAGCAGGATTCGGCCTCGGCTTTTTTCGATCAGGGGCTGCATATCTGCCAGTGGGGCTGGTTTAAGCGTACGCAAATCCATCACTGCGATTTCTTGGCCTGTCAAAAAGCTCAGGCATTGGGCTGCTTTCCAGGCCATCGGCATTAAGCGGCCATGGGAGAAGACCACGCCCTGATCCCCTGCGCGAATCAGGCGGGCTGTGCCCAAACTGTCTTCGGGAATGATCAGGCCTTCGGGCCAGGCCTGAACCCAACTGCCGTCACGCTGGTCCATCGGTGCCGTGGTATACGCCAGCCACTGGGTACGGGCGTTGGGATTGCCTGCCAGGGTCGAGGGGCTTTCGAGCAGTTCTTTTTCGCCCGGCAAAAGTGCAAAACCGGGCAATTCCAGGTGGGCCAAACCTTGGGTTGTGGCCGAATCGGTGGGAAAACCGGCATGGGCGCGGGGATACATAAAGTGCACAGGATTCGGGTCTTTGATCGCTGCCACAAGCAGGGTGGCGGCATCGTAAGGGTTGGAGACCGAGACCACTTTCCAGCCGGGCAGGCCGACCATTTCGTTTTCAACGGTCTGGGAGTGGTAGAGGGCGCCTTTGCCACTCAGGGCGCCGTAAGCCGTCATGATCACCAGCGGCATGGGCACACGCCCGCCACTGGCCCAGCAGGTTTCGCCGATCATTTTCATAATGTCGTAGGTATTGTGCTGGTAATCGGCAAACTGCATCACACCCACAGCGGGCTGGCGCAAAAATGCAGCAGAGTAGGGAATCCAGGCCGCAGAACGCTCGTTGAGTATCGTGTTGTGCGCGAAGGGCAGGCCTTGGGTTTCAGCCAGCACACCGCCTTTGGCGCCGGGGCCCACACCCTCGTTGTCTTGACCCCAAACCCCCGAGGTCAGCCAGCCCTGACGGTGGCAGTGTAAAAGCGCCAAACGCACTGCGTCTTTGATTTTCATCGGTCTGAAACCTCCACTTCAAGGTGCGCTCAGTATACCACGCGGGGGCCAAAGAGCAGATCCAGAGCGGCTTCACCCTGGCGCAGCAGAATCTCACTTTGGTAAAGCTCTGTATAGCTGCACGCGCTGCAGGAAGCTGAAATGACTCCCAAGAGCTGGGGGGGGGCTTGCAATTTTGCGTTGTTATGGCCACAGCAACGACAGATAAAACGGTCGCTCAGACTGGTTTTGAGTCCTTCGTCATTCGCGTTATCTGGCAGAGCAACCTGCAGAACTGTGTCCTGAGCATCTGGTTTTGGCTCCAGTTTTGGCGCTGGTTTTGGCTTGGGTCTGCCATCTTTGTGCGCTTCACATTGCCAGCAACTCTTGTAAGCGCCTTCGTTTTTTTCGCCACATTGGATACAGCGCCACATGGCTCAGACCTGCAAAACAGCAATTTTGAGAGGGTGCTGCCCGTCCCGCGAAGGAAAGTCTGCCTCGGGCTCCAGCCATTGCAGAGATTGAATCTCTCGCCCAGCTTTACTGGCGCAGCGCATCAGGCTTTCGGCCCAGGTCTCGCGCGGCACTTCGGCGACATTATTGGTGCAGAGCAGGCGGCCACCGGGGCGGGTGGCCAAAAGAGCGGGTTTAAACACGCTCTGGTAATCGCGAATCAGGTCAATCGTGCCAAAGGGACTTTTGGACCAGCGCGGCGGGTCCAAACAGACCAGATCAAATTGCCGGGGGGCCAGTTTGGGATAGCTGCGACTTTCAAGTCCTTTGCCCTTGCGAAAGGTCACTGGCAGGCCCGCCCATTGTTTGACGGCAGTAAAAAAATCGCTCTGCAAAAAATGGTGTTGGGTCTTGTCCAAGTGGTTCAGCCGGGCGTTTTCGCGTCCAACGTCGAGATAGCGGCTGCTAAAGTCCACATTCCAGACCTCACTTGCTCCGCCTTGCATGGCTGCGAGCCCCAGGCCACAGGTATAGGCGCAGAGATTGAGGACCGAACACCCCGCTGCATGGGTCAGGACATAGCGCCGCCCGACCCGCAGATCGAGAAAGAGCAGGGGATCCTGGCCTGCATGTTTGCCCATGACCGTGTATTTCAGGTTGAGCTCTTGGCAGAGAAAGGTGTGGGGGCTGAGCGCGTCTGCGTCTTTGCGGCGCGAATGGGCCGCGCTGCGGTCGTTGTAAACCACTTCTGAAGGCTGAAAATGGCTGCTGCTGATGGCTTCAATCGTGGCGAGATCGTCGGGGCTGAGGGGAGTATGAAAGCTCTGAATCAGCAATTGGGGGCCGTAGCGATCCACGGTCAGACCCGGACGACCCTCGTTGCTGCCATGAAAGAGGCGATAGGCAGTGGTGTTTTCGGCGGCCAAAAGAGCGAAGAGTGCCGCGCGCCGCTCTAAGGCACTGCGCAGATCTTCCGCGAGTTGAGAGTCAGACACTCACAGATCCCGCCAGCGCAGCCAGCCCCAAGAAGCCAGCGAAAACAAGGCAATATACCCCAGGGTCAAAAAGACCGAGATCCATTCTGGGTCTTTGGCAACCCCCATACCGAGCAGGGAGGGCAGGGGATTGGGAATCAGATCGGAGATGACCTTCATGGGCAGGTAATCGCCCCAACCCTGTGGCAGGAGCTTAAAGCGCAGCACGTTTTCGACCACCATTGAATAAAAGAGGTAGGCAATAATGGTCAGACCTTGTTTTTGCACAACCAGACTCAAAAACAGGGCAAAAACCAAGGTGGCATAACACTGCAGGAAAAAGATCCCGAGAAAGTGAATTTTTTCAGTGGCGGTGGCCCAGTTGACCCCTTCGCCGTAGGCCAAGCCACAGCCCAGCCCCACAGCTGCCACCAAGAGGGTGGAAACAACCGTGAACAAGAGTAAAAGCAGCAATTTGCCAATCAAGACCTCTTCGCGGCTCATCCCGTCGATAATATTTTGCCGCAAGGTGCGAAATTGAAACTCGTTGGTGACCAAGAGAATCACGAAAAAATAGAGCAGCAAATTGAACCAGCTGGCCATATACGTCACGTTTTGCCAGACTTGGGGAAAGAGGTAGAGATTGAGACCCAGACTGGTGCCGCCTGAGACCTGGATATTAAAATTGGCCAGGCTCATAAACAGCAGTGGCATCAGCAGGAGATAGCCAAAAGACGAAATCCAGAAGGCGCGGTACCAAATGACTTTTCTCAGCTCAATGATCAGCAGGCGCATCTTGTTTCTCCTCCCGTATCAGGGCCAAAAAGCCACTTTCGAGATTGGGTTTGTAGATCGCCAAATGGCTCAAGGCCACGCCCTGCTCCATAAACCAGCGGTTGATCTCTGATGGGGTTTTTTCGTTTTCGAGGTTGAGTTCGAGTTTGTCGCCGTTCTCGCGGACCTGTTTGACCCCCGGACACTGCTCAGCCATTTGTTTGAGTGTGGATAACTCACCTCCCGAAATCTGCAAGAGCGGCCCAGAGGTGAGTACCTCGCTGAGCGAACCCGCTGCAAGGCGTTTGCCCTGTTTGAGTACGGCCACGTGGGTACAGACTTTTTCGACTTCGTCGAGAATGTGGCTGGCCATAATGATTGTTTTGCCCGTTTGGGCTGTGCGCTGAATAACCGCGCGGACATCGGCGATGCCCTGGGGATCAAGCCCATTGGTGGGCTCGTCGAGTACCAATACTTCCGGGTCGGAGAGCAGGGCCGATGCCAGGGCCAAGCGCTGGCGCATGCCCAGTGAATAGGTGCTGATCGCGTCTTTGGAGCGCTGACTGAGCAAAACCAGATCCAGCACTTCTTTGATGCGCTCCTGGCCCCGGCCTTTGATCGCTGCGACAATTTCGAGATTGCGCTGGGCCGAGAGATAGGTATAAAAATTGGGGGTTTCAAGTAAGGTGCCGACCCGGCGCCGGGCCTGGGCCGTGGGGGCAGCCTCAAACCAGCTGTAATCCCCTGTGGTGGCTTTGAGCACGCCCAGCACAATCCCAAGGGTGGTGGTTTTGCCGCTGCCATTGGGGCCAAGAATGCCCCAGGTGCTGCCGGCTTCAACTTTTAAATTGAGACTTTGCAGGGCCTGGACTTTGCCATAGCGTTTGGAGAGATTGGATATTTCAAGAACTGTTGCCATGTCTGGCATTGTACCCCGAGCTGGGGGTCAAGACAAATCGGTAGGTTGATGAATCCGCTCTTAGAGCAGGCTCGTGAGGGCGTGGGTTTCCCATTCCTTTTCGACGGGTTCGACCTGGGGGATGGTATAGAGTTCAATCGGGTTGCCCACCGGATCGTTGACCGTGACGCCCCAATAGCTGCCATGCCGCCAATCGGGTTTGTTGGTTAAAAGCTGTTCTTTGCTGTTTTTGAGCTGGTAAAGCACGCCCAAAAACAGGGCTTCGGGCACCCGGATTGACCATTGACAGGGAATGTCCAAATAGTCGTAAGCTGTATTTTGGCTCTTTTGGCTGGCATTGTTCTGACAAAACATGACTTCGGTCTGACCGAGTTGAAAGACGCTGTAGCTGTTCTCTTTCCAGATCTTTTCTTCGAGCCCCAGCAATTCGCCATAAAAGAAGCGAATGGCACTCAAATCTGAACAGATCACGGTTGAAAGATCGGCCACACCTGTTGGTATCTGATGATTATGCTCTGGTTTCCACATAGTCCGCCCTCTTAGCTCTCAAATTGGTTCTTTGCTTGTTTTCTTATACCCGGACTTTCTCGCCTATCCTGCTAAAAAAAGCGTCTTTTACAGAAAATTTAATCCACTTTTGATCTGCGCCCAATACACTTAATGAAACGACACTTTGTGTGACAATTTCCAGCTCTTGCCACCGGCAGGCAAAACCTGAAACAATACCTCTAATTGCAATTGGGAGAGCCGCTCACGATGTTACCTTTGCCCAAAACAGGCCAGTCTGACTGGCAGGCCAGCCACGAAACTGAATTGGCCCGCCGCTGGCTGAGTGAACCCTTTTCACTCAGCGAACTCAATAGCAGTGTGAATTTTGTTAAGCGCCTGCAATCGGAGCAGACCCAGCTTGTGCTGCGCATCAGTCATGCCAGTCGCCGCCCCCTGGATTGGCTTTTGGCTGAATCGGCTTGGCTCATGCATTTGCAGACCCAAGGACTCGATCTTCCCCTGCCTTTGCCGTCTTTGCAAGGCCATTGGGTGGAAAGTGCGGGGCCCTTTTCTGCCGTGGCTTTTGCCTGGGCCGAAGGCCAGCCCTCGACTTTTTTTGACGACAATGCCTGGGGCTTGCAGGAGATCTTTGAGCTGGGCCGCTTGATTGGCAAATTGCATCTCTGCGCCGAGAACTGGGAGCCCCCGGCAGAGCGCCGCCCCGATTGGGAGACTTTACATGCGCTGCCTGATTGCGATTGGGCACCCGAAGAAGCTGAACTCTTGGCTGAATATCATCAGACCCTCTTGCTCTGCCAGAGCTGGCCACGCAACAAGGCCGACTATGGCCTGATCCATGGCGATATCTCGCCCCTGAATCTCTTGGTGCGCCCCGATGCCAGCTTTACCCTGCTGGACTTTGACGATGCCTGTTATGCTTTTTATGCTCAGGATTTGGCGGGGGTGCTCTTTCACTATCTCTTGGTCAAGTCGGCCCACAACCGCCGCTTGTTCTTGCAGAAGTTTCTGCCCTGCCTGTTGGCGGGGTATCGCCAAGAACGGCCCCTGGACTCCATTTGGGAAAGCCGCATGATTCCCCTGCTCAAGCTGCACAGTCTGTGGTTTATGCTCTCCACAGCCCACGTCTTAATGGCCCAGGGGGGGCCACTCACCCCCGAGGCGCGTCTGACCCTGCGCACGCGTTTTGGGATGTATCAGGGGTTGGGTTAAGGATTTCAATAAGGGTTTCAATAAGGCTTTGAATAAGAGAATGGTGAAGAAAGCGCAAGAGCACATTCCCTGGGATGATGCCTTTAAACAATTGATGCGAGAAACACTCAGTACCTTGGGTTTGTCGGTCATCGAGGACCCCAAGCTGGTAAATTGCCGCTGAAAGCGGATTTGGTGATCATTTCGCCCGCAGATACCCAAGGCGAATGGCTGAAGCATCCTCTTTGGCATCATTTGACAGATCAAAATCTGCTGGCATTTAAGTCAGTGGCAGATCCCCTCAAGCCCGGAAATTTTGAAGTTTTATTGGCATATACGCTGCTGTACCGTGTGAAATTTAAGATTGGCTATGAGTCGCATTTGAGTTCCTGGTTGGTTTTGCCCAACCTCACTCCGACTTTGGAAGCAGCCTTGGCCCATTACAAAATTGAATTGCACGAAATTGTGCCTGGGTTTTGGCAGGCAGATACGCTGTTTCCCTTATTTGCAGCAGATTTTGCGTGGCGTGTTAGAATCAGAGCAGAGACAGACGTGGATCGAAGCGATTTTAACGGTGATGGCATTGATCCATCCGATAGATACCAAGGAGGTGCTTGAGCAAATGGGTTTGGCCGCAGAACGTCAAGAACTGAGAAAAACCATGCTTGAGTTGGTGAAAGAGGAAGTAAGTCAACGTGAGCAAAAAAGCAAACAAGACGCCTTAAGGGAAAGTGCCCGCCAGATGAAAGCCGATGGCCTGCCTGTGGCGAGTATTTGCAAGTACACAGGGCTGAGCGCCGAAGAGGTGGTGGGGCTTTAGGGCGCTTTTGCTCGGGTTTGGCCACAAGGTGTATTGGGTTTGTTTTGCAAGGTATTTGAAATAACATAGCTCGAATTTCTCTGAACGCTGTTGCATGAGACAGGTGTGACCCCAAAAACTTCGATTTCGATATCATCCGAGAGCACGCGAACACGCCCCCCTGGCTTGGCATGGTTGGGGATCACCGCACTGATTCTTTGCAAGGTGACGCCGTCAGAGTCTGTTTCTTCATTAATGATTCTCGATGGCGGTACTTTAACAATAATATCTGGGCCACCTGCCATGTGCTCAAAGGCCATTTTACAGTTTTCTTCCAAACATCCGGGGACTTTGTGAATGGCCATTTTGGGGAGTTGATCCCAGAGTAATGGATCAGGAATCCCACCACTTCCATCGGCTATCTGAATGGGTTCTTTGGGCTCGACAATCGCCGTGCGT